>CAVYHN010000014.1:0-93302 GCA_963768295.1 uncultured Gammaproteobacteria bacterium | reverse complement strand
CAACACCATGACATCGTCCGCCCCGGTCTCCAGCATTCCTGTCACTACCCCGAGGGGCTCGGCCTGCAGCGTTTCCACCGCCAGCCCGATCAAGTCGGACCAGTAGTACTCCCCGGCTTCGAGCCCGGGCAACAGCCGCGAATTTATAAACAGCTGGCTACCGATAAGCGCTTCGGCCTGGCCGCGGTCATCGATCCCCTGCAGCTTGGCAACAACATTCTTGCCCTGCAGTCGGCCCTTCACCTTCATTTCTTTGAGCTCGTCTCCCTGCGCTATCACCCAGGGGCTGTAACTCACTATGTTCTCGCGCGGGCTGGTTTTGGAAAATACCCGAATCCAGCCTTTTAAACCCTGCGCGCCAAGCACATGTCCAACACAGATCAAATCATCATCGTGCCGGCTCATTTGCCTCAAGCCGCAGCCTTGCGCACTCCCTTGATCAGGTTGGCTACGCGCTCGCTGGGTTTTGCGCCTTGCGACATCCAGTAATCGATGCGGGCATCATCGAGGCGCAATTCCTCTTCCTGGCCACGGGCCTGGGGATTGAAGAAACCGACGCGTTCGATATAGCGGCCATCTCTCGGGCTACGGCTGTCGCTTACCACGACGTGATAAAACGGGCGTTTTTTCGAACCGCCGCGTGCCAATCGAATAGAAACCATACAAAAACTCCAAAAATATAAACGGCTAAACTTCGCCCCGGATTTCACCAATATACCGGCAGGCAGCAGTCTACCGCTGACCCTGGGATCAGAAGACCGCGTATTGTACCTAAATAAACCCGCCTGTGAAGCCTGAACAGCCTGTTTTTTCGGGTTATTTTGTTCTCAGGGATAGCCAAAGCAAGTTGCCGGATTCCCCCGAATTCCCCGAGTTCCTGAAACTGGGTAACTATTTGAGTAAATGGGCTCTTAAAGTCGTGATTTTTTGACAAGAGCAAGGCGGCAATGCACGCAGGACGTGAGCGTATGAGTAATACGTGATCGTCCGAGCACGTTGCCAACGCCGCTATTGTCAAAAAAGCGCCGCTTCAAAAGCCCATTCCGGGGGGCATTCTGCCCTTCAGGCCCCGCATCATATTGGCCATACCGCCCTTGCTGCCCATTTTCTTCATCATGCGCTGCATTTGCTTGTGCTGCTTGAGCAGCCGGTTGACGTCCTGGATCTGGGTGCCGGAGCCTGACGCGACGCGGCGTTTGCGCGAGCCGTTGATCAGTTCGGGTTTGCGTCGCTCCAGCGGGGTCATCGAGTCGATGATAGCGACCATGCGTTTCATCTGGCTGGTATGCGCCGGGTTCTGCATCGCCTGCGCTACGCCGGCGCCCATTCCCGGTAACTTATCGACCAGGTTGCCCAGCCCGCCCATCTTATCCATCTGGGTAAACTGATCGCGCAAGTCCTCGAGATCGAATCCCCTGCCTTTCCTGACCTTGCGCGCCAGTTTTTCCGCCTTGTCGTGATCGACCTTTTCCTGGGCCTGCTCCACCAACGACAGGATGTCGCCCATACCGAGGATGCGCGACGCGATCCGATCGGGATGAAAGGCTTCCAGTGCGTCGGTCTTTTCCCCGGCGCCGATGAATTTGATCGGCTTACCCGTAATATGCCGTACCGAGAGCGCCGCACCGCCGCGCGCATCGCCATCGACCTTGGTCAGGACAACGCCGGAGAGCGGCAACGCGTCATTGAAAGCCTTGGCGGTGTTGGCGGCATCCTGGCCGGTCATGCTGTCGACCACGAACAGCGTTTCTGTTGGCTTCACCGCGTCATGGATGGCGCGAATCTCATCCATCATTTGCTGATCGATGGCGAGCCGCCCCGCGGTATCGATAATCAGCACATCGGCGCTCGATTTCTTCGCGGCCGCGACCGCATCGCGGGCAATCGCCACTGGATTCTGGTCTTTGTTACTGGGGTGGAAATCGGCACCGACTTCCTGCGCCAGGGTCTGTAACTGGTCGATTGCGGCCGGACGGTATATGTCGGCACTGGCGACCATGACCGACTTTTTCTCGGTTTCGCGCAAACGGCGCGCCAACTTCGCTACCGTCGTGGTTTTACCCGCACCCTGCAAACCCGCCATCAGCACGACCACGGGGGGCTGGTGGTTCAGGTCAATCGTGGCCTGAGATTCACCCATGATCGCCACCAGTTCATCGTTGACCACCTTGATCAACGCCTGGCCGGGTGACAGGCTACCGATGACCTCCTGGTCAAGCGCTTTTTCGCGCACGGCTTCGATAAATTCCTTGACGACCGGTAACGCGACATCGGCTTCGAGCAGCGCCATCCGCACTTCACGCAGGCTGTCGGAGATATTGGCCTCGCTGAGACGCCCCTGGCCGCGCAGGTTTTTCAGCGTATTGGATAGTCGATCGGTCAGGTTTTCAAACATGGAAAGGTCTCGCCACCTAGATAGTGCGCGATTATAACAGTGCGTTAAACAGAAAAAACGTCAAAATTTGAATACTTCGCCACCCTTAATCTGGTGCACGTGGAATTCGGGCATGGCATCGACGCACTCCTGGTAAATCAGCTCTTCGTCACCCGGTTTGAAGTGCGTCAACCAGACGTCGGGGCGATGTTTCATTTTCATAATGTCTTCGCCCAGCAGCTTCGGGCAATAGTGTTTGGATATCTTGCTGATCTCGAGATCGTTGTTCGAAAACGCCGACTCGACGAACAGCAGGTCGATAGTCTCGTAACGGTTGAGCACATCCCATAAATTGTCGTTGGTCGTGGTGTCGCCACTGAAGGCGACGTTGGCGCGGCGTGACGACAGGCAGTAACCCACCCCGGGCACGGTGTGATTGACCTGAATCATTTCAATCTCGCGCGACCGGATCGACACCTTGTCGCCCGGATTCATGATTTCAAACTGGATCGACGGGTTTTCCCTGGTCGGCAGCTCAGAAAAATCAGGCCATATAACCCAGTTGAAAATATGCGCCTTGAGCGCTTTGATGGTTTTTTCCTGGGCATACACGACGATCGGTTCGTCATGCACTCCAAACATGCTGTCGGCCAATAGCGGCAGACCGACGACATGGTCCATATGGGAATGTGTCAGAAATATATGACGGATGCCGGTCATGTGATTGAGCGGCAGATCGCCCAGACCGGTGCCTGCATCTATCAACAAATCATCATCGACCAGAAAGGAAGTGGTTCGCAGGTTCGCACCTATACCACCGGCCCATCCGAGTATTTTAATTTGCATACAGTTTTCTTGTTGTCCTGTACAAATATCCGGGATGCATCCAATACCTGACCAATTTTATAGCAAACGCTGAAATGTTTGGTGCAAATATCTGCCCAGAACCGGAAATACTAATGTTAAGGGATTTCTTTGTAACCAACTATAGTATAGCCACCAGACCATAAATCCGAGCTGGTTCACAAATTGCGAGTCCATCGATCGAGCAACCAGAAAGCCGTAAGTACACCCGGATATTGCAGCATGGCGCGGTTAGAGCCGGTACGCATATTGCATAAAGGCGGCATTCAGAATACGAATCCTCGCTGATAAACAGATGGACAAAGATATTTTGCCTTGGCTTGCGCAACATCGTTCGTACCTGAACGAAATGCCCGACGGGTTTCCGCGCCCTGCCCCTGCGAGGCCGCGCCGAAGCGCATGCAAAATCGCGCCCGCCAATTTTGTCAGGAAAAAGCTGGCTGCCAATCCCGAATTTCACTCCCTGCATAATTTTTACGGGCTAGTGCGACAGGCCCGATTTTCAGTTACACTTTCAACCTCAAGCCATTGACCGAAAACCATGTTCCCCACCATCGCTAGCGCGCTCGCAACCCTTTGCTACTGCCTGTCCGCGTTTCTGATTTACAAACAGCTGGATACCGCGCAACACCAGCGCTGGGTTGCACTCTCCCCGGCCGTTGCCGGAATGCTGTTGCAGGCAGCCGCGCTGAACATTCTGATTATCCAGCCGCAGGGGCTCAATCTTGGATTTTTCGCCGCCTTTGCACTGATTGCATGGTTAATCTCGATTCAGATACTGCTCAGCTGCATTTATCGACGCATCGAAAGCCTCGGCATCGTCGTGTTTCCGGTCAGCGGTCTAGCCAGCATTCTCGCCAGCCTGCATTTTTCGGATCATTTAATCACCACCAGCAACACCGCGATCCAGGGGCATATCATGGTATCGGTAATCGCCTACAGCCTGATTACCCTGGGTGCATTCCAGGCGGGTTTGCTAGCCTACCAGGATCGTTCTATCAGGCAGCATCACCCGGGCGGGTTCATCCGCTTCCTGCCGCCGCTGCACGACATGGAAACCCTTTTGTTTCAGTTCCTCGGCTTCGGTTTCCTCTGTCTCAGCGCGTCGCTATTGACCGGCTTCTTTTACCTGGAAGATATCTTTGCTCAACACCTGGTGCACAAGACGGTATTGTCGATTATTGGCTGGGTCATACTCGGGGTCCTGCTGTTTGGCCGGCTCAAGTTCGGCTGGCGCGGCAAGACCGCGATTCGCTGGACCCTGTCCGCGTTTGCTTTCCTGATGCTCGCTTTTTTTGGCAGTAAACTGGTGCTGGAATTTTTTCTTAAATAAGGCACTGCATCCAAGTTGAACGAAATCCCGTTATATTGGCTATTTACCGCATTCTTCGCGTTAATCCTGCTGTCGGCCTTTTTCTCTGGCTCGGAAACCGGGCTAATGAGTCTCAACCGCTATCGCCTGCGGCACCTGGCCGATAAAAATCACGGCGGTGCGATCCGGGCCGTAGAGCTGCTGAAGCGACCCGACAAGCTGATTACCCTGATACTGCTGGGCAACAACTTCATTAACGTGTTGATGACCCAGCTGGCAACCTACATCGGCTACCGTCTATACGGGGAGGCCGGTATCGCGATCGCCGCCGGCCTGTTAACCCTGGTATTGCTACTGTTTGCCGAGGTCACGCCAAAGACGATGGCGGCGACCAACCCGGAAAAGATTGCGCTGCCGGCAGCCTATATCTACCGGCCGTTGTTAAAAATCCTGATGCCGCTGGTGCTGGTAATCGACTGGCTGGCCAAGCTGGTGCTGAAACTTTCTTTGCTATCGGCCAAGGATACCGATAACGATGCGCTGAATTCGGCAGAATTACGCGTCGCGGTGAGCGAAACCAGCGGACTGATTCCCGATGCTCATCGTGACATGTTGCTTAGTATTATCGACCTGGAAAAGGTAAGCGTGAATGACATCATGGTGCCGCGCAACGAAATCATCGGTATCGATCTCGAAGATGACTGGCACGAAACGCTGCAAGTGATTACCAACATGTCCTATACCCGGATCCCGATTTTCTCGGGCAATATCGACAACTTGATCGGCGTCGCCGTGATGCGGAAAATCCTGCCGCTGCTGCTGCAGGATGATTTCACGCCAGAAAGCCTGGTCGAACTGTCGCGCGAGGGCTATTTCATTCCCGAAGGCACACCGTTGACGACGCAGCTAATCAACTTCCGCAAGAACAAACGTCGCATCGGCTTTGTCGTCGACGAGTACGGTGACATCCAGGGCCTGGTCGCAATCGAGGACATCCTGGAGGAAATCGTCGGCGAATTTACCACCGATCCCAGCGCCCTGCACCAGGATTTTTACCAGGATTCCGACGGCAGTTTTCTGATCGACGGCTCCACCCATATTCGCGAGATCAATCGCAACCTCGATATCCAGCTCCCCAGCAAGGGACCGCGCACGCTGAACGGGCTTATACTCGAACACATGGAATTCATCCCGGAGGCCGGGACCAGCGTCAAAATCAGCGGCTACCCGATCGAAATCATGCAGGTCAAGAGCAACATGGTGAAAACCGCGCGCCTGGCGCTGCCGAAAAACCGCGACATTACCGGGCCGCAGTCCGAGCCGCCGTTAACTGATGGCTAAGAACCTGTCCCAGTTTCAATGCCGCGAGTGTGCCGTCGCGTTGCCGAAATGGTCCGGCCAGTGCCCTGACTGCAAGAGCTGGAACAGCATCGAGGAAATACCCTCGCTGCCGGCCGGACCGGGCGCCAGGACCAACTGGCACGGTCCGGGGAAGCGCGCCGAGGTAATCACCCTGGACCAGGTGCCAACCAGCGACAGCCCGCGCTTCAGCAGCCAGATCGACGAACTCGACCGGGTGCTGGGCGGCGGCCTGGTCGAGGGTTCGGTGATATTGCTCGGTGGCGACCCCGGCATTGGCAAGTCGACCATCCTGCTGCAGTGCCTGAGCGGCATCAGCCAGCAACGCAACGCTCTGTACGTTACTGGCGAAGAATCACCGCAACAGGTAAGTCTGCGTGCGCACCGGTTGAATCTGCCGGGTGCCGATTTACAGCTGTTAAGCTCAACCTGCGTCGAAGAAATAATAGCCCAGGCCGGCCTCAGCAAACCCGCGGTGATGGTGATCGACTCAATCCAGACGATTTACAGCAATAGCCTGCAGTCCGCGGCCGGCTCGGTAAGCCAGATCAGGGAAAGTACAGCCATGCTGGTGAAGTTCGCCAAGCAATCGAATGTAACGATTTTCCTGGTCGGGCATGTTACCAAGGAGGGCCAGCTGGCCGGGCCACGCGTGCTCGAGCACATGGTCGACACGGTGCTTTATTTCGAAGGCGATACCGCGACTCGCTTCCGCGTCATCCGCGCGGTCAAAAATCGCTTCGGCGCGGTAAACGAGCTCGGCATATTTGCCATGACGGATGACGGCCTCAAGCCGGTCAGCAATCCCTCGGCAATTTTTCTGGCGCAACATGATAAACCCGTATCGGGCAGTATCGTAATGGTATCGCGCGAAGGCACTCGCCCCTTCCTGGTGGAAATCCAGGCGCTGGTCAGCGAATGTCACAGCGGAAATCCGCGCCGTCTGAGCGTCGGCCTGGAGTCGAATCGACTGGCGATGCTGATTGCGATTTTGCAGCGCCATGGCAGCATCCCGCTCTACGATCATGATGTTTTTATCAACGCGGTCGGCGGCGTGCGTATTGCCGAAACCGGTGCGGATCTGGCAATTATACTGGCGATCCTGTCGAGCTATCGGGACCGTCCGTTGAATCCTCGTACGCTGGTGTTTGGCGAGGTCGGCTTATCCGGCGAGGTCAGGCCGGTCGCCAACGGCGAAGAGCGGTTGCGCGAAGCGAGCAAGCACGGTTTCGTCAATGCCATCATACCGAAAGCCAACCAGCCCAAACGCGGCGCCTTTAGAGAACTGAATCTGATCCCGGTCAGTCATTTAGCTGACACCCTGGATACACTATAATCTCCCGACATCGACTACGAGCAGCACCATGACCGAAAGCAAAGACAAGCTCAAGGATTTTGAAAAATCCATGCAACACCTCGAAAAAATCGTTGGCCAAATGGAATCCGGCGAACTCGGGCTGGAAGAATCCCTGGAACGATTCGAGCAAGGTATTCGGCTGGCAAAATCCTGCCAGGATACCCTGGCCAACGCCGAGATGCGGGTCGAACAATTGATCGAAAAAAACGGCCTGCAACAAACCGTAGCCTTCGAAGAACCAGATGAAGATTGATGCGCCGCTGTTCGAGTCTCTGGTTGATAATTACCAGCAACGAGTAGACGCCGCCCTGGATCGCTGGCTTCCTCCCCCGGATGTCAACCCGATATGCCTGCACCAGGCGATGCGTTACGCGGTTCTGGCACCGGGTAAACGGGTGCGACCGATTCTGGTGTATGCCACGGCGTCGGCGCTTGGCGTCGACCTGAATCGGGTCGACGGCGCGGCTAGCGCGGTCGAGATCATACATGCCTACTCGCTGATCCACGACGATTTGCCGGCGATGGATGACGACGACCTGCGACGCGGGCGTCCCACCTGCCATCGTAAGTTCGATGAAGCCACCGCAATACTCGCCGGAGACGCTCTGCAGGCGCTGGCATTTTATATTATCAGCCACGATCCGCAGATGACCCCGGACGCGGAAGCGCGTCTGCAGATGGTCGAAAAGTTATCCCTGTTCTCCGGCTCACGCGGCATGGCGGGTGGCCAGGCGATCGATCTGGCTGCGGTCGGAAAGACGCTCAACATTGCCGAGCTTGAAACTATGCATATACACAAGACCGGTGCGCTGATCCGTACCTGCATACAACTGGCTGCACTGAGCACCGATCAACTCAGCCACCAGCAGCATCAGGCTCTTGACTCCTACGCCAAATCGATTGGCCTATCATTCCAGGTGCAGGATGACATTCTCGATGTAACCGGTGACACGGCTACCCTCGGCAAGACGCAGGGCGCGGACAGCGCGCGCAACAAGCCCACCTACCCGTCGATAATCGGCCTGGATGCTTCTCGGGAAAAAGCACGGGAACTGCATCAGAACGCGCTGCAGGCTTTATCGATATTTGGTGAGGAAGCCGACATTTTACGGTATATTTCGGCCTGGTTCGTCGAACGCAGCAACTAAGCGAGGCGTCATGCTGGATAACAGTTCATTGAATGATGTAAAACAGACATATCCGATATTGACGCAGATCGACAGCCCGGCTGACTTGCGTGAACTCGAAGAAGATCAGCTGCCCGAACTGGCGGCGGAGATCCGCGCGTTCCTGTTGCAGAGCCTGGCGCGCACCGGCGGCCATCTCGCCTCCGGACTCGGATCGGTCGAGATTACGATTGCTTTGCATTATCTGTTCAATACTCCCAACGACCGCCTGGTCTGGGATGTCGGCCACCAGTGTTACCCGCATAAAATTCTGACCGGTCGGCGCGATCGGATGGCGACCCTGCGCCAGCAGGGGGGGCTTTCCGGTTTTCCCAAAATCACCGAATCGGAATACGATCACTTTGGCGCGGGTCATTCGAGCACCTCCATCAGCGCCGCCCTGGGCATGGCGATTGCGGCGACCGCGCAGGGCATCGATCGCAAAGTCGTGGCCATTATCGGCGACGGCGGCATGACCGCGGGCATGGCCTACGAAGCACTGAATCACGGCGGCGCCATCGATAACGATTTACTGGTCATTTTAAACGACAATGAAATGTCGATATCGCCCAATGTGGGCGCCATGTCGAAGTACCTGTCGAGCATCTGGTCAGGGAAAATTTACTCCAGCCTGCGCTCGGGCAGTAAAAAAGTGCTAAAACGCATTCCCAGCGCATGGGAACTGGCCAAGCGCGCCGAGGAACACGTCAAGGGCATGGTAACGCCCGGCACTTTGTTTGAGGAACTCGGATTTTCCTACTTCGGTCCGATCGACGGACACAATCTCGGCGATTTGCTATCGTTGATTCGTAACCTGCAGCAGTTGTCCGGCCCGAGGATGCTGCATATTGTTACGCGCAAAGGTCAAGGGTTCCCGCCGGCGGAAGAAGACGCCTGCAAATTTCATGGCGTTGGGCCTTTTGACCCCGAAACCGGCGATGTCAAATCGTCAAGCAAGCCGGGCATGCAGTCTTATACCAACATATTTTCCGACTGGCTGGTGGCCAAAGGGCAACAGGACCCGAAGCTGCATGCGATAACGCCGGCGATGCGGGAGGGTTCGGGGCTGGTCAGGTTCTCCGAAGAATTTCCGCAGCGCTACCATGATGTCGGCATCGCCGAACAACATGCGGTCACCCTGGCGGCAGGCATGGCTCGAGACGGACTCAAACCCGTGGTCGCCATCTATTCAACCTTCCTGCAGCGGGGTTACGATCAATTCGTGCATGACGTCGCGGTGCAGGATCTCGACGTGACTTTCGCGGTTGACCGCGCCGGTATCGTCGGTGCGGATGGCGCAACCCATACCGGAAATTTCGATGTCGCCTTCTGCCGCTGCATTCCGGGCATTGTCATGATGGCCCCGGCGAATGCGAGCGACATGTTTACCCTGCTGAATACCGCTTACCGCTATCCCGGCCCGGCACTGGTGCGCTATCCGCGGGATAACACTGCACAAACCGAGACCGTCGAGGTCGATGATTGTGCGGAGATAGGCAAGGCGCTGCTGGTTCGGCGCGGCAAAAGGGCCGCATTGCTGGTGTTTGGCAGTTTACTTGAAATCGCCCAGCCTATTGCCGAGGAACTCGATCTAAGCCTGGTCAACATGCGTTTTATCAAACCCCTCGATACGGCGATGATCACCGAGATGGCGGCCGGACATGATTTCCTGATAACCCTCGAAGACTCGAGCATCGTCGGCGGCGCAGGCTCGGCGGTACTCGAGGTTCTCAATCAAAGCCAAAATCACATCCCGGTTTTGCGTCTCGGGCTGGATGATTTTTTCCCATCACAGGGTAGTCGTGAGCAGATTCTGCAGGACTACGGGCTCGATCCGGCCACGCTGAGAAGTTCGATTATCGAGTTCACCGGGACCTAGCTAGCGTCGCAAATTTAGAGACCGGACACCCGATTCTGGCGGTTTTGCACGGTCCGGTCCGGTTTAAAAAATGGCTTCCGCTGTTTTTATCCCATACAATCGATCCTGTCAGGTTGTTAAACCAGACACTAATATCATCAAGCTACAGAGTTTAATTATGTCTGAAACAGTAACTGGCACGGTTAAATGGTTTAACGATGCCAAAGGCTATGGCTTTATTTCACAAGAGGGTGGCAAAGACGTTTTCGTTCATTACAGCGCAATACAGGCTGAAGGACACAAGACTCTTCAGGAGGGTCAGACCGTAACCATGAAGGTTACCGATGGCGCCAAGGGTCCGCAGGCAGAAGACGTTTCACCTGCTTAAAACGCGATAATAATAACGGCAGTATCCACCCCTCGAATCCAGTCTGACAGAGGCTGGCTCGGCATTACCGGCGAAATCGTCGATTTCGTCAGTCTGGCGTTGTGCCAGACATTTCCAATCCCCATGTATAAGGACTGCTATCGCTATCCACCATCGTTAATGGGATAATCGCCGTCATGACTATTTGCCTTACACCAACTCCGCAGTATAATACCCGACTATTTTGCTCGGTTATTAACATGCCGTTATTATCAACCTACTCTTTCACACATTCGCTGCATTGTGGTGGTGTGCCCAGGGTTTGTAACAGGATCAAGCCATGAATGGTGAACCAGCCGCCGCCGGCGATTTAACAATTCCAGATGTCCAGGGCACCGCAGACACCCGGGAACTTGCCATTAACAAGGTCGGAATCAAGGACATTCGACACCCGGTAATCGTAAAAGACCGTTCGGATGGCCAACAGCATACAATTGCCACCTTCAGTATGTTCGTGTTCTTGCCGCACCAGTTCAAGGGCACCCACATGTCGCGCTTCGTAAAAATTCTCAACGATCACGAAAAGGAAATTTCCTACACCTCGTTTAACGAAATGTTGCGGGAAATGGCCGATTTGCTGGAAGCGGAGTCGGGCTACATCGAAATGAATTTCCCCTATTTCGTCAATAAGAAGGCGCCGGTTTCCGGGGTGGAATCTCTGCTTGACTACGAAGTATCGCTAATTGGAGAAATCAACGGCGGCGTGACCAGCACGCGCATCAAGGTGCAAATTCCCGTCACCAGTTTATGCCCCTGTTCGAAATCGATTTCGGATTATGGCGCCCACAATCAACGCTCGCATGTCACCTTGAATGCAAAAACCAGTGGCTTCATCTGGATCGAGGAGTTGATCGATATCGTCGAAAAACAGGCTTCCTGCGAACTCTACGGCTTGCTCAAACGCCCTGATGAAAAGTACGTCACCGAACGTGCCTACGATAATCCCAAGTTCGTCGAAGATATGGTGCGCGATATCGCCGGTGAATTAAACAAGGACGATCGCATCCGGCAGTACGTGCTCGAGTCTGAAAATTTTGAATCCATCCACAATCACTCGGCCTACGCCCTGATCGAGTTCGACAAGGAAACCAGGCCGGAAAAGGATTAGTTTCGAAGCATCATCGCGCAACACAATAACGCGAGAAATGCAGGCTAAACGGTAATCCAGTCGAAACCGGCTTCCTGGTTGGCAAGCACCGGAGTCGGGACATCGTCTAGCTGCCGGATCAGCTTATCGACGATAGCGGGCGCATTATTTTTTTCCGAGATATGCGCAGCAATCAGGCAGACCAGTTTTCCGGTATCGATCTGACGCAGTAAATCCAGTGACTGCTGATTGGATAGGTGCCCGTGATTACCGCCCACACGCTGCTTAAGCATCTCCGGATAGGGTCCGTTTGCTAGCATGTCAGGATCGTAGTTAAATTCCAGCAATAAGCCATCCAGCCGATTAAAGGCTGCAACGATATGACTGGTGATATGGCCGGTATCGGTCAACAGGCCGAGGCGCCGGCCATTATCGAGCTGGCGAAAAATAAACTGCAGTGGTTCGCTGGCATCGTGCGGCACCGTAACCGGTAACACTTCGATTTCCCCGATCGTTATGTTTTGACCAGCGACCAGGCTGTGATACTCGAAATCAGGAGGCAGGGCAGCACGTGCGGTGCCTACCGCGGTCCACAGTGGTATTCCGTGACTGGCACAGAGCCGTTGCACCCCACCGCTATGGTCACCGTGCTCATGGGTTAGCAGTATCGCATCGATACTACGCGGCTCCAGTTCAAGCCGCAGCAATCGCTGGGTAAACTGTTTTAACGAAAAGCCGTTGTCCACCAATAAGGTAGTATCGCGATGTTGTACCAGGGTTGCGTTGCCTCGGCTGCCGCTACCCAGTGATGCAATTCTCATATCTGCTACTTGATTTGCCGATGCAACAGACTCAGAAACTCGGCGCCTTCGAGAGAAGTATCTATTTCTCCTTTATCCGTCTCAATTTCTACGCGGGTCAGTTCATTGTTTTCTTCGGACAAAATCAGCACTATCTGCCGCTCCCTGGACTCGCTCGCGGAACCCAGGGAAAAAAGACCCGCTTTCTTCTTCGATTCTTCGATCTTGATATTTACGACAAATACGCCGACTTCCTTAACCAGACCTTCTTTGAACTGTGCGCTCACGATTTCAAAGTTCAGGCGCTCGAGAATGTGATAAACCCGGTTCCAGGCAATCTGGTAGGGGTCTTTGATTATCAGATAGGGTGATTTCTCCTTGGTATCGAGTTGCATGAACGAACGCGGCTTAAAAAGCCTGGCGTTCGCCAGCTGCTGATCTACCTGCGATTTTTGCAGGCCAAGGTAAATCATCAATCTGGACAGCATCTCGATTTCGAGTTCGGGGTCGGGTTGACGCACACGCCACTGGCTGTCTTTGCTGGAATCAACATTCAGCGCTCTGCTTCTTGCGCTAGAGTCGAGCACGTAATTATATTCGGCGCCACGATGCGCGATATAGATCCGGTTTCTGCCCTGCTGACCACGCTCTATCCTGGTTTTGAACTGATCCTGGACCGCTGATAAGTCGTCGTTGCCGAGCAAACGTTCGAGCCAGCTACTGGATTGCTCGGTGCTGCCGACTTCCTTTAAAACCCACTCGGTTTGGATGATCCCGATAACGGGCTCATCCACGGTGAGGCGATACCCCTCGGAAGCCCAGAAATCCTTTACTAGCTGATAAATGTTATCGACCGGTTCTTCGACGCTGAGCCAGTGAAAATTCTCGCTACCATCGATACGGAGTGATTCCACCTTGGCGAGCACCGGCACCTTGTTACGCACGGTTTTGTCATCACCGGAAAAAGTATCGGGCAGATCAAATCCTGATTCGGATTCGCGTTCTATCAAATCGGGCGGCAAATCCAGCCGACCACCAACCGAGGCATCCAGATAACGCAAATCGCCATCGCCCTGGCAGCCAATGATGATAAAAGCCAGCGCAATAAGCGCCGCGCTGCGGAATATTTTCATAAGGCTCCACAGGCAATTAATGCCTGTTTAAGCGGTTGCTGATGCTCATCGGCGAGCACGGTCATCGGCAGACGCAGATTCAGCTCACCAAAACCCATTTGAGAAACCGCCCATTTAACCGGGATCGGATTGGATTCGACAAACAGCAAACGATGTAGTTCCGCGATTTCCGCGTCTGCCGCACGTGCCTCTGTAGCCTTGCCATCCAGCGCGAGACGGCACATGTTGGCCATTTTCGCGGGCACCACATTAGCAGTAACTGATATCGCGCCGTGACCGCCGTTCAGAATGAATTCGCAAGTAGTCGCATCATCACCGGTTAACAGGGAAAAGTCATCGCTTACCTGGCGCTTGATATCGGCCAGCCGCTGCATGCTGCCGGTGGCTTCCTTGATGCCGACAATATTACTGACTTTGGCCAGCTCGGCGACCGTATCGGCCTGCATATCACAAGCTGTCCGACCCGGAACGTTATACAGAATCTGCGGTATATCGACCGCTTCCGCGATCGCCTTATGATGCAGCACCAGGCCCTGTTGTGTCGGTTTGTTGTAGTAAGGGGTTACCAGCAAAGCCGCCTCGGCCCGGCTCTTGTGAGCACAACTGGTCAGTTCGATAGCCTCCGAGGTGGAATTGGCGCCCGTACCGGCAATCATTGGCAAACGCTGAGCGATGATTTCGTGGCTGCGCTGCAGTAAATCGCAATGCTCTGCCGGGCTCAGTGTAGCCGATTCACCGGTGGTTCCGGCGATGACCAGGGCTTCGGTACCCGCGCGCACATGAAAGTCGATCAGCGCCTCAAGCTGGGTATAATCGACATCGCCGTTGCCCAGCATGGGCGTGACTAATGCTACGATACTGCCTTTAAACATGGATGACCTCTGCTGCCCATGGTTTATCAAGGGGCGTATGTTATAAAAGACTGCGTTGAATGTACAAAAAATTGATGCCTATTCGGCGATGAGATCCTCGGAAGGCCAGGCCTTGAGAATCGCCTGAATCAGGGTCGCCAGCGGAATCGCGAAAAATACCCCCCAAACGCCCCATACGCTGCCGAAAAATACGACCGCCACGATAATAGCGACGGGATGCAGATTGACTACCTCTGAAAACAACAGCGGCACCAGCAAATTGCCGTCCAGGAACTGGATAAAACCGTAAATTGCCATCAGCCAGCCAAACTGGGAAGTGAAACCCCATTCGAAGAATGCAATCAGGGCGACAGGTATGGTGACGACCGTGGCGCCGACATAGGGAATAATTACCGACAAACCTACCACGAGGCTCAACAACATCGCGTAATTCATACCCATCAGCGCAAACGCAATATACGTCGCTACCCAGATGATTAACACTTCAATCACCTTGCCGCGCACGTAGCTGGCGATCTTGACGTCGAGTTCCGCCCAGACCGTACGCAACAACCGGCGCTCCTCGGGCAGGAAATTGGCGAGCCAGTTGAGGATGATGGTCTTGTCCTTTAAAAAGAAAAACACCATCAACGGTAACAGAATCATGTAAACCAGAAAGGTGATAACCCCAACTACGGAGGACAGGGAAATCGTCACCACGCGCTGCCCCATCGAGGTCAGCTCGGCACGCGCCAGGGTCAGAATTTCCTTGATCTGTTCAGCCGAGACATAGTCGGGATACTGCTCTGGCAAGTGCAGCAGCAGTTGCTGTCCCTTGCCGAGCATAACCGGCATTTCACGAAACAATTCGCTAACCTGCTTCGACAACAGCGGCAGCAATACAAAAAACGTCAGAATTATCGCGGCTATCATGAGCGCGGTGACTATACTCGCCGCCACTGTTCGCCCCAGGTTGACCCGATGCAACCAGGCCACCATGCCCTCGGCCAGGTAGGCGATAATGATGGCGATCAGGATCGGCATCAAATGCGTATTGAGTACGAAAACCAGCAGTCCGCCGGCAATCAGGATAAAAGCGAAGATCACCGTCTGCGGATCGGTGAAATGGCGATGATACCACTGCTGTAAAATATCAAACATGACGTAACGCTATGCGACTAAAACCGGGGATCAATTTTAGCCATATTTCTTGAAATAAGACTGCGCAAACTCGAGTAACTCTTCCATCACCGTGACACGAAATTTCTGCCGCTGACGCACAAACGAAAAGGGACGACTCAACGGCGGATCGAGCTGCAGTTCGCAAAGTGTGTTCAGTTTTAATTCCTTGTTGATAATCGACCGGGAAATTATGGTGATGCCCATGCCAGCTTCGACGGCGCCCTTGATCGCCTCCGGGCTGCCGAGCTCAAGACAGAAGTTCATTTCGTTCGGATTGACATTCTGGTCGATCAGGTACTGCGTGATCACGTCCCGAGTGCCCGATCCCTCTTCCCTGCTGACAAACGGATACCTGGCGATATCGGTTGCCTTCACCTTGCCGCCGCGTTTGACCAGCTCGTGCTGCGGGGCGGCGACCACCACCAACTGATCGTCGTGACATACCTCCACGATCAGGTTTTTGTTGCTAACCGGCGACTCGACAACACCGAGATCGATGACATTATGCTCTACCATCGAAACAATGCCTTCTGAATTCGAAACCTTGAGTCGCAGATTGATATCGGGGTAGCGGTTTTTAAATTCACCGAGCAGCGCCGGCAGCATGTATTCCGCAATCGTCGTGCTGGCCCCGATGGTCAACGCGCCGCTGATTTCGCCGGTTATATCGCGCACCGAATTTTCCATCTCGGAATAGAGGTCGAAGATGCGTTCGGCGAATTCGGACACCCGTTCTCCGGCTGGCGTCAGGTTGACCTTGTTGTGAGTGCGGTCGAACAGGCGAGTATTGAAATATTCTTCCAGCTGGCGTACCTGGAAAGTTACCGCGGGCTGGGTCATGTGCAGGGCCTCGGCAGCCTTGGTAAAACTCAAAAGCCTGGCTACGGTATGGAAAACCTTGAGTCGGCGATCGCTCATTAAGTGCGTAGGCCCATTAAACAGGGAACACATTATATATTGTTTTTATAAATACCTACAGGAGAGATAAAATCGATTGATGAGGAATCACTGAATCTGGTCGCTAAATTGAGAGATAACATTAAAAAAAGATGGTAAATATTTGGATGACAACTATTCTTTGGATTCGTAAACTATATAAATTGCAGCAAGGATTAGGTATAGAAATGCGCTATTCGATTTTCCTGGTATTACTGGCCTCGATGTCACTAAATGCGGGATCAATCCACAAGTGGACCGACGAGGAAGGTAATGTTCACTATGGTGATTCGCCCCCGGTTAGCGCCAGAACCGAAGGCGTCCGGGTTCAGGCAGCACCGAGCAATCCGGGTAAGGCGCTGCCGCGCCTGGGCTCGCCGGATAGCGCAAAGTCCTCCGCTGGTGGCGGCGCCACCAACACCGCTGCCCAGGACGGGGCAGTGCCTGAAGATCAGGCTAAAGTCGCCTGCGACAACGCCCAGGAAGATCTGAAAATCATCGGCAGCAGCAGTCGTATCAAGCTCAGAAACACGGACGGCACTAGCCGTTACATGACGACCGAAGAAATCGAGGAACGCAAGACGCAGGCAGAGGCCGACGTCGAACGTTTTTGTCAATAAGCGGTCGCGGCGCTTAATTTTCTGTTAACCACCCGTGGAAGCTCTATAATGCGCCAAATCTAATGACTTCTGGTGCACCGCAGCCGTGTTTGAATGCCTATGAGAGCCTCTCGTTTCCACCTCGCAACCCTTAAAGAAACCCCGGTAGACGCCGAGATCGTAAGCCATCAGCTTATGCTGCGCGCCGGCATGATCCGCCGGCATGCAGCCGGAATTTACAGCTGGTTACCGCTGGGGCTGCGCATACTGCGCAAGGTCGAGCATATCGTGCGTGAAGAAATGGACCGCGCCGGAGCGCTTGAATTGTTAATGCCGTCGTTCCAGCCGGCCGAGCTTTGGCAGGAATCGGGGCGCTGGGATCAATTCGGCCCTGAGCTGCTGCGTCTCAAGGATCGGCACGAACGCGACGCCTGCATCGGCCCCACGCATGAAGAGATCGTCACCGACATTTTTCGCCGGGAAGTCAACAGCTACCGCCAGCTGCCAGTCAATTTTTACCAGATCCAGACCAAGTTCCGGGACGAAATCAGGCCCCGATTCGGAGTCATGCGATCGCGGGAATTCATCATGAAAGACGCCTACTCTTTCGATCTCGACAAGGACGCAATGCAGCGTTCCTACGACATCATGGACCAGGCCTATATCAACATTTTTGATCGTTTCGGCCTCGACTATCGAGCAGTCAGCGCCGACTCCGGTGCGATTGGTGGCAGCACCTCCCAGGAATTTCACGTACTCGCCGATTCCGGCGAAGATGCCATTGCCTTTTCGGACCAGAGCGAATTCGCGGCAAACATCGAAACCGTCGAAGCGCTGGCGCCGACGGGCGAGCGTGCCGCGCCCACCGCCGCGATGGAAACTGTCGACACACCCGGCATGCACACTATTGCCGATCTTGCCGCAGGCCTTGGTGTAAAGGCCCGCCACTGCCTGAAAACCCTGATTGCCGAAGCCGAGGATGGCGCTCTGGTGGCGCTGGTACTGCGCGGCGATCATGAGCTCAACGTGCTCAAGGCGGAGCGACTCGACGGCGTCGCGAGCCCTTTACGCCTGGCCCAACGCGAGCAGATCATCAAGCTCCTCGGCAACGATATCGGTTCGATCGGACCGATTGGACTGGATATTCCCACCTTCGTCGATCACGGCGCTGCCCAGCTGAGTGACTTCGTCTGTGGCGCCAACCAGGACGATAAACATCTGCTCAACGCCAACTGGGGGCGAGACTGCGCCGAACCCGTGACCGCCGATATCCGTAACGTGGTTGCCGGGGACCCCAGCCCCGACGGCAAGGGTCAACTCAGGATTTTGCGCGGCATCGAAGTCGGACATATTTTCCAGCTCGGTCAAAAGTATTCGCAATCCATGCAGGCAACCGTACTGGATGAGCAGGGTAAAACGACGCATCCGTTCATGGGTTGTTACGGCATCGGCGTCACGCGCGTGGTTGCGGCCGCGATTGAGCAGAACCACGACGAGCATGGCATTATCTGGCCCTCTACGCTGGCGCCGTTTCAACTCGCGATTTGCCCGATTAACTATCACAAGTCTGAACTGGTCAAACAGGCGGCCGATGACTTTTATCAGAAATGCCAGGCCCGCGGGCTCGACGTCTTTCTCGATGACCGCGCGCTGCGGCCCGGTGTGATGTTTTCCGACATGGAGTTGATCGGAGTCCCGCACCGCGTGGTCTTCAGCGAACGCGGTCTTGCGGCGCAGCAGTTCGAGTACAAGGGTAGACGCGACACCAGCGCCCAGGAATTGCCGCTCGACGATCTGGCGAGTTTTCTGGAAAGGCTTTTTCCAGGCTAATGTGCATCCGCATGAGACAGTTCGCGGCATTTTTACTACTGCCACTGCTGTACTTTCCAGTGCAGGGGTCCGCGCAGGCATCAATCGATCCCGCATTAAAACAGTTACTGAAAGAAGCGGTCGAATCCGATTCAGGTTTTGTGGACCGCTTCGAGGCGCAGGTATGGTTGCTCGACATGTCGCGTCGTCTGGAACGGTTTGTTACAAGCCCTGAAATACGCATTCAATTGCTCAAGCAGGTTCACTACGAAGCCAAGCGGGTCGATATCGAACCCGAACTCGTGCTCGCGGTGATCGAAGTGGAAAGCCGCTTCGACGAATTCGCGATCTCGGTCTCGGGCGCGCGCGGATTGATGCAGGTCATGCCATTCTGGCTCAACGAAATCGGGATTTCGGACAAGAACCTGTTCAAGATCCGCACCAACCTGCGCATGGGCTGCACCATATTGCGCTATTACATCGATATGGAGCCCAATGATCTCGGACGCGCACTGGCGCGCTACAATGGCAGCCTGGGCAAGACCGTGTATCCCAACAAAGTGATCTCCGCCCTGCACAAAAACTGGTTCAAGCAGTAAACTCTGTCCATCCGCAAGCAGAAATTTCGAGCCTATCGAACAAAATGTCCCTCGCGAGCAAACTCAGGCGCATCGCCCTCGAGCGACAGGGCCTGCTAAAATCGAACCCTTTCGGGCGCGGCAAACAGGCTACATTACGTGCGATCGAGCAACTCGGTTACGTGCAGATCGATACAATTTCGGTAGTGGCAAGAGCGCATCACCACGTACTCTGGTCCCGCGTCGATAACTACCGCCCAGAACTTCTCGATCGACTGGTGCAGGAGCGCAAGCTGTTCGAGTACTGGTCACATGCCGCGGCCTGGATGCCAATGTCCGACTATCGCTTCGCCCTGCCGCGCATGGCAAAACTGAACGGTGAGCGCAACTGGTTCGAAAACTGCGATAAAAAATTACAGCATGAAGTATTGAAACGCATCGAGATTGAAGGTCCGATGCGGGCGCGCGATTTTACCGATCCGCATCACTGCAGTAGCGGCTGGTGGGAATGGAAACCGGCAAAACGGGCGTTGGAACAATTGTTTATGCAGGGCGAACTTATGGTCAGTTCACGCGAAGGCTTCCAGAAAGTATACGACCTGCCCGAACGCGTCTTACCCGACTGGGTCGATACCCGCCAGCCGGACCTGGATACCTTTGCAGCCTATCTGATCGATAGCAACCTGCGCGCACATGGATTCGCCAGCCTGGTTTCCATGACCTATCTGCGCAAGGGACAGCAGCTGCGTGCGTCAGTCAGACGGCAGCTCGATGCGAGAATCGAAGACGAATCGCTGACCACCATCGATCTCGCCAATGGCGCACAGCTGTACATCGATCCAGAACTACTCGAATCCAGGGCGCCACGCAGCAGCGCGCAGGTACGCATCCTGTCGCCTTTCGATAACGCCGTAATTCAGCGTCAGCGCGGACGAGAGCTGTTTGAATTCGACTACCAGATCGAGTGCTACCTGCCTGCATCAAAACGTCAGTTCGGCTATTTCTGCCTGCCAATCATGTATCGCGATCGCCTGGTCGGGCGCGTCGACTGCAAGGCGCACCGGGCAGCCGGCAAGCTCGAAATTAAATCCCTGCACGTCGAACATCAGGTTGACGACGTTTTCAGCGCTGCATTCAAGCGGGGAATACGGTCGTTTGCCGCATTTAACGCTTGCGATCAGGTTCTGGTCACGCCGGGAGAGTCAGATCCTTACCTGCAGGAATTTCAATCGCGCCGGTAAAGCGCCACTCGCAGGAGCCAGGATCCAGTGGGCGGCTTGGTTAGCTACTTGTCCGGCGGTAGTTCAAGAAAACCGCGCCCGCACTAACCGCCGATAATAATACCAGTGGCCCAAGAATCCAGACATCCAGCAAAACGTCCACCGACAGCGAACTGGCGCCGCTGTAGATAACGCGGGAATAGACATATGATTTGATGGAGATGCCGAGTATTGCCGCGACAATAAAATGACTCAACCTCGCATGCAGAATGCCCGCGCTGTAATTAACCAGGGAATGTGGGAACGCGGGAAACACGCGCATCGCAAACAGGGTAAAAAAATTATCCTGCGCGTGCAGCAATTTATAGCTACGCGAATTTTCAATCCGCTGTTTCCAGTCCGCGGTCAGGAATTCAGAGAAAAAGTAAGCCCCGAGTCCACCCAGGGTGCCGCCGGCGGCGAGGATAAAGGTTGCGACTGGAGGCGGATAAAGCGGTGCCGCGATCCACAGAAACAGCGAACCCGCCAGCGCGAAAGTAAACAGTACGGTCTGCGCGGCGATCAGAATCAGGATCAACCACCAGTGCTGCGCATAACCCCGCGCAAAATCAAGCACCTGTGCCGCGTCGAACCACCCGGCAATCTCCAGATACATTCCGAGCGTAATCAGCAGCGCGATCAGCAGCAGCCGGGTTCTATGTCGTTGGATCATCGGCTTTTCCCGTTACCGAGCATGTATGCCGAGGATACACTACTCCAGGTCAACGATGCTCGCGGGCGTCCAGCTGGCATGCTGCAGCAACCAGTCGCCATCCCTGATCAAACGCAGCTCGAAGCTGTATATCCGGGCGCGCAATGCGGAAACCGCTTCGACATCGGAGATTACGCTACCCGCCATGGCCACATGCAGTCTTACCTGCGCGCTGGTTTCGCCCAGCAGCTCAATTTCGTCTATCCGGGTAAACAGGTGGATATTTTTGTGCCGGAAGAAATAGGCGCGTAACAAACCGGTAAGCCGCTGCTTGTTGTAACCTTTCTGGTCCAGGTAGTTGCCATGAATCAGGTCACCCAGATCAGCGGAGCTGCGCGCTTCGGCAGCCTCGACGCCCGCTTCGATCGTTTTCCGGATTTGATCTTGCGCCGTATCCCCTCCAGCGCTGCAGGCCTGGAGTAGTATTCCCAGCCACAGCGCCAATAGAATAGTGGCTATCGTTTTCATGCCGATGCGCTAAATATCGTAGCGTGGCGGAGCAACCTTGAGCACTTCTTCGATCGTCGTGATGCCGCGCGCCACCTTTTGGGCACCCGCCAGGTTCAGCGGTTTCATACCCTGGCGGATCGCCGTCTTGCGGAACTTGAGCAAATCAAAATTATCGTCGATTTCCTGTTTCAGGGTATCGCTCAGCGGCATCATTTCGTAAATGCCAACGCGACCTTTGAATCCCGTCTGCCGACATTCGAGGCAACCCTCGGCGCTGGCAATTTTTTCGGGGGGCGAAGTGGTCCAGGGCTTGATCAGGGCTTGCCAGTCGACCAGATTAAAACTGGTTTCATGCTTGCAGTGCGGGCACAGTGTCCGCACCAGTCGTTGCGCGACTACCCCGATGAGGGTCGCGGTAATCAGGTATGACGGCACGCCGATTTCAGTCAGACGCGCGATCGCCGATGGCGCATCGTTGGTGTGCAGGGTCGATAACACCAGGTGTCCGGTTAGCGCGGCCTGCACCGCCATTTCCGCGGTTTCCCGGTCACGAATTTCGCCCACCATGATGATATCCGGATCCTGACGCAGCAGGGTTTTGACGCCGGTAGCGAAATCCAGATCGATATTGTGCTGCACCTGCATCTGGTTAAAACTGGGCTCGACCAGTTCGATCGGGTCCTCGATCGTGCACACGTTTACTTCCGGTGTAGCCAGGTGTTTCAGGCTGGTATAGAGCGTCGTGGTTTTACCCGAACCCGTTGGACCGGTTACCAGGATGATGCCAAAGGGCCGCGAAATCATGTCGTTCCAGGTTTCGGATTCCTTTTTCTCGAGCCCCAGTGCGGCAAAGTTTTTGACCAGAACTTCCGGGTCAAAAATCCGCAGAACCAGTTTTTCACCAAAGGCGGTGGGCATGCTCGACAGGCGTAACTCGATCTCGACGCCGTCGGGCGACAGGGTTTTGATGCGGCCATCCTGAGGTTTGCGTTTTTCGGCAACGTCGAGCCGGCCCATGATCTTGATACGACTGACCACCGCCGCGGTAATGTTGGCCGGGATTTCGTAAACCTGGTGCATGACACCGTCGATACGAAAACGCACGTTGCCCTGCTCGCGACGGGGCTCAATATGGATATCACTGGCACGCTGATTGAAGGCATACTGCATCAACCAGTCGACAATGCTGACGATGTGCTGATCTTCGGCGTCTACCTTACCGGTTTTGCCCAGCTCGATGAGTTGCTCGAGGTTCTGGATATTGCCCGGCAATTCGCCCAGACCCTTGTTACCGGCACCCTCCATCGCCCTGCTGACACTGTAAAACTCGATCAGGTAATTTTTCAACTCCCGGGGATTTGCCAGCAGCGTGGTTATCGATTTATTGACGATACGATCCAGTTCATCCATCCATTCGAGATTGTAGGGATCGGTTACCGCAATCACGACTTCAGCATCGGTTACCTTGACTGGCAGGATGCCGAAACGTGACGCGTAAGCATAGGAGATTATGGAGGTGCAGGAGGCAACATCCATTTTAAGCGGATCGAAATGGTAGCGACTTAGCCCGGACTGCTCGGCCAGCCAGTCGGTCAGCATATCAAGCGACAGCACCTGCTCCGAATCCCTGTGGTGAGTCCACTGTCGGCTGGCGATAATTTCGAGGGGATGCAGAGATTTCCTGTCCTGGGCGGAGACCAGCGAGGTGACCATGCTGGCCTTCTCCTGCTCGACGATATCCTGAGATACCAGGGCTTCCAGT
Organism: uncultured Gammaproteobacteria bacterium; assembly: GCA_963768295.1. Classification (GTDB taxonomy): domain Bacteria; phylum Pseudomonadota; class Gammaproteobacteria. The sequence continues at coordinate 69,427 of CAVYHN010000014.1, read as the reverse complement.
ATCCCTTCCAGGGTACAGACGGGTTTAGTCACGATTTAGTCTTAGTGTAATTCTTTAATGCATATTAGCAGGAATTCACGGACTTGCACCGCAGATTATTGTGCAGTGATTTGCTTCGACTGCCAGTTTTGCATGAACTGTTCGATCATATCGCGGGTGACCGGCCCTACCTGCCGCGCGACGACCTCACCCTCAGGGGTAACCAGGAAGGTAGTCGGCAATCCCGGAATCAGCCCTAGTTCCGATTGCTGGGTTGGTTTTGAACTAACAATCGGATACGTGATGAAATAATCTTCCAGGAAACTCCGCAACTGTTGCTTGCCGATGAGTTCGGTATTGATACCGATTACCAACGCGTCTTTGTTTACGTGCTCATCATGAAAAGACTGTAACTCGGGCATTTCGACAATGCAGGGGGGACACCAGGTAGCCCAGTAATTTACCACTACCCACTTTCCCAGGTAGCTTTTCAGATTAACCTTGTTGCCATTGATATCGGTCAGGGGCATATCGACCGCCAGCACCGACAACGGCATGAGCAGAAGCAGCAGCAGAAGCGGCAATCTACGTTTCACGAATTCAGACATAATCAACACCGTCATCCCCCGTTAGGAGGGCTTAATCAGACTTTAGTTCAATATTTCGGGAGTTACCCAGAAACAGATTGTCGAGATCGATCCGTTCTGCAATGGATTTAGTGAAATTCGGATCAACACCTCGAAGCTGGAAACCAACCGCGCCGATCGGCAGCCTGGATAATCCGCTGGCAAAAAAAAGCCCGCTGCTGCGGGCTTTTTCTCGAATCTGCCTGGTTTTATTGCGCCAGGTAATCCAGGTCGGATGCCTCGGTTTCACCGAGAGTCCAGGCGCCGCGATTCTTCGCGTGCGCGATAGCCGCGCCACGATCGCCTCCCTTGGCTTTCGGAATATAGAAATACTGACCGGGGAATATCAGGTCGGCATCCTTGATTTGACCGGAGTTAGCCTTGTAGATCAGCGGCCACATGTACGGATCGCCGTAGATGGTGTCCTGTCCAGAAATATTCCACAGGTTGTCACCACTGACCACCAGGTAACCACCGATGTACGGAGATTCGTCCTGGGCCATTGCCGTGCTTGAGCCGTCGTCGGCAGGCTCGACCGCCATCATTTCGCCAGCCTGCATCGCTGCGATTGCTTCCGCAGCCGCATCTTCGGCCTTGTTAGCCAGGATCTTGGCGCGAACGTTTTCACAATCGGCAGCCGCTTGCTCTGCTTCTGCGATTATCTTGGCGTTTTCTTCCCATTCCGCACCCAGATTTCTGGCGCGTGCATTTTTCAGCTTCGCGGCATAAATTGCGTTACGGACTTCAGGAGTGGCGCCCTGACATTCTTCTTCCATCGCGGTTTCGGTTGTCATGTCGTCAGTAGAGCTTTGCTGACAGCCGACGATCAGGCCTGAGGTCAAAACGGCAATAGCCGTTGCCTTAAGGAGTTCTGTTGGTTTCATCTATTATATTCTCCGAGAACTTTTATAGAATTAAGTGCTTGCTAATTTGGGTAGCCTATTTTGCCAAGAAGACTACATTGATCAACCCTTTAGAGCAAGTTTTTAATGTAAATATTACTCATTTGATCCGGATTATAGACTAGTTTTCAGGGTTTTCATGTCGGCGTAATCCTGAGCCTGTCTGAGACCTCGGATTATCCCTCCGAATCCACTATTGCCAATGCATCGACGTTATTGTAAAACAGCACCAGTTTCTGTCGGCGGAGCCAGGGAATGAATCAGGACAAACTTGTCATTTACCATAATCCAGGATGCAGCAAATCTCGAGAAACGCTGCAATTACTGGAGGATAACAATTTACACCCGGAAATCATCGAGTATCTCGATGAACCGCCGACGGTGCAGGAATTGACGCACATCAGCTCCCTGCTTGGTAGCGGCGCGCGCGACCTGCTGCGCACTACCGAGAAGCTTTACAAAGATGCCGAACTCGATGACGACAGCTTATCCGACGCAGAGATTATCGAGGCGATCCACGAGCACCCGGCCTTATTGCAACGCCCGATCGTAGTCATGGGCGATAAGGCGGTCATTGGCCGCCCGCCGAGCAGAGTGCTCGACATCATTGCATAAAATTCTGATCGTCTACTACAGCCGCCACGGCAGCGTCGCCGGCATGGCGGAGCAGATCAGCCTTGGCGTCGATTCCAATCGGGCCTGCGAAGCCGTACTGCGCAGCCTGCCCGAAGTTTCCCCGAATCACGAACAAAATGCGGCCAATATTCCAGAACAAGGGGCGCCCTATGCCGAGCTCGCAGACCTCGAGGACTGCGCCGGGTTGATCATCGGCAGCCCCGGTTACTTCGGCAACATGGCCGCGCCGATGAAGTATTTCCTCGACCAGACCAGTCGGCTATGGCTGGCCGGAACCATGATAGGCAAACCGGGCGGTGTGTTTACCGCGACCTCGAGCCAGCACGGAGGCCAGGAAACCGTGCTGACCAGCATGATGTTGCCATTGCTGCACCACGGTATGCTGGTGACCGGAATTCCTTACTCCGAACCGGCATTGAACCAGACTCGAACCGGAGCCACGCCCTACGGCGCCAGCCACGTTGCGGGCCAGCAGGGCCAGGCGCTTAGCGAACACGAAATCTCGGCCTGCAGGGCGCTCGGCAAGCGCGTCGCCGAAATTTCCTGTAGCCTGGCCTGAGGCAAGCGAGAAACGCATTGCACCCGCTGAAACTCATCTGCCTGTTGTCCTGGATCAGCCTGCTCGCTTTCCAGTTAAGCCTGTTCCTGCCCGGCTCGGGGATTAGCGTTTACTGGGCGGCTTTGCTAGCCGTTGCGTTACTGCTTCCGGGCAGGGGCCTGTTTTCCTCGCGGCGTTATACCTACAAATGGGTCGGTTTCATGACCATGGTTTATTTCAGCATTGGCATCAGTGAACTGGTATCGAATCCCGCGCTGCGGGTTTACGCTTTCGGCACCACGATTTCAAGCATGACGCTGTTTCTGGCCAGCATTTATTTTGCGCGCTACCTTGGGCTGCAGGCTCGAGACCCCTAGCCCGCCTTGCGGGCTAGTCAACCTGCTCGAGCAACGCCGTCTTAACTAGCGGGATGGTCACCTTGCGTTGATGCGATAAAGAAGTTTCGTCAAGCCGGCGCAGGATGGCCATTTGCGCTGACAGGTCGCGCGGGTAATGGGTCATCAGGTAAGAAATCACTTCCACCGGGAGCTCGATGCCAAGCAGGCCGGCACGGCGCCGCAAAATTTCACGAATTTCGGCATCGCCACCGGACGGCAATTGCAGCATCAGCCCCCATTGCAGGCGCGAGCGAAAATCATCCAGCCGTGTTCGCAAGTCGTCGGGTTTATCAGTCAGCGCAAATAGAAACCGGTAGTCGCCGTCGCGGCAGCGATTGATAACCTGGTAGAAAAACGCTTCCCATTCGGGGTTGCCGGCAATCGCGTCGAGATTATCGATCGCCAGCACATCGCAATCGCCGTAGCCCTCAAACTCCGACGCGGCACAGTGTTGCAGCTGGACGGCATCGTATATCTGCAGCACAACGCCTTTACGGCGTGCGAAATCGGCGCTTGCATTCAGTAAGTGCGACTTGCCGCTGGCGGCGCTACCCCAGAGTCCGATCTGGGCTTCACCCTCACCCAGCACCAGCGCTTTCAGGCTGGCGACGATCAACTCGGCCTGATCGGAAACGAAATTGTCAAAGCTGAACTGGCGATCGAGCGAAAGCGGTAGGGCGATCTGTTTAATTACCCACCCCACGGCCGACATAGCTGTAGTTTAAAATTATCTGCTCTTCGCCTTTGGTACTCACCTGTGGAAAGTCCTCCTGCTCCAGCACCTCACCAAACTCGATCAGCCGCTGCAGATCCTCCGGATCGTTGCGTAACTTCAGGCGATACGTCACAACGTCGCCATTTATCATCGCGACGCGCACGTTTTCGACAACATTCAGCGATTTCAGATACTTCTGCACCGAGATCAAGCGGTCGATACCATCGAGCGCAGAAACGCTGAGCAGCAGTGACTGTTCTACCCGCCGGTGATCCTCCAGCGCGTACTCCAGCGCCAGAATTCTCGCCAGATGTTTAATCACCTGATCGATGACGGCTTTCTTCGAAGACGCCTCGTGTTTCCACTTGAATATCTGATCGGCGAAACGCACCTCCCAGTCGCCGTACCAGCCCTTGCCGCTGCGACCGACAATCTGCCCGACCAGTAGCGCATCGGGTGCGTAACGTTGTGCCATGGTTTTAATATTTTCATATTCGCGCGAAACGATATCGCGGATCTTCACCAGCCCGATATCCTCCAGGTCCATCAACGGAAACAATACCGGCACAGCGTGAATCGAGGCTGCCTGATCCAGGGATTCAATCAGATCGGGCGTCGCATCTTCTGACACCAGCTTTATGTTTTCATTCACATCGTAAGAAATTACCAGCAGGCTGCTCGGCCGCTCGCGCCCCCAGACCGGGAAATTGTTTTCCCGCAACAGGCTTTCGATCAATTGCTGGTCGAAGTCGATGCGCAGGTAAAGACGGCCGGCGTCGTATTCCTCGTCTCCCTGCTGGCTGCGGTTGATATAACGGAACTGCTTGACATAGCGCGAACTGCGTTCGATCGGGCGTTCGAAAGCCTGACTGCGCAATGCGTCATCCGATCCGCTAACCTTGACGACGACCTGTTTGAAAGCCTGGCTGAAAGATTCCAGCCGTAAACTCGTGGTTTGATCCGCGACCGGTAATTCGACCGTGAACAGGTCCTCGACGACCACCGCCGCGGCCGGCCGCCAGGCACAGATCAGGAGGAGCAGCAGGGGCACAACTTTTAGCAACTTCATTAGTTTATCTATTCTCTGGCACGGACTTTTAAATTTAAGGCGTGTAAAATAGCACACCAATATTATTTCCTGAACTAACAAACCATGAATCCCGAGCGATCTTTGAATTATCGTGCAGCCGGCGTCGACATTGACGCCGGCAACGAGCTGGTGGAACGCATCAAACCTGCCATAAAATCCACCCGGCGGGAGGGCTGCGTCGGCAGCATCGGCGGATTTGGCGGCCTGTTCGAACTGCCGCTGGATCGCTATCGCAATCCGCTACTGGTTTCAGGCACCGATGGCGTCGGCACCAAGCTGAAACTGGCCATCGAACTCGACCGCCTCGACGGCATCGGCACCGACCTGGTTGCAATGTGCGCCAACGATATCGCCGTACTCGGCGCCGAAGCCCTGTTCTTCCTCGATTACTACGCCACCGGCCACTTGCGGGTGGAACAGGCTGCGCGGGTTATCGAGGGGATCGCGGCAGGCTGCAAGCTGGCGGGATGCGCGCTGATTGGCGGTGAAACCGCGGAAATGCCAGGAGTTTATCATGACCAGGACTTCGATCTCGCCGGCTTTTGCGTCGGTATCGTGGAGAAAGATCGCGTGATCGACGGCAGTCGTGTCGCTGTCGGCAATCGCCTGATTGCGCTGGCTTCATCGGGACCTCATTCCAACGGATATTCGCTGATCCGCAAGATAATCGAAGTCAACGCGGCCGACCTGGCGCAACCCTGCGGCCCGGTATCGCTGGCCGAGGCATTGATTACACCAACCCGGATATATGTTAAAAACCTGTTGGCATTGTCGGCCCAGTGCCCGATCAACGCGCTCGCGCATATTACCGGCGGTGGCTTGATCGATAACATCCCACGAGTGCTGCCGGCACAGCTGGCGGCGAAAATCGATTTGGCCAGTTGGGACTTACCCCCGGTTTTCAAATGGCTGCAACAGTCCGGCAATATCGCCGAGACGGAAATGATGCGGACCTTCAACTGCGGCGCCGGGATGGTGCTGGCAATCGACGCCGAGCATGAGCAACAATGCCTGCAACAGCTCGAAGCCCTAGGCGAGGCCGCCTGGGTTATTGGTGAAGTCATCGAGCGTGGAGGCGAAGCAGCGGTAGTACTTGCATGAGCCAGGCACTCAAGCTAGCGGTATTAATTTCAGGTAACGGCAGTAACCTGCAATCGATCATCGACGCTATCGAATCGGGCCATCTCAATGCCGAAATCAAGGCCGTAATATCCAATAACCGGCACGCCTATGGCCTGGTTCGCGCTACCCAGCATGGGCTGCATACCTGGGTTCTGGAACATGGGGAGTACGCCGATCGCAACCAGTTCGACGACGTCCTGCAGCACTATCTCGAAGCGGTCGATCCCGACTACATCGTGCTAGCCGGTTTCATGCGCATCCTGGGTCCGCGCATTATTCAGGCCTTCGAAAACAAAATCCTCAATATTCACCCTTCCCTGTTACCGGCATACAAGGGTTTGAATACCCATCAACGCGCACTGGATAATAATGCAGCGGAACACGGCGTCAGCATCCACCTGGTCACCGCAAAACTCGACGACGGACCGGTAATTCTGCAGGCCAGCTACCCGATTGCCCCCGGCGATACAGCCGACGATTTACAGCGCCGAGGCCATCGTCTCGAGCACCAGATGTATCCACAGGTACTGCGCTGGCTCAGCGACCGCAGCCTGGTGATAGAGGGAGGCCAGATTTTCCATGAACAGGTTTTGCTTGAAAAACCGATCTCGTTCAAGGCTTAGCCTGCTACTGCTGGCTTTGTCGTTGATTCCGGCCGCATACGCGGCCGACGTGCCGCTGCGGCCGTTAAGCGCCAGTTACGACCTGCACAAGGGCAAACGGCATATCGCAAATACCGAGATCAAGCTGGATCGCATCGGCGATTACTGGCGCTGGAGTTCACTGACCACCGCACATGGTATTTATGCCTGGTTTACCCGCAAGCAGCCCTATACCGAAACCAGCTTTAGCCAGGCTGGCGGCGAAATTTGGATAAGCGAAATCCTGATCACCGACGCCCGCAAGAAAAAGAACCCCGAAGTGGCGCGCTTTGACTGGAACAAGGGCGAGATGGATGTTCTTAGAAAGGGCAAGCGCGAACAATTGCAGCTGCGAGCAGCGGTATACGATTACCAGAGCATCCATCTGCTGGCGGCGGTCATGGGTCGGCAGCAGCTGGAAACGACAACCATCGATTTTTACCGCAAAGGCAAGCTGGTTAAATCCGAGCTGGTCTATAGCGGTCGGCAAAGCCTCGAGATTAGCGGCCAGACCAGGGATGCAAACGTCTATGAACAGGTCACGGCCACATCCAAATCCAGGATAAAGTATTTCTACGATGCCGGGAATCCGCTGCTGCCGCTGCGTATCGAAAGATTCGAAACCGGGGAAAAGCCGACAATTTTGACCCTGCGCCAGGTCGACTGGGGGCTATAGGCGGGTAAAACCCTCTTCTTTTTGCAGACGCTCGATTTCGGCCGGCGCGAACGGCACCTGCTCGATGAAACTGGGCAGTTCGCTCTGCTCTATATCCAGTGTCCGCATCATCGTCTGGCAAGCCTTGATATCGATAATATTGTCCTGGTCGAGCAAGCGCGCGCGATCCACCACGGACTGGTTTAAACTGTAGTTATCCTTCTGAAATAGCTGTAACTCATCGCCGTGCAGCACGATCGCAATCTTACTGTGCTCGTCGGGATTGAACAACGCGCGCAAATCCTCGGCGCGGTTGAGCACCACGTCCAGCTGTTGCGGGCTGTTGACGGTCACGCTGAAGACGTAACCGGGAGCCCTTGCATCTTCCTGCGCCCGCAGTCCCAGCGGCAGGCTGATTAACAGCAGTAAGACCGGTAGCAGCCTGGCAGGCATGTTAATCGCTGCCGGCAATCATCATGTTGTCGATCAGTATCGAACCACAGCGCACGCTGCCGCGCACATCGATATCTTTGCCGATTTCGACGATGCCCTTGAACATATCGCGCAGGTTGGCGGCGATGGTGACTTCCTCAACGGCATGATCGAGCTTGCCGTTTTCAACCCAGAATCCGGCGGCTCCACGCGAATAATCTCCGGTTACGGTGTTGACGCCATGCCCCATCAGTTCGGTGACCAGCAGGCCTCGATGCATCGCGGCCAGGCATTCGTCGAAAGATTTTCCGGTATCGGCAAGCATCAGGTTGTGCACCCCGCTGGCATGGCCGGTGGTCGTCAACCCCAGCTTGCGCGCCGAGTAACTGTCCAGCAGGTATTTTTGAATCACGCCATCCGTCACCAGGTCGCCGACATGTGTGGCAACGCCTTCGGCATCGAAATTCGCCGACGCCAGCGCCCGTGGAATAAACGGATCTTCGCGCAACTGCATGAAATCGGGAAACACCTGCTCGCCCGCGGCGTCCAGCAGAAAACTGGCTTTACGATACTGCGCGGCGCCACCAATCGCGGCGCAGAAATGTCCGATCAGGCCACGCGCCAGTTCGGGCACGAACAGGATTGGCGCCTGCCGGGTTTTCAGTTTGCTGGCGTCGAGCCGGCGCACGGTGCGTTCGGCCGCGGTCTCGCCGATACTGCGCGCGCTGGCAAGCTGATCCGGGCGACGGCTGACGTCGTACCAGTAATCGCGCTGCATGTTGCCTTCCGACTGCCCCACCACCGAGCAACTGATGCTATGCCGCGTTTTGTGCTGCGCCTGTAAAAATCCATGCGAATTGCCGTACACCGATACGCCCGCATTCAAGTCGACCGAAGCGCCTTCGGAATTGACGATACGCGGGTCGTATTCGAGCGCTGCGTTTTCACACTCCAGCGCCAGATCGATCACCGACTGGGGATCGAGTCCCCAGGGATGGTAGAGGTCGAGTTCATGCATTTCAGCCGCCATCAACTCGGCTTCCGCGAGACCGGCGCAGGGATCCTCCGAGGTATAGCGTGCGATGTCGCAGGCAGCCGCAACGGTCTTACGGATCGCCTCCGGATCGAGGTTCGAGGTGCTGGCGCTGGCCTTATGGCGGCCAAAATAGACGCTGATGCCGAGGCCGTTATCCTGCTGATGCTCGATGGTTTCGACCGACCCCATGCGCGTTGCCACGGACAAACCCTGCGATACCGAGAGGCCGGCTTCGGCCTGGGAGGCGCCGTTGGCCTGCGCCAGTTTGATCGCGTCGGCGACGATGTTTTTAAACGAATCCGCGTGCGGAAATGCTAAGATGCTGTCTTTTTCAAGTTCCATCGGCGTATTTTATCCCAGACTGTTATGCAAAACGAAGCAGAGTTTGACGAAATCGAGATTGTCAGCAAGAGTGAACTCAAGCGGGCAAGCCACGCGCTGCAGGATCTCGGCAAAAGGCTCGCCGCCCTGCCCACAGATCTGCTGGCGCGTATCCCCCTGGACGAACAACTACTGGAAGCCATCGCGCTGGCGAAGCGCATCCAGAACAAGCGCAGCGCGCTAAAACGCCACTACCAGTTCCTGGGCAAGCTACTGCGGGCGCGCGACACCGACCCCATTATCGCGGCGCTGACCGAAATCGACCAGGAAAGCCAGCAATCGATCCAGCGCCATCACCGCGCCGAGCGCTGGCGCGACCGTATCATCGAACAGGGCAACGACGCCATCGACGCCCTGCTCGAGGAAGTCGAACGCGCCGATCGTCAGAAACTGCGCCAGCTTTGGCGCAACCACAAAAACGCCTCCACCGACCCCAAACGCAACCAGCACTCGCGCCTGATCTACAAGGAAATAAAGCAAGCCCTCGGTTCCTGACAAATCCCGTCGGGCCGAACATCAATTCCAACGGCAACCGGGCAAGAGGTTGGTTAATTATCACAGGGCGGCCGCGGCTCATTTTTGCGGGGAAAAATGTGCCGCGCCCACTGCGACTAGCGCGCTACTTCACTTGCATCGGGAAGCACTGTCACGGTTGCCTTATCTGGTTCTTAAAGCGTAGTTCGTCTGCTGTCCACGAAACCCTGTTTAAAAGCCGACATTCAACATCCAGGTGCGAAATTCAACTATGTGCCCTAAACGGAAATTGGAGATTAGCCTAACGTAAGTATTGTGTTCCCAGAAATCTTCCCCTTTCATACGCTATACGTCAATGCCTTCATTACTAGCGAGGCCCATACAAGTCTCCGGCCCTGCCTCGAAAGTGATCGTTCGTAAATGTCCCTTCCAGCCTTCCAACGTCAATACACTCGAGCACGCCGTAGCCGTGAAATTTCCCGTTCTCGAACCCTCCGACGTATCTGTAGAAGTCACCATGATAAGTGCCGTTCCCATGCATGACACCGTCGACGAACGAACCCTCATATACCCAACTACCATCATGACCTAGAGAACCTACCCTATGGGCGCAAAAGCCGTTACTGCCATACGGGATTCTGTTTGGCATTCTCTTTATCGCTGATCTGCAGGTCGGTGATGTCTTCCTTGAACTTCAACAGCTCCTGATCCTGCATCTTGATGTGCTGGATTGTGGAGTGGATGATATTCCTGGAGCGATGCGATAACTCACGGTCGTTTACCAGGCGGTTGAGCTGGCGTAATTTTTCGTCGCTGTTCATAATTTGATTAACTCCTCTTTAGAAGTAAGCATAGGAAATATAAACATCCTTTCTAGCCTTGTATGTGCTATTTCCCACACACCAATAAGACTGCCCCTACGAACAAAGAAAATGAGTATTAAATGTATGAGTAGACTGAGCAGGACATGACCAAGACCAAAGCAGACCAAAGGGTCAGTGTCGATTGATTCGAAAGAAGCTCAACGACGTCCTGGTCGATGCGACAAAACTGCTATTGAAACCGCTGAAAGAGGCGCGAGACGAGCAGCGGAATGCAATCCCGCCGGCGCACTTCACGATCAAGACACAATGCGGCGGCTGAGTTCGCGCCGCTGTTATTTCACGTCAGCCGCGAGCGCCTCATTACCGGGACTGCGCATCGATGTCGTTATCGAGTTTTCCACCGATTGCGGAAAAAAGAGCGACAGCCTCGCGGTGGGACTCGGCAGCGGCGCCATCCAGGCCAATTCCGAGAACGTCTTCGGGATCTTTCAGGGCCGCGATGCAAGCGCGATGGCCCGCCTGTGAACACACGAGCAGTTTACCGAAAAAATCCTCCCAGTCGTCGATGGTTGTCGCCTTCGATGCCTTCATCATCGCCAGCTCGCTGGCGAAAGCTTCGAAGCTCGCCTGATCCAGTGCGGGCGCCTTGAACACGGATTCTGGCGCCGTGACCCGTGGTGACGATCCAGCGGCGGAGACAGTCTGGCGAAACAGCGGCACCTGTTGCCATTGCCAGTTCTTTCCGCTCGGAAGGCGCCCCAGCCTGGTGATGTGCAGATCGCTGCCTTCGAGCGCGACCTCAGCGATATCCGCTGCGCCATAGCGGATAACGCTCGCACCCGAATCGCAAGCGAAAACATCGAACTCGCTCATCGTAACCTTGCCGCGCTCAACGGCTGTCACTGCGGTGCCACACACAATCAGGCGGACTTCACCTTCGACGCTCAACTCAAGGACCGGGACATCACCTTCGCTCGAACCTATTCCCGCGAAGCACAGGCAAGACTCGGTCGAGCTTGCCGATTGCGCAGCAGGCGTTCGATCGCTTGCTTCGCAAGCGGCCAACAATACGACGCTGAGCAAGAATGAGCGCAACACCCGTGTTCCTTTCACCCTAGATACTGCGGCAGCTCGGCGCCAATGAAACAAGAACACTCAGGCTTTTCGCAGATACTTTTTTCCGACCCAGCCCGTAAAAGTCACTTCGACGTTGGCCCAGTCGCCACGAACTTTCTTTACTTTGACCGAATAGCCGTTGGGCAGAACGTTCGGGATCTGATCTGCATGCGGGTCGCCCTTACGTCGTATTTTCAAAGAGGACGCTACAACAATCGCATCTTGGCCCGCAGCCAGATCCTCATCGGGAACATCGCTAATCTTGTTCGCACCCGCGTAATCCGGCTGCTCGCCCTTGATTTCAAGACGCAATTCCTTACCGGCCAACTTGAGCAGTTCTCTGACGGTTACACCTGAACTGCTGACGTCCTTGTAGCCATCGCCATTGAGATCGATGAATGCCTTGCCAAGGAGAATGCAGCCACGAATATCGGAGTAATAGTTTCCGGGATGAATCAGGATCCATGCTCTGTCGACGACTTGATCTTTGCCCGGACTCTTGACGTGGTAGCTGTGTTTGTACTTGTTCGACACGCGTTTCGTGGCCTGGTACGTGCCCGTCGGGATACACGAGATGTTGCTTTCGTTGTCCCGCCAGGGAAGTTCCAGTGTTTTGCAAGTGAATACTTTCTTGCGTCCGTCGAACAGCGTCAGTGTGCCGGTAACTTGCTTGTCCGTATATTCTTCGCGATGAATAATTGCTTTCATGCTCTTTGTCCTTGGTAGTTACGATTACGCATTGCCCAGGATCATGTCAGAACCGCTGACGATGTCGGGATAAGGATAGGAAGTATAGACACCCCATCACAGCCAGGCAATCCATCGTAGATGATCAATACCGTCCGGCTTCATGGGCTTCCATGCCTATCAGTGGACGCATGCTTTGATCCATCGCTCCCGAACATGCCTTTGTTTATTGGGAAATTTTATTCACCGTCAATCGGCCCCGTCACCTTTGGCCTATGCCGGGCGAACCTGCAGGAGCTGATAGTAAAACAACCGCTGCAGTCCCTTGCGGCATAAAGACAGGGTGCTGTATTGGTTGCCGTTCGGGAAGCAAGCGGGCCTGGCTATTCGAAATGACAGATTTAGGCGTCGGTTACTCCGGGCTGGCGGGGATGATCGGGGTCTGGCAGTCGACGTCGGCGTTTTGGGCGCGATTGCGCAGGAAGTGGTCCATCAACACGATCGCGAGCATGGCTTCGGCGATCGGCGTGGCGCGAATGCCAACGCAGGGATCATGGCGCCCCTTGGTACGGATTTCAGCCGCATTGCCGTCGATATCGACGGTCTTGCCCGGCAGATGGATACTGGAGGTCGGTTTCAGCGCGATACTGACCAGGAGGTCCTGTCCCGAGGTAATGCCGCCGAGCGTGCCACCGGCATGATTCGACAGGAATCCCGCAGGTGTAATCTCGTCTCGATTCTGCGTGCCCTTGAGTTCGATGCTGCCGAATCCGGCGCCAATCTCGACGCCTTTGACCGCGTTGATACTCATCATCGCATGCGCGATATCGGCATCGATGCGATCGAAAATCGGCTCGCCGAGCCCCGGCGGAACGCCGCTGGCAACCACCGAAACCCGGGCGCCGATGGACTCCCCTTCCTTGCGCAAGGCGTCCATGTACTTTTCCATCTCGGGCACCATCTCGGCATCCGGGCAAAAGAAAGCGTTCTGGTTGACCTGTTCCCAGTCGAAGTTAACCGGTCTCAACGGCCCCAGCTGCGACAGGTAGCCACGCACCTGGATGCCGCATGTCTCGAACAGATACTTTTTGGCGATGCCGCCGGCAGCGACGCGCATCGCCGTTTCGCGCGCCGACGAACGCCCGCCGCCGCGATAATCGCGAAAACCGTATTTGTGATGATAGCTGTAATCGGCATGGCCCGGGCGAAACAGCTTCATGATGTCGCCGTAGTCTTTCGAGCGCTGATCCTTGTTGTGCACCAGCAGGCAGATCGGCGTGCCGGTGGTGCGTCCCTCGAAAGTACCCGACAGAATCTGTACCGCGTCATCCTCGCGGCGCTGGGTGGTATACCGCGAAGTCCCGGGCTTGCGGCGGTCTAGATCCTGCTGCAGATCGTCCTCGCTGAGTTCGAGTCCCGGCGGACAACCGTCAACGATACAGCCAATTGCGCTGCCGTGGCTTTCGCCAAACGAAGTCACCACGAAAGATTTGCCGAAACTGTTACCCGACATTTACCTGTCCTTTGTTGATTTTGGTAGATTAATCACTAACTTATAGTGTTATGACGCATTCTACTAAAAAACTCGGCATGATGTTCACTGTCGGCGCCTGGGTGCTCGCTTTTTTACTCATGGCGCTTGGGTTTTCCAGGATTCTCGATCGCCAGAACAATCCGAACCAGTCGATTGCGACCTTGCAGAATAGTGATTTTCAGGAAGTCGTGTTGACCCGCAACCGCAGCGGACACTATGTTTTCGATGGCGAAATCAACCATAAAAAAGTTACTTTCCTGGTCGATACCGGGGCCACTACCACGGCAATTCCAGGCGAATTACAGCGAACGCTGGGGCTCAGGGCCGGCCCGGCGACCTCGGTATCGACCGCGAACGGCATAACCACCGCTTACCTGACTCGCCTCGACCAGCTCGCGATCGGTGGAATCGAACTTTACGACGTCAACGCCAGCATTATCTCGGGCATGGGCCTCGACGAAATCCTGCTCGGAATGAATGTTTTAAAGCATTTCGAACTGATACAGCGCGGTGATCAGCTTATCATTCGGCGATATCGGTAAAAATTCTCGAACCCTGTACAAATACAGATTTTTTCTCATTTTCGTAATTTTTTATGAACTTTCTGCAAAATCACTTCCTCTAAGCTCGCGTAATGGGGAAATTACCAATACAAACAAACGTTTATTAACTTGAGGATACGTTCAATGATTTCAGCTAAGAAAACCACCGGGGTCGCCCTCGCTGCTGCTGCAGCTGCCATGTTCGCTGTTGCGCCGATGAGCGCTACTGCAGCCGAAAAAGCGGGTAAGTGCTTTAACGTCAATTCATGCAAGGGTACCAGCGCCTGCGCCACCGCAACCACCAGCTGTGCGGGTCAAAACTCATGCGCCGGCCAGGGTTGGGTCAAGCGCACCAAGTCTGAGTGTGAAGGCGCAGGTGGTAAATTCGAAGCCTGAGCCGTCTTTCTCGGCTAGTAGAAATGCACCGGTCTTGCCGGTGCATTTTTTTTGCCCGCTGGCTACAATGATTTCAATTCAGAATAGCTGCCGCATCGATGACTGAAAGCACATCTAAACCCTTCCTCGGATTTGGCCTCGGCCTGCGCGCGGAACATTACCAGGACATTCTCGAACGCAAACCGAAGAACGTCGACTGGTTTGAAATCCTGAGCGAAAACTACATGATCGACGGCGGTAAGCCGCTGTATTTCCTGGATGCGATCCGCCAGGATTACCCGATGGTCATGCACGGCGTATCCATGTCGCTGGGCAGCACCGACGAACTGGATTTCGATTACCTCAAGCAGCTCAAGGCCCTGATCGAACGTGTCGAGCCACGCTGGTTTTCCGATCACCTGTGCTGGACCGGGGTCGATCACAGGAATATGCACGACTTGCTGCCCCTGCCCTACACGCAGGAAGCCGTTAATCATCTCGCCGACCGCATCTCCCGGGTACAGGATTTCATCGGCCGCCAGATGCTGATCGAGAACCTGTCCAGTTACATCACCTACTGCGACGACGCCATGCCTGAATGGGAGTTCCTCTCGGCGATCGCCGAAAAGGCGGATTGCTACCTGCTGCTCGATGTCAATAACATCTATGTCAGCAGCTTCAACCACCATTACGACCCGGTGGATTATCTCGCGGGCGTTCCCGGCGAGCGCGTCTGGCAACATCACCTGGCGGGCCATACCAATGACGGCAACCTGATTATTGACACCCACGACCAGGACGTCATCGACCCGGTGTGGGCGCTGTACGCGGAAACCGCGAGGCGCTTCGGCCCGGTTTCGACGATGATCGAGCGTGACGGCAATATCCCCGCGCTCGATGCCGTGCTCGAAGAACTCGACCATGCGCGCGCCATCGCGGCGCCCTATTACCAGGCCGGACAATGACGCATTTGCGCGCTCTGCAGCTGCGTTTCCAGGATTACCTGATCGGTAAATCCGAGGACATCGAAGCCGACATCATCAGCACCGAAAACGCGCTTGCCGAGCATCGTCTCGGCACCTATTACAATGCCTACCGCATCCGCCTGATCGATTGCCTGGCGGTAGATTACTCGGCGCTGGCGCATTACCTCGGCCGCGGCGCCTTCGAGAATCTGGCGCTGGATTACCTGCGGCACTATCCTTCGACTCATCCGTCGGTGCGCTGGTTCGGCCAGCACCTGCCCGCCTATCTGCGCGATATTTATGCGGGTGAAGAGCAGGAATTCCTGCACGAGCTGGCCAGCTACGAATGGGCGCAATCCCTGGTGTTCGACGCCGCCGGCAGCGAATCGCTGTTCCGGCTCGAGGACATGGCGCAGGTCCCGCCCGAGGCCTGGCCCGAGCTGACATTCCGCTTCAAGCCGGCGCTGTTGTGGCTGGACCTGAACTGGAACGTCGCACTCATCGAAAATGCGATCGACACCGGCGCCGAAGTGCCGCCAGCACGGCGCAGTGACTTTCCGCAACGCTGGCTGATATGGCGCCGGCAGCTGAAAACCTGCTGGCGCTCACTCGAGGTGCACGAGGCCTGGGCAATCGAACAGGCCGCAGAGGGCGCGAATTTCGCCGCAATATGCGAGGGCCTGCTCGAGTGGATCGACGCCGAGCAGGTGGCGCTGGTGGCGGCGGGTTTTCTCAAACAATGGATTGGCGACCAACTGGTGACAAGCCTCGGCAAAGACTAACTCGCGCGGCGGTGATAGTGCTAAACTGTGCGCCACAAAAAAACGAAATCCAGAATTCGAATATTTCCGTAATATTAAGAACGAATCTATTAAAGTTTGAACTGAGGACAGCGCCATGCCAAATCTCGACCTCCAGCTGAAGGATCTCGATATCTTCCACGGCTTTATCCGCCGTCATATCGGCCCGGATTCGGCCGAAGAAAAAGCGATGCTCGCCGAACTCGGCATGGACAGCGTCGATGAACTGCTGGATAAGGTAGTTCCGGAATCGATCCGGCGGCGCAAACCGCTGGCGGTTAAAAGCAGCCTCAGTGAACGCCAGGTGCTGTTGCGCCTGTACGAGATTTCGATCCGCAATCAGCTTTACAAGTCCTTCATCGGCATGGGCTATTACAACACGCAGACGCCGACCGTAATCGAGCGCAACCTGTTGCGTAACCCCGCCTGGTATACCTCATACACGCCTTACCAGGCAGAGATTTCGCAGGGTCGGCTCGAGGCGCTGCTCAATTTTCAGACCATGGTCAGCGATTTAACCGGCATGGAACTGGCCAACGCATCGGTGCTGGACGAGGCCACCGCCGCGGCCGAAGCCATGACCATGTGCCACCGCCTGTCGAAGAGCAAGAGCGACGTATTTTATATCGCCAATACCTGTCACCCGCAGACCATCGAAGTCGTCACCAACCGCGCCAGGCATTTGCATATCAAATGCGTCATCGGCGATCCTTTCGCCGCGGCCGATAATCCCGAGCTGTTCGGCGTTTTACTGCAATACCCCTGCTCAACCGGTGAAGTGCACGATTACCGCGAGCTGGTGGCGAAGCATTCACGAGAAAAAGGGCCTGGTTGCGGTCGCGGCGGACCTGCTCAGCCTGACGCTGTTGACGCCGCCGGGCGAGTTTGACGCCGATATCGTGGTCGGCAGTTCCCAGCGCTTCGGCGTGCCGCTCGGTTATGGCGGCCCGCACGCGGGATTCATGGCAACCCGTGACGCTTTCAAGCGTTCGCTGCCGGGGCGCCTGATCGGTGTCTCCAGGGATACGCGCGGCGAACCCGCTTTACGCCTGACCTTGCAAACCCGCGAACAGCACATTCGCCGTGAAAAGGCGACCAGCAATATCTGCACCGCGCAGGCCTTGCTCGCGATCATGGCAAGCATGTACGCCGTCTATCACGGCCCCGCGGAAATTCGACGCATCGCCCAGCGCGTGCATCGGTTAACGGGCTTGCTGGCCGAGGGTTTGCGCGAGCTCGGCGTGGAGGTCAACACCAAACACTATTTCGACACCATTACCGTCAATACCGGTAATGCAACCGAGTTCATCATGGCCGCGGCGCGCTCCAAGCAAATGAACCTGCGCCAGGTGGACGCGCATACGGTCGGCATTTCTCTGGACGAAGTCTCTACCCGCGGCGACGTCAACCGTTTGTACGATGTCTTCACGCATGACCGCGGGCGTGAGGTCTCGATCGACGAACTGGATAGCAAAATCAAAACCGCGCTGCCGCAGGACCTGATCCGCAGCAGCGACTACCTGACTCATCCGGTGTTCAACAGCCACCATTCCGAAACCGACCTGATGCGTTACATGCGTAAACTGGCGGACAAGGACCTGGCGCTCGATCGCAGCATGATTCCGCTCGGTTCCTGCACCATGAAACTGAATTCGGCGACGCAGCTGATCCCGGTAACCTGGCCCGGCTTCGGCCGCATCCATCCCTTCGTGCCGCTCGACCAGGCGCAGGGTTACCAGCAATTGATCGTCGAACTCGAGCAAATGCTGTGCGCCTGCACTGGTTACGACGCCATCTCGCTGCAGCCGAACTCCGGCGCGCAGGGCGAATACGCCGGGCTGCTGGCGATCAAGTCTTACCACGAGAGCCGCGACGAAGGCCATCGCGACATCTGCGTGGTGCCGTCATCGGCGCACGGCACCAACCCGGCGTCGGCACAGATGGCGGGCATGAAAGTGGTCGTGGTCGGCTCGGCCAAGAACGGCAATATCGACATCGACGACCTCAAGGCCAAGTGCGAGAAGCACAGCGCAAACCTCGCCGCGATCATGATCACCTATCCATCGACCCACGGCGTGTTCGAGGACGACGTGCGCGAAGTCTGCGAAATCGTGCATGACCACGGCGGCCAGGTTTATATCGACGGCGCCAACATGAATGCAATGGTTGGCGTCTGCGCACCGGGCAAGTTCGGCGGCGACGTTTCGCATCTCAATCTGCACAAGACCTTTGCCATTCCGCATGGCGGCGGCGGTCCGGGCGTGGGTCCCATTGGCGTCAAGCAACACCTCAAGCCGTTTTTGCCATCGACCAGCCAGAACCATAACGGCGGCATCAACAAGGTTGCCGCGGCACCTTTTGGCAGCGCCGGCATCCTGCCGATCAGCTGGGCATATATATCGTTGCTGGGACGCGATGGATTGCCTAAAGCCACCGCGATCGCGATTCTCAACGCCAACTATATCGCGCAACGGCTAAAGGATCATTTCCCGATTCTCTATACCGGTTCTAACGGGCTGGTGGCGCACGAATGCATTATCGATACCCGCGTGGTCAAGGATTTTGCCAGCGTCGACGATATCGCCAAGCGCCTGATCGACTATGGTTTTCACGCGCCGACCATGTCCTTCCCGGTGGCCGGCACGCTGATGATCGAACCGACCGAATCCGAATCCAAGGAAGAGCTCGACCGCTTTTGCGAAGCGATGATTTCGATTCGCGGCGAGATTCGCGAAATCGAGGAAGGGCGCATGGATCCGAAAGACAATCCGCTGACGAATGCGCCGCATACGGTCGACATGGTCTGTGCCGATGAATGGAGCCACGCCTATAGCCGCGAACAGGCGGCCTACCCGTTGGCGTCTTTGCGTGACAACAAATACTGGTCACCGGTGGGCCGGGTCGATAACGTGTTTGGCGATACCCACGTGATTTGCTCCTGTCCACCACTCTCATCCTATGTCGACGAGGAAGATTGACCCGGCAAATATTGGCGCATACATTCGCCCGTTCTGGACTTATACTCCCGTTCCCTGCTGAGATAGGATTGCCCGATGGCGATTAGCGTTTTTGATTTGTTTTCGATCGGTATCGGACCTTCGAGTTCGCATACCGTGGGTCCGATGCGGGCGGCGCAGCAGTTCGTGCAAACGCTTAAACAGGACGGCATGCTGCAACAGGTGGCCAGCGTCAAGGCCGATCTTTACGGTTCCCTCGGCGCCACCGGTAAGGGACACGGCAGCGACAAGGCAGTGATGCTCGGACTGGAAGGCGAATTGCCGGAATCGGTCGATACCGACAGCGTAGAGTCGCGGCTCGATACCATCCGCTCGAAACAGCAATTAAACCTGCTGGCCGAACATCCGGTAGCCTTCGACGAAGCCAGCCAGCTAATCATGCATCGCAAGAAAACCCTGCCGTATCACTCCAACGGCATGACTTTCCGCGCTTACGACAAGCAGAAAAACGAAATCCGCAGCGCCACCTTTTACTCCGTCGGCGGGGGCTTCATCGTCGATGAAAACGCGGCCGGCGCCGATCGCATCGTCGCCGACGATACGCCGCTGACCTATCCCTTCACGACCGCGGTCGACCTGCTGATTCATTGCGCCAATCACAACTTGCGCATCAGCGACGTCATGCTGGCCAACGAAAAGGCCTGGCGCAGCGAAGACGATATCCGCAAGGGCTTGCTCGGGATCTGGAAGGTCATGCAAAGCTGCGTTAAGAACGGCTGCCGGCACGAAGGCATATTACCCGGCGGCATGAAAATCAAACGCCGCGCCGCGGACCTGTACCGTAAGTTGAGCAGTCAGCCGCAGATCACCTACAAGGACCCGCTGACCACGCTCGACTGGATCAACCTGTGGGCGCTCGCGGTCAACGAGGAAAACGCGGCCGGCGGGCGCGTGGTCACCGCGCCCACCAACGGCGCGGCCGGCATCATCCCGGCGGTAATGCATTACTATCAGCACTTTTACCCGGCGGCTGATGACGACGGCATCGTCCGCTTCCTGCTGACCGCCGGCGCGATCGGCATTCTCTACAAGGAAAACGCATCGATCTCGGGCGCCGAGGTCGGCTGCCAGGGCGAAGTCGGCAGCGCCTGCTCGATGGCGGCCGGCGCACTCACCGAAGTCCTCGGCGGCACGCCCGAGCAGGCCGAAAATGCCGCCGAAATCGGTATGGAACACAATCTCGGATTGACCTGCGACCCGGTCGGCGGACTGGTGCAGGTGCCCTGCATCGAACGCAACGCGATGGCTTCGGTCAAGGCGATCAACGCCGCGCGCATCGCGATGCGCGGTGATGGCCAACACTTCGTTTCGCTCGACAAGGTGATCAAGACCATGCGCGAGACGGGTGCTGATATGAAAACCAAGTACAAGGAGACCGCGCGCGGTGGGCTCGCGGTGAACATCATAGAATGCTGAACGAAATACAAATCTGGCTTGCGCCTTATCTCGAAATATTTGGCGAGCACCCCTGGCTCAAAGCCGTGGTCGTTATCCTGGTCTTTCTCGCGCTTGCCTGGATCTTCGACAATATTATTAGCGTCACGCTTAAAAAGCTCACCGCGCGCACCAGGTTTGGGTTTGATGATCAGATAGTCGAGCACCTGCACAGCCCGATCTATTTCAGCGTGATACTAATAGGTGCGGCGCTCGCAGTTAACCTGGTGGACATTGAGGCACCGTTCGAATCCATTATCTTCGCCAGCCTGCAAACCATCGCCTATATCGTCTGGACGATATTTTTGATTCGCCTCGTTCGCACCATCTTGCGTGCCATCGCTGCTAACGATCAGCGCCTTGCGATTTTGCATCATCAAACCTTACCCCTGTTCGAAAACATTGCCCTGATCATTATCGTTGTGCTGGCGGTTTATGTCGTATTCTCGGCCTGGAATGTCGATATGACCGCGTGGCTGGCGTCGGCGGGCATCGTCGGTATCGCCGTCGGATTTGCCGCCAAGGATACGCTCGCCAACCTGTTCTCAGGGGTGTTTATCATGGCCGACGCGCCCTACAAGATCGGCGACTACGTGGTGCTGGAGACCGGTGAGCGGGGAGCAATTACCAATATCGGTATTCGCAGTACGCGGATGATGACGCGCGACGATATCGAGATTACCGTGCCAAATTCGGTCATGGGGAATACCAAGATCATCAACGAGTCGGGCGGCCCCGAGGAGAAATACCGCATCCGCATCGCCGTGGGTGTTGCCTATGGATCCGACATCGACAAGGTGCGGGATATCCTGATGGATATCGCGCTCACCGACGAGAACGTTTGCGAGGAGCCGGAGCCGCGGGTTCGATTCCGCCAGTTCGGTCCCTCCAGCCTCGATTTCGAGTTACTCTGCTGGATCGAGCAACCGGTATTGCGCGGGCGGATACTGGATATCCTGAACTGCAAGGTTTACAAGCGTTTCATCGAGGAAGGCGTAGAAATCCCCTACTCCAAGCACGACCTCTATATCAAGGAACTCCCACAAAGTAGAAGCTAAATCCCGCCATCCTGGGACAAGCCTGCCAGGCCTGGCGAGACTCTTGTAATCTTGCCGTATTACGGATTCTTACGCGTGCACTGAAAGGGCTCCAAAAAGAACTGTCGAACCCGGCGTTATCGATACCCTGGTGTGACATTGCTAGCCGTAATAATTTTCTCTAAATTGCTGCTGAATCTGTTCCACTTTATCCAGGTTCTGAATTAGCGCATTCACGCAATCTCGATCAAGCTTTTCGCCCGCAAGTTTATTCAGTTCCTCGATTGCGTCTTCATTCGACCAGGCATTTTTGTATGGTCGCGCACTGGTCAAAGCATCAAAAACATCCGCGACCGCAACTATACGAGCTTCAAGTGGAATTTGCTTACCCTTGATGCCGGTTGGATATCCCTGTCCGTTGACAGATTCGTGATGCAATTCGGCAATATTGCGCAGCATTTCCACATGCTCGATATTTTCAAGACCAAAGTTTGCCAAAATTTCGTCAACCATTCTCTTACCCAGATTCGCATGGCCGTGCATGACTTCAGTTTCGTTATCGTTCAATCGATCGGGTTTTAGCAGGATCTCGTCGGGAACGCCGATTTTGCCGATATCGTGTAATGGCGAGAACATGAATATGTGCTCGATGTATTCATCATCGAGTTCGTATTTATCCGCGATAGAATTGGCAATTAAACGACAATAACGGGACATTCGATCCAGATGACTCCCCGTTTCCGGATCACGTATATGGGTTATGTTGCCGGCAGTTTTCACGGCAGCGGTCAGGACTCGAATAGAGGTGATTTCATTTATCACCATTAACGAGATTAAATGGCCATAAGTATCGATCTGGCGCAATGTAATTTCGTCGAAAACATCTTTTTTATCTGAGTTAAAAAATATGAACCCAAAGAACACGCCGTTGTTAAACATCGGCATGGTATAGCTTGCTGCATATCCGTACCGCCCCAGTCGTCTCGAGTGCTCGCCGCCTTTTCCTTCAAAGGTGAGCATGTTGTTTATGACTCTCGGTGAACCGGTTTTCAGCATTGCTTTAAGCGACGGAGCATCGCCTATCTGGGCGGCGTAGTGATCAAGCGGATTGTCATCTCCACTACTGTGTATGTAGGTCTTCAGCACGCTCGTCTCAGGATCATAAATTGCAATTGCAATGCGCACAATGAATGGGAACAACTCGGAAATGGATTTATGCGTTGCAAACAGCTTGTCCTTTAACGGGACGAGCTTATTCAGTTCTTCGAGTACGTCGTTATGAGTAGTCATGGATAACCTTGGAAAATAGCATCGACTATTTGACTATGCTGATTTTTACCGGCCGCTCATAGCTCGGTGAATATAGACTGAATTTGTGAGTTAGCATCGTACCTGTCAATCCAACTGGATATTCGCGAGCCCGGGTCGGCATCCTGGTTTTTATGTGCCTCGACACTGTTGTGACCGCTCGCTGTTAAAACAAACTCTTTCAGCGGCTGGCCGGTCCCTGCAAATCGAGGCAAATAAATTTTTTCCAGGCTTTTCTATTCCCCGAAAACGGTGACAATGGCGTTGCGGATGCCGGCGACCAGCTCGTCCAGCGTGGCTTCGTCGGTGGTCAGCGGCGGCGCGATGCAGACCACTTCGCTGCGCATGCGCGTAAAAATGCCGTTATCGATCATGGCCCTGGTCATCTTCGGACCGACGCCCCACTCCGGCGGATACCAGGACTTGCTGGCCTTGTCTTCAACCAGTTCGACGCCGCACATCATACCCTGGCCGCGCACATTACCGACATGCGGGTGGTCATCCAGCTCGTGGTGCAGCTTCTCCAGCAGATAAGCCCCTTTACTGGCCGCCTGCTCGACCAGGTTCTCGCTTTCGATGTAATCGAGCGTTGCCAGACCGACCGCGCAGGTCGTCGGATGGCCGCTGTAGGTGTAGGCATGCATCCAGGGCTTGTCGCTGTCGCGAATCGACCGCGGCAATTTCGTCGCTGATGCCGATGCCGCCGAGCGGCAGGTAACCCGAGGTAATCGACTTGGCGAACTGCATCAGGTCGGGTTGCACGCCGTAGTGCTCGAGCGCGAACAACTTGCCGGTGCGGCCGAAGCCGGTGATGACTTCATCGGCGACGAACAGCACCTCGTACTGGTCACAGATTTCGCGAATCCGTGGAAAATAATCCGCCGGCGGCACGATGACCCCGCCCGCGCCCATCACCGGCTCGGCGATAAACATCGCCACCGTTTCCGCTCCCTGCCTGAGGATTTCCTGCTCCAGCTCGTTGGCCGCGGCGATACCCTGCGATGATCCGTCCTCCGGCACCGGGTAGTGATAGGGATCGGGCGCGGGAATGTGACTGAATCCCGGGATACGCGGCTCGAACGATCCCCAGTAACCGGCAATCCCGGTGGCACACATCGCCGCGAAGGTAACCCCGTGATATCCCCAGATACGGCTGATTACCTTGGTTTTTTCCGGTTTTCCCCTGGCCTTCCAGTAATAACGCGCCAGCTTGAAGTTGCTGTCGGTGGATTCGCCGCCGCCCGAGGTGAAATAGAAATTGTTGATCTGTGGGTAGCAGATGTCGGCCAGGCGCTCGGCGAGTTCGATCGCCGGCCGATTCGAGCTGCCGTTATAACTCGAGCAATAGGCCATTTGCTGCATTTGCCGGCTGGCAGCGTCGATCAGCGGTTGACGCCCATGACCGCAACTGACGTTCCACAGGCAGGACAGACCGTCGATGTAGCGGTTACCGTCGGCGTCGATCAGGTGCGAGCCTTCCGCCCTGACCCAGACTTTGGCATTGGCGTGCGCCGGATTGTGGTGCAGCGGATGGATCATGTGTTCCTGGTCCTTATCAACCAGGGCGCTATTGCTGAGGGGGGCATTCATAGTCGGTACTCGCTATTTTGATAGCGCCAGGCATTCGGCGCGGGTAAGCCCGTATTATAGAGTTTTCGGCCCCCTAACTAAACCAGTTTTCTGTCCCGCCGAAGGGAAAAGTTGCTGTGACTGGTACCAACAGCTGATCGAGCTCGGCCGCGGGCCCGAACCAGGCCGCCAGCCTAACCGGCCAGCCGCGAGCAGCGCAGCACCAGGTCGGCCATCGCCTCGTTGTCGCCGACGTATTGCGACAGTTCGATGCTGAGTTTAGGATGTCCCGCCCTGGCGCAGGCGAGTTCGCCGGGTATGTCTGACGCCACATGCTTGCCGGCGGCGAGAAAATAAGGCACCGCGACGATTTCCGTTGCACCCAACTCGACGCAACGCTCAACCCCCTGCTGAATACTGGGCTCGGCAATTTCGAGGAACGCAGCCACGACCGCCGCATAGTCTTCGCCACCGAGCGCCTCCACCTGCTGCGCCAGTCGCTTTATTTCGTCATTGGCCGACTGCTTACGGCTACCGTGGGCAATTAACAACATTACTTTCATAGTCGGGGATTCACCGTCTTGGTACTGGAATCGGGTATTGTACGTTAGCCCGGCGGCTTTGGATTTTTTTGACCCGAATTTAATCCGCTGGCCTGGTTTAAGCGTCTGCAAAGCCAATACCCGGCTACTATTTTACGGCTGGCGGCCAGGTAAATTAATCGTAGGGCCAGACTACCGTTTGTCGGTGAAAGGCTTGAACCCTGGCAAATATCCCATTACAGTGATTCGAAAACCATAATTAAAAGCTTCAGGGCGGGCACACGACCATGATAAGACTCCTGGCAAAAATCGGGCGCTTTAACTCCGTGATAGTCATTACGGTCGTCGCCGCTGTCGCCTCGGTTCTGGTCGCCACAGCTGCGATTTTAACGCTTAATCAGTACGGGCTTGACATCAGGCTCGACCTCGCTCTGCCACTGACTGCCTGCATTGCACTGGTGGTTGCGCCGCCAATCAGCTGGATTCTGGTCGGCATAATGCTCAGGATCTATCGCATCGAAGAAAAAATGCGCAACCTGGCAAGCTATGACTCACTGACCGGCTTGCTCAGTCGGCACGCCTTTTTCGAAAACGCCAATCGCTCGATTTCGCTGGCCAATCGACACCGCGCGGCCTTTGCGGTTCTGATCATCGATCTCGATCACTTCAAATCGATCAACGACCGCTTCGGACATCCCGCCGGCGATGCCGTCCTCAAGCTGTTTGCCGATGTGGTCAACAGCGTCGCCAGGCGTAGCGATATCGTTGGTCGGCTGGGTGGCGAGGAATTCGGCATGCTGTTACCCAGCACCAACACCGCCGAGGCGCAGGAGTTTTGCGAGCGCCTGCACGATGCGATCGGCAAAGCGGTGCTGAAGTACCAGAACTCGATGATTCCTTATACCGTCAGCATCGGTCTTACCGCTTCCAGTATCGGCAGCCTCGACAGCATCGAGAATCTACTGGCGCACGCCGACCTGGCCCTGTACCAGGCCAAGCGCGATGGTCGTAACCAGACCGCCGTTTTCAACTACGCAACCGAACAAGTGGTTGCAGGCTAAGATCCAGCCGGTGCCCTGATTTGGCTAGCTGTGACCTCATCATCAGCGGCGCCAGGGTAATCGATGGCAGCGGCGGTGCCTCGCGCTTTGTCGACGTCGCCATTGATCGCGAGCGCATTGCCGAGATCGGCGATTGCCGGCACTGGCAGACCGATTCCCGGATCGACGCCTGCGGACTGGTACTCGCCCCTGGATTCATCGATTGCCACACGCACGACGACCTGGCGATATTCAAGTCGCCGGACCTGGCCTGCAAAATTTCCCAGGGCGTCACCACCGTGGTCGCCGGCAACTGCGGCATCAGCCTGGCGCCGCTGCAGCCGGACGACGAAATGCCGCCGCCGTTTCCGTTGCTCGGCGAACCGCAGGAGTTTCGCTTTCCTTCGGTTAAAGCTTACCGGGACGCGCTAACGGCAACACCTGGCGCGGTAAACCTGGCGCTGCTGGCCGGCCACAGTAGTTTGCGTCTCGCCGCCATGGGAGAGCGACTCGATCAGTCCGCCGACAGCAGGGCGCTGGCGCAGATGCAGCAAGAACTCAGGCTCGCGCTGCAGCAGGGCTGTATCGGCATGAGCACGGGCCTTGGCTATCCGCCGGCGCAAGCGGCCTCGACCGATGAAGTGACGCAGTTGGCCGGCGTGTTGCGTGAATTCGATAATGCGGTTTACGCAACCCACATGCGCGACGAAGGCGACCACGTGGTCGAGGCGGTCGCGGAGACCCTCGAAATCGGCAGCCGCGCAGCGGTGCCGGTCGTTATTTCGCATCACAAGTGTGCCGGACCGAACAATTACGGACGCTCGACGCAAACCCTGGCGATGATCGATCAGGCCAGGGCCGAGCAGCAGCCGGTGAGTTTCGATGTCTACCCCTATACCGCCAGCTCGACTTCGCTACTGCCGCAATTCATCCGCGAATCCGTGTCGGTGCTGGTCGCCGAATCGAAACCGCATCCAGAATGTAATGGACAAATGCTCGATCGCATCGCGGCGGACTGGGGCTGTTCCATGAAGGAGGCCTGCGAACGACTTTACCCGGCCGCGGCGATTTACTTCCAGATGGACGATGCCGATCTCGAACGCATCATGCGGCACCCGGCGGCAATGATCGGTTCCGACGGTATCGCTTCGATGACAACCCCGCATCCGCGGCTGTGGGGCACTTTTCCGCGCGTGCTAGGGCACTATGTGCGCGCAAAGAAACTGTTCGACCTGGAAACCGCGGTGCGGAAAATGACCGCACTCACCGCACAACGCTTCGGTCTCGCGCATCGGGGCAGCATTGCCGTTGGCAACTATGCCGATCTGGTGCTGTTCGACCCCGACACGATCATCGACTGCGCCAGTTTTGTAAAACCCACGCAGGCCAGCGACGGCATCATCAGCGTCTGGGTCAACGGTCAGCTGAGCTGGCACGCCAAGGCTTCCACCCACGTCCGCAAGGGACATTTCCTGACCCACTAGCCCATTGACCAGC
This sequence comes from uncultured Gammaproteobacteria bacterium, assembly GCA_963768295.1. Lineage (GTDB taxonomy): Bacteria > Pseudomonadota > Gammaproteobacteria. The sequence goes on along the minus strand of CAVYHN010000014.1, from coordinate 41,515 downwards.
CTGAAATCGCTGCTTGCCGAGGTCAGTCGCTGCCGCATCTGCGCCGCGCAGCTGCCACTCGGCCCCAGGCCGGTATTACAGTGTTCCAGATCCGCAAAAATTCTAATCGCCGGACAGGCGCCCGGCAGCCGGGTACATGCCTCGGGCATAGCGTTTGACGATGCCAGCGGGGAGCGCCTGCGCGACTGGATGGGTATCAGCCGGGATGTATTCTACGCTGCCGGGCGCATCGCAATTCTGCCGATGGGATTCTGCTATCCGGGCAGCGGCAAATCCGGTGACCTGCCGCCGCGACCCGAATGCGCACCGCAATGGCGCGAATTGCTGCTGGCACAGATGCCGCAGATCGAGCTGACCCTCGTGCTGGGGCAATACGCGCAGCGCTACCATCTGCAGGCAGGGTCGCGCTCCTTAACCGAGCTGGTGCGAGACTGGCAGGAATACTGGCCCGCCGTGCTACCCTTGCCGCATCCGAGCCCGCGCAATAACCGCTGGCTCAGTAAAAATCCCTGGTTTGCCGCCGAGCTATTGCCGCAACTGCAAGCCAGGATAAACCAGATTCTCGAGGGCCAGGTAAAATGAGTGACGATATTCGTAAGCGCATGTTCCACGAAATGCAGCAAAAGACCGCGTTCGACGACGCTCGCAGCGCCGCCTACGCCTACGCCGACGCCGCGCTGGAGCGCAATGTATTCCCGACGCCGCAGGCACTGGATCGGCTGACCCATTTCGATGAAGCGCTACCCGACAAGCCGGGGGATGCGCGGCAAATTCTGCATCAGCTCGACCAGTATGGCTCACCGGCGACCGTGGCGCAGATCGGCGGCCGCTATTTCGGCCTGGTAAACGGCGGCGTGATACCGGCGACGCTGGCGGTGCGCTGGTTGACCGATTTCTGGGATCAGAATACGCCGCTGTACCTGGCTTCTCCGGTCGCATCGCGGCTGGAGGAAGTCACCGAAGGCTGGCTGCGCGAACTGTTCGGACTCCCCGACTCGACCGTGGCGGGTTATGTCAGCGGCTCCTCGCTGTCGATTTTCTGCGGCCTGGCGGCGGCCCGGCAGCGTAATTTTGCGCGCCTGGGATGGGATATCAATCGCAAGGGATTTATCGATGCGCCGCGGCTACGCGTGATCGCGAGCCAGCAGGCGCACGGCACCGTCGCCAAGGCGATCGCGCTACTCGGATTCGGCATCGACAACGTCGAATGGGTGCCAGCCGACGCCCAGGGCAGAATCGAAACCGCCGCGGTACCCGAACTCGATGCGTCCACGATTCTGATCCTGCAGGCCGGCAACGTAAATTCAGGCGCTTTCGATGACTTCGAAACGCTGGGCCGGCGCGCGCGCGAGGCCGGGACCTGGGTACATGTCGACGGCGCCTTCGGCCTGTGGGCGGCGGCGGCCGCGGAATTGCGTCATTTGACCCGCGGCATCGAACTCGCGGACTCATGGTCGTTCGACGGGCATAAAACCCTGAACACACCTTATGATAGCGGCGTCATCATGTGCCGTGATCGCGACGCGCTGGTCAACGCCCTGCATGCGGCGGGCGCCTATATTACCTATAGCGACAAGCGCGACGGCATGCTGCATACGCCCGAAATGTCGCGCCGCTCGAGAATCTTCGAACTCTGGGCCGCGTTGAAATATCTCGGCAAGTCAGGGCTCGACGATCTGGTTTACGGCCTGCACCTGCGCGCGCGGCAGTTCGCCAGCGAACTCGAGCAACAGGATTTCGAGATTCTGAATGACGTGGTTTTCAACCAGGTGCTGGTGGCCTGTGGCAGCGATGCGGAGACGGCAGCGACGATCGACCTGATCCAGCAGTCGGGCGAATGCTGGGTCGGCGGCACCTCGTGGCAGCAGCGCAGCGTGATTCGCGTCAGCGTCTGCTCCTGGGCGACGACCGCGGCCGATGTCAGCCGCTCGGTGCAGGCATTCGTCGCGGCGCGCACGCAGGCGCGCAAAGCCTGAGCATGGACCCGAATGCCTTCATCCTGCTGGTAATCGCCTGCCTCGCGGTTAACCTGTCACCCGGCCCGTCGGTGCTGCTGGTGACATCGGTGAGCGCGGCGCGCGGCTTAAAGGCCGGACTGTTCGCGGTCCTCGGCATGACCGCGGGCGCCTTCGTACACGTGGTGCTGGCGGCCAGCGGTGTTGCCGCGGCGCTCGCCGCCGCGCCGATCGCGTTTGCACTGGTGCAGTACCTCGGTGCCGCCTATCTGATATATCTCGGTATCGACCTGTTCAGGGCGCAACCGGCACCAGCCAAAACCCCGGGATACCAGGACGACGTCATCGGCTGGCAGTATTTTCGCCGTGGGCTACTGGTGGATGCGCTAAATCCCAAGATCGCGTTGTTTTTTCTCGCCTTTATCCCGCAGTTTCTCAATGCCGTCGAAAACCCGGGCTTCGTGATATCGCTGGCGCTGGGTTCGGTTTTCCTGGTCACCGGCGCTATCGTCAACGGCTCCCTGGCCTGGCTGGTCGCGGCCGGGGCATCCCGCACGCGTGGCAGGTTCAGCGAATGGATCCACCGCTGGCTGCCTGGCAGCGTATTGCTTTACCTGGGTTTGCGCCTGCTGTGGCAGGAAAACTAGTTTTTACCCGGCAGGTCGACGATAAATTCCTGCTTGCTATAGCCGTGTTTCGAGTCGCGCGCGCGAATTTTTACCTGGCTTATTCCCTGCGGAATCATTACCCCCGACAGTGAGCGCGTAAAGGGCTGCTCGTTTTCATGCGGATGGTGCAGCACCCTGGATTTCAATAGTTTGCCTTCGAGCGTGACCACATCCCATCTGTCGGCATAGTGATGCCAGCCCTCGTCGCTATGTTCGAGGGTTACCGAGAAGGTACAACTGCTCGGGCACTCGACCCCGACTTCGACGATGCTGACCTCCCCGGCAAAACTGGAGCCGGACAACAGCAGCAAACCTGCAAAAAAATATTTCATCGGCATGACCTCCTTGTTAGTCAAAGGCGCGACCGCAATTCCAGCAAATCTGGAAGGCCGCATCGTTTCTTTCCTGGCAACCCCGGCAAAACCAGGGTCGCCGGTTATCGTTGTGCATGACATCCTGCATTATCGCCTCGGCCTCGGCGCATCTGGATTCGTCTTCCAGCCAGAGCTCCGGCCAGGTATCGAAGGCCGACAGGTCACCGACGCCGCCCGCGGCAAACTCGTTGATCACGACAGTTTCGATTCCTGCCGCCTGCAGCAAGTTTTTCATGTTGAATACAATCATGCGGTTTTCATTGGTGAAAACCTTCCTCATGATTTTCGGGACTCCCGAACCAACTCGTAAGCAGCCTTGATTTGCTGAGTTTTCTGGTTTGCATCCTGAATCATTTCCTCGGGCAAACCCTTGGCAACCAGCTTGTCGGGATGATGCTGCGACATCAGCCTGCGGTAAGCCTTTTTGAGCTCGGCGTCGCTGACCGATTTGTCGACGCCGAGAATTTGGTAGGCGTCCGCGAGCGAGGTCTTGCTGGTCGCGGCGTCGTAGCCGCTGCGGCCAAATCCGGCGCGCAGCATTTCTTCCAGCCGATCCAGCAGCGCAACGGGGATGCCCAGGTGGCCACAGATGTTAACCAGGGCCTCTTTTTCCGCCGGGTGCATGACGCCATCGGCGTAAGCGGCCTGCAGCTGGATTTCGAGAAACATTTGTATCAAGGTAGTGCGTCGATGCGTCTCCCGCCGAAACTGCTGCATGACTTCGTCGATCGGAAAATTGTCAGCCTTGCCCTCGCCGAACAGCTTCTTCGCCGAGGCACACATTTCCGCGTTTAACCCCAGTCGGTCCATTACCGCCTCGGCCAGCTGGATTTCCTCGCGCGTCACCCGCCCGTCGGCCTTGGCGATATAGCCCATGACCGAAAACGTCGCGGTAAAAAACGCCGCCTGAATTCGCTCCGGGTCAGCGCCCCATTCGACGCCGTCAGCACCGCTCATGCCGCTCATGCCGCGGTCGAAGCTATGCCCGAAGGCGATTCCCATTAGCGCGCCGAGCGGCCCGCCAATCATGAATCCAAACGCGCCGCCGAGCGCTTTACCCCACCAGGCCATTATTGCTCCGGTTTCCGCAGTAACAGCAGACGATAGACCTTGTGCAGTGCGAAATTTTCGCCGTTGCGTTCACCGCTCAGATACTTGCGATTTATCTTTTTGATTTTTTTCTGGTACTTCCAGCGAATCAGCTTTGCCAGCCAGGGGTGATTACTATCGAAGGCATAACCGATTAACTTGAAGGTCGGGTGAAACAACTCGCGTCCCATTTGATCGACGATATCCAGATTGGGCGCAGTTTCGCGCGTGATGTCCTCATCCGCCAATACCTCGAGACCTGATTTTTCCAGCGCCGCCATGAATTTTTTGAACGGATGCCCGCCACCGATAACCGACCTGCCTGGCGCGCCCGTCTTGAAAAAATCACAGATCAGGATATAGCCACCAGGCTTGAGTCGCTGCATGGCGTTTTCAAAAACGCTGGCCAGGGTAATGTACTGGAAACTTTCGCTGAACATGACCAGGTCAAATTTCTGGTCCTGGTCGAAGCGGACGTCTTCGAAACGCCCCTGGTGGATCTTGAAGTCCTCACCCGCCTGCTGCTGGGCAGCCTCGGACAACAACGGACTCGGGGAAACACCCTCGACCTCGAAACCACGCGCCAGCAATTCGCTGGCGAGGCCGCCGGCGCCACAGCCGACGTCGAGAATCCGCTTTACCCCTGCCGGGATATGGCTAATCAGATAATCGGAATAACGCTGCTGGGCCGCAGGCAGGTTTTGAATACAGACTTCCAGGTCATCCTGCCACAGGCCATAGTGCAGGTCGCGGGTGCCGAGGAAAAAATTGAACAGGTTAAGCCCGGCAATCAGCCCGACCTCTTTGGAATCTACTTTTGTTGTCATTAATATTACCTGTTTGAACTAGCTGGCTAGCGCGGTGATGGCAGCCTGCTGCTGCTTCAGGTCCTGCGCCTGGATACAGCAGACTCCGCCGCCGCCATATTCGAACTCGACCCAGGTTAGCGGCAGGAAGTCATATTTTCGCTCCAGCGCCGCCTGCGAATTACCGACCTCGATGAATAAAACGCCATCATCGCTCAAGTACTCACCCGCCTGCGCCAGGATACGATCAACCAGCAACAATCCATCCTCACCCGCAGCCAGACCAAGCTCCGGCTCGGCCTTGAATTCAGCGCTCAGGGCCGCCATCTCCGCGGCATCGACATAGGGTGGGTTGCTGACGATAACGTCGAATTCCTGCGCCGGAATCGCGTTGAAAAGATCGGACTCATACAGCTTCACATGGTCACTGAGCTCGTGTTGCTGCAAATTGATTGCGGCTATTTCGAGCGCGTCGCGGGAAATGTCGGAGGCACAGACCGTCGCCTCGGGGAACTGGTACCTGGCGGCAATCGCAATGCAGCCGCTGCCGCTGCAAAGGTCGAGAATCCGGCTTACCCGGTTGCTGTCGATCCAGGGCTCGAAGTGGTTGGCAATCAGTTCGGCGATCGGCGAACGCGGCACCAGCACACGCTCATCGACGTAAAATCGCAGGCCGCAAAACCAGGATTCGCGCGTGATGTAGGCCGCTGGCTGGCGCGAGCTGAGACGCAGCTGCAGGATTTCGATCACCTGCGCGCGCTCGGCGACAGTCAGGCTGGTGTCGAAATACGCGTCCGGCCAATCGTATGGCAACGACAGGGCATGCAGCACCAGGTACCTGGCTTCGTCCAGGGCATTGACAAATCCATGGCCGAAACTCAGGTCATTGCGTAAAAACTCGCTACTGCCCCAGCGAACGAAGTCCCGTATCGTGGTAAGGACTTGCAAGGGTTCGGGAATCGACACGTTGTGTTTGTTTCCAGTTGAAATATAATGCCGCGGATTTTACACCATTACGCACATGAATAAATCGAGTATCGCAATCGTCGCAGTACTGGCCCTGGCCGGTGGTTTTGCGATGTCATGGATTATTAGCAGCAGCAAGCCGATCGAGCTCGAGGCGGGCACCTGGTTTGGTGACCAGGCGCGCGCCTTACCCGAATTCGAACTGCTGGATCATAACAATCAGACGCTGTCGCGGGCGAGTCTAAACGGCAAATGGAACCTGATCTTTTTTGGCTATACCCATTGTCCCGATATCTGCCCGATCAGCCTGCAAACCCTGAGCGAAATGGTCGCCGCGATCGAGGACCCGGATGTCGCCGATGCCCTGCGCGTGTATTTCGTTTCGGTCGATCCGGAGCGCGACAAACCCGAGGTGCTGGCCAGCTACGTCGGCTATTTCAATCCGGCGTTTATCGGCGCCACCGCGCCGATGGATAAGCTCAAGCCCCTGACCCGGTCGCTGGGAATTGCGCATGAAATTCGCAACCGCGTCGAGGGCAACCCGGTTTACGACGTCGATCACAGTGCCGCGATCGTGCTGGTCAATCCCAAAGCGGAATATGCCGGGCTGTTCGGTGCGCCGCACGACGCCGCGGCGATGGCGCGGGACATGACCCGTATCGTCGAACATAACTAAAGTCGCGCAAGCCGACGATGCGATGCTTCTTCCTGCTCCTGGCACTGCTGCTCCCGGCAACTGGCTTCGCCCAGCTCGAATTCAGCGATGCCTGGATTAAAAATCTGCCGCCCGCGGTTCCGGTGCGTGCCGGCTACCTGACGATTCACAATCCGCGATCGCGGGCGGTCAGTATCGTCGCACTGCGTAGCGAGGCCTTTGCCAGCGTGGAAATACACCGGACGCGAATGCAGGATGGCATGATGCGCATGGACCCGGTGCCGAACCTGACAATCGCACCCGGCGAGACTGTGCATCTGGCCCCGGGTGGACTACATTTAATGCTGATGCAACCGGCGCAACCAACCCGTCCGGGTGAAATTCATCGCATTACGATCGAGTTTGACGATGGCAGCATGCAAACCCTGGAACTGACGGTAAGAAAATAATCGTGGCAGAACTGAGCAACAAGCAGAAATTTCTCAAGCTGCTGTTTTACGTGATGCCGCACCACGCCGTGTCGCGCGTGGTTTATTTCATCACCCGGCTGCGCGGACCGCAGGTACCCATCATGATCAAATGGTTCGTGCAGAAATACGGCGTCAACATGGACGATGCCGAGGAGTCCGAGATCGGCTACTACCAGACCTTCAATGAATTCTTTACGCGTCCGCTAAAGGACAATATCCGCCCCATCGCCCCCGGCGCAAACACCCTCGCCTGCCCCTGTGACGGCACCGTATCCCAGGCGGGTTCGGTTCGCGCCGGCGCCATGCTGCAGGCCAAGGGACGCGCCTATAGCGTGCTCGAACTGCTCGGTGACGATAAGACCATGGCGGCCCAGTTCGCCGACGGGCGCTTCGCGACCATTTATCTCGCGCCCCACGATTACCATCGCCTGCATATGCCGCTGGACGCGAACATGCTCCGGATGATCCACGTGCCGGGGCGTCTGTTCAGCGTCGCGGAGTGGACCGTCGCCGAAATTCCGCGTCTGTTCGCGCGCAACGAGCGCCTCGCCTGCTACTTCGAAACCAGCGCCGGACCGATGGTGATGGTGCTGGTCGGCGCGATCAATGTCGCCGCCATCGAAACCGTCTGGAGTGGGCTGGTGACGCCGCCGCGCGGCAAGAAAATCAGCGAGTACGACTACAGCCACACACGCAAGGAGATTGCCAAGGGCGCGGAAATGGGCCGCTTCAACATGGGCTCGACGGTCATCCTGCTAACCGGCAGCAATGTCGAATGGCTACCGCACATCAGCGCCGGCCAGCCGGTCAAGATGGGCCAGCTCATCGGCCACTTCCCAACCTGATTTAAATTCCTCCCAGCACTGCCCTGGAAGCATTAATCTCTGAAGGTTAAAACCTGGTCGATGGAGTCGAGATCGAGCAGGACCATCAGCAGGCGGTCGAGTCCGAGCGCGACGCCGGCGCAGTCTTCGATTCCCGAATCGAGCGCGGCCAGCAGCCGCTCGTCGATTTCGAGTTGCGGCAAACCGCGCTCGCGGCGGGCCCGGTTGTCCTGCTCAAAGCGCGTGCGTTGCTGGCTGGCATCGGTCAGTTCCGAGAATCCATTGGCAAGCTCGATACCGTCGTAAAACAGCTCGAAGCGCTCGGCGACGCTGGCATCGTCAGCACTGGAGCGCGCCAGCGCGGCCTGAGAAATCGGGTAATCATAGACAAACAGGTAACCCCGCATCGCCGGCGCAATCGCCATCGCCAGCAGCAGGTCGAGGCACTGGTCGGCATCGAACCCGTCACTGTCGGTGCCCGGCACCAGCCGTTCGCAGTGTCGGCGTAAATCGTCGAGCGCAAGCGCCTCGATTTCGAGCTGCAGCGATTGGCGGAACAATTCCCGGTAGCTGATGCGCTTGAAACGGCAGTTAGACAAACTGAGCGTGGTGATCAGCAGCTCCATTTCATCCATCAACTGCTGGTAGTCGTAACCAACCCGGTACCATTCCAGCAGGCTGAACTCCGGGTTGTGCCGGCGGCCCGCTTCACCCTCGCGAAAGGCGTGACAAATCTGGAAAATCGAACCGCTGCCCGTGGCCAGCAGCCGTTTCATCGCAAATTCCGGCGAGGTTTGCAGGTAGAGCCGGCGTGGGTTGTGCGCGAGCTCGAACGAGGCAATGTTCGAATCGGTGATGGTGGTGGGCATCAGCACCGGGGTATCGACTTCGAGGCAGCCGCGCGTATTAAAAAAAGCCCGGATCTGGCTGTAAATCCGGGCTCGCTGGCGAATGACGGTAAGGCTCGCGCTCGGATGCCAGTTCATGCGGACACCAGGTTGGTGCTTATTTCTTTACCCGCGACATATACTCGCCGGAACGGGTGTCGACCTTGACCAGCTCGCCGATTTCGAGGAATAGCGGCACCTTGACGACCGCGCCGGTCTCCAGCGTGGCTGGTTTGGTGCCACCCTGGGCGGTATCGCCCTTCAGGCCAGGGTCGGTATCGGTGATTTCGAGCTCGACGAAGTTGGGCGGCGTAACCCCGATCGGGCTGCCGTTGTAGAGGGTAACTTCGCAGCTGTCCTGCGCTTTCAGCCACTGCTTCGCATCACCAACCGCATTGGCGTCGGCCGCCTGTTGCTCATAGCTTTGCGGATCCATGAAATGCCAGAATTCGCCGTCGCTGTACAAATACTGCATCTCGGTATCGATAACGTCAGCGGCGTCGACCGATTCCCCCGACTTGAAGGTTTTGTCCAGTACGCGCCCGGTCTTCAGGTTGCGAATCCTGACACGGTTGAACGCCTGGCCCTTGCCTGGTTTGACGAACTCATTTTCAATAATTGAGCAGGGATCACCATCGATCATGATCTTCAATCCGCTGCGAAACTCGTTAGTGCTGTAACTTGCCATTACCGCCCCGGCTAAAAAAACGCCAATCATACCGGAATATATGTTTGATTCGAAATTTATCCGCTATTATTACTGCTTAGCATAAGAAGTTTCATCGACCGTTTAATCTATGGAAACCGAAGAAAAACTGATCCGCCTGCTCATCGTTGACGAGGGCTTCCACAAGGCAGAACAGATAACCAGCTCGCTGCGTGCAACGGGCATGCACGTGCGCGCGGAATTCGCCGAAGATAGCGAGGACATGTGCGAAATCCTCGAGAACAAAACTCTCGACCTGGTGCTTTTTTCGACCGACCTGCCGAATTTTGCGCTCAGTCAGGCACAACATCTGATCAGCGAATGCGGCCGCCATGTTGCCTTGATCGCCATGGCCAAGAAAGTCAATACCGAGGTCGTCGTCAGGGCGATTGACGAGGGCGCCCAGGACGTCGTCGCCAGCGACAGCCTCGAACATTTGATCCAGGTGATAAAACGCGAGTCCTACCACATCAATATCTGGCGGCGAGCGATGCGCCTCGAGCTGGAATTTCAGGAAAGCGAAAAACGCTGTCAAAACCTGCTGTCGAATTCCAAGGACGCGGTTGCCTATGTGCACGAGGGCATGCATATTTTCGCTAACGAAGTCTACATGGATTTGTTTGGTAAGCCCGATTTCGATGAGCTCGAAGGCACCCCGATAATCGACATGGTGGATCCGTCGCAACAGAACGAGTTAAAGGCTTTTCTGCGCGGCCTGAGTAAAAACGAAAATGAAACCAACGAGCTCGACCTGGAGCTTATTCACAGCAGCGGTGAAAAAATATCAGCGACGCTCGAATTTTCACGCGCCAGCTATGACGGCGAACCCTGTACCCAGATTCTGATTCGTTCCAGCGCCGATACCTCCGAGCTCGAAGAGCAGATCAATTACCTGCATCAGCACGACCTGATTACCGGCCTGTTTAATCGCCAGCATTTCATGGACGAACTGAAAACTTCGCTCACCCAGGCGATCAACGGCATGCACAAATCTTTCATCGTTTACGTTGCTATCGATAACTTCCAGACGATTCGCGACATGGTCGGTATCTCGGGTTGCGATACGCTGATTACCGATGTTGCAAGAATCCTGCAGGACAACGCCGGCGAGGAAGATATCGTGGCGCGTTTCGGCGCCTATTCCTATAGCTGTCTTGGCAAGGTTACCGATAAACAGGCAGTCGAGGCCTATGTAAAAACCATCCCTGAAATGGTAGAACAGCACATCTCGGAAATCGGCAATCAGTCGATCAGCGCGACCTGCAGCGTATCCGTGGTTTTCATCGATGAGAATTCGCCGGACAGTGCCAATGAAATTATCTCCCGCGCCGAGAAAACCTGTGACGAAGTTCAGACTGCAGGCGGCAACGAAGCCAGGATCTACGTCCCGAAGGCCGGGGAAATAACTCAGGATGAAGAAGATGGCATCGCCGCTGACCTGATCAAGGACGCGCTTAATCACAACCGCATCCGCGGGCTGTATCAACCGATTGTCGGTGTCAAGGCGCAGGGCGGTGAGCGCTACGTTTCGAGCCTGGAGATAACTTCAGAGGCGGGTCACGTCATGCAGGAACAGGATTTTTGCGCTGCCGCCGAGCGGACCGGCACGGCGAAAATGCTCGATCGCTGGCGCATACTGCACGCTATGAAAAAGGTCAAAGATACCAGTAGAAGCGGTCGCTCAATCGAATTGTTCCTGCCATTAAGCGCGGATTCGATAAAGGACCCCGCGCTTGCAGTCTGGGTTTCAGAAAATATTGCCAAGGAAAAGATTAACGGCAAGCAGCTGGTATTCATGATCGACGAAACGCAGGCGGTGAATCAGCTCAAGGCCGCCAAGGCCCTGGCCGGGGGCTTGCAGCAAATTCATTGCCAGTTTGCGATCGATGAATTCGGCACCGGCATCAATCCTTTTCAGCTGGTCAAACACATCGATGCCGACTACGTGCGCATCAACCACGTTTACATGGAAAACCTGGCGCAGAACAAAGAAAATCAGGATAGCATTCGTGAACTCGCCTACCAGGCTGTCGACATGGGAATCAACACGATCACGCCTGGGGTAACGGACGCCGCGGTGCTCAGCGTGCTGTGGACGCTCAATGTCGATTTCGTACAGGGCGATTTCCTGCAGCCCGCACAGAAAGAATTAAATTACGACTTCAGCTCGATGTAGGTGCGCTTTCGAGGTGTTGCGGCGCTGTAATCCGGCAGTTAATTTGCAGCGATATTTACCAACCCCTGAAAGGAATGTTTCGACATGAACAAGCTCGAGAATATCATTGCAGACATCCGTGAACTCGAACAGGAGTTGGTGCAGGAACTGCAGAAAAAGCAGGACGAGTATTTCTACATAATCAAAGGCAAGCGGGTTCAGTTCGAAGAAGAGACCCGGCGCTATCACAAGACGCTTGCCCGTACATTACGCAGTTACTTCGCCGAGGCGTCCTTGCTGCATATCATCACCGCGCCTCTGATCTACGCTTGCCTGATTCCCGCGCTCTTCATGGACGTCGTGGTATCCGTTTACCAGGCGATCTGTTTCCGGGTTTACGGCATCCCCCGAGTAGAACGTGCCGTCTACATCGTAGTCGATCGCCACAGCTTGCAGTATCTGAACCCAATCGAAAAAATGAACTGCATGTATTGCAGTTACTTCGGCGGATTGATCGCCTACGTGCAGGAAATTGCCGCCCGCACCGAACAATACTGGTGCCCGATCAAGCACGCCCGCAAGTTGTCCAGTATTCACAGCCGCTATCATAAATTCCTCGAGTACGGAGACAGCGCCGATTATCCGGGAAGGCTCGAAACACTACGCCGGGACTTCCGCGATTTAAAGCGCGAAACCTGACCGCGCCACGGCCATGCTCAACGCACAGCCGATACTGCGCCAGCGGATTGACGAAGTCTATTGCGTCATTGCGCATAGCAAATAAGCGGTAGTCAAGAAACAGTAGCCCTGATAACTGGTCAAGCGGTGACTTGATGTGAATCAATATTTCGGTTTTTATAGGATATAGCCTTATGATGTCACCTTGATTGCTTTTGGGGCAGGTCCAAATATGGATTGCACCGCAATTGGAAAACTCACTGGTCTGAGTAAATAGCCATGCCAGCTTCAGAGATCGTCTTTGTATTGGTGGTACTGCTGGGCATTGCCATGCTGGTCACCGGTACCTGCCGAAACCTGCCGGTTCCGTTCACGGTAATCCTGGTCCTGATTGGCATGCTGTTGGGCTACCTGTCCCACGTGCTGCATTTCATGGAACCTCTACAGGGATTTACCTTAAGCCCTGAAATCATGCTATTCGTATTCCTGCCCGCACTGATATTTGAATCCGGGTTTGCGCTGGATGCGCGCCAGATGGATTAAGGATTTGCCACCGATACTGATTCTCGCCGATACCCGCGATGCTCATGTCCACCTTCGTGGTCGGGCTAGGAGTCTGGTGGGCACTGGATATCAAGCTGATTGTCGCCCTGGTGTTCGGCGCCTTAATCTCCGCCACCGACCCGGTCGCGGTGGTCGCGCTTTTTAAGGAGCTGGGTGCCCCGAACCGCCTGAATGTCCTGGTTGAGGGCGAATCCCTGCTTAACGACGCGACCGCCATCGTGGCTTTTACGATTTTGCTCGGTATTGCCGTCGAGGGCGGCGGCATCAGCTGGTCCGATGCCGATAACATATTCCTGGATTTCCTCCGGGTGTTTATCGGGGGCGCCCTGTTCGGCGCCTTCCTGGGATTCGTGGTGTGTGAATTGTTATATCGAATGCAAAGTGGAATCAGCGTTATTCTGACCTCTTCGATCATCGTCGCCTACGCCAGCTTCGTCATTGCCGAGCACAGTTTCCACGTATCGGGGGTCATGGCCGTGGTCGGATCCGCAATTGCCCTGAGGCGATTCGGAGTCACGCGGTTTCGCCAGGATACAACCCATTCCATCCACGAGGTCTGGGAAGTCATCGCCCTGTCCTGCAATTCGCTGCTGTTTTTGCTGGTCGGCCTGTCGATCAGTATCGGCACGCTGTTTAACCAGCTCGGGCCAATTTTCATCGCCATCGCCCTGGTGCTGAGCGCACGAGCGCTGTCTATCTATAGCCTGGTTCCGCTGGCGGTAAAATGGTTTAAGCTGCCACACATCAGCCTGGGCGAACGCCACATCATGTGGTGGGGCGGCCTCAAGGGCGGCCTGGCGATAGCCGTGGTGCTGTCAATCCCCAGCGACCTGCCGGAGCGCCAGTTCCTGTTCGAAGTCACGCTCTGGGGTCGTTCTGTTTACCCTGTTGATCAGCGCGCCCACGATACGCCCGCTGATGCATTTTCTCGGCTTGAGCGAATTTTCCAGAGGGGAAGAGCTGGAGTACCGAAATTCGCTCCAGGGAGCCGAAGAAACTTCGCAGAAGTATTTGTCGAGCTTGGCTGCAAGCAAAATCATCCCACGGGGCACGATCGCTTCCATGCAGGGGCAGATACATCAAACCTTTTCCAGTGGTAGCGATGATGACGAAATCAAAGCGCACGAAAACGACGCGTACTTCGCCGAATTCAGGGCATATCGGGTGGAACGAGAATCATTAAAATCACTCTACGAGACTGGTGTTATCAGCCAGTATATTTATCTCGACATGAACAACAGGCTGCATGCCGTGCAGGAATCACTACGCCTGGGTAAAGCCGGGACTGGAGTAGTCGACGAGTCGGAAGAACTCACGCTGTTTCAAAGACTCGAGATTTTCGTGCTGGGTAAAGTTCGTGAAAAGACCTGGCTTGCCGGGTGGCTCTCAAAATACCAGGAACAAAGGACCGTGCATCGTGTGCAACGCAACCTTGCGCATATCCTGGCAAGCGACGACGTGATTGCGATGCTTAACCGGCAGAATGATTTACTTGATGAAGCCAGAAACAACTTAATATCTGCCTACGGGGAACGCAAAAAATACTACCGTAAACAGCTGAAACAAATCAGAAAATATTACCCTAAATACTATCTGCAATTTCTCGAACGACTCACGACACGGTCGATGATCAACAGCGGCTGGAATCGGGTAAAGTCCGAGTTTGCCCATGGTGACCTCAGCGCCAAAGGCTTTAACCTGATTCAGGCTAAAGTAGAAGCGGTTCTGGCGGGGATTGATGAATCACCGCTTATTTTCTCGAAAACGGTCAGCACCATATCTGAATACCTGGAAGATATTGAGCTGTTCCACGATTTAAACGACCGGGACTTCGCCTTCCTGGAGGAAAACACGTCCATTGTCACGTTTTTAGCCGGCGATACCATTATGGGCCGCTTTGAAACAGGTGTAGATTTCTACGTGCTGGTGGATGGAAAGGCCACCGTATGGATCAAGGATGCATTCAGTCGCGAGCAGTTCATGGCTGAATTACTGCGGGGCGACTTTATGGGCGAATCCGGCCTGCTGGCAAAGCAAAAGCATCGCAAACATCATAGAAGCGCGACGATAAAGGCGGAAACACCCTGCACACTGGTCAGGATTTCACCCGATACAATATCGCGGATCCTGTGGAAATATCCAGAGATTCTAAACACCATACGCGATGTTAACGAGGCCCGTTTAAGCGTTCGTCCAAAGAGCACCGACAAGCTGCGTGTCTACAAGCCCAAAAAGGGCCATTAGGAATATTACCGCCGGCGACAATCGCGGGGCATTCGGGGGAGCGTATACCCGTTTGCCGAAAACTGAATAATTTCCCCTGGCTTGTAGAACCATCAAATTGCCGAAAATAACAACCGGCTGGGCGCCCCTCAGGCTTGAACTCGGTAGTCTATTTTTCCCCGACGAGGGTCGACATTCTCCAAAGGAGATCCCCAATTGGCCGGGCCAGGAGGCAATCTTCGGCCAGTTCCCGTCATTCCGGCGAAAGCCGGAATCCATTGAAATGGCCGCACCAATATATGCCGGGCATAGCCCGTGTGCTCATCGAGAAGGTGTTGAAATGGATGCCGCGGTCCGACGTATCGGCTCGGAGGCCGGCATGACAGGCTCCAGGGGCCGAGTTGGGTCGGAAGCTGCCGCTGATTGATAAAGCCTTAGCGTCTGCTTTCTCGCAAGCGCTATAAGCGATTACCCAGTGGCCAGCCTGGCGAGCGGCAGACCGCCTGATGATGCAAAAACAGGCGACTAGTCGATAGTTTCAATCGCGGTCACGTTCTGATAGCCACGCGGTAGCTTGCGCCCGCGCTTGCCGCGCTCGATGCGATAATCCTCTAGCTCTTTCAGATTCATGGTTTTGTATTTCTTGCCGCAATGGATAACCAGTTTTTGTTTACCCGACAGGCAGGCGATAAACGCGATCTCCTCTTCACCATCCTTGAGGCGCCTGGGTGGAATACCCTGGATCTTGTTACCCTTGCCCCTGGCGAGCTGTGGCACCGATTTAACGTCGAGCAGGGCGATGTAGCCGTCGCTGGTGATCGAAACCAGCTGATCCGAGTCGTAATCGGTTACAGCCGCTACCGGCATCAGCTGCGCCCCTTTCGACAGGCTGATCTGCGCCTTGCCGTTCTTGCTGCGCGTCAGCATGTCCGCAAATTTGCAGACATAGCCATAACCGTGCGATGACGACATCAGAA
Organism: uncultured Gammaproteobacteria bacterium; assembly: GCA_963768295.1. Classification (GTDB taxonomy): domain Bacteria; phylum Pseudomonadota; class Gammaproteobacteria. Next base: position 25,518 of record CAVYHN010000014.1, on the reverse strand, counting down.
ACTGGTCCTCGTCGCGCCCCATCATGCAACTCCTGAATTCAGCCCCGCTGGCCGGTTTGAAACGTCCCGTCAGCGGCTCGCCCTGGCCACGCGCCGACGGCAGCGTGTGCGCGGTCAGGGCATAGGCGCGGCCGAACGAATCGACAAACACCACGCTCTGGTTACTCTTGCCCTGCGCCATATCCAGAAATGCATCGCCGGATTTATAGCTGAGCGCACGCGCGTCGATGTCGAGCCCCTTGGCGGCACGCACCCAGCCCTTGCTAGACAGAACCACGGTCATAGCCTCGGACGGCACCAGGTCGGATTCATCGAGTGCTCGCGCGGCTTCACGACCGACGATCGGGGAGCGCCGCTCATCGCCATAAGTTTCCGCGTCTTCCTGGATTTCCTTTTTAATCAGGGTCCTGATACGGCGTTCCGAGCCGAGCAGCGTTTCCAGTTCCTTTTTCTCCTCGCTGAGTTCTTCCTGTTCGGCGCGAATTTTCATTTCCTCGAGCCTGGCCAGGTGACGCAGCTTGGTTTCGAGAATCGCCTCGGCCTGGATATCGCTGATCTTGAAGGTCTTGATCAACTCCGCCTTGGGGTCGTCTTCCTCGCGCACGATGCGAATGACTTCATCCAGGTTCAGGAAGGCGATTAACAATCCGGCGAGCACATGCAGACGCGCATCGACCTTGTCGAGCCGCCATTGCAGGCGCCGGCGCACGGTCGTGATGCGGAACGCGATCCATTCCTGCAGAATCTGTTTCAGATTCTTGACCTGCGGCCGGCCGTTGGTGCCGATCATATTCATGTTGACGCGGTAGGTACGCTCGAGGTCAGTCGTCGCGAACAGGTGGCCCATCAGGGTTTCGACATCGACCCGATTGGAGCGCGGCACGATAACCAGGCGTGTCGGGTTTTCGTGATCGGACTCATCGCGCAGGTCATCCACCATCGGTAGTTTCTTGGCCAGCATTTGCTGCGCGATCTGCTCTATCACGCGCGCGCCGGAAACCTGGTGCGGCAGGGCGGTGACGATGATATCCCCGTCTTCGCGTTCGAACACCGCGCGCATGCGGATCGAGCCATGGCCGGTTTCATACATGCCGCGCAGTTCTGCCGGCGGGGTGATGATTTCGGCCTCGGTTGGATAATCGGGTCCCTTGACCTGTTCAAGCAGTTCGTCGAGCGGGGTTTTGGCCTTGTCCAGCAGCATTATGCAGGCTTTGGCGATCTCGCGCAGATTATGCGGCGGCAGATCGGTCGCCATGCCGACCGCGATACCGGTCGTGCCATTGAGCAAGATATGCGGCAGGCGCGCGGGCAGCAGCGACGGTTCCTGCATGGTACCGTCGAAGTTTGCGGTCCAGTCGACCGTGCCCTGGCCCAGCTCCTGCAATAACACGCGCGCAAATTCGGACAGGCGCGATTCGGTGTAGCGCATGGCGGCGAACGACTTGGGGTCGTCGGGCGAACCGAAATTACCCTGACCATCGATCAACGGGTAGCGATAGGAAAACGCCTGCGCCATCAACACCATCGCGTCGTAGCAGGCGCTATCACCGTGCGGATGGTATTTACCGAGCACGTCGCCGACGGTGCGCGCCGATTTCTTGTGCTTGGAGCTGGCCGAAAGCCCCAGTTCCGACATCGCGTAGATGATGCGCCGCTGTACTGGTTTCAGGCCGTCGCCGATATGCGGTAGCGCGCGATCGAGGATGACATACATCGAGTAATCGAGATAAGCCTTCTCGGTAAAGACGTGCAAAGGCTGCTTTTCGACGCCCTCGTAATCGAGTTCTATGTTCTCGCTCATACTTCCGCCAGGTCTCCCTTGGTCTGCAGCCAGTCTTTACGATCGGCGGCGCGCTTCTTGGCCAGCATCATATCCATGATTTTAAATGTCTTGTCCCCGGGCTCGATGGTCAGCTGCGCCAGACGCCTGGTATCCGGTGCGATGGCGCTTTCGCGCAACTGCATCGGATTCATTTCGCCCAGCCCCTTGAAGCGCGTTACCGAAACCTTGCCCTTGCGGTTTTCGGCGGCGATTCGATCGAGAATACCGTCACGCTCGGCTTCGTCGAGGGCATAGTACTTGTCCTTGGCGACATCGATGCGATACAGCGGCGGCTTGGCGACGTAGACATGCCCTTTTTCGACCAGTGGCTGAAAATGTCGCAGAAACAGCGCGCATAAAAGGGTAGCAATATGGGCCCCGTCCGAATCGGCATCGGCGAGGATGCAAATCTTGCCGTAGCGCAGGTTGGCCAGATCATCCGATGCCGGCTCGACGCCAATGGCGACCGAAATATCGTGCACCTCCTGCGACGCCAGCACCTGGTCCGACGGCACTTCCCAGGTATTCAGAATCTTGCCGCGTAACGGCATGATCGCCTGAAACGCGCGATCACGCGCCTGCTTGGCCGAGCCCCCGGCCGAGTCACCCTCGACCAGGAACAGCTCGGTGCGCGAGACGTCCTGGCTGCTGCAATCGGATAGCTTGCCCGGCAAGGCCGGACCGGACGTCACCTTTTTACGCACCACCTTCTTAGCGGTTTTCAGCCGGCTTTGCGCACTGGCGATGGCCAGCTGCGCCAGCTGGTCGCCGATGTCGGCGTGCTGGTTCAGCCACAGGCTGAATGAGTCCTTGGCGACGCCGGCAACAAACGCGGCGGTTTCCCGCGACGACAACCGCTCCTTGGTCTGGCCCGAAAACTGGGGCTCTTCCATCTTCACCGAGAGAACGAAGCTGACCTTGTCCCAGACATCGTCGGGTGCGAGCTTGACGCCGCGCGGCAGCAGGCTGCGAAATTCGCAAAATTCACGGATGGCGTCGGTGATACCGGTGCGCAAGCCGTTGACGTGGGTACCGCCCTGGGAAGTCGGAATCAGGTTGACGTAACTTTCGGTCACGGACTCGCCACCCTGCGGCAACCACTGCACCGCCCAGTCGACCGCCTCGTGCTCACCCTGCAGGGAATTGTAGAAGGGCTGCGGTGGCAGCAGCTCGAAACCTTGCAGCGCTTCGAGCAAATAGTCGGCCAAACCATCCTCGTACAGCCATTCAATCGATTCCTTGGTTTTTTCGACGTAGAACTTGACCTTTAATCCCGGGCACAAAACCGCCTTGGCGCGCAGGATATGCTTGAGCCGGGTAACCGAGAACGTTGGGCTGTCGAAATACTTCGGGTCGGGCCAGAAACGCAGGCTCGTACCCGAATTCTTTTTGCCGACGGTGCCGGTTTGCTTGAGCGGGTCTTTTTTATCGCCGCCACCGAAACTGATCGTGTATTCCTTGCCTTCGCGCCGCACGCGCACATCGAGCTGCTTCGACAGGGCGTTCACAACCGATACACCGACGCCGTGCAAGCCACCTGAGAACTGGTAGTTCTTGTTGGAGAACTTGCCGCCGGCATGCAGCTTGGTGAGAATCACTTCGACCCCGGGGATCTTTTGCTGGGGATGAATATCGACCGGCATGCCGCGACCGTTGTCGATCACGCTAAGCGACTGATCGGCGTGCAGAATTACCCCGATTTGCGTCGCGAATCCCGCAATTGCCTCGTCCACACTGTTATCGATCACCTCCTGGGCGAGGTGATTCGGTCGGGTGGTGTCGGTATACATGCCCGGTCGCTTCTTGACCGGTTCGAGCCCCGTCAACACTTCGATCGAGGCAGCGTCGTACTGATTTTTCAAATGTGGTGGTTCCTGGGTATTTGTGGTCACACGGTCTCAGACTCTTGAAATACATGACCATCTGCCTGATATAATGCGCATCTTTTTTCAGGTTTTGTATTATGAGCGAGTCACCCTATATTCACAATGTCGGTATGCAGAATTTCCAGCAACTGGTGCTGGAAAAATCGATAAACAAGCCGGTTCTGGTGGATTTCTGGGCCGACTGGTGCCAGCCCTGCCAGACTATTATGCCTATGCTAGCCAAGCTTGCCGACGAATACGCTGGCAAATTCGAACTGGCCAAGGTGAACGCCGACGCAGAGCAGGAACTGGCCGCTCATTTCGGCGTTAAAAGCCTGCCGACAATGAAGCTTTTTTTCCAGGGACAGCTGGTCGACGAACGCACGGGCGCGCTGCCCGAGTCCGAAATTCGGGCGATGCTCGACAAACACATCGTTTCCGAGTCCGACAAGTTAATGCAGGCGGCGATGATGGCCTACCAGCAAGGTCAGACCGAGCAGGCGCTGGAAATGCTGAATCATGCCCTGGCCAATGATCCCGACAATGCCGAGCTCAAGGTCACCATCGCGCAAATGGTGCACGCCCAGGGCGACAGCGACAGCGCAGTGACGCTGCTGGATAGCCTCGATGAAGAAGGCAGCAAGCTGGATGCGGCGATCAAGCTGCGCGCCGAGATAAACCTGGCGGCCCAACTCGCCGATTTGCCGTCGCTGGATGAGATCGAGCAGCGCCTCGCGACCAATCCGCAGGATCTCGAGGCGCAGCAGCAAAAAAGCCGCCACCTGACGGCCCAGGGCGATTATGAGGGCGCGATGGAGTGCCTGCTGAAAATCATGCGTCAGGATCGCGGATTCGAAGACGACGCCGGACGCAAAGGCTTGCTCGAGCTGTTCGATATGCTCGGTGGTGAACACCCCATCGTGCAGAAATATCGTCGCAAACTCTTCACCCTGCTGCACTGACAAACTAATTCATCCCCATGAGAATTTACTCTGGGAAAATCTTTAGCCGCGTGGATGATGTTCGGCATGTATCGACGCCAGGCGCTCCTGGGCGATATGGGTGTAGATCTGGGTTGTTGACAGGCTGCTATGCCCCAGCAGCATTTGCACGGTGCGCAGGTCCGCACCATGATTGAGTAAATGCGTGGCAAAGGCGTGCCGTAGCGAGTGCGGCGAGAACACGGTTTTGACGCCCGCCTTTAGCAGGTACTTTTTGATATTTTGCCAGAACGCCTGGCGCGTTATGCCGCTGCCACGGCTCGATAAAAACAACGCATCGTTAGTCGACCTGGCCTGTTGCAGACTCGGGCGCGCCTGTTTTACATAGACAGACAACCAGTGCAACGCTTCTTCGCCAACCGGAACCACGCGTTCCTTGTTACCCTTGCCGATGAGCCGCACCAGGCCAAGATTGGTATTAACCTGGTTCAGCCGCAACCCAACCAGTTCGCTGACCCGCAACCCGGAACTGTACATGAGTTCCAGCATACAGCGATCGCGCATCCCGTATGGACTCTCGAGATCGGGTGCATCCAGCAATTTATCGATATCGTTTTCCGTCAGCGTCTGCGGCAGGCTACGATGAATCCGGGGTGCGCTGATCAACGCGGTAGGATTGTCCTGGCGCTCCCCGTTCCTGATTAAATGCCGGTAATACTGCTTCAGGGTTGACAGCAAACGCGCGTTGGAACGCGCCGAGGCGCCGCCATCAAAACGTTTCGCCAGATAGCGCTGGATACTGGCCTGGTCGGCATCGATGAGCTGGCCACCCTGCTGCGCCAGCCAACGTGAAAACTGGCGCAAATCCTGTTGATAGGCAGACAGGGTTAGTTCGGCAAGACCTTTTTGCGACCACAGGCTGTCGATGAAGCGATCGATGGCGGGGTCGTCGTGGTCGTTAGATAACTTTTTCATGGGCAAAAAAAAGGCACAGCGAGCTGTGCCTTTAGATTACTACTTATTGTTTATCCGCGTTGCTATTATTTCTTCTTTGGCTTCGCCGCTCTTGCCGCGGCCGCAATGGTTTTACTGACCGCCCTGAGCTGGTCCTTCAAACGCTGGATATCTTTGGCCTGCGCCCTGATTTTAGCTTCTGCGGCTTTTAACTTGGCAGGAGAAATAGTTGGTGCGGCAGCTTTCTTCTTCGCTACGGGTCGCTTCTTGGCAGCGGGTCGCGCCGCTTTTTTGACAACCTTCTTCTTAACCGCGGGTCGGCTTGCTTTCTTCTTTACGGCGGTCCTTTTTACTGCCGGCCTTGCCACTTTCTTTTTTACTGCTGGTCTGGTCGTTCTTTTCTTTACTGCGGGTTTTTTCGCTTTAACTTCTGGCTTCGACTTTACTGCTTTCGTTGCTGTCGCCATTATCCAGTCTCCTCATGTTTACTTACGGCTTTCACTATAAAAGCATTCACGATAATACAATAGAGTGTCAGTATTAAACTGGAATGCTGCTAAGATTTCACGATGTGTATTATAGTTGCGTGTGTCAAAAAAGTTGCATGAAATTTTTTTTATTTTTTTGTACGGCAAATCCATTTTTTATCGGTAAAAAAATTCGTAATTAAAGCGTTTCAATTTATGTCTGAAGGAACTATTCGTGATTGCCCGCCAGCAAGTTTGATCAAACAATTTGCGGCAATGCTGTATGACAGCCTGTTGATTTTTGGCGTGCTTTTTTTCGCCGCGGCAATCGCTTTGCTGTTGAATCGGGGCATGCCGATAGGGTCGAACCCGGTCTTCAGTCTCTATCTATTATTCACGGTATTTACCTTTTATGCATGGTTCTGGCACAAGTCTGGCCAAACGCTCGGCATGCGCGTCTGGAAAATCCGCATCGTCTCAGAATTCGGTGGCAACCCGAGCTGGGGCAGCAGTTACCTGCGACTCGTATTTGCGCTGCTGTCATTATCCTGTTTTGGCCTGGGCTATTTCTGGCGACTTTTCCGGCCTTATACCTGGCATGACAAACTCAGTCAGACCAGTATTATCGACGTTTCATCTCTGACCACCGGCAAGCAGGCCGACGCCAACCCGGTGTGACTGCTTCTTGATCAACAACAGAATTGCCAGCGCAAGAAACAGCAGGTTGGGCAGCAGCACCACCACTAAGGGATTGATATCAAACTGAATGCCCAGCTGAGTTGACAAACGCTCGACGACCACGAATGCCAGGCCCAGCAGAATCCCCGTCAACAAACGTTGCCCACCGCTGGACTGGCGCTGCGAGCCCAGCACAAACGGAAATGCGAGCAGGCACATGATCACGATAGTCAACGGGGCCAGTATCTTCTTCCAGAAAATCAACCTTTCAAGATGTGAATCCAGTCGATTTTCATCGAGAAAATTGAGATAAGCATACAAGTCAGGACTCGACATCTTGCGCGGTTCAATCATCAGAACCTGCAGCAGCTCGCGCGATAAACTACCGGCGTAGACTAGTCGCTCGTAACGCCTGCTTTCGACATCCTGCGGAGAAATTATCGATTGGTTGACCTGCTGTAACTCCCAGCCTGATTCGAGGGGAACCGCACGCTCTGCCCGCATCGTGGAAATCAGTTTTCCCTCTTTATCCAGCTCATAAATCTCGATACCACGGGCATATCCATTCGGCAACAGCGCCTCAACATGCACCACTCTGGAACCGTCCTTTATCCACGCGCGCTCGCTCGACTGCAGCGCAGTGCTATTTTTCTGGCCCAGATTTTTCAACTTACCGGCACCGGTCTCACTATCGGGGACTACCCAGTCAGCCAGCAAGAAGCTTATTAACGCGAGCACCAGGGCGGCCTGCAGCACTGCGGCCAGCATCCGACCCAGGGAAACTCCCGATGCCTGCATCGCGATTATTTCACTATTGCCGGCAAGCGCGCCAAGACTCAGGATACTTCCGAGCAAAACCGCGAGCGGCATGAATTGCACAATTTCGCCCGGGGTGCTGAGGGCGATATATTCGAGCACCTGTAACAGGCCGTAGCCTTCCTGAGCGGTATTGTCGAGTTCGCGCACAAAGGTGAAAAAAAGGCTCAGGCTGACCAGCAACAAAAGCGCTCCAAGGGTACCGAGGTGGATGCTGCGCTGAATATAGCGACTAATAATCATGCTGCGCCCCGCGTAAAAATAAAGCCTCGATTACGCCGGTACAATAAAACGCAGGCCAGGCCCAGAAAAACCAGGTGCACCCACCAGAAGTTAAGCACTACCGGAAACGCATTGGCTTCGAGCTGGGCGCGGGTAACCGCTAATAAATTGAAATACACGATATAGATCAGCAAGGCATAACCCACTTTGCCGAAGCGGCCCCGACGGGGTGCGATGTAAGCCAGCGGCACCGCCACCAGTCCCAGTACCAGCAGTACTATTGGAACCGCAATACGCCAATGGAGTTCGGCCCTGTGCCCCGGCATTGTCGAAGCCCAGAGTTCGGTCAGGGTCATTTGTTCACTGCGCTTTTGCGACGCCGACGGCTGGTTCCTGTTTTCCAGCAGAATCCCATGCTGGTCATAACTGATTATCCTGTGCTCGGCGTCGCCCGGCCGACCCTCGAAACGCTCGCCGGGACCCACTACAAGAAACAGGTCTCCCGTGCTTTCTTCTATTTTTTGCCGACCAGTGTCGGCAGTTTCCAGCACTCTGTAGTCGTCCCGGGTCTGGCTGATGATGATGTTCTGCAGTTCCCGGCGGTCGTCACTGACCGACTCCATGAAAAACACCAGGTCCCCGTTTTTACTCTGGTTGAACTGACCGGATTTTACTTGCTGAAACTCGTGCTGGTTTTCGCCGTGATCGATGATCGCCTGCGCCCCGCGCTGCACCTGCGCGTTCAGCCACAGGCTGGTATAGGCGCTAAACGCCAGTGCCGGTAGCAAGACGAGAGCCACCGGCTTGTAGAACTCGCGATAGCCGATGCCACAGGCGTTCATTACGACTATTTCATGATCCTTGTACATTCTGCCGAAGGCGAAAACGATGCCAAGAAACAGGCTAATAGGCAGCAGCAACGACAGGATGTTGATCGACTGGCTGAGCAAAACCGGGGCCAGCGCCTGCTGCGGAATATCGCCATCGGCGATATCGGCGAGTACCCGCCCAAGCGCATTACTGACCAGAATGACAAACAGCACCAGCAAGGTCGCAGAACTGGTTTTCAGAATCTCCCGTGCCAGGTAGCCTGTTATCAAATTGCCCATCGATATAATATGAGATTGCCGTCGAGTGCCGAGCCTAATCGGTGCCAGCTTAAACCAGGCTGAATAATTTAAAGCCGCGCTGCAAAGTCTTCCTGACCAGGCAGAGCAGGCAAATCGAAAAACGCGATTTTACGGTTTCCTTCATTATCCAGTCACGTAAGTGACTGGATAATGGTGGCACATCCCTGGACCACGGGAATCTCAGCTTTGTGCAGGGATTCCCGGACAATTTCGACTGGTTTTTTCTGGCGCTTCACGTATCTTATCGCGTTATCCAAACAATCAACACCAGGAAAGTCATGGAATTCAGCCTCAAACACAACTCCCCCGAAAGCGCGCGTGGCGCCTGCCAGATTATTACCGTTGGCCAGGGTCGTAAACTGTCCAAAAGCGGGCAGCGTGTCGACAAGGCGAGCAAGGGATTCCTGAGCTCGATACTGAAACGCGGTGACATGGAGGCCGCACTGGGGCAAACCCTGCTGCTGTCGGCTGTTCCCGGGTTGGCCGTGCAACGCGTTTTGCTGGTCGGATGCGGTAAGGAAAGCGACATGAACGAGCGCGGATTTATCCGCGTGATCAATGCTATCGCCAGCGCGTTGGCCGCATCCGGCGCGCGTGATGCCGAGCTGTACGCGGACGATATTAAACTCAAGGGTCGCGATCTGGCCTGGAAAATCCGCCACAGTGCGCTGATCCTGAGCAACAGCGAATACCATTTCGATCAGCTAAAAAGCGGCAAGCAGGAACGCCGCAAGGGCTTGCGCAAACTGGGATTCAACGTCGCGCGCAGCGACGCAGCCCGGGCGAGGTCAGCGATCGATGAAGCCACCGCGATTAGCGCCGGCATGAGCCTGGCGCGCGACCTGGGCAATCTCCCTGCCAATATCTGTACCCCTGGTTATATCGCCAGGCAGGCCCGGCAACTGGCCAGTGGTGACAAGCGACTGCGCGTCAATGTACTCGACGAAGCCGAAATGAAACGGCTGAAAATGGGCTCGCTGTTGTCGGTGAGCGCGGGCAGCCGGCAGCCGGCAAAACTGGTTGTGCTCGAATACCGCGGGGCCGCGGCAAAAGAGCAACCGATCGCGCTGGTGGGTAAGGGTGTCACCTTCGACACCGGCGGCATCTCGCTCAAGCCCGGCGCCGCGATGGATGAAATGAAGTTCGACATGTGCGGCGCGGCCTCGGTGCTGGGCACGCTCAAGGCGGTCAGTCAACTGCAGTTGCCGATCAATGTTGTCGGCATCGTTCCCGCGACCGAGAACATGCCCGACGGACTCGCCACCAAGCCCGGCGACATCGTTACCAGCATGTCGGGCCAGACGATCGAAATCCTCAATACCGATGCCGAAGGCCGCCTGATTCTTTGCGACGCGCTGACTTACGCAGGCAAGTTCAAACCGCGCTGCGTGATCGACATCGCCACCCTGACCGGCGCCGCTATTATTGCGCTCGGCAAGGTCCCCTCGGCCGTGCTGGGCAACAACCGGGGCTTGATCAACGATCTGATCAAAAGCGGCCAACAGATCGAAGATAAAATCTGGGAACTGCCGCTGTGGGACGAGTACCAGGACCAGCTGAAGAGTAATTTTGCCGACATGGCGAATATCGGCGGACGCGATGCGGGTACCATTACCGCGGCCTGTTTCCTGTCGCGCTATACCAAGGCGTATAAATGGGCGCACCTGGACATCGCCGGCACGGCGTGGAAATCGGGCGATGACAAGGGCGCGACCGGTCGTCCGGTGCCGTTGTTGACGCAGTACATACTGAGTCAGGTCAAGTAATGACGCGCATCGACTTTTACCAGTTGAACCCCGATCGCCACCGCTATGACCAGGTCGTGTGTCAACTTTGCCAAAAAGCCTACGACAATGATCAACTCACCCTGCTGTTAACCCACGACCCGCAGCAAAGCCAGCACCTGGATCAAAAGCTGTGGACTTTTCGCGACGACAGTTTCCTGCCGCACGACAGCGAGGAAAGCGCCAGCCCGGTCACTCCGATCCTGATTCACGATAATCCCGATCCCCGGGGTGATCGCCAGTTGCTGATCAACCTGTCGGCATCGGTGCCGCCCTATTTCGCCCAGTTTGAACGGGTTATCGAACTGGTAACCGAGGACAACAGGCAACAGGCGCGCATGCATTACAGTTATTACAAGGAGCGCGGGTACCCGCTCAACCACGTCAACCTATGAGCGATGAAAGCGACATTCCGACCCTGACCGACCTGATCGAATCGGGCGTCGAAATCAAGATTTCCGACCTGGGCCTGGATGAGGAACTGGAAATCAGGCTTGACGATCCAGACATCGACGCGACCGAAATCGATATGACCGAACCCGACCTGGGCGCGATCGACCCATTCAGGGACAACCCCGCCCTCGAACAGACCGTGCGCCGTATCCTCGACGAACACCTCGAGCTCGCCTGGCAGGAAATCAAACTCGCCATCCAGCGCGACCTCAACAAACCCTAAACAAAACTCCTGGATCAGTAAGGTTTAAAGCTAGGGCCGGGAGGATTTATTAGCTAGTCGCTCTTACAGCGACAGCTCGAAGCTAGATATTGCGATTTACAATGAACACGAGACCTTCCTCAAATAGAGTTTCGAGAGACTGCCGCAGGAAGCATCGTTTCGAAGGGATGTTGTAAACGAGGGATGTTGCGCACGAGCCTACATGGATGTATTTACGGCGTTTCTGAAAAAACATCCCGATCCCCACGCCGTTTCGAAGTCATGTATATATTCCCTGGAACCATAGAAACAGTGCAAAACGCCGGGGGGGCAAGGTATAATCGCGCCCTTTGATTTGCGCCGCCTGAGAGATGGACAAGACTTACGATCCGCACTCGATTGAACAGACCTGGTACCAGCACTGGGAAGACAAGGGTTATTTCGCCGCCAGCGGTGAAGGCGATCCCTACTGTATCGTAATCCCGCCGCCGAACGTGACCGGCAGGCTGCACATGGGCCACGCCTTCCAGGATACGATCATGGATACCCTGATCCGTTATCACCGCATGAAGGGCGACAACACCCTGTGGCAACCGGGTACCGATCACGCCGGCATCGCAACCCAGATGGTGGTCGAGCGCCAACTGGGTCAGGAAGGCAAAACCCGCCACGATCTCGGGCGCGATGCCTTTGTCGAGCGCGTCTGGCAATGGAAAGCCGAATCCGGCGACACCATCACGCGCCAGCTGCGCCGCATGGGCGCCTCGCCCGACTGGTCGCGCGAAAGGTTCACCATGGACGAAGGCCTGTCCGCCGCGGTGCAGGAAGTATTCATCAAGCTTTACGAGGAAGACCTGATCTACCGCGGCAAACGCCTGGTCAACTGGGATCCGGTATTGCACACCGCGATTTCCGATCTCGAAGTCATCAACGAGGAAGAAAACGGTTTTCTCTACCACGTGCGCTACCCGCTTATCGACGGCCCGATCAATGGCGTTACCCACCTGGAGATTGCCACCACCCGACCGGAAACCATTCTCGCCGACGGCGCGCTCGCGGTTAGCCCGGGGGATGAGCGTTACCGCGATTTTGTCGGCCAGCAGGTACAGGTGCCGATGACGACCCGCATCATCCCGGTCATTACCGACGACTATGTCGATCCCGAGTTCGGTACCGGTTGCGTCAAGATCACGCCGGCGCATGACTTCAACGATTACGAAGTCGGCCAGCGCCACGAAATGGAGGTGATCAACCTGTTCACCATCGACGCGATCATGAACGAGAACGCGCCACCCGCCTACCAGGGCCTGGACCGCTTCGCGGCGAGGGATAAGATCGTGCAGGATCTGGAAGACGCGGGCCTGATGGTCAAGATTGAGGAGCATGTTTACAAACGTCCCTATGGCGATCGCTCGGGCGTGGTCATCGAACCCTACCTGACCGATCAATGGTTCGTGCGCGCCGAGCCGTTAGCTAAACCGGCTATCGAAGCAGTCAAGGACGGACGCATTCGCTTTATTCCGGAAAACTGGAGCAAGACCTATTACAACTGGATGGAAGACATCCAGGACTGGTGTATCTCGCGCCAGCTGTGGTGGGGCCACCGCATCCCCGCCTGGTACGACAACTACGGCAATATCTACGTCGCCGCCAGCATCGAAGAGGTACGGACAAAGTATGGCCTGGCCGACGATATCGAACTGACCCAGGACGAAGACGTGCTCGACACCTGGTTTTCGTCCGCGCTGTGGCCATTCAGCACGCTCGGCTGGCCCGACCGTGACGATCCGGCGCTAAAAGCTTTTTACCCGACCAGCGTGCTGGTTACCGGCTTCGACATCATCTTTTTCTGGGTCGCGCGCATGATCATGTTCGGCCTCAAGTTCATGGACGAAGTGCCTTTCAAGCAGGTTTATATTCATGGCCTGGTGCGCGACGCCGACGGCAACAAGATGTCGAAATCCAAGGGCAACGTACTCGATCCGCTCGACCTGATCGACGGTATTTCGCTCGACGACCTGCTGGCCAAGCGCACCACCGGGCTGATGCAGCCGGAGATGGCGCCGAAAATCGAAGCCGCCACGCGCAAGCACTTCCCCGACGGCATCCCGGCCTACGGCACCGACGCGCTGCGCTTTACCTTTACCGCGCTGGCCACGACCGGGCGCGATATCCGTTTCGACCTGGGACGCATCGAGGGTTATCGCAATTTCTGCAACAAGCTGTGGAACGCGACCCGCTACGTTTTGCAAAACACCGAGGGCGAAGACTGTACCGCGGGTAGCCCGACGCTGGCGGATCGCTGGATCATCGCGCGCCTGCAACAGGTCAGCGCGGATATCGCCGCGCATATCGAAAACTATCGCTTCGACCTGGTCGCGCGCGATCTGTACGAATTTGTCTGGAACGACTACTGCGACTGGTACATCGAACTGTCGAAGCCGGTCTTATACTCGGATAACTACCCGGCGACGTCGAAAAAAGCAGCACGCCATACGCTGGTCACGGTGCTCGAGTCTATTCTGCGCCTGTTGCATCCGATCATGCCCTATATCACCGAAGAGCTGTGGCAGCGTGTCGCACCGCTGGCCTGGATCGAAGGTGAGACCATCATGCGTCGTAGCTATCCGCAAGCAGACCCGGCGCTAATCGACGACGCGATTGTAGACGAGCTGGAATGGGTTAAACGTTTCATCATGGGCGTGCGCCAGATCCGCTCCGAGATGGACCTCAAACCCGGGCAGCCACTGCCCGTAATCTGTCAGCATGGTAGCAGTCAGGACCAGCAGCGCATCGAGAACAATCGCGGCCTGCTGGGCTCGCTGGCGAAACTCGAATCGATCACCTGGCTCGAGGCCGACGCGCAGGCGCCGGATGCGGCAACCTCGCTAGTTGGCGACATGCAGCTGTTGATTCCACTGTCGGGCCTGATCGACAAGGAAGCCGAGCTCGCGCGCCTGCAGAAAAACATCGGCAAGCTCGAGCAGGACGCCGAACGCATCAACTCGAAACTGGCGAACGAAAACTTCGTCGCGCGCGCGCCGGAAGCGGTAGTTAACAAGGAAAAGGAAAAGCTTGCCGATGCAGAATCGGCGCTCAGCAGCCTGCGCGCGCAGGCGCAGCGCATCGCCGCGATCTAAACAGCGGTTACAGCAGAAAGATATTGCTCAGAGTCAGTTCACGGCTGAGTCAACACTCTCGCTTAGGCGGCAGCATTTTACTCTGGGTAAGATCTTGCCCAATGCTTGCGACATCGGGCGCAGCGAATCAGCTCGACGCAGCAACTTTATTGTGAACTTTTCAAACCACCACGGTTCAAAGCCCCTACAAACCTAAACAATAATCCGGGGGGAGTCATATGATGGGGTTAGTCGAAAAGCTGGATACGCCGACGCAGACGATCAGCGATTTGCTGTCGAAACTGCAGGCGCCCTTTCTGTTATTTATCAGGCTCTACGTGGCCTGGGTGTTCCTGAAAGCGGGCATGCACAAGATTAGCGACTGGGATACCACGCTGGTCCTGTTCGAATACGAATACCAGGTGCCGCTGTTGAATTTCGAACTCGCCGCCTATCTCGCGACCTTCGGCGAACTTGTCTTGCCAGTGTTCCTGATCATCGGGCTGGGCACCCGCTTCACCGCAATCGCGCTAAGCTTCGTCAACATCATCGCCGTGGTTTCCTACTATGCAACGCTGGCCAAGGGTGCCGGACTGGTGTGGCATTACCTGTGGGGTTCGATGCTGATAACCAGCGTCCTCTACGGCGGCGGGCTGTTTTCGCTCGACTACTGGATTAAATCGAAACTCGGCAGAAACCGAAACGGCTAGCCGTTTTTTGCGGGGCTAGATAATGCGGTAGGGTGTCAGGCGGCTGACCACCGCGGGGTAAGCTGCATACCACTGCCGGTAGCGGCAGAAGTGGCCCCGGAAAACTGCACAACCCCTTAAGTGGATTAGCAGCCTAATTTAATGCATTGTGATGCACAAGACACAGGAGCTAATCATGGCAAGACGACCCCGCCGTAATCATTCATCGGCCTTCAAGGCCAAAGTGGCGCTGGCCGCCATTCAGGGCGATAAGACTCTCGTTGAACTGTCCGAACAGTTCGATGTTCACGCCAACCAGATCACCCAGTGGAAAACCCAGCTGCTCGAGCGTGCTGCCGATGCGTTCGATGGTGGCGGATCGAAGGAACCGCCAGTGGATGTAAAAACACTGCACGCCAAGATCGGGGAACTCGCACTGGAAAATGATTTTTTAGAAGGCGCGCTCACCAAGGCCGGCCTGTTGAGCGCAAAACGATGATTAATCCGGAACACAAACTGTCTTTGACGAAACAGGCGAGCGCTCTCGGTATTAGCCGTGGCAGCGTTTACTATTTGCCCCGCCCGGTGAGCGATCGTGATCAGGCGCTGATGAAGCGCATCGATCGACTTCACCTGGAGTCGCCCTTTGCGGGTGCTCGAATGCTGCGGGACATGCTGCACCTGGAAGGTCTCAAGGTCGGTCGCAAGCACGTGGCTACGCTGATGCGGAAAATGGGTATTGAGGCACTCTATCGCAAACCCAGAACCACGAAACGACATCCCGAGCACCGGGTTTATCCGTATCTGTTGAGAGGTTTGCCGATTACCCAGGCCAACCAGGTGTGGGCCATGGACATCACCTACATCCCGATGAAGCGAGGTTTCGTTTATCTCACGGCAGTCATGGACTGGTATTCGAGACGAGTGCTGTCGCATCGAATCTCGATCACGATGGATACCAGTTTTTGCCTGGACGCACTCGAAGAAGCGATTGCCAAATACGGCAAGCCTGAGATCATGAATACCGACCAGGGCAGTCAGTTCACTAGCCTGGCCTTTACCCACTATCTCAAGGACAACGGCATTCATATCAGCATGGATGGCAAGGGCGCCTGGCGGGATAACGTGTTTGTAGAGCGTCTCTGGAAATCGGTGAAATACGAGCATGTTTACCTGCACGCTTACGAGTCGCCAAGTGAGGCGAAATCGAAGATCACAGGTTACTTCGATTTCTACAATCATCGCCGACCGCATTCAAAACTTGACCGCTGCACCCCAAATCAGTTTTACTTTAACTCGCTGCCCTCGACAAAGGCGGCATAACCCGTGGCTGCATTCCACTTAAGGATTGATATTTATTGTTCAGACAAACGGGGCCACTTCTCTACCACCGACAACCGATGGAGAATTCTTTGTCCCGACACTATCCAATCCACCTAAAATAGATGAACCAATTTGTGCCGCTTTGTTTTCGTCGTAGTAGTCAAACCAAGGTAATCTGGCTTTATCGTACTCTTCCATCGAGGGAGGCCTTGTTGGTGGATTATTGCCAGTAATCGAACGGTATTGCCGACTGTTTACAATATGAACAAAGCACCGTGTTGAGTCTTCAGTGTGCCAAGCACTTATGCCGTAATCGTCCTTGAATATTTCTTGTTTCATTTTTCCACCGAGCCCTAGTCCCATTGCTAAATCATCGGGCGCCAAAATTTGTGACGGAAGACAATTTTTCACCAATCCTAATCTTGATTCTGGCCGATACAAATTTGGCTTCAAAGGGAAAGCAATTATTTGAACGCCGCCAAATTCATCCTCGCCGGTGAGCTGCTCTTCAGCTGTGTGCCCGCCACCGAGTGGCATGGCCACAAACTGCCTAATCACGCCTTTCTCAACTGCAAATCCATCCAACCATGGTTGTCCTGGGACAACCACGTAGTCCTGCACGAGTTCTCCATTAACTGATCGGACTTGGAGATCATCACTCCAAGGCTCACCAGTTACTGCGTTAATTTTTCCGGCAGCAATCTTTACCGCAAAAGGATAGCCATGGGAATGAAAATTCATCCATACGGGAGAAACCGGGAAAGAACTATTTATGATAAACGCCCAAGTCGTCCGCCCGTTAGCAAAGTCAACGATTAAATAAATCTGTCCCGGTATTTAAGTTAACTTAATTCACTGTCACCTAAACTCAGGAACCTTTCGCAGAACTACCTAGATTCACAGAAATTCCTCCTTGAAATAACATCAGTGTACCTATATGTTTAACGCGTCCGGCGGTAGGCGACTAGATCGCTTGCACCTCATTGAATGTCACTTAGTGATGTATATGTGGCTCTATGGTATGACTGTATGTATATCCATGGCGCCTCTATTGGTTAAAATACCATGCGCTCTGCGCTAGGCTCGTCGGATATTTCAATGAGGAAATGATTATGAGAAATTTTAATCATAACCTAGTTCAGAAGATGTTGAGGATTGCTATTTTGGTAGTGAGACTCCTCCAGTTAATACTGGAACTTTTGAACGTGGTTTTTAACTATCTTACGGCAAAGGATTCGGGCCATGACCGCCCACGAAAGGTGGACTCAAAAATTCCAAATCAAAGGAAAAACTTGGGTATTTGTGCCCAATGATAAAGCGGTTAAATTTGGGCTAACTGTCAAGAACACCATCGCAAAGAGATGGAAAATACCAAAACACTATTTCCATTTGTTATCTGGGGGGCATGTTAGAGCCTTAGAGCAGCATCTTAACAGTCAGTACTTCCTCCATTTAGACATTGTTGATTTCTTTGGAAACTTTAATAGGTCCAGAATTACCCGGAGCCTAAAAAAATTCTATCCCGACTACGATTCGAGAAGACAAATCGCAATCGAATCCACCGTGCGGCTCCCAGACGCAAATATTGGGGAATACATACTGCCATATGGATTTGTCCAGTCCCCTATCCTTGCATCCATTTGTCTCGAGCAAAGCAAATTGGGAGGGTTGCTCAAGAAAATTTCAAATCAACTCGAAGCTGAAGTAACTGTCTATATGGACGATATTGTTGTATCCGGAAACAATCTTGACAATCTCAGGCTCCTGTTAGAAAAAATACGGAACGCCTCGATCCGGTCAGCGCTACCGTTGAACGACTTAAAACAAGAAGGGCCAGGAGATAGTATCACCGCCTTTAATATTCAACTATCGCATGGCTTACTGAAAATCACTGAAGAGAGAATGAATCAGTTCTTGGAAACTTATAAAAACACTAAAAATGCCGCTCAAAGAAAAGGAATACTCAATTATGTGGCATCAATTAATTTAGAACAGCGCAATGAACTTCTTAAAGCTACGATTACCTAGGCCAAGGAGAAAGAGGAAATTTTTGCCCTCTTTCCCCGTCACTTAAAAATTAAGATATTTGTAAATTAAAGTCATTGTCTCGATAAATACGTTTCTATTGAGACCTTAGGAGAAAAACTTTATGTCCGAAGATTGGGCAAACCGACAAAGGCATACAAACCGCCTAGCCAGGAAAATTGCACATTACATTTTTCAACTAGACGACGTAACTCCAAAGCAACTACATGGTTTGTCCAAGCTGTCCTGGATCACAAATAGTTACCAAGGCGATAACGCAAGTTATATCGCAAGTACAAAAATTCCAGCACTGGAGAGCATCTTTGGCAGGGATTATAAATCGCAGTCAATTGCAGAGGTGGCCGACGACATTTCGACTATCATAGATGACTCCTCAATAGCTAGCATGGTTCGCCAGCACACTGGGTTTACTAATTTTTACAAAGCATATCGTAATAGCTCATTACATTGGGTTGAGTCTAATTTCTCCAAACTGCTACCAATGTACAAGGCGGCTTATTTTGCAAATAATCCTAATGACCGAGTAAAACTTACACGGTCAATATCAAAGATCCCGGGCATTCCTAAAGCAAATAAACCAGAACAACTTATGAACCCTGCATTCTTACTTACTCCTACATTTTTCATGCTTGATAAGAAAATTCGATATCCAATTATTACCGGCAACAAAAGCGTAAAAAATCTATTGAAGATGCTCAAAGTTGAGGGTAGCGATATACTCTCTCAGTATTCGGCAATGATAAAGCTATATGACAAAGGTGGAATAGCTGATGCGGCTGATCTGGATCAATTAGGAAATGATCTACCGGAATTCTTACAGACGACCGCGAAAAAATCGAAAAAGAGCCTGCTTAAACCAAAAAATACGAGCAATCAAGCAGAACTGTCTCTAAAAGATGAGGCCGACATCGATGTCATACGAAGATCTGGGTCAAAAAAACAAAGAAGGATTCACAATCAACTTACCAATAACCTCCTGTCAGCTTTATCAAGCTATACCCTTATGGAAGGACGTGACAGCACATGCATGTTTGATGTTCTTGTGAAGGACTACAATCAGCAACAAGATCTCCTAATAGAAGTCAAAAGCACACCTGAAATTCCAAATATCAGGATGGCAATCGGCCAATTATATAATTATTGGTTTGAGCTTAAGGGGAACTCCGAGGCGCATATCGCAATTTTGTTGCCATCCCCTCCAAATAAAGAATGCGTCTCATTTCTTAGCTGGATTGATATTGGACTAATGTGGTTTGACAACAATGAACTACGCACATCAACCGCTTGGCTCAAGCATTTGGAATCAGCCAATTAACCAGGAAAATTCCCAAAAACCCCTTTCAAGAATGACACAAAGCGCAAACAATCTCAGGAACAACAAGCTGCAAGACGGGATATATTATCTGCACTCACAAACGGTGCAGCCAAAGCACGTTTCGGTATCGATATCGAGGCTTCTTCCACACTGGTTGACGATCCAACCGGGGATTCACTGGACACCTTGCTCTGCGCGATTCAAGCGGCCTGGGCCTGGTCGTTGCGGCACCAGAATTTCGGCAAACACACACAGGACACACACTTTAACATTGACGCATTGTCGTTGACGGGCGTAGGCTTCGGGTAACTCAGGTAAAAGGATTTAGCTGATGACGCGTCCCAGGAAGGAACTCATCTCGCTTGCGGATACGCCGTATTACCACATCACCTCCCGCTGCGTGCGTCGCGCCTTTCTGTGCGGGGTGGATCATTACTCCGGCCAAAGCTACGAGCACCGGCGGCAATGGGTCGTGGACCGCATTCGCCTGCTGTCCTCGCTGTTTGCGATCGATATCTGCGCGTATGCGATCATGAGCAACCACTATCACCTGGTGCTCAAAGCGTGCCCGGAACAGCTCGATGAGCTGGCCGACGACGACATCATCGAGCGCTGGTGCGCGCTATTCAAAGGGCCACTGCTGATTCAAAACTATCGTAATGGCGAGGCTTTGAAGCCCTACGAGCGCGCATCCATCGCCGACATTGTTGCCGTGTGGCGCGCGAAGCTCGCCAGCATCAGCTGGTTCATGCGCTGCCTGAACCAGCCCATTGCGCGCCGGGCCAACCTCGAGGATCAGTGCACGGGCAAGTTCTGGGAATCTCGCTTTACCTCGCAGGCCCTCAAATCCGAGGAAGCCTTGCTCTCCTGCATGGCTTATGTCGATTTGAACCCGGTCCGGGCCGGGATGGCGGAGACACCGGAACAGTCGGAATACACCAGTGTTCAGGAACGGCTTCAGCCCAGGTTCGATTTGCTGCAGGCAATTGACGTTCTGACCGAGTGCGGCAACTTGCTCGACTTCACCGCCCCGCTCAAGCCGCTGCTGCCCTTCGAGAGCCGGATCACCGGCGCCATCCACAGCGGCATTCTATTCGGCTTCAGAGAATACCTGGCCCTGCTCGACTGGACCGGGCGCATCATTCGCGACGACAAGCATGGGTATATCGACAATACCTTGCCATCCATCCTCGACCGACTAGAAATCACCGCCGATCAGTGGCGCATGAACACCACGCAGTTCGAGGCGCTTCAATTGAATTAGTGGTGGTATGATTTCAGTTTATTTTCGCAGAGATATTGGAAACGCAGGGATAAGGGCCTGGTTGTTGCTAGTAGCTGAGTAATCTCCTAGCACTAATTGGACCAACCGAACCAAACCAAATTTCTCCCCCAATTCCCAAACTGGCACCCTGCCGCCTCGAATTTCACCCCGCTTCATTGCACCGGTTTCAATAAAAAAAAACCCCCGGAGGGCACATGAAAGTGAGGAAATACAGGGCCAGGTCTCAGGCTGCCCCCGGTTGTCAGCAGTTAATGTTGAAAGTGTCTGTCCCTGTCGATACGCACTAACTGCACTAGAGAATATCGATGGCCGCGCCACGCGGTATATCGCCGCTGATCCGGCCCACTCGCGAGGGACAGGCGGAACAGACCAGGATCAAATCCTCCAGGGCTTCGAGTTCGACATAGTCCCCTGGCGCGGCGGCCGACGCTTCATCCGCGAGTGCATAGTCCTGCCCAACCAGCGCATGCTCGAATAGATTCCAGGGACAGGGTACGTGCTCGAGCCGTATGCCTCGGTCTGCCATTTGTCGAAGCAGGTTATCCTGGCAGTTCGGGTACTCACGGGGCGCGTTATAGAAGCGATTACTGCCGGCGCTGCAGGCGGCATGCAGGGTGTCGTGATAACCCGGCGAGGTATCATCGAGCAGCCGTAACAGCGGCCGGAAACGGTTACTGAACAGCCGCTCACCCGGTTTGAACAAAAGCGTGTAGTTAGCCGAGCGACTGTGCTCCATCGACAGGTACTCGTCGGCATCGTCGACGCAAAACGCCCAGGTGTCTACCACCTGCCCACCCTCGGTGTTCACGATGCGGCAGGTCTGGCGGGCTTTAAGTACCACGGATACGGCTGCTTCTGCCGGGATTTCGATTCTTTTCATGAGCGCTAGAACATTGCGATGACACGCTGATATTACCGTAAAACCACTGATCTATCTTTGCGCGACGGGATTGTCAAACTATGCAGCCGGTTCGTCGGAAACCTGCGCAGGACTCGCGCGGTCAGGGTGACGGTTTACTTAACCTCCAATTGATCAAAATGATATAAACCCGAATTCCTTAGCACCACCGGGCGATCAGGGTGACAGTTTACTTATCTTCGAATTGAGTAAACTGTCACCATAATTCTCGCAATCTCCCAATGAGAAACCGGGACAGATCTATTTATGGACGAGCGATTACATAAATCTGTTCCGGTTATCCCTCAGCGGCTGAACCGTTGAGAGCCCACGCGGCTGATGAGCTCAAAGAATCTCAAAATGCGCATTACGCGGCTTGTTACCGCAAATTGAGGTGATGTCCTGCGGGCAGGCGGAAAAGCAGATCATCAAGCCCGAGGGGGACACACACTCTGTCGTCCTTTCACCCACCCGATCGCAACGGCTCGGATACCGCTATTGTGAATTCACCCGCCCCGCGTAAACTGCCCTGTTTTAATCCCTGGCGGACCTCGCGATCAACTCGACCCATCGCCCCATAGCCGGCATCCTCTACTGCGTGTTCGCGCTGTTTGCGTTTGCGACGCAGGATTCGATCATCAAGCTGCTGTCCGAGCGCTATTCGGTGATCGAGATCCTGATGATTCGGCTCGCGATCGTGCTCGCGCTGTTGCTCGCGGTGGCGCTGGCCTGGCAGGGCCCGGGGATTCTGCGCACGCGGCGGCCGCGGCTGATGTTTGCCCGCGGGGTGCTCGCGTTCTTTGCGTTTACCACCTATTACATCGCGCTCAGCAGCATACCGCTGGCCGAGGCGGCGGTGGTGTACATGACCGCGCCGCTGTTCGTCACCCTGCTGTCCGCGCTGGTGCTGCGCGAGCGGGTCGGCCTGCATCGCTGGAGCGCGGTGGTCATCGGCTTCGGCGCCGTGGTGTTCATGCTGGACCCGGGGTCGTCGCTGTTTCGCATCGAGTCGGCGATGCCGCTGTTCAGCGCGCTGTGCTATGCGCTGATTCCCATCATCAATCGCCACATCGGTCTCTCCGAGCACGCGCTGACCATGGGCATCTATACCACCGCGTCTTATTTCGTGCTGATGGCGTTGACCTCGCTGGCCATTCTCGCGCTGCCCGCGCCCACCACCGACAATGCGACGCTGCAGGGCGTGTTCCAGGGCTGGGTGATGCTGCAGGCCACGGACTGGTGGCTGCTGTTACTCGCCGGCGCGATTTTCACGGTGGCGCTGCTCGGCATCACCCAGGCTTACCGCATCGCCGTCGTCAGCGTGGTGGCGCCGTTCGAGTATGTTTATATTCTCTGGGCCAGTTTGATCGGTTACCTGATCTTTGCGGATGTTCCCGGCCCGCGCACGATGATTGGCGGGGCGGTTATCGTGGTCAGCGGCTGTTACATCATTTTGCGCGAGCGGCAGCAGCGTGGGCGGGCTGCGGCGGCTGCGGTCGATACGGGGGATTAGCGGGGTTGGTCGCGGCTGGATTCCGGCCCGAGGCCAACACTGTGCTGCATACATTGAAAAACAATGTATCGAATATCCGAGCGATAACCATGTCAATCCAGCGAGGCTAGCGACAGCGAACGGGCTGCGCTGGAAGTGTCTGTGCCTGTCGATATTCTGGCGATAATTAACCTGTTATTGCCTCTAGTGCATCGAGTTGTTTTCGATACTTCTCCGGATTATTTTCACGGAGTTTTGTCAGATTCTGAATTTTCCATTTTACGGATGGATATTCCTGAAAATCATAATAAGACCAATCAGGCTCAAGGCGATTGAAGTCCAACAGGAAAGCTTTGTCTCTATCGTCGAGCCGGGATCTGATAATCTGAATGAGATCGGAGCGCGTGTTCTCGAAATCCACATAAGTAAATTCCAGACTGGACATCCCTTCAAACTGGTTGGTGAATACTGCCTGCTGATCAATTAGATTGGGTGAAAGTAATTCATGTGTTGGCCGATTACTACAAACCAATCCGTAGAGAAAACCTTGTTTAATCTCGTCATTAAAGCCTTCGTTGTCCAGTAGAAGCCTCACGTCGAAAAAATCCCTGGGATGTTGTCGATCCAGAGCGGCACAAAGCTTACCGCCATAGAGTTGTCCGATAGAAACAACTGAAATAGCACTGAACGCATCGAATTCTTCTTGCGCGGCGGCACAAAGTTGTAATTTTGAAGCTTCCCCGAGCAAACCACGGCCGACCATATTGACCTCGATCTTGATCTGCGCTCCCTGGTGGGCAATCTGTAGTTTGCATGTATCGGTTTTGTGCACAACCCGGGCCTTTGGACGCAAGGTTTCGACACGCTCTTTAACTCTCACCAGGGCTTCATTGATGGCGTTAATAGCCTCTTCCCGTTCACCCAGCTCGACAAAAGTCAGATCAATATCAACCGATAAGCGCGGCATATCCCGGACAAACAGATTGATTGCTGTGCCGCCGTGCAGAGACAGGCAGTTTTCCCTGGCAACCTCTGGTAGCACTTCGAGTAGTAGTCTTACTTGCTGTTTATAGGCATCGTTCACATTGTTGTACCCAGTTCCTTTGGGATTGTTATTTGGTACCTGGGCACATAGACACCGTCTTTTACGATGCTTCGCTTGCCCGAACCCAGATCGATTTTTTCCAGATTCAGATAACTTAGCCAGTCATGACCGGCCTTTTCTGCCATGAACAAAAACAAACGCTTTACCTTAACCGATCTGCAGGTTTCGAGTAAATGCTGCGTCAATGCCGGTCGCATGTTGTTCAGCCCTTCCATCAATTCAAAGGTTTCCTGTAGCGGCTGTAACCTGGGTGCGAGATACAGACACTCCATGATGGCCCTTGCGGGACTTGATACTTTTACGTTGAAGTTTTTGTGCGCCACTTCAACCAAACCAAGGTCAGCTGGCAAAAAATTAGTGGCCTTATAGTTCACACTGACTTTCCAATCCCGATTCTTGAACCACTGGGGTAGATTTTCGTTTTGACTACCGAAGAGCTGAACCCGTTTTGTAGAGAGCTCCAGGTAATGCGATTTTCCCTGCATGGACAAAGCAGTTTTACCTGCGGGATGTATGGTTTTGCCCAGCTGTGACTGCAAGGCATAGATGCCACCGAGATAATCCACCTGATCAAACCGGCGTATCATCGCTCCTGTGCCTATGGATTCAAACCACCGACTCTTTCTGTAACGCTTTTGCAAATCCAGGCTATAGCCGTGGTTTTTTAGCCACGAAGAAGAAAAGACAACTCCTGAGGGTTGAGAGTTGAGCAGGGTGTTTATTTTTGATTCGATTTTGGTACTCACAGTACCAAATTACTACAATAAATAAACCAGGTCAAAGAAATAGTTTATAATTGTTTAAGTTTAGGTACTTATAGTACCTAAATAACATAGTACGCAAACTATAGTACTCAGAGAACTCAGGGACAGACACTAATGACACAAAGTTAAGGATGTCATCCCTGCGAAA
>CAVYHN010000013.1:0-20176 GCA_963768295.1 uncultured Gammaproteobacteria bacterium | reverse complement strand
ATCCCGGCTTTTTTTTTGCCTGCAGCAAACTCGGGATTGGCGCCGCTTAAGTAGTGTCAATAAAGACAGATCTGGCGTTGCCTGAGAAGGCTCTGATTTCCCGCAAGCGAGGGTTTACGCAAAAGCTTTTGGAGTCGGACTGCGGTTAAAAGAGGGCGCTTGTCCAAAACATCGGATTGAATTTAGTTGATTCCTCGGATTCCCTGAGCCGTTGATGATGTTAACCTGTTAGCAGTCAGGAATCCTGAGTCACTACTTACGAAAGTCCATGTGCCAGCTACTCGGTTTATCATCATCAGAGCCCATTCGTTTGACATTCAGTTGGGAGTCTTTTGCGCTGCGCGGTTCAGCGGAAGGAGGTAATCCGGACGGTTGGGGGGTTGCCTATTTTACAGGGACAGATGCCATGCTGCTGCGAGAACCTGCCCCCGCGGCTGAAAGTCCAATGGTGCAGTTTCTTGGTAGTCACGCACCACGCAGTAACCTGATCATTTCCCACGTCCGGCGTGCCACGCAGGGCGTGCGAAAGCTCGCAAACACGCAACCTTTTCAACGCGTACTCGGTGGTCACACCCACGTCTTCGCGCATAACGGATTCGTACCACCATGCGAGATGCCCAATGCATCCTCCTGGCTGTTGCCCCAGGGGGATACGGATTCCGAGCACTTGTTCTGCCATCTCCTCGGTTACCTGGAGTCATTGTGGAGTAGCGGGAGTATTCCAGCTTTTGAAAAACGCTATGCTGTCGTAAAACGCTTCGCCCAGGAAATTCTGCAACGCGGCGCATCAAATTTTCTATACAGCGATGGTGTAAATTTATTTGCTCACGGGCATCGCCAAACCATACCAGGTGATGCCGTGAGTGACGAACCTGGTCTATACGTCAATCTATATAAATCGAAATCGGGGTCAGATATGGCCATTCCTTGCCAGGGGCTTCGTGCCGAAGGCAGATGCAGCTATCAGGCATTGATTGCAACGCTGCCCTTGAACGATCATGAGTGGGTACCATTGAAGCCAGGAGAGGTCGCTTGCTTTGAGCGTGGTCAACGCATCAAGTAATCAATTTCACTGGAGTTAAAGCTGCTACCTAGTATCTTTCAAGCTCAATTATTTCAGTCACGGATCCTCTGCTACTTTGGTTGAGCTTCGTAATGCAGCGAGGACGCTGGTGTTAAAAGGAATAACATTTCCTCCCCTACGATCGCCGGCTTAGCTTAGGTTTATAAAATTTGATTCAGGTCACGGCCCAGCCTGGGAACTATGCTGCAATGACTTGATGACGCTGATCAGGAAACTTTCTATTATTTTTGCTTGCGGCATGTTGGTTGTTGCAGGCAGTGGGTGTACTACAGCACTAAATGATTCCAGCAGTGTCGAAACCGGGTCGGTTCAGGAAACCTTAGCCAGGATAACGGGAAACTATAAGTTGATTGCTGTCAACGGGACCACGATTCCGGCGACGGTTACACACGGCGACGCCAGGATAAAGCTGCTCTCAGGCGAATTCGTAATCAGAGCAGATGGAACCTGCAGCAGCAATACGGACTTCAGCCCGCTCTCGGGTGGTAAGCTTACGCGAAAGGTGCACGCCACTTTCACGAGGAACGGCGCGAATCTGGTTATGCGATGGGAAGGAGCTGGCGTAACCAGGGGGCATGTTGACGATGGGACGTTTACCATGGACAACCATGGAATGATCTTCGTGTACTCACGTGCTGGCGAAATCGATGATAGTTTGAAGCTCGACCTGGCAAACAAATGTGACGCGGGAACCGACACAACGGCTATCGATAAGGCACAGGCCGGCGTTTTTGACGATTTCAACAGCGGTTTGCAATCTGGCGGAGATCACGCTGGAGTGGCGCTTGGTTTTTTTACCTTTTCGGACTCTGATAGCAGTTTAGTAAGTATCTCGACGACTCCTGCTCATCCCCGACTACCTGGCGAAGAAGCCGATAATCAAGTGCTGCAGATGGAACTAGATGTTAAAGCCTGGGCCGGCGTGATACACAACTTCGAGAATGCGGCCGTTAGCCGATGGACCCCGCGCGACTGGCGTGGATTCAATGAGTTCAGCTTCTGGATATATGGCCGCAATACCAATACCTCCCTGTTTGTAGAGATACTCGATAATCGAAAACCCTGTCCAACACCTGCTGGCGCCGAAGTCTATACCTACACATTCGCTGACAATTTCTCTGGCTGGACGCAGATTACGGTTCCGTTTGAAAAACTGGTTCGCAAGGAGATTTACAATGACGCGCCGAATGATGGGCTGGGATTATCCGAGGTTTATGGTTGGGCTTTTGGGACCTTGAATACCGATGGCCCGATTACCTATTATATTGACGACTTTGAATTACGATAGCTTCAGGAAAAGCGAGGCGCTAGCCTTTCAGTTGCTATAACGGGGGCTTCCGCTTTGGGTCGTAATACAGCTGATCGCTGTAGAATCCTGGGCCTGCGCCTGGTGGCACAGGTATGCCTGTTTAATTTATTTTGGGGCCATGTCTTTTGTATTTCGTGAACCGCGTCTCTGCGGGTCATGCATTACCTCATTAAAATGATTTTTACCCTTAGGTCAGTTTTATGACCTGTTTAACCCGTCGATTCCAGGCGGGTTTCTTTTGTAAGATAAAGTAATTGTCACGATGCCCCACCCGGGCCGGCATCAAATCAATTACCAGACTGAATATTATTTCCGGAAATTGAGCCCCGCTAAGTGGGATTTCACGCCGTCAGCAATATACGTAACGTCGAGTCCCACGGAAATGATATCGACTGCTAGCTCATTGAGCATATTTGCAGCTTCCGGATCGAACGAAAAGGCCGCCGTCTTTTTGCCGGCCTGTTTACAGCGGGTAACTATGTCTTTAACAACATCGATCGTGTCGACGCCATAGGCGTCCGGAACCGGATTCTGGCGAAACGAAATAGAGAGATCTCCGGGGCCGATAAGCACGCCATCGATTCCCTCGACCTTGATGATTTCATCCAGGTTACTATAGGCTGCGCGGGTTTCGATCATTGCCAGCGCGAGGGAGCAGTGATCGAATTGTTGAAGGTATTCGTTAGAGTCGATGCCGTAAAGAGACGCGGCATGTCGTGGTCCGAACGAACGTTCACCGAGCGGGACAAAACGCGTCGCCGCTACAAATGCCCTGGCGTCATCGGCGCTGTTTATCATGGGCGCTATCACGGCGAGCGCGCCAAAATCCATTACCCGCGAAGCCACATCCCAACGCGCCAGCGGAATCCGCACCAGAGGCGCCTTACCGCGAGCAACCAGGGTGGCGATACCATGTTGAACACTGGTTTCATCGAAAAAACCGTGCTGCATATCAAGCACGATCGCGTCGAAGTCGTGCTCGGCGATGGTCTCCAGGTAGCGTGGATCGGTGATGCCGCACCATCCTGAAAGCACGGTGTTACCAGTGTCGAGCAGTTGTTTTAAGCGTCGCATTGATTCATTCTCACATCTTTAAGAATAACCTGAACGATACTAGCCGATTACGCGGAGTGCAGCGAGTGAAGCGGGGAGGGGCACCTGCTACGAGGATTACCTGGCGGCAGCAAGCCGCTACTCGGCAAGAACTAAGACATTAGTCGAAGCAGGGTATTTTTGTCGTCACTGTCTGTTACGGCAGCTAGTGCGGTGGTAAACGCCAGCACGTTTTTATCGTGATCGGCCAGCAGTTTTTCCAGCTCCAGGTTTTGCGCTGCGCCCGGGACGCCACCGGATTCGTATATCGATTCGATTGCTTGCAGGCAGTTAAAATGTGCTGTCTTGCTATTACTCATGTCGAGAAAGGCCTGGTAGGCTATTTGCGCCGCTTCACTTAAATCGTCTACGGATGGCATGATTTTTCTCTGGATTCTATTGCGGTGAGCTAATTGTAAACGATGTTGTCAACGGCTACTCAACCCTGACCGCCGAGACGGGTTTCTTTCTTTTGAACACCATAACCAGCAAATCCTGACGCTGGTTGCGGCCCAAGGCAGGAGCACGTCCGCGCTGGCAAAGCCCTGTGAATCTATGTTCTGGACCTTGCAGTTTTACAGCGGAAAGCTGTCAGTCAAAATAGCACCAGTATCAAAACGGCTAATAAGAAAAGAACCAGCAGACTCTCGCCAATCCGTAACTCAAAGTGATGTTCTGGTAATGTAACTATCGATATTAGCTTCTGCCTGTAATCAAGTTTCATTTGCATGATCCCCCGTCAACAACTGTAACGGTCACGCCTGGCTGCGACATCCCCCATATGGGTGAAATAGTCGTAATATGGAGTGATTTGCCTGATTTGATCAGTACCCACATCAGCTGTGACTCACATTAAGGGGTACGGTCAGGCTGATTCGGACCTGGTTCCCTGGTGCTATCTCTCGAGCTGGAACTGTTGCGCGCCCTGGTTTCAGGTTTGCGGTGGGATGGAATAGGTTCCGGTG
This sequence comes from uncultured Gammaproteobacteria bacterium, assembly GCA_963768295.1. Taxonomy (GTDB): domain Bacteria; phylum Pseudomonadota; class Gammaproteobacteria. The sequence goes on along the minus strand of CAVYHN010000013.1, from coordinate 15,726 downwards.
GCGTGGGCAACAATGTTCTCCTCGCTGTAAACCGAGACCTCGACCACGGCGAGGCGCTTGCCGAGTTTTATGATATTGCCCCTGGCGACCAGGTCGCACTCGGCGGGTTTGCGCAGGAAGTTGATGTTCAGGCTGGTCGTGACCGCCAGTTTGATTTCACCCAGCAGGCTCAGCACCACGGCAAACATGCAGACGTCGGCCAGCATCATCATGAACGGGCCGGCAATGGTGCCGCCGGGTCGCAGCGATTTCTCGTTATAGGGCAGCACCAGTTCGGCTCGGCCTTCCTCGATATTGCGCAGATAGATTCCGCTTTCGGCCGCCGAGGGCAGCTCGATCCTGATAATTTCGTTGAATGTTTCAGTAGTGACCTTGCTCATCGTGATCGTCGCGTCGGCAGCCAGGGTTCGGGTTAAACTGGCGCATAGTTAACTGATTTGCTAACCCGATTGCAAGCCGATGACTAAAAGTCTTCAGGTCATGGGTAACGCGCGGCCCGGATGAGCCGCGCGTCGATTAAATCTCAGGTACGGGCGTTGAGCCAGTCTGAAATGGCCGGGGTCACGGTCGCCTGAGCCTTACCGCTGACGTAAATTCCGATATGGCCGCCGGGGAAGGACAGCTCGGTGTAATCCTTGCTGCCGATCAGCTTCGGTAATATCTTCGATGCCGCGGGCGGTACCAGGTGGTCCTGCTCGGCAAAAATATTGAGCACCGGGGTTTTCAGGTTTTTCAGATCGACTTCGTGCTCGCCAATCTTGAGGCCGCCTTCGACCAGCTTGTTTTGCTGGAAAAAGTCCTTGACGAACTGACGAAACGCTTCACCGGCCTGGTCGGGACTGTCGAAAATCCACTTTTCCATGCGCATGAAATTTTTGACGTTCTTTTCATCGCTGATGATGTCGACCATGGAGACATATTTCTGCCCCATCAACTGGAACGGTTTCAGGTTGAGGAAGGTCCAGTTGAGCATTTCTCCGGGCAGGTTACCCATGGCGTCGACGATGGCGTCGATATCCATTTGCTGCACCCAGTGGGAGAGCATGTTATCCGGCGTCTTGCAATCCACCGGCGTTACCATGGTGACCAGGTTCTTGACCTTGTCCTGGTGCAGGGTGGTGTAACACAGGCTGAACACGCCGCCCTGGCAGATACCGAGGATGTTGATCTTGTCGACGCCGTGACGTTCGCGCATGACGTCGACACAGCGATCGATATAGCCATTGATATAGTCATCGAGGGTCAGGTACTTGTCGGCGCGATCCGGGTAACCCCAGTCGATCAGGTAGACGTCCTGTCCGGTATTCAGCAAGCCCCTGATAGTTGAGCGGTTTTCCTGGATGTCGGCCATGTAAGGTCGGTTGACCAGCGCGTAGACGATCAGCGTGGGGATCTTGTTTTGCACCACGCCGGTCGATGGCTGGTAGCGGTACAGCTTGAGTTTGTCCTCCGCATAAATTTCTTCACGCGGGGTGACGCCGGCGGAAATCTCGTCGGCTTCGAGCAAATTCTTGACGCCCTTGCTCAGGTTCTGGTTGAACTGTACCAGTTCATCGACCACCTGGTCGGAACGAAACGGAGTATTATTCATCTGATCAGGCTCCTGCTTTGGCTCTGGTTACTTTGGCTTTCGTGGCTACGGCTTTTTTAGCCGCTGCTTGCTTGCGAATCGGCGCTGCTTTGGCCGCTGGCGCTTTCTTTGCTGCGACTGCTGCCTTTGCTGCAGGCTTTTTCTTTGCTGCGACTTCTGCCTTTGCTGCAGGCGCCGCCTTTGCTGCAGGCGCCGCCTTTGCTGCGGGCGCTGCCTTTGCTGCGGGCGCCGCCTTTGCTGCGGGCGCTGCCTTTGCTGCGGGCGCCGTGGCTTTACTGTTGATTTGCACCAGCATCGCCCTGATTTCCTTGATCTCCTTTTTCAGGACAAAGTTTTCACGACGTACCTGCTGCAAACGCTCCTGCATGGTGTCGATTTCACGAGTGTTCGGCAGGTTCATCGTGCGCAGGAAATCGTCCGCAATTTCGCCGTAGTGGCGGCGCATGACCATCAGGCGGTTGACCATGTCACCGTAAAGCGCCTGGTACTCCTCGCTCATCGCGAATTCGCCGTAGTGCTCTTCACTGACTTCAACCCACTGGTCGTATATATCGCGTAATGATTTCGGCGCGCTCTCGCCGCCAGGTTTCAGCAGCCGTGTCTGAAATCCCTGGATCGATTCGAGCGCAACGCGCAGGAATGCCTGGTTGAACTTGAAATTGGCTTCCTGATACTCGAGCGCCAGCTGCAGACCTTTTTGCTGTTTTTCCTGCGGTTCGCGAAAATAACCGACACCCGGCGCTTCCAGTATCTTGCCCAGCGGATCGATCGCTTCTCCCAGGTTGAATACCGAGGTATTCATGCCGGGCATTTGCCAGAAAGCCTGATTCATCGGGGTAAGCCCGGCCACCATTTCCTGCCAGCTGGCATTCGGAGCGAACCATTGTTTCATGAAGTCGTTGACCCCGGCGCCATTGAAACCGGGCATCCCGCCGAACTGTTGCAGCGATTGTTTCATCTGCTCCAGCCATTGATTGATTGCGTCGACAGGATTAGCGCCGGCGCTGAGACCCTTGCTAACCTGCTCCGCCATGGCGAAATATTCCTTGCCCATATCCATGCATTTGCGCATGGCCTGTTCCATATCGGGCTGCGTCTTGCCTTCACAGGCCTTGCGCCACAGATCGAAGCCCTGTGACCACAGGTCGGACTGACTGGCATTTCCGCCGCCGCCTGTTTTAGCCATATCGCTCCAGGCATCGACGAATTGCTGCTGTGCCTTGAACCATTGATCGGCCCATGGGTTGTTTTCGCTCATGTTGGTAACTCGTTAAATTATAAAAGAATTTCAGCCTAGCATAATTTATTGTGCAGTGCAACAAAATCAGGTTTGGCAAGGCTTTGACGACCAAAAAAAAGACGGACTCCGATGCCCGTCTTCAATTTCTGGTTTTATATCAGTAATCTGATCGAGCAAGCTGCTAGGTCATGTACATGCCGCCGTTGACTGGCAGGTTGGCGCCGGTCATATAGGTATTGCGATCGTCGGTCAGAAAGCTGACGACATAGGCGATTTCGTCGGGTGACGCCATGCGGCCCATAGGCACCTGCTGGATGATGGATTCACGTACTTCTTCGGGGATCGCGTCGGTCATCTCGGTTTTGACATAGCCAGGGGATACCGAGTTGACGGTGACCCCCTTGGCGGCAAGTTCCTGTGCGACCGCTTTGGTGAAGCCGTGCAGACCGGCCTTGGCGGCGGAATAGTTGGCCTGTCCGAACTGTCCTTTTTGCCCGTTGACCGAGGAAATATTGACGATACGGCCAAAGCCATTTTCGGACATGCCCTCGACCACGTGACGGGTGACGTTGAAAGCCGAGTCGAGGTTGGTGCGCAATACCGAGTCCCATTGCTCGGGGGTCATCCGACGTAAGGTTTTGTCCCGGGTAATGCCGGCACAATTGACCAGGATGTCGACCGCGCCAATGGTTTCCACGACATCGTGCAGCATTTGCTGGCTGGATTCGAAGTCGCTGACGTCGCAGGCAACGATTTCAAATTCATAGCCGTTGTCCCGGTGTTTTAGCTGCCAGGCTTCCGCGATTTCTTTTTCCGGGGGAAAGTATCCCGCGATGACTTTGCGACCCTGGTCGGCCAACGCGATACAGATTGCGGTGCCGATGCCGCCGGTTCCTCCAGTGACGAGTGCGATTTTTTGTTGGTTCATGTTGCTGTCACCTCGATTAATGGCTAAACATCAAGTGCTGCATCGCAGCAATATATTGCAGTGCACAAAATAGAAGTAAAAACTGGAGGTGTCAAGCCAATCGCGGAAATAATTCTGAAAATTATTTTAAATCAATAGCTTACTTGTTGTCGGAGTTGTCCTTGTCCGGTCCCAGGCCCATCATCTGGCGCCAGGAATCAATGTTTTTCTGTGTCATATCGGTCCAAAACGTCAGCGGATTGTTTTGCGTTATACCTTCGACCGCTTTACCGAATTCACGCTGCTGCTGCTGGAAGAAATTCATTCCCTGGCCGATAAAATCGGAAAATCCAAGATGAGTTCCGGCATTATAAAAACGGATGAATCGCTCCAGATTATCGTTCGAAAACAATGGATTGGTTTCCGACTCCTGCTCGAAAATAATCTGCAGCAGAATACTGCGGGTAATATCTTCTTCGCTTTTCTTGTCGATGACGACAAAGAGAATTTCTTCGAGCACCAGGTCGCGGATTTCCTGCAGGGTCACGTACTTGCTTTTCTCGGTATCGTATAGCCGCCGATTCGGATATTTCTTGATAATTCTGGGGCCTGTCTCTTCACTCACTTCGCGTTACCCGCCTGCATTAGATTGTGGCAAGTGTAACCTATTTTTCCCGGGGCACCCGTCCCATCAGGTAAAACTCGTCGTTGGTGCGCATGCTCGACATGTTGACGAGTCGGTTCGACAAACCGAAGAAAGCGCTGATCGCACCGATGTCCCAGATGTCGTCGTCGTCGAAAGCAAGATCACGCAGTCGTTGATGGTCTGCGTCGTTTATCGTCTCCGCCTCGCGCGAAACCTGGAGTGCGTAATCGAGCATGGCTTTCTGCCGTTCGCTGATGTCTGCCTTGCGGTAGTTGGCTGCGAGCTGATCTGCGATATACGGGCTTTTGGCGCGAATGCGTAAAATTGCCCCGTGCGCGATCACGCAGTACTGGCACTGGTTGCGCGCCGAAGTCGTGACCACTATCATCTCTCGTTCGGCCTTGCTCAACCCCGGCGTTTCTTTTTCCATCAGTGCGTCGTGGTAGGTGAAAAAGGCGCGAAACTCGTCGGGACGCCAGGCCAGCGCGAGGAAAACATTGGGCACGAAGCCCGACTTTTCCTGTACCTCTTTAATGCGTTGTTGAATATCTTCCGGCAGGCTGTCGAGTTCGGGAATCGGGAATCGGCTGATAGGGTTCGGCTTCAAGGCGGGCCTCGTAAAAATGACAATCGAATGAAGTCAACTGTAATTTAGTTGAAACTCGTGAGCAATCGAATTGATCCGGATTACGTAACGATTGCGCCGGGCAGATAAGGTTCCGGTTGGAAATCAAAGCGTGACATGAACACGGCTGAAAAAATCCTCGCGGATTATTCGGCAACGACTCTTAATACTTCATTTTGCTGTTCGGGTATCAAACCACGCCAGATGGTTTCGACTAGTTCGTCATAAAATTCGGGTAAAGGCCTGTCGATGAGGCCGTCGAGACGCAGGTGGATCATGCGAATCGTACTGCCGAAAACGCTGGAAGTAATAACCCAGCTATTACCCGCGCATATCTCGCCGTTATCCATTCCCCATTGGACGATGTCGCGCATGGTGCGGAAAGGCGCGGCGCTGCAAACCGGCTTTTCCTCGGGCAAAAACTCGCGGTGCTTCGCGTGCAGCATGAACTCGACGATCTCATGGCGAGTTTCGGTGTACTCGAACAACAGCCTGATAATCTCGTTGCAGCGTCCGACGTTGGTCAGATCCTGGGCGATGACGTCTGCAACCATCTCCTCGAATTCGTTGAGCAGGTGATAGTAAAGCGCCCGCGCGACCCCCTCCTTGCCGCCGAAGTGGTTATAAATAGACCCAATGCTGACATTCGCCTTGCGCTGGATATCGTGCACCGAAACATTGTGATAACCCCGCTCCACAAACAGGTCCAGAGCAGCTGTCAATATACGGCAGTCCAGTGGTTCGGGGATGAGTTCTATGGTTTTGAGGTAGGGCACTTGGTGGTCTGTGTTTTCGACTGTTAATTGAGAAGGGATCTTATCATCATATCTGGCGGCACGGATGATATCGATTTCACATAATGAGCGAGACCGTTACAGGATGTAAAAGGGGATCCGGGCATGGTGAATTCCTGCAGTTCGGCAGCCTGGTTAATTTTTATTCGCAACTAACATTTCCAAATCGAGAAAATTTATTGACAAGCATGGCGGTTCGATTTAGTTTTTGAAATGAACATTCATTCTATTATTTTAATTATTAAGTTCAAGTTCAGGAGGATTTTAAATGAAAGCAAGCACAGGCGCGCGCGCCGGATTGCACCTGCGGGCGTTCGCGATCGCATTGTTCACAACTCTTTTCGCAGCTATGTCGGTTGCCCAGGCCGACGAAACCTGCCAGTCGCCCTATATGGCCAAGATTGTCGGCCAGGAAGACTTTGTTTACGTCTGGACACTGGGCGTGGAAGGCCTGGGTGACGGCCAGGACAAGCTGGTCACCGTCGACGTTAATCCGAATTCCTCGAAGTACGGGCAGGTCGTGCACACGCTTTCGGTAGGCGGGCGCAACGAAGCCCATCACTCCGGCTTTACCGATGATCGCAAGTACCTGTGGGCGGGCGGGCTCGATACCAGCAAAATCTTTATTTTCGATGTGGCCAGCGATCCCGCAAAACCGAAGCTGTACCGCGTTGTCACCGATTTCGTCGAAAAGAGCGGTGGTGTCGTCGGGCCGCATACCACCTATGCGCTGCCCGGTCGAATCATGGTTACCGGCCTGTCGAACAACCAGGATAACGGCGGGCGCACCGCGTTGGTCGAGTACACCAACGAGGGCGAATACATCGCCACCCACTGGATGCCGACCGACCAGAGCCTGCAGGGCGCTAATAAGACCGGCAAGCTGGCCGATGGCTATAACTACGACCTGCGCGTTCTGCCGCGCAGAAACATCATGCTGACCTCGTCGTTCACCGGCTGGTCCAACTACATGATGGACTTCGGCAAGATGTTGCAGGACGCGGAAGCGATGAAGCGCTTCGGCAATACCATGGTTTTGTGGAACCTGCACAGCAAAAAGCCGAAGAAAATTTTCGACGTGCCGGGCGCGCCGCTCGAAATCCGCTGCGCGTGGAAACCCCATAATAACTGGTGCGTGACCACCACCGCGCTGACCTCGAAGATCTGGCTGATTTACGAAGACGATCAGGGTGAATGGCAGGCCAAGGCGGTTGCCGACGTCGGCGATCCAGCCTCGATTCCGCTGCCGGTCGATATCTCGATCAGCGCCGACGACAGCCGGCTCTGGGTCAATACTTTCATGGACGGCAAGACTCGCCTGTTCGACCTGACCGATCCGCATAACCCGAAGCAGGTCTACGAAAAGGTCATCGGCCGCCAGGTCAACATGGCATCCTCCAGCTGGGACGGCAAGCGCGTGTATTATACCTCGTCGCTGCTCGCCAACTGGGACAAGAAAGGCGAAGACAACGAGCAGTACTTCAAGAGCTATGTCTGGAACGGTAAGGAACTGGTCGAACAGTTCGCACTTGATTTCACCAGGTTGAAGCTAGGCCGAGCGCACCAGATGCGCTTCGGTGCTTACTCGCTTTACAGTGGCAAGTCGCCAGAGACGAAAAAGCTGGCGACGGCAGATTCCAGTGTGGAATCGCTGCTGCAATAGTTACTCGCTAGTAGCCGGAGTCGACATCTCCTCGCTGCGGCTTTTCTCAAACCCCGGGGGCGGTGCTATCCTCCCCCGGGGTTTATTCTTGCCAGGCTGATATGAAGATCCGGGTGTCGATTTTTCTGGTTTTGACCTTGCTGGGTTGCACGGCATTGCGTGCACAATCGGGGTCCGCGGAAGCTCCGCTAGTCGCGCCAGGCTATGGCGATCTGGGATACGAGTTACCCGCCGTGGGTAGTTATGCGCTGCCGCCGCTAGGACATGCCGCCGACGGCGAGGTTCTGGACGTCGACGGAAAACCGCGCCGGCTCTACGATCTGTATGGCAACAGCTACGTGCTGCTAGCCTTCATTTACAGCAGCTGTAGCGACGTCAACGGTTGCCCGCTGACGTCACACGTTTTTTACCAGATCAAGGCGGCGATGAAACAGGACCCCGAGATCGCGCAACACCTCCAGTTGATCAGTCTCAGTTTCGACCCCGCCACCGATACTCCCGAAGTCATGGCGCTATATGGCAACAATTTTCGCTACGCCGGCAATCAGGGCGAATGGCGGTTTGTCACCACGGCGTCAGAACAGAAACTGGCGCCGATTCTCGACGCATACAATCAGGATATCCAGCGTGAATATACGGCTGATGGCCGCTATACCGGCGCCTATTCGCACCTGTTGCGCGTCTTCCTGATCGATCCCGAACGTAAAATCCGCAATATCTACAGCGTAGCTTTCCTGCACCAGGACCTGATACTGAACGACTTCAAAACCCTGTTACGCGAGGCGCGGGAAAACACCGTGAAGGTCGCGGCGAGCCAGCCGGCAACGCTCCTGTCCGGTCCCGGCGATGACAAGAGCGGCTATGAAGCCGAGAATTACACCACGCGCTCACGCGCGCTCGAACTGCGCCAGGGTAAATCAGCCGATCTGCTCGCATATATCGAAAATCCGCCACTGGGTTTACCGGCGGTGCCGGATGGAAAAACTGCCGACCGGGCCAGAATCCAGCTCGGCAGGAAACTCTTTTTCGACCGACGCCTGTCGCTCAACGACACCTTTTCCTGCGCCATGTGTCACGTGCCGGACCAGGGATTTACCAGTAACGAAATCGCGATGGCGGTCGGTATCGAGGGCCGCAGCGTGCGCCGCAACTCGCCGACGCTTTACAACGTCGCCTATGCCGAGCTGTTGTTTCATGACGGTCGTGAAGACCGGCTCGAGCAGCAGATCTGGGGGCCGCTGCTGGCGCGCAATGAAATGGGCAATCCGTCGATAGGTTATGTGCTGAACAAGATTCGCCAAATCGACGAATATGATGGCATGTTCGAAGCCGCCTTCGGTGGGGCAGGGCTGTCGATGACAACGCTGGGTATCGCCTTGGCCAGCTACCAGCGCGCACTGGTGTCCGGCAATTCGGCCTTTGACCGCTGGTATTTTAACGGCGAGTCGGACGCGTTATCGGATACGGCCAGGCGCGGATTCGAGCTGTTCAAAGGCAAGGCGGGTTGCGTCGCTTGCCATACCCTCGGCCAGGATAGCGCCCTGTTCATGGATAACCGTCTGCATAACACCGGACTCGGCTATCGCGAGTCGATGGGCATCCGGCCGGAAAAACAGTTGGTGCAGGTAGCGCCCGGCGTAGTCCTGGAGATCGATCGCGCCATTATCGAGCGCGTCGGCGAACCAGCCCCCGCCGATGTCGGGCGCTACGAAGTGACGCAAAACCCTTACGATCGCTGGAAATACAAGACTCCCGGATTACGCAACGTCGCCCTCACGGCGCCGTACATGCATAACGGCTCGCTCAGCAGTCTCGGCGACGTGATCGAGTTTTACGATGCCGGCGGGGTGCCGAACGAGGGGCTTTCCCCGTTGATCAAGCCGCTCAATCTGGCTACGCGGGAAAAACAGGACCTGGTCCTGTTTCTCGAGTCGCTGACCGGCAGCAACGTCGATGCGCTGGTGGCAGATGCCTTCGCCGCACCGATCGGCGATATCCGTAAAGGCGATCCGAGCTGGGTGCACGGCAGCGAAGTCGAGGTGCAGTAGATGCACCCTCTCCTGCGGGTAGTCATTGTCTCGATTGCGTTGTCTATATCGCCTCTGACCGCGTTTGCGCCGGCGGCTGCAGCCGCCGAAGAGATCGATTTTTCGTTGACCAGTCACGGGGGTGAAACCTTTCATTTGCGCGATCTGCGCGGCAAGGTCGTGCTGGTATTCTTCGGCTACACGCTTTGCCCCGATGTCTGCCCGATCGAGCTACAGCACATGGCCTCGGCGCTGAAACGCCTGGGGGACGATTCGATACACGCCCGCGGCCTGTTCGTCACGCTGGATCCCGAACACGACAGTCCCGCGGTGCTAGGGCAATACCTGAACTATTTCGGTGCCGGGCTGGTGGGGCTCACTGGTACAAAGCAACAAATAGATCATGCCGCCAAACAGTTTAGAGTGAAGTATCAGAAGAATCCGCGTTCCAATAGCCAGTACACGATGGACCACACCGCGAATCTGTTTGTCATAGACCAAAGCGGCAAGTTGAACACGATCGTGCCGTTCGGGTTCCCCGCCGCGCATATCGAGAACCTGCTGCGCGATCTGATAACGGCAGGGAGCTAGATTTATCGATATGTATCCGTTGACCCTGGCGAGACGAGAATTTCCTCTCCTGGTAATTCTGTTGCTGGTTTCTCTCGTGGGCGCTGCTGACGAATCTCCGGTCTTGCGCAAGGCGCCGCAGTTCAGCTTGCCCGGTCTCGACCATAACGTTTACCGGCTGTCTGACTTCAGGGGCAGGGTCATGGTAGTCAACTTCTGGGCCAGCTGGTGCGTACCCTGTCGGGAGGAATTGCCGTCGATGAATCGCGCTTCTAGAATTCTGGACAGCCAGGCAATCGCCTGGCTTGCCATCAACGTCGGCGAAGGCAGGGAGGCAGTGGAAGCTTTTCGCGGCGACTATCCTATCGAATTCACAGTATTGCTCGACGCCGACGGCCGGGTCAGCAAGGACTGGTGGGTAACCGGCATGCCGACAACCTTCGTTATCAATACAAAGGGTGAAATCGCGCACAAGGTTATCGGCAAACGCGAATGGGATAGACCGGCGCATTTGCAAATGCTGCGGCAGCTTGCAGGATACGAATAAAAAATTGTTGATTGAGGCGATTATCAGCCGCGCAGCTTTAACCTGGTCATGATTTCCGGCCGGCGCCCCAGCTTAAGCCGTGAAATTTGCTAAATGGGTGGCTAGCCGCAGGAATTCCTTTGGTTCCCGATCAATTGTTGTAATATAAATGGCGTTTTTCAAACTTGACTAGCAGCTATTCAGTACCATGACTCCTGATACCAGTGATCCGGATATTGTTCGGATATTTGATCGGCTTGCCCGCAGCAGGCGCTCGATTCGAGGTTTTCTAAACCAGCCCGTCGAACAAAATATCCTCGAGCAGATCTTCGAAACGGCGGCTTTTTCGCCGTCGAACTGCAATACCCAGCCCTGGTACAGCTATGTGGTTTCCGGCGAAATGCGCGATAAACTGAGCCGCATTTTCATGGAAACTATCGGCCAGGGTCATTACTCGCTCGATTTTCCCTACGATGCGAAATACGAAGGGATTTATCGACAACGCCAGCTCGACGTCGGGCTACTGTTATACAAGGCGCTAGGCGTAACGCGCGAGGACCGGGAGGGTAAGCGGCAGGCATTTTTGCGCAACCTCGAATTTTTCGACGCGCCGCATGTCGTATTTATATTCTTACCCGAGTGGGGCGGCATCCGCGAGGCCTGCGACGTCGGTATGTATGCGCAAAACCTGATGCTTAGCATGCGCGCGCACGGGATTGCCAGCTGCCCGCAGACCATCCTCGGCTACGACGCCGACTCGGTGCGTCGGGAACTCGGCATCGATGCCGAAATGAAGCTCCTGTTTGGAATTTCTTTTGGATACGAGGCTCAGGGCTTACCGGAAAACCAGATAGTTCCCGATCGGGCCACCCTCGACGAACACGTAAAATTTTACAGCTAGGTTACTGATATGACTGACTACGACGCGCCGATCCAGGATATGCAATTTGTCATTGACGAAATTGCGGGCCTCGATTCGATCTCGCATCTGCCCGGATTCGAGGATGCCACCCCCGACCTGGTCGAAGCAGTTCTGGAGCAGGCCGGGGTGTTAGCCAACGAAGTATTTTCGCCGCTCAACCAATCGGGTGACGAACACGGTACCCGCGTTGAAAACGGGGCCGTGGTGAGCCCGCCGGGATATGCCGAGGCTTACCAGCAGTTTGTCGACAATGGCTGGCAGGGAATCGGCAAGTCGACCGCAATCGACGGCCAGGGCCTGCCTTTCCTGGTGCATTCGGCGGTCGCTGAAATGTGGTACGGATCGAACATGGCGCTGGCGCTGTGCCCGCTGTTGACCTCGGGCGCGATCGAGGCGATCGAGCAACACGCACCCGGGGACCTGCAGGGCCTCTACCTGCCGCGCATGATCAGCGGCGAATGGAGCGGCACGATGAACCTGACCGAACCGCAGGCGGGCACCGACCTGGCCGCGATCAAGACCCGCGCCGAACGCGATGGGGATCGCTATCGTATTCGTGGGCAAAAGATTTACATTACCTGGGGCGAGCACGAGATGAGCGATAACATCGTGCACCTGGTGCTGGCGCGCCTGCCCGATGCGCCCGCAGGCGTCAAAGGCATCTCACTATTCCTGGTGCCGAAATACCTGGCCAACGCGGATGGTTCCAAGGGCGAGCGCAACGATCTCAAGGTGGTTTCGGTCGAATCCAAGATGGGTATCCACTCGTCCCCCACCTGCGTGATGTCCTATGGCGACAACGACGGCGCGATTGGCTTCCTGGTCGGCGAGGAACACAATGGCCTGGCCTGCATGTTCACGATGATGAACAATGCGCGTCTCGAGGTTGGTATGCAGGGCGTGGCGATTTCCGAGCGCGCCTACCAGCGCGCGGTGGCCTTCGCCAGGGAACGGGTGCAGGGTATCGCGCGGGGTCAGACCGAGCGTAGCACGATCATCCATCACCCGGACGTGCGCCGCATGCTGATGCAGATGCGCGCGATAACCGAGGCGGGCAGGGCGCTGGCCTATTACGCGTCGGGGCAAACCGATCTCGCGCATCATGCAGAATCCGAAACCGACCGCGCGGCCCATCAACGCCGCGTCGATCTTGTTATCCCGATCGTCAAGGGCTGGTGCACCGAGATGGCGCAGGAGGCGACCTCTCTCGGCGTGCAGGTGCACGGCGGCATGGGCTTTATCGAAGAAACCGGCGCCGCCCAGCATATGCGCGATGCCAGGATTCTGCCCATATACGAGGGTACTACCGGCATCCAGGCGCTGGATTTGATGGGGCGCAAAATGCTGCGCGACAAGGGTCAGGCGATGGGCGAGCTGATCACGGAAATGAAAGGATTGCGGCAGCACATGGAGCCTGTCACTGGCGATATCGCTGCCCTGGCCGAATGTATTGCCGGGTCACTGGCTGCGCTCGAAGACGCCACCAGCTGGTACTTGCAAAATGTTGCGCAGGACCCGGATCTGGGCAGCGCTGTAGGCGTCGACTACATGATGCTCGCCGGCAACGTCGTTTGTGCCTGGCTGATGGGGCAGGCGGCACTGGCGGCGCAGAAACATATCGATGCCGGCAGTAGCGACCTGTTTTATCAGCACAAAATCAAGACCGCGCTGTTTTTTGCCGAACACATCCTGCCGCGTAGCGCGGGGCAATTGCAGATGGTCAAAGCCGGATCGGCCAGCGTCATGGCGATCGACGCGGATGTCTTTTAGGCATCTCGGCAGGTAGCAGATAACATGTCGGTTGCCAGCGCCACGCAGGTGGATCAGTACCTACGCCCCGGATTCAGGTTTTTTACCGCGACCCCGACGCGCTGGGGCGATTGCGACATGTTCGGCCACGTCAACAACGTGCAGTTCGTGCGCTACTACGAATCCGGCCGGCTGGATTATTTTCATCGCCTGCTCGACATGGTGGCCGGGCCGAAAGTGCATAACAGCTTGATCATCGCCGACATCCATGTCACCTTTCTGCGACAGATTCACCACCCCTGCGCGCTCGAGGTCGGTTCGCGTATCAGTCGGCTGGGCAACAGCAGTTTCGACTTCGAGGCCGCGATCTTCGCGCCGGGTGACGATCAGCCTTACTCGACCGCCAAAGCCGCCTGCGTCTGGTTCAATTACCGGGATAACCACAGTACGCCGATCCCGCCGGCCGAGCGGGAAATCATCCAACAATTCGAGGGGATCGAAGCATGAGTGAATTGCAATACCTGAAAGTCGAGCGACACGACGCCGTGGCGCTGGTCAGGCTTAACCGGCCGGAAGTGCTGAATGCCCTGTGCATGGGTTTGATGCAGGAAATGGCGGAGGTATTCGCGCAGCTCGAGGCGGATGAATCGGTTGCGGTTATGGTCCTGACCGGTAACGACAAGGCTTTTGCGGCTGGCGCCGATATTTCCGAAATGAAAGAGGTCAGCTACCAGTACATGCTCGAAGACGGCGGGCTCACGCGGCATTGCGATACCATCTCGGATTTCAAAAAACCGGTAATCGCGGCGGTCGCCGGGTACGCGCTCGGCGGTGGTTGCGAGCTTGCGATGATGTGCGACTTCATCATCGCCGCCGAGAACGCGAAGTTCGGCCAGCCGGAGATAACCATCGGCACCATTCCCGGGTTTGGAGGGTCCCAGCGGTTAACCGGGCTGGTGGGTAAATCCAAGGCGATGGATATGTGCCTGACCGGGCGCATGATGGATGCGGCCGAAGCCGAACGCTCTGGCCTGGTGTCGCGAGTCGAGCCAGTCGACGCCTACCTCGATGTTGCGCTGCAAGCGGCGGCGACCATCGCCGGCTTTTCACGTCCGGTTGTCGCCATGGCCAAGGACGTGGTCGAGCTGGCGCTGGAGACACCGCTCACCCAGGGTATCAAGAGCGAACGCCAGCTGTTCAAGGCGACCTTTGCACTCGACGATCAAAAAGAGGGGATGGCCGCCTTCGTCGAAAAACGCAAACCCGATTTCAAACACCGTTGAATTCGGCGCATGCGGAACTATTTAGCATTTCCGGAGAATAAATCCGGCACAGCACTATCAGTTTTTCGACAGTGTGTTAGAATATGCGCCGGCAGATTTCAAACCTCGCAGAATTTCTTTGTAAATCAATAGTTTACAGTAGCTTTTGCGTCTTTTTTTAAGCAAAGACGGCGGCTTTTATTTTGCGACTGCCAGGCTGAGAGGCCGGGCTCGAACAGATTTTTTTGTTTATTTGACTGGATACCATCATGGCTGACCTGAACAGTTACCGCAATATTGGCATTTTTGCCCATGTTGACGCCGGTAAAACAACGACCACCGAGCGTATTTTGAAGCTCACCGGCAAGATTCACAAAATCGGTGAAGTGCACGACGGTGCCGCAACCACCGACTTCATGGACCAGGAGCAGGAGCGCGGGATTACGATCCAGTCCGCGGCGACCAGTTGTGAGTGGGACAATCATCGTCTGAATATCATCGATACCCCGGGACACGTCGACTTCACCATCGAAGTCTATCGTTCGCTCAAGGTACTCGACGGCGGCGTTGGTGTTTTCTGTGGTTCCGGCGGGGTTGAGCCGCAGTCCGAGACCAACTGGCGTTATGCCAACGAGTCTGAAGTAGCGCGAATCATTTTCGTTAACAAGCTCGATCGTCTGGGCGCGGACTTCTATCGCGTCGTCAAGCAGGTCAAAGACGTGCTCGGCGCCAATCCTCTGGTAATGACCCTGCCGATCGGCACCGAAGATAATTTTTGCGGTGTGGTCGATCTACTGACCCGCAAAGCCTGGGTCTGGGATGATTCCGGAGACCCCACCAGTTACAAAATCGAAGAGCCGCCGGCCGAGATGGCCGAGCAGATCGAGGAGTATCGCGAAAAACTGATCGAAACCGCGCTCGAACAGGATGACGATCTGTTGATGATGTACCTCGAAGGCGAAGAGCCGGAACTCGATGAAATCAAGCGCTGTGTCCGCAAGGGCACGATCGCGCTCGACTTTTTCCCGACCTACTGCGGCTCGGCCTTCAAGAACAAGGGGATCCAGCCGGTGCTCAACGCGGTTGTCGATTACCTGCCGAACCCGACCGAAGTCAAGCCGCAGCCTGAAATCGATCTCGAAGGCAATGAAACCGGTGAAGTGGCAACCGTCGATGCGTCCAAACCGCTGCGCGCGCTGGCGTT
>CAVYHN010000012.1:0-65628 GCA_963768295.1 uncultured Gammaproteobacteria bacterium | reverse complement strand
CGCCGGTGCCGGAACCGCCGGTGCCGGTGATGCCGAGTACCGGGATCGAGCGCGTCGCCGGCGGCTGCCTGATTTGCGCCAGCAGGTTTTCGGCTACGCTTTCGTTTTCCAGCGCGGTGATCAGGCTGGCGAGCGCGACGGTGTCATGTTCGGCTAGCGGTTCCAGTGAAGTCGGTGCCTGTAACCCCGGATCGTACTGGCAGCGCTCCAGCATGTCCGAAATCAGGCCCTGCAGGCCCAACGT
Organism: uncultured Gammaproteobacteria bacterium; assembly: GCA_963768295.1. Taxonomy (GTDB): domain Bacteria; phylum Pseudomonadota; class Gammaproteobacteria. The sequence goes on along the minus strand of CAVYHN010000012.1, from coordinate 65,384 downwards.
CTGCCCGTCTTCGGGCGAATAAATCCGGGTGACGCCGTAATCTTCGAGTTGGCGAATTTCTGCCGGCACGATAACCCCGCCGCCACCGGCGAAAATGCGGATATCGGGCCGGCCCCTGTCCTTGAGCATATCGACCATGTATTTGAGGTACTCGACGTGACCGCCCTGGTACGAACTCAGCGCGATCGCCTGCGCATCTTCCTGGATTGCCGCGTCGACGATTTCGGCGACCGAGCGGTTATGGCCCAGGTGAATCACCTCGGCGCCGGAGGATTGCAGAATGCGGCGCATGATATTGATCGCGGCATCGTGACCGTCGAACAGGCTCGCGGCGGTCACAAACCGGATCTTGAGCTGGTTTTTCGAACTCGAAGGGAGGTTAATCACTTTTTCCGGAGCGGAACTCATGTACGGGCCTCAGCGGGATAAATTTAGTTGCATTCTGCGGCGGGTTAAATTACCTTACGTTTACGTTAACGTCAACCATTCAGTCCATTCTTTAAGCAACCCTGATCCGCTAACCTCTTACTCGTATCGATATGAGCAGTCAATTTCAGTCCAGGGATCCCGATTTCAAGGCGCGCGTCAGCGCAAGCTTTGACGAACAGAGCGTGATGCAGTTGATCGGCGCGACGCTGGGTGTGGTGGAGCCGGGACGGGTAGAAATCGAGTTGCCATATCGACAGGATCTGACGCAGCAGGACGATTTCATTCATGCCGGCATTTCCTCGACCATCATGGATAGCGCCTGCGGTTACGCCGCGTTTTCGCTGATGCCGGCCGAGGCGCGCGTGTTGACGATCGAATTCAAGATCAACCTGCTGGCGCCCGCCGCGGGCCAGCACTTTCGCGCTATCGGCACGGTACTCAAGCCTGGACGCAGCGTATTCGTGGCCGAGTCAGAATTACATGCCAGCCTCGACGGCGAGGACAAACTGGTTGCCACCATGGTCGGCACCCTGATGGCGGTTTACCCGCAATAGCGCGACGAGAACCAGATGAGCCAGACCGAAACCAGTAACAGGACCTACAGCATCGGTGAATTGGCCGGGGAATTCGGTATCACCTCGCGCACCCTGCGGCTTTACGAGGAACAGGGTTTGCTCGATCCGAAGCGTGAAGGCACCCGTCGCATCTATAGCGAGCGCAACCGGGTCAGGCTGCGGTTGATCCTGCGCGGCAAGCGTCTCGGCTGGTCGTTATCCGAAATACGCGAATCCTTCGATCTCTACGATTCCGATCATGGTGAGGAAGCCCAGCTCGAATTGATGCTGGAAAAGCTCGCCAGGCGACGCGAAACGCTGGAAGAACAGCGCCGTGACATCGACAATGCGTTGCAGGACCTCGAGCGCATCGCCGCCGATGCCAGCGAGGCGCTGCACGGTTTGCGATCCGGGCAGCGCAAGTTGCGCCACGGTTAAACCTGGAGAAATCCCATGATACATATTCCATCCCTGAACTTTGACCTCGGTGAAACCGTCGACATGCTGCGCGATGCGGTGCAGGATTTCGCCCAGGCGGAGATCGCGCCACTGGCGGCCGAAATCGATCGCAGCAACGAGTTTCCGAACGAACTCTGGCCCAAACTCGGCGACATGGGCCTGCTCGGCATTACCGTGCCGGAAACCTATGGCGGCGCCGAGATGGGCTATCTCGCGCATATTGTCGCGATGGAGGAAATCAGCCGCGCCTCGGCTTCGGTCGGCCTGAGTTACGGCGCGCACTCCAATCTCTGCGTCAACCAGATCAATCGCAACGGCAATGAGCAGCAAAAAAAGCAGTACCTGCCGAAATTGATCAGCGGCGAACACATCGGCGCGCTGGCGATGTCGGAGTCCGGCGCCGGCTCGGACGTGGTCAGCATGCAGATGAAAGCGGAGAGAACCTCCGCCGGTTATGTTCTCAATGGCACCAAGATGTGGATCACCAACGGTCCCGACGCCGACCTGATCGTGGTTTACGCCAAGACCGATTCAGCGGCCGGGTCGCGCGGTATCAGCGCTTTCCTGGTGGAACGCGAGTTCGGTTTTACGACCGCGCAAAAACTCGACAAGCTCGGCATGCGCGGTTCCAACACCGGCGAACTGGTGTTCCAGAACGTCGAAGTGCCGGCAGAAAACCTGCTCGGTGAACTCAACCGCGGCGCCGCGGTTTTGATGAGCGGGCTCGATTTCGAGCGCGCGGTGCTGGCGGCCGGGCCGACCGGCATCATGCTGGCCTGCATGGATGCCGTCGTACCCTATATCCATGAGCGCAAACAGTTTGGCCAGGCGATTGGCGAATTCGAGCTGATGCAGGGTAAGATTGCCGACATGTACACCACGATGAACGCCAGCAGGGCCTATGTCTATGCCGTCGGCAAGGCCTGCGACCGCGGTGAGACCACGCGCAAGGATGCTGCCGGCGCGATTCTCTATGCTGCCGAAAAAGCCACCTGGATGGCGCTCGAAGCGATCCAGGCGCTCGGCGGCAACGGCTACACCAACGACTTTCCGGTGGGCCGGCTGTTACGCGACGCCAAGCTCTACGAAATAGGAGCGGGCACCTCCGAAATCCGCCGCATGCTGATCGGGCGGGAACTGTTTAACGAAACTGCTTAAGGTAACCAATCATGAGCGAAAAAATTGTCATTACCGGTATCGCCCGTACCCCGATGGGCGGTTTTCAGGGCGTCCTGGCCGACGCCAACGCGGCCGAACTCGGCGCCGCGGCGATCCAGGCGGCGGTCGAACGCAGCCAGCTGCAGGGTGACGCCATCGACGAAGTGATCATGGGCTGCGTATTGCCGGCCGGTCAGGGCCAGGCGCCGGCGCGCCAGGCGAGCCTCGGCGCCGGGCTGCCGCTCGGCACCGGCTGCACCACGATCAACAAGATGTGCGGCTCGGGCATGAAGGCGACCATGTTCGCCCACGACATGCTCAGGGCCGGCACTAACAAGGTCATGCTCGCAGGTGGTTTCGAAAGCATGAGCAACGCGCCGTATTTGCTGACAAAGGCCAGGGGCGGGATGCGTATGGGTCATGGGCAGGTGTTCGATCACATGTTTCTCGACGGCCTCGAGGACGCCTACGACAAGGGCAAGTTGATGGGTGTATTCGCCGAGGCGACCGCCGACAAGTACGGCTTTACCCGTGAACAACAGGACGAGTTTGCGATTACCTCGCTCAGGCGCGCGCAGGCCGCGATCGAAAGCGGCGCCTTCAAGAACGAAATCACGCCGGTGCAGATAAAAACCCGCAGGGGCGAAGTCACGGTCGATACCGACGAGCAGCCGTTTAACGCGAATATCGACAAGATCCCGTCTTTACGCCCGGCTTTTCGCCAGGACGGCACGGTCACCGCGGCCAACTCGAGTTCGATTTCGGACGGCGGCGCGGCCCTGGTTTTGATGGGCGAAGCCGAGGCCGAGAAACGCGGCATCGAGCCGCTCGCGCTGATTCGTGGGCATGCCACCCACGCGCACGAGCCCGCCTGGTTCACGACCGCGCCGGTGGGTGCGCTGAAAAAGGTGCTGGAAGCGGCTAACTGGTCGAGCGACGAAGTCGACCTGTACGAAATCAACGAAGCTTTTGCCGTGGTGACCATGGCGGCGATGAGCGATCTCGGGCTCGAGCATGCAAAGGTCAATGTCAACGGCGGTGCCTGCGCGCTCGGTCACCCGATCGGCGCTTCCGGTGCGCGTATCATCGTCACGCTGATTGCGGCGTTGCAGAACCGCGGCCTGAAAAAGGGTATCGCCGGGCTTTGCATTGGCGGCGGCGAAGCCACCGCGGTTGCGCTCGAGTTGCTGTAACGCTGCGATGATGCTCAGCGAAGAACAAAGCCTGATCCGCGACAGCGTGCGCGACTATGTGCAACAGCGCGTCGCGCCGTTCGCGGCGGACTGGGACCGGGACAAGCATTTTCCGGCCGAGCAGCTTAAGGAAATGGCCGAACTCGGTTTGTTCGGTATGTTCATCCCGCAGGAGTGGGGTGGCGCCGGCGCCGATTACCTGTCGTTCGCGCTCGCAATCGAAGAAGTCGCCGCCGGTGACGGCGCCTGTTCGACGATTCTGTCGGTCAACAATTCGGTGGTTTGCAGCCTACTGCTCAAATCCGCCAGTGAGTACTTAAAGGAAACTTATCTCAAACCGCTGGCCGCGGGCGACAAGCTGGGTTGTTTCTGCCTCACCGAAGCGCATGCCGGTTCGGACGCCGCGGCGCTGAAAACGCGCGCGCTCAGGCAGGATGACGGCTACCTGTTGAACGGCAGCAAGGCGTTCATTACCTCGGGCGCCAATGCCGATGTCGCGATCGTGTTCGCGGTAACCGATCCACAGGCTGGCAAGAAGGGCATGAGCGCGTTTGTCGTGCCGACCGATAATCCCGGTTACGAGGTCGGCGCCGTGGAACAGAAAATGGGGCAGCACGCCTCGGATACGGCTTCGATATTTTTCAAGGATTGCCGGCTGCCCGCGGATCACCTGATCGGCGCCGAGGGTGAGGGTTACAAGATCGCATTGATGAACCTGGAGGGTGGCCGCATCGGCATCGGCGCGCAAAGCGTCGGCATGGCGCGCGCGGCCTACGAGTGCGCGCTTGCCTATGCGCGGGAGCGTATCAGTTTCGGTAAGACCCTGCTCGAACACCAGGCGGTCGCGTTTCGGCTCGCCGACATGGCGACGCAGCTCGAGGCCTCCCGCCTCATGGTGCACAACGCGGCGCGCCTGCGTGATGCCGGCGAACCCTGTCTGAAACAGGCCAGCATGGCCAAGCTGTTTGCTTCGGAAGCGGCCGAGAAAATTTGTTCAGACGCAATCCAGGTGCTGGGCGGTTACGGTTACCTGCGCGATTTTCCGGTGGAGCGCATCGCGCGCGACGTGCGCGTGTCACAGATATACGAGGGCACCAGCGATATTCAGCGCATGGTCATCGCGCGCGGACTGGCGGCAGAAGCATGAGCGTCATCGAATCCAGGATCAGTAACCGCAGCGCCGAGTTCCAGCAGAACCGGGAATCGATGCAGGCGCTGGTCGCCGATTTAAACGCCAGGGTTGCCGTCATCGCCGCCGGTGGTGGCGAACGCGCGCGTGAAAAACACTTGAGCCGTGACAAACTGCTGCCGCGTGATCGCATCGACCGGCTGGTCGATCCGGGTTCGCCTTTTCTCGAAATCGGTCAGTTCGCCGGTTACCAGATGTACGGCGACGATAACGTCGCCGCGGGCGGATTGATCGCCGGTATCGGGCGTATTCATGGCCTCGAATGCATGCTAGTGGCCAACGATGCGACCGTTAAGGGTGGTACCTACTACCCGATTACGGTCAAGAAACACTTGCGCGCCCAGGCAATCGCACAGGAAAACAATCTGCCCTGTATTTACCTGGTCGACTCCGGAGGTGCGCATCTGCCGAGCCAGGACAATGTATTTCCCGATCGCGAGCACTTCGGGCGTATCTTCTTCAACCAGGCCAACATGTCGGCGCAGGGGATTCCGCAGATCGCGGTGGTGATGGGATCCTGCACCGCTGGCGGCGCCTACGTGCCGGCGATGTGCGACCAGTCGATCATCGTCAAGCAACAGGGCACGATCTTTCTCGGTGGCCCGCCCCTGGTGCGCGCGGCGACCGGCGAAATCGTCAGCGCCGAGGATCTCGGCGGCGCGGATGTGCACGCGCGCATTTCGGGCGTCGTCGATCACTATGCGCACAACGATGAGCACGCGCTGTCGATGGCGCGCGATATCGTCGCCACGCTGAATCGCGAGAAAAAGCCCGACCTGGTGTTGCGTGACATCATCGCGCCGCGCTACCCGGTTGACGATCTGCACGGCATCATGCCGACCAGCCTGCGCAAGCCCTTCGATATTCGCGAAATCATCGCGCGCCTGGTCGACGACAGCGAGTTCGATGAATTCAAACAGCTTTACGGCACCACCCTGATTTGCGGTTTTGCCCATATCTACGGCATTCCGGTCGGCATTGTCGCCAACAACGGCATCCTGTTCTCGGAGTCGGCGCTGAAAGGCGCGCACTTCGTAGAGCTCTGCGCCAAGCGCCGCATCCCGCTGGTATTTCTGCAGAATATTACCGGATTCATGGTCGGTCAGAAATACGAGCATCGCGGTATCGCGCGCGACGGCGCCAAGATGGTGACCGCGGTCGCCTGTGCCCGCGTGCCCAAGCTGACGCTGGTGGTCGGCGGCAGTTTCGGCGCCGGCAACTATGCCATGTGTGGCCGCGCCTATGGCGGACGTTTCCTGTGGATGTGGCCGAATGCGCGCATTTCGGTGATGGGCGGCGAGCAGGCCGCGACCGTACTCGCCCAGGTCAAGCGCGATGGGCTGGAGGCACGCGGCGAGTCCTGGAGCGAAGTCGATGAAAATAGTTTCAAGGACCCGATCCGCGAGCAGTACGAACACCAGGGCCATCCCTATTACGCCTCCGCGCGCCTGTGGGATGACGGCATTATCGATCCCGCCGATTCGCGCCGGGTGCTGGGACTCGGCCTGTCGGCGGCATTGAATGCGCCGGTCGATAAGACCGAATTCGGCATCTTCAGGATGTAACCTATAACCGATGCGAAACTGCCCGCTAATCCTGGATGTGCACGATTTATTACGACCCTGCGGGCTCGAGCGGGTGAAGTGAACTAATGTTTGACAAAATCTTGATAGCCAATCGCGGCGAAATCGCGGTGCGGGTGGCGCGCACCGCAGGCAGCCTCGGAATCCGCAGCGTCGCGGTCTACTCGAGCGCGGATAAAGCTGCCCTGCACGTGGAAACCTGCGATGAAGCCTATTGCATCGGCGGCGCCGCAGCGAGCGAGAGTTATCTCGATGGCGCGCGCATACTGCAGGTCGCGCAGGCCTGTGACGCCGAGGCGATTCACCCTGGCTACGGATTTTTGTCGGAAAACGCGGGCTTTGCCCGCGCCTGCGAGGATGCCGGGATCGTTTTCATCGGTCCGCCGGCGAGCGCCATCGACGCCATGGGATCGAAAAGCGAGGCCAAGGCGCTGATGGCGAAAGCGGGCGTGCCCCTGGTGCCCGGCTATCATGAGGACGACCAGGCGGATTCCCGCCTTGCACGGGAATCCGAGCGCGTCGGCTATCCGCAACTGATCAAGGCCAGCGCCGGCGGTGGCGGCAAGGGCATGCGCCTGGTGGAGTCTGCCAGCGGCTTTGCCGCGGCGCTGACCTCGGCCCGGCGCGAGGCCAGCGCCAGTTTTGGCGACGACAAGGTTTTGATCGAGCGCTACCTGACCAGACCGCGACATGTCGAAATGCAGATTTTTGCCGATAGCCAGGGCAACTGCGTGCACCTGTTCGAACGCGATTGCTCGATACAGCGCCGGCATCAGAAAATACTGGAAGAAGCGCCGGCGCCGGGCATCAGCGACGAGTTACGTGCCCAAATGGGCAAGGCGGCGGTCGATTGCGCCCGTGCGATCAATTACGTTGGCGCCGGCACGGTTGAGTTTTTGCTCGATGAAGACGGCAGCTTTTATTTCATGGAAATGAATACCCGGCTGCAGGTCGAACACCCGGTCAGCGAAATGATTACCGGACAGGACCTGGTCGAATGGCAACTGCGGGTGGCCGCGGGTGCGCCGCTGCCCCTGCAGCAGGCGCAAATAAATTGTCAGGGACATGCAATCGAGGCGCGGATTTATGCCGAAACGCCGCAGCGGGACTTCATGCCCGCGGCGGGTCAGATCAAGTATCTGAGCCTGCCAGCAGAGGATGCCGGTGTGCGTATCGATACTGGCGTGCGCTGTGGGGATATGATCGGTATCAACTACGACCCGATGATCGCCAAGCTCATCGTGCATGCCGATACCCGCATAGCGGCGTTGAAGAAGCTCACGCAGGCGTTGCGCCAGTACCAGATTCTGGGGCTGAACACCAATATCGGGTTTATTACCCGCCTGGTGAGCATGGATGAATTCAGGGCGGCCGATTTTGATACCGGCTATATCGCCAGGCACCAGCAGCAACTGTTTGCGCAAAATCGGCAACATGACCAACAGGCCAAAGTGATGGCGGCGGCGGTCCTGTTGCCTGCATTCGAGACTCCGCTACGCCCTGAAAATCAGCATTCGGCCTGGGATGCGCGCGATCTCTGGCGCATGAACCTGAGCGCCAGTCTCTGCATCGAACTCGAGCAGGACGGTCAGGACATCCAGGTTAAAGTGACGCAGGAAGACGATACCTGGCGCTTCGAACTGGATGGGGATAATTACCGGCTCTCAGGCGGCCGCATCGATAATAACCGCATGCAGCTGCAAATGGACAATCAACGGCTCGAATTTCCGCTGCTGCGGGAGACCGATGCGATCACCCTGAGCCACCAGGGGCAGGCCTACCGATTTTCGATTCCCGATCGGATTCATGCTGGCGACAGCGACGCGGTCGATGCGGATCACCCACAGGCGCCGATGTCGGGCGCAGTTGTTGCGCTGCCGGTAGCGGTTGGCGATACTGTCGCAGCGGGCGATACGCTAATCGTCATCGAAGCAATGAAGATGGAACACGCCATCGTTGCCCAGGTGAGCGGCAGCGTCAGCGAAATCCTGTTTGCCGTCGGCGACCAGGTGGATGAAGGCGATACCCTGGTGTTACTGGAGGTCGAATAACACGATGAGTTTTCCCGAACGCGTCAAGATTGTCGAGGTCGGGCCACGCGATGGTCTGCAAAATGAAGGCGTTACGGTACCGGCCGAAATCAAGGTCCAGCTGGTCGAAAAACTGGCCGACGCGGGCCTGCCGGTGATCGAATGCGGCGCATTCGTATCGCCGAAATGGGTGCCGCAAATGGCGACCAGTGCGCAAGTGTTCAAACAGATCGAAAAGCGAGCCGGCATATCCTACCCGATGCTGGTGCCGAACCTGAAAGGACTCGAACTGGCGCTTGAAGCCGGCGTCGAGGAGATTGCGCTGTTTGCCGCGGCTAGCGAAACCTTTTCGCAAAAAAATACCAACTGCTCGATTGCCGAAAGCATCGAGCGCTTCAACGCGGTGATCGACGCGGCCCAGTCCGCGGGCCTCAAGATTCGCGGCTACATTTCCTGCGTCCTCGGCTGCCCCTACGAGGGCAAGGTTTCCTTCGATACGGTGTCGATGATTACGCAGAAACTGTTCGACAAAGGCTGCTACGAGGTGTCGCTGGGCGACACCATCGGCGTCGGTACTGCCGGAGAGGCCCGGGCATTGATCGAAATTCTCGGTCAACATGCCCCGGTCGAGAAACTTGCCGCGCATTTCCACGATACCTACGGCCAGGCGCTGGCGAATATCCATGCGGTCATGCAGTGCGGGGTCGCGGTCGTCGATAGCTCGGTCGCCGGCCTCGGCGGTTGTCCTTACGCCAAGGGCGCGACCGGCAACGTCGCCACCGAGGATGTGGTTTATATGCTCGACGGTATGGGCATAGAAACCGGCGTCGATATGGACAAGCTGCTGGATGCGGGTCGTTTCATCAGCGATTTTCTCGGGCGTGAACCGGTGTCGCGCGCGGCCACCGCGCTGCTGCGCAAGCGGGCAGGCTAAGATCATGGGACTTCCGCCGCCGGCCGAACGGGAAAAGAAACACCACCGTAAGATCGACTGCGAGGGTTTTCTGCGCAGTGACGGGCTGTGGGATATCGATGTGCACCTGGTCGATACCCGAACCTATGATTGCGCCTACGACGAACTGCATCGTGGCGGACTCATCGAGGCCGGCGATCCGGTGCACGATATGTGGCTGCGCTTTAGCATCGACCTCGATTTCCTGATACACGATGTGCAGGCGGCGTCGGCGCAGACGCCTTTTGCGATATGCCCGCGCGCCGCGGGCGCGATGCGCGAATTGATCGGGCTGCGCATCGGCTCGGGCTGGATGAAGCAGGCGCGCGAACGCGTCGGCACCGACAAAAGCTGCACCCACTTGATGGATTTGCTTGGCCAGCTTACGGCCACGGCTTACCAGACGCTGCACGCGGCCATCGAAGAGCGCGAGGCAAAGCGGCCGGCGCGCGCAAAGCCGCCCATTCTCGATACCTGTATCGCCCTGTCGAGCAGTGGTGAAGTGGTCAGGAAACGCTGGCCCGAGTTTTATCAACCGCAAGCAAACGAGGACTCTAATCAATGAGCATTGCCCTGGCCTTCGATATCTACGGCACCCTGATCGACCCGCACGGGGTTGTCAGCGAGTTACAGAATCATGTCGGCGACCGCGCCGCGGAGTTTTCCCGGGTCTGGCGCGAAAAGCAGCTCGAATATACCTGGCGTCGCGGATTGATGCGGCGCTACGAAAACTTCGGGGTTTGCACCCGCCAGGCGCTCGACTATGCCGATCAACTGCTGCAGACGGGTCTGGATGATGCGGCCAAAGATGTCCTGATGCAGGCGTATCGCATACTGCCAGCCTACGATGACGTGCCCGCCAGTCTCGAATTACTCAAACAGGCGGGCCATCGCCTGTATCCCTTTTCAAATGGCACCGCCGATATGGTCAGCGCGGTGCTGGAACATGCGCGCATCGACCAGTTTTTCGAGGATGTGATCAGCGTCGATAGCCTGCAAACCTTCAAACCCGACCCCGAGGTCTATCACCACGTGGTCGAAATTGCCGATGTCGCGCCGGAAAACTGCTGGCTGGTTTCGAGTAATGGTTTCGATGTCATCGGTGCCGTTGCCGCCGGGATGAGGGCGGCCTGGTTAAAGCGCTTCGATGGCGTGGTTTTCGATCCCTGGGAGTTCGAGCCTACGCAAGTTATCCGCAGCCTTGACGAACTGCCGGACAAAATCTCCTGAACCTGGGCCTGGCCCGGGTCAAAAAATCACTCAAAAACACGCTGCTGCGGTTGCCGGCGGCCTGTTCCATTCCCCGTATTCTCAAATAAAGATATGAAAATCAATTAGTTAATCATATAATAATTTTATTGCTGCAGTGCAACAAAATACTTGACTTCTCGGCCCGTGATCCCTATATTATGTGTATTGCTGCAGTGCAGCATAACCTTTTGAACACTGAATTGTTAACTTGAACGAGGAAATTATCATGTACGAAGATTTCATAAAAATGGCCCAGGACAGTTTCAAGCCTGTCATGAAAATGGCCGAAAACAACACTGCTCTGGCAGTCAAACTGATGCAGGGCCAGGCCGAAAGTACAGCCGAGTTGATGCAAAGCAACCTGGCTCACGCACAGGCTCTCGTAGCAACCAAAGACCTGAACGAAATGCTGGAAATGCAGCAGAAGTATGTTGAAGCCCTGAACGAAAAGCTGGTTGTCGCTGCTAAGGAAAACTCTGCTGCTATCGAAGCCGCGGTTGCTGAAGCAGGACAGATTTTCGAAGGCTCACTTGTCGAAGCCCAGGCCCAGGCCAAGAAGACCGTCGCAAACATCGAGAAGGAAATAAACAAGGCAGGCAAGAAAGCCGCTTAGTTCCGCGCCTTCAGGAGTCCGCTTGATCCCGATCAAACGGCTCCGCAGTTTTACTCCTCCACTAAGTTGGCCCGGCGGTATAATACCTCCGGGCCTTTTTTTTACACCGGAGGTATAATTCGCCTCCGGGTATTCTATTCAGGTGAGCAGATATGACAAAAGTAGTGATAGTAGACGGGGTACGGACTCCGATAGGCGCGTTCGGCGGTGCACTCGCGAACACTCCCGCGAGCAAGCTGGGCGCAACAGTAATTAAATCCCTGTTAGAGCGTAACGGTGTCGCTGCAGAGCAGGTTGATGAAGTCATCCTGGGCCAGATTCTGACCTCGGCAACCGGACAGAACCCGGCGCGGCAGGCGGCTATGGATGCGGGTTTGCCGCAGGAATGCCCGTCGATGACGATTAACAAGTTGTGCGGCAGCGGACTCAAGGCGGTGCATCTTGCCGCGCAGGCGATCAAATGCGGTGACGCGGACGTGATCATCGCCGGTGGTCAGGAAAATATGAGCCTGGCGCCGCACGTGTTGCCAAAATCGCGCGATGGTCAGCGCATGGGTGACTGGCCGCTGAAAGACACGATGCTGGTCGACGGTTTGATGGACGCCTTCAACGACTACCACATGGGTGTGACCGCGGAGAATATCGCCAAGAAGTTTGGCCTTAGTCGAGACGATCAGGATGCTTTTGCCGCGGCATCGCAGCAAAAAACCGAAAAAGCCCAGGCCGACAACCTGTTTGCCAACGAAATCGCCAAGGTCGAAATCCCGCAGCGCAGGGGCGACCCGGTCGTTTTCGAGCGTGACGAGTACCCCAAGGCCGGTGTAACCGCCGAAGGCCTGTCTAGCCTGCGTCCCGCATTCGATCGTGAAGGAACCGTGACCGCGGGCAACGCTTCCGGCATAAATGATGGCGCCGCAGCCTTGCTGATCATGAGCGAGGACAAGGCGAAGGAACTTGGCCTGACGCCGATGGCGACTATCAAGTCTTACGCCAGTGCAGGTGTCGATCCGGCGATCATGGGCACGGGTCCGATTCCGGCCACCCGCAAGTGCCTGGACAAGGCCGGCTGGGCTGTCGAAGATCTCGATCTGATCGAATCCAACGAGGCCTTTGCCGCACAATCGATGTCGGTTAACAGCGAACTGGGTTGGGATACCGACAAGGTCAATATCAGCGGTGGCGCGATCGCTCTGGGCCATCCGATTGGCGCTTCCGGCGCACGCGTACTGGTGACCCTGCTGCACGGTATGCAGCGCACCGACGCCAAAAAAGGCCTGGCGACACTGTGTATCGGTGGCGGTCAGGGCGTTGCTTTGGCGGTTGAACGATAACTATTAATCTAATAATCAATGGAGATAAGAAATGGGTAGAGTAGCTCTAGTAACAGGCGGTACCCGGGGTATCGGTGAAGCCATTAGCATCGAACTCAAAGACGCCGGCTATACGGTAGCCGCGAACTATGCCGGTAACGATGAAGCCGCAAACGCATTCAGCGAGCAAAACGGTATCAAGACTTTCAAGTTCGACGTGTCCGATTTCGATGCGGTGCATAGCGGCATTGCCGCGATCGAAGCCGAACTCGGTCCGATCGAAGTACTGGTCAATAATGCCGGTATCACCCGCGACGGCACCATGCATCGCATGGATTTCGGTCAATGGGATGCCGTCATCCAGACCAATCTCGCGTCCTGCTTTAACTGCTCGCGGGCGGTTATCGAGGGCATGCGTGAGCGCGAGTTCGGTCGTATTATCAATATCGGCTCGATCAACGGCCAGTGCGGCCAGTATGGCCAGGTCAACTATGCGGCTGCCAAGTCAGGTATCCATGGTTTCACCAAGGCGCTCGCGCGCGAAGGTGCGGCCAAGCATATTACGGTGAACGCGATAGCGCCGGGTTATGTCGAAACCGACATGGTGCGCGCGGTACCGGCAGACGTGCTGGAGAAAATCATCAAGACGATCCCCGCGGGTCGCCTCGGGCAGGTGCATGACATCGCTCGCGGCGTGCTGTTCCTCGTATCCGACGATGCATCGTTCATCACCGGTGCAACGCTAGATATCAACGGTGGTCAGCACATGTACTAGTCAACGCCAGGCGTTGAGTAAAAGCCGGGACTTGATCCCGGCTTTTTTTTGCCTGCAGCAAACTCGGGATTGGCGCCGCTTAGATGCCGAAATTTCTAGATGGCTGCTCGCCCCCCGTTTGTCTTCGACCTGGAAACTTCTTTTCAAACTTCAGGTAAACTGGCGCAATAAGCGACAGCAATTGAGCGACTCATGAGTAAAGCCAGGTCACATTGTGCAAAGACGGAAGCTTCCGATCAGAACTTCCAGGTATTTTTCGATGGAGAGTTAATCCTGGAGTCAAACCAGGCGATCAAACTCGACGAGCATTTCGACGGCAGGGACTTCGAACCGGTCATCTACTTTCCTGAGTCGGTGATATCGATATTGCCCACATCGGGCTCCGATCGCAGCACCCACTGTCCGATCAAGGGGGATGCTTCCTATCTGAACTTCCGGGAGGCGGCAAACAGCATCTGGTGCTACCGCGAACCTTACGCGCAGGTCAGTCAAATAAAAAACCACTATGCCTTTGATCAAAGCAAAGGCTTTCGAGTTTCAGCAGCGGGCTAGTCCAGTTCATCGAGAACAGGTCAGGCAACCAGGTTCGATAGCCGTTCGTTGGCTTTGGTTTCCAAAATACCGATAACCGTGGATAGAAGAGGTGAGAAATGATCAAGAGATTGTTAATACTAAGCAGTATTTTACTCGCACCGCAGGTGCTCGCGGCACCCGGTCAGCAAGTGAGCAGGATGATGCAAACGCCAGCATCGACCTTCGATATGTTCCTGTTCCGGCTTTACGAGGCGGGTAAGTGTAATAATGTCCTGAAAAACAATAACTCTGACGAAGCTGATTTATGCCTCAGCTCGATTCGCTACGATGCTGACAAAAATATCCTGGCAACTTTTTTTCGAGTCCTGCCCGGCGCCGAGGCGATGGATGATTTTGTAGACCAGGAGCCCGACGCGCGTAAACAGACAATGCTGGCATTACTCGAAAATACCGCGAGGCGCGTCGGTGCTCTTGACGGCTGGGGGTTATTGCATAGCACGCCGATCAGCTATGGCCTCAATATCAGCACGGCGGATGAAAAATCATTCCGCGCGGAACTCGCGCAGCGAACGAGCACGGCACTGTCTACCTCATACGATGGCGTGGTCTATGTCGCAACCCGCCACCATGATGGAGCAATCGAATACTTTACCAGTAAGTAGCGTCAACAAAGACAGATCTGACCTTGCATGCGCAGGCACTGAAATTCCGCAAGCGGGGGCTTATCCAAATATGCTTTTGGAGTTAGAATACGGTTAAAAGTGGGCGCCTATCAACAAATCGGATTGAATCAGGTTGATTCCTCGGACTCCTCGAGCCGTTGATGATGTTAATCTATTACCAATCAGGAATCCCTGGCCACTAATTACTAAAGTCCATGTGCCAGCTACTCGGTTTATCTTCATCAGAGCCCATCCGTTTAACATTCAGTTGGGAGTCTTTCGCGCTGCGCGGATCAGCGGAAGGAGGTAATCCGGACGGTTGGGGAGTTGCCTATTTTGACGGCGCAGATGTCATGCTACTGCGAGAGCCTGCACCCGCGGCTGAAAGTCCAATGGTGCAGTTTCTCGGTCGTCACGCACCACGCAGTGACTTGATCATTTCGCACGTCCGGCGTGCCACCTACGGTGACCGAAAACTCGCGAACACGCAACCTTTTCAACGTGTACTCGGCGGTCACACACACGTCTTCGCGCATAACGGATTCGTACCACCTTTCAAGATGCCCAATACATCCTCCTGGCTGTTGCCTCAGGGGGATACGGATTCAGAGCACTTATTCTGCCATCTTCTCGGTTATCTGGAGTCGTTATGGAGCGGCGAGGGCATTCCTGCTTTTGAAAAACGCTATGCTGTCGTAAAACGCTTCGCCGAGGAAATTCTGCAACGCGGCGCATCAAATTTCCTATACAGCGATGGGGTGAATTTATTTGCTCACGGGCATCGCCAGACCCTGCCAGGTGATGCCGTGAGTGACGAACCTGGTCTATACGTCAACCTGCACAAATCCGAATCGGGGTCAGATATGGCCATTCCTTGCCGGGGGCTTCGTGCCGAGGGCAGGTGCAGCTACCAGGCATTAGTTGCAACGCTACCCCTGAATGATCATGAGTGGGTCCCATTGAAGCCGGGAGAGGTTGCTTGTTTCGAGCATGGTCAGCGTATCAGGTAATCAAGTTCACTGGAGTTAAAGCAGCTGCTACCTATTATCTTTCAAGCTCAATTATTTCATTCATGGACCCTCAGGTAATGTGGTTGAGCTTCGTGGTTCGACGAGGAACGGGCGCTGGTGTTAAACCGAATAACATACCCCTTCGATAGCCGGCTTAACATTGGTTATAAAATTTGATTCAAGTCACGGCCCAGCCTGAAAACTATGCTGCAATGACTTGGTTATGGTGATCAGGAAACTTTCTATTTTCCTTGCCTGCGGTATTTTGATTGTTGCAGGCAGTGGGTGTACTGCAGTAAAAAATAATTCCGGGAGTTTTGAAACCGCGTCGGTTCAGGAAACCCTGGCCAGCATAACGGGAAACTATAAGCTGATTGCTGTCAATGGGACCACGATTCCCGCAACGGTTTCACACGGTGACGCCAGGATAAAGGTGCTCTCGGGCGAATTCGTAATCAGAGCAGATGGATCCTGTAGCAGCAATACGGACTTCAGCCCGCCCGCGGGTGGTAAGCTTACTCGAAGGGTGCACGCCACTTTCACGAGGAATGGCTCGAATCTGCTTATGCAATGGGAAGGAGCTGGCGTAACCAGGGGCCATATTGACGATCGGACGTTTACCATGGACAACCATGGAACGATCTTCGTGTACTCACGTTCTGGCAAAATCGATGATAGTTTGCAGCTCGACCTGGCAAACGAATGTGACGCAGGAAGCGACACAACGGGTATCAATAAACCGCAGGCTGGCGTTTTTGACGATTTCAACACCGGTTTGCAATCTGGCGGAGATCGCAGTGGAATCCCGATTGGTTTTTTTACCTTTTTAGACTCTGATAGCAGTTTGGTAAGTATTTCGACGACTTCTGATCATCCGCAGCTACCTGGCGAAGAAGACGACAATGAAGTGCTGCAGATGGAACTTGACGTTAAAGCCTGGGCCGGTGTGATACACAACTTCGAGAATGCGGCCGTTAGCCGGTGGGCCCCCCGCGACTGGCGCGGATTCAACGAGTTCAGCTTCTGGTTGTATGGCAACAATACCAATACCCCCCTGTTCGTAGAGATACTCGACAATCGAAAACCCTGTCCCACACCTGCTGGCGCCGAGGTCTATACCTACACATTCGCTGACAATTTCTCTGGCTGGAAGCAGATTACCGTTCCGTTCGAAAAACTGGTTCGAAAAGAGATTTACAATGACGCGCCGAACGATGGGCTCGGCTTATCCGAGGTTCATGGTTGGGCTTTTGGGGCCTTGAATACCGGTGGCCCGATTACCTATTATATTGACGACTTCGAATTGCGCTAGCTTGAGATAAAGTAAGACGCTAGCCTTTGAATTGCTCTAACCTGAGCTTCCACGATGGTTCGTAATACGCTGATTGCCGCAGAATCCCGGGCGTCTGGCTAATGGCCACATGTATGCCTTTTCGATTTGTTTTTAGGCCGGATCTTTTGTAGTTCGTGAACTGCGTCTCTGCAGGCCAGGCATTACTTCATTAAAATGAGCATTACCCTTAGGTCAGTTATAAGACCTGATTAACCCGTCGATTCCAGGCGGGTTTCTTTTGTAAGTTAAAATAACTGTCACCATGTCCCATCCGGGACGGCATCAAGTTAATTACCAGCCTGATTATTATTACCGGAAATTTAGCCCCGCTAAGTGGGATTTCACGCCGTCGGCGATATACGTTACATCAAGCCCCACGGAAATGATATCGACCGCTAACGCGTTGAGCATATTTGCTGCTTCCGCGTTGAACGAAAAGGCTGCTGTCTTTTTGCCGGCCTGTTTACAGCGGGTAACGATGTCTTTTACAACATCGATGGTGTCGACGCCATAGGCGTCCGGAACCGGATCCTGTCGAAACGAAATTGAAAGATCTCCGGGGCCGATAAGTACGCCATCGATTCCCTCGACCTTGATGATTTCATCCAGATTATTATAGGCTTCGCGGGTTTCGATCATTGCCAGCGCGAGGGAACAGTGATCGAAATGCTGAAGGTACTCGTTAGTGTCGACGCCGTACAGAGAAGCGGCATGTCGTGGTCCGAACGAACGTTCTCCCAGCGGGACAAAACGCGTCGCCGAAACGAATGCCCTGGCGTCATCGGCGGTGTTTATCATGGGCGCTATTACGGCCAGCGCGCCAAAATCCATTACCCGCGAAGCCGCATCCCAGCGCGCCAGCGGAATCCGCACCAGGGGCGCCTTACCTCGCGCAACCAGGGTGGCGATACCATTTTGAACACTGGTTTCATCGAAAAAACCGTGCTGCATATCAAGCACGACCGCGTCAAAGTCGTGCTCGGCAATGGTCTCCAGATAGCGTGGGTCGGTGATGCCGCACCATCCTGAAAGCACCGTGTTACCAGTGTCGAGTAATTGTTTTAAGCGTCGCATTGATTCACTCTCAAATCTTTAAGAATAACCTGAACGATACTAGCCGATTACCTGGAGTGCAGCGAGTAAAGCGGGGGGAGGTACCTGCTTCGAGGATTGCCTGGCGCTAACAAGCCGCCAAGCGGCAAAATTTAAGACATTAGTCGAAGCAATGTATTCTTGTCGTCACTATCTGTTACGGCCGCCAGTGCGGTTGTAAACGCCAGCACGTTTTTATCGTGATCGGCAAGCAGTTTTTCCAGCTCCAGGTTTTGCGCCGCACTCGGGACGCCACCGGATTCGTATATCGATTCGATTGCCTGCAGGCAGTTGAAATGTGCTGTCTTGCTATTACTCATGTCGTGAAAGGCCTGGTAGGCTATTTTCGCGGCTTCACTTAAATCGTCGACGGATGGCATGATTTTTATCTGGGCTCTATTGCTGAGAGCTAATTATAAACGATGCTGTCAACGGCAACTCAAGCCTGACCCGATGAGATGAGTTTCGTTCTCTTGAACACCATCAGCAGCAAATTTCGACGCTGTGGGCGGCCTGAGGCCGGCAGAGCACTTTCACGGTCGTAAAGCCGTGTTAATCCTGATTCTGGACCTTGCAGTTTTACAACGCAAAGGCGCCTGTCAAAATAGCACAAGTATCAAAACGGTTATCAATAAAAAGACCAGCAGGCTCTCGCCAATCCGCAACTCAAGGTGATGTTCTGGTAATGTAACTATCGATATCAACTTCTGCTTGTAATCTCGTTTCATTTTCATGAACCCCCGCCAGTAACTGTAACTGTCATACCTGGCTGCGACATCCCCCATATGGGTGAAATAATCGGAATATAGAGCGATTTGCCTGATTTGATCAGTGCCCACATCAGTTGTGGGTCACATTAAGGGGTACGGTTATGCTGATTCGGACCAGGGTACTGGTTCTCTCTCTCGAGCTGGAGCTGGTGCGCGCCCTGGTTTCAGGTTTGCGGCGGAATCGAATAGGTGCCGGTGGCGTGGGCAACGATATCCGTGTCGCTGAAGATGGCAACTTCCACAACGGCCAGGCGCTTGCCGAGCTTGATCATTCGGCCCTTCGCGACGAGATCGCTATTGGCCGGCTTGCGCAGGAAATTGATGTTCAGATTGGTGGTGACGGCCAGCTTGACTTCGCCGATCAGGCTCAGCACCACCGCGTACATGCAGGCGTCGGCCAGCATCATCATGTGCGGGCCGGCGATGGTCCCGCCCGGCCGTAGCGAGCGCGGCTGGTACGGCAGGCGAACCTCGGCCTCGCCGGGGCCGATCGATTCGAGCGTAATGCCGTTTTCCGCCGCCCAGGGCAATTCGATCCTGATAATTTCGTTGAACTTTTCGGTAGTGACCTTGCTCATCGTGATCGTCGCGTCGGCACCCAGGCTGTGGGTAAAACTGGCGCATAGTTAACAGATTTGCTAACCCGATTGCAAGCCGATTACCAAAAGCCTTCAGAATTTGGGTAACGCGCGGCCCGGATGGGCCGCGCGTCGATTACTGCTCAGGTACGGGCGTTGAGCCATTCCGAAATGGCTGGGGTTACGGTTGCCTGCGCCGTGCCGCTGACGTAAATACCGATGTGGCCGCCGGGAAACGACAGCTCGGTATAGTCCTTGCTGCCGATCAGCTTTTCAGCGATCTTCGATGCCTCCGGCGGCACCAGGTGATCCTGCTCGGCAAAAATATTCAGCACCGGGTGTTTTCAGGTTTTTCAGATCGACATCGTGTTCGCCGATTTTGAGCCCGCCTTCGACCAGTTTGTTTTGCTGGAAAAAGTCCTTGATGAACTGGCGGAATGCTTCGCCGGCCTGATCGGGGCTATCGAAAATCCACTTTTCCATGCGCATGAAATTCTTCACGTTCTTTTCATCGCTGATGATGTCGACCATGGATACGTATTTCTGTCCCATCAGCTGAAACGGTTTCAGGTTGAGGAAGGTCCAGTTCAGCATTTCGCCGGGCAGGTTACCCATGGCGTCGACGATCGCGTCGATATCCATCTTCTGCACCCAGTGGCTGAGCATGTTGTCCGGTGTCTTGCAATCGACCGGTGTCACCATGGTGACCAGGTTCTTCACTTTGTCCTGGTGCAAAGTGCTGTAACACAGGCTGAATACGCCGCCCTGGCAAATGCCGAGGATATTGATCTTGTCGACGCCGTGGCGCTCGCGGATGACATCGACGCAGCGGTCGATATAACCATTGATGTAATCGTCAAGAGTCAGGTACTTGTCTGCGCGATCCGGGTAACCCCAGTCGATCAGGTAAACATCCTGCCCGGTATCGAGCAGTCCGCGGATGGTCGAGCGGTTCTCCTGGATATCGGTCATGTAGGGACGGTTCACCAGTGCATAGACAATCAGTGTCGGAATGCGATTTGTACCACGCCGGTTGACGGCTGGTAGCGGTAGAGCTTGAGCTTGTCCTCGGCATAAACCTCTTCGCGGGGTGACCCCGGATGAAATTTCATCCGCGTCGAGCAAGTTCTTGATGCCCTTGCTCAGGTTGTGGTTGAACTGGACGACTTCGTCGACCACCTTGTCGGAACTAAACTGGAAATTACTCATCGAATCAGGCTCCTGTCTTCGCTTTGCTTATGGCGTTTTGGCTACGGCTTTTTTTGCCGCCGCCTTTTTGCGGATCGGCGGTGGTTTGCGCTGGCGGTTTCTTTGTGGCGGCTGCCTTTGGCGCAGGCTTTTTCTTTGCTGCGGTCGCCGCCTTTGCCGCGGCTGCTGCCGTTGGTGCGCCGTGGCCGTTGCTGCGGGCGCCGCCTGGTGCGGCTTGGCCGCTGCCGTGGGCTTGGCCGCTGCCGCGGGTGCTGCTGCTGCCGGCTCGCTCTTTGCTGCGGTCGCCTTTGGCTGTCGGCGCGGGCTTGACTGGGGATTTTTGCAGCATCGCCTTGATTTCGCCGATTTCCTTTTTCAGAACGAAGTTTTCACGCCTCAACTGCTGCAGGCGCTCCTGCATGGTGTCGACCTCGCGCGTATTCGGCAGGTTCATCGAGCGCAAGTAGTCATCGGCGATTTCGCTGTAGTGCTTTTTCATAATCATCAGACGATTCACCATGTCACCGTACAGTTCCTGGTATTCCTCGCCCATCGCAAACTCGGCGTAGTGTTCTTCGCTGACCTCAACCCAGAGGTCGTAGACTCCGCGCAGCGACTTCGGCATCACATCCTTGCCCATGCCCATCAGGCGCGCCTGGAAACCCTGGATCGATTCGAGAGCGACACGCAAGAAAGCCTGGTTGAAAGCATGATTGGCCTCTTGGTATTCGAGCGCGAGCTGTATGCCTTTTTGCTGTTTTTCCTGGGGTTCGCGGAAATAGCCGATGCCGGGCGCTTCGAGTACCTTGCCGAGCGGGTCGACCATTTCACCGAGATTGAATACCGAGGTATTCATGCCGGGCATTTGCCAGGCCGCCTGGTTCATCGGTGTCAATGCCGAGGCCATTTGCTGCCAGGAACTGCTCGGGTTGAACCACTGTTTCATGAAGTCGTTGACGCCGCTGCCATCGAATCCGGGCATGGTGCCGAATTGCTGCAGCGATTGCTTGAGCTGGTCCATCCATTGATTGACCGCATCGATCGGATTGGCGCCAGCGCTCAAACTCTTGCTGACCTGTTCGGCCATCGTAAAGTATTCCCTGCCCATATCGACGCACTTGTTGATGGCCTGCTGCATATCCGGCTGGCTCTGGCCGCCGGCGGCCTTGCGCCACATGTCAAAACTCTGCGCCCACAAATCGGATTGACTGGAGTTGTTGCCGGCAACGCCTGATTTGGCCATGTCGGTCCAGGCGTCAACGAACTGCTGTTGTGCCTTGAACCACTGGCCGGACCACGGATTGGTTTCGCTCATTTTTGAGTAACTCGTTCAAATTTAAAAGAAAAACAGCTTAGCACAATTTATTGTGCACTGCAACAAAATAGATGGTCTGGCACTATCCCCAGACCATAAAAAACGGGCCCGCGACCCGTTTTTTTAATACTCGATATAAACGCTCCGGGCGCTCAAGTCATGTACATGCCGCCATTCACAGGCAGGTTCGCGCCCGTCATGTAGGTATTGCGGTCGTCGGTCAGGAAGCTTACCACGTAGGCGATTTCATTGGGCAGGGCCATGCGTCCCATGGGCACCTGTTGAATGATCGAATCACGCACCTCTTGCGGAATGGCGTCGGTCATTTCGGTCTTGACGTATCCGGGCGAGACCGAGTTTACGGTGACACCCTTGGCCGCCAGTTCCTGTGCCACGGCCTTGGTGAAACCATGCAGACCGGCCTTGGCGGCGGAATAATTGGCCTGGCCGAACTGTCCTTTCTGTCCATTGACCGAAGAGATATTAACGATGCGGCCGAAGCCCTTTTCGGACATGTTTTCGACCACCTGGCGGGTGACATTGAAGGCCGAATCGAGGTTGGTGCGCAACACCGAGTCCCATTGCTCGGGAGTCATGCGGCGCAGCGTCTTGTCGCGGGTAATGCCGGCGCAATTCACCAGGATGTCGACCGCGCCGATGGTGTTTTCGACATCGACCAGCATCTTCTGGCTGGATTCATAGTCGCTGACGTCGCATGCGACCATCTCGAAATCGTAACCCTGGTCACGATGCCGTTGTTGCCAGGCCTTTGCCACTTCAGCTTCCGGAGGGAAGTATCCGGCGATGACCTTGCGGCCCTGGTCAGCCAAAGCGATACAGATAGCGGTGCCGATTCCACCGGTACCCCCGGTGACGAGTGCAATTTTCTGTGAGTTCATATTCGTCATCTCGTTGCCTGCGGGTAGTGAGTGCTGCGTTGCAGCAAAATGTTGCAGTGCAAAAATAGGTAACAAACGGCCCACTGTCAAGTCGATCGCCTAACAATTTGGAATACTATAATCAAAACAGACATTTTATATCCGTGTCAAATTCTATTTGCTTTCGGATTCGTCTCTTTCGGGTCCCAAACCCATCATCTGACGCCAGGCATCGATGTTTTTCTGCGTCATATCGGTCCAGAAGGTCATCGGGTTGTGAGCGGTGACGCCCGCCACGGCCTTGCCGAATTCACGCTGTTGCTGCTGGAAAAAATTCATTCCCTGACCGATAAAATCGGAAAATCCGAGGTGGGTGCCGGCATTGTAAAAGCGGATGAAACGCTCGAGGTTGTCGTTCGAGAACAGTGGATTGGTTTCCGATTCCTGTTCGAAAATGATCTGCAGCAAAATACTGCGGGAAATATCTTCCTCGCTCTTTTTATCGATGACGACGAAGGGGATTTCCTCAAGCACCAGGTCGCGGATTTGCTGCAGGGTGACATACTTGCTCTTCTCGGTATCGTATAGCCGCCGATTGGGGTACTTCTTGATGATTCGGGGTTGTCTCTTCGTTCACTGTGTGCTTCCTGGGTGAATTGTGCGCTAAATTGTAACCTATTTTTCCCGGGGCACCCGTCCCATCAGGTAAAACTCGTCGTTGGTGCGCATGCTCGACATGTTGACGATGCGGTTGGACAAGCCGAAGAACGCGCTGATCGCACCGATGTCCCAGATATCCTCGTCGTCGAAATCGTGCTGATTGAGGCGCTGATGGTCTGCGTCGCATCGTCTCCGCCTCGCGCGACACCTTGAGCGCGTAATCGAGCATGACTTTTTGCCGCGCCGATATCCGCCTTGCGGTAGTTGGTCGCCAGTTGATCGGCGATTTGCGGGTTCCTGGCGCGGATTCTGAGGATGGCGCCGTGCGCGATCACGCAATACTGGCACTGGTTGCGGGCCGAGGTCGCGACCACGATCATCTCGCGTTCGGCCTTGCTCAATCCGGGGGTTTCCTTTTCCATCAGCGCATCGTGATAGGTGAAAAAGGCGCGAAACTCGTCGGGTCGACGCGCCAGGGCGAGAAAAATGTTGGGCACGAATCCCGCCTTGTCCTGGACCTCGGCGATCCGCTCACGGATATCCTGTGGCAAGTCTGCGAGATCGGGAATCGGAAATCGGCTGACAGGATTTGGATTCAAGCGGGCCTCGCAAAATGACAATCGAATGGATTTAACTGTAAATTAGTTGATTCTCGCGAGCAATCGAATTGATCCGAATTCAGAGGCGACTATTACGAACGACGCGTTCGAGGCCATTATCCGCCACGTCATTCAGGCATGATCGGGTTGTGCCTGGCTCCCCCGAGAACACTGCCCAATTGGTGACGGGCGGGTCTTCCACATGAATCCGGCGTAAAGTCTCGATTTCAATGGAGTCGTCGGGCACCTCCAGATCGACATACACGTCAGCTTCAGCTTCGAAAATTAACTAATTGCCTGACTAGACATAGGAATTCCTTTGGTTAATGACCAATTGATGTAATATAAATGATGTTCTGCACCTTGACCAGCAGCTATTCAGTACCATGACTCCTGATACCACTAATCCGGATATCGGTCGGATATTTGATCGGCTTGCCCGCGCGCCGCTCGATCCGAGGTTTTTTGAATGCAGCCCGTCGAACAGGATATGCTCGAGCAGATCTTTGAAACGGCGGCTTTTTCGCCGTCGAACTGCAATACCCAGCCCTGGTACAGCTATGTGGTTTCCGGCGCAATGCGCGACAAACTGAGCCGCATTTTCATGCAGACTATCGGCCAGGGTCACTACTCGCTCGATTTTCCGTACGATGCCAAATACGAAGGGATTTATCGACAACGCCAGCTCGACGTCGGGCTACTGTTATACAAGGCGCTAGGTGTAACCCGAGAGGACAGGGAAGGTAAGCGGCAGGCATTTTTGCGCAACCTCGAATTTTTCGACGCGCCGCATGTCGTATTTATATTCTTGCCCGAGTGGGGCGGCATCCGCGAGGCCTGCGACGTCGGGATGTATGCGCAGAACCTGATGCTTGGCATGCGCGCGCACGGTATTGCCAGCTGCCCGCAGACCATCCTTGGCTACGACGCCGACTCGGTTCGCCGGGAACTCGATATCGATGCCGAAATGAAGCTTCTGTTTGGAATTTCTTTTGGATACGAGGATCAGGGCTTACCGGAAAACCAGATAGTTCCCGATCGGGCCACCCTCGACGAACACGTAAAATTCTACAGCTAGGCTACTGATATGACCGACTACAATGCACCGATCCAGGATATGCAATTTGTTATCGACGAAATTGCGAGCCTCAATTCGATCTCGAATCTGTCCGGGTTCGAGGATGCCACCCCCGACCTGGTCGAAGCCGTGCTCGAACAGGCCGGCGTCCTTGCCAATGAAGTATTTTCGCCACTGAACCAGCCGGGTGACGAGCACGGTACCCGCATTGAAAACGGGGCCGTAGTCAGCCCGCCGGGATACGCCGAAGCCTATCGGCAGTTTGTCGACAATGGCTGGCAGGGAATCGGCAAGTCGACCGCAATCGACGGCCAGGGCCTGCCTTTCCTGGTGCATTCGGCGGTCGCCGAAATGTGGTATGCGATCGAACATGGCGCTGGCGCTGTGCCCGCTGTTGACCTCGGGCGCGATCGAGGCGATCGAGCAACACGCCCCCGGGGACCTGCAGGGCCTCTACCTGCCGCGCATGATCAGCGGCGAATGGAGCGGCACAATGAACCTGACCGAACCCCAGGCGGGAACCGACCTGGCCGCGATCAAGACCCGCGCCGAACGCGATGGGGATCGCTATCGTATTCGTGGGCAAAAGATTTACATTACCTGGGGCGAGCACGAGATGAGCGACAACATCGTGCACCTGGTGCTGGCGCGCCTGCCCGATGCGCCCGCAGGCGTCAAAGGCATTTCGCTGTTCCTGGTGCCCAAGTACCTGGCCAACGCGGATGGTTCCAAAGGCGAGCGCAACGACCTCAAGGTGGTTTCGGTCGAATCCAAGATGGGCATCCACTCTTCCCCGACCTGCGTGATGTCCTATGGCGACAACGACGGTGCGATCGGCTACCTGGTCGGCGAGGAACACAATGGCCTCGCCTGCATGTTCACGATGATGAACAACGCGCGGCTCGAGGTTGGTATGCAGGGCGTGGCGATGTCGGAGCGCGCCTACCAGCACGCGGTGGCGTTCGCCAAGGAGCGGGTGCAGGGCATCGCGCGCGGGTCATACCGAGCGCAGCACGATCATCCATCATCCGGACGTGCGCCGCATGCTGATGCAGATGCGCGCGATAACCGAGGCGGGCAGGGCGCTTGGCCTACTTACGCGTCGGCGCAAACCGATCTCGCGCATCATGCAGAATCGGAAGCGAGCGCGACGCCCACCAGCGCCGGGTCGACCTGATTGATCCCGATCGTCAAGGGCTGGTGTACCGAGATGGCGCAGGAGGTAACCTATCTCGGCGTACAGGTGCATGGCGGCATGGGCTTTATCGAGGAAACCGGCGCCGCGCAGCACATGCGCGATGCGCGGATTCTGACCATCTACGAGGGCACGACCGGCATCCAGGCGCTCGACCTGATGGGGCGCAAGATGCTGCGTGACAAGGGCCAGGCGATGGACGAGCTGATCGCGGAAATGAAAACCTTGTCAGCTGACCTGGACGCTGTTGGCGGTGACGTGGCGGCGCTGGCCGATAGTTTAGCGGCAGCGTTAGGGTCGCTCGCAGAGGCCACTGCCTGGTATCTGCAAAACGTCACCGAAGATCCGGATCTCGGCAGCGCCGTCGGCGTCGACTACATGATGATGGCCGGCAACGTGGCTTGCGCCTGGCTGATGGGAAAATCCGCACTGGCGGCGCAGCGGCATATCGACGCTGGCAGCAGTGACCTGTTTTATGGACACAAGATTAAAACCGCGCTGTTCTTTGCCGAGCATATTTTGCCGCGCAGCGCGGGCCAACTGCAGATGGTCAAGGCGGGATCGGCCAGCGTCATGGCGATCGACGCGGACGTCTTTTAGTTGTCGGAATTTTTCGGATAAACGTTGTCATGCCGGTAACCAGCGCCACACAGGTTGATCAGTACTTACGCCCCGGGTTCAGGTTTTTCACGTCGACGCCGACGCGCTGGGGCGATTGCGACATGTTCGGTCACGTCAACAACGTGCAGTTCGTGCGCTATTACGAATCCGGCCGGCTGGATTATTTTCATCGCCTGCTCGACATGGTGGCCGGGCCGAAGGTGCATAACAGCCTGATTATCGCCGACATCCACGTGACCTTTCTGCGCCAGATACACCATCCCTGCGCGCTCGAGGTCGGCTCGCGCATCAGCCGGCTGGGCAACAGCAGCTTCGATTTCGAGGCCGCGATCTTTGGTCCGGGTGAAGACGAACCCTACTCGACCGCCAGGGCGGCCTGCGTCTGGTTCAATTACCGGGATAACCGCAGTATTCCGATCCCGCCAGCCGAGCGGGAAATCATCCAACAATTCGAGGGGATCAAAGCATGAGTGAATTGCAATACCTGGAAGTCGAGCGACACGGCTCCGTGGCGCTGGTCAGGCTTAACCGGCCGGAAGTGCTGAATGCCCTGTGCATGGGTTTGATGGAGGAACTGGCGGAGGTATTCGCCGAGCTCGAGGCGGACGAATCGGTTGCAGTCATGGTCCTGACCGGTAACGATAAGGCTTTTGCGGCTGGCGCCGATATTTCCGAAATGAAAGAGGTCAGCTACCAGTACATGCTCGAAGACGGCGGGCTCACGCGGCATTGCGATACGATTTCGGATTTCAAAAAACCGGTAATCGCGGCGGTCGCGGGATACGCGCTCGGCGGTGGTTGCGAGCTTGCGATGATGTGCGATTTCATCATCGCCGCCGAAAACGCGAAGTTCGGCCAGCCCGAGATAACCATCGGCACCATCCCCGGTTTTGGAGGATCCCAGCGGTTAACCGGGCTGGTGGGTAAATCCAAGGCGATGGACATGTGCCTGACCGGGCGTATGATGGATGCCGCCGAAGCCGAACGCTCTGGCCTGGTGTCGCGGGTGGAGCCAGTCGACGCCTACCTCGATGTTGCGCTACAGGCGGCGGCGACTATTGCCGGCTTCTCACGGCCGGTAGTCGCTATGGCCAAGGACGTGGTCGAGCTGGCGCTGGAGACACCGCTTACCCAGGGTATCAAGAGCGAACGCCAGTTGTTCAAGGCGACCTTTGCACTCGACGATCAAAAAGAGGGGATGGCCGCCTTCGTCGAAAAACGCAAGCCCGATTTCAAACACCGTTGAAATCGGCGCAAGCGGAACTATTTAGCATTTCCGGGTAATAAACCCGGCACAGCACTATCAGTTTTTCGACAGTGTGTTAGAATATGCGCCGGCAGATTTCAAGCCTCGCAGAATTTCTTTGTAAATCAATAGTTTACAGTTGCTCTTCGCGTCTTTTTTTAGCAAAGACGGTGGCTGTTATTTTGTGACTGCCGGGCCGAGAGGCCGGGCTCGAACAGATTTTTTTGTTTATTTGACTGGATACCACCATGGCTGACCTGAACAGTTACCGCAATATTGGCATTTTTGCCCATGTTGACGCCGGTAAAACAACGACCACCGAGCGTATTTTGAAGCTCACCGGCAAGATCCACAAAATCGGTGAAGTGCACGACGGTGCGGCGACCACCGACTTCATGGATCAGGAGCAGGAACGCGGCATCACGATCCAGTCCGCGGCAACCAGTTGCGAGTGGGACGATCATCGCCTGAACATCATCGATACCCCGGGACACGTCGACTTCACCATCGAAGTCTATCGTTCGCTTAAGGTACTCGACGGCGGTGTTGGTGTTTTCTGCGGTTCCGGCGGGGTTGAGCCGCAGTCCGAAACCAACTGGCGTTATGCCAACGAGTCCGAAGTAGCGCGAATCATATTCGTTAACAAGCTCGATCGTCTGGGCGCGGACTTCTATCGCGTCGTCAAGCAGGTCAAAGACGTGCTCGGCGCCAATCCGCTGGTAATGACCCTGCCGATCGGCACCGAAGATAATTTTTGCGGTGTGGTCGATCTGCTGACCCGCAAAGCCTGGGTCTGGGACGATTCTGGAGACCCCACCAGTTACAAAATCGAAGAGCCGCCGGCCGAGATGGCCGAGCAGATCGAGGAGTATCGCGAAAAACTGATCGAAACCGCGCTCGAACAGGATGACGATCTGTTGATGATGTACCTCGAAGGCGAAGAGCCCGAACTCGATGAAATCAAGCGCTGCGTCCGCAAGGGCACGATCGCGCTCGACTTTTTCCCGACCTACTGCGGCTCGGCGTTCAAGAACAAGGGTATCCAGCCGGTGCTCAACGCGGTTGTCGATTACCTGCCGAACCCGACCGAAGTCAAGCCGCAGCCTGAAGTCGATCTCGAAGGCAATGAAACCGGCGAAGTCGCAATCGTCGATCCGTCCAGACCGCTGCGCGCGCTGGCGTTCAAGATCATGGACGACCGTTTCGGCGCGCTCACCTTTACCCGCATCTACTCGGGTAAATTGTCCAAGGGTGACACCGTACTGAACACCTTTACCGGTAAGACCGAACGTATCGGTCGCATCGTTGAAATGCATGCCGACGACCGTATCGAGCTGGACTCGGCCGAAGCCGGCGATATCGTCGCGCTGGTTGGCCTCAAGAATGTGCAGACCGGTCATACCCTGGCCGATCCCAAGCAGCCGGCGACGCTGGAACCGATGGTATTCCCGGATCCGGTTATCTCGATTGCGATCAAGCCCAAAGACCAGGCGGCTTCCGAAAAAATGAGTATCGCCATTGGCAAGATGGTCAAGGAAGATCCCTCGTTCTACGTCGAAACCGACGAAGACAGTGGCGAAACCATCATCAAGGGTATGGGTGAGCTACACCTCGATATCAAGGTCGATATCCTGCGTCGCACGCACATGGTCGATGTCGAAGTCGGCAAGCCACAGGTGGCTTACCGCGAAACCATCACCCAGCTCATCGAAGACAGCTATACCCACAAGAAGCAAACCGGTGGCTCGGGTCAGTTCGGCAAGATCGACTACATCGTCGAGCCGGGTGAACCTGGTAGCGGTTACCAGTTCGAATCCAAGGTTACCGGCGGTAACGTGCCGCGCGAATTCTGGCCGGCTATCCAGAAAGGTTTTGGCAGCTGCATGCACGAAGGCGTGCTTGCCGGGTTCCCGCTGCTCGATGTCAAGATTACTCTGTACGATGGCGCCTTCCACGCGGTTGACTCCTCGGCGGTTGCGTTTGAAACTGCCGCCAGGGGTGCCTACCGCCAAACCATTCCGAAGGCTTCGCCGCAGTTGATGGAACCGATCATGAAGGTCGACGTGTTCGTACCGGAAGATCATGTTGGTGACGTTATCGGCGACCTGAATCGTCGTCGCGGTATGATCAAGTCGCAGGAACCGACGCCGACGGGTGTTCGCGTCAAGGCCGATGTGCCGTTATCGGATATGTTCGGTTATATCGGTGATTTACGCACCATGACTTCGGGTCGTGGCCAGTTTTCGATGGAATTTGAGCACTATATGCCCTGTCCAAAGAACGTTGCCGAGGAGGTTATTAAGGAAGTAAACGAGCGGCGCGCGGCTAAATAGCAGCAGGATTACTTAAGTTATTGATTAACGCGGTGAATTGCGCTTCACCGCTATTGACACGGCATAGGGGCGTGTAGAGAATACGCACCTTGCTGGAGGGGTTCCCGAGTGGCCAAAGGGGACAGACTGTAAATCTGTTGGCACTGCCTTCGGTGGTTCGAATCCACCCCCCTCCACCATCTCTAATGCGGGCCAGGGTCCGCATTAGAGATGGTGCATGGCGGGATCGGATGAGATCCAGGCGCGAAGCGCCGGTTCGACAAAATCGCCGGGAGCGATTTTGGACGCGCGCAGCGCGGCCCCGTAGGGGTGAAATACAGGATGTATTTCACAATCCACCCCGTTGGAATCAGGATGTTTCGAGACTGGGCAGGTGATTCGCCACCCCGGTGAAACCAGGATTATCCGGGTTTGGGATGGCAATCCACCCCGGTGGAACCAGGATGTTCCGCGGCTGGGCAGATGATTCGCCCCCGCTGGAACCAGGGTTTGCAGGGGCGGGATGGCAAGTCCACACCCCCTTCTTCGACGCCCGTATATATAAGGTGTCGAAAAAGGCGTAAAATATTGCGTTTTTCGCGGGTGTCGTATAGTGGCTATTACCTCAGCCTTCCAAGCTGATGACGCGGGTTCGATTCCCGCCACCCGCTCCAGATGTTAAGCAGGGCTGCAAGGTTTAAGCTCATATAGCTCAGGTGGTAGAGCACTTCCTTGGTAAGGAAGAGGTCACTGGTTCGATTCCAGTTATGAGCACCATAGTTGAAGCGACGCACAAGGCACCCTGTCGTCGCGACGCAACGCATAAAAGTACGACTTTTTGCGTTGCTTCATTTTCGGCGCGAGGCGCTGAAAATGTTGGCACGTCCCTGTGCCAGATCCCGTGCCCGGGATCCCCGATTTGGGGGCTCAGTGCAGGGAAAGGGACGATTTTTTGTGTTGATTAAGGCTGTGATTGGCCGAACCTAAGTTGAGAGAAGACAGATGTCAAAAGAAAAATTTCAGAGAACCAAACCCCACGTAAACGTGGGCACCATCGGTCACGTAGATCACGGTAAGACCACGCTGACGGCGGCGCTGACCAAGGTAATGTCGGAAATGCAGGGCGGTGAAGTCAAGGCCTTCGACGAAATCGATAACGCCCCTGAAGAAAAGGCGCGTGGTATCACGATTGCGACCTCGCACGTGGAATACGAGTCGGTCAATCGCCACTATGCGCACGTTGACTGCCCGGGACACGCGGACTACGTGAAGAACATGATTACCGGTGCGGCGCAGATGGACGGCGCGATCCTGGTGGTATCGGCGGCAGACGGGCCGATGCCGCAGACGCGAGAGCACATCCTGCTGGCGCGCCAGGTCGGCGTGCCTTACATCGTGGTTTACATGAACAAGGCGGACATGGTTGACGACGAAGAGCTGCTGGAGCTGGTCGAGATGGAAATCCGCGAACTGCTGGATACCTACGACTTTCCGGGCGACGATACCCCGATCATCATCGGTTCGGCGCTGAAGGCGCTGGAAGGCGACGACAGCGAGATTGGCGTACCGTCGATCGTCAAGCTGGTGGAAGCGCTGGACACCTACGTTCCGGAGCCGGAGCGTGCGACCGACGGTGATTACCTGATGCCGGTGGAAGACGTGTTCTCGATTTCGGGTCGCGGTACGGTTGTGACCGGCCGTATCGAGCGTGGCGTGATCAAGGTGGGCGAGGAAATCGAGATCGTCGGCATCAAGGACACGCAGAAGACGATCTGTACCGGTGTTGAAATGTTCCGCAAGCTGCTGGACCAGGGCGAGGCGGGTGACAACGTGGGTATTCTGCTGCGTGGCACCAAGCGAGAAGAAGTAGAGCGTGGTCAGGTCCTGGCGAAGCCGAAATCGATTACGCCGCACACCAAGTTCGAATGTGAAGTCTATATCCTGTCGAAGGAAGAGGGTGGACGTCATACCCCGTTCTTCAATGGTTACCGTCCGCAGTTTTACTTCCGTACCACGGACGTGACCGGCGCCTGTGAATTACCGTCGGGAGTCGAGATGGTAATGCCGGGTGACAATGTGAAGATGGAAGTGCAGCTAATTGCACCGATTGCAATGGAAGACGGTCTGCGTTTTGCGATCCGTGAAGGCGGCCGCACCGTGGGTGCCGGCGTCGTATCCAAGATTATCGAATAAGACTGATATTAGCATTGCATCAGGGCGGGAGATGGGCTACCATCCCCGCCCTTTGTTTGATGGCAGGAGTTGCTTCTGTCGCCAGATTAGGACAGTAGCTCAATTGGCAGAGCAGCGGTCTCCAAAACCGCAGGTTGGGGGTTCGATTCCCTCCTGTCCTGCCATTATTGTAAAAATTCGAGGTATTTAGTGGTCACCAAGACCGAACAATCATCGTCGGCATTCGATACGTTCAAATTAATGACTGCCCTGCTGGTGTTAATCGCCGGCGTGGTTGGCTTTTATTACTTCGAGGAAGAGTCGCAGTTGCTGCGCGTGCTTGGCATGCTGGCAGTTGCGGTGGTCGCGTTTTTTATCGCG
Organism: uncultured Gammaproteobacteria bacterium; assembly: GCA_963768295.1. Taxonomy (GTDB): domain Bacteria; phylum Pseudomonadota; class Gammaproteobacteria. The sequence continues at coordinate 32,264 of CAVYHN010000012.1, read as the reverse complement.
GCAACCTCCGAACCAGGCCGACGTGGTCTTGGATTCGTCAAGGACGCTCGCGTCGAGGTGCGCAAGGTTGTCTGGCCGACGCGCCAGGAAACGCTGCAAACCACCATAGCGGTATTGATTATGGTTATTCTGGTCGCAATCATGTTGTGGCTGTTCGATACGTTCCTTGGATGGGGCGTTGGCAAGTTACTGGCTTAAGAAATGGCTGACCAAGAAGACAAAGTTGAAACGTCCGTAACTGAAGAAGCAGTTACAGAGGAAGCTGTCGCCGTTGAGGCTTTGGCTGAAGCTGCTGCCGCAGAAGATCCAGTCACGGAGGAAGCTGCTGTTGCAGAAGAACCTGGCGCGGAAGAAGCTGCTGTTGCAGAAGAACCTGGCGCTGCTGTTGCAGAAGAACCTGCCGCGGAAGCTGCTGCAGAAGAATCTGCCGCGGAAGCTGCTGCAGAAGAACCTGGTATCGAGGAAGCTGTGCCCGTAGAGGCTGTGGCTGCCGAAGAACCGGTTGCCGAGAAGGTTGCCGAAGAAGAAGAGGAAGCTGAAGCGGAGAAACCGCAGAACCCGAACCAGCGCTGGTACGTGGTGCATGCCTACTCGGGATTCGAGTCCTATGTGAAGAAGGTACTCGAAAGTCGCATCGCGTCCTCCCCGAACAAGGACAAGTTTGGCAATATCATGGTACCGACCGAGGAAGTGGTCGAAATGCGTGAAGGCAGTCGCCGTAAAAGCGAGCGCAAGTTCTTCCCGGGGTACGTACTGGTGCAGATGGAAATGGATAGCGACACCTGGCACATGGTCAAGGAAGTTCCGAAGGTGCTTGGTTTTATTGGTGGCACCAGCGACAAACCGGCCCCGATTACCGAGGCCGAAGCGGATGCGATTCTGAATCGTGTCGAAGAAGGCGTCGATCGTCCGCGTCCGAAAGTGCTGTTCGAAGTTGGCGAGGTCGTGCGTGTCAACGACGGGCCCTTTAATGACTTCAACGGCGTGGTCGAGGAAGTCAACTACGAAAAGAGCAAAATGCTGGTTTCGGTACAGATTTTCGGTCGTTCTACGCCGGTCGAACTGGCTTTCGGCCAGGTCGAGAAAGGATAAGTTGAAGCGTGACACAAGGCATCCTGCCTTGGTCACGCGACGCAACATAAAAAAACGTGGTTTTTTTGTGTTGCCTCTTTTTCGCCGGCTGGGCCCGCGAAAAAGGTGGTACATTATTCATGTGCCAAGGTTCCAGGAAACTGGAGTTGATTTTGAATTGAGGGTGTATGCCTTCACGACGGGGAGGGTGGACCTATGAGCCATCCGCTTGCACCCGGGAGATAGCTTAAATGGCTAAGAAGATAGAAAACTACATCAAGTTGCAGGTGCCCGCGGGCGCTGCCAACCCGAGTCCGCCGGTCGGACCCGCCCTCGGTCAGCATGGCCTCAATATCATGGAGTTCTGCAAGGCGTTCAACGCGCAGACCCAGGATGTCGAGAATGGAATGCCGCTGCCGGTCATCATTGCGGTTTACTCCGATAAAAGCTTTACCTTCGAAATCAAAACGCCTCCGGCCGCGGTGTTGCTGAAGAAAGCGGCGGGTGTTGCCAAGGGCAGCGGTACGCCGAACACGGACAAGGTAGGCAAGGTTACCCGCGCACAACTCGAAGAGATCGCGACTACCAAGATGGTTGATTTGAATGCAAACGATATGGATGCGGCGGTTCGCATCATCGCCGGCAGTGCCCGCAGTATGGGCCTCGACGTGGAGGGTTTGTAACATGGCGAGAATGTCAAAGCGTATGGCGGAAAACCGTGCCAAATTCGACCGCAGCCAACAGTATGCAATCGACGAGGGTTTGGGCCTGCTGAAAGAATGCAGCACGGCGAAATTCGACGAGTCGGTCGATGCCGCGATTAACCTTGGCGTCGATCCGCGCAAATCGGATCAGAACGTACGTGGCTCCAGCGTGTTACCCAATGGTACCGGCAAACAGGTTCGCATCGCGGTTTTCACCCAGGGTGACAACGCCGACAAGGCCAAAGAGGCCGGTGCCGATGTGGTCGGTATGCAGGACCTGGCGGACGCGATGAAAGGCGGCGATCTGAACTACGACGTCGTCATCGCCAGCCCCGATGCCATGGGTATCGTCGGTCAACTGGGGCAAACCCTCGGGCCGCGCGGCCTGATGCCAAACCCCAAGGTTGGCACCGTGTCGCCCGACGTTGCGACCGCGGTACAAAACGCCAAGGCTGGACAGGTGCGTTACCGCACCGACAAGGGCGGTATCGTGCACTGCACTATCGGCAAAGCCAGTTTCGAAGTCGCGCAGCTGCGAGAAAACCTCGAGTTTTTGCTGGCCGATCTGAGAAAGGCCAAGCCGAGCGCGTCGAAGGGCGTATACCTGAAGAAAATTTCAATCTCGACCACGATGGGTGTGGCATTTGCGGTTGATCAAGCGTCGTTGGCGCTTAAATGACATCGGCCCAGGTCGATGTCATCCCGGAAACTGCGTAGCAGTTACCGATACGTCGGATCGCCGGGATCCAGAAAAGCCGGGATGCGGTTCAATGAGCTGATGCCTGGCAAGATAGAAAGATCCCGCTTGCGTGGGAAAAACGATTTTGAGGAGTCAATTTCGCTTGGCGAAATTGACAGATAGTAAGAATCTTTGAGACGGCCTGCTTAGGCAGACCACTCGTCAAAGACCGTGGGTGACTGATTCGTCATCTTAATTTCCTGCGTAGACGATCTTCTGAGACAGGGATACCTGGTTAAGAAGTCGTAAGGGAATCGGCAGTTTTGCCGCACAGGGATAGAGGTCCGGGCGCGAGCCCGGTGTTTAACTTAATCAGGAGAAGTCATATGCCTTTAACTCTTGAGCAAAAGCAGAGCGTAGTCAGCGAAGTAGCCGAGGTTGCAGCGCAGGCGCATTCTGTCATTGCCGCCGAGTATCAGGGCTTGACTGTTGGCGAGATGACCGCGTTGCGCGTCAAGGCTCGTGAGTCGAACGTTCAGATGCGCGTGGTCAAGAATACTTTGGCCAAACGTGCGTTCGAAGGTACCGATTACGATTGCATGAGCGACGTGCTGCAGGGTCAGATGGTCTACGCATTTTCGATGGAAGAGCCGGGCGGAGCCGCCAGGGTTCTAAGGGATTACTCAAAAGGCAACGACAAGCTCGTGGTCAAGTTGATCGCCTTTGGCGGTGAGCTACTCGATCCTTCGGAAATCAAGCGTCTGGCCTCGTTGCCAACCTACGATCAAGCTATCAGCATGCTGATGGCCGTGATGAAAGCCCCGGTGGAAAAACTGGCGCGCACCATGAACGAGGTGCCCGGCAAGTTGACCCGTACCGTGGCCGCGATTCGCGACCAAAAGTAATTTATTTTTTATTTTCTGTATCAGGAGAAAATCAATGGCAGTTTCAAAAGAAGACATTCTGGAAACTTTATCGAACATGACGGTCATGGAAGTCGTCGATTTAATCGCCGCAATGGAAGAGAAATTCGGTGTTTCTGCCGCAGCAGCCGTAGCTGCCGCCCCGGCTGCTGCCGCGGGTGACGCAGGTGCTGAAGCCGCCGCGGAAAAGGACGAGTTCGATGTGGTTCTGACCGGTTTTGGTGACAAGAAAGTAGGCGTTATCAAGGCGGTTCGTGCGATTACGGGTCTCGGTCTGAAAGAAGCGAAAGACATGGTAGAAGGTGCGCCGACTACCGTTAAGGAAGCCGCTTCCAAAACCGAATCCGAGGAATTGAAGAAGCAGCTTGAAGAAGCTGGCGGATCCGTAGAGCTTAAGTAAGCTGGCGGTTCTTGGGTACTCGTACCCGTACTTACAAGCGAGGGCTGATGACTGGAAAGTCATCGGCCCGCGCGCGCTTCCGCCGCTAGACGCGGTGGAAGGCGACATGAAAACGTTAATAGTGGTGACTATAGATGGCATACTCTTTTACTGAGAAAAAACGTATTCGCAGGGACTTTGGCAAGCGACCAGCAGTGATCGATGAACCTTACCTGCTGGCAATTCAAACCGACTCATACAAGCGTTTTCTAAATCCAGAAGGGAATCAGGAAGGCACCGGTTTGCAGCGCGCCTTCGAATCTATTTTTCCTATCGTGAGCTTCAGCGGCAACGTTGAACTCGAGTATGTCAGCTACCGAATCAGTGATCCGGTGTTCGACGTCAAGGAATGCCAGATCCGTGGTCTGACTTATGCCGCGCCGCTGCGCGTGCTGGTGCGCCTGGTGATTTACGACAAGGAAGCCTCGGCCAAGAATCGTTCGGTCAAGGATATCAAGGAGCAGGAAGTCTACATGGGCGAAATGCCCCTGATGACCGAAAACGGCACCTTTGTCATCAACGGCACCGAGCGGGTCATCGTTTCCCAGTTACATCGTTCACCGGGCGTCTTTTTCGATCACGACCGCGGCAAATCACATTCCTCGGGCAAGTTACTTTTTTCCGCGCGAGTCATTCCCTATCGCGGTTCCTGGCTCGATTTCGAATTCGATCCCAAGGATTCGCTGTTTGTGCGGATCGACCGCCGCCGTAAGCTGCCCGCCAGCATACTGCTGCGCGCGCTCGGCTTCGATAACGTGCAAATGCTGGATATGTTTTTCGATCACAACGTGTTCAAGATTACGAAGACCGGGATCAATATGCAGCTTGAAGCCGACTGGCTCAAGGGCGAGACCGCGACTTTCGATATCAAGGTCAAGAACAAGGTGCTGGTGCAGCAGAGCCGCCGCATTACCGCGCTGCATATCAAGCAATTAAAGGCTTCAAAAATCAAGCTGCTGGCCGTGCCCGACGAATACCTGGTCGGCAAGATTCTTGCGGAAAACCTGGTCGATGCTGAAACCGGTGAAATCTTCGCCAATGCGAACGATGAAGTCACCGAAGAAATGCTTGCCACGATTCGTGACAAGGGCATCAAGCAGGTCCGCACCATCTTTACCAACGAAGTTGACCGCGGGCCATATATCTCGAATTCCCTGGCCCTGGATCCAACCACCAACGATCTCGAAGCCAAGGTGGAAATCTATCGCATGATGCGCCCGGGTGAGCCGCCGACGCGCGAATCCGCCGAGAACCTGTTTCAGAACCTGTTCTTCAACTCCGAGCGTTATGACCTGTCAGAAGTTGGTCGTATGAAATTTAATCGCCGCCTGGGACGCGAGAGTATCGATGGCGAAGGTGTTCTGTCGACCGATGACGTCGTTGACGTCATGAAAGTGCTGATCGATATTCGTAACGGTAACGGCAGTGTCGACGATATCGACCACCTCGGTAACCGCCGCATTCGCAGCGTTGGCGAAATGGCCGAAAATGCCTTCCGTACCGGCATCGTGCGCGTCGAGCGCGCGGTGCGCGATCGCCTGGGCCTGGTCGAGTCCGAAGGCCTGATGCCGCAGGACATTATCAACGCCAAGCCGGTGGCCGCGGCGGTTAAGGAATTTTTTGGCTCGAGCCAGCTGTCGCAATTCATGGACCAGAACAACCCGCTGTCCGAAGTAACCCACAAGCGCCGTGTTTCCGCGCTCGGGCCAGGCGGTCTGACGCGTGAACGCGCCGGCTTCGAGGTGCGCGACGTGCACCCGACGCACTACGGCCGCGTTTGCCCTATCGAAACTCCTGAAGGCCCGAATATCGGCCTGATCAACTCGCTCTCGGTTTATGCGCGCACCAACCACTATGGGTTCCTGGAAACCCCGTACCGCAAAGTGGTCAACGGCAAGGTGACCAACGAAGTCGAATACCTGTCGGCGATCGAGGAAAGCCAGTACCAGATCGCACAGGCCAACGTTACGCTCGACAAGAGAGGCGCGATGACCGACGACCTGATTCCCTGCCGCCATCAGAATGAATCGATCCTGTCGACTTCAGACAAGATCGATTTCATGGACGTGTCGCCGAAGCAGATCGTCTCGGTCGCGGCTTCGCTGATTCCGTTCCTCGAGCACGACGACGCCAACCGCGCGTTGATGGGTTCAAACATGCAGCGCCAGGCCGTGCCCTGCCTGCGCGCCGAAAAGCCGCTGGTCGGCACCGGCATGGAGCGTGCGGTCGCGGTCGATTCGGGAACCACGGTTAAAGCCCTGCGTGGCGGCGTGGTCGACTCGGTCGACGCCAGTCGTGCCGTGGTGCGGGTCAATGATTCAGAAACCAGCGCCGGCGAACCCGGTGTGGATATCTACAACTTCACCAAGTACACGCGTTCCAACCAGAACACCTGTATCAATCAAAAACCGCTGGTGCGGCCGGGCGATGTCATCGAAGCCGGTGACGTGCTCGCCGACGGCGCTTCCACCGATCTCGGTGAGCTGGCGCTGGGGCAGAACATGCAGGTCGCGTTCATGCCCTGGAACGGTTACAACTTCGAGGATTCGATCCTCCTGTCCGAGCGCGTGGTCAAGGAAGATCGCTTCACCACGGTGCATATCGAAGAGCTCTCCTGCCTGGCGCGCGATACCAAGCTGGGCGCGGAAGAGATTACCGCCGACATTCCGAACGTCAGCGAAGGCCTGCTTTCCAAGCTGGACGAATCCGGCGTGGTTTACGTCGGCGCCGAAGTCAAACCCGGCGATATCCTGGTCGGCAAGGTAACGCCGAAAGGGGAAACCCAACTGACGCCGGAAGAGAAACTGCTGCGCGCCATCTTCGGCGAAAAGGCATCGGATGTTAAAGATACCTCGCTGCGCATGAAATCAGGCGTGACCGGGACCGTCGTCGACGTGCGTGTATTCACCCGCGATGGCGTCGAAAAGGACGCGCGTGCGCTCGATAACGAGCGTATCGAGATCGACTTCGCTGAAGAAAGACCTCGACGATCAGTTCCGCATCATCGAGGAAAATATCTACCAGCGCGTCGCGCGTCTGTGCACCGGCAAGAAAGCCAGCGGCGGACCGGGCGGCATGAAGAAAAACGGCGTGATTACCGCCGATTACCTGGAGTCGATCGGTCGTGACCAGTGGTCCAAGATCCGCGTCATCGACGACAAGCTTGCGCAGCAGATGGAATCGCTCAACGAGCAGCTCGAGTCGCAGCGGGCGGAGTTCGACCGCCTGTTCGAGGAAAAGAAAAAGAAGGTTACCGCGGGCGACGATCTCAAGCCCGGCGTGCTGAAAATGGTCAAGGTCTATGTCGCGGTCAAGCGCCGCATGCAGCCCGGTGACAAGATGGCGGGACGCCATGGTAACAAGGGCGTGGTCTCGATGATCGTGCCCGAGGAAGACATGCCTTATCGCGAAGACGGTACCCCGGTAGACGTGGTGCTGAATCCGCTGGGCGTGCCTTCACGCATGAACGTCGGTCAGATTCTCGAGGCGCACCTCGGCTGGGCCGCGGCCGGCCTTGGCTTGAAGATCGGTGAAATGGTCGATGCCCAGCGCAAGGTGGAAGAGATCAGAACCTTCCTGCGCAAGATTTACAACAACAACTCGGAAAAGTTGCGTCTAAAGGAGCTGACCGACGACGATGTCTGGCAGCTGGCAGAGAATCTGCGTAGAGGCGTGCCGATGGCGACGCCGGTATTCGACGGCGCCGAGGAAGAGGAAATCAAGAACATGCTGGCGTTGGCGGAATTGCCCGAGACCGGCCAGACGACCCTGATCGACGGCCGCACCGGCGACACCTTCGACCGCCCGGTTACTGTGGGCTACATGTACATGCTGAAACTCAACCACCTGGTGGATGACAAGATGCACGCGCGTTCCACCGGCCCGTACAGCCTGGTTACCCAGCAGCCGCTGGGCGGCAAGGCGCAATTCGGCGGTCAGCGCTTCGGCGAGATGGAAGTCTGGGCGCTGGAATCCTACGGTGCCGCTTATACCTTGCAGGAAATGCTGACGGTCAAGTCGGACGACGTCAATGGACGCAACAAGATGTACAAGAATATCGTCGATGGCGATTTCAGTATGGAGGCAGGAATGCCGGAGTCGTTTAACGTACTCCTCAAGGAAATTCGCTCCTTGAGCCTGAACATTGAACTTGAGCAGGAATAACTATGAAAGACTTACTGAATCTCTTAAAGAAGCAGGGTGCGGACGAAGATTTTGACCACATCCGGGTAGGGCTGGCCTCGCCAGACATGGTTCGTTCCTGGTCGTACGGCGAAGTCAAGAAGCCGGAAACGATCAACTACCGTACCTTCAAGCCCGAGCGCGATGGCCTGTTCTGCGCCAAGGTGTTTGGCCCGGTCAAGGACTTCGAGTGCCTCTGCGGCAAGTACAAGCGCCTCAAGCACCGCGGCGTGGTATGCGAAAAATGCGGCGTCGAGGTCACCCAGACCAAGGTGCGTCGCGAGCGTATGGGTCACATCGAACTGGCCTGCCCGATCGCACATATCTGGTTCCTCAAGTCACTGCCGTCACGCATCGGCCTGCTGCTCGACATGACGCTGCGCGACATCGAGCGCGTGCTTTATTTCGAAGGTTTCGTCGTCATCGATCCCGGCATGACCACGCTGGAGAAGGGACAGCTTCTGACCGACGAAGCCTATCTCGAGGCGATCGAGGAATTCGGCGATGATTTCAACGCCAAGATGGGCGCCGAAGCCGTTTACGAACTGCTGCGCGATGTGGATCTGAACCACGAAGCCCAGGACTTGCGCGAAGAGATCGAAAGCACCAAGTCGGAGACCAAGTTCAAGCGCCTGTCCAAGCGCCTCAAGCTGGTCGAGGCCTTCATCGATTCGGGCAATCGCCCGGAATGGATGGTCATGACCGTATTGCCGGTACTGCCGCCTGACCTGCGCCCGCTGGTGCCGCTCGACGGCGGTCGTTTCGCGACCTCGGATCTGAACGATCTGTATCGTCGCGTCATCAACCGTAACAACCGCCTGAAACGCCTGCTCGAACTCAATGCGCCGGATATCATCGTGCGCAACGAAAAACGCATGTTGCAGGAATCGGTCGACGCACTGCTCGATAACGGACGCCGCGGCCGCGCCATCACCGGCACCAACAAGCGCCCGCTGAAGTCGCTGTCCGATATGATCAAGGGCAAGCAGGGTCGTTTTCGTCAAAACCTGCTCGGCAAGCGTGTCGACTACTCCGGCCGTTCGGTCATCGTGGTCGGCCCGACACTGAAGCTGCACCAGTGCGGACTACCCAAGAAAATGGCGCTGGAGCTGTTCAAGCCATTTATCTTCAGCAAGTTGCAGATGCGTGGTCTCGCTACCACGATCAAGGCGGCCAAGAAACTGGTTGAGCGCGAAGTCTCGGAAGTCTGGGATATCCTCGAAGAGGTCATCCGCGAACACCCGATCATGCTCAATCGCGCGCCGACTCTGCACCGTCTCGGTATCCAGGCCTTCGAACCGATTCTGATCGAGGGCAAGGCGATTCAGCTGCACCCGCTGGTCTGTACCGCGTTCAACGCCGACTTTGACGGTGACCAGATGGCGGTGCACGTGCCGCTGTCGATCGAAGCGCAACTCGAAGTCCGTGCGCTGATGATGTCGTCGAACAACATCCTGTCGCCGGCCAACGGCAAGCCGATCATTGTGCCGACCCAGGATATTATCCTCGGGCTTTACTATATGACCCGTGACAAGATCAACGTGCAGGGCGAGGGCATGATCTTTGCCGATTCCAAGGAAGTGCTGCGCGCCTATCAAAACAAGGTGGTCGAACTGCAGGCGATCATCAAGTGCCGCGTGTTGGAGTATCACCGTGACGAGGAAGGCAATCGCGTCGAAACCCGCAGCCTGGTCGATACCACGGTTGGACGTGCGATCCTGAGCGATATGCTGCCGGAAGGCCTGCCGTTCTCGCTGATCAACAAAACCCTGGACAAGAAGGCGGTTTCCAAGCTGATCGACGCCTGTTATCGCGAAGTCGGGCTCAAGGATACGGTTATCCTCGCCGACCAGTTGATGTACACCGGTTATCACTACGCGACCCGTTCCGGTATTTCGATCGGGGTGAACGACATGATAATTCCGGCTGAAAAGGTCGACCTGATCAAGGCGGCCGAAGCCGAGATCAAGGATATCGAAAAGCAGTGGCAAACCGGCCTGGTTACCTCGGGCGAACGCTACAACAAGGTGGTCGATATCTGGTCTCATGCCAACGACAAGGTGGCGCGCGCGATGATGAGCGAGATCGGTAAAGAGTCCGTGGTCGATGCCAAGGGTAATGAAGTCATACAGGATTCGTTCAACTCGATTTTTGTCATGGCCGATTCCGGGGCGCGGGGTTCCGCGGCGCAGATTCGCCAGCTTGCCGGCATGCGTGGCCTGATGGCCAAGCCGGATGGCTCGATTATTGAAAACGCGATCACCGCAAACTTCCGCGAAGGTCTCGACGTACTGCAGTACTTTATCTCGACCCACGGCGCGCGTAAGGGTCTCGCCGATACCGCGCTCAAGACCGCGAACTCGGGTTACCTGACGCGCCGCCTGGTCGACGTTTCGCAGGACCTGGTCGTCAACATGGACGACTGTGGCACCGAAGAAGGTATCGAGTTGCGCCCGGTTATCGAGGGTGGCGATATCGTCGTCGACCTCGGCGAAAGGGTACTCGGTCGTGTGCTGCAGCAGGATCTCGAAGACGAGAAAGGTAATATCCTGATCGCCAAGGGTAGCCTGCTGGAAGAGCGCGAAGTGGAAATGATCAACGAACTGGGTGTCGATGAGCTCAAAGTGCGCTCGGCGGTAACCTGCGAAGCGCGCCATGGTCTTTGCGTGCAGTGTTATGGTCGCGAACTGGCGCGCGGGCACAAGGTCGGCAAGGGCGAAGCCGTTGGCGTTATCGCCGCGCAGTCGATCGGTGAACCGGGAACCCAGTTAACCATGCGTACCTTCCATATCGGTGGCGCCGCCAGCAGCTCGGCGTCGGTGAACAGCATCGAAGTCAGGAACAGCGGCACCGTGCGCTTCCATAACGTTAAGGTAATACAGAACTCGTCCAAACGCCTGATTGCGGTTTCACGCTCCGGTGAAATCGGGGTTGTCGACGCGGTCACCGGTCGCGAGAAAGAGCGTTACAAGATCCCTTACGGCTCGGAGTTTGCGATCAAGGATGGCGCCAAGGCCACCGCTGGCCAGACGCTGGCGACCTGGGATCCGCACATGCACCCGGTTGTCACCGAGGTGGCCGGTAAGGTCAAGTTCAGCGACTTCGTCGAAGCGGTAACGGTTCAGCATCGCGTCGACGACACGACTGGTCTGACCACGATCGAGGTAATGGATGATTCGATTCGTTCCAACGCGGGTAAGGAACTGCGCCCGACGATCGAACTGATCGACGCCAAGGGCAATGTGCTGTGTTACGCCGGCACCAATATTCCGGTGCATTACATGTTGCCGGGCGGTGCTTTCGTCAACGTCGAAGACGGTGCCAAGATCAAGGTCGGCGACGTGCTCGCCAAGATTCCGCAGGAATCTTCGAAAAACCGGGATATTACCGGTGGTCTGCCGCGGGTTGCCGATCTGTTTGAAGCGCGCAAGCCGAAAGAGCCGGCAATTTTGAGCGAAATGACCGGCACCGTTTCCTTCGGTAAGGAAACCAAGGGCAAAAAGCGCCTGGTGATTACCGATAGCGAAGGTGAGTCGATCGAAACGCTGATTCCGAAGTTTCGTCATATCAATGTGTTTGAAGGTGAACATGTCGAAAAGGGTGAAACTCTGGTCGACGGCGAACTCGATTCGCACGATATCGTACGCATCAAGGGTGTGCGCGATTTGACCAACTACATGGTCAACGAAGTACAGGATGTATACCGCTTGCAGGGTGTTCAGATCAACGACAAGCATATCGAAGTCATCGTGCGTCAGATGTTGCGCAAGGTCACCATACTCAACGGCGGCGATACGCGCCTGTTGCGCGGCGACCAGGTCGACAAGGCGCGCGTACTCGATACCAACGACAAGGCGATCGCGATGAACAAGAAGCCGGCAACCTACATCCAGGACCTGCTCGGTATCACCAAGGCATCGCTGGTCACCGAGTCGTTTATTTCGGCAGCTTCCTTCCAGGAGACCACGCGCGTTCTTACCGAAGCCGCGGTCAAGGGTGCCAAGGATGATCTGCGCGGGCTCAAGGAGAACGTTATCGTGGGCCGCCTGATTCCGGCCGGAACCGGGCAGACTTACCACGAAGAGCGTCGCCGCAGGCGGATGAAGCCGACAATGCCGGTAATGCCGGATATGGAAGGTCTGGAAAGCGTCGCGGAAAGCACTGCCGAGACTGGCTCGGAAGAGGCAGCGGTATCGGAATAAGCGGTTGACAGGCGGCGGTTTCGCCCCTAAAATTCCGCCTCCCACAATAGCGGGCTATACGTAATGTATGGCCTGCTGTTCGTTGAGAAACCGTAAATATAGAGCGCTCTTAGGAGAGACGAATAGATGGCAACAGTTAACCAGCTGGTACGTAAACCGCGCCAGTCCAAGCGGAGCAAGAGTAACGTGCCCGCACTCGAGGCGTCACCGCAAAAGCGCGGGGTTTGCACCCGTGTTTATACCACCACGCCGAAAAAGCCGAATTCCGCGCTGCGCAAGGTCGCGCGCGTGCGTTTGACGACTGGTTACGAAGTCGCCTCTTATATCGGTGGCGAAGGCCACAACCTGCAGGAGCACTCGGTCGTGCTGGTGCGTGGCGGTCGTGTCAAGGATCTGCCCGGCGTGCGCTATCACGTGGTGCGCGGCAGTCTCGATACCCAGGGCGTGCCGGATCGCCGCCAGGGTCGTTCAAAATATGGCGCCAAGCGCCCCAAGTCATAAGTCAAAGGTAGCCCGATGCCAAGACGTAGAGAAGTCCCGAAACGAGTCATTCTGCCGGATCCGAAGTTCCATGACCTGCAGATCGCCAAATTTATCAACATGATCATGCGCAATGGCAAAAAATCCACCGCGGAAAAAATCATGTATTTCGCACTCGACAATGTCGCCGATAAGAGCAGCCTCGATTCGGTCGAGCTGATGGAAAAGGCGCTGGAAAACGTGCGCCCGATGGTCGAGGTCAAATCTCGCCGTGTCGGTGGCGCGACCTACCAGGTGCCGGTCGAAGTGCGCGCCTCGCGGCGCAACACGCTGGCGATGCGCTGGCTGATCGATGCCGCGCAAAAACGCGGTGAAAAGACCATGGCACAAAAGCTTGCTGGCGAACTGCTGGACGCATCTGAAAACAAGGGTACGGCTGTCAAGAAGCGAGAAGATACGCACCGCATGGCGGAAGCGAACAAGGCTTTTGCTCACTTCCGCTGGTAAATAGCGGCTGACTTAAGGGAAATACTACGGTGGCTCGCACGACACCGATAACGCGGTATCGCAACATTGGCATTATTGCCCATATCGATGCCGGCAAGACGACCACGACGGAACGGATACTGTTTTATACCGGCGTCTCGTACAAGATCGGCGAAGTGCACGACGGCGCTGCCGTGATGGACTGGATGGAACAGGAGCAGGAGCGCGGGATTACTATCACCTCGGCTGCCACCACCTGTTTCTGGTCCGGCATGGATCAGCAGTTCGAGCAACACCGTATCAATATTATCGATACGCCGGGACACGTCGATTTCACTATCGAGGTGGAGCGCTCGTTGCGCGTACTCGATGGCGCCTGCGCGGTGTTTGACGCGGTCGGCGGGGTTGAGCCCCAGTCCGAAACCGTTTGGCGCCAGGCGAACAAGTACAACGTGCCGCGCATGGTTTTCGTCAACAAGATGGACCGAGCCGGCGCAGATTTTTTACGCGTGGTCGAACAGATCCGCAACCGGCTGGGCAGTAATCCGGTGCCGATACAGTTGAATATCGGTGCTGAAGAAGGTTTTTGCGGCGTGGTCGACCTGGTGAAGATGAAGGCCATTATCTGGGACGAGGCCAATATGGGCACGACCTACCAGGAACAGGAAATTCCGTCGGAAATGCTTGGCCTTTGCGAGACCTGGCGCGAAAAAATGGTCGAGGCCGCGGCTGAAGCCAATGACGAGCTGATGGAGAAATACCTCGAAGGCGGCAGCCTCGACGAGGCAGAAATTCACCAGGGCCTGCGGATCAGAACCCTGGCCGGCGAAATAGTACCGGCACTGTGCGGCTCGGCCTTCAAGAACAAGGGCGTACAGGCGATGCTGGACGCGGTGGTTCGCTACATGCCTTCACCGCTGGATGTGCCTGCAATCAGGGGCGTTAACAGCGAGGGTGAGTATGTGGGCGAGCGGCCGGCGGACGACAGCGCACCATTTGCGGCGCTTGCGTTCAAGATTGCGACCGACCCGTTTGTCGGCAACCTGACCTTCTTCCGGGTTTACTCGGGAGTCTTGAACGCCGGGGACGCGATTTACAACTCGGTGCGCGACAAGAAGGAACGCATCGGGCGCGTGCTGCAGATGCACGCCAACTCGCGCGAAGAATTGAAAGAGGTGCGCGCCGGCGATATCGCCGCGGCGGTGGGCCTCAAGGATGTCGGCACCGGTGATACCCTGTGCGCTGTCGGCGATAAGGTCATGCTGGAGCGCATGGAGTTTCCGGATCCGGTAATCTCGGTAGCGGTAGAGCCGAGGACTATTTCGGACCAGGAAAAGATGAGTGTCGCTCTCGGCAAGCTGGCGAGGGAAGATCCTTCGTTCCGGGTACGTACCGATGAAGAGTCGGGGCAGACGATTATTTCGGGGATGGGCGAACTGCACCTCGACATCATCGTTGAGCGCATGAAGCGAGAATTTAATGTGGCAGCCAATATCGGCAAACCACAGGTTGCGTTCCGGGAAACCATTCGCGACACGGTCGAGCAGGAAGGTAAGTTCGTGCGTCAGACCGGTGGGCGCGGCATGTATGGTCACGTCTGGTTGAAGCTGGAGCCGCTGGCGAGTGGTTCGGGCTACGAGTTTGAAAACGCCATTGTCGGCGGCGTGGTGCCGCGTGAGTACATCAGCGCGATCGACAAGGGCGTGCAGGAACAAATGGATAACGGCGTGCTCGCCGGGTTTCCGCTGGTCGATGTCAAGGTAACGCTGTTCGATGGTTCTTACCACGACGTTGACTCGAATGAAATGGCCTTCAAGCTGGCGGGATCGCTGGCAATGCGCGAAGGCGCGCAGGCAGCTAACGCAGTATTGCTGGAGCCGATTATGAAGGTTGAAGTCGTTACCCCCGAGGATTATATGGGTGACGTTATGGGTGATCTCAATCGCCGCCGCGGAATCGTCGCGGGGATGGAAGATTCGGTATCGGGCAAGATTATTCGCGCCTCGGTGCCATTGGCGGAAATGTTCGGTTATGCTACCGACCTGCGATCGGCAACCCAGGGTCGCGCGACATACTCGATGGAGTTCGAAAAGTATGATGAAGCGCCCAAGAGTGTTGCCGACTCGGTGGTAAAGGGCGGTAATTGACGCCTTGCCGTCATTCCTGGGTAAGCGGGGATCGCGGAAAGTTTGTAAGGTCCCGGCTAAGTGTTTCGCACCCGGCGGGGATGACGTTTGTTCAGGGAAACAGTTTAGGAAATTCGTGTGACGCATTTCCTAAACTGTTTCCGGCGAGTTTGAATTTGGAATTGATAGAGGATAATAGTCGTGTCAAAAGAAAAATTTCAGAGAACCAAACCCCACGTAAACGTGGGCACCATCGGTCACGTAGATCACGGTAAGACCACGCTGACGGCGGCGCTGACCAAGGTAATGTCGGAAATGCAGGGCGGTGAAGTCAAGGCCTTCGACGAAATCGATAACGCCCCTGAAGAAAAGGCGCGTGGTATCACGATTGCGACCTCGCACGTGGAATACGAGTCGGTCAATCGCCACTATGCGCACGTTGACTGCCCGGGACACGCGGACTACGTGAAGAACATGATTACCGGTGCGGCGCAGATGGACGGCGCGATCCTGGTGGTATCGGCGGCAGACGGGCCGATGCCGCAGACGCGAGAGCACATCCTGCTGGCGCGCCAGGTCGGCGTGCCTTACATCGTGGTTTACATGAACAAGGCGGACATGGTTGACGACGAAGAGCTGCTGGAGCTGGTCGAGATGGAAATCCGCGAACTGCTGGATACCTACGACTTTCCGGGCGACGATACCCCGATCATCATCGGTTCGGCGCTGAAGGCGCTGGAAGGCGACGACAGCGAGATTGGCGTACCGTCGATCGTCAAGCTGGTGGAAGCGCTGGACACCTACGTTCCGGAGCCGGAGCGTGCGACCGACGGTGATTACCTGATGCCGGTGGAAGACGTGTTCTCGATTTCGGGTCGCGGTACGGTTGTGACCGGCCGTATCGAGCGTGGCGTGATCAAGGTGGGCGAGGAAATCGAGATCGTCGGCATCAAGGACACGCAGAAGACGATCTGTACCGGTGTTGAAATGTTCCGCAAGCTGCTGGACCAGGGCGAAGCGGGTGACAACGTGGGTATTCTGCTGCGTGGCACCAAGCGAGAAGAAGTAGAGCGTGGTCAGGTCCTGGCGAAGCCGAAATCGATTACGCCGCACACCAAGTTCGAATGTGAAGTCTATATCCTGTCGAAGGAAGAGGGTGGACGTCATACCCCGTTCTTCAATGGATACCGTCCGCAGTTTTACTTCCGTACCACGGACGTGACCGGCGCCTGTGAATTACCGTCGGGAGTCGAGATGGTAATGCCGGGTGACAATGTGAAGATGGAAGTGCAGCTAATTGCACCGATTGCAATGGAAGACGGTCTGCGTTTTGCGATCCGTGAAGGCGGCCGCACCGTGGGTGCCGGCGTCGTATCCAAGATTATTGAGTAAATAAAATGGCAACAAATCAAAATATCCGTATTCGCCTGAAGGCCTTCGATCATCGCCTGATCGATCGTAGCGCGGCTGAAATCGTTGAAACCGCGAGACGCACCGGCGCGCGCGTCAAGGGACCTATACCCTTGCCGACGCGTAAAGAGCGTTTCACCATCCTGATTTCACCCCATGTGAACAAGGATGCACGCGATCAATACGAGATCAGAACGCACAAACGCCTGATGGATATCGTCGATCCCACCGACAAGACCGTGGACGCGCTGATGAAGCTCGACCTCGCTGCCGGTGTCGACGTTCAGATTAAACTGAACTAAGGCGGTTGCACTGTCATACCGCGGCTCGACCGCGGTAGCCAGCATTATCCGAGACAATCCGGTTTTTCTGGATCCCGCGGTCGAGTCCTGGGATGGCAGGGTTACAGGTAACGCGCGTCGGTTTTTACTCTGAGCCGGTCTTCCTGATTCGTTACAAAGCAACGAATCAGGCTCTGGCAAAAAAGATGCCAATTTTTCAGGTAAACGCTTAACTTCCAGATTTTAATCTGGTATAGTGCGCGCCCTCGCGGCCCGATACGGAATTCCTGTATCGGGCCGCGCGCTCGAAAACAGGGCGTTAAAGTGGGCGGCGAAAGAAATTTGGTATCTGCTGTAAACGGACTTACAGGCGTTTTCGGGGGCAATCAAGCCTTTGAAAACGAAAGAAAAACATAGATTGCTTGTGTTTTTCGTCATTTGGAAATTCGTGGACGAATTAATCAAATGCGACAGCTTTTTTATTTTTGAGGTTTAACAAATGTCTCTCGGTTTGGTAGGACGAAAAGTCGGCATGACCCGGGTTTTTTCCGATGATGGTGTTTCGATTCCGGTAACGGTCATCGAAGTGGAGCCCAATCGGGTCTCGCAGATCAAAACGGTCGAAACAGACGGCTATGTCGCGATACAGGTCGTTACTGGTACGCGTCGGGCTAACCGCGTGACCAGGCCGATGGCTGGCCATTACAAGAAGGCGGGCGTCGAAGCCGGCCGTGGCGCCTGGGAGTTCCGCCTGGATTCGGTTGATGAAATCGAACTCGGCTCGGAATTCAAGGTTGACCTGTTCGAGCAGGGCCAGATCGTCGACGTCTCCGGTGTTTCCAAGGGTAAGGGTTTCCAGGGCGGCGTGAAGCGTCACAACTTCACCATGCAGGACGCGACCCACGGTAACTCGATTTCACACCGTGCCAACGGTTCGATCGGTCAAAACCAGACGCCCGGACGCGTTTTCAAAGGTAAAAAGATGTCGGGGCACATGGGTGCCGAAAATGTCACCACGCAAAACCTGGAAGTTGTCCGTGTCGATGCGGAACGTAACCTGCTGTTGATCAGGGGCGCGGTTCCGGGTGCCAAGAGCGGCGATGTCATCATTCGCCCGGCGACCAAGCAGTAGGCCCGGCTAGCAGACGCCAGAGAGAAGATTCAGAGATTTCAAGAAATGGACATAGCTATTCATAATACGAAGAAAAAAGTATCCGTTTCCGACGATGCTTTTGCCGCCAGCTTTAATGAAGCGTTGGTGCACCAGTTGGTCGTGTCTTACATGGCAGCGGCCCGCGCCGGTACCAAGGCGCAAAAGACCCGCTCGCAAGTGAGTGGCGGCGGGGCCAAGCCATGGCGCCAGAAGGGCACGGGACGCGCGCGCGCCGGCACCATTCGCAGCCCCATCTGGCGTTCGGGTGGCGTTACCTTCGCTGCGACTCCGCGCGACCACAGCAATAAGCTGAACAAGAAAATGTACCGTGTCGGCATGCGCAGCCTGGTATCCGAACTGGTACGTCAGGAACGCATGATCCTGATCGACAAGCTTGGCGTCACTGAACCCAAAACCAAGCAGATGCAGGCTCGTCTGGATGAACTCGGCATCGACAATGCCCTGCTGTTGACCGATGGCCTCGACTCGGCGGTTTATCTCGCCGCGCGCAATATTCCGAATATCCAGGTGATGGACATTGCGATCGTCGATCCGGTTAGCCTGATCCGGCAGGAAAAGGTTGTTATCGACCAAGCCGCGCTGAAGAAACTCGAGGAGCGCCTGTCATGAACCAGGAAAGAATTTTTCAGATTTTAAAGGTCCCGCATATTTCCGAAAAGTCGGCGCAGCTTGGCGACACCGCCAACCAGGCGGTTTTTCAGGTGTCAACCGATGCCAAAAAATCAGAGATAAAGGCGGCGGTCGAGCAAATGTTTAACGTCAAGGTGGCCAACGTGCGCACCGTCAACATGAAGGGCAAGACCAAGCGCATGGGAGTGCGCCGTGGCAAGCGCTCCGACTGGAAGAAGGCGTATGTTTCACTTGAGCAGGGTCATGAAATCGACCTCGCATCCTTAGGTGGTTAAGGCTATGGCACTGATTAAAGCAAAACCAACTTCACCCGGTCGCCGATTTGTCGTCTCGGTCAAAACGCCAGGGTTGCACAAGGGCAAGCCCTTTGCCGGGCTGCTGGAGAAGAAAGCCAAGACCGGCGGGCGTAACAATGCGGGCCGGATTACCACGCGCCACATGGGCGGCGGACACAAGCAGCGCTACCGCGTTATCGATTTCAAGCGCAACAAGGATGGCATCGACTCGGTGGTCGAGCGTATCGAATACGATCCGAATCGCAGCGCCCACATCGCGTTGTTGAAATACATGGATGGCGAGCGTCGTTACATCATTGCCCCCAAGGGTATTGCCGAAGGTGCAAAACTGCGCTCCGGTGAAGACGCGGGTATCAAGAACGGCAACTGCCTGCCGTTGCGCAATATTCCGGTTGGTTCGGTGGTCCATTGCATCGAACTGAAACCTGGCAAGGGCGCGCAGCTGGCGCGTTCGGCAGGTACCTCGGCGCAATTTGTTGCGCGCGAGGGCGCCTATTGCACCCTGCGTCTACGCAGCGGCGAGATGCGCAAGGTGTTGAGTGACTGTCGCGCCGTTATCGGCGAAGTCGGCAATGGCGAGCACAGCCTGCGCTCCCTGGGCAAGGCCGGTGCAACTCGCTGGCGCGGCGTTCGTCCGACCGTGCGCGGCGTGGCGATGAACCCGGTAGACCACCCGCATGGCGGTGGTGAAGGGCGTACTTCGGGCGGTCGTCACCCGGTATCGCCCTGGGGCACCCCAGCCAAAGGATTCAAGACACGTTCGAACAAACGCACCGACCACCTGATCGTGCGTCGACGGAACAAGAGGTAATAGCAGATGCCACGTTCACTCCGAAAGGGCCCGTTTATCGATCAACACCTGATGAATAAGGTGTTCGTTGCGGTTGAAACTAATAACAAGCGTCCGATCAAGACCTGGTCGCGGCGTTCGATGATCGTGCCCGAAATGGTCGGGTTGACGATTGCAATCCATAACGGCCGCCAGCATGTGCCGGTATTGATTAACGAAAATATGGTCGGCCACAAACTCGGCGAATTTTCGCTGACGCGTACCTATCGCGGCCATACCGCCGATAAGAAAGCGAAGCAAAGGTAAGTCATATGCAAACCAGTGCCAAACATCGTCACGCCAAGATATCACCACAGAAATGCCGTCTGGTCGCAGACCAGGTGCGCGGACTGCAGGTGGAGAAAGCGCTGACCGTGCTGACCTTCAGCAACAAGAAAGCCGCTGTCCTGGTGCGCAAGGTGCTCGAGTCGGCAATTGCCAATGCCGAGCACAACGATGGCGCCGATATCGACGAGCTCAAGGTGTCGTCGATTTACGTGAATCAGGGTCCCGTCAT
Source organism: uncultured Gammaproteobacteria bacterium (assembly GCA_963768295.1). Lineage (GTDB taxonomy): Bacteria > Pseudomonadota > Gammaproteobacteria. The sequence goes on along the minus strand of CAVYHN010000012.1, from coordinate 11,835 downwards.
GAAGCGCATGCGCGCTCGTGCCAAGGGTCGCGGCAACCGAATTTTGAAACGCACCAGTCACATTACCGTGACCGTCGCGGATAGTTAAAGAGGCAAACATGGGACAAAAAGTTCATCCAACAGGTTTCCGTCTCGGGATTGCCACCGACTGGACCTCGAAGTGGTACGCGGACAACAAACAGTTCGCTGATTTTCTCGAGGAAGATCTGAAGATTCGTGAATTTCTGAAGAAGAAACTGGCGCAGGCTGCGGTCAGCCGCATCCAGATTTCGCGTCCGGCGAAGTCGATCTCGGTGACGATTCATACCGCGCGTCCGGGAATTATCATCGGCAAGAAGGGCGAGGACATCGAGAGGCTGCGCATCGAAGTGGCGTCGCAGGTATCGGTTCACCTCAACAACGTCAAGATCAACATCGAAGAGATCCGCAAGCCGGAACTCGACGCGCAACTGGTTGCCGAAGGTATAGCCTCGCAGCTGGAGCGCCGCGTGATGTTTCGCCGTGCGATGCGGCGCTCGGTTACCAACGCGATGCGTATCGGCGCCGAAGGCATCAAGATCAACGTTTCGGGCCGTTTGAACGGTGCCGAGATTGCGCGTAACGAATGGTACCGCGAAGGCCGCGTGCCGCTGCATACCCTGCGGGCGGACGTCGACTACGGTTTTGCCGAGGCCCTGACTACTTACGGCATTCTCGGCGTCAAGGTCTGGATCTACAAGGGTGAAGTCTTCGACCTCGAAAGCAAGGACTCGGGTTCCAAGTCGGCGGCAAAGTAAGAGATAAGAGCAATGTTACAGCCTAAAAGAACGAAATTTCGCAAGCAGTTCAAGGGTCGCAACCGCGGCCTGGCGACGACTGGCAACAAGGTCAGCTTCGGCGAATACGGCCTCAAGGCCGTCGAGCGCGGCAGGATTACCGCGCGCCAGATCGAAGCCGCACGACGTGCGATGACGCGTCATATCAAGCGTGGTGGAAAAATCTGGATTCGCGTCTTCCCGGACGTGCCGGTTTCCAAGAAACCGCTTGAAGTGCGCATGGGTAAGGGTAAAGGCAACGTCGAGTACTGGGTTTGCAAAATTCAGCCTGGGCGCGTGCTCTACGAAATGGAAGGGGTTAACGAAGGTATCGCGCGCGAGGCGTTTCGCCTGGCGGCAGCCAAGCTTCCGTTCAAGACAACATTTGTTTCCAGGACCGTAATGTAATGAACGCCGCAGAACTACGTGGAAAGTCGGAAAAAGAATTGCGCGAAGAGTTACTCGCCTTGCGCCGTGAACAATTCAACCTGCGCATGCAGCGCGGGGTGAATCCGGACGCGGTGCGTAACGATCAGATTACCCGCGTGCGTAAGAATATCGCGCGCGTGAAAACCGTAATGAATGAAACCCGTGGTGGTGCCGAGTCATGAGTGAAAAAGTCTTAAGAATCCAGACCGGCGCGGTAGTCAGCGACAAGATGGACAAATCCGCGGTGGTTTTGATCGAGCGCAGAGTCAAGCACCCGATCTACGGCAAGTTCATGAAAAAGTCGACCAAGCTGCATATCCATGACGAAGACAATGAATGCGGTGTCGGCGATACCGTGCAGATTACAGAGTGCCGTCCAATTTCCAAGACCAAGTCGTGGAAGCTGGTAAAGGTCGTCGAGAAAGCAAACTAGAGCGCGCAGGGTAAAGCTATGATTCAAATGCAAACAGTTTTAAATGCCGCGGACAACAGCGGTGCGCGCAAAGTGCAGTGCATCAAGGTGCTGGGTGGTTCGAAGCGCCGTTATGCCGCGATTGGCGACATCATCAAGGTCAGCATCAAGGATGCGATTCCGCGCGGTAAGGTCAAGAAAGGCGAAGTCTACAACGCCGTTGTCGTGCGTACCGCGCATGGTGTGCGGCGTCCGGACGGTTCGGCGATCAAGTTCGACGGCAACGCAGCGGTTATTCTGAACAATAACCTGCAGCCTATCGGCACCCGTATTTTCGGACCGGTAACCCGTGAATTGCGTGGCGAGAGATTCATGAAGATCATTTCGCTGGCGCCGGAAGTGCTTTGAGCCAGGCAGGATAAGAGTTATGCAAAAGATTAAAAAAGGTGACGAAGTCATTGTGATCGCGGGCCGTAGCAAGGGCCAGCGCGGCAATGTGCTGAAGCGTCTCGACGATGGCCGCCTGCTGGTGGAAAACGTCAACATGGTGAAGAAACACGTCAAGGGTAATCCGCGCAGCGGCGAAACCGGCGGCATCATGGACCAGGAATCACCGATCCAGGTTTCTAATGTGATGCTGTTCAATCCGCATACCCAAAAGGGCGACCGCGTTGGTGTCAAAACCCTGGAAGACGACCGCAGGGTGCGTTACTTCAAGTCCAACGGCGAAGTCGTGGACATTTAGGACTCGATTATGACCAGATTAGAACAACATTACCGGGATACCGTGATCAAGAGCCTGCAGGAGCAGTTTTCCTACAAGTCGGCCATGGAAATCCCACGCATTACCAAGGTTACCCTCAATATGGGCGTTGGCGAAGCCTCGCAGGACAAGAAGGTTATCGAACATGCGGTTGAAGACATGTCGCTGATCTCCGGGCAAAAGCCGGTGGTTACCGTGGCCAAGAAGGCGATTGCCGGATTCAAATTGCGTGAAGGCATGACCATTGGCTGCAAGGTAACCCTGCGCCGCGACAAGATGTATGAATTTCTCGATCGCCTGGTCAACTTCTCGATTCCGCGAATTCGTGACTTCCGCGGATTGAGCCCCAAGGCCTTCGACGGACAGGGTAATTACAACCTGGGAATGACCGAGCAGATCGCTTTCCCTGAAATCGACTATGACAAAATTGACAAGCTGCGTGGTTTGAACATCAGCATTACCACCACTGCGCGCACCGACGACGAAGGCCGCGCGCTGCTGGCGGCATTTCAATTTCCTTTTAGAGGATAACGAGGATGGCAAAGAATTCCATGGTACAGCGTGAGTTGAAGCGTAGCCGCCTGGTGGCGAAACACGCTGACAAGCGCAACGAGTTGAAGGCGCTGATCAAGAGCGTCGACGTCGAGTACGAAGAAAAGATGGCGGCTGTCGAAAAACTGCAGAAGTTGCCGCGTGATTCCGCCGCGGTGCGTCAGCAAAACCGTTGCCGTATCACCGGAAGACCCCATGGTGTTTACCGTAAATTTGGCCTGTGCCGTAACAAGATCCGTGAAGCCGCGATGCGTGGCGATATCCCGGGCCTGGTTAAGGCTAGCTGGTAAGAGGACAGAAATGAGCTTACAAGATCCGATCGCAGACATGCTGACCCGCGTACGTAATGCGCAAAAGGCGAATAAGGTCAGCGTTGTAATGCCCGCGTCAAAGCAAAAAGCCAGAATTGCGGCCGTGCTCAAGGGCGAAGGTTATATCAGTGATTACAAGGTATCGGAAGATAACCTGAAGCAACTGATTATCGAATTGAAGTACTACCAGGGCAAGCCGGTAATCGAGGAGGTGCATCGCATTTCTCGCCCCGGCCTGCGCATTTTTAGATCGAAAGACGATTTGCCATCGATTAACGGTGGCCTTGGAATCGCGATTATCTCGACCTCCAAAGGCGTGATGACCGATACCCAGGCACGTGCCGCTGGTTACGGTGGCGAAGTCATCTGTTCGGTGGTTTAGGTAACTCCAAATGTCCAGAATAGCGAAACAACCAATCGAACTGCCGAACGGCGTTGAATTCAGCATCAACGGCCGCGAAGTCTCCGCCAAGGGTCCCAAGGGCAAGCTGTCGGTAACGCTGCACGATGCCGTTGAGCTGAAGCAGGAAGACAATGTACTCACCCTGTCACCAAGGGACGAGCGCCAGTCTTCACTCGCTGTTACCGGCACAATGCGTTCCGTCGTCAGCAATATTGTCGAGGGCGTGGTTAATGGTTTCGAAAAGAAAATGCAGCTGGTCGGCGTTGGTTATCGCGCCCAGGCGCAGGGTAAGCAACTCAACCTGTCGCTGGGACTTTCGCACCCGGTAAACTACCAGGTGCCGGAAGGCATCGAAATCGAAACCCCGGCGGCGACGGAGATTGTCGTGCGCGGTTGCGACAAGCAACAGGTCGGTCAGGTGTGTGCGGAAATTCGCTCTTACCGGCCACCGGAACCTTACAAGGGTAAGGGAATCAGATACGTCGACGAGCAGATCGTCCGCAAAGAAGCGAAGAAGAAGTAGGCACTATGGATAAGAAACAATCCCGAATCAGACGTTCACGCCGCGCGCGTGCCAAGATTGCCGAGCTGGGCGTTAACCGCCTCAGCGTGCATCGCACTCCGCGCCATACTTACGCTCAGGTTTTCTCCGGCGAGACCGGAAAGGTGATTGCCTCGGCATCGACCCTGTCGGCCGACGTCAAGCAGGCGATCAAGTACCCGGGCAATGTCGATGCGGCTGCTGCCGTCGGCAAGCTGATCGCCGAAAAGGCGAAGGCAGCCGGCGTCGACACAGTTGCGTTCGATCGCTCGGGTTTTAAGTATCACGGTAGAATCAAGGCACTGGCCGACTCTGCACGTGAAAACGGTTTGAAATTTTAAGCCCGCCAATCCAGGAGATTCCAATGGCAGAACCCAGAAATACACAGTCTGGCGACGATTTGATGGAAAAACTGGTCGCGGTTAATCGCGTGGCCAAAGTCGTCAAAGGCGGACGTCAGTTCGGTTTTACCGCGCTCACCGTGGTTGGCGATGGTAACGGTAAGGTCGGTTTCGGATACGGCAAGGCACGCGAAGTGCCGCTGGCGATCCAGAAGGCGATGGAAAAGGCGCGCTCCAACATGATCACGGTTTCGATCAGAAATGGAACCCTGCAGTACCCGCTGAACGCGCGTCATGGCGCAGCCAAGGTCTACATGCAACCGGCCTCGGAAGGTACCGGCGTTATTGCTGGCGGCGCGATGCGTGCCGTGTTCGAAGCGGTAGGTGTGCACAACGTGCTGGCCAAATGTAACGGCTCGCGTAATCCGATTAACCTGGTGCGTGCCACTATTAACGGATTGAAAAACATGAAAGCTCCCGAAGAGATTGCCGCCAAGCGTGGCAAGACCGTGGAAGAAATTACGGGTTAAGGTAATGACTGACGAAGAAAAGACAGTTAAGAAGGCGGCGAAAGCCACTGCTAAAAAGGCAGCTGTAAAAAAGGCAGCGACCAGGAAAGCCGCGCCAAAAGAGGCGGTCGCCAAGCAGGCGGCGCCCAAGGCGGCGGAAAAGGCAGTTGCCGAGAAGGCTCCGATCGAAAAGTCGGCGCCAAAGAAAGCGGCTGCTGCAAAAGCGGACTCTGGTGTCAAGAAACTGAGTGTGACCCTGGTGCGTAGCAAGAATGGCCGACTCAAGTCGCACAAGGCCTGCGTTGCCGGTCTGGGATTGCGCCGTATGCACCAGACCGTGCAGGTGATTGATACGCCGCAGAACCGCGGCATGATCAACAAGGTTCAGTATATGCTGAGCGTCGAGGAAGTCTGATGTACCTGAATAGTTTAAAACCCGCCAAGGGTTCTACCAAAGCAGCCAAGCGTGCCGGTCGTGGGATTGGTTCAGGGCTGGGCAAGACCGCCGGACGCGGCCATAAAGGTCAGAAGTCCCGTACCGGGGGCGGCGTGCGGACCGGTTTCGAAGGCGGGCAAATGCCATTGCAGATGCGGCTGCCAAAATTCGGTTTTACCTCGCGTAAATCGCGTTTCTCGGCCGAGGTTCGCTTGAGTGAAGTTGAAACCTCGGGCCTGGACGATATCAACCTGAAAGCACTGGTCGAAGCTAACCTGGTGCCGGCGCAAACCCGCAAGGCCAAGATTATCCTGTCGGGTGAACTCAAGCGCACGGTCAGCGTTGACGCAAGCGTTGCGGTAACTCGCGGTGCGCGTGCGGCAATCGAAGCCGCCGGCGGCAAGGTAGCGCAGGTCTGACGTGGCTGGTCCCTCCGCACAACAAGTAGCCAGCAGCCTCTCGGGAGGCTCGTTAAGCGAACTGCGCAAGCGCATCTTTTTCGTGCTCGTCGCGTTGATCATATTCCGTATTGGCACGTTTATTCCTGTGCCCGGAATAGATATTAACGTCATGCGCGAAATATTCGAGCAGCAACGTACCGGCATTCTCGGTATGTTCAACATGTTCTCGGGTGGCGCGCTGGAGCGTATGTCGATTTTTGCGCTGGGTGTCATGCCCTATATTTCAGCGTCGATCATCATGCAGTTGTTGACGGTTGCGGTGCCCTTTCTCGAGCAGTTGAAGAAGGAAGGCGAGTCCGGTCGACGCAAGATTACGCAATATACACGTTATGGCACGGTGGCGCTGGCAACCTTCCAGTCGATCGGCATCTCGATCGCCCTGTCCGGCCAGAGTGGTGGCGGTGGCGCGGCGCTGGTGGTTAATCCAGGCCCATCGTTCATTTTTACCGCGGCGGTGACGCTGGTTACCGGCACCATGTTCCTCATGTGGCTCGGCGAACAGATTACTGAACGCGGCATTGGTAACGGTATTTCGATTCTGATTTTTGCCGGTATTGTCGCCGGACTGCCGTCGGCGATCGGCGGTACCTTCGAACTGGTGCGTACCGGTGAATTGAATTCGCTGGTGATTCTGGCGCTGTTCGCGGGTGCGCTGGCAGTGACTTATTTTGTCGTCTTCGTCGAACGCGGCCAGCGCCGGATAACGGTGAACTATGCCAAGCGTCAACAGGGTCGCAAGATGTACGCGGCACAGAGCAGTCATTTGCCGCTGAAGCTGAATATGGCGGGTGTCATACCGCCGATTTTCGCATCCAGTATCATTCTGTTCCCGGCAACGTTGGGCAGCTGGTTCGGCCAGGCTGAAGGCATGCGCTGGCTACAGGATATTTCCGCGACCCTGTCGCCAGGGCAACCGCTGTACGTCATGTTTTACGCGGCGGCGATTATCTTCTTTTGTTTTTTCTACACTGCATTGGTGTTCAATTCAAAAGATACCGCGGAAAATCTGAAGAAATCCGGTGCGTTTATTCCGGGCATTCGTCCGGGTAACCAGACCGCCAATTATATCGATGGTGTCATGTCACGCCTGACCCTGGTCGGCGCCATGTACATCACCGCGGTGTGTCTGTTGCCGGAGTTTCTGATTTTGTTCTGGAATGTGCCTTTTTACTTCGGCGGCACATCCTTGTTGATCATCGTTGTCGTAGTGATGGATTTCATGTCGCAGGTGCAGGCGCACCTGATGAACCGTCAATACGAAGGATTGATGAAAAAGTCGAATTTTAAGGGGTACGGCGGCGCCGGTGTGGTGCGCTAGTCCCGGGATTAAGGTAAGGCCATGAAGGTAAGAGCTTCAGTTAGAAAATTGTGCAAGAACTGCAAGGTGATTCGCCGTAACGGTTCGGTACGCGTAATTTGCAAAGACCCGCGACACAAGCAGCGTCAGGGTTAAGTTTATTTATTGAATTTTGGGCGGTCGACAGCTAAAATCTGCGCCCATTTTGGCCGAACGGCTTAGGAGATAGGTTTTTTATGGCTCGTATTGCAGGTGTAAATATACCGGATAACAAGCATACCGTGATTGCTTTGCAGTCAATTTTCGGCGTCGGCGCGACGCGCTCTGCCGAGATCTGCGACGCCACCGGAATCGATCCCACGACGAAGGTGCGCGAACTCTCCGAAGAGCAGCTCGAAGCAATTCGTACCCGGATCGACGGTATTACTACCGAAGGCGATCTGCGGCGCGAAATTTCGATGAATATCAAGCGTTTGATGGACCTCGGAACCAATCGCGGTATTCGTCATCGTCGCGGTTTACCGGTGCGCGGGCAGCGTACCAAAACCAATGCGCGCACCCGCAAGGGACCGCGCCGTCCGCTTAAGCGTTAGGCCAGGATTAACAGGTAATACCAATGGTAGATAAAGCAGGTACCAAGAAGAAAACCAAGCGCGTCGTCTCGGACGGCGTGGCGCACATACACGCGACTTTTAACAACACCATCGTAACCATCAGCGATCGCCAGGGCAATGCATTGACCTGGGCAACCGCGGGTGGTTCGGGTTTTCGCGGTTCGCGTAAATCGACCCCGTTCGCGGCGCAGGTTGCGGCCGAACGCGCGGGTCAGGCAGCCCAGGAAATGGGTATGAAAAATCTCGAAGTCATGGTCAAGGGACCTGGACCGGGACGCGATTCGGCGGTACGTGCGCTGAATGCGATCGGGTTCAAGATTTCGCGTATCGATGACGTGACGCCGATTCCGCATAACGGTTGTCGTCCGCCGAAAAAGCGTCGCGTATAGGCAGGAAAGAATATGGCAAAATACATCGGACCAAAATGCAAGTTAATGCGTCGCGAAGGTGCAGACCTCAGTCTGAAATCTTCACGCCGCGCCGTTGACACCAAGTGCAAGATCGACAATCCGCCCGGAATGCACGGTGCGGGCACGCGCAAACCACGGGTGTCGAACTATGGCCTGCAACTGCGTGAAAAGCAGAAACTCCGCCGGATTTACGGCATTCTCGAGCGCCAGTTCCGCAACTACTACAAGCACGCCTCGCGCATCAAGGGCTCTACCGGTGAAAACCTGTTGCAGTTGCTCGAAACCCGACTCGACAACGTGGTTTATCGCATGGGTTTCGGTTCGACCCGTGCCGAGGCCAGGCAACTGGTCAGCCACAAGGCAATCCTGGTCAATGGCGCGATCGTCAATATTCCTTCGTACGTGGTCAGCCCCGACGATGTGGTCAGCGTGCGCGAAAAATCACGCAAGCAGGCGCGTATCGCCGAATCGCTGTCGCTGGCGGAGCAGATTGGTTTCCCAGACTGGGTCGATGTCAATCAAACCAAGTTCGAAGGCACTTTTAAGGCAGTCCCAGAGCGCAGCGAATTGCCGCCGGATATCAACGAGCAACTCGTTGTCGAACTTTATTCCAAATAATTAGCGGGTTATCCATGACTAAAATGTACTCTGATTTACTGAAGCCGAAGCATGTCAAGGTCGAAGAACAGCAGACTTATCATGCCAAGGTTTCCATCGAGCCGCTGGAGCGCGGCTTCGGTCATACACTCGGTAATGCGCTAAGGCGTATCCTGTTGTCTTCGGTGCGCGGTTGCGCGATCGTCGATTGCCGCATCGATGGTGTGCTGCACGAATACACCACCATCGACGGTGTGCAGGAAGACGTGATCGATATCCTGCTCAACCTCAAGGGTGTGGGCCTTATCATGCACGCCAAGGATGAAGCGACCCTGACGATTTCCAAGAAGGGTCCCGGTATCGTAACCGCCGGCGACATTCAGCTCGACCACGATATCGAGATTGTCGATCCCGATTACGTCATTGCGACGTTGACCAAAGGCATAAATTTCGAGATGTCGCTGCATGTCATGAAAGGCCGCGGTTACCAGCCGGCCAATACCCGCCAGACTTCGGAAGAAGACGCGGCACTGGGTCATTTACAGCTCGACGCGTCATTCTCGCCGGTGCGCAAGATCGCCTATAGCGTAGAAGCGGCGCGCGTCGAACAGCGTACCGACCTGGACAAGCTGATTATCGATATCGAAACCAACGGTACCATCGATCCGGAAGAGGCGATTCGAATCGCCGGCAGTATTCTCAAGGATCAACTGTCGGTGTTCGTCAACCTCGAAGGTTCCGAGGAAGAGACCGAAAGCGAACCGGAATCGCATATCGATCCGATCCTGTTGCGCCCGGTCGACGATCTGGAACTGACCGTGCGTTCGGCCAACTGTCTGAAAGCGGAAAATATTTACTACATCGGCGATTTGATTCAGCGTACCGAAGTCGAATTGCTGAAAACCCCGAATCTGGGTAAGAAGTCCCTGACCGAGATCAAGGACGTGCTGGCATCCTATAGCCTGTCGCTGGGGATGCGTCTCGAAAACTGGCCGCCCGCCAGTATCGAGAGTGACAGCAAGTTGGCAAGTTAAGAGGTTTAGACCATGCGTCATCGTAATAGTGGGCGGCAACTCAACCGCAACAGTCCTCATCGCAAGGCGATGTTCAGAAATATGGCAGTGTCATTGTTCGATCACGAAGTGATTCGTACGACCGTGCCCAAGGCCAAGGAACTGCGGCGTGTCGCCGAGCCCCTGATAACCCTGGCCAAGGAAGACAGCGTCGCCAACCGTCGCATGGCTTTCAGTCGCATTCGCGACAAGGCCGCAGTGGGCAAGCTATTTGCCGATCTTGGTCCGCGTTACAAGGAGCGTCCCGGCGGCTATATGCGCATCCTGAAATGTGGTTATCGTCCCGGTGACAAGGCGCCTATGGCTTACGTCGAACTGGTCGATCGTCCCGATGTCGATTTGGAACGACGACGAATAAGTCTGGACTCTGAATAATAAAAAAAGCCGGCTACAAGCCGGCTTTTTTTATGGGCGCCCAGGCGCTTGCTCTATTGATGTCATAGCGCAGGATGGCAGTTGCGTTTCAAGTTTTCCGAGTATATTTCATGCCGGCATCAGGTCGCCGATCCTGCGGCCCGGGCTTAGTCGCCGGTCGCGCGCGCTGCTGGAGAGAAATTCACCCAGTCTGCCGAGTTCGTCGCGGCGATCGCCACCGCTGCGCCTGTCGTCGAGGAAAACGTAATGACAGCGACAGTCCCGCTCGCTGCAATTCGCGAGCGGCAATTCCGGCGCTTCTCTGGCAAGAAATACCTGGCCCGTCAGGCTCGCTATGCGGTCACAGGCTATCAACCCCGGACGTATCCTGACCGAACGCCATTTGGTGTCTGAGGCGTCGTCGGAGTCATCGTTCGACCTGCCGATTTTTTTGAACTGGGTTACGCTGGCTCCGTAATCGTAGGGTTTGAATACCAGGATGATGACGATAACCAGTATGCACATTAAACCTATGCCGAAAATGATTGAAGTCATAGCGACTCTGCCGCACCTGCCGGGAAGCCTGGCTTACGCCTGGTAAGGATTGCAGATTTGATGTTTTTTCTCACTATTCAGGTCGCTACTGGTCTGGAGCATTCCTTAGTTTTGCTGCCTGGTTGTGCACGATCTGGCCTTTTGCGGCGGGCCAATAGCAGGTGCACGGTCGAGATAAGAAGTGCGTCTGCCTTCCCCCTGCGGCAGATCCCCCGTAACCTCATCCGGTATAATTACAGAAGCCGTACCCGAGCCGCATCACCCATTTGGGTTAAAATGCGGGAAAAACCCATGCCTGATAACCGGATCAGGCATGGGTTGATCAATGCTCGCAGCCTGTCCCGTTAGATCGGGGCTGACGGCGCGGTTGCAGTGGCAAAATCAAACTAACAGCCGCTGGTGCATTTTCCCGTGCTGTTGAAGCTCATGCTGCGGCCGCTCAGGGGAACGTGTACCGGCACCTTGCTCATCTTGCTAAAGGTATCGACGCGTGTGCCTTCGATCACCTTGCCACCCTGGGTTGATGGCTGGTTGGCGTGCGAGGGGATGACCGCTTTCGGCTTGATCAGTTTGTTTACCATATTTAGTACATGCAAACTCTGAAATGTGAAGTTTCGTGACCAGCTGCATCATCATCAGTCATAACATCTCGGTGACACTTCCCGTCTTCAGTTATAAACGAAGACTCGGAGTGGAAAGTGAGGCTTTTGAAATCAAAGAAGACCGAGAAATGGGAACAGAAGACACACTTATTAGTACCGGAAACTCTTAAACCCAGAACAATATTATTCTCAGAATGTTGTGTGCGTACCGGTAGCATTAGCTGTAAGCGTCATGTCTTATAGGAATTCCTAAATCATTTTCACAACTGAGGTTTTCCAGTCAGCGTCGGAAATTGTTCTTTGAGGCTTCTGCGACATGCTACAGAACACCGAATGAATAAACAAACTGGTGTTTTTACCCGACAAGAAGAATCGCAGCTA
>CAVYHN010000011.1:0-123789 GCA_963768295.1 uncultured Gammaproteobacteria bacterium | reverse complement strand
GGCGGCCCTGGCCCGGGTATTCAGGGAAAGTGGTGGAGAAAGGGAGAACGACTGTGCGATCGGCGCCATAAAAACCAATATCGGACATCTCGATGCAGCCGCCGGCGTCGCCAGCGTCATCAAGACCGCGCTCGCGCTCGAGCATCGTCAAATACCGCCGAGCTTGAATTACAGCTCGCCCAATCCTGAAATCGATTTTGAACACTCCCCGTTTTACGTCAACACCGAGCTGGTGCCCTGGGAGAGTGACGGCGGTCATCCGCGGCGCGCGGGCGTGAGTTCCTTCGGTATCGGTGGCACCAATGCGCATGCCGTACTGGAAGAGGCGCCGCCGAGGGACGAGTCGGAGCCGGGCAGGGAGTGGCAATTTTTGCCGGTATCGGCCAAGAACGAAGATGCCCTGGCAGCTTATGCCGACCGGATTGCGGATTATCTCGAACGCAATTCAGGTTCGAATCTGGCCGATGTGTCGTACACCTTGCGCACCGGCCGGGGCCAATTCGAATATCGATGCGCCGCGGTCGGCAATGACATCGAGACCGGGGCTGCCGATCTGCGGCTGGAGAAGGGCGCCTGGACGACCTGCGATGTGACCCGTTCGCCACCGGTGATCTTCATGTTTCCGGGGCAGGGCTCGCAGCACCTGCGGATGGCGCAGGGCCTGTATGAGTCGGAAGACCTGTTCCGGGAGGTCGTCGAGGACTGTTGCGAACAGCTGCAGCCGGAGATCGGTGTCGATTTGCGCGAGCTGATGTTTGCCGAGGCGGCGGATACGGCTCAATCCGAGGAGCGATTACGCCAGACCCTGGTGGCGCAATGCGCGTTGTTTGTCATCGAATACGCGCTGGCGAGGCTGTGGATGTCCTGGGGAATCCGGCCCGCGGCGATGATCGGTCACAGTATCGGTGAGTACGTGGCGGCCTGTATTTCGGGGGTCATCGAGTTGCCGGCGGCGCTGTCGCTGATCGCCAGTCGCGGCCAGGCGATGGCGCAGGCGCCCGCGGGTGCGATGATGGCGGTATCCCTGCCGGAGGAACAGATTGTTCGATATTTAAAAGATGATTTATGGTTGTCAGTCATCAACGGCCCCGAAAATTGCGTCATTTCCGGCACCGAGGACGCGATCGACGAACTCGAACACTGCCTGCGTGCCGACGGGGTCGAGTCCGCCAGGGTGAACACCTCCGGCGCTTTCCATTCCGGCCTGATGGATGATGTCCTGCCCGGGCTGAACGAGGCGGCAGGCAAATTAAATATCTCCGCTCCGGGCATACCTTATATATCCAACGTGACGGGTGGCTGGATCGAACCGTCGCAGCTGGAAATGCCGGAGTACTGGGGGCAGCACTTGAGGAGTACCGTACGCTTTTCCCAGGGTGTCGACGCCTTGCTCGAAAAGTTCCAGGCGGGAATGTTTCTGGAAATTGGACCGGGTAAAACCCTTTCATCGATGCTGCGTCGAAGAATATCGGATTTTGACAGCGGGGTAGAGGTATTATCTTCTTTGTCGCACCCGCGTGAAAAGCAGGCGGATGGGGAAACGATTGCCCGCGCGCTAGCCGGATTGTGGTGCAACGGGGTCGAGATCGACTGGCCGTCGTACGATAAACAAGGCCGTCGTTGCCGGGTCGAATTGCCGACTTATCCTTTCCAGCGTAAAAGTTTCTGGGTAGAGAATGCATCCGCGGGCGCCGTTGCCGGCAGAGGCAGTGCCAGGCAAGCCATGCAGAACTGGTTTTACGCGCCCGAATGGAAGTCGTCGCGATTGCCCGCAAACGGCCAGCCGACCGATTTATCCGGCGAATGGATGGTTTTCGCAAACGACTCGGTTAGCTGCGAGAAGATAATAGCGCATATCGAGCTGCAGGGCGGGCGGGTTGTTCGAGTGATCCCGGGCAACGAATTCGCCGAGGTATCGGCTTCTGTTTACAGCATAAATCCTACCGCCAAGGCAGATTACCTCGAGTTGTTTTCCGGGGGCAGTGTCGCTCCCGAAAAAATTCGTGGTGTTATTCACTGCTGGGGCGTAAACCGGGGCCAGAACGGTCATTCGGAAGTGTCGACAGAGATCATGCAGCTTGAATATTACAGCCTGCTATATTTGGCCCAGGCTCTCATTTCTACCGGCGGGAACCCGCTCCCGCATATAGACGTACTGACTCAATTCACCCAGGCCGTGGACCAGGCGGATGTTATTGTCCCCGAGAAATCCATGGCAGCCGCAATGATGAGGGTGGTAAGTCAGGAAAATATCGATTTTGAATATACCATTTATGATTTACTGGATGCCGAAATCGACTCCGTAATAGAACAGCAAAAAGACTCTGCAAAACTGCCGTTGGCGTTACAGGCCATTTTTAATTCGTCCCGCGAGGACAGCGTTAACCGCGTGGTCGTGCTGCGTCGTAATCGCCGTTGGTTGCAGGTATACGATCAAATTAGCCTGGAGCGGACCTTGCTCGATGGCTTGCCGCTGCATTTGCGCGAACGAGGCGTTTACCTGATTACCGGCGGTCTGGGCCGGGTCGGGTTTGCCCTGGCAGGCTACCTGGCCAATAACCTCGCTGCGCGACTGGTGCTTACCGCGAGAACTGCATTACCGGAACGTTCGGAATGGGATCGCTATCTCCAGGCGAATGGCGCAGAAGATAAGCTGGCGCGAATCATGCTGCAGGTGCGGCAGCTTGAAGCATGCGGCGCGGAAGTGACGGTTTCCTGTGTCGACGTGAGCGACCTGGCAGCCATGCAGCAGCTGGTCGAGCAGGTTGTTGCCGAGTATGGCGAGATTAATGGCGTTGTACATGCGGCGGGGGTGGTGTCCGGCGCTTCAATGGCGCCGTTTCAATCGCTAAGCCACGAAGACTGTGAAAGCCAATTTGTTCCCAAGGTACACGGACTCATGGTGCTGAAGAAACTGTTCGAAGAATACCCGCTGGATTTCGTAATGCCCGTTTCTTCCCTGTCAGTGGTACTGGGCGGACTTGGTTTCGCAGCCTATGCCTCGGCCAATCAATTCATGGATAGCGTTTGTCAGCAGCTGCACAATAATGGTAACACTCAGTGGCTCTGCGTGGACTGGGATGGCTGGCTATTCGACGAGCTAGATGAAGCCAGGGCGACCGGAATGACTGCCGCCGAGGGTGGGAGAGTATTCGAAAAATTATTGAACAATTCTCTGGGACCGCAGGTGATTATTTCATGCAGCGACCTCGATGCCCGCCTGCGTCAATGGGTATATTCCCGTCCGGGTGAAGCAGCCGAGGAAGATGACCCGGGTCAGCGCTACGAACGTCCGGAGCTATCCAGTAATTTTGTCGACGCCAATACCGAATCGCAAAAACAACTGTCGGCAATCTGGAGGCGGTTGTTTAAATTGAATCAAGTCGGTATACATGACAATTTTTTCGAACTGGGGGGTGATTCGCTTTTAGCGATTCAGGCAATCGCCGCAATCAGGGAGGAATTTAATACCAGCCTGTCAATCGATAAAATTTTTGAGCTTGGCAGCATCGATAAAATAGCTTCACACATAGATGCACTGGCGTGGGTTAAGGCGGATACGGAAGAAAATTTCGTAAACGATGGCAGCAGGAAGGAATTTGAATTATGAGCGGGCAGCGCGTCGAACGATTATTGCTCAAATTAAAGGCGAACGATATCCATATCAGCCTGGTGGACGATCGTCTTCGTGTCAGTGCCCCGGAGCAGGGAATATCAGACGATCTACACGCTGAGCTAAATGCCTGTAAGCAGGACATAATCGATTTTTTAAAGGCCGCCAAACCGGATACAGCCAGTTCGGTTCCCGAACTCGTCGCTTCAAATGACAAATCGCCCGCCCCGTTATCCTTCGGGCAGCAACGCTCCTGGCTGGTGCATGAACTCAATAAAGAACAGGCGTCGCCCTACGACACTTTAAATATCGTCTTGCGCATCGGGGGATTGCTGAATGTCGATGCATTGGGACGAAGCCTGGCAGAAATCGTGCGTCGCCATGAAGTGTTACGTACGATTTTCGTTTTAAAGGACAAGCAACCCGTGCAGGTGGTCGAAAAGGCGGAGCTGGTTCTTGAGCAGGAAGATATCGCTCACCTGTCGACGGACGAACGCGAAACCCGTCTTGTCGAATACCTGCAGGAAACAAGGGACAAGATGTTCGATCTGGCAACCGGTCCACTGTTCCGCGCCAAACTGGTTCGCATGTGCGAAACCGAACACGTACTGATGATGATGGTGCATCACATCGCATTCGATGACTGGTCGAAGGGCATATTGTTGCGCGAGTTGAGTCTGTTATATCAGAGCTTTTGCAAAGGCTTGCCCTCGCCACTGCCGGAACTACCGGTCCAGTACCGAGACTTTGCGGTGTGGCAGCGCAACTGGTTGCAGGGTGAAGTATTGCAGAAGCATTTAACCTACTGGACCGAACAGCTCGCAGATTTGTCGATCCTGGAATTGCCCACGGATTACCCGCGACCGCCCCTGCAGACCTTTAACGGCGCGTCTGAAACTCTGTTGTTACCGCGGAATTTGTCGGCAGCGCTGCCGGCAATGAGCAAACAGCGTGGTGTTACCCTGTATATGACCATGTTGTCGGTACTGGGAATCTTATTGAGTCGTTATAGCGGGCAAGGGGATATCGCCATAGGGACTCCGATTGCCAATCGAGATCGCAAGGAAGTCCAGGATCTGATCGGTTTTTTTCTGAACATGCTGGTGATGCGGCTGGATCTTTCCGGTGAACCCGCGTTTGTCGAACTTCTCGAGCAGGTGAAACAAACGGCCTTGACCGGTTATGCGCATCAACATTTGCCGTTTGAAAAACTGGTCGAAGAAATGCAGCTGGAACGCAATACGAGTCACACTCCATTGTTCCAGATCACTTTTACCCTGCTCGATGCCCAGGAAGCTACGCCAGCGCAAAACAAAGACCTGGAGCAGAGTTCGATGCTGGATATCGGACGCACCACACGATTCGACCTGGAAGTTTATGTCAGGGAAGAAGCGGCTGGCCTGGTTTTGAGCATAACTTACAACACCGATCTGTTTGCAGCCGATACCATCAAGCGAATGCTGGCACATTACCAGCAACTGCTTACCAAAGTTGTCGCAAATCCCGAGCAGCCGGTAAGCGCAATACCAATGCTGCAGCAAGAAGAAAGACAACAAATCGTTCATGACTGGAATCAGACCCAGACAGCTTATCCGCGTGACAGCTCTATCCATGAATTATTCCAGCAGCAGCTTGCGTTGCATTCTGACGACGTCGCCGTGGTTTGTGGCGAGGATAGCCTTACTTACGGGGAATTAAATGGCCGCGCCAATCGATTGGGGCACTTTTTGCAAGGTCATGGCGTCGGGTCTGAAGTACTGGTTGGGCTTTTCATGGAGCGTAGCCTGGACATGGTTGTTGCAATACTCGGCATACTCAAGGCGGGTGGCGCCTATGTGCCGCTGGATCCGGAATATCCCTCTCAGCGCTTGGCTTTCATGCTGGAAGACAGCATGGCGCCGGTTTTGTTGACCCAGTCAAGCCTGCGTGACCGGCTGCCGAGCTACCTGGGCCGTGTGATTAGTCTCGATGAGGACTGGGACGAAATAAACCTGCAACAGGATACAAATTTATCCAGTGATACCTCGGCTCGAGATCTTGCCTATGTCATTTATACCTCGGGTTCAACCGGTCGGCCCAAGGGTACCTGCGTAGAGCATCGCAGCGTGCTGCGCCTGGTTAAAAGCACCAACTATCTCGAATTCGATAAGGACGAAGTCCTATTGCAAATGGCCCCGATATCGTTCGATGCCTCGACCCTGGAGCTTTGGGGCAGCATGCTTAATGGCGCAAAACTGGTAATCTTCCGGCCCGGCCCCGTATCCCTGCCGGAAATCAGTGAAGCCATAGATCGTTACGGAATAAGCATCTTATGGCTGACTTCGGCGCTATTTAATCAAATGGTCGATCAGCACATGGGAAGCCTGTTACGAGTACGACAATTGCTCGCTGGCGGCGAGGCCCTGTCGCCTGCGCATGTAAAGCGGATATTGTCCGAAATGCCAGCGGAGCATCGCCTGGTAAACGGATATGGACCGACTGAAAACACGACCTTTACCTGTTGTCATGTCATGACGCGGGACAGCGAAATTGGTCGTAACGTGCCCATAGGCCGCCCGATCAGCAATACCCGGGTCTATGTGCTTGACGCCAGGGCCGCGCCGGTGCCGATAGGCGTCCCAGGTGAGTTGTACGTCGGCGGCGACGGTTTGGCCCGGGGCTACCTGAATCGGCCTGAATTGACAGCTGAGAAGTTTATTTCCACGCCGTTTGCCGATCGACCGGGCGAGCGCCTGTATCGTACCGGCGACAAGGTGAGATATCTCGCTGACGGTAGCATCGAATTCCTCGGCCGCTTCGATCATCAAGTCAAGATTCGGGGGTATCGCATCGAGTTGGGCGAGGTGGAGGCCGTACTCGGCGGTAACGACGAGGTTCGTATCGCGGTTGCCATGATGCGAGAGGATATTCCCGGAGACAAGCGGTTAGTGGTCTACCTGGTATTGCATGAAAATCGGGAATCTTCGGCGGCCAGAATAAAAGAGTTCGCGAGACAGCAATTGCCGGGTTACATGCTGCCGTCGGCATATATATTGCTCGACGAGTTCCCGCTTTCACCCAATGGCAAACTCGATCGGGAGGCTTTGCCGGCGCCTGATTATGAATCGCTGGGTACCGAGAGCTACATAGCCCCACGTAGTGATGTGGAAATCCAGATTGCGGAAATCTGGTGTGATTTACTGGGCATCGATAAAGCTGGCACGCGCGACAACTTTTTCGATCTGGGTGGGCATTCCTTACTCTTGAGCCAGATCCAGGCCCGTCTCAACGAAGCCTTCGAGCGCAAGATATCGATGCTCGATCTGTTCCAGTACCCGACCATAGAATCGCTGGCGATTCATCTGGTCGGCGAAGATGGGCAGACCGCAGGATTTACCCGGGCGCGCGAGCGTATGGATAAACGCCGCGGCAATGCGGATGACGATAATGCCATTGCCATTATCGCCATGTCCGGTCGCTTTCCCGGCGCCGCCTCGATCGAACAATTCTGGCAGAATGTCGCCAGCGGTGTCGAATCGATAAGATTCTTTAGCGATGAGGAACTGGCCGCCGCCGGGGTTCCGGAACAGCTGGTCGCGGATTCGCGTTTCGTGCCGGCAAAGGGCTTTCTGGACGATGCGGAATTGTTCGACGCTTCGTTTTTTGGTTATTCGCCCCGCGAAGCGGAAATAATCGATCCGCAGCAGCGCCTGTTTCTGGAATGCGCCTGGGAAGCGCTCGAGCGCGCGGGTTATGATCCGCAAAGGTACCAGGGGCTAATTGGCGTTTACGCCGGTGCAAGTACCAGCAGCTACCAGAATAATTTGTTTTCCCATCCCGAGATAGTTAATGCTCACGGAGGCTTACAGATAATTATCAGCAATGATAAGGATTTTCTACCCACCAGAATCTCCTATAAGTTAAATCTCCGGGGGCCGAGCGTAAATATTCAAACCGCATGTTCTACTTCGCTGGTGGCAATCCATGATGCCTGTAAAGGTTTACGGGATCATGACTGTGATATTGCGCTCGCGGGCGGCATATCGGTGAACTCGACGAGGGTGGAGGGATATTTTTACCAGCAGGAGAGTATTCTGTCCCCGGACGGCCACTGCCGGGCGTTCTCGGCTGACGCTAGAGGCACCGTAGGCGGCGAGGGAGTTGGCATCGTCGCCTTGAAACGGCTCTCCGAAGCCAGGCGGGATGGAGATGTAATCACTGCCGTCATCCGTGGTACCGCAATCAATAATGACGGATCCAGTAAAGTCGGATTTACCGCACCGAGTGTCGATGGGCAGGCTGAAGTTATCGCGCTGGCGCAGGCGGCCGCCGGGTTGACACCGGACGATATCAGCTATATCGAGGCGCATGGCACAGGTACCAAGCTTGGGGATCCCATCGAAATGGCGGCACTGACCCGGGTATTTGAAGAAAGCACTAGGGACAGGGGCAACAGCTGCGCTATCGGCGCCATAAAAACCAATGTCGGGCATCTCGACGCCGCAGCGGGCGTCACCGGTATCATCAAAACGGCATTGGCGCTCAAACATCGTCAAATCCCGCCGAGTTTGAATTACAGCGCGCCTAATCCCGAAATAGATTTTGAACACTCGCCGTTTCACGTCAACACCGAACTCGTGCCCTGGGAGGGCGACGGCGTTCATCCGCGGCGCGCGGGTGTGAGTTCCTTCGGCATGGGCGGCACCAATGCGCATGCCGTGCTGGAAGAGGCGCCGCCGAGGGAAGAGTCGGAGCCGGGCAGGGCGTGGCAGCTGCTGCCGGTATCGGCCAAGAATGAGGATGCACTGGCGGCGTATGCGGACCGGATCGCGGATTATCTCGAACGCCATGGGGATGCGAATCTGGCCGATGTGTCGTACACATTGCGCACCGGCCGGGGTCAATTCGAATATCGCTGCGCCGCGGTCGGCAATGACAATGAGACCGGCGCTGACGATCTGCGGCTGGAAAAGGGCGCCTGGACGATTTGCGATGTGACCCGTTCGCCACCCGTGGTGTTCATGTTTCCGGGGCAGGGCTCGCAGCACGCGAGGATGGGTCAGGGCCTCTATGAAACGGAAGCCCTGTTCCGGGAGATTGTCGACGACTGTTGCGAACAACTGCAGCCGCATATCGGTCTCGATTTACGCGAGCTGATGTTTATGCAGGCGGCGGATGACCCGGATCGGGCCGATGAGCAGTTACGTCAGACCCTGGTCGCGCAATGCTCGTTGTTTGTCATCGAGTATGCGCTGGCGCGTTTATGGATGTCCTGGGGTATCGAGCCCGCGGCGATGATCGGTCACAGTATCGGCGAATACGTGGCGGCCTGTATTTCGGGTGTCATCGAGCTGGACGAAGCGCTGTTATTGATAGCCAGTCGCGGTCAGGCGATGGCGCGTGCGCCGGCGGGTGCGATGATAGCGGTTCCGCTGGCGGAGGAACGGGTGATCCCGTATTTACAGGATGATTTATGGCTGTCCGTAATCAATGGCCATTCCTCTTGTGTGGTATCGGGCACAGCCGTGGCCATCGATGATCTCGAGCAGAGATTGAAAACAGACGGCGTCGAGACGACGAGATTGCATACCTCGGGAGCGTTTCATTCCGGTTTGATGGATGAAGTGGTGCCGCGGCTGGTCGAAGTTGCGGGCAGGCTCAGTATCGGCGCGGTCAAGATTCCTTACATATCGAACGTGACGGGCAGCTGGATAGAAGAATCGCAAGTCAGGAAGCCGGAGTACTGGGGACAGCATTTGCGGAATACGGTGCGTTTTGCCGACGGAATCGACGTCTTACTGGAGAAATACGAGCATGGAATATTCCTCGAGGCAGGGCCGGGCAATAGTCTGACTTCCATGGTGCGGCAAAGCGTCTCGGAGAAACAGCTCGAGGTCGGGCTACTGGCGTCCTTGCGGCATCCGCGCGAAGATCTGGCGGATGGCGAAACGCTAACGCGTGCGCTGGCCGGCCTCTGGCAGCGGGGAGTGGAGATCGACTGGGCGTTATACGATCGGCACAGCCGTCGATGCAAGCTCGAATTACCCACCTATCCCTTCCAGCGCCAGAGTTACTGGGTCGAACCCTCCGCCAAAGCTGCCGGGCTGGCCCAGGAATCGCAGCAAAGAACGACGGCGCGGAAAATTGAGGATACGGATCAGTGGTGCTACCTGCCGGTGTGGAAGTCATCGCAGATGATCGACGTCGCGGTCAGAAACGACGAGGACTTTGCCGGGAGGTGGTTAATATTCATGGATCAATTTGGACTCGGAGAACAGCTCGCGCAATCAATCGATGAACTTGGTGGCGATGTCATTCGAGTGGCAATGGGCGCAGAGTTTAAGCTTGTCGCGCCCGCGTTGTACCAGGTAAACCCTGGTAGCAAGCAAGATTTCCAGGCGCTGTTCGAAGTGCCGGAGGTGAATGAGATAGAGCCGGGTCGGATTATCCATGCATGGAACCTTGGGCATGGGCGAACTCCGGGCCTGGATACGGCGCTAAATTCAGGCTATTACAGCGTGCTCTATTTGATCCAGTCAATTGCGCAACGCTGGCCGAATCCCGGAATGCACATCGATGTGATTACCGATGGCGTTCAAAGCGTTACCGGAAACGAGAACCTGGTTCCCGAGAATTCACTAGTGCTCGGATTGGGCAAGGTACTCGGAATCGAGTATCCACTGGCATCCCTTAGAAATATCGATATTGAGCTACCCGCTAAGGTGAACCAACTGGAGCAATATGTGGTGTCCGGTTTGCTGGGAGAAATGGCATCGATAAATTCAGGGCAGATTGCATTTCGTTCCGGCAGTCGCTGGATTATGGGCTATGAGAGAGCCGACCCCGGGAATTTGGCCGCGGCGCCGCGCCTCAGGGATGAGGGCGTTTATCTGATTACCGGTGGTGTCGGCGGGGTCGGCCTGGTATTCGCCGCTCATCTCGCTAAAGCCGTTCGCGCCCGGCTAATCCTGACCGCACGCTCGGAACTGCCTGCAGAATCGTCCTGGGATGCCTGGTTGTCGACTCACGAAGATGATGATAAGACAGCCCAAAAGATACTTAAAATTCGAGCCCTGCAAGAAATGGGTGCGGAAGTGATGATTGCGGCGGTGGATACGGCCGACCGCGATGGCATGCAGAAGCTTATTCAGTCGGCAAAACAACGCTTTGGCGATATTCATGGCGTCATTCATGCTGCCGGCGTGGTTTCCGGGCCATCCATGGACCTGCTGCAAAACCTGGACCGTGAAAAGTGTGAGTTGCAGTTTCATCCCAAGGTACGCGGCCTGCTTTTGCTGAAGGAATTGTTCGATGGCGATTCGCTGGATTTCATCATGCCGATATCATCGGTTTCGACCGTATTGGGCGGCATGACTTTTGCTGCCTATGCAGCTGCCAACCAGTTCATGGATGCCTTGAGTCAGCAACAGTTCCGTGCGGGTAACAGAAACTGGATTAGCGTGGATTGGGACGGCTGGAATTTTGAAAAACAGGATTTACCGACCGCCATTGAAGGGACGGCGGCCTCTTTTGCGATGACGGCCGAGGAAGGGAACGCCGTTTTCGATCGAACCCTGCGAATGGGCAACTTGCCGCGGGTAATCGTATCGACCGGCGATCTGCAATGGCGAATCGAACAATTGATAGGCCATCAGGATCAGCTATCAAGAAGCGGACCGGATACCGGATCATCCATCGAGACAGCGAAGGTTTATCAGCGGCCCCGGTTAAAATCGGCTTATGTAGAACCGTCTACGGAGACCGAGCAGACTATATGCGAAATGTGGCAGGAGCTACTGGGAATTTCCGGGGTCGGGATCGACGATGATTTTTTTGAATTAGGTGGACACTCATTGCTGGCAATACAGATAATAGCGCGTTTAAGAACTGAATTTGATCTTGAGTTATCCTTGGAAAGCATATTTGAAACCAGGACGGTCAGACTGTTGGCTGCTTTTGTCGAGAATCAGTCGGTAAGCGTTGGTAGCGCGGATCAGGTGGCCCAGTTAGCGCAAAAAATCAAGCTAATGACGCCGGAAAAGCGCGAGCAGATGCTTGCCCAGGCGCGACGTAAAAAAGCATAAAAGTCATGGCTTCAAGACGAGATACATTAACAGATGATCTGACTGCGGAAGAACGCGAAATTCTGGATTACATGCTGCAAAACGAGCAGTCATCCAGGTCTGCCGCGGCGCAAATCCTCCCCTGCGATCATACCGAGGATACGGTGTTGTCTTTTGGGCAGCAGCGTTTGTGGTTGCTGCACGAACTAAGTAAGAATCAGCCCGTCGCCTACGACACGCTAACCATAAAACTGCGCGTCCAGGGCAAATTGCATGTTGAGGCCCTGCGACAGAGCCTGGCCGAAATCGTGGATCGGCACGAGGTATTGCGCACTACTTTTGTTTTGAAAGATGACGATCCGGTACAGGTCGTTGGCGAGGCCGATCCTGTATTCGAGCAGATTGATTTAAGTGAGCTTCCCCGCGAACAGCGTAAAGAAGACCTGGCCAGGTTGCTGCAACAAGCGGGAAACACCTTGTTTGATCTTGCCCAAGGTCCCCTGTTTAAAACCTGCCTGATTCGATTGGACGACAGCGACCATGTTCTGATCATGAGCATGCATCACATCGTATTCGATGTCTGGTCTAACGGCATTCTCATGAGAGAGCTGACCTTATTGTACGAAAGCTTCGATCAGGGAAAGAGCTCGCCGCTAACTCCGTTACCAATCCAGTATCGTGATTTTGCCGCGTGGCAGCGTAACTGGTTACAGGGCGAAGTACTTCAGAAACACCTGGCCTACTGGACCGGGCAGCTCGCCGATATATCGGTGCTGGAGTTGCCAACGGATTACCCCAGGCCACCGATTCAAACCTTTAACGGCGCTTTTGAATCATTGTTGTTGCCCCAGGGTTTGTCACAAGCACTGCAGACTTTTAGTAAACAACGTGGCGTAACCCTGTATATGACCATGTTGTCGGTGTTGGGCGTTTTGCTGGGCCGCCACAGCGGACAGGATGATATTGCCATAGGAACGCCAATCGCAAATCGCGACCGCGAGGAAATTCAGAACCTGATAGGTTTTTTCCTGAATATGCTGGTCATGCGGCTGGATCTTTCCGGGGAGCCATCGTTTGACGAGTTACTCGAGCGCGTAAAACAAACCGCACTGGCTGGCTATGCCCATCAACATTTGCCGTTTGAGCGACTGGTCGAAGAGATGCAGTTGGGTCGGGACACCAACCGCACTCCACTGTTTCAGGTTACCTTCACGTTAATCGACTCACCCGAGGCCGAGCCAATACGAATAAGAGACCTGGAATTGAGCCCGGTTTCGAATGCTGACCAAACCTCACGTTTCGACTTGGAATTTTATGTCAAGTTGGACCATGACGATCTGGCATTGATGATTGCCTACAACACCGATTTGTTTGCGGCCGGCAGCATCAGGCGGATGCTCGAGCATTTTCAGGAGTTGCTGCAGGGCGTCGCAAACGATGCATCAATGCGAGTTAACCGGCTGCCGATGATGACCCGGCAAGAATTCGATCGAATCGTAAATCAGTGGAACCAGACAGCGACGGATTACCCGTACAAAAAAACGGTAACCGAACTGTTCGAGCAGAGGGTATTAGAAAATCCGGAAGCGATAGCGATCGAGTACGGGGGGCACACGCACAGCTATGCCGAGCTCAATAAGCGCTCGAATCAGTTGGCCCATTATCTGCAGGCCAGGGGTGTGGGTCCTGACATCATGGTCGGGATTTGCCTGGAGCGCAGCCTCGAGATGGTGGTCGGGTTGCTGGGAATCCTGAAAGCGGGTGGCGCTTATGTGCCGCTGGATCCCGATTATCCACAGCCACGTCTTGCCTTCATGCTGGAAGACGCTCGGGTGCCGGTATTGTTGAGCAGGTCGACCTTAGCCGAGCGTATACCGGATTTTGATGGAGAACTGGTATGCCTGGATACGGATTGGATCAGAATAGACGAGGAGAGTGGAGCTAACCTGACCTCGGCTACAACGGCAGATAACCTGGCCTATGTTATTTACACCTCCGGTTCGACCGGCACTCCGAAGGGCGTTGAAATTCAGCATCGTGCGATTAACCGGCTGGTTTGTAATACCGATTATTACCAGGTTGATACAACTGATCGGATTGCGCAGGCATCCACGGTTTCATTTGATGCTGCAACGTTTGAAATATGGGGAGCCTTGCTTAACGGCGCGCGGCTAGTTGGCATAAGTAAGGAAGTATTACTGGATTCGAAGTCGTTGGTGGCATTTCTGCAGGAACGATCTATCAGCGCGATGTTTTTGACCACCGCGCTGTTTAATCAAATCGCGGCTGAGGCACCCGACGCCTTCGCAGGATTAAGAAGCCTGATGTTCGGTGGAGAAGCGGTTGATCCGGGCGCGGTGCGCCAGGTCCTGTCCAGCGGTCCACCAGAACGATTGCTGCATGTATATGGACCCACGGAGAGCACCACCTTTGCCAGTTGGCATCAGATAGAGAATGTACCCGCCGGTGCGACAACTGTGCCGATTGGTCGACCACTTGCGAATACAACTTTATATGTTCTCGATCAAGGGATGAATCCGGTTCCGGTAGGCGTGCCCGGGGAGCTATACATCGGTGGCGATGGGTTGGCACGGGGTTATCTGGATCAGCCTGAATTGACGGCGGAGAGGTTTGTCGCGAATCCGTTCAGCGAAGAACCGGGTGGGCGACTATATCGAACCGGTGACAAAGTACGATACAGCGATGATGGCGCCATTGTGTTTGTCGGCCGTTTCGACCATCAGGTCAAGGTTAGGGGATACCGCATTGAGCTGGGTGAGATAGAGAACGTGCTCGCCCAACACGTAGCCGTGCAGCAGGCAATTGTGATGCTGCACGAGGACGAGCCGGGCGAAAAATGCCTTGTGGCTTATATCCTGGTGGAAAAGGGCGCCTCGCCAACGGCAGAAATCTTACGCCAGCACGTCAGGGCATCGCTGCCGGAGTACATGGTGCCAGCGCTATTCGAGCTGCTGGATGAGTTTCCCTTGACGCTTAATGGCAAAGTTGATCGGGATGCGTTGCCCGCCCCGGATTTTGAATCCCTGGTAGAAGAAAGTTACGTCGCTCCTAGCGGCGATCTGGAGGCCCGAATCGCAAAATTATGGTGTGATTTACTGGGTCTGGAAAAAGTCGGCACGCGCGATAACTTTTTCGACCTTGGAGGCCATTCATTACTATTGGGCAAACTTCATGCGCGATTAAAAAACGAGCTTGATACGGACATAGCGATAGTCGAGCTGTTTCGCTACACCACGGTTGAATCTCTGGCCCGCCATCTGGGCGGCACCGAATTTCTACCACCAGTCGGCGAGGAGATTATCCAGCGGATACAAAAACGTCGTACTCAGGGTCTCGACGAGGAGGCCATCGCAGTCATCGGAATGGCCGGCCAGTTTCCCGGAGCGCCCGATATCGAAACCTTCTGGCAAAATCTAACCGCGGGTGTCGAATCGATTCGATTCTTCAGCGATGAGGAACTGAGCGCAGCGGGAATCCCGGAATACATGTATAAAAATCCCGCCTTTGTACCCGCGCGCGGTTATCTAGACGACGCCTACATGTTTGACGCCGCGTTTTTCGGTTATTCACCGAGCGAAGCTGAATTAATAGATCCCCAGCAACGCCTGTTCCTCGAGACCTCCTGGCTTGCACTTGAAAATGCTGCCTGTGATCCGAGAACCTATCCTGGGCTAATTAGTGTTTATGCCGGGGTAAGCTTAAACACCTACCTGGAAAGTTTATATTCACGGCCTGATTTAATGGCTAAAGCCGGTGTCCAGATCGGGATAAGCAACGAAAAGGATTTTTTGGCAACCCGCGTTTCTTATAAGCTGGATTTGAAAGGTCCGAGTTTTACCGTTCAGACGGCCTGCTCGACCTCCCTGGTTGCGATTCACGAGGCCTGCCGCTGCCTGTCTGATTTTGGTTGTGATATGGCCCTGGCTGGCGGCGTCTCGGTGATGACTCCTCGGGTAAATGGCTACACCTATGTCCAGGGAAGTATATATTCACGGGATGGTCACACCCGCTCCTTCGACGCCGATGCGAGTGGCTTTGTCGGTGGAGAAGGCGCCGGTGTGGTGGTATTAAAACGTTTAAAAGACGCAATTGCCGACCGGGACGTCATACATGCGGTGGTTAAGGGTTCGGCGGTAAACAACGATGGTGCGGGTAAGGTGGGTTTCACGGCGCCTTCTATTATCGGGCAGGCGAATGTTATCGCTATGGCGCATGCTGTCGCCAGCGTGCCAGCTGAAACCATTAGTTATATCGAAACCCATGGCACGGGAACGAACCTGGGGGATCCGATCGAGGTATCAGCGCTGACCCAGGCGTTTACCGAGCACTCTTCCGGGCATCATCATAACAATCAGTATTGTGCGCTGGGCGCATTAAAAACCAATATTGGTCACCTCGATGCTGCAGCGGGGGTTGCCGGTTTTATTAAAACCGTGCTTTCACTTGAGCATGCGCAAATACCACCGTCGTTAAATTTTACATCACCAAATCCCGAAATAGATTTTGAACACTCCCCGTTTTACGTCAACACCGAGCTGGTGCCCTGGGAGGTCGATGGCGATCATCCGCGGCGCGCGGGTGTGAGTTCGTTTGGCATGGGTGGCACCAATGCGCATGCCGTGCTGGAAGAGGCGCCGCCGAGGGACGAGTCGGAGCCGGGCAGGGAGTGGCAATTTTTGCCGGTATCGGCCAAGAACGAAGATGCCCTGGCAGCTTATGCCGACCGGATTGCGGATTATCTCGAACGCAATTCAGGTTCGAATCTGGCCGATGTGTCGTACACCTTGCGCACCGGCCGGGGCCAATTCGAATATCGATGCGCCGCGGTCGGCAATGACATCGAGACCGGGGCTGCCGATCTGCGGCTGGAGAAGGGCGCCTGGACGACCTGCGATGTGACCCGTTCGCCACCGGTGATCTTCATGTTTCCGGGGCAGGGCTCGCAGCACCTGCGGATGGCGCAGGGCCTGTATGAGTCGGAAGACCTGTTCCGGGAGGTCGTCGAGGACTGTTGCGAACAGCTGCAGCCGGAGATCGGTGTCGATTTGCGCGAGCTGATGTTTGCCGAGGCGGCGGATGCGGCTCAGTCCGAGGAGCGATTACGCCAGACCCTGGTGGCGCAATGCGCGTTGTTTGTCATCGAATACGCGCTGGCGAGGCTGTGGATGTCCTGGGGAATCCGGCCCGCGGCGATGATCGGTCACAGTATCGGTGAGTACGTGGCGGCCTGTATTTCGGGGGTCATCGAGTTGCCGGCGGCGCTGTCGCTGATCGCCAGTCGCGGCCAGGCGATGGCGCAGGCGCCCGCGGGTGCGATGATGGCGGTTCCGCTGTCGGAGGAAGCGGTCATCCCGTATTTGCAGGAGGATTCATGGCTATCGGTAATCAATGGGCATTCTTCCTGCGTGGTATCGGGCACGCCCGAAGCGATCGGCGATCTCGAGCAGAGAATGAGAGCGGAGGGTG
The DNA here is from genome assembly GCA_963768295.1 of uncultured Gammaproteobacteria bacterium. GTDB lineage: Bacteria > Pseudomonadota > Gammaproteobacteria. The sequence continues at coordinate 106,647 of CAVYHN010000011.1, read as the reverse complement.
TAGAGACCACGAAATTACATACCTCGGGAGCGTTTCATTCCGGCTTGATGGATGAAGTGGTGCCGCGGCTGGTCGAGGTTGCGGGCAGGCTCGATATCGGCGCCGTCGAGATTCCATATATTTCGAACGTGACGGGTAACTGGATCGAGGAGTCGCAGCTGGAAAAGGCGGAGTACTGGGGGCAGCATTTGCGGGATACGGTGCGGTTTGCCGACGGAATCGAAGTCTTGCTGGAGAAATACGAGGATGGAATATTCCTCGAGGTGGGACCGGGCAATAATCTGAGTTCGATGGTTCGGCAAAGCGTCTCGGTGAAGCAGGGCGCCGCCGAGATAGTGGCCTCCCTGCGGCATCCGCGCGAGGATCTGGCGGATGGCGAGACGGTGACGCGCGCACTGGCCCGCCTGTGGCGGCAGGGCGTGGAGATCGACTGGCCGTCATACGACCGCCACGGCCGGCGCTGCAAGCTCGAGTTACCCACCTATCCCTTCCAGCGCCAGCGTTACTGGGTGGAACCTTCCACCGAGGCTGCAATGGGTACCGCTCCCATAACGAGACAACCTTTGGATAAATGGTTTTATGTTCCGTCATGGAAACGGTTGATGCCTTTGAAGCCAAGGACGCAGCCGGAAGCCGATGGATGCTGGTTGCTGTTATGCGACGAGACGGAAACATCTTCACAGGTAAGTGAATGGTTGAGGACGCGGGGATTCGAAACCGTCAACGTTTTCGAGGGAAATGAATTCAGGCAGCACGAAAACGGCGATTACAGCCTCGATCCCTCCAACGTCGACGACTATCGATTACTCGCGGAAAGCCTGGAGCAGGCGGACAGGTTTCCCGACCACGTCATTCATTTATGGTCGATCACGCCTGTCGCCGAAGACGAAAAACAGTCGCTCGATACCGATGATCTCCTGTTGCGGTGCTACCACAGCCTCGTCTACCTGATGCAGGTTCTGGGGGGAAGCGGAAGTTTGGATTCAGTAGACATCAACGTCATTAGTAATGCGGCCCATAGCGTCTTGCCAAGTGACAGCCCGTGTCCTGAAAAAGCGACTTTACTCGGACCCTGTAATGTCATCGGCCTGGAATTTCCGAACATATCCTGTAAGAACGTCGATATCGAGATTTCACCGCAGGAGATGGACGTCGGAATTTTGATGGCGGAGATACTGAGCCCGGCGGACTACCAGGTGGTCGCATATCGTAACGGCCAGCGCTGGGCAAAGAGCTACGAGCCCGCGCCGCTCGGAGCCCCGGTCCCTGAGGAATTACCCGTTCGGCAGGGCGGAGTCTATCTGATAACCGGTGGGCTGGGCGGCATAGGATTAACCCTTGCCGATTTCCTGGCACGGGAGTACCAGGCCAAACTGGTGCTGACCGCGCGCTCAGAGTTGCCAGACAGGGAACGGTGGCCTGAATTGATGGCATTGGAAAACGGCGACGCGGACCCTGTCGTGGAACGGATCAAAGCGGTTATGGCACTCGAGCAACAAGGGGCGCAGGTACTGGTTTTAAAAGCCGACGCCAGCGATAGAAACCGGATGCGGGATGTCCTGAAAATGGCCAGGCAGGAATTTGGTGAAATCAATGGCGTCATACATTCCGCCGGTGTCCCCGGCGGCCGGGTCATATTGCTGCAATCCAGGGATATCGCCGAAGCGGTCATGGCGCCAAAAATCGAGGGTACCCGCATCCTTGGCGATTTGTTCGCGCCCCAACGCCTGGATTTCATGGTGTTGTGTTCATCCCTGGCCTCGGTGTTAGGAGTAGCCGGCCAGGTGGATTATTTTTCGGCCAATGCCTACGAGGACGCCTACGCCGAGTATTACTCCAGGTTAACCGAAACTCCGGTTATTTCCATTAACTGGGATACCTGGAACGAATCGGGCATGGCGGTCAATTCGCTGCTGGCAGGGGGCAAGGATAAATCTCATCTCAAGGGACTGGGTTTCAATAACAATGAAGGTCTGGAGGTTTTTAAAAGGATTCTGGCGGGAGCAACCGTGTCGCAGATGGCGGTTTCGACCTACGAATTATCCATACGCATGCCCCGTCGTGTTGCCGATGTGCATGCAATTACCGATGAATCGCAGGAATCGAGTGGCGCCGATGCGCCCACGGTAACCGCTAAAAATTATGAGCGTCCCAGGCTGAAAACCGCTTATCTGGAGCCGTCGACTGAAGTCGAAAAAACGATATGCGAATTGTGGGAACAATTGCTTGCTATCGACAACGTCGGAATCAATGACAATTTCTTCGAGCTCGGGGGACATTCGCTGCTGGCGATCAATGCGGTGAATAGTATCAATGCATCATTTGGATCAAACCTGTCGGTCGCAAGATTCATGACGCTGGCGACCGTCTCCAAACTGGCGGACGAGATCCAGACAATCGAACCGTCTGGCGATACGGATGCCAAACCTTTGTTGAAGCGGCTGGATCCGGATAGCGAAGGAGAAACCTATCCATTGTCCTTCGCCCAGGAGCGGTTGTGGTATATCCACGCTTTATACCCGGATATCAGGTCCGCCTATAACATCCATTTTTATTTTAAGCTGGATGCCCCGGTGAACCGGCTTGCTGAGATACTGCGGCGACTGCAGCAGCAGCATGCGATTCTACGAACAACATTTATGCTCGACGAAACACAGCCGGTACAGAGGATCAGCCAGTCGCAGGAAGTCCCGATTCATGTGATTGATGTTGCCGATTTTACGACTGCAGAAGACATCGAACAGCAAATCATCCTCGACGGCAGGGAGCCCTTTAATCTTGAAACAGGTCCGGTCTGGCGTTGCAACATCGTCAAGCAGGGCGAGCGGGCGCTGGGATTGTCGGTCGCAATGCACCACATCACGACTGACGGCTTGTCGATAAAACTGCTGAAACAGGAGATACTGCGCCTGTGCCGGCAGGACGACATCGAGGCTGAGCTAGATCGGCTCAAGCCCGGCATCCAGTATATTGACTACGCGCTGTGGCACCGGGAACATCTGGATGCCACCCGGCTCGAGGGTTTGCAGGCCTACTGGGCCCAGCAATTAAGCGGCATCCCGGATACCATCGACCTGCCCACTGATAAACCCAGACCGCCGGTTTACAGTCACGCCGGTGCATTCGAGTTTGTTGCGCTGAGTGCGGCGCAATCGCATGACCTGCGCGGATTCGCCCGTGAACACGAAGTGACGCTGTACATGTTGATGCTGGCGGTCTTCAAGCTGCTGCTGGCGCGCTACACGCAGCAATCGGACATCGTCGTCGGCACACCGGCATCAGGTCGGACTTTACCGGAGATGGACGATATCATCGGTCTGTTTCTTAACTCGCTCGTTTTGCGCAGTGACCTGTCGGCTTCGCAAACTTTTACCGCGCTCCTGGAGCGGGTTAAAGAAACCACGCTCGAGGCTTTCGAACATCAGGACTTTCCGTTCGAAAAGGTCGTCGAAATCGTGCAACCGGAGCGTGACCTGAGCCGCAACCCGGTTTTCCAGGTGATGTTCAATTTGCTGGTTCCGGGGTCACTGGAGCAGGATGACTCACGGCAGGAACCTGCAGACATGTCTGATGAAATGGTGTCCAGCGATGCGGCCGGGGCACTGGTGGATTTGACATTGATTGTCAAGGACGATCAGAAGCAGTTGGTGATTGGCTTTGAATACTACACGGACCTGTTTGAAACCAGCACGATTCGCCGCATGCTGATGCATTACCAGAATCTGCTGCAACGCATCGTCGAGAATCCAGGTGCGAGGCTGAGCGAGATCGAGTTACTCGCTGCGGACGAGCGCCAGCAGTTGCTGGTCGAGTGGAACGCCACCAAGCGGGATTATCCGCTGGATCGCAGCGTATCCGCCCTGTTCGAGGACCGGGTATCAAGCGCCGAGGATGCGTCGGCGGTGATTTACGGCGAGCAAACGCTGGGTTATGGCGAGTTAAACCGGCGTTCGAACCAACTGGCGCATTACCTGCAGGGTCAGGGCGTCGGGCCGGGTGTGATCGTCGGGATCTGTGTCGAACCGAGCCTGGAGATGGTGGTTGGCTTGCTCGCGATACTGAAGGCCGGCGGCGCCTATTTGCCGCTGGATCCGGGTTATCCGCTGGAGCGCTTGAGTTTTATGTTGCAAGACAGTGGTGCGGAGATCTTGCTCGGCGGGGCAGAGTTGCCTGCAGGTCTGGCGACGGCTGACACTCGGGTGGTCAGTATGACGGACGATGCCGCGGCGATCGCGGCCGAGCCGGAGGAGAACCTCGAGTCGGAGGTGGTTGGTGACGATCTAGCCTACGTGATTTACACCTCGGGTTCGACGGGCAGGCCCAAGGGCGTGATGGGATTACAGCGCGGTATCGTGAACCGCCTGAGCTGGATGTGGGAAGCCTACCCGTATGAGCCGGGCGAGCGCTGCTGTCAGAAGACGACGCTGAGCTTCGTGGATGCGGTGGCGGAGATCTTTTCGCCGCTGCTGTCGGGCTTGAGCCTGGTGGTGGTGGACGAGGCGACGGCGAAGGATGCGCAGGCGCTGGCGCGTCTGGTGTCACAGCAAGGGGTCACGCGCCTGGTGGTGGTGCCGTCGTTGTTGCGGGCGTTTCTGGAGCTGGATGACGAGACCATAAGCGGTCTGGAATGCGTGCGTCACTGGGTGACCAGCGGTGAGCGGCTGGAGCCGGAGCTGGAGTCGAGGTTGCGGGCGCGTTTTCCACAGGCGAAGTTGTTGAACCTGTACGGTTCGTCGGAGGTCTCGGCGGATGTGACCTGCTTCGATACGGCGCAGCGCGGCGAACGGGGTGGTTCGTTGATCGGTCGGCCGATCGCGAACACGCGGGCCTACGCGCTGGATCGCTGGCTGAACCCGGTGCCGGTGGGTGTACCGGGTGAGCTGCACATCGGCGGCGCGGGTCTGGCGCGGGGTTACATGAATCAGCCGGAACTCACCGCGGAACGGTTTATCGCCGATCCGTTCGGGGCATCGGGCGAGCAGTTGTACAAGATGGGCGACCTGGTGCGTTATGGTCCCGACGGGATACTGGAGTACCTGGGTCGCGTCGACCAGCAGGTGAAGGTTCGGGGCTTCCGCATCGAACTTGGTGAGATCGAAGCGGTATTAGCGGAATTCGCCGGAATAGATCAGGTGGTGGCTGTGATCCGGGAGGATATTCCCGGCAATCCGCAACTGGTGGCCTATGTCACCGGGCCTGATCAGGAAGCCTTCGATGATGAGGTGCTGAAGGATTATCTGCTGGCGCATTTACCACAGTATATGCTGCCTTCGAGCATGGTATTACTGGATGAGTGGCCGCTGCTGGCGAACGGCAAGATCGATCGTAAAGGGCTGCCGGACCCGGTGGAATACTCCAGCGGTAAGGATCAACAGATCGTAGAGCCGCGCACCGAGACGGAACGGCAGATCGCGGATATTTTGCAGTCATTATTGAATCTTAAAGCCGTCGGTGTAACCGATAATTTTTTCCGGCTGGGCGGGCATTCGCTGCTGGCAATCCGGGCCGTTAACCAGATCAATAAAGCGCTCGATTCCGGTTTGTCCAATGCCCGTTTCATGACCCTGGCGACGGTTGAGAAACTGGCTCGGGAGATACAGTCAAGCGACATATCCACACAAGGGGATGTGAAATCCTTGCGGGCGCAGGTGGATTTGACGGTAGAGGACGCCGGTTATCCTCTTTCCTTCGCGCAGGAACGTTTGTGGTATATCCACGCTTTGTATCCAGAAATCAGGTCCGCCTACAATATTCAGTTTTATATCCCACTGGATGCCCCTGTGAATCGGCTGCAAGCCATACTGGAGCGCTTGCAACAACAACATGCAATTTTACGGACCAGGTTTACTCTCGATGGCGAGCAACCAATACAAAAGGTCAGTCCTTCCCGGGAAGCCCCGTTGGTTGTGATAGATGTAACCGATTTTGCCTCGGAGGAAGCCATCGAGCAGCAAATCATCGACAACGCCAAAATACCCTTCGATCTGGAAAAGGGCCCGATCTGGCGTTGCACGATCGTCAAGCAGGGCGAGCGGGCGCTGGGATTATCGATGGTCGTGCACCACATTGCGACCGACGGCTGGTCGATGAACCTGCTGAAGCAGCAGATCCTGGAGCTGTGTCGGCAAGACGTTACCGTGTCTGAGCTCGGCAGGATCGAACCTGGCATCCAGTACATCGACTACAGCCTCTGGCAGCGCGAACGGCTCGATGCCAAAAGGCTCGAGAGCTTGCAGGCTTATTGGTCGCAGAAGTTAGGTGGCATCCCGGATACGATAGTTTTGCCAGTCGATAAACCCAGGCCGCCTGTTTTCACTCACTCCGGCGCGTTCGAATATGCCTCTTTGAGTGCCGGGCAATCGGACGCGTTGCGCGGCTTTGCACGCGAGCACGAGGTGACGCTGTACATGTTGATGCTGGCGGCCTTCCAGCTGCTGTTGGCGCGTTACACGCAGCAATCGGATATCGTCGTCGGCACGCCGGTGTCGGGTCGCACCGAATCCGAGATGACGGATATCGTCGGCCTGTTTGTCAACTCTCTCGTTTTACGCAGCGACCTGTCGGCTTCGCAAAGCTTTGCCGCTTTATTGGCGCAGGTTCGCGAGACCACGCTCGAAGCCTTCGAGCACCAGGATTTACCGTTCGAGAAGATCGTCGAGATCGTGCAGCCGGAGCGGGACCTGAGCCGCAACCCGGTGTTCCAGGTGATGTTCAACTTCCTGGTGCCGGAGCATCGCGAGCAAGACAACGGGCGCGAACCTGAAGCCTTGTCCGAAGAAATTGTCTCCAGCGGTGCCGCCGGTGCACTCGTGGATCTGACCTTGTTCGTCAAGGACGACGGTCAGCAGTTGCTCGTCGGTTTCGAATACTACACCGACCTGTTCGAGGCGGACAGCATTCGGCAGATGCTGGTACATTACCGCAATCTGTTGGGTCGTATCGTCGAAAACCCGGGTCACCGCTTAAGCGAGATCGAGTTACTCGGTGCGGACGAGCGCCAGCAGTTGCTGGTCGACTGGAATGCGACCGAGCGGGATTATCCACTGGATCGTAGCGTATCCGCTCTGTTCGAGGATCGGGTATTAAGCGCCGAAGATGCCCCGGCGGTGGTCTATGAAGAGCAAACGTTCAGCTATGGCGAGTTGAACCGTCGTGCGAACCAGCTGGCTCACTATTTACAGTCGCAAGGGGTAGGACCGGGATCGATTGTCGGGATTTGCATCGAGCGCAACCAGGAGATGATAGTAGGTCTGCTGGCGACCCTGAAGGCTGGCGGCGCCTACTTGCCGCTGGACCCGGGATATCCGCTGGAGCGTCTGAGCTTCATGCTGCAGGACAGTGGCGCGGAGATCCTGCTGAGCGGTTCGGGTTTGCCGGCTGGCCTGGCGACGACTGACACGCGGGTGGTCAGTATGGCGCAAGACGCCGCCGCGATTGCGGCCGAGCCGGACGAGAACCTCGCGTCCGCTGCGGGTGCGGACGATCTCGCTTACGTGATTTACACCTCGGGTTCGACGGGCAGGCCGAAGGGCGTGCAGATCAGCCACCATGCCCTGGCCAACTTTTTACAGGCCATGGCGCACGAACCCGGTCTGGATCAAACGGATACTCTGCTGGCAGTGACCACCTTGTCGTTCGATATCGCGGGGCTGGAGCTTTATCTGCCGCTGGTACAGGGAGCGCGCCTGGTGCTGGCGAGCCGCGCGCAGGCGGCGGATGGCGAGGCCCTGACCGAGCTGTTGGCACAACAGGGGGTGACGGTGATGCAGGCGACGCCGGCGACCTGGCGGATATTGCTGGAGACCGGCTGGTCGGGTAGTTCGACGCTGAAGATCCTGTGCGGGGGCGAAGCGCTGCCGCGCGATCTGGCGGCGGCGTTGTTGCCGCGTTGCGGCGAGTTGTGGAACCTGTACGGACCGACCGAGACCACGATCTGGTCGACCCGTTTCCGGGTGCAGGAGGCAGGCGCGCCGGTGTTGATCGGTCGGCCGATCGAGAACACGCGGATTTACATCCTGGATGAACAGCTGAGTCCGGTGCCGGTGGGGGTTTACGGCGATCTGTATATCGGCGGTGAAGGTCTGGCGCGGGGTTATCTCGATCGTCCGGAGTTGACCGCGGAGCGCTTTATCGACGATCCGTTTACCGATGCGCGGATGTATCGGAGCGGGGACCTGGCGCGTTACCGGCCCGACGGGAACATCGAGTACCTGGGTCGCAGCGATCACCAGGTGAAGTTACGGGGCTTTCGCATCGAGCTCGGCGAGATCGAATCGGTGCTGGGTGGCCACGCGGAGATTAGCGCGGCGGTAGCGGTGATCCGGGAGGATAACCCGGGCAATCCGCAACTGGTGGCCTATGTCACCGGGCCCGATGAGGTGGCCTTCGATGAAGCGCTACTGAAGGATTATCTGCTGGAGCATTTACCGCAGTACATGGTGCCGTCGAGCATTGTAATGCTGAATGAATGGCCGCTGCTGGCGAATGGCAAGATCGATCGTAACGGGTTGCCCGATCCGGCGGAACATGGTGGCGCCGCGGGCGAGCAGGCCATTGCGCCGCGTAACGAGACGGAACGGCGGATCGCGGAGGTCTGGCAGTCGTTACTGAACGTCAAGGCCGTCGGGGTGAGCGACAACTTCTTCCGGCTCGGAGGGCATTCGCTGCTGGCGATCCGGGCGGTGAACCAGATCAACGAAGCGCTCGAATCCGGGTTATCGAACTCGCGTTTCATGACGTTGGCGACGGTTGAGAAGCTGGCGGCGGAGATCGAATCGGGCGAGGGCGCGGCGCAGGTACCGCTGCTGGCGCAGGTGGATATCAGCGCAGCGGGCGTCAGATATCCCCTGTCCTTCGCGCAGGAGCGGCTGTGGTATATCCATGCGCTGTATCCCGATATCCGTTCCACTTACAACATTCCGTTATATGTTGCGCTGGACGCGCCGGTTGGCAGGGTCAAGGCGGTACTGGAGCACATGCAGCGTCAGCATGCGATCTTGCGGACCACCTACGCGCTCGACGGTGCGCAACCCGTACAGCAGGTCGATCAGACCTCCGACCTGCCGCTGCGTGTGCTGGATGTGGACGATTTTAGCGCAGAGCAAGACCTTGAACGGCAAATCATCGACAACGTCAAAATACCCTTCGACCTGGAGGCGGGCCCGGTCTGGCGTGGCACGCTCGTCAAGCAGGGCGATCAGGCGCTGGGATTATCGATGGTCGTGCACCATATCGCGACCGACGGCTGGTCGCTGAACCTGCTGAAGCAGGAGGTTCTGGAGCTGTGCCGGCAGGACCTTTCCGAGGCCGAGCTTGCGCGGGTCGAGCCCGGCATCCAGTATATCGATTACGCGCTGTGGCAACGCGAACAGCTCGATGCGGCGCGGCTCGAGGCCTTGCAGGTTTATTGGTCACAACGCCTGGACGGCATTCCGGATACGATCGATTTGCCGACCGATAAACCGCGGCCGCCGGTCTACAGCTATTCCGGTGCGTTCGAACTTGTCGCGCTGAGTGCCGAGCAGTCGGACGCGTTGCGCGGGTTTGCGCGCGAGCACGAAGTGACGCTGTACATGTTGATGCTGGCGGTTTTCAAGCTGCTGCTGGCGCGCTACACGCAGCAATCGGACATCGTCGTCGGCACGCCGGTCACGGGCCGCAATCAGGCCGAGATGGCGGACATACTGGGGCTGTTCGTCAACATGCTCGTATTGCGCAGCGACCTGACGCACTCCAAATCGTTTGAAGAGCTGTTGGCGGAAGTGCGCGAGACCACACTCGAGGCCTTCGAGCACCAGGATTTACCGTTCGAGAAGATCGTCGAGATCGTGCAGCCGGAGCGGGACCTGAGCCGCAACCCGGTGTTCCAGGTGATGTTCAACTTCCTGGTGCCGGAGCATCGCGAGGCCGGCGACGAGCGGGAAGCGGTCGACCTGTCGGAAGACATGGTGTCCAGCGATGCGGCGGGCGCGCAGGTGGACCTGACCCTGTATGTCAAGGATGACGATCAGCAGTTGGTAATCGGTTTCGAGTATTACACGGACCTGTTCGAGGCGGAGAGCATCCGGCGGATGCTGACGCATTACCGCAACCTGCTGGGCAGCATCCTTGCGCAGCCGTCGAGTAGCTTGAGCGAGATCGAGTTACTCGCTGCGGACGAGCGCCAGCAGTTGCTGGTCGAGTGGAACGCCACCAAGCGGGATTATCCGCTGGATCGCAGCGTATCCGCCCTGTTCGAGGACCGGGTATCAAGCGCCGAAGATGCGCCGGCGGTGATTGACGGCGAGCAGACGCTAAGTTACGGCGAGTTGAACCGGCAGGCGAACCGGCTGGCGCATTACCTGCAGGGCCAGGGTGTCGGGTCGGGTGTGATCGTCGGGATCTGTGTCGAACCGAGCCTGGAGATGGTGGTTGGCTTGCTCGCGATACTGAAGGCCGGCGGCGCCTATTTGCCGCTGGATCCGGGTTATCCGCTGGAGCGCTTGAGTTTTATGTTGCAAGACAGTGGTGCGGAGATCTTGCTCGGCGGGGCAGAGTTGCCTGCAGGTCTGGCGACGGCTGACACTCGGGTGGTCAGTATGACGGACGATGCCGCGGCGATCGCGGCCGAGCCGGAGGAGAACCTCGAGTCCGTTGTGGGCGGGGACGATCTAGCCTACGTGATTTACACCTCGGGCTCGACGGGCAGGCCGAAGGGCGTGATGGGGCTGCAACGCGGTATCGTGAACCGCCTGAGCTGGATGTGGGAAGCCTACCCGTATGAGCCGGGCGAGCGCTGCTGTCAGAAGACGACGCTGAGCTTCGTGGATGCGGTGGCGGAGATCTTTTCGCCGCTGCTGTCGGGCTTGAGCCTGGTGGTGGTGGACGAGGCGACGGCGAAGGATGCGCAGGCGCTGGCGCGTCTGGTGTCACAGCAAGGGGTCACGCGCCTGGTGGTGGTGCCGTCGTTGTTGCGGGCGTTTCTGGAGCTGGATGACGAGACCATAAGCGGTCTGGAATGCGTGCGTCACTGGGTGACCAGCGGTGAGCGGCTGGAGCCGGAGCTGGAGTCGAGGTTGCGGGCGCGTTTTCCACAGGCGAAGTTGTTGAACCTGTACGGTTCGTCGGAGGTCTCGGCGGATGTGACCTGCTTCGATACGGCGCAGCGCGGCGAACGGGGTGGTTCGTTGATCGGTCGGCCGATCGCGAACACGCGGGCCTACGCGCTGGATCGCTGGCTGAACCCGGCGCCGGTGGGTGTACCGGGTGAGCTGCACATCGGCGGCGCGGGTCTGGCGCGGGGTTACATGAATCAGCCGGAACTCACCGCGGAACGGTTTATCGCCGATCCGTTCGGGGCATCGGGCGAGCAGTTGTACAAGATGGGCGACCTGGTGCGTTATGGTCCCGACGGGATAATGGAGTACCTGGGTCGCGTCGACCAGCAGGTGAAGGTTCGGGGCTTCCGCATCGAACTCGCTGAGGTGGAGACGGCACTGGCGAATCACGATCAGGTGCGCGAGGCGGTGGTGGTCGCCGACGGTGGTGAGCGACTGGTGGCTTACATTGTGACGGACGAGGATGCGGCACTGGAACCTGCGACGCTTAGAGAGCACCTGGTGCAGACATTACCGATTTACATGCTACCGTCGGTGTATGTTGCGCTCGATGAGTTTCCGCTTACGACCAGTGGCAAAGTCGACCGAAAAAGATTACCGCGTCCTTCCCAGACGCTAAAACGCACCAGAACATCGAGCAATAAGCCTGAATCCAAAATGGAAATCATTATGGCGGAAATATGGGAGGAATTGCTCGAAATTGACGATATTGAAACGGATGATATGTTCTTCGATCTCGGTGGGCATTCGTTACTGGCATTGACAATGATTAACCGATTTGCCGAAGAAACCAATATCCGAATCCCTCCGGCCAATTCAATCAACCAGACGCTACGCCAATTGGCGGCATATGCCGAGGCATCCACAAATAGTTCCGACGAGGATTCGGGAGAATCTTCGCCGGGCGCTACCAAAAAAGTACTTTGACCTGGAAATAATTTTACTGTTATGGAACTGAAAACTAATCGCGACAAATGGTTCTTTTGTAGAAAACCAAACCCGCAGGCATCAATACGTTTGTTCTGTTTTCCTTTTGGCGGCGGTGGCGCCTCCGTTTTCCACAATTGGGCGGATGCGATGGGTAACGATATCGAGGTTCGTGCGTTACAGCTACCCGGCAGGGAAACGAGATTCACCGAGCCGAGGGAAAAAGATCTTAACAAGCTGATAAACGATATCGAACAGGCGATCGAGGCCTATCAGGATAAACCCTTTGCTATATTTGGTTATAGCTTTGGCGCGCTACTCGCCTTCGAGGTTAGCCGTAAACTGGCCAGACAAGGCAAAAAAATGCCGATCCACTTGTTCATCGCCGCCCTGCAGGCGCCTCAGGTGCCGGATGCGCATCCGCCAATATCGGCCCTTCCAAACGATGATTTTATTCGAAAAGTCGAATATTTCTACGAGCCTCAGGGCGAAGCCTGGAACAATCTCGAATTACGCGAGTTTTTGTTACCTGTATTAAAGGACGATATCGCGTTGTATGAGAGTCACGTTTATCGGGAAGATGCGCTGTTACCTTGTCCGATCGATGTTTTCGCAGGCGAACACGATCTCTCCATACCGCTCGAAGCAACGCGTCACTGGTCTGAACAAACCAGCAATACCATCAACCATCACGTGTTTCCGGGTGGACATTTTTTCATTGATAATTCGATTAACGAAATAACCGGCCTGGTATCGAATGCGTTAAAACAGAAATTGTGAGTCATTCCGCAGATAAGCCCATCGAAATTATTTTATTTCCGCTCAATATCGATGATGAAAAACGACGGTTTTTATATGGGCTCTTGAGCGATGACGAAAAACATCGCGCAGCCAGTTATCGGTTTGACAAACACCGCAATCGGTTTATTACAGGACGTGGAACAATTCGTGAGATTCTGGCCAACGAGGGCAAATGCTCACCGCAGTTGATTCGGTTTGAATTAAACCAATATGGAAAACCGACTCTCGATGAACCGGCTTCTGCCCGGCATATACAGTTTAATGCATCCAGTTCGGAAACCATGGGTGCCATTGCAATATCAGATAATTTGCCCCTGGGATTTGATATCGAAGGAATCAGACCAGATAGCAACGGGGATTACGATAATATCGTCAAAAACGAATTCACTCGCGACGAATATAACTGGTACAAAAAACACGACGAGGCCGACCGGGTTCGGGTATTTTTTGAGTTCTGGACATGCAAGGAAGCTTACCTGAAAGCCCTGGGCATTGGGTTAAGCGGCAAACTGGATAGTTTTTCGATTGATCTATCTGGGCTGCAACCATCCGTTAGCTATAGCCATCTCGAGGATAGCGAGCAACCGCAAATTTCAATGTACCGGTTGAATATTGCTGGCGGTTATGTCGCCTGTTTGGCACTAGCCAAAAAGAATATTAACTTTTACACAACTCGTTGGTGAGAAGAGACTGGAATGACTACTGATATTCGCTTGTGGCCGGTATCAGCATCGATGGACTCGTCGCTCGGATTTTTGCTTAAAACACGGATGCTGAATCAGGGCGATAAGATTCGGCAATGCATTCATTGCCCGGGTTACAAAAACCTGATGCCACGTAACATAGTGTATCGGGCATGATGGTTATGTGCGCTTGTGATAAACCTGTCAGTTTATAAAGGAAAAGTTCGTGCTAGGTCGTCTTAGAAAAAATTTTTCGAGAGCGGTTCAACGATTACGAAAAAGACGCAACTCGTTGCCCCGGGCACCCGTACTCGATGACAAGAAATTTCTTTTCATTGGTGGTTTGCATCGCAGCGGTACGTCTATATTGCATCGTTTACTCTGTGAGCATCCGCTAGCAAGTGGCTTTCACGATACTGGCGTGCCGGAGGACGAGGGGCAACATCTTCAAACCGTTTTTAAATCAGCGAGAAAATATGGGGGAGCAGGCGAATTTGCATTTCACCTCGACGCCCATCTGACCGAAGATTCGGCGCTGATAAACCAGGAAAATAGAAATAAATTATTATCCGAGTGGGGTGCTTATTACGATTTACAGAAGTCGGTACTATTGGAGAAATCGCCGCCGAATCTGATCAGGTCTCGCTTTTTGCGTCAAATGATCCCGAATTCCAAATTCATATTCATCGTTCGGCATCCGGTTTCGGTTTCCCTCGCCACCGAAAAGTGGACCAGAAGAACGATAATCGAGCGACTCCAGCATTGGAATACAGCCTACTCGATTATGCTCAACGATATCGATTCCGCTGATGACTGCATGGTAATTCGGTACGAGGATTTCGTCATGGCACCAGTCGAATACCTTGATAAAATATGTGGTTTTGCCGGTATCGATCGATTTATTCCGCAGGAAAGGGTGGAGGATCACAATGAAAAATATTTTCTGGACTGGCAGCAGCGATTTGACCATGAGATCGACAGCTTGCAGGCAGTGCTACCTGCCAATAATAAAGTTCTTCAACGTTTTAGGTATTCACTTACCCGGCCGTACGTTGATAAAACCTGAGTATCGCGAACTGCATTGTGAGCTAAAAATCGACACGAGATTGCCTGCGTCAGTTTTTAGAAGCCTGTCGTTAAGTCTGGAACAGAACCGGCGATCGGATTACGTGGGTCGATATCTGGGAGCTTTAAAATGAAATCAGAATTAAAGCGAAAATTCGACAAACTGATACTGAATACCTTCTATATCTCATTGGTCACGGCCTGCATTTTTATTGTGGCCGAGATAGGCGCAAGGGCTTATCTCGTCTACGATGCAAAAAATTTAATGCAACATAAATGACCGGATCAGGACAGCGATGCCTACCGTCATTTTGATTGGCGCGAACAGTTTTTCGAAGACAAAAAAAGCCAGGGGGCGCTTTCAGGTATGAAGCGTATTCAGCCTGGAAACACAGGGACAAGACATCGAGTTCAATCAATATTCGTGATGGCTACAGGGTTACCTGGAAGCCGGAAAAAAATCTCGATCAAAAGGACTATACGATATTCATGTTCGGCGGAAGCACAACCTATGCCATCGAAAGCCCGGACGAATTTACTATCGCGTCGATACTTGCGAAGAAGCTGAATGAATCTTCTTCCGGAAATCGTTACCTAGTTAGAAATTACGGGGTTAGCGCCTTTGTGAGTGACCAGGAAGTTCACTTGTTGATCAAGTTGCTAAGAGATGGAATTCGTCCGGATGCCGTTATTTTCTATGATGGCCTGAACGACACTCAGATCAAGGTTGCATTGGGAAGAAAACATTTTTTCGAGGCTGGATTTCAGGCGAAATTATTTGGTAAGAGAAACTGGAAGGCGCGGATCAGACAGATTGCCAGTCGATCTGGATTGTTCCGGTTATTTCGCAAACCGCCTCCACTGATACGATCGATTTTTCCATTTATCAAGGACAGAAATACGTTGCGCCTGAATGCCGAATCAATGCTTGCCGAATATGAGGAGAATGTTCGGATCATAACAGCGCTTGGCAAAGAGTATGGATTCCGCTCATTTAATTTCTGGGGGCCCAGCATGTTCAATAGCAAAAAAATACTCACCTCCGAGGAGAAAATAGCGCAGAAATTTTTACCCCCGGATCTCTATGATGCAGATCAGCTCGCCCACGATCTTGTTGCGGAGGTGGCGGTCGAGAAAAGCTTCTTCGAACGCACTAAGGTTATGGATATCACGGATGCCCTGGATAAGGTGAGCGAGACGATATTTATAGACTCTAACCACGTCACGCCCATCGGCAATGCGGCTGTGGCCGACGCGATGCTTGAGCGTATTTCGAGCGAGCTCAAACAACCGTAGCCAGTTGATAGTTTTAATTTTTGTCCGGTGCAGATTGTTTCGATTTACAGCGAAAAATGAATATAACTGCCAGGCAGGCCAAAAAATCGGACCTGCCCTCCAAGCGGTTTAACGTCTGTATGCCTGTGTCGGAAATGCATTGAGGTTGTATTAAGAGGGGCAATGCCGGTTGGTTTTATTTCCCTTCGGAAAGTAAGTGCATTGCCACTAATCTGGTGGAACTGAAGGGGCTAGATGTATATACTTCGCTAATAATAATAATAATAATTATTTCGACTGTATTGGCGATATCGTATTTTTTAATTTGATCGAATTGCAAAACTGTGTCAAGGGACATACTTTCGTAATTTAAATACCTTAAAATTGCTTGAACGAAAGGATAACACGCATCAATGGTAAGGATTCCGGTCATATCAGCCATTGAATAAGTTGTTAGATCAAGTTACATCGTTGCCACCGTTTTAGTCGAGGAACCAGAAGTGTTTAAAATAGCTCTCATTAATATGCCCTTTGCGGATGCGCCAAGACCCTCTTTAAGCATGACGCAGCTCAAGAGCATCGTTTCAGAACAGCATCCGGTTGAAGTCAATATTCACTATTTCAATCAGGAGTTCAGCAAGCTTTTCGGTCCCGAACTATTCCAGTTTATATCCGGTCAATATACCGCCGGACTTGGTGACTGGCTGTTTCGTCATATCGCGTTTCCTGAGGTAGAGGATAATGCCGATAAATATATGAAGCGCCATTTTCCGCAAAACGACCCCCGGACCACGAAGTTAAGAGAGGTATTGTTACAGAAACGGGATGAGTTGGACGCGAAACTTGATGAACTGATTAACGAATACAACATCGGCGACGTGAATATTGTCGGGTTTTCCTCGATGTTTTCACAAAATGGTGCCTGCTTTGCGTTGGCCAATAAACTTAAAAGACTGAATCCGGATATCAAGATTGTGATGGGCGGTGCCAATTGCGAGTCCCCGATGGGTGAAGAAATTATAAAAAACGTTCCGCAAATAGATTTTGTATTTTCAGGGCCTGCCTTAATTTCATTTCCTGAGCTGGTCGGCAGTCTCATAAACGGCGACAACGAGGCCTGCCACAAAATCAAGGGGGTGTTCAGCAAAAACAATGTTTACCTGCTATCGGGTGATGCCATTGCGGGCGCTGAAAAGCCCGTGGATGAATATATTCCACTGGACTATAGCGATTTTATAAATACCTTCGACACCAATTTTCCCGAAAACAAGAAGGCCAAACGTCTACTGTTCGAAACGTCACGGGGATGTTGGTGGGGCGAACGCTCGCACTGTACTTTCTGTGGTTTGAACAGCCAGTCAATGGGATATCGCACCATGCCGCCGGATGTCGCGGTCAAACAGTTTGAGGCAATTTTTAAATATGCCGATGACTGTTCGCATTTTTCAAGTGTCGACAACATCATTCCGCAAAAATACACCCGGGACGTATTCCCCTATATCAATCCACCGTCGCATGTAAATATTTTTTATGAAGTTAAAGCATCTCTCAAAGAGAAAGAGATGCAATTGCTTTCTGATAAGCGGGTAAAACGACTTCAACCGGGGATCGAATCCCTTTCTACGTCAACGCTCAACCTGATGAAAAAGGGCACCACCTCTTTTTCCAACATCATTTTCCTTCAATATTGCACGCTTTACGATATCCTGCCGGAGTGGAATCTATTGGTGGGTTTTCCAGGAGAAAAGGAAGAAGTCTTCAAGAAATACGTTTACGATCTGCCTTCACTGGTGCATTTGCCGCCGCCCGGTGGTTGCTACCCGGTGCGCTTTGATCGCTATAGTCCTTATTTCATGCAGGCAGAGGAATACGGGCTAGACCTCCATCCCTATGAATTCTATGAATTTGTCTATCCCTTCAACAAGGAATCGTTGCGGAATATGGCCTACTATTTCCAGGATCGCAACTATAGTGCTGATTATACCAATGCCATGGTTACGTGGATCGGACAACTCAAGGGAATTTCGTTTGAGTGGTTCTCCCGCTGGAATGGTGACGATGGTCGCTGCCATCCGGACCTCTACTTTTTGAGTCATAACCGGATTTATGATTCGCGTTCCGGTGAACCGACCGAGTACGAAATTTCTGATACCAGTCGCCGGGTTCTCGATGAACTGAATAAACCCAAGACGATGGCGGCACTCGCAAAAAGCATGTCGGATACGGCTGATTTCAACGCCGAAAGGGAAATTGCCATACTCCAGGAGAACAGACTGGTCTTCCATGAAGAGGAGCGCTATTTGAATCTTGTTCTGCCGAGAAAAGGATCGGAACTCAAGGAGCAGGTCCATAATATCCGCGAAAACGAATTGTCTCTATGAGCATAGCCGGATAAACCGTTGGGTCCGGTTTTGAATTTCAGTAGGCGGGCGCGCTGAAATCTGCGCTTGTCAACGATACAAATTTAGCCCCCCGGTGCTTAGTCGCCGGGGGTATCGATCAGCGGAATCGCCCGCTACAGGAACCGCCCGCTACGGTAGATGAATGTCCAATCTGTCTCGTCCGTAAAGGGAGCATCCGGGCACTAACCCGGCAGTACGCCGTTGATAGCCTGAATGTTTCTCGGCCCTTCGTAGGCCCGCCGGCCGTGCTGCAACCGACTGTTGTCGACGACGGCGAAATCGCCGGCAGACCAATTAATCTCTTCTGTGAGCCGCTCGGTGACTTCTTCGACTTCGGACACGATTTCGGGTGGTATATGCGTCACGAGGCTGTACATCTCGTTTCTCGACGATGCCCAGGGGTCGAGTGCGTGCAGCAAGGTATTGACGAATGCCATCCGGTTGCCCCACCGGCTCGGGATTATCGCTTTCCTGCGATACACGGCATGTATCAAATCTGCCGACACCGCCTCGCAGCTGAAGCTGCATCCGTCCCCAAATTCATCTGCCACCCGGCCCATATCGGTTTGCAATGTCCGGGCAGCCTGATCGGCGGGGACATCGCCAATTTTCTGGGTCCAGAACTGTCGAAAAAAACGAATATCATAGATGAGTAAATTGTCGTCGAAAAACTGGTATGCCGTCGGACTCAGCTCGTCGGCTACTCGGACGCCGTCGCAAACGGTTGTCGCGCCGCCTTTAAGCGGTGGGGTGACGCAATAGAACCACAACAAATCGATGCGATGCGGTATAAAGTACACCTCACCGTGTAACATCAGTGCGTTTGTCTGTTCACCAACGCCCCGATGCATTCCTGGTGAAATCTGCTCCGATAGTTCAAAGAAGCCATCAAGATCGAGTGGAAATCCGCGAAAGACCGCTACGCCGTGGGAGCTTACCAGTGCCAGTATCTCCTCTGGTGACGGCGTCGGTTCAGTTATCACCTTATCCGCGGAAATTATTACACCCATCTTGGGCGTCAATTGCTCGATGTGCATCAAATGTTGCTCCATCTCCGTCTATACGCGGATTTGACTCTATCGTTGTCGCACATGATAAGTTTTTATGCCGATAAATCCTGTTTACAGGCGAGCGGGTGGCTAGTCAAGGTTTATCTAACACCAGACAAAGCATCGAAGAAGCAAAAACCTGCCAACTTAATATAACTACCGATCTTCGCCGGCATTTGATCCTATGGTGAGGTAAATTCCGAATTAATCGGAGTGACAGTGAATCGGGATATGTCTAATCGAAAGTTTCAGGATTTTTATGCTCGGGATGTGACATGCATAACACCATTAAGGGGGTAACAAAGTGGCATAATTCAGGTTAATTTCGGCAAATCTATGGCCAAATGAACTTGAGCACTCTACTATAATTCAGTCACATAGACGAAAAGGCTCCAGGTGGCTTCAACAGGCGACCTTCCTTATGACTTTTGCGGTATGTTGACTTGAGGTTTTTGTTCCACTCTCTTTTACAATATCTGGTTAAATGTCTGATTATAATTCAGTAGATTCGATTATTGTGCGTCTAGCCGGCGATTCAGGTGACGGCGTACAGCTTATGGGGTCACAATTTACTGCATCGAATGCATTTAGCGGTTTTGACTTCACGACCTTCCCTGATTTCCCTGCCGAAATTCGCGCGCCAACAGGCACGACATTCGGCGTGTCCGCGTACCAGATGAATATCGGCGCCAACCCGATAACCACGGCAGGCGACAGGCCGGACGTTCTGGTTGCATTCAATCCGGCGGCCTTGAAGGTCAATTTGCCGTTCCTGGAGAGCGGTGCGCTGATTATTGTCAATCAAGATAATTTCAATGCGCGCAATTTGACAAAGGCGGGCTACCTGGAAGATCCATTACAAACAGGCGAGCTGGACAGTTACCAGGTTATTGCGGTTGGTATCAGTCATCTCAATCAAGAGGCAGTTAAATCTTTTGGGCTCACCAAGAGCGAGGGCGGGCGGTGTAAAAACTTTTGGGCGCTCGGCCTGCTGATGTGGATGTTCGATCGTGATCTCGAACCAATCGAAGGCCTGATAAAAAAGAAGTTAGCCAGTGACGAAACTATCAGGCAAGCTAACATAACCGCCCTCCATTCGGGGAACGCTTTTGCGGAAACGGCTGAACTTGCGGAGGCAATACCCCGGTTCAGGGTTGGCAAAGCCGATATATCCCCCGGCGAGTATCGGGGTATTACCGGCGCCGAGGCGCTCTCGCTCGGACTTGCCGCTGCGAGTGAGCTGGCGGATCGCTCTCTGCTGTTTTGTTCCTATCCGATTACACCCGCCTCACCGCTGTTGCATCACCTCGCGCAACTCGGAGTATATGGAGTTGGTACTTTTCAGGCCGAGGACGAGCTAGCCGCTATATGTGCGGCAATCGGCGCATCCTATGGCGGCGTAATAGGCGTGACCTCAAGTTCGGGCCCTGGAATAGCCCTGAAAACGGAGGCCATGGGACTTGCGATTAACGCGGAACTTCCACTTGTTATTGTAAATTCACAGCGTGGCGGCCCCTCAACCGGACTGCCCACGAAAACGGAACAGTCAGACCTGTACCAGGCCGTATATGGTCGCAACGCCGATGCACCGATCCCGGTAATTGCTGCGCGATCGCCGGGCGATTGTTTCTTTATGGCAATCGAGGCAGTGCGAATTGCCCTGCGCCAAATGACACCGGTGATTTTATTGAGCGATGGATACTTGTCTAATTCCGCGGAGCCGTGGTTAATTCCGGATATCAACGATATCGAACCCATTGCATCGAATGCAGCGCCGCAACCTGATAGCTCACGCGATAGTCAAGGGATGGCATTCGAACGTAATCCGGAAACCTACGGCCGCCCCTGGATTACACCTGGTATGCCCGGACTTATGCACAGACTGGGTGGGCTCGAGAAAGACATTGAGACAGGGCATATTTCTTACGAGCCATTAAATCATCAACGCATGACCGAAATGCGCGCAAGTAAAGTAGAATCGGTTGCGAAATACATCCCTCCACAAGCGATGGAGCTTGGCCCGGAAGGGGGCGAATTACTTGTGATCGGCTGGGGTTCCACGTACGGACCCATCTTCCAGGCGGTACGCGAGATGCGGCGATTGAATTACAACGTCAGCTTTACGCACCTGCAATATATCCATCCTTTCCCCGGTAATCTGGGGGATCTTGTCGGCGAATTTGAAAAAGTGCTTGTTCCGGAAATGAATATGGGCCAGTTATCGACCTTGTTACGCGACAAGCTAGGTCTGGACCCGGTACCCTACTGCAAGGTCACGGGCCAGCCATTTTTAATCAGCGAATTAAGAGAAAAAATCGATTCGATGCTGTCCACGTTTTCGGAGGTGGCTCGTGAACCGGTAACTAGAAGGAGTACTGAATGAGCGCCGCACCGAATGTAAAGGATTTCACCACTAGCCAGGAAGTTCGATGGTGCCCTGGTTGTGGAGATTACGCGATACTTAAAACGGTGACCAATACACTTGCCGAGGTTGGAGCGAAACCCGAAACGACTGCATTTGTCTCGGGCATTGGTTGTGCCGCGAGATTTCCTTATTATGTCGATACCTATGGATTTCATACGATTCATGGCCGTGCGCCGGCAGTCGCAACAGGCCTCAAACTAGCGAACCCCGATCTCGATGTGTGGGTAGTTACGGGAGATGGCGACGGCCTGTCCATCGGTGGTAATCACCTGCTGCACGCTCTGCGTCGTAACGTTGGGATAAAAATTTTACTGTTCAACAACGAAACTTACGGATTAACAAAGGGTCAATACTCGCCAACTTCCAGACAGGGTACGAGGTCACCATCGACGCCCGATGGTTCTATCGATATTCCCCTGTCGGCCGGTCAAGTTGCGATTGGGGCGGGTGCCAGATTTTTCGCCCGTGCAATCGATACCGACAAGGCAGGTCTTGGCAAAGTACTAAAGCAAGCATACGAATTCGAAGGCGCATCATTTACTGAAATTTTCCAAAACTGTATTGTGTACAACGATAATGTGTTTAGTGATTTTACGGATCGTAATACTGCTGCAGACACTCAACTCAGGTTGAGCCAGGGAGAACCAATGCTTTTCGGCGCGGATAACGAAAAAGGAATTCGTTTTAATCCCGCAACCTTTTCGCTTGAAGTAATTGATGCCAGAGCACACCCCGAGCAGATCATAAAACATGATGCCGGGAACAAGGTTATTGCGCAAATGCTGGTCGAACTCGAAAATCCGGTCGCGCTCGGTGTTATCTACAGGAAACCCGGCGAGAGCTTTGAAAAGCTTTGGCGAAAGTCACTGAAATATGATCTCAAGCGTTTACGTAGCGTGAACGAAATTCTGCGTCAATCCGACACCTGGAAGGTGAAGTGAGTATTCTTTCTGTGAATATAGCGGATGGCATTCGGTCGAGATGTCGGCTCTAGGCTATTTGGTCGAGGCAAAGCTGCAGAACCGTGGCTTCGCCAATATGCTCAGTTAAATCACGATCAGGTGATGCCTCCCGCAGTGATGGAGCAGGAAAAAGGTGCCATGGGGTTGTAACAGGGGTTCGGAGAATCCCAGGGATTTTAATGTTGGTGTCAGTCGCAATAATCCTAACCGCTTAATGAATGCCGTATCCGGGAATTGCCGCGCCATGCTGAAGTAATTATTTGGCATTATTCAATAAATATTCAGGGTTTTGTGGTCAAATGTCCCGTGGAACTCTAATATAATTCAGTAACATAGATAAATAAGTTATTAAATGGCTTCAACTAACGATCTCCCTTATTCATTCTGCAAGCGCTACGGCGTAATTGCGGCGCTGTCGCCGGTTTCGGGCAAGCTCAAGCTGACGCTCAAAAACGGGGCGCCGGCGGAGGCTGTCTCCGAGGCGCAGCGCCTGCTCGGGATGATCGATGAAATCGAGGTCGAGTCGGATATCGAGTTCAACCGCCTGCTAGGCCAGCATTTCGAAGGCAATCGCGAAACCTCGTTTAACGAGGCCGAGAAGATCGGCGGCGAGCTGAATCTTGATGACGTCGCCAGGGAGCTTTCAGAACCCGAGGATTTGCTCGAAAGCGACGACGATGCGCCGATTATTCGCCTGATCAACGCCCTGATTACCGAGGCAATCAAGGAGAACGCGTCGGATATTCACGTCGAGCCGTTCGAATCGCGTTTATCGATTCGATTCCGGGTCGACGGTGTGTTGCGTGAAGTGCTGGAACCGCCGCGCCAGATCGCGAGCCTGCTGGTGTCGCGCATCAAGGTCATGGCGCAGCTCGATATCGCCGAGAAGCGCCTGCCGCAGGACGGCCGCATCGCGCTTAAAGTGGCCAACCGACCGGTCGATATCCGCGTGTCGACGCTGCCCTCGGGGCATGGCGAGCGCGTGGTCATGCGTTTGCTCGACAAGCAGGCGGGAAGGCTGGATCTGAAACAGCTCGGCATGGGCGACAAGGTCGAAAAGCGCCTCGAGAACATGATCCAGAAGCCGCACGGGATTATTCTGGTCACCGGTCCGACCGGTTCGGGCAAGACCACCACGCTGTATGCGATGCTGTCGCTGCTGAATGACGCCAGTCGCAATATTCTCACCGTCGAGGACCCGGTCGAATACGATCTCGACGGCATCGGCCAGACGCCGGTGAATACCAAGGTCGACATGACCTTTGCCAAGGGCTTGCGCGCGATCCTGCGGCAGGATCCGGACGTGGTCATGGTCGGCGAGATCCGTGACGGCGAAACCGCGCAGATCGCGGTGCAGGCGAGCCTGACCGGGCACCTGGTGCTGTCGACGCTGCACACCAATTCAGCGGTTGGCGCGATTACACGGCTGCAGGATATGGGCGTCGAGCCCTTCCTGTTGTCGTCGACTTTACTCGGCGTCATTTCGCAACGGCTGGTGCGCAAGCTGTGCCCCGAGTGTAAATCGGTGACGCAGCTCGATGTCGAGCAGGTTAACGGCTTCGAGATCAGCGGCGACGATGTGATTTACCAGGCGAATGGATGCCCGGCCTGTTTGCAGACCGGGTTCAAGGGTCGCACCGGGATTTATGAAATGATCGAGATTGACGAGACGCTGTCGACGATGATTCACGATAGCACCAGCCAGGCCAAGCTCGAGCGCTATTGTCGGACGCAGAGCCGGAGTCTGCGCGAGGACGGGATTCGCAAGATGGTCCAGGGCGAGACCACGCTGGATGAAGTGTTGAGGGTTACCCGCGATGGGGGGTAGATTGCGTCTATCTGTCATACCGCCGCTTGATCCGATGCGTCGGACCTGCGGAATTCAGTCTGATACTGAGGTTCGCTGGATCCCGCGGTCAAGCCGCGGGATGACAGCTATGCCAGAGATGACAGCTATGCCAGAGATGACAGCTATGCCAGAGATGACAGCTATGCCAGGGATGACAAAAGATCGCGGAATTGGGGGTTTACCTGTCATACCGTGGCTTGACCACGGTATCCAGAATTTTACTGGATTCGGGTCAAACTGGGTCCCGCGGTTAAACCGCGGGATGACAAAAGGCCGCTGGATGACAGATGGTTGCGGGATGGCAATGGGTCGTGGGGAAACAGGTGAGACTGGTTTCCACGGTCAGGCCACGGGATAACAGGGCATGGCTGCGTTTGAATATCAGGCCCTGGATGGCGACGGCAAGACCCAAAAGGGGTTGATCGAGGCGGATACCGCGCGCCAGGCGCGACAGCAGTTGCGCGGCATGAGCCTGATGCCGCTGGAGATCGGCGAGGTCACGGCGCGTGACACGGGCGGGATCGGCAAGGCCAAGCGCGACAAGTTGAACGTGGCGACGCTGTCACTGATCACACGCCAGCTGGCGACGCTGATCAGCGCCGGGCAGCCGGTCGAATCGGCCTACCACGCGGTTTCGCGTCAAACCCCCAAACAGTCGGCCAAGCATGTTTTACTGGCGGTGCGCGCGCGCGTGCTCGAGGGTTTCGCACTGTCCGAAGCCCTGAAAGAATTCCCGCGTATCTTCGATTCGATGTATTGCGCCTCGGTGCACGCCGGCGAGCAGTCGGGCCTGCTCGATGTCGTCATGGAACGCCTCGCCGATCACATCGAGGCGAAGCAGGACCTGCAGCGCCGCACCGGGCAGGCGCTGATTTACCCGATTTTGCTCAGCGTGGTCGCGTTTGCGCTGGTGGGGGCCTTGCTGACCTTTGTCGTGCCCAAGATCGTGCAGGTGTTCGAAGGCTTCGACACGGAACTGCCGCTGATGACCGTCTGGCTGATCGCAATCTCCGATTTCTTCAAGAACCACGGTGTCGAGTTGCTTATCGGCATACTGCTGTTGGTGGCGATTTACGCCCAGCTCGTCAAGCTGCCCGCGTTCCGCGTGATGCGCGACCGTTTCTATCTGAGGCTGCCGTTTATTTCCTACCTGGTGCGCCTGTCGAATACCGCGCGTTTTACCCGCACCATGAGCATCCTGGTGACGAGCGGGGTCACCGCGCTCGATGCGATGCATATCTCGACCGAGGTCATCAATAATCAGCCGATCAAGGCGGCGGTGCTGAAAGCGGCGGATCGGGTGCGCGAGGGCGAGCATATTTCGGTTTCGCTCGAGAACACGACTTATTTCAGCCCGCTGGTGGTGCAACTGGTGCAAAACGGCGAGGCCAGCGGCAAACTCGGGGACATGCTGGAACGCTCGGCGCGCGCCGAGGAAACCGAGTTTGGCGGCGTGACCGCCATGTTTATCGGCTTGTTCGAGCCGGCGATGATCCTGCTGATGGGGGTCGTCGTGCTGTTTATCGTGGTCGCGATCCTGATCCCGATCTTCGACATGAACGAGCTGGTGTAGCCGTGTGGCAGCGCATCCTGCACTCACCGGACTGGCGCTATGTGGGCGTCACTATTCCGTTTATGGTCCTGCTGCAGGTGATCGGGCCCGAGTATTTCCGTTTCGAGCGTGACTGGATGAGTAGCGGCGAAATCTGGCGGCTCGTCAGTGCGCACTGGGTACACGTCGGCTGGATGCACCTGCTGCTGAATGGCCTGGGCCTGGTGATCTGCGTCAGCCTGACCACGCCGGGATGGTCGATAAGACGCTGGCTGATCACGTCGCTATGCCTGGGTCTTGGGATCTCGCTCCTGGTGACGCTGTATAACCCTGAAGTCAGCGATTACGCCGGCCATTCAGGCCTGTTGTATGGTCTTTACGTGCTCGGCGCTCTCTCGCTGTACGCGCGCGATCGCCTGATTGCGGTGCTGGTCATCGCCGCGATCGTGATCAAGGTCCTGATCGAACAGTTCGCGCCGTTCGATTTCGACACCGGCGAGCTCATCGGCGCGCGAGTCATCGTCGATGCCCATCTGTACGGCCTGTTGCTGGCAATAGCAATTGCGCTGGTATGGACTACGTATACAATGAACCATGGCCCAACCGAACACTCTAACTGACATGAAAAAAGTACGCACAAACCGGGGTTTTACCCTACTCGAAATCATCGTCGTGGTCGCGATCATCGCGATTCTTGCCGCCTACATCGCGCCCAAGGTGGCGGGCCGCGTCGACGATGCCCGTATCAGCAAGGCGAAAAGCGATATCCGCGTGCTCGAATCCTCGCTCGAGCTTTACAAGCTGGATAACTTTGTCTACCCGTCCAGCGGGCAGGGCCTCAGCGCGCTGGTGACCAAACCCTCGGGCGAGGGCACCAAGAACTGGCGCGACGGCGGTTATATCAAGAAGCTCAACAAGGACCCCTGGGGCAACCAGTACCTCTACCAATACCCGGGAACGAACGGCGAGTTCGATGTATTCTCGCTGGGCGCTGACGCGGCAGTCGGAGGCGAAGGTGATGCGGCCGATATCGGCAACTGGAATCTCGATTCGTAAGTGCGGATTGCGACACGACCTGCGACAGAGAGGGTTCACGCTCTTTGAACTGTTGATCGTGGTCGCCATTATCGCGATCACGATTTCAGTGGTGCAGCTGGCGCCGGGTTTGAGTGACGAAACCCGCGATCTGAAGCGAATTGGCAAGGACCTCGGCAAGCTGTTCCACCTGCTGAACCAGGAGGCGGTATTCGAAAGTCGCAACTATGCGATCTCGGTCCAGGACAAGGGGTTTTTCGTGCTCGAATTCAATGAAGGCAAATGGCTCCAGGCGCCCGACTCGTTTTTCAAGAAGATCAAAATGACCGAATCGCAGAGCTCGGTGCTGCTGATCGAAGACCAGATCGTCGACATATCCGAGAAAACCACGCCTGAACCGCATATTCTGATCCTTTCCAGCGGTGAAATGACGCCGTTCGAGTGGCGCATCACCGATAAAGCCTCGCGCTCGGGTATCGTGTTGCAGGGTAACCTGCTTGGAGGCGTGTTGATGACCGGACCGGAGCCGCAGACGTGACATCTCGTTTTACATCATGGCTAGTGCCGTCAATATCATCCCGCAGCCCCCTGTCATCCTGCGTCCGCCTGTCATCCTGCGTCCGCCTGTCATCCCGCGCCCCGCTGTCATCCCGCGGCTTGACCGCGGGATCCAGTAATACGGCTTCGAGTCTGGATCCCGCCGGTCCGACGCATCCGGTCAAGCCGCGGGATGACGACAGGGTGAAAGGCTCCCGCTTGTGTGGGAAGAACTCGATGTTGGGATTCACCCTGCTGGAAGTCATGATCGCGCTGCTGGTGATTACGCTCGGCATCGGCGCAGTGATCAATACCACCAGCGAATCGGGCTGGAAATCTTCGCAGTTGAAGCAGAAGACGATTGCCAGCTGGGTTGCACAAAACCAGATCGCGGAGTATCGCGCCAGGCGTACCTGGAACAATGCTTCGAGCAAGTCAGGGCAGGTCGAGATGGCCAATACTGTCTGGATCTGGCAGATGAAAGTCTCCGCGACCGACGATCCGTCCCTGCGCCGCATCGATGTCGATGTGTTGCTCAAGGGTGAGGATGGCATCAAGGCCAGCTTGACGGGGTTTATTGCGAAGTTATGATTTCTGAATTTCCTTCATCGTCTATCAGTCGGTTATCCCGAGCATCACTCTCATCCCGTGGAGTAATCATGTCATCCCGCGGCTTGACCGGATGCGTCGAACCGGCGGTATCCAGCAACTCGGCTTCGACTCTGGATCCCGCGGTCAAGCCGCGGGATGACAGGGTTGCGCGGGATGACAGGGTTGCGCGGGATGACAGGGTTGCGCGGGATGACAGGGTTGCGCGGGATGACAGGGTTGCGCGGGATGACAGGGTTGCGCGGGATGACAGCGGGGCGCGGGATGACAGCGGGGCGCGGGATGACAGCGGGGCGCGGGATGACAGCGGGGCGCGGGATGACAGCGGGGCGCGGGATGACAAATTGAGGTTCGTAGAATGAAGCGCTGTAAAGGATTCACGCTGTTCGAGATGGTGATCGCGGTGTCGATCTTTGCGCTGATGGGGGTGATCGCCTTTGGCGGGCTCGGGCAGATGACGCGCACCGGGCAGGCCGTGGCCGAGGCCAACGATCGCCTGTCCGATCTGCAGTTCGCGGTGGTTTATTTCAATCGTGACTGGACCCAGGTTTCGCCGCGGCGTATCCGCAACCAGTATGGCGACGAGGAATCGAACATTATCATCGCCGACGACTCCATCACGTTTACCCGTAGCGGCTGGGATAACCTGTTAGGCCAGCCACGCAGCAGCTTGCAGCGGGTGCAGTACCTGGTCGATGACAACCAGCTGTTGCGCCGGTACTGGCGCTCGCTCGACCAGGGTATCGGCGAGAAACCCATCCAGGTCGTCCTGCTCGACAATGTCGAGTCGATGGAAGTGGCGTTTCAAAACCCGCTCGGCAAACTGGTCCGAACCTGGCCGGTCGACTCGAGCTACAACGACGGTGATCCGATCCTGCTCGCGATCAAGCTCGAGTTGCCGGACATGGGCGAAATCACGCGTTTGCTGGAGGTGCCTGGCGGTGTTATCTAGTCGGCGCAAACAACGCGGCCTGGCGCTGCTGATGGCGCTGATGATCGTCGTCATCGCGACCACGATTGCGGTCAGCATTATTTACGAGGAAAAGTTCACCATCCGCAAGACCGGGCATATCTACCTGATGGACCGCGCCAACCTGTACGCGGTCGGGCTCGAAGACTGGGCGCGCATTTACCTGCGCGAAGACCGCCAGGAGTCCACCGTCGATAGCCTCGATGAATCCTGGGCCAGCGGCATTCCGGGGCTGCCGATCGAGGGCGGTTACCTCAACGGCTACCTCGAAGACGAACAGGCCAAGTTCAATCTCAATCAGCTGGTCATATCCGAGGTTGCATTAAAAAGATTCGAGCGTTTATGCGATAATCTCGGCGTCGAAGGCAACTTTATCCCGGCGCTGATGGACTGGATCGACGCGGACTTCGATATTCGCTACCCGGACGGCATGGAAGAAAACTACGAATCCTACCGGGTCGCCAACCGTGAAATGGCCGATATCAGCGAACTGTTGCTGGTGCATAACGTCACTCCGGAGATATACGACAAATTGAAACCACATATCACGGCTTTACCGACACCGACTACACTAAACGTTAATACCATGTCCGAAGTTATATTTCAGAGCCTCGGCTCCGAGGGTGAAGTGAGCAAGTTTATCGAAGAGCGCGATGACAGTCCCTATGACAGCATCGGCGATTTTATCGAACGCCTGCAGATTCCGGTCGAGGAGGACGGTCTGTCGGTGGACACGAATTTTTTCCGCGCGCACGGGCAGGTGGTGCAGGGCGAGCAGGTGTTCAAGCTGACCTCGCTGCTGTATCGCGACGACAAGGGCAATACCACCGTGCTGAACCGCACCCTGGGGCAGTTTTAGCATGCGCCTGTTGATCCAGTTTAGCGACGATCAACTCGCGGATTTCCGCTGGGCGAACTACGACGAGTCGGCCGGCAGCGCCGAGCTCGACTGGCGAGCAGGCCGCCGCGAGCGATCTGGTCAGCGTCGCCGCGCAAAATCCGCACCCGGTTATCATCGTCATCCCGCAGCAGTGCGTATACCTGGCCCAGGTCGATCTGCCGGAAAAGGCGGGCCGGCAGGTGCTCGGCGCGATCGAGTACCAGGTCGAAGACCAGCTCGCGCAGGACATCGAATCGCAACACTTCGCGCTCGGCAATACCGCCGAGAACCCGGTTTCCATCGCGGTCGTATCGCGAGAAATCATGGGCCGCTGCATGGCGCTGGCGCAGGGGCATGGTTTACGCCTGATCCAGGTGATTCCGGAACTGTTTCTGTGCCCGTGGCCGGGCGAGGGCGTCGTGCTGACCGAGGGGCACGACGGTTGCCTGCTGCGCTATGGTAATTACCGCGGGCTCAAATGCCACGCGCAGGCGCTGCCGGCGATGCTGGAACTGATCAAGCGCGACGTCGATATCGAACACATTCGTTACTACGCCAATGAACTGCAACCAACGCCCGAACTCGAAGGCTACCAACTGGAGCGCCAGGCGCTCAATTCGGCCAAACCGGGGTTTGTCGATGCGCCGCTGATCGATCTGCAGCAGCGTGAATTTCAGCTGGCGTCGAAATGGCACGGTCTCGCCAGGGCATGGAAGTGGATCGCGCTGCTGTTGGCGGCGTTGCTCTTGATCGGCGGTTACAACAAGGCCGTCGCCTTGCAGGAGCTGGAGCGGGAACTCACCGACATCAAGATACAGCAGTACGTATTGCTGCAACCCTATCTGCCCGCAGACACCGATCCCGATGAAAACCTGAAAAAACTGTTGATCGAACGCATG
Organism: uncultured Gammaproteobacteria bacterium; assembly: GCA_963768295.1. Lineage (GTDB taxonomy): Bacteria > Pseudomonadota > Gammaproteobacteria. The sequence goes on along the minus strand of CAVYHN010000011.1, from coordinate 75,631 downwards.
AAGCAGCTGCAGGCGAGCCAGCAGGAGCAGGGTTTCCTGCAGCTGATGCTCGAGTTTACGCGCGCGCGCGCGGCTTACCCGGGCATCGATATATCCCGCATCGGGTTCCAGGGCACGCGCCTCAGTTTCGATATCAGCAGCAAGCAACTCAACGATATCGAGGCCTTGCTCGAGAGCGTCAAAAAGCTTGGCGTCAAGGCGAAGCTGGAGAGCCTGAACATCAAGCCCGAACTAAGCTCCGGGCGCCTGGTGCTGGAAGGAGGCGAGGGTGCTTAGCCTGCTCGAGCGCTACACGTTACGCGAAAAGCTGATCGTTGCGGTCGCTCTGGCGGTCGTGCTCGTGCTCGGGGTACATGCCCTTGTCATCGAGCCTTACCAGGAGCGAGTCTCGACGCTGCGCGAGCAGATCGCGCAGCAACGCGCCGACCTCGCCTGGATGAACTCGGCAGTGGCGGGCATGCCGGCGGGCGATCTGGGCGTGGGCGTAAATGCCCCGCAAATCAGCGGCACTCTGGCAAATTTCATCGACCAGGCGGTACGCCGCCAGGGACTCTCCGGGCAACTGTCGCAAATGTCGCCGATCGGCAGCGACGAAGTCAGAATGCGTTACAGCGCGGTCGATTTCAATCGTCTCGTCAGTTTCATCGCGCAGGTCAATGCGAACGGGCTCGATATCAAGGATATCCGGATTTCGGCAGCCGAAAATCCCGGGGTCGTCGACAGCAGCCTGGTCCTCGTGCGGCGCTAAATGAAAAAAGCCTGGAAGTATCTGCTGTTCTTTTTGCTGTGTCTGGCGATTGCGCTGCTGCTCAACCTGCCGATCCGCCAGGTACTGCCGCATATCAAGCTGCCCAACACGGTCAGGCACGCCGGCGTCAGCGGCACGGTCGTGCACGGCAAGGCGCGGGAAGTCAACCTCAACCAGTTTCCGTTACGCGACGTCAGCTACCGTTTCAAGCCATCCTGCATAGCGTTGTTGAAGCTCTGTTACCAGGTCGATTACGCACAGGGCGTTTCCGAGATCGCTTATGACCTGTTAAACGGCGACACCGAAGTCAGCCAGGCTCGGGTCGAGTACCCGGCAGCCGAGCTCGCTCGTTTCATCCCGAATATGATCGTACAGCCGGAGGGGCGATTGGAGCTGATTGTCGATGACATGGCAATTGTCGCGGGCAAGCCCGCGGCGATGACCGGCAAGCTGATCTGGCGCGATCTCGGCATGCAGAGTGACGAGGCCACGCTCAATATTGGTGACTACCAGGTCGATTTCAGCGGCAATCAGCAGCAATACGATTTCAAGCTAAGCGACCTCGATGCGAGCCTCGATGTCAACGGCAAGGGTGACATAAACGCGGGCGGGGAGTACCGCGTCGATATCAAGATATCATCCGCAAGCACGATCGATCCCAGGGTAAAAAACGTGCTCGACCTGTTCGCGACTACGGTCAGCTACAACAACTATCGCCTCGAAAAGACCGGCCGGCTACCGCCCAACATCACCCGCCAGCTGTTCCAGTAATTCCATTTTCTGTCATCCCGCGGCCTCGCTTGTCATCCCGCGGCTCGACCCGATGCGTCGGACCGGCGGTATCCAGTCTTCACCTTTAGCCGATAACGAAAACCCCTGGATACCGCGGTCGAGCCGCGGGATGACATTGGCGCCGCGGGATGACAATTGCTGCGGTCAGGCCGCGGTGCGTCAGCGGCAATGCAGCCGGACCTAGCGCCCAATTCCGTAGTAGGTAAAACCCAGCGATTCGATCTGTTCGCGGTTGTAGACGTTGCGGCCATCGATGATGACCGGTGCCTTCATCTGCCTTTGCATCAACTCGAAATCGGGCGACCAGTATTCGGGCCACTCGGTCAGCAACACCAGCGCGTCGACATTCTTCAACGCGTCGTACTTGCCGCTGATAATTTTGACGTAGGGATTATCGTGATAAAGATGGTGCACGTTCTCGAGCGCCTCGGGGTCGTGGATACGCACCTCGGCCTGCTGCGCGACGATGGCGTCGATCACTCTCAGGCTCGGCGCGCAATCGAGCGAGGCCGAGCCGGGTTTGAACGAAGCACCCCAGATCGCTATCTTGCGCTCGTGCAGATCGGCCTTGTAGTGTTGCCAGAGTTTGCGAAACGGCAATTCCTTTTGCTTTTCGTTTTCCATCAGCACGGCGCGCATCAGGGTCGATTCATTCTGTTTCGACAGCAGCTGCGCCAGGCTGTCGAGGGTTTGCGGGAAGGTATTGCCGCCGAAGCCGCAGCCGGGCGCGAGGTGATGCCGACCGATGCGCGGGTCGGCGCCCATGCCGCGGCGGATGACGTCGATATCGACGTCGAGCTGTTCTGCCAGGCTGGCGAGTTCATTGATATAACCGATGCGCAGCGCGAGCATGCCGATGATCGAAAGCTTGGTGAATTCGGCTTCCTTCGGGCTCATCACGAACAGATGTTCGAGCTGGGCGCTGAAAGGCCTGAACAACGCCTCGATGGTCAGTTTCGCGGCTTCGTCGTCGCAGCCGATGATCATCGACCCGGGGTTGCGGATTCGATCGAGCGCCTCACCCTCGGAAATGTTCTCGGCGAAGTAGACGACGATCTGTTTCTTGCGCCGATTCAACAACGCCTGCAGTTTATCGGTCGAGCCGACGCCGAAATGACTCTGGTTGATGATCAGCACGGGGCCTTCAGCCTTGGCCGCGATCTTGCTGACAATTTCGTGGGCCGCATCGAATTCGCTCGGATTCATGCTCAGGATATGCGTCTGAATCCCGATCGCGGTGCGCGTCTGGGCAAAGCGCATGCGCTTGTGCGCGAACTCGTCGGTAACCAGGTCGCGCAACCCGGGTTCGTTGCGGATGCTGCTGCCCATCAGTGTGATCGGGTCCTTGATCTGGCTGTGACTGACCAGGTAGATATCGTTGCCGGTCCTGGCGAGCGCGCCGGCAGTCGCCCAGGCCGTCAGTTCGTTACCCCAGATCGCGATCTTCATGCATCGCGCTCCTGTTGATCGAGAATCCAGCCGAGCAGGCCGTTGGTCGACGGGTCGAATCGGTTTGCGCGGTCGTGGCGTGTCAGCGGATCGATCAGCGTGGTTGCCATTTGCTTGCCGAGTTCGACGCCCCACTGGTCGAACGGGTTGATGTTCCAGATAACCGACTGCACGAACACCTTGTGTTCGTAAAGCGCGATCAATTGTCCGAAGCTGTAAGGATTCAGTTCGTCCAGCAGTAGCGTCGTGCTCGGCTGGTTGCCGCGGTATCGCTTGAACACGGGCGCGGCTTCTTCGCTGTCGATGACGCTGTCACCGAGCGCGAGGATACGCGACTGTGCGAGGCAGTTGGCGAGTGTCAGCGTTTGCTGGTTTTGTAAGTCGGGATTGCCGTTATCCTGGTAACGTAGCGCCGGTACGACGAAATCACACATCACCGACTCGGTGCCCTGGTGCAGCAACTGGTAAAACGCGTGTTGCGCATTGGGCCCGATTTCGCCCCACAGGATCGGACAGGTGTTGTAATCGATCGCCTCGCCGTCGCGCGAAACGCTCTTGCCGTTACTTTCCATTTCGAGCTGCTCGAGATAGCTCGGCAAGTGACTCAGGCGGCCATCGTAAGGCAGGATCGCGTGCGCGCGAATGTTCAGAAAATTGATATTCCAGATGCCGATCATCGCCAGCATCACCGGCAGGTTCTGCTCGAAGCGCTCGTTTCGAAAGTGCAGATCCATCGCGTGCGCGCCCTCGAGCATGCGCCGAAAGTTCGGCATGCCGATTTCGAGCGCAATCGGCAGCCCGATCGCCGACCACATCGAGTAACGCCCGCCGATCCAGTCCCACAGCTGCAGCCGGCTATTGGGCGCAATGCCCCAGGCGGCCATCTTCTCGGCTGCGGCCGAGATGCCGATGAAATGCCGGCGGTACAGCACTTCATCCTCGGCGCCGCTGGCCTGGCGTAGCCACTGCAGCGCGGTGTTGGCGTTGGATAAGGTGTCGATCGTGGTAAAAGACTTCGACGAGATGATGAACAGCGTGGTGGCCGGGTTCATGTCGTCGAGATGATCCACCAGCTGGCTGCCGTCCATGGTCGAGACAAAATAGATTTCGAGCTTATGCGCCGCCGGCATGCCCCAGTCCGAAAGCGCCTTGCTGGCCATGAAGGGACCGAGATCCGATCCGCCGACACCGATATTGACGATGGTTTTTATCGGCCGCCCGGAATAGCCGCGCCACTGCCCGGCGTGAATGCGCTCGACGATCTGCTCCATGCGCCCCAGGGTTTCGTGAATACCCTGCACGATGTCTTCGCCATTCAGCAACAGCGAACTGTCCGCGGGCAGTCGCAGCGCGGTGTGCAGTGCCGCCCGGTTTTCAGAGGCATTGATCGCGTCGCCGCTGAACAGCTTTTCTATCCAGGCATTCAAATCGCATTCGCGCGCGAGACTGCACAGCAGTTCGACGGTTTTGGCGGTGATCCGTTGCTTGGAATAATCGAGCAGCAAACTGCCCTGGCGCAGGCTGAAATGATCGAAGCGATTGCTGTCCTCGGCGAGTAATTGACTCAGATGCGAATTGCCGGTCTCGACCGCATGCTTGCGCAGTTCCTGCCAGGAAGTTTTATCGATCAGTGACATCGACTCAGAACGCCTGCTGCTTCAGCCAGGCGGCGAGCGCAGTGCCGATTTCGGGATGCTCGAGACCGTACCTGACGTTGGCGATCAGGTAACCGAGCTTGCTGCCGCAATCGCAGGTTTGCCCGCGCATGCTGTTTGCCTGGACCGGCATTTCGGCGATCAGCGCGTTGATCGCGTCGGTGAGCTGGATTTCGCCCCCGGCGCCGGGTTGGGTTTGCTTTAACAGGGCCATGGTGCGCGCCGGCAGGATGTAGCGCCCGATGATCGACTGGTTCGACGGGGCCGAGCCCACGGGCGGCTTCTCCACCATCGCGACCACGTTGTGGCTTTCGCCGGGGCGAAACTCGGCGCCGCCGCAGTCGACAATGCCGTAACTGCTGACCTGGTCGTCAGGCACCGCCTCGACCATGATCTGCGCGGCCTGATTCTGTTTGAACGCGCGGGCGATATTTCTGAGGTCGTGTGCGTGATCGCCGTCGGGATTGAAGATCAAAACGTCAGGCAGGCTTACCGCGAAATCGTCACCGCCGACCAGGGACTCCGCGCACAACACCGCATGGCCGAGCCCGCGCGGCTCGTCCTGGAATGCGGTCGAAATAGTGACGTCGTCAGGGAGAATATCGCGCACCATGGCCAGTTGCCCGGTTTTGCCCTTTGCCAGCAGTGCTTCCTCCAGTTCCGAGTGCGGTTCGAAATGCGCTTCGATCGACTTTTTGATCGGGCGCGTGACCAGGATGATTTCCTTGAAACCGGCAGCGACCGCTTCCTCGATCACGTACTGGATCACCGGCTTGTCGACCACGGTCAGCATTTCCTTCGGAATCACCTTGCTCGCGGGCAAAACCCGCGTGCCGAGGCCCGCTACCGGAATGACAATTTTTGTCAGTTCAGTCATATGTTAGGCAATAATCTTCGAGTTGTTTCTAGGAAAGGGCGTTATTCTAAAGATTATAGCGGAGAACGACTAGTCCGAAAGTCTTTAATATTAATCACCCTGCGCCTGGTAAACTGTCGATCCGCGGCTAATGAAGCGACGAATACCGGGCACACCTGATGCTCGGCTGCGAGATAAACGGGTAGCTGACGGAACAGGTCGGATTCCGGTTTGACGTTCATATGGACAGCGCAGCGTTAACAGACAAGTTAAACGCATCCGTCAAGTATATCGGCGGGTGCCGGGTAAGTTTCGGTTTCGGTGGTTTTTGGGTAGTAAAATGCCGCGATCGGAGGCTCCCAATGAGCAACGATTACCACGGCTTCATCTGCATATGAGGGGACCTGGACAGTTGGCTTTTTTCGGGATGTGGCTACCTGTCGATCGATATGCTCCGAGCCGTGTGGGTGAGGTCGTTGCTGGTGTAATTTTGGTTTATTGGAAGATGGAAAAATAATATACATCAATAATATATGGAACTTAGTTAATGTTAATTATCCTGCAATTTTCAGGCCTGTAAAATGGTTGAATTTCGCCACCCTGCATTGCATCGACAAAATCCACTTAAACGACATTTTGCACGGAATTTAACCCAAATGGGTGATGCGCCCGTTTTTTGTCTTGCGTAATCTCTGTTATGGGAAAATACTGCTTAACATAACAGGTAAACCTCGGCTTCAGGGAGGAAAGGGACAATGACATGGACTTACGAATTCAAACCCACACTACCATTCACGCTGCTGCTCGGGTTCTCGACTTAGCCAGTTGCCGAGTGAACCAGCTAATTATGGTCAACATTCCGTTTCAGGAGGGATTCATGAAATCCGCAAAAATAATTGGAAGTATCTTTATTCTCGGCTGTTTCTCGAATTTGGCCTCTGCGGCGATCGCCGTGACGGACACTTTCGACGCCGACGTCGGCACCTGGCAGCAAAATACGATTGAGACAAACATTGCTCATGCGGCGGCTGGCGGCAATCCCGGCGGTTACCTGCTCAGCACCGGTGATCTCAATGGTGGCTTTGGCGCCATTGGCGCGGCCAATACATCGTCGGATTACTCCGGCGTTTTTGCCGACGGCCTGTGGAATGTCTCGGTTGATTTGAATTTTCTGGAAGGCGACTACAGCGATGCCAGGTTGCGTTTCAGGTACCAGAGCGCAAGTTTCAATGGCTGGTATATATCGCTGGAAGATACCATTTTCGATAATGCCTGGAACAACTATTCGGTAACATTCGATACCAGCTGGAGTGACGCCGAGGCGACGGCCAACGGCTGGATACAGGAAGCGACATCAGCCAGTTTCGCCGCGTTGTTCGACGATGCCTATTCATCGGAGATTCGCCTGATCGGCAATAACGCATCGGGACTGGCAGCGGGCATCGATAACTATAAGGCTTCCGTGGTGCCTGTTCCTGCAGCAGTCTGGCTATTCGGCACGGCGCTTTTCGGATTACTGGGGCTGGGTAAACGCCGCGTGAGCGGCTAGTAGTCGCTTTTTCGCGGCAGTTGTAGATACCAGCGGAGCAGCAAAGACTGCCTTTGAAGAGTTGGCATCAAGGCAAAATTTGTATACCTTTGACGCTACAGCGAACAAATTGCGCATAATAAAACTGCTGAAATAATAACAAAGGGCTTGTGGTAAGTCGGTTAACTCAAGCTGGTTACAAACACAACTGAAGGAGAATTCCGATGAACATTATCGGCCGTGCGGTAATCTGCACTGGATTTATATTTACCTGTATTCCCAATGCCCATGCCGTTTCGACTTTTGGCGTCAAGGCGACCGGTGGTGATCTTGAACCTGTTTCCAGTTTCCAGCAAGACGGAGGCGAGGGCAGCAGCTCGGCGTCGGTCAGTTTCACCACTTACAGAGCAGAGGCCAGCTTCGACCCGCTGTCAACCTATTTGCCTATCCTCAAGGCAGAATCCACCGGTCTGGACTCATTGTTTGACGACGATCGCACCAATGCTGAAGCGATGGCCTATCAGGAATTCACGAGTGCGATCGACCAGACCATCAGTCTCAATATCAGACTCGACAGCGACGTTTTTAACCTTCCCGACGATGGGACTCTGCCCGCAGGCAGATCTAGCGTCCTGGCAAATGTCTTCGTCTACGGTGACGGTGGCCCCGGATCTACGGTAAACGACGGCTATTGCAGTCCGGGTAAATTCACCTTCGACGGGGTCTACCTGTGCGGTCAACGAAAGGGGCAATCATCCGATAACCCCGGATTAAATTATTCGAACCTCATAAATCGTGGTTCTGATCCCGTTGTGTTAGATATCTTCACTTTTAGCGTAGTGGCCGGTGAAAACTTTGGCATCTTCGCCGAGTTGTCGGCCGGATCGTTCAGAGGTTTTGCTGACGCATTCAGTACTTTAACCTTGGGTTTCGAGGACGATGAATTCATCTCTGCGGTAAACACGCCGTCGATGTCAGTGGTTCCGTTACCCGCGGCGGTCTGGCTATTCGGCACGGCATTGTTGGGTATAGCAGGATTTTCACGCAGAAAAGATATTAAAAACAATAATATATAGAATTAACTTAATGTAATTTATCTTTATAAGGTATGACCTGAGTGGCCGGTTACGGACTCGACCCGCCACAAAACATAAACACCAATGCCGTGAAACTGGTCACGGCAAAACTACCTGTCGCACGTGATGGGGTGAAATACGATGGATCGGAGCAGGAAAAATAACTGGGCACGGAGCCGGGAAGTCTTTCTGGTTTGTTGCTTTGCCCTGGCGTCGACACAGGTTTTTGCGGCCGGTGTCGAGGTCGATGGCGCGACCGGCACAAGCCTCGATAATGCCCCCAACGGGGTGCCCATCGTCAATATCGCGCGGCCGAATTCCAGAGGGCTTTCACACAATACCTATCGCCGATTCGACGTCGAAGCCAACGGATTGATCCTCAATAACGCCACCCAGTCGGTGCTCAATACCCAACTCGGTGGTCAGATTCTGGGTAACTCTCGCCTCGATTCACCCGCCCGGGTCATTCTGAACGAAGTCACGAGCACCAATCGCAGTTATCTGCGCGGCTACACTGAAGTCGCCGGTCACGGCGCGGATGTCGTTATCGCCAATCCGAATGGCATCTCGGTCAACGGCGCAGGCTTCATCAACGCGCCGCGGGTGACCCTGACGACCGGAATACCCGAAATCGACCTGCTGGGCAATCTGAGCGGATTCGACGTGCGTGGCGGCGAAATCGCAATCGAAGGCGATGGTCTGAACACCGGGTTGCAGAGTGTCACCTCGATTTACACGCATTTCCTGCACCTGAACGCGAAACTGCACGCGCAGGACCTCGACATCGCGCTGGGTAAAAACCAGGTCGACTACCCCGGGCGCAAGGTTGTCAGCAAAAGCAGGGGTGCGGTCAACCGCGTTTTGCTCGATTCGTCGGCACTTGGCGGCATGTACGCCAACAAGATCGTGCTGGTCGGAACCGATCAGGGCCTGGGCATGAAGCTGCCCCCTGAAGTAATCGCCTCCAGCGGTGAAATTCAGATCTCGAACGATGGCCGCCTGCTGCTGCAAAAGCTGGACGCGCGCGGGGATATCCGGCTGCAGGCAGATGCGGCTATCGAAAGCAGCGAGACCGTGTACAGTGCCGGCAGTATCGAGATCGATGCGCGCGATGAACTGGACGTTAAAGCGGGCATGATTGCTGCCCGAGGGCGGATTTCTATCGCAGCGGACCGGGTCGACAACGCGGGCACCCTGCTATCGGGGCTAGGCGAAGATGGATCGATGAATGGCGCGGGCATGCTCGATATCAGGGCCCGGATCCTGGTCAATGCCAATGAAATCATCAGCAGCAACGCGATCGATGTCGAATCCGCTGTCGTTACCAATCGGGGTTTGATCAGCGCCGCCGATAACCTGAGAATCTCCGCCGACAGCCTGGCTAACCAGGCCACTTTGTTTTCCGGCAACGACTCACAGTTATTGGTGCAATCCGATCTGAGCAATTGGGTCGATGCGTCGATATTTGCGGTCAACGATTTACTCTTCGCCGCCGATGATCAGTTTAACCGCAGCGCCCAGATTACCAATCATCTTGGCCTGATCCAGAGCCTGCAGGGCGATATCGATATCCACGCGAACCGCTTCGATAACCGCGGTGACGGCGATTTGCGCTACGAGTTGATTTATTACGATCTTGGCCGGGGGCGTGAGGTCAGTCAGCCTGATGCGGCGATGAATATAAACCTGGCTTACAGCTCGGGTTACACCAAGCACAATAGCAAGGCGCGCAGGCGTTGGGTCAACGAAGTGCTCGATCGCCTCGCGCGACAGGCGCCGCTGCTTTACCAGGAGAATGCAGACGATATCCGCCAGAATCGCAGCGCCCGCTTCCTGGCAATCGAAACCCGCCTGCTCGATCATTCGACCACGACGCCGGCCTACCTCGATAGCGGCAATGATCTCAATCTGAATGTCGACGAATACGTAAACTACAACGCCGTAACCGCCGCGGCGCGTGATATTCATTTCAATATCAGTGGGGACTATCAGAACCAGGCCCTGTCCGCGACGGAAAACGTCACTGACTACCAGTATTCGGTCCGCGCCAAACATTCCGACAATTGGAAAGACGAGGATAAATACTCATCGATCGGGCGCAGTTTCTACATTCCCGTGGCCCGCAGCCGGGGCGTCAGCACCGATACGGTGACCCAGGCCGGGCGCAACATCGAAGGCGATATCGGTGGGCAGGCGGTAAACGACGGCGTACTGGTCGGGCAGTATCAGTCGTCGAATGGGCTAAATCCGGCGGATTTCTCGCAATCCGGCATTACGCTGCCAGTGAACGATTTCGGCCTGTTTGTCAAATCGACTGCGCCCGATAGCCAGTACCTGGTCGAGACCAATCCGCGATTTACCCGGTTCGGCAACTTTGTTAGCAGCAGTTACCTGCTCGACCGGCTCGATTTTTCCGCCAGCGCCACCCTGAAGCGGCTCGGCGACGCATTTTACGAAGCCAAATTGATCCGCGACAGCGTGTTTGCGCAATCGGGGAGGCGCTATCTCGACCCCGCGATTCGAGACGATAACGCGCAGTTCCAATACCTGATGGAGAATGCGCTGCTGGCGCAGGGAGAGCTGCAGCTGGCGCCGGGTGTCGCGCTCGAGCGCGAGCAGATCGATCGTCTGACGCGCGATATCGTCTGGCTCGAGCAGCGAAAAATTGACGGGCAGCTCGTGCTGGTGCCGACCGTTTACCTGGCCAACGGTCCCAAAGCCGGGGTTCACGGCGGGCGCATCGTCGCGGGTGAAGATAGCCGTCTCGTGGTTGCGAGCCTGTCGAGCGGTGGCTTGATCGAGGCCGGTAACAATCTTGCGATGGAGACGGCGGGCAAAATCCGCAATCGAGGGGCGATGACGGCCGGTGAAACCCTGGAACTCGACGCCGCTGGCGATATCGAGAATATCTCCGGACGGATTGCTGGCCGGAACGTCGCCATCGAATCCCGCGAAGGTAGCATCGTCAATCGACGTGAGCACGAGGAGTACCTCTATACGCAGAAACAGCTGACGTATTCGACCACGGTTCTGGGTGCGGCGGGTCAGATTGAAGCGCAAGACAGCCTGACACTGGAGGCCGCCGACGGCATCGAGGTCGCGGGATCTGAAATCGACGGTGGGCAGGTCAGCCTGCAGGCGGATACGGTCGATATTACGGCCACGGCGCAATCCGAGCACTATTTTGCCGGCGATAAGCGTAACCATGTAACCGAGTCGGCGACGCGGCATTTTGCCTCGACCGTCAATGGCGACGACATTGTCATCCTGAGCCGTGGTGCGACCCGTATCGACGGATCGAGAATCGGCGCGCAGCAAAATCTGCAAATCGCCGGCGACAGTATCGATATCGATGCCGTCAATGACAGTACGTTTTACGCCCGGTTAAACACCAGGGACAAGACTCTGGGCGAGTCGGTAAGTTCGCGTAAGTCATTCCGCAGCGACAGTATCGGCAGTGAGCTGAGCGGTACCACCGTGGTGCTGGTGACCGAACACGGCGACATCGAGATTACCGGCTCGCAGATAAACGCGCATGCCAGCCTGGTTATGAACAGTAGCCACGATATTCGTATAGACGCCGGGTACGATGAGCGTCTCGAAGAAAGTTACCGTCGCGAGTCGGGCTGGTTCAACGGGGATGCGCTGTATGCGGAGAGCGAGGATCTCGAGGGCAGGGTCAACAGAACGGCAGCTCGCAGCCGGATCGAGGCCGGTTCGATGGCGCTCAACGCGGCCGACGAAATCGAGATGAGCGGGATCGAAATCTCGGTGGATGACGGCTTGAGCGCGATCGCACAGGATATATCGGTAGTCAGCGCCAGCGACGAAGAAAGGACTTATTCCAAACATACAAGAATTACCGTCGGGCTCGACGACCTGGCTTCGAACCCGGGCGATATCGATGATCTGGTCGAGGTCGAGGACGGCAAGCTCAAGCTGCGGCTCGGCGGCGCAATCTACGAAAATGCTGAATCTTCGACCCGGCAGACCACCGCGATCGCGTCGCGGATCGACGCCGGCTCGATACAGTTCGACGCCGGCCGCGACACGGCGGGCGATATCACCATCGAGGGCAGTGATTTACTGGCCGAGGATGCGATAACGCTCAATGCAAGCGGCGATGTTGCGCTGCTCGACGGCCGGCACGAGTTCACGCGTGAAGACCTGACGCAGGAAGGTTCCGCGGTGGTGAGCTGGACTTTCAAGAACGAATACGAGCAGGTGGCGCGGGCGATCAAGACCGTGCGCGACGCCGAGCGCGACTTGCGACACGCGCAGGACGATTACGCACAGTATAAGGCCGACTTGAAGGCACGGCAGGACGAGCTCGCGCGATTGAAACAGCAGTATGCCGCCGGTGAAGGCTTCATCGAGCAGGCGGATATCAATGAATTCAAACGTCATCTCGAGCGTAAGCAGGACGATGACGAGTTCTATCAGACGAACATCGCACTGGCCACGGTCAGCCTGGCCTCGAAGACTACCGCGCTGATCCAGCAAATTGGCCGGGCGGCTTCATCCAGCGGCATCTATGGATTCAACATGGGGATCGAGCTCGAAATCGATGCCCTGGAACGCCAGTTCGACGAATACTACCGTGAAAGCAGGGCGTCGAACCTGAGCGCAAACCAGTTGACGATCAACGCGGGCGATGACGCCTGGATACGCGGCAGCAACCTGCTGGCGGATGAGGGTATCGATATTCTCGCGCAGGATGTCGATATCGTTGCCGGCAGCAGCGTTCTCGATAGCCGGGAACGCGAGCAACACGTCAATCTCAGCTATAGCTGGGATTTGATGGGCAGGGCTTCCAGCACCGACCCCAAGGACCTGGGTGGCGCCATCTCGGGCGAGGGTGGCCTGCTCGATAGCGAATCGAGGTCCTATACCAACTCGCAATTGCTGGCCGAGGATATCCGTCTTATCACCACCGGTGACACCACCATCAGGGGCGCCGATGTCGTCGCCAATGCAAACCTCGAAATCGTTACCGAAAACCTGGATGTCTCTTCGGTTCAGAACATCAACTCGAGCGAATCCCGTTCGCAGGGATTGTCTTATTCCGGCGCCGGTACGGGCGCCAACGCCGCCGAGGGCTATCGCGAAACCCTGCAAACACAGGTCACCAGCCTGCTCGGCCGACAGGTCGACATCACCGTTGCCGACCACACCGGGATCGAGGGCGCGGTTATCGCCGCGGTTGATGCGCAGGGCCGGGATAACGGTCAGCTGGAATTGACGACCGAAACCCTGAGCGCCGGCTCGTTGAACAACGGCGTGAATGACGACAGTCGCTCGCTGGCTTTCAGCGCAGGGCAAACCTCGACGCTGGATTACCTGGATGAAACCAGGGACGCGAAAACCAAAACGCTGGCCACGCTCGGCAGCGGCGAGATCCAGGTCAACGATACCGAAATAGTCGGATACGCGGTTTCTGAACACCGATATCGAAAACACCGAAGTATCGATATTCGACATCGGCTCGCAGCAGGGCCTGAACGGCGAGCTCGATACGCGCCTGCTGTCCGAGCAGGGCCGCAGGGAGATTGCCGAAGACTGGCTCAAAACAAAAATGATCGGCAACACGATCGAGTTGATGGTGAGCACCGAGCGCGTCGGCATCGAAGATTTCTTCAGCGAAACGAGAAAAACCCACGATACCTACGAAGCCGTCAAACAGCAGGTCGCAAACGATCCGGCGCTTGCCGCCATGCTGCAGGACCCCAGCCTGACGCCCGAACTCAAGCAGCAAATGCTCGACCAGGTAACCGATGCGGTAATGCTGAAGCTTGGATTCGACCCACATGAAAACAGAATCATCGCCACCGATAAAACCACACCGAACGGTAGCAGAATCCTGGGCTTCTACTTAGACCAAACAGGTAATGCCTATATCAACGACCCCGAACACAATAGCACTGGCGACCTGATAACCTCCGCCGGTCACGAGGCATCTCATGCAATCGACTACAAAAGCGATATCGAAAACACCATTTTCGAAGACCGCTATGACAACAACATCTACGCCAACAACTTCGGCGAAAATCTTGCCAGTTACACCGACTTTGCCCTTAGCTCCAATGGCTACGATGGCCTGGCAACCTCCAATGAGCGTATAGGTAATGATTCTTCCCTTGTTACTTCAAGCACCGCTGAATTCGCTTCTCTTGATCATGAGAAAGGAGATTTTCGACAACTGCATTCCCTTGAAATTGAATGGATTAGAAAAAATGCCGAACGTTTTGCTGCATATTTGTGCGGAAGAAATGAATGTATCAGTCTAGAAGAAGCAGAAAAGCGACTAATAGCTCAAGCTTTTAATAGAGTGCAATTTGGTACTGAAGGGTGGGATGCTGGAGCTAACAATTATTTGAGGAAGGGGCAAGGTGTGATTTTGCCCCAGGATCTTAACTATTCAGAAATTGGGCCGGTGACTTCTTTTTACGCTACGCCTGAACAGAGAACAAACGCGAATATTTATATAGAAGAATACAGAAAACATGTGAGTGCTTATCAAGAAGCCGGAATATCACAGCCAACATTAGATCAGATACTTCAGGATGCGAAAAAGCACGGCGAGTACAGCGATCAAATGGCTGAGCGCCTTATAAAAGGATCGCTAATTATTGGAGGAATCGTGCTTGCACCTGTAGCTGCGGGAACGCCAGCAGCTGCAGAACTAGCGGCATTCTCTAAAAATCCGATAGGGTACTGTATGGCTAATCCTAGCGGCTGCACTCTAGCAGCGGAAGAAGCCGCTTACACTCTTGGCGGTACCGTATCTGCTAACTCCGTTGTACCGAACATTCCAAAAATAAGAATATCAAAATCAGTTGACGATACTGGAACTGCGACTACTTTTCTGCTTCCGAGCAATATTAAGGATATTTCTGAAGCTAATATTACTAACACTGGTGAAGCCGTTCTTGGACATTTTCCTGGGTATATAGACAAGGCTAACTCCCGTGGTGCTAGCTACTTCGACATAGGAGATGCATGGATTGAATTGAGTGATGCTCAAAGATGGGCTGCAAATACTCACTTTTTGGACAAAATTACCGCTAAAGGAGATCAAGTTAATTTATCATTACCCAAAACCAAAGTAAGGCCTGGAAGTTGGTTAGACGAAGAAATTAAATACCTGATACGAGAGAAGGAATATGTTTGGATCAATCAGTGGTCGCTAAAGCCGAGAAATTAAAAATGGACGAAATTTTAAGATTTTTACTAACAAATTTTAGCTTTGTTTATAACGATTACGGTTTTAAGTTCGTTGATTCCATGTCATCCAAGTCCTTTGGAGGGGACGGGTACATTACTCTTCAATCAGATCATATGGAAATACGAATACTAAGCGATCGAAACCAGATGTTTCTCGACTTTCGAAGTTTGAAATATGATAAGAAGAATGACTGGCACTCCATTGATGTTATTAAGCAGTTAATCACTGGCAATGTTTGTGATAATGCTGTTTTAGATGAAAAAACGGTATCTAACGTCAAAGATAACTTTAGTGACATATGTGAACTTTTTGCCCCACCTGATGCAAGCGAAACTGTCTCGGAGCTGAAAAAGTTAGAATTTGAAAGATCTAAGAGGCTTTTTGGCTGAATTTGACGGCGAATCAAAGGAAATAAAAAGGTCAGTGCGAATCAAACGGGTCAGTGTCGATTGAAGCATGGAAAGAAAAATCAATCGACACTGTCCGGTTTGATAACTGTCAAGTACCCATAAAATAAAAGCGGATTTACCTCAAATGGGTGATGATTTTTCTGTTTCGAGGATAATAATGTGAAATACTTCACATTATTAAGTCAATTTACAGGGAGCATTACTATGCACAAGACGTTATCTGCAGGGCTGTTTTTATTATTTATGTTTGCAACTTCAGCCGAAGCTGTGGTTGTTCGAGTCGATTGGACCGCGGAAATTCCCGGTACCGAGTTTCCGGCTCCGGGTCCGGGCCTGTTATCAGGCTCACTTGGGGTGTTCGATGTAAACGCGGTTGGCGATACGTTTGTACTTCCGGCCGATGGCAGCCTGACCGTCACTGCCAGCGGATTTACCGACGGCTTTCCTAATGGGGTTTACCCATTGACCCGTGTAGCCAGTCAAGGGGCGCCTGTTCTCGAGTTTTTGTCGATTGGCTCAACAGCTGCCGATTTCGCGGTGAACTTCCAGGATACTAATGCAGGTGTGTTGTCACCTTTTTCGTCGTCCTGCGAGGTTGACGCAACATCGGGGATTTGTTTTGTCGCATTGTTCGACGAAAGTGGAACCGGAAACGACATAGCCACGGCATCTCTGGGTATATCCGGTGACCTTAGTGACGAGAATCTGGGCACGATACTATACGAGTTCAGTGTTGTTCCCGTGCCTGCAGCAGTCTGGCTTTTCGGTACAGCCTTGATTGGATTGATCGGATTTGGCAAAAGAAGAAGATCGGCTTGAGTTTTAGACGATAGACTACTGAACCCTGCCAATGTGTGGGGTTCTTTATGCCGCCACGACGTGGTGTGACATGGTGCTTGACCAGTCGAGATGCGCGATTCGAAGACTGGACTAACCCCTGCGTATTTCGTTTGCGTTAATGATTAGCCTACCTTGTAATTCTGCGCCACCCATTCGCGCGCAAGACTTTGGGCTTCGGCTATTTGATCGGCGCTCATTTTTTTGGTCAGCCGGTCAAGATACAGTCTTGCCTTTTTATGGCCTTGTGATGCTGCAATATTGAACCACATGTGTGCCAGCGAAAAATCTTGCAATACCCCCAAACCTCGAAAACACATTTCACCGAGAAAATATTGGCTAATCGAAGAATTCTTTTCAGACAGTTCAAGAAATCCCTTGTAGGCGAGGCCGTATGACCCAGCTGCAAGAGATTTAAAAGCATAGTGAAACAATTTTCTGTCAGTGCCCTTTAGTACAACGCTGTCTGCCTGATCTCTCCAGATGGCTTTATACCAGTCCCCATCGGGCTCAGCCGCTATTGATATTACTTTAGCCATTTATTTCCCTGCAGTTCCTTGATTAGTAAACCGATTACGATACAAGAAAGATTAGAGACAGGCTATATCAATAATCAATTTTCGGCGATTTTTCGGCTTCTTGGTTTGCTCATAAATATCTTCCTACCATATTTAAATTCCATACGACCACAGCCGAATCGAAGTAAAAAAGTGGTTCAATTAAACGGCGCCAAATAATCAGGAGGAGTCAGTGTCGATTGAAACATGCGTAAATTCAATCGACACTGACTCATTTTGATGCTGATATTGATATATCGGCTCGGCAAGCCCGGATTTTGTTCAAGGAACGACGAAAGTAATCACGTCCGCGTCGGGGTACTCTTCGCCGGTTAACGGATTCAACAGGCGACAGCCGATTTCGTAAGTACCGCTTGTGAATAGTACGTTATCGATTGTGAATAGTGTGACGGGACCAATCAAGCTGGCAAAATCGACGTCGAAACCGGCTGGCAGCACCAGCGACGAGTCTGCGCCCATATTCACCAGTGATTGGTCTGCTAGTGTGGGAGATTTTAACCAGAGCTTCCACTCGTAGAACTGGGCAACTGCTGCCGAGTTCGTCAGCCGAAAAACGCTAAGCCGGACGGTTTGTCCGTTGCTGTAAGTTGGCTGGCTTGTTTCGATGTCACATGGCGTTGCGGCCTGGGCGAGATTTGCGACCGCTAAAAAAGGGCTCAGGATCAAGAGTAAGACTGGTGTTGCTATCCATCGTTTACAGGTGCTTTTCATTACGTTCTCCTACGTTTGTGCTCCCCCCGAACATCAAGTATCCCCAATTTCGATGGTATTGCTACCAGTGAAGGAGGCGTGACTCAGGCGCAGAGCTATGTGGTAACAATCGAGTATAGGCCATCTATTAGCGATCACGCTTATTTGCTACAATTTGCCAGGTGAACATTACGCGTGAATACTTGATCAAGTTCCGGGCGGCCTTCCGTCCCGAGTTGCGAAAATTGATTTCAATGGGGCTTTTCGGATGCCTGTTATTTTCGTCGATGTCCGTGATGGCACAGGAAGAGTTCGAGATCAGGCTGGAAGAGGGATTTGTCTGGTTGGAATCTGACCAGGCGGATCTGGTACAACTGCTGCGAAATCTGTCAATCGCGGGTGGTTTCAGGTTATGGATTTCGGATGAGTTCGAAGCGCAACCGGTTACGTTGACAGTTTCAAAACAATCGATGACGGAAACCCTGCGTCGCTTGTTGGAGGGCCACGCTCACGCATTGGTGCATAGCGACAATGCTACCGTAACGGGTCTCTATGTCATGCATTCTGGCCAATCGCAGGGGGAGGGTGAATTACCTTCACCGGGTGACGATACGCTGCGGCGTCAAGCCTTGCAGGAAACACTGAAAAATAGTTTGCTGCCTGAAACTTTCCAGGTGGAGATTTTAAACCAGTTAACCGGTAGCGCTCCCCCCGTATCCGAATCCCCCGGGCCCCAACCGGTGTTGATCCAGCAGTCGCCGGAACTCGAACAGATCATTGAGCAACTCAAACAATTAGGATCGAGTATTCCTGGAGAAAATCCCCAACTCAACGAAATAATTCAAAACTTCCAGGGAAAGGAATAGTAATCAGGTCCGGCACATGGGGTTGGATCCGTCAACACGGTTACCTTGCCCATATTGGAAATAGCCACGGTCGCACGGTTGTCGGGTTTGGCAGAGACAGGGTGGCGGTTACCTCATCTAGCAACGACGCTGAATTATGTTGACCGTCAACTCAATTCAAAGTTTCCGGGTGCTTTGAGTCGCGTCACGTCGCGATCGGCGCGAGGTTATCTACGCAGACGATCGCGACAGAGTATCGTTCCGGTCTCTATTCCACTTGCGGCAGCTGCAATAGTCCACTCTTGACCAATTCTTGCCACGAGTCTATGTACATTCGCTGGGCTGCAAGATTGTTAATGCAAGTCACAACGGTGGCATTAATTTTTCGACCAAACTCTGCCTTTCTTTCGACTCCCAGCTTCGCTGCATCGGTGATGATGGCAGCTAACTTTGCCTGGGGTCGCTCGTTCATGGCAGTTTGAGAATTTTCCCAAAGCGCCGTAAATCGTTCGAGAGATATATCCGGTTCCAGGTCGTCAATTACCAGCGTCATCCCGACCGCCAGTTGCGCCCCGAGGCCGAGATCGCCCAGTTGTTTTGCCTTCGCCGGCGCTTCTGATTCCAGAATGGTCGCCATGATGTCGTAAGAAGCCGCACAAACCGCCCAGGCTTCCGCCTGTTGATTGACATCCTTTATCTCGATAAATGGCTTGCTTGCATCAACGTAGGCCTCAGCAAAAGCCGTACTCGAGAAAGCCAGTATTAATACGGCGAAATATTTTATCGTCGTTCGATCCCGCACCAGTCTTTTCATAAATCTCTTCCCGCCAAATCTAAACACTATCAGGTTATTCGTCTCCCGGAAACGCCCCGGCAGACTATTCTCAGGCTCTACGTCTTATGCGCTTCTGCAATCAAAACATGTACAATTTGAGTGCTTAAAATGTAACTCGGCAATAGTATTGTAAGCGCTAATTAAACATACAAAAAACCCGAAAAGCTAGCGCTCCGCAGGGGCCGCTACCAAATTTCTGAATTATCTCAAGCCGCTCGCTTACCGGTTCATCGCAGGCAGATCTTCAGAACGTATAGATGACGGCCGTAAAGCCCTTGATTACATAATCGTCATCGACGATGGGGCTGTCGGTGACTTTGTCGTCCAGAAACTCCGCGGCGAGGCTGAACGCGACGCGCCAGTTCTCCGTCAACTCGACAAAGCCGCCCAATCCGGCCTCGAGGCTGATGCTGTTGCCGACGGAATAGGCCGGCCTGCCGGGTTGTGCGGCGGATTCCGGCACACCGAAGTCGTGGTTACCGAGATCCTCGCTCAGCCAGTTGACGCCAAACGCCGGGACCAGGCGCACATTGCCGGCTTGAAAACCCCGCGAGAGTCTTAGCGTGGCCGTGCCGCCGCCGATTCGATCGAGCGCATCGTGTTCGTAGCGAAAGCCGAGTTCGGTTCCGCCCGGCCCGTCGTAAACCAGTCCGAGCCCCGCTAGCAGCGTGTCGTCGCGGTCGCCGAGGCCTTCGAGCAGCGGGCTGTCGTCTTCTTCGTAGACGCCGATGCGATAAGATGCGGTCAGGGCCAGGCGTAAATTACCGCTGCCCGCGAGCCCGTAGCGCAACGCGGGGCCGACCCACTGCAGGCGCTCGCCGAAGTAGGTGATCGCGGGAATGACCCGCAGCACGCTGCTGCCCGAGTCCACGTAGGGGCTGCCGCGCCCGATGGCGCCGACGCCGACACCCAACTGTCCGGACTTGCCGAGCACTTCATAGAGTTCGATCTCGAGGTTGAGTATCTCGCCTTCATCGATCGAGAAGCTCGCGCGTCGAAAACTGGGCGGCCCTTTTGGCCGGTAGCTGTTCGACAAGCCCAGCGGCTCCTTGGGGATGCCGATAAAACTCTTGTCGAGCGCGCGGTTATCGTTGATGTCTGCGTAAGCCAGGACAGCGATGGTGCCGGCCGGCACATCGCGAATGAGGTAACTGCCGTCCGCCCGCACC
Source organism: uncultured Gammaproteobacteria bacterium (assembly GCA_963768295.1). Classification (GTDB taxonomy): domain Bacteria; phylum Pseudomonadota; class Gammaproteobacteria. Next base: position 54,938 of record CAVYHN010000011.1, on the reverse strand, counting down.
GGGTAACGAACTTCCCTGGCCGGGTCGCGGAAATCGCCAAACGCATCCGCGTTGTCATAAACCTGCAACACGAGCACCCCGTCTGCCGGCGCTTTTTGCACGCGCACGTTGATCTCCGCCGCCTGCACCTGCAAGGCGCAACACATCCCTAGCGCAAGGGCCAGTAACCGCATGAATGATTCCTGCAAAAAATTGCCCGGCACTTTAACATCGCAGCCCGGTTCGCGAAACAATGTCGAGCCAGTCGATACAGTTTGTTGCGCGGAGGCTCGTGCAGCCTGCTTGCGAGCTGCACAACTATCGCTCCCAGGTCGGCAAAACTGGCCGTCAGGCGATTTAAATAGTTTGCCTGCCGACTCACGACTGGCGTTATCATTGCGGTCGACGGAGGATGTTAATGAAAGCGATTGTATTTACGCGTTATGGATCACCGGATGACCTCGAGCTGAAGGAGATTCCGACACCGATACCGCGGGACGATGAGGTACTGGTGCGGGTCCATGCATCGTCTGTCAATTCGTGGGATTGGGAGTTTCTGCGGGGTTCTCCGTTTGTTAACCGGCTCATGTTCGGGCTGCTGAAACCGAAACCGGGGAAGCAGTCACTCGGAGCTGATATCGCGGGTACGGTCGAGGCAGTCGGCAAGCTGGTAACGCGATTTCAGCCGGGAGACGAGGTTTTCGGGGACCTATGGGATAGCTGGGGCGGTTTCGCCGAGTATGCCTGTGCGTCTGCAACTTCACTCGAATTTAAACCCGTGAACGCCACTTTCGAGGAGGCCGCCACCGTGCCCCAGGCAGGGGTTCTGGCCCTGCAGGGAATTCGCAAAGCCGGGCAACTGGAGTCAGGGCAGAAGGTGTTGATCAACGGCGCGGGTGGCGGCGTGGGCAGCTTTGCGATTCAACTGGCGAAGCTTGCCGGCGCCGAGGTAACGGGGGTGGATAGCGCGCATAAATCGGATGTCATTCGAGCGCTGGGCGCGGATCATGTGATCGACTATACCCAGGTGGATTTCAGCAAAACCGGGGAGCGATACGATCTGATTCTCGATTGTCAGTGCTATCGATCGATGTTCGACAACCTGCGCGCGTTAACGCCTGCCGGCACGTTTGCCATGATTGGCGGCTCGATGGCAAGAGTCCTGCAGCTCTGGTTGCTGAGCCTGATCACGCCGCTCATCGGCGAGCGCAGGAAACTGCGCCTGGTGGCTGATGGGCCGAACCAGGGCCTGGCGGATTTAAAAGAAATGATCGAGGCCGGCAAACTCGTTTCCGTCATCGATCGGCGCTTTTCACTCAGCGAAGTGCCGGCGGCATTGCGCTACTTCGGCAGCGGACGCCACCAGGGGAAAATCAGCATCAGCGTAAAATCCTGAATCGATCAGGATCAGGCGGCCAGGTCCTCCCGGCGCCGTCCGCTCATCTGGCGTCTTTCGGTCTGGCTGATCGGCAAGAAGGCGCTGAGCTCGCCAAGCTCGATGCGGCGGTCGCCGCCTTCGCGCCGGTCGTCGAGGTGCACGTACTTGCAGCGACAGTCCTGTTCGCTGCAACCGTCCAGTGGCAGGCGGGGTGACTCGCTTGACAGAAAGACCTTGTCGGCCAGTTTGCCTGCCGCACCACAGGAAATCAGCCCCGGCGCAATTTTGACCGCGCGCCATTGCGTGCTCGATCTATCCTTGCGTCCAGCAGATGAAGTCGTTAGCTGTGAACCTTTTGGCCTGGCGGTTTTGCCGGGTCGAGTCGCTGCACGCAACACAACAGCAATCAGCAAAATCGCCAGGGCGATTACGATGAACAGGGTATTCATAGCCCATCCTCATGGTCATTCCGAAGCCTGCATCTGGGGATTTTAATCGCGCAATGCTTCAGCGTTATTATTACGGCTGACAACAAGTCTGAGCGGATCGCTTCTTGTCCTTGTCTAGCCTCCGTTTTTGGGGTTTGCCTCCAAAATCTGGCTCGCGGCGAGTGGCCGCTGACGGAAGATACTATAATGCTTCGATGGGGTGCTCTGCCAGTGAAAAAATAAACTTTTCCCGGCGGAAATTGAACTTGTGGCGGCCGGTTTAGAAAAACCCGGCGCTAAAACCGGGTCTCCGGTTATTCGTGCCGGTTGATTTAATCCAGCGTTCGATTGGTTTTCGATTTGATCTGGATCAGCTTCGCTTCGAGGTAGTCGATTTCGCGGTTCAGGTGGGTCAGGCGTTCGACCTGGTTGCTATTCCGATCGGCTTTCAACGACGATTCTCGCGCCTTTAACAGCGATCGGATCATTTTGGCCTCGGCGACGGCCAGCCCAAGACTGGTCAGCAGCTTGTCGTTCGAGGTGATTTCGTAGAGTGATGACAGATTCATTCCGGCTTCTCCATAAGTCCGGGTGGAAATATGGCAGGCAGCGCGGTTAAACGAAATAAGATAATTCCTGGAATCATGTAGGAATAATCTTACGCAAGACCCTGGCAACGGTCCTGTCTGGCAGCCTGAAGTCAGTCGCGGTGGCGCAGGGCGGCAAAGATCGAGCGCACGTCGGTGCGCTCCTCGCGCAAGGCAAAAGTGATCAGGATTTCTTCGATGCCGGCGATTACGGCCAGCACCGCGGCCAGCATGAAGGGCCAGGCAGCGAGTTCGGCGTAGAGCGCGATATAGCCGACGAAGGTGACGAAGACCGCGATTTTAACGCTCCAGGTGTGATAGCCGGTCAGTTTGCCGAACTTGACCAGGCCGACCAGCGCGGGCAACAGGAAGCTGAACAGGATCAGTGCATAGTAAAAGCAGCTCGCGTTGCGTGATTTCAGGCCACAGAATCCAGGCGCATATCGCCATGGTGCCGAAGATGGTGAAATCACCCCAGCTATCGAGGTGCGCGCCGAGCGGGGTAATCAGGTCGAGCTTGCGCGCGAGGAATCCGTCCAGCACATCGGTCAGGCCGGAAAATATCAGTGCGCCCAGGAACCAGGCTTCCATTTGCCGAAAGGCAAACACAAACATCAGCGGTGCGATCAGGATACGGATCGAGCTGACCAGGTTGGGCAGTTTCAGCATGTCCTGTTTAAAGCTCATCGCGACAAAGTTCCTCGCCTGGCGGTTATCGGCCTGGTTGCCTGGAACATCCGTACTTAAAAAATTTCCGGCGCTGTTTTATCATCGGGTATCTCTTCGCTGCTGTGTCGCTATTATGCATTACAAACTGATTATGGGTAACCAGGCCTATTCAAGCTGGTCGCTGCGCGGCTGGCTGCTGTTACGGGCATTCGATATCGAGTTTCAACACGAGGTGGTGCCGCTCTACGTGCCAGCATGGGAGCAGTTCCTCGCCGACCATTTTCCAGCGACCACGGTGCCGACGCTGCTGGCGGGCGAGGGCGATGACCAGATCACGCTCTGGGACAGCCTCGCTATCGCCGAGTTCCTGCATGAGCGGCATCCCGCGGCCGGAATCTGGCCAGCCGATATGCGGGCCCGCGCCGCCGCCCGCTGCCTGTGCGCGGAGATGCATTCCAGTTATGTCGCGCTGCGCTCGACCATGCCGATGAACGTCAGGCGCACCTACAAATCGGTCAGGGCGGACGCCGACACGCGGGCTGACATCGATCGTATCGAACAACTGTGGGCCTGGTTTGCCGCTAACTGGGGTGGGGCGGGGCCGTACCTGTGCGGTAAAAGGCTGGGCGCGGTGGATGCCTTTTTTGCCCCGGTGGCGAGCCGTTTTCGCACCTACGGCGTAGCCCTCGATTCCGCTTCGCAGGCTTATGTCGATGCCCTGCTGGATCATCCCGCGACGCAGGAGTTTTACGCCGCTGGCCGGCGCGAGACCTGGGTGCTCGAGCACGTCGAGTTCGATCAGGAATAACTGTCCCGATATCAGGCAATTAGCAGGAGACAAACATGAAATACGCCGTTTTATTCGAGGATAACGAAGAATTCGCGCATATGCGTCCTAAGTTTATGGCCGATCATTTACAGTTTTTGAGCGATAACAGCAAGCGGATCGATGCCGCCGGCCCGCTCAGGGATGCTTTTAGCGCGGATCCTGCGGGCGGGATCTGGATCGTCGACGCCGATGACGCCGGGCAGGTGCAGGCGCTGGTTGAAAGCGACCCCTTTTATCCTACCGGCCTGCGCAAATCGATCCGCATTCTCGAATGGCCCCGGGTCTTTGCCGATGGCAAAAAGCAGGTATAAAACCAGGCCGCCGGGCGCCCTGTTTGCCGGCCCGATGCCGGTTTGACTATAGTTGCTTAATCACCAGGCGGTCCCTGGCCTGCTCGGCATCGTCCAGCGCGAGCGCACAACAGGGAATTGCGTTGACGTAGGGGCCGGCGAACCTGGGCAGTGCAAACCCACGAATGCCGGCCAGGTGAAAGTAAGCGATGCCGCGCCGATTCAGTTCCGCGCGCGTCGATCCGGTCGCTTCCGGAAATACTTCGTTCAGGATCACGAGTTGGGGCCACAACTGGTCGAGGAATAATTCGAGCACACTGTTGCGGGCGACGTTCAGCAGCAGCGCCGCCTGTCCGCGATAGCTTTCTAGCTGTGCTTCCAGCTCGGCCTGGCTGGCACAGGTTTTAGGGTCGATAACCTGCAATGGATTGGGGCAGTTCTGCTGCAGGCGCGCGTAAACCGCGGCGCCGATATATCCAGCCCCGCCCAGTAGTATGATCGGATGCCGCGATTCGAAACCGACCTTCGCCAGGGTCGCGTATACCGCCATTTCGACGATCGCCGCCGTTTGCTCGCGTTCACGCACGGACTTGCGCAAGCTGCGGTTACGCATGGTGCTGGGCAGTACGCCGGCGAGGGCGATCGAGCGAGCGCCGGTCAGCTTCCTGATCGCCCGCAGGGATTTATAAATCGCCTGCAGTCGCTGCGTGTTCTCGCTGCTGATCAGCTCCTGCTCCAGCGAGGAAACCGCGAGAATCAGGCCCCATCGACCCGGTGCGGGTGAATAGATACCGGCGAAGCGCGGCTGCCAGCTCGCGCGCACCGCGTAGGCCGGAAAGGTGGTCGCGGTGACGTAGTAACGGGTAGGGGGATACACCATAAAAACTGTTGCCAGCCGCCTGCCACTCAGGCGGTTAAGCATCCCGATCAACGCGTAGCCGACCCGGTTGCCGATCATTTCGGAAACCAGTATCAACAGCGCTTTTCGAGTGATGTTGAAAGCCTTTTTTATCACTTTTTGTCGAAGCGCCTGTCTGACCTGCAAGAGCGTCGCAGGGATCATCCTCGACTGCCTGCCACCGATCTCGCAGACCGGCGACGGACGCTAGCCTGACGGCTACTCCGCCGCGCTCGCCGCCCTGGCAAAGTTGCCGAGCGCCATCGCCACCTTCTTTAGCACCGCGTCGCAACCCTGGGTGTTGTGGCGCAGCGCGAGATACTGCGGGTCGTTATAGGAAAACCAGACCTGGCCGCCAGTGTCTTCCCAGATCAGGGCCTTTTGCGGCAAATCGATAGCGATGCTGTGGCTGCACAGCATCAACGGGGTGCCGACCTTCGGATTGCCGAAGATAACCAGTTCAGTCGGCCGCAACTCTTTGCCGACCTTGGCCGCGCCGGCGGCGTGGTCGATGCGTTTGAACACCGTCATGCCCTTGCTGGCGAGTATTTTTTCGAGCCGGTCCGCGGTTACGCTGACCGAGTGGGCGCTCTTGACGCTTATCATGCCTTCGCTGGCGTACAGGTTGGAACTGAGCAGGCCGAACAGCGCGATGGCCACTAGAAATTTGCGCATTGTGAATCCTCCATGGTCTGGGTCAGGTTAAATCAACCTGGAGCCTGCATTATGCTGACAAAGGAGGCCGAAGCAAATCCCCGCTTGCCAGACTAGTCGAGATAAATCGTGCCGCCGAAGGAAAATACGGTGATCGAGTCGCCGCCGGGGACAAATTCGTCACCCAGTTCGTTCAGGCGTTCGAACTCGACGCGGAAATCGTAGCGCTGGCTGAACATGAAGGCGAAACCGATGCCGTAGGTGAAATCGCCGCCGTCGTCATCGATGCGTTCTATACCGCTGTCGATGCGCGTGTACTTGGTATCCCATAGCATGTAACCGGCCTTGCCGTAAAAGTATCCAACCCCGTCTACCGGGATGATGCCGTGTAAGGAAAAGTTGATGCCTTCGGATTCGGCGGTGGTGGTGAGCGTGTCTTCGCGGTCGCGAATCTTGCCGAGGTCCTGGTAAGAGATTTCGAAGGCGAGGTTTTCATGCAGGCGCTTACCGCCGTAAAACTTGAACGAGGTGTCGCTGCCGTCGCAGTCGTAGCCGTGATAATCGCATTCTTCGTCCGAACCCGGGATACCCAGAGCGAAGCCGAAGTAAAAGGGATTGGTTATCGTAGTGACTATGCTCAGCCAGGACCGGGGTCGCCTGAAACAACAGGCCACAGGCAAGGATTGGCGCAATTTTGCTGAATGACATATCGATATCCTCGAAGACAGATAACGCAACCTGAATCCAGTTTAGCCGTGGCGCAAGCATTTTCAGCCTGGTACAGGTATACAGGCTCTCGGGTGCAGCTATGCAGGACTTTTTCGATCCGTGGTAAGTACACCCTGGCATCATTTTCTCGCGGGACAGAAATCCCGAGGATGACGTGTATCAAGCGAGGCTGGATTAACCCCTCGCAGTCAGCGGGCCAGCCGCTCGCCTGGCCGCTTGTCAGTGGCTGTAACGTTCGACGAATCGGCGCAGGATTTCACGTGCGTAAGGCGTATCCGAGCGGTTTACCGCGACCACCAGCGCGTCGGCTTCCTCCGGTGGAAAATAGCCGTGATGTTTATAGGCGTGGATCCTGACGGTAAAACCAGCGCCGTCGCCCTCGGGGTGAAACTGGGTAGCGTAGACATTTTCGCCGACGCGGAACATCTGCACCGGACAGGCATCGCCGGTTAACAGCAGAGTCGCCTGCTGCGGCACCTGGTCGCAGGCCTCCTTGTGCCCGCACAACACGTCGATCTGTTGCGGAAAATCGGCCAGCAGCGGATCCTCGGCAGCGGCATCGGTCAGGCTGACCGTGGCGCCGCCGACCGGTTCGGCGTATTTACTCGAGATAGGGGCGTGCAGGTACGAACCCAGCAGGCCGCAACCCGAGCAGGCGCCAAGGAACGGGAAGTCGTCGCGCACGATTTGATCGAACAACTGGCTGAAGTCAGCCTCGATTTTGACCTGTATCGCGCTTTTCTTATCCTGCGGAGTACTGATATCGAAAGGGCTGCCGCCGACGATGACCGCCGCGTAGTCCCGCAGCGATAGCTGTGGAATACCGGATTTTTCGATCCGAATGCGACGGGTATCGTCCGGGTCCAGTCCGCCATACTTCAGAATCGCCTCGAACTCGCTGTTCGAGGTGTCATCTTCGGGACGTAACTGCAGTATCAGGAATGGTTTGGACTTGATCATGGCTTGGCTTAGAAACACGGAATTAATTATTGCAACGCATAATAGAGCAGGATTTGCGCCGGTTGTCGATGCATCCTGAAAAATTTCCTGGATTTGGCACGAATTAGCGAGCAATCATTGCAGCCGCCATCGACTGGCTGTCGCGTTAAGCCCCGCCAAACGGTTCTGGATCAGGCGCCGACCTGGCCCAGGTTGTGCTTGATCGTGATAAAACTCGGCTCGTCGCTCAGCCATCGATCGAGCAGGTCGGCAAGTTCCTGCTTGCGGTAGGGTTTGGTCAAGACTTCGTCCATGCCCGCCTGATGGCATTTCTCGCGGTCTCGTTTCGAGGCGTTGGCGGTGAGCGCGATAATTGGAATTCTGCCGTGGTTGTTTTCCTGCTGGCGGATTTCGCTGGTTGCTGCGTAGCCGTCCATGCTCGGCAGCAGGCAATCCATCAGGATCAGGTCGTACTCGCGTTCACGCCACAGGCGAATGGCTTCGCGGCCGTCTTCGGCGATATCGCTCCGGTAGCCCATCTTCGACAGCAGCAGCGAGGCGAATTTCTGGTTGGCCAGGTTGTCTTCCACCAGCAGGATCTTGCCACGCGATGCCTTTGATAGCGTGAAATCGGTGGCATCCACGTCGATTTCAGGCAGGTCCCGATCATTGCCATCCTGTTGCATCGAAGTGTTCAGCGCGTAGTAAAATTGAAAATTGGTAAACGGTTTCTGCATGAAAGTGGTGTGTCCCTGCAGCAGCCGGCTGCGTTTGCGCAACCTGTTCGATTCCTCGTCACCGTTACCCAGTACCAGCCACGACACCGGTTTTTTCAGCGAACCGTCGCTGAACTCGCGCCAGCGATTCTTCGGCTCGAGAATCGCCTCCTGGCTGACGACGACGATTTGCGCGGCGCCGCCATGTTCTTCGATCACTTTGAGCCGGCCTTTGATTTCGCTGGCGCTGCCGACCACGGCGGTTTCGACCTCGATTCGATCCAGCCGGTCGATGATCAGGTCGCGATATATCTGCGTTCGGTTCCAGCAGCATGACATGCTTTATTGCACCTGCGGGGGGCGGGATTTCGTCGCTCTGCGCGGCGAGCTGCAGCCTGAAATCCAGCGAAAATACCGAGCCCTTGCCCGGCGCCGAGTCGACCTCGATGTGACCGCCCATCAGCGTTACCAGTTCACGGGTTATGGTCAGTCCGAGGCCGGTGCCACCATACTTGCGCGTGGTTGAGCTATCCGCCTGGGTAAACGAGCTGAACAGTCGATCGACCTTGTCGGGGGCAATGCCGATACCGCTGTCTTCGACATGAATCGCGATGCCGGCCTGTTGCTCTACATCGAGGTCGACCGAGATCGAAACCTGGATGAAGCCGGTTTCGGTGAATTTGATCGCGTTACCGATCAGATTGAAAAAGATCTGGCGGATGCGCGCCGGATCGCCGACGAAGTTACGTGGCAGATCCGGGGCATAGTCGAGAATCAGTTGCAGGGTTTTGCTCTGACAGCGCGGGGCCAGCAGCGCCATCACGTCATAGGCCGACTGTTCCAGGTTGAAGGGTATTTTTTCCAGCCCGACCTTGCCGGCCTCGAGGCGCGAGAAATCCAGAATGTCGTTGATGATGGTCAGCAGCGATTCGCTCGAATCGACGATGATCTGGACGTATTCATGCTGTTGTTGGTTGAGCCTGGTGCCGGACAGTAATTCGCTCATGCCGAGCACGCCGTTCATCGGGGTGCGCAGCTCGTGCGTCATCGTCGCCAGGAACTGGCTCTTGTCTTCGCTCGCCGATTCGGCCTTTTCACGCGCCACGGCGTCTTGCTCGCGTGTCGATTCAAGCTCGTGCACCCTGTCCTGCAGTCTTGCAATGACCTTGCCAATGCGTTTCTCCAGTGGTTTGAAAATAAACAGGGCTTCGATCAGCAACAGGGCCAGGGTGACAATCCAGATCATTCGTTCCAGGCTTTCGATCTGAAATATCGCGTCGTTACTGATTTTTCGATACTCCTGTGCCGCGACGTCCAGCATCGGTTCCAGCGCCTGCCGCCCATAGCTGCTCAGGTAGACGTATTCGTAGGAGTCGGTATCGAACGCGCCGAAGTCGCTGTCGTAAACGGCGGTAGCAATTTCGAGAAAGCGGCCGACGGCTGAGTCGAGCTCGTTCGATTCATCGTGGTAAAGCCTTTGCAGGTTATCGTTACTGATTCGGTGAATGCCCTGTTGTGGCGCAGCCTGCAGTAGTGTTTGATGCCCCTGCTGCATTCCAGTAATGCTGCGGCCCAGCCGGGCCTGCGCCGTATCGAACGCGAGTGCGTTGTCGCTGGTGACCATCAGCAGGCCGAAATAGGCAATTCGGTTGGCCAGGCCAGACTGCTGGCCGGCCAGGTCGGTGAGTTCGCTGAAGTCGCGCTGCTGCGCGATGATGCGCTGCATGCTCAGATAGGAACCTGACAGCAGGGCCGCAATCAGGCCGAGCGCGACGAGATACCTGATTCTGATCGAGCGTGCTGCGTTTATGGTTTGCATGGTTTCCCGCTCCGCAGAGGGAAATAAATGGCTGGCACGAATCTGGAAACACCAGCTTAACGTATTGGTTATCGGCCGTTTTCCGGATTTATTTACCCCGCAAATCGCGATTTTCAGATCGCGGACGGCTTTGACAAAGACTGAACGCGGGCATTCTGCTAAGGTGCCAGCTTTTGTGATGCGAGGGCAGGCAAAATAGCGATTCATCCCGCCTTCGGGCGCACCGAAAAAGAGCATTCGAATCGGCAGGATTGGGAAAACATCCGCGCCATGCTGCCCTATATCTGGGATTACCGGGGCCGGGTGTTGTTCGCGCTTGCCTGCCTGATGATCTCCAAGCTGGCGATGGTCGGCGTGCCGGTGGTGCTCAAGTATATCGTCGATACGCTGGATGCCGATCCGGGGCAGATCGTGGCCTTGCCGATCATGTTACTGGTGGCATACGGCCTGCTGCGTTTCATCAATTCCGGCTTTAACGAATTGCGCGACGCGATCTTCGCCCGCGTGCGTTATCACGCAATGAGCAGCCTGTCGGTTTCGGTGCTCAGCCACTTGCACGACCTTTCGCTGCGCTACCACCTGGAACGCAATACCGGCGCGATCTCGCGCGATATGGAGCGCGGTGCGCAAAGTATCAGCTCGATTCTGAATTACCTGGTGTTCAACATCGTGCCGACCGCGGCCGAATTTCTGCTGGTCGCGCTGATTCTGTTCAGCCAGTACGACAGCCTGTTTGCCGCTATTATTTTCTTCACCGTGATTTTCTATATCGGCTTTACCCTGATGGTGACCGAGTGGCGCATGCATTTTCGCCACGAGATGAACGCGCTCGATTCCACCGCCAACGGGCGCGCGATGGACAGCCTGATGAATTACGAGACGGTCAAGTATTTCAGCAACGACGATCATGAAATCTCGCGCTACCGTAACACCATGCAGCAGTGGGAAGAGGCCGCGGTGAAAAGCCAGAGTACGATGTCGATGCTCAATTTCGGTCAGGCCGCGATCATCGCCATCGGCGTTACCGGCATCATGCTGCTGGCGGCGCAAGGCGTGATCGACGATGAATTGACCCTGGGCGACCTGGTTTTGATCAATACCATGATGCTGCAACTGTTCCTGCCGCTCAATTTTCTCGGCATCATCTATCGTTCGTTGAAGTACGCGCTCGCCGACATGGACATGGTTATCAAACTGCTGCAGCGCCCGCTTGAAATTACCGACCGTGAGGGTGCGCGCAAACTCGTGGTCGAGCGCGCCAGCGTCGAGTTTCGCAACGTCGGTTTTCACTACAACGAGGACCGGCGCATTCTCGAGGATGTCAGTTTCAGCCTGACCGACGGAGAAAAACTCGCTATTGTCGGGCCCTCGGGCGCCGGCAAATCGACTATCGCCAGGCTGTTGTTTCGCTTTTACGACGTCAGCCAGGGGCAGATTCTGATCAGCGGGCAGAATATCGCCGAGGTCACCCAGCAGAGCCTGCGCGAGACCATCGGCATCGTGCCCCAGGATACGGTGCTGTTCAACGACACGATACTGTACAACATTCAGTATGCGCGCCCGGATGCCAGTTTCGAGGAGGTCAGGCAGGCCGCGCGGCTGGCCGACATCGACCACTTTATCGATGCCTTGCCGCAGGGTTACGACACCATTGTGGGTGAGCGCGGTCTCAAGCTTTCGGGTGGCGAAAAACAACGCGTCGCGATTGCCCGGGTATTGTTGAAAGACCCGGACATCCTGGTGTTCGACGAGGCCACCTCGAGCCTCGACAGCCAGTCGGAAAAGAATATTCTCGGTGCCCTGGCGCTTATTTCCCGCAACAAAACGACGCTGGTGATCGCGCACCGGTTGTCGACTGTCATCGACGCCGATCGTATCATCGTGCTCGACAATGGTCGTATCCGGGAGCAGGGCGACCATGAAACGCTGATCGACGCGAATGGGCTTTACGCGAAACTGTGGCGGATGCAGCAAAAGAAATCGCAGGCAGTGGAATGAACGATGACTTGAGTAATTGCAGCGCCAGCGAACCGTTTGCCTTGCGCGTTATCGGCGACGACATGGCGCCCGAGTTTGTCGATGGCCATATCATCGTCATCGATCCCGGGGGTAAGCTCAAATCAGGTTGTTACGTGATCGCCAACCACGATGACGGGATGATTTTCCGTCAACTGATCATCGACGGCGCACGGTATCGACTGACCGCGACCAGGCCGGGCCTGCCCGAGATTCTGCTGGGTGGCATCGAAGATATCGTCGGCGTCGTCAGTCAGCGTGCCGGCAAACGCCGCAGCGAACACAAGCGCTACGACTGACTGGCAAGCCGCGCTTTCTGTCATCCCGCGGGTCCGACCCATCGGGTCAAGCCGCGGGCTGACAGAGGATTTTGTCATCCCGTGGTTTAACCACGGGATCCAGCCAACAAATCGCGCGCGCAGCGCGCACTTCTGTGCTGGATCCCGTCGGACCGGTGGTATCCAGAAACCCAATGAAATCAAACTCTGGACCCCGCGGTCAAGCCGCGGGGTGACAATTAATACAAACAATGGGTGCTTAACCAGACAGTAGTGGGTTTAGCTCGATGCGTCGGTCCGACGGGACCCAGTCAACAAATCTTGCGCGCAGCGCGCATCTCATATACTGAATTCTATCGGATAGGCAGGATCCGGAAAAACTACTGCTATCTCTTCGGCCTGGATCCCGCTGGTTCGACGCATAGGGTCAAGCCACGGGATGACAGAAGTTTATGTCATCCCGCGGCTCGACCGCGGGATCCAGTCAACAATTTACGCGCGCCGCGCGCACCTCAATTCGAGGTTTCAACCAGCCAGGATAAATCGAGCTAGACGCAGCCCGTCGGTTTGGGCAGGCCGGCGTAACGACAGGCCTGCCTGGCGGGGCCGAACTGGAACAGTTGATTCAGGTAGCGGCTGTTGCCCTTGTCGGCTCCCAGGCGCTTGCCGATTTCCCGGGTCAGCACGCGTATCGCCGGAGCAATCTGGTATTTGAGGTAGTAGCTACGCAGAAAACTGATCACTTCCCAGTGCTCGGCCTCGAGCTCGATGCCGTCTTCTGCCGCCATGCCGAGCGCGACTTCGCGCGACCAGTCGCTGATGTCCTGCAGGAATCCTTCCGCGTCCACTTCGTAACCGGTGCCGTTGATCTCAAGCAGTCTGGGTTTTTTCAATTGTTTCGCGGGTAATGCATGGTTGCCAGGGGGGACGCATTCTAGCCAATTAAATTTCATCATAAAACGATGATTTATTTAAAATGTGAACCCCTTCGCCTTATACTGCAGCTTCACAGTGGGAGAAGCTTCATGTCAGACGAAAACAGGGAAAAAGCGCTTAACTATCACCGCCTGCCGACACCGGGCAAGTTACGCATCGAGGCGACGACACCGCTGACTTCGCAAGCCGATCTGACCCTGGCTTACTCGCCGGGCGTAGCCTATCCCTGCCTGGAAATTGAGAAAGATCCACTGGCTGCGCGCGAATATACCGCGCGTGCCAACCTGATCGGGGTCATAACCAACGGCACCGCGGTGCTGGGTCTCGGTGATATCGGCGCGATGGCCGCAAAACCAGTGATGGAAGGCAAGGCCGTGCTATTCAAGCGCTTCGCCGGCATCGACGTGTTCGATATCGAAATTAACGAGAAGGACCCGGTCAAGCTCGCCGAGACCATCGAACGCCTCGAACCGACCTTTTGCGGCATCAACCTCGAGGATATCCAGGCGCCCGACTGTTTTTATGTCGAGGAGTATCTGCGCGAAAAAATGTCGATCCCGGTGTTTCACGACGACCAGCACGGCACCGCGATCGTGGTTGCCGCGGCGATGAAATCCGCGCTCGAGGTCGTGGGCAAGGATCTGGACAAGGTAAAACTGGTGGCCTCGGGCGCCGGCGCGGCGGCGCTGTCCTGCCTCAAGCTGCTGGTGTCGATGGGGCTCGATAAGAACAACATCATCGTCTGTGATTCGCGCGGCGTTATTTACCAGGGTCGCACCGACAAGATGGATCAATACAAAGAAGCCTTCGCCATAGAAACCGATTTGCGCACGCTCGGCGAGGCGCTCGTCGGCGCCGACGTATTCCTGGGCCTGTCGGCCGGTAACCTGCTGAAAGCGGAAATGGTCGAATCGATGTCGGCCAGGCCGATCGTGTTCGCGCTGGCTAATCCCACGCCCGAAATCGATCCCGCCGAAGCCAAACGCGTCTGTCCCGATGTGGTTATCGCCACCGGGCGCACCGATTATCCGAACCAGGTCAACAATGTACTCTGTTTCCCCTTCCTGTTTCGGGGCGCGCTCGACGCTGGCGCCACCGAAATCAACCAGGAAATGAAAATCGCCTGCGTCGATGCGATTTCGAGACTGGCGCGTGCCGGCACCAGCGATGCCGTGGCGGACGCCTATCAGGGCGAATCGCTGACCTTCGGGCCGGAGTACCTGATTCCCAAGCCCTTCGATCGACGCCTGATTCTCGAAATCGCACCCGCGGTGGCGCAGGCGGCGATGGATTCTGGCGTCGCCGAACGACCGATCGAGGATATGGGCGCCTATCGTGAAAAGCTGACCGCTTTCGTCTTTCGCTCGGGCCTGTTCATGAAGCCGGTGTTCGATACGGCGCGTTTGAACCCGCGGCGCGTGGTCTATACCGAGGGTGAAAATCCCAAGGTTTTGCAGGCGGTGGAGAACGTCCTGCAGGACAAGCTTTGCACTCCGATCGTGCTCGGGCGGAAAGATGTTATCAAGCAAATCATTCGTGAATACGGATTGACGATCAAACCCGGGCAGGACTTCGAGGTCATTGATTACCAGGAGAACGAAGACTGGTGCCGCGAATTTCATCAGCTGACCGAGCGCCGTGGCAAGACGCCGCTTGAAGCTCGCGAGATACTGCGTAACAGCAAAACTACGCAGGCCGCGATGATGGTCAAACTCGGTCTTGCGGATACGATGATTACTGGCACCATCGGTCGATTTCATCGCCACCTCGGGCGTATCCTCAGCGTGTCGCAGCAGGATGACGGTATCGACGAGGTGTCGGCGCTCAGTATCATCATTACCAGTAAGTTCACGCTGTTCATTACCGACACCCACGTGACGCCGGAGCCGTCGGCCCAGGCAATTGCCGATATGACCGCGCTCGCGGCCGTGGAAGTCGCCCGCTTCGGACTCAAGCCGAAGGCGGCGCTGCTGTCGCATTCCAATTTCGGCAGCCGGGATTGCGCCTCTTCGCGTAAAATGCGCGAGGCGCTGACGATTCTTAATCAGAATCACCCGGACCTGATGGTCGAGGGCGAGATGCAGGCCAACCTGGCGTTATCGCCGAGAGTCATGCTCGAACAGTTCCCGAATTCGAACCTGGACGGGGTTGCCAATTTGCTGGTCATGCCAAACCTGGATGCGGCGCATATCGCGATGAACCTGGCCAAGCTCAGTACCGACGGCGTGGCGATCGGACCGATTCTGCTGGGCTGTGATATCGCCGCGCACATCGTGACGCCGGGCACCACGGTGCGCGGTCTGGTCAATATGACGGCGATCGCCGCGGCCCGTATCGCGAACGAGGACCTGTAATCAATGCATCTCGTCATTCTCCTGCTCGCATTTCTTGCGTTTTTTATTTATCTCACCCTGGGAACGCGCCGCGACCCCGAAAAACGCAAGCTCTTCTATCTCTTTGTGCTGATAGACCTGTGGCTTAGCGTTGTGTTTCTATACCTGTTGGTAAGCGCGATTCTCGACTACAACTGACGCGACTGGCTTTGTCGTCGTAATCGAAATCCCGCATGTCGGCTGAGCGATAGTCCGCAGTTCATATAAGGTTTTACACTTTGCTTATACTTTTTTCGTATATGGGCTTTTATTCATTACCGCGGTAATGATTTCGTCATTTCAGGGGGGGTTAAATGAGTCATACGCAATATGCGCCGGCACGACAACGTCTACAGCGTAGCGAACTTGCCGTGCCGGGGTCCAACCCGGCAATGTTTGAAAAGGCTGCCGACAGTGCGGCCGATTACGTGTTTCTCGACCTCGAGGACGCGGTCTCGCCGGGGGACAAGCTGCAGGCGCGCAAGAACATCATCGAAGCGCTGAACGACATCGACTGGCGCGGCAGGGGCAAGACCATCTCGCTGCGTATCAATAGTCTCGATACGCATTACATGTACCGCGACGTGGTCGATGTGGTGGAACAGGCCGGGGATCGGCTCGACACGATTCTGATCCCCAAGGTCGGCGTGGCCGCGGATGTCTACATGGTCGATGCGATGCTGACCCAGATTGAAACCGCGCAGGGTTTTAGCAACAGGATCGGACTAGAAGCCCTGATCGAAATCACGCTCGGCATGGCCAATGTCGATGCTATCGCAACATCGAGTCCACGCATGGAAGCGATGCATTTTGGCGTCGCCGACTATGCCGCGAGCTGCCGCGCGCGCACCACCAATATCGGTGGCCTGAATCCGGACTACCCGGGCGATCAGTGGCATCACGGGCTGTCGCGCATGCTGGTTGCATGTCGCGCCTACGGCTTGCGCGCAATCGACGGTCCATTCGGCGATTTCAACGATCCGGACGGTTATATCGACGCGGCCCGCCGTGGCGCGGCCATGGGCTACGAGGGCAAATGGGCGATTCATCCGTCGCAAATAGAGTTGGCCAACGACGTATTCTCGCCCCCCGAAAGCGAGGTCGATCGAGCACGACGCATCCTCGCCGCGCTTGAAGAAGCGGCAGCGCAGGGCAAAGGCGCAGCGCAGCTCGATGGTCGCATGATCGATGCCGCGTCCGCGCGCATGGCGGAAAACGTGGTTAACACCGACGCCGCGATCCGGGCGAAACGATAACCAGGCGGCAGCAGGAGAAGTTCGATGGATATACATGAATACCAGGCAAAAGCGCTGTTGTCCGATTTCGGCATGCCGATCGCCAAAGGTGGTATCGCCTACAGTCCCGAGCAGGCGGCCTATCGCGCCAAGGAGCTCGGTGGCGAGAAATGGGTAGTCAAGGCGCAGATTCATTCGGGTGCGCGCGGCAAGGCCGGCGGTATCAAGGTCTGTTCGACTGAAAACGAGGTGCTGGACGCGGCTAATGCGCTGCTCGGCCGCCGCCTCGTTACCAATCAGACCGGCCCCGCGGGCAAGCTGGTCGGGCGCCTGTACATCGAAGAAGCGACCGATATCGAGCGCGAGATATATCTTGCTTTCGTGCTCGACCGGGCTTCCGAACGCATCGTCTGCGTGGCCTCGGCCGCGGGCGGCATGGATATCGAGGAAATCGCCGCGAACGAACCCGACAGCATCGTGCGGGTACCGATCGAACCGGCGGTCGGCATGCAGGATTTCCAGGCGCGCGAAATCGCGTTTGCGCTCGGTCTGCAGGCTGCCCAGCTGGCCGAGGCGGTCAAGGCGCTGAAAGCCTGTTACCGCGCGTTTCGCGATCTCGATGCAACCATGGTCGAAGTCAATCCGCTGGTGGTAACCCGTGAAGGGCGCCTGATTGCGCTCGACGCGAAAATGGGTTTTGACGATAACGCGCTGTTTCGCCGGCCGCAGATTTCCGAGTTACGCGACAAGTCGCAGGAAGATCCGCGCGAAATGAATGCCGCTGACCGGGGGCTAAGCTACGTCGGCCTGGATGGCAATATCGGTTGCATCATCAACGGTGCCGGACTGGCCATGGCGACCATGGACATGATCAAACACGTCGGTGGCGAGCCGGCCAATTTTCTCGATATCGGCGGCGGCGCTTCGCCGGAGCGGGTCGCCAAGGCGTTCAACCTGGTTCTATCGGACCAGGGGGTGTACGCGATTCTGGTCAACATTTTCGCCGGCATCAACCGCTGCGACTGGGTTGCCGAGGGCGTTATCCAGGCGATGCAGAAACTCGAAGTCCAGGTACCGGTCGTGGTGCGCCTGTCCGGTACCAATGTAGAACTGGGGCGCCAGATCCTGGCCGATAGCGATATCGACCTGATTACGGCGGATACGCTGGCCGAGGCGGCTGAGAAGGCAGTTGCCGCCGCTAAATCTTACGAAGCCACTCTGGCGGGATAGCGGGGAGCATCGACATGAGCATATTTCTAGACGAAAACACGCGCGTCATGGTGCAGGGATATACCGGCCGTATCGGTACTTTTCATGCGCAGGAAATGATTGACTATGGAACCAACGTGGTTGGCGGCGTAACGCCGGGCAAGGGCGGCGAGCAACATCTCGAGCGGCCGGTGTTCAACACCGTCAAGGACGCGGTACGCGATACCGGCGCGGAAGCGAGCGTGGTGTTCGTGCCGCCGCCGTTCGCCGCGGATGCGATCATGGAAGCCGCGGACGCCGGCATCCGCTTTTGCGTCTGCGTCACCGACGGCATTCCGGCGCAGGACATGATGCGCGTCAAGCGCTACATGCGCCGGTACAAGAGAGAGGAGCGCATGACCTTGACCGGGCCTAACTGCGCCGGCACCATCAGCCCGGGTAAGGCGATGATGGGCATCATGCCGGGGCATATCTACATGCAGGGTAGCGTCGGCCTGATTGGTCGTTCCGGCACCCTTGGTTACGAAGCCGCGTCGCAGTTGAAGGCGCTGGGCATCGGCATCTCAACCAGCGTCGGCATCGGCGGCGATCCGATCAACGGCAGCGCGTTTCGCGACCATCTCGAGCGCTTCGAGCAGGATCCGGACACCAGCCTGGTGGTCATGATCGGCGAGATCGGCGGGCCGCAGGAAGCCGAGGCGGCGGCCTACGCACGCGATCACATGCAAAAGCCGGTGCTGGCGTATATCGCCGGCCTGACCGCGCCCAGGGGGCGCACCATGGGTCATGCCGGCGCCATCGTGACCAGCGCCGGCGAATCGGCCGCGGAAAAGGTCGAAATCCTGCGCGCGGCCGGCGTCGGCATCATCGTCAGGCCGTCGGAATTCGGCAACGCCGTCGCCGAGACCCTGGCAAAACTCTAGGCCGCATGTCCAGCATCCGGCCCCAGATCGTTCCAGGGCCGGGCGTTGTCCTATGGCAATCATTGTCATCCCGCAGAGAACCATCACCCCACGGCGCACTATCATCCCGCGGCGCACTATCATCCCACGGCAAACTGTCACCTCACGGCAAACTGTCACCTCACGGCAAACTGTCACCTCACGGCAAACTGTCACCTCACGGCAAACTGTCATCCCGCGGTTTAACCGCGGGATCCAGTTAAAAACCCATCCCCGCGCCAGCGGGGATTCCATTATCTACCATTGAATAATCAACAACACCAACCGAATTCCTGCAAAATTGACCTGTGTCGCTAACCTATCCTCATCGATGCGATAATCTGCTAATTTGAAACAATATCGGATTCGCTATGTCGGATCGTTTGTTTAACTTGAGCAGATAGCCAGCTTGACCGAAATCAAGATTCCAGATCTATCGACCCTGCGGCGCATCAAGGTGATTTCCCGTTTGTCGGAAGGGCACCTGATTGCGGTTGCCAATCAACTTCGTATTCAGAGGGCGAAGAAAAAACAGCTGTTGCTGCAGGCCGGGTCGACCGAAAAAAGCAGTCTCTATATCGTCAAGGGCAGCGTCTCGCTGCTGGCGCGTGACGGCAGGACCAAGACCATTACGGTGGACGATAACCAGGAGTTGCAACCGATCGCGCAACTGCGCCCCAGTATCTATGACGTGACCGCGCTGGGTCCGGTCGAGTACATGAAGGTAGATGTTGAGAAACTGACCGAAATATCCGGGCTTTCGGCTTCGGAGCTGGGCGAAATCAGCGTGCATTCGATGTTCACCGATTACGACGAGGCAGACAGCTCTATCGTCAATCACCTGTACCACAACCTGATGAATAACAGCATCAAGCTGCCGTCGTTACCGTCAGTGGCGGAACGAGTCCAGCGGATTTACCGTGGCAAGGCGACCGATATCGATGCCATGGTGCACATCCTGGTTTCCTATCCCGATGTCTCGCGCAAACTCAAAAATGTCGCCCGCTGCGCCAAAGACGACAAGCTCAGCGCGAGCGGGAAGATTCGCTACTCGATCGAACGCCTCGGCATGATGCCGGTGTATTGCCTGATCATGACCTACGCTGTAGGCAAGCTGGTCAAGCGCATGCCAGAGGAGCATCTGCGGCGGGTTGCGTCGTTCTGGCATCACAGCCTCACCGTGGCTGCCATCAGCCGGATACTGGCGAAGAAATCGCGCGCATTCCCGCCCGACCTGGCGATGCTGGCCGGGTTGATTCACGGTATCGGCGTGCTGGTTATCGATGATCGTCTGCTCGAGCATAATCATCTGATGCTGGATCACATCGAAATCGAGCATGCGATCCAGGTGATGCGCCCCGAAATTTCCAGCCTGCTGCTGCGCAAATGGAATTTTGCCGATGTACTGATCCAGGTGGTGGAGGAGTGCGGCGACTGGACGCGCGACCACGAGGGTCCGGCCGATCTGTGCGACCTGGTGCTGATCGCCAATTATTACGGCATGCTGCAGGGGGACATCAACCACTCGCTGCCGAAAGTCGATGCCGTGCCCGCCATGGCAAAGCTCGGGGTAACCCCGGAGGGCAGTATCGATACGATCCGCGAGTCGGCCGTGGTTAAACGCAACATCAAAAAACTGTTCGCCTGATGGCGAGGCGTTCACCACGATATAAAAACTATTAAAATCAATTATTTAAATAATATAGTTAAAGTGAATTAACTTTGACTTGTTCACCCATATTCCGATCGAGGAGGGGATGCTCGCAATTCCGGGTCGTTTTGATCAGGTCCAGCGATTGAGCGCGTTTTCGAATTCTTCGCGGCTGATTTCGATAGCGCCAAGCGACTTGAGATGCTCGGTCGGCAATTGGCAATCGATCATTTCGTAGCGCCCCGAATCAACCAGGTGTTTGAGGCAGAGTTTGGAGGTGTTGGCTTCCCGGCTGAACATCGATTCACCGAAAAATACCCGGCCGAGCACGATGCCGTAGAGTCCGCCCACGAGTTCGCCGTCGCGACGGCATTCGATCGAATGCGCGAAGCCGGCCTGGTGCATATCGATATAGGCCTCGATCATTCGCGAATTGATCCAGGTGCCTTTCTGGTCCGCGCGTTGACCCGCACAGGCTTCGATCACGGCTTCGAAGTTCTGGTCCTCGGTGATCTGGTAGCGTTGCTGGCGCGCGAGCTTTTGCAGGCTTTTGCTTTGATGGAAACGTTTTTGATAGAGCACCGTGCGCGGCGCCGGCGACCACCACAGGATGGGTTCATTTTCGCTGAACCAGGGGAAAATGCCCTGACGATACGCCACCAGCAGCCATGCGACCTCGAGACTACCGCCGGCAGCGAGCAGGCCCGCAGGCTCGGCCAGTACCGAATCGGTCTCCGGAAAATACGGTGCAGCGCCTGGATTTAACCAAGGAATCATTTATTAATCAATAATTTATAAGGCAAAGTTAAAGTAGAATAATATTAATCTGTACGTTTGTAAGGCGAATGATCGAGCAGATCGGCCTGATAGTCGTCGATGTAACGCAGTTCCTGTTGCAGAAATCTCTCGATGGCTTCGCGAAACTGCGGATGCGCAATCCAGTGCCCCGACCAGGTCAGGGTCGGTAAAAAACCGCGGCTCAGTTTGTGCTCGCCCTGGGCACCCGGATCGAAGTACTGCAGACCCTCGGCGATGCAGTAATCGATGCCCTGGTAGTAGCAGCATTCGAAATGCAGGTTGTTGAAGTACTGGTCGCAACCCCAGATGCGGCCATAGAGATGGGTTGCGCTGCGAAAGAACAGCGACGCGGCGACGATCTGCCCCTGAGCGCGCGTGATCGCGGCCAGCACCTGCTGCGGCATGTGTTCCCCGACGTGCTGAAAAAACTCAGCGGTCAGGGTTGCGGTACCGTATTTACGCTGGTAGATCCCGGTATACAGCTGGTGAATGCGACGCCATTCGTCGCCGCTGAGGCTGTCGCCGGTCTGCATGCGAATGTCGAGGTCTTGCTGCGCTACGCTGTGGCGTTCCTTGCGCAGGTTTTTGCGCTTGCGCGAACTCAGGCGCGCGAGAAAATCGTCGAAATCGCGGTAGTGATCGTTTTGCCAGTGAAACTGTACGTCGCTGCGTTGCATGATGTCACGTTGGCCAAGCCCGTCGAGCACGTCTTTTTCGGCAAACAGGATATGCCAGGAACTCAGCTTCTGTTCGCTGCAGAATCCCTGGATGACCTGGACCAGGGTTTCGCGCAGCAGCTGGCGCTCGCTGTCGTCGGTGATCAGTGCGTTATTGAACAGGAAGCGCTGGCCGGTTGCCGGGGTATACGGGATCGCGGTCACCAGCTTGGGGTAGTATTCGAGCCCGCTGCGATGGTAGGCGTTGACCCAGGCATGATCGAAAACCAGCTCGCCGTAGGAATTGGTCTTGATATAGCAGGGCACCGCGCCTAGCAGTTGCTGCTCGCGATACAACAGGAAATAGACCGGGTGCCAGCCAAACGGCTCGAGACAGTCGTGCAACTCGAGGCCGTATAAAAAGCAGTGTCGCGTAAACGGGTAGGAGCCGTCGCCGAGCTCGTCCCAGTCGGCGGCCGCAACCTCGCTCAGGCTGTGACTGACGCTGACACGCAGCTCGTGGCCACTATTCGAGTTCCTTGGCATCCAGGTATTTTTCGGCATCGAGCGCCGCCATGCAACCGCTGCCGGCCGAGGTCACCGCCTGGCGGTAGACGTGGTCCATGACGTCGCCCGCGGCAAACACGCCTTCGACGCTGGTCGCGGTGGCGTTACCGTCGAGGCCGCTATTTACCCTGATGTAGCCGTTCTTCATTTCCAGCTGGCCTTCGAAAATGCCGGTGTTGGGTTTGTGTCCGATGGCGATGAAGATGCCGGCGAGATCGAGTTGTTTGGTGCTGTCGTCCTGCACGTTGCGGATACGCAGCCCGGTTACGCCGGAGTCGTCACCCAGCGCCTCGTCGAATACGCTGTTCCATTCAATTTTGACGTTACCGTTCTTTTGCTTTTCGAATAACTGGTCCTGCATGATTTTTTCCGAGCGCAGCTTGTCGCGGCGATGCACCAGGGTGACCTCCGAGGCGATGTTCGACAGGTATAAAGCTTCCTCGACCGCGGTATTGCCACCGCCGATGACCGCAACCTTTTGGCCGCGGAAAAAGAAGCCGTCGCAGGTGGCGCAGGCCGATATACCCTTGCCGTGGAAGGCTTCCTCGGACGGTTCGCCGAGATACATTGCGCTGGCACCAGTGGCGATGATCAGGGCGTCGCAAGTGTACTCACCGCTGTCACCGACCAGGCGTTTGGGTGTTTCATCGAGGAACACGGTATTGACGTGATCGAAAATGATTTCAGTTTCGAAGCGTTCGGCATGTTTTTGCATACGCATCATCAAATCCGGACCAGTCAGGCCTTCGACATCGCCGGGCCAGTTATCGACATCGGTAGTGGTCATCAACTGGCCACCGGCCTCGACCCCGGTGATCACCGTTGGCTTCAGGTTGGCGCGTGCGGCATAAACCGCGGCCGAGTATCCGGCCGGGCCGGATCCGAGAATAATGACTCGGCTGTGTTTGGGTTCGGACATTTGAACTCTCTGAATAAGGGGCTTAAAAAAGACGCCAATCTTAAAGCTAAAAAGGATTCCTGACTATATGGCTATCGGGCTAGATTTTTCAATGGGATTAATTCTAGTTCCCACAGGAGATGATCATGTAAAATAGCCCGCTTTAATCAGGGCATTTATCTTAGTGGCGCAGGCTAAATCAACATCACGATCAGACCAGCACGAAAGAAAGCTGATGTTTGCCGGGCAGGTCAATCAGCGCCTGCGCGAGGCGGGCATGCTGATTTCGTTCGCGCTCGCCGGATACTTTCTGGTGGCGTTATTCAGCTACGACGCGTTCGATCCTTCCTGGTCGCACAGCGGCAGCAACAGTGAAATTGCCAACTTCGGCGGCACCGCCGGCGCCTGGATGGCGGACCTGTTGTTTTACCTGTTCGGCTTCCTCGCCTTCCTGTTGCCAATCATGCTCATTCACAACGGCATGATCCTGGTGAAAACCCGTGATTTGAGTGACGAAGACCGCTACCAGATGCTGGTTATTCGCTGGAGCGGTTTCGTGCTGACGCTGATTTCGGGCTGTGCGCTTTCGAGCCTGCACTTTTCGGTCGAAAGCGGCACCATGCCGCTCGACGCTGGCGGCATTCTGGGGCAGATTGCCGGTAATTACTTTTCCCATGGTCTTGGCTTCGTCGGCGCAACCGTGATGCACCTGGCGCTGTTCCTGGCCGGGCTGACCCTGTTTACCGGCCTGTCCTGGCTGGCGCTGGTCGATAATACCGGCAAGTATACGTTGCTGCTGCTCGAGCGCTTGCTCGACCGCTACTACCTGATGCGCGACAAGGTCGAGGGCAATCGTAATCGCAGCGAGCGCGAGCAGGTTTTCCAGGTCCAGCAAAAGAAACAGGAAAAACGCAAGCCGGTCAAAATCGAGCCGGTGGTCGAGCAGCTCGAACCGAGCCTGCGCGTGGAAAAGGAAAAACAGATTCCGTTGTTCAAGTCCAGCGGCAAGGGCAGGGGGACGATCCCGCCGCTGGCGCTGCTCGACAAGCCTAAACCCAAGGTCGCGGGCTACAGCAAGGCGGCGCTGGAAGCCATGTCGCAGCAGCTCGAATTGAAACTGCTCGATTTCGGCATCGAGATCGAGGTCCAGTCGGTGCATCCGGGGCCGGTCATCACGCGGTTTGAAATTTTGCCGGCGCCGGGGGTCAAGGTCAGCCAGATTTCCAACCTGTCCAAGGACCTGGCGCGCTCGCTGTCGGTCATTGGCGTGCGCGTGGTTGAAATCATTCCTGGCAAATCGGTGATGGGTCTCGAGATCCCCAATGAAAACCGCGAGCTGGTAGCCCTGAGCGAAATTGTGCAATCCAGGGCGTTCGACCAGGCGGCATCGCCGTTAACGCTCGCGCTGGGCAAGGACATCAGCGGTGAGGCGATGGTGGCCGATCTGGCCAAGATGCCGCACCTGCTGGTCGCCGGCACCACCGGTTCGGGTAAATCGGTGGCCATCAACGCCATGCTGCTGAGTATCCTGTTCAAGGCGACGCCGCAGGATGTGCGCATGATCCTGATCGACCCGAAGATGCTGGAGCTAAACATCTACGAGGGTATTCCGCACCTGATCGCGCCGGTGGTCACCGATATGAAGGATGCCGCCAATGCGCTGCGCTGGTGCGTGGCCGAAATGGAACGCCGCTATCGGCTGATGGCCTCGCTCGGAGTGCGCAATATTTCCGGCTATAACCGCAAGGTCAAGGATGCGATTGCCGACGGCCAGCCGATCAAGGACCCGCTGTTCGATCAGAAAGAGCTGTTGTTGAATCCCGATGCGGCACCTGCAGACCTTGAAACCCTGCCTTATATCGTGGTCGTGGTCGACGAGTTTGCCGACATGATCATGGTCGTCGGGAAGAAGGTCGAGGAATTGATCGCGCGCCTGGCGCAAAAAGCGCGCGCTTCGGGCATCCATCTGCTGCTCGCCACCCAGCGGCCGTCGGTGGATGTTATTACCGGGCTGATCAAGTCCAACATCCCGACGCGGATTGCCTTCCAGGTTTCTTCCAAGATTGATTCGCGCACCATTCTGGATCAAATGGGGGCGGAAACCCTGCTTGGTCACGGCGACATGCTTTATCTGCCGCCGGGCACCAGCGTACCTGAAAGGGTGCATGGCGCCTTTGTCGACGATCACGAAGTGCACGCGGTTATCAATGAAATCAAGAAATCCGGGGAACCAGATTACATTCCCAATGTCCTTGAAGAGTCGAGCACAGCGGTATTGCCGGGAGAAGGGCCGCGTGATTCCAACGGTGACGAAGCCGATCCGCTGTATGATGAAGCGGTTGCGGTCGTCACCGAAACACGTAAGGCGTCGATTTCCTATGTGCAGCGGCGCCTCAAGATCGGTTATAACCGTGCCGCGCGCATGATCGAGGAAATGGAAGCCTCCGGTGTGGTCTCGATGGTGCAGTCAAACGGGAGCAGGGAGGTGTTGGCACCCCCACCCCCACCAGCGGATTGATCGGCTTTATAAATGCGCTATTTCCGCGATAACTGCGTCAGATTCGTGCTCGAATCCTCATGTATAAACCTATACACTGCGGTTCTGTGCGCGAATCTTCCTTATTCTCACGAAAATATCACATTTCTAAAGCCAATCAATTGTTCAGACTAATTATATTTTTCTTGTTGTTTATGTCAGCTCAGGTAATGGCCGATGACGCGGCAAAGCGCCTCAAGGCGGCGCTCAAAAACATGGATAACCTGAGTGCCGAGTTCAAGCAGACACTGCGCGATGAAGACAAGAAAATCGTGCAGCAAAGCCGCGGCACGCTGGCAATGCAACGCCCGGGTAAATTTGCCTGGATCTACACCGATCCGTTCGAACAGCGCATCGTGGCCGACGGCAGCGAGTTGTGGATCTACGATGTCGAGCTCGAGCAGGTCACGGTAAAGCCGATGGATGAAGGGCTGTCCAATGCGCCGATCATGATCCTGATGAAGCAGTCGGACGTCAGTCAGCAGTTCAAGATTTCCGAGGTCGGGCAGCGCAAATTTCTCTATTGGGTGGAACTAAAGCCGAACGCCGCCGACCTGGAATACAGCGCGATCTATATTGGTCTCGAAGACGATAGCGTGCGCGCGATGGAGCTGCAGGATCAATTTGGTCAGAGTACGCAAATCGTGTTCGAAAACCTGCGAGTCGGCGTGGTGCACAATCCGGCCACTTTCAAGTTCGTGCCGCCGCCCGGGGTAGACGTCTACGGTGTCGGCGGCTAACGGGTGCTCAAGCTTGTCTTTTTGCACCACTGCGGCGTTGCTTTCGTGCTCAAAGGATCGCGTATTATGCATACGCTCACCTTTTGCGCGCGAAACCCGATGCGTCGGACCGGCCTTGCATTGGCACAAAAATCCGGCGCTTGATTCGCCCGTTAGAGTCAAATGAATGTCGATGATTCAGGGCGGATCTGTACATCTTCGACAGCTGCTTTTTGCAAACCAGTGATGCTGACGTGAACGATCTGTTTGTAGCGGAAAAGGAGTTCAGTCCGCTGGCGGATCGCATGCGTCCGCGCAAGCTCGACCAGGTTTTCGGTCAGGCGCATTTGCTCGGGCCAGGCAAACCGCTGCGCCAGGCGATCGAAGCCAGTAAGCTGCACTCGATGATTTTCTGGGGGCCGCCCGGCACCGGTAAAACCACGATTGCGCGCCTCATCGCCGAGTATTCCGATGCCCGTTTCATCACGCTTTCCGCGGTCCTGGCCGGCGTCAAGGACATACGCGAGGCAATCGAGCAGGCGCGCCAGTTCCAGGGACCTACGGTACTGTTTATCGATGAGGTTCATCGTTTCAACAAGGCGCAGCAGGACGCCTTTCTGCCGTATATCGAAGACGGCACGATCCTGTTTGTCGGCGCCACTACCGAAAATCCCTCGTTCGAACTCAACAACGCGCTGTTATCTCGCACGCGCACTTACGTGTTGAAACCGATTTCGAGCGAGGATATCGAATCCGTGGTGCGGCGCGCGCTCGTGGACGAGGAGGCCGGGCTCGGCAAACTCGGCCTCAGTATCGAACCGGCAGCGCTCGAGATCCTGGCCCAGGCCGCCGACGGCGACGCGCGCCGCGCACTGACCTATCTCGAGATTACCAGTGACCTGGTCGAGGGGCAGGTTATCGACGCCGACCTGATCGCGGAGATCGCGCAGCAGGGCCCGCGACGCTTCGACAAGGGTGGCGATGTGTTCTACGAACAGATATCCGCGCTGCACAAGTCGGTGCGCGGCTCCGACCCGGACGCCGCGCTGTACTGGTTTTGCCGCATGATCGATGGCGGTTGCGACCCGGTATACATCGCGCGTCGCGTGGTGCGCATGGCGGTGGAAGATATCGGCATCGCCGACCCGCGCGGCCTGGAGCTGTGCCTCAACGGCTGGCAAACCTTTGAACGGCTCGGCAGCCCCGAAGGCGAACTCGCGCTTGCGCAGGGTATCGTCTACCTTGCCTGTGCGGCCAAGAGTAACGCGATTTACAAGGCCTACGGCCAGGCCATGGACGATGCGCGCAACTCCGGAAGCCTCGAGGTGCCGATGCATCTGCGTAATGCGCCGACCCGTTTCATGGAGGAGCAGGGTTACGGCGACGGTTATCGCTACGCCCACGACGAGGCCGATGCCTTTGCCGCCGGCGAAAGCTACCTGCCCGAAGCACTCGCTGGACGGCAGTATTATCACCCGGTAGATCGGGGCCTCGAAATCAAGATCGCGGAAAAGCTCGCCCGCCTGCGCAGTCGTAATCGGGAAGCAAAATGATCAATCGTCCTTACGCCGAATCGGCAGAACAGAACAAGTTTGTTATTTTCGATGCGATCAAATCCTACCTCCAGGGGGAGGTGCTCGAAATTGCAAGCGGCACCGGGCAACACGCGGTGTATTTCGCCTCCCAGCTGCCGGAGTTAAGCTGGCAGACATCCGAGCTCGCGGCCAACCTGCCTGGAATCGAGGCCTGGATCGAGGACGCGGGGCTCGGCAACCTGCTGGCGCCGATCGAACTCGATGTGCTGGGCGCCTGGCCCGATCATAGTTACGACCTGGTTTATTCCGCCAATTGTTTCCATATCATGGGAAAAGAAGCGGTTGCCCGCTGCATCGAGGGTGTTGGTGATTGCCTGAAGCCGGGCGGTGTGTTTGCGCTCTACGGCCCGTTTAACTATGCCGGCGCCTATACCTCGGAGAGTAACGCGCGTTTCGATCAAATGTTGCGCGCGCGCGATCCTGCGAGCGGCATCAAGGATTTCGAATGGGTCGAGGAACTCGCCAACCGGGCGCAACTGCAGCTGCTCAAAGATGTTCCCATGCCGGCAAACAATCGCACCCTGATCTGGCAAAAACGAACTTTATAGCGCATAGTTGGACTAATCTTTCGAACTTTTACCACCGACTTAAATGATGAATAAACTTTTCCCGCGGGCGCTGGTCGCCAGTTTTATCCTGCTGATGTCGTTCTCCATGCTCAAGGCAGCCGATGACCCGGCCGAAGACATGACGCGTCTCCTCAAGCTGCGTCTCGGCACCGATCAGGTGGATACGCCGATCGAAACCGGTGTCGAAGGCGTCTTCCAGACCCGTTTCGGCAACAAGTTTGCCTATCTCATCGAGGGCGGGCGTTATGTTTTTATTGGCGATATGGTCGATCTCAAGACGGCGCGTAATCTGACCGAATTGAGCCGTCGTGACCTGGTGGTCGCCGAGCTGGCCGGCTTCAGTAAGGAAAAGAGAATAGTTTTTCCCGCCAACGACGAGGAACTGGCG
This sequence comes from uncultured Gammaproteobacteria bacterium, assembly GCA_963768295.1. Lineage (GTDB taxonomy): Bacteria > Pseudomonadota > Gammaproteobacteria. The sequence continues at coordinate 25,659 of CAVYHN010000011.1, read as the reverse complement.
GTGTTGAGCGTTTTTACCGATACCAGCTGCGGTTATTGCCAGAAAATGCATAAGGAAGTGAAATTTTTGCAGGAAGCCGGAATTTCGGTGCACTACATTCCTTATCCACGCGGCGGAAACCGTGGTCCGGGCTACGCCGACATGAAAAAGGTCTGGTGCGCCGATGACCAGCGCAAGGCCATGAGCATTGCCAAGGGCGCCGAAATGGGTTCGCTGGCTTCATCCGAAGCCTGCGATTCTGCTCAGTATGTCGATGACGGCTATCTGCTTGGAAATCGTATCGGTGTCAGCGGTACTCCGGCGCTGTACTCCAGCGATGGCGGCAAGTTCAACGGTTACGTGCCCTACCAGCAATTGATCCCGCAATTGATAAATCAGTAGCTTTTTCAATAAAGCCTATAGAAAATCGCTCTGGATTGCGCCGGTCGGACGTTTTGTGCGCGTCGAGTTATTTTACTGTGGTAGTATTCCTGACCAATAAAAACAGAGTTTACGCTTGAATGTCAGAACAGGAATCGCCAGATAAACCCAGTGATACCGACCAGGACGAGGCTCAGGTATCCCGGCAGGATCAGCCACCGAAAGAGTATGGTGGGCCGAAAGGCAAGGAACCGACTCGTTACGGCGACTGGGAAAAAAATGGACGCTGCATCGACTTTTAACGTGCCGCCGATCCGCTTGAACTGCAACTCATAACCAGGTAACCATCGATGTCTAACAGCAAACATCCTACGTCGCCGCATTTGCAAATTTATCGTTTGCCGTTGACCGCGCTGCTGTCGATTACGCATCGCATCACCGGTGTCATTCTGGCGCTGGGCTGTATCGTCCTGGTCTGGATACTGGCCGCGGCCGCGAATAGCGCCGTTTATTACCAGGCCATGATGCCGCACCTGCAAAGCTGGTATGGCCAGCTGTTCCTGCTCGGCTTCATCTTCTCCCTCTATCTGCATTTCTGTAATGGCGTCAGGCATTTATTCTGGGACGTGGGCTACGGTTTCGAACTCGAAACGGTTGATCTCACCGCCAAGCTGGCGATCGCGCTGGCCGTTATTTTGACCGTGGCAACCTGGGCGGTTGCCGGGATGGGATAGCGCGATGGCTGACTTAAGATCCCCACTATCCAGAGTTAAAGGCCTCGGCTCGGCGAAAGAGGGCACCCATCATTTCTGGCACCAGCGACTGACGTCATTATTGTTGATTCCGCTGGTGCTGTGGCTCGGATTCAGCCTGGCGGCGATGCCGGTCGATCACGCCACGCTGGTCGAATGGATCCGGCAACCGTTTGTCACGGTGGCGCTGGTGCTGCTGATCATTACCGTGTTTTACCACGCGCAACTGGGTTTGCAGGTGGTGATCGAAGATTATGTTGGCTCGCACTCGCGGCGCACGGTGATCCTGCTACTGTCGAATTTTCTGTGTTTGGTACTCGGTATCGTCGGCGTGGTATCGGTACTAAAGATTTCTTTTGGAGCTTAGCCTGCAAATTACGCAAAGGCGGTAGAGTATGAGGATATTCCTTCTTAAAAACAGAGAGATATTAGAAAACTTGGCAACTAAAGATAAAACCAGTTTTTACCTGAACGAAGTGCTCGGCGCATCCTTGCGCCTCACCCCTGCGGGGCCGCGCAAGAGCGCGCCCAAAATCGCCCCCGGCGATTCTGTCAGGGAAAATCTGGCTGCCAATCCTGAACCATCTCCCTTGATTGCCAGATTTCCCCTGAGCTACGTTCCCTTCACGCAATTTGCAGGCTAATCGATGGCAAATGACTATAAACTCATCGACCACGCTTACGACGTTGTCATCGTCGGCGCCGGCGGCGCCGGCCTGCGTGCGACTCTCGGCATGGCCGCGGCCGGACTTTCGACCGCCTGCATCACCAAGGTATTTCCCACCCGCAGCCACACGGTGGCGGCACAGGGTGGCATGAGCGCTTCGCTCGGCAATATGGGCCCGGATACCTGGCAATGGCACATGTACGACACCATCAAGGGTTCCGACTGGCTCGGCGACCAGGATGCGATCGAATACATGTGTCGTGAGGCGGTGCCTGCGGTAATCGAACTGGAACACTACGGCGTGCCGTTTTCGCGCACCGAGGAAGGCAAAATCTACCAGCGTCCCTTCGGCGGCATGACAACCAATTTCGGCGAGGGCACTGCGCAACGCACCTGCGCCGCGGCGGACCGCACCGGACACGCAATTCTGCACACGCTCTACCAGCAATCGCTCAAGCACAAGGCCGAGTTTTTCATCGAGTATTTCGCCATCGACCTGATCATGGAAGACGGTGTCTGCCGCGGCGTTGTGGCGCTCGATCTGGCGACGGGCGAATTGCACCGTTTCCGTGCGCATACCGTGGTGTTGGCCACTGGCGGCTGCGGCCGCGCCTATTTTTCCGCGACCTCGGCGCATACCTGCACCGGTGACGGTGGCGGCATGGTGGCGCGCGCCGGCTTGCCGTTGCAGGACATGGAATTCGTCCAGTTTCATCCCACCGGTATCTACGGCGCCGGGGTGCTGATCACCGAAGGCGTGCGCGGCGAGGGTGGTTATTTAACCAACTCCGAAGGCGAGCGTTTCATGGAGCGTTACGCGCCCAACGCCAAGGACCTGGCGTCGCGCGATGTCGTCAGCCGCTCGATGACGGTAGAAATCAACGAGGGCCGCGGGGTCGGGCCGAATAAGGATCATATCCATCTGCATCTCGAACATCTCGGCGCCGAAGTCATCGATGAACGCCTGCCGGGCATATCGGAATCGGCCGAAATTTTCGCCGGCGTCGATGTCACCCGGGAGCCGATCCCGGTATTGCCGACCGTGCATTACAACATGGGCGGTATCCCGACCAACTACCAGGGCGAAGTGGTCACGCTCAAGGACGGTGATCCGGATTCGGTAGTGCCGGGCCTGATGTCGATCGGCGAGGCCGCCTGCGTGTCGGTACATGGCGCCAATCGACTCGGTTCCAACTCGCTGCTCGATATCGTCGTGTTTGGCCGCGCTGCGGCTCTGCGCGCCGCCGAAATCATCGAACCGGGGATGCCGCATAAACCGCTGGCCGTCGATGCCTGCGACGGCATCATCGAGCACCTCGACCGGATTCGCAATGCCTCGGGCTCGACCGGTACCGCGCAGATCAGAAACGAAATGCAGCGCGACATGCAGAAACACGCTGCGGTCTTCCGTACCGGTGATTCGATGCAGGAAGGGGTTGAAAAAATGGACCGGATTTTTGCCAGTTTCGACGATGTGGGTCTGTCCGATCGCGGCCTGATCTGGAATACCGATCTGATCGAAACCCTGGAACTGGAAAACCTGTTGCTGCAGGCGCAAACGACGATTCAGAGCGCGTTAAACCGTACCGAGAGCCGCGGCGGGCATGCACGTGAGGATTATCCGGAGCGCGACGACGAAAACTGGATGAAACATACCCTGTCCTGGGTCGACAGCAAGGGCAAGGTCAGTTTCGATTATCGTCCGGTACATATGTACACGCTGAGCGATGAATGTGAAGTTGTCCCGCCGAAAAAGCGCGTTTACTAGCGCTCTTTTTGCACCTATCGTGAGGAATTAAGCAAGATGGCCGAATTCACCTTACCCGCCAACTCCGTTGTCAAACAGGGCAAACTGTTCAAGGCGCCCGAGGGCTCGACCAACATCAGACGTTTCATCGTATACCGCTATGACCCGGGTAGCGGCGAAAATCCGCGCACCGATACCTACGAGGTCGATCTGGATAGCTGCGGACCAATGGTGCTGGACGCGCTGCTCAAGATTAAAGATCAGATGGATTCGACGCTGTCGCTGCGCCGCTCCTGCCGCGAGGGTATCTGCGGCTCCTGCTCGATGAACATCGACGGCGCCAACACGCTGGCCTGCACGCAGTCGATTGCGGCGATCAAGGGCGACGTCAAGATTTACCCGCTGCCGCATCAACCCGTGATCAAGGACCTGGTGTCGGATCTGACCAATTTTTACGCGCAGTATGCTTCGATCGAGCCGTGGATGAAAACGGACACGGCGACACCACCTGATCGTGAACGCCTGCAGTCACGCGAAGACCGCGAAAAGCTCGACGGACTCTACGAGTGCATACTCTGCGCCTGTTGCTCGACCAGTTGCCCGAGCTACTGGTGGAACAGCGATCGCTACCTGGGCCCCGCCGCGCTGCTCAACGCCTATCGCTGGATAGTCGACAGCCGCGACGAAGCCACCGGCGAACGTCTCGATGAACTCGAAGATCCGTTCAAGCTGTATCGCTGCCATACCATCATGAATTGCACCAAGGTGTGTCCGAAGGGGCTGAACCCGGCGAAGGCAATCGCGGAGACCAAGAAACTGCTGGTGCAGCGCAAGATGTAATCGAATATGTCAGAGCTATCCCGCCTGCGCTGGTTGTGCCGTCGAGGCATGAAGGAACTGGACGTTGTCATGAGCGGGTTTCTCGAGCGCTATTACGTGACGGCCACGCCTGAAGAGCAGGCGCTGTTCAGGGCTTTACTGGATATGCCGGATCCGGAATTGTACGCTATGCTGCTCGGACGCAGCATCATAGATAATCCGGAACTCGAACATTTTGTGAGATTCTTGCGCGGCATGTCGAGGTCTGGTTAACAGGGACAGTTTGTTTGCAGCAACGATTCGAAATTCATCCTTCTCATGCGCAACTTCGGCTTACGCTGGGTGGCCATGCTTTGATCGCTGTGGCGATCGGTAGTTATGTCGAACCGGTGGCGCTGGCGGTAACCGCCATGACCCTGGTCGGGTTGCTCGCTTTGCACGAGGTGCGCCAGCAACTGCGACAGGGGATAATGCAGCTGAAGCTTAATTCGTCTGCCTGCTCGATCGAGCTTGAACAGCTTGGACAACCATATTTTTACGGTAAATACAAGGTTTACGCCACCCGGTGGTTTGCTATTCTAAAGCTCATTGATAAACAAAAAACAAGGACCCTGATTTTGAATCCTGATCGCTGCAATTCGATCCAGTCATACCGCCAACTGCGCTATGCGCTGCAACAAATGGATCAAGCCGATGCTGCTTGATCTTGCGCCAGTTCGAAAGGGACGCTCGGCCAACGCGCGCAGTTTCGCGGGTCTGATGGAATTGTATGAACATAACTACCTGCGTTTACGCAACATCGCCCCCGATTTAAACGTCGCCGACGAAATGATTTCCTCGGTGCCGGAGCACCAGGATCTGTTTCTGTCGATCACCGAGCGTTGCAAGTACACCACGATGCTGCGCATGACCTACCAGTTCGAAGAGGAAGGCCAACTTTTGTTCGAGCCCGACCTGCACCTGAAGGTCTACCATGATGCGCGCGTGGTCGAAGTGCAGCAGTTTCATTCGCGCACCCGCGGCCCGCTGTACATCGCCAGCATGATCGAGCAAAAGTGGATGATGAATCGATTTTTGTACAAGTGGCTGGGCTACTGTCTACACCAGGGACATTACTTTCACCCGATGCAGCATTTGAAGGCGGGTAATAAGTAACATTAAGTTTTCAATATAAATTATTGATATTTAAATAATTATCTAACTCAATACATCCATCAGGCAATTTCTGTTACTGCCAGATCAAATACATCTTGACCTGACTCCGGTCATCGATATAATTCCTGACTAAATTAGTCAGGAATTACGAGTTTCTCATGCGATTATCGACCAAGGGCCGTTATGCCGTAACTGCGATGATGGATATAGCCTTACACCAGCGAGTCGGCCCGGTGACCCTGGCCGACATCTCGCAATGCCAGGGCATTTCGCTGTCTTACCTCGAGCAACTGTTCGCCAAACTGCGCAAGAGTGGCCTGGTCGAAGGCGTGCGCGGCCCCGGCGGTGGTTATCGACTGGCGCGACCCGCAAATCAGATTTCAGTCGCCGATATCATCCAGTCGGTGGACGAAAAGCTCGATATGACCAAATGCGGTGGCAAGGGTAATTGCTCGCAGGGCGAGAAATGCCTGACGCATCAGCTCTGGTTCGAGCTTTCCTGCAATCTTTATCGATTTTTAAGTGGTATCAAGCTTGATCAATACGTGAACCGCCCAGATATTAGTGAGCTAGTAAAGAAACAGGACATACAGTACGGCCGATTTCTAAATCGTCCGCAAGCGATTGCCTAGAAGGAGAACATTGAAGTGAGTGATATCAAACTACCGATTTACCTCGATTACAGCGCGACCACGCCGATCGACAAGCGCGTCGCCGACAAGATGGCGCATTTTCTGACGATCGAAGGCAATTTTGGTAACCCCGCGTCGCGCAGCCACGAGTTTGGCTGGACCGCGGAAGCCGCCGTAGATGAGGCGCGCCAGCATGTGGCTGACCTGATCAATGCCGACCCGCGTGAAATCGTCTGGACCAGCGGTGCGACCGAATCGGATAACCTCGCGATCAAGGGTGCGGCGCACTTCTATCGCAAGAAGGGCAATCACATTATCACCCTGAAGACCGAGCACAAAGCGGTGCTGGATACCTGCCGTCAGCTCGAGCGCGAGGGTTTCGAAGTTACCTACATGGATCCGCAAGAAAACGGCCTGCTCGATCTCGTCAAACTGAAGGCGGCGATCACCGATCAAACCATCCTGATCTCGGTGATGCACGTCAACAATGAAATCGGCGTGATCCAGGATATCGAGGCGATTGGTGAAATGGCGCGTGAAAACAGGATTATTTTCCATGTAGACGCGGCGCAATCGACCGGTAAGATCGATATCGACCTGGAAAAAATGAAGGTCGACCTGATGTCTTTCTGCGCGCACAAAACTTATGGCCCCAAGGGCATCGGTGCGCTCTACGTGCGCCGTAAACCACGGGTAAGACTGGAAGCGCAGATGCACGGCGGCGGTCACGAACGTGGCATGCGCTCGGGCACGCTGGCGACACACCAGATCGTCGGTATGGGTGAGGCTTTTCGTATCGCCAAAGAAGAGATGGCGACCGAAAACGAGCGTATTCGCATGCTGCGCGACCGACTCTACGACGGCCTGAAAGATATGGAGGAAGTTTATGTCAACGGTGACCTCGAGCATCGAATCGCCGGTAATCTGAACATCAGCTTTAACTTTGTCGAGGGCGAATCGTTAATCATGGCGCTGCGCGACCTGGCGGTGTCGTCGGGTTCCGCCTGTACCTCGGCCAGCCTCGAGCCTTCATACGTGCTGCGCGCTCTGGGGCGCAACGATGAGCTCGCGCACAGCTCGATTCGCTTTACTATCGGGCGCTTCACCACGCTCGATGAAATTGATTACACGATCGAACTGGTGCGAGCCGCGGTCGAAAAACTACGTGATCTGTCTCCGCTCTGGGATATGTACAAGGACGGGATAGATCTGAATTCTGTTGAATGGGTGGCGCACTAGGCGCTGCATATAGAGGTGTAACAAATGGCATATAGCGAAAAAGTACTCGATCATTACGAAAATCCGCGCAACGTTGGCGTGATCGAAGATGATCAATCGGTTGGTACCGGCATGGTCGGAGCACCGGCCTGTGGCGACGTCATGAAACTGCAAATCAAGGTTGGCGCCGACGGCATCATCCAGGATGCGAAGTTCAAGACTTATGGTTGCGGCTCGGCGATTGCTTCGAGCTCGCTGGTCACCGAATGGGTCAAGGGCAAGAGTCTCGACGAAGCTGCGGAAATCAAGAATACCCATATTGCCCAGGAGCTTGCGTTGCCGCCGGTCAAGATCCACTGCTCGGTGCTGGCCGAGGACGCGATCGCGGCTGCCATCGACAACTATCGTGAAAAGAACCAGTAAGGAACATTGCGTCCTGAAAAAAGCCCGCGCACGCGGGCTTTTTTTATCTCCCATTGTGAAGATTCAGTAATCCTTTCGGTCAGCATATAATCCGCGCTGGGTACTGGACTGGAAACATATGAATTTTCTGCCTGTTTTTTACAATATTACCGATAAACCCTGTCTCGTCGTCGGTGGTGGCGCAATCGCCGCGCGCAAGGCCGAGCTGTTGCTCAGGGCTGGGGGCAGGGTTCACCTGGTTGCACCCGAGATCGGTGAGCGCGTACGTGAAATGGCGGATAGCCAGAATCTCGACTGTGAGCAACGCGCGTTTCGGCCGGACGACCTGAAAGATGCCGTCTGTGTCATCGCGGCAACCGATAACGCGGCGATCAATGCCGATATTTCGAGGCTCTCGCAGGCGCAGAATATCCCGGTGAACGTGGTCGACAGTCCCGAGTTGTGCAGTTTCATCATGCCGTCGATGATCGATCGCGACCCGGTGCAGATTGCCATCTCGACTGGCGGTGTATCGCCGGTGCTGGCGCGTTTGCTGCGCTCCAAGCTGGAAAGCTGCATACCCGGGGCCTATGGCGAGCTTGCCAGACTGGCGGACGAGTATCGAGACGCGGTTAAACAGAATTTACCCGATGTCGATTCCCGTCGGCGTTTCTGGGAAAGCATTCTCAATGGCCAGGTTGCCGAACTGGTGTTTGCCGGCCGAATCGATGACGCGCGCGAGCAACTGCAGCAGACGCTGGAGAACTTCAGCCTCGACTCCGTCAAGGGTGAGGTTTACCTGGTTGGCGCGGGTCCGGGCGATCCCGACCTCATTACCTTCAAGGCGCTGCGGCTGATGCAGCAGGCCGACGTCGTGGTCTACGATCGGCTGGTTTCGCAACCGATTCTCGACATGGTGCGCCGCGACGCGGAAAAGATATATGCCGGCAAGGCGAAGTCGAACCACGCGATCCCGCAGGAAAACATTAACCAGCTACTGGTGCGCCTGGCGCAGGAAGGTAAGCGCGTATTGCGCCTCAAGGGTGGCGACCCGTTTATTTTTGGGCGCGGTGGCGAAGAAATCGCGGAGTTGATCGACGAAAACATCGAGTTCCAGGTTGTGCCCGGAATCACCGCGGCCTCCGGTTGCGCGAGTTATGCCGGTATCCCGTTAACCCACCGCGATCATTCGCAGGCCTGCATCTTCGTCACCGGGCACCGCCGCGACGGTGAGGAAGGTCTCAACTGGGAAATGCTGAGTCATGCCAACCAGACCGTGGTGTTTTACATGGGGCTCGAAAATGTCGAGCGCATCTGCAGTTCGATGAAAGCCCACGGACGCGCCGCCGATACGCCGGCCGCGCTGATAGAGAAGGGTACCACCGCGGAGCAGCGGGTATTTATCGGCGACCTCGATTCATTGCCGGGTATTATTGCAGAGCACGAGGTACGAGCGCCCACGCTGATCCTGGTCGGAGAAGTCGTCGCGCTGCACAATAAGCTCGGCTGGTATAAGCCGGGTAAAGAGATCAAATAGCAGGTATGGCCATGACAGATCGAATCAGGAGCAGGCTCGCTGCGTTAGGATTTCTGCGCCTGGGCTTGTTGGGCCTCGCCATTTTCGACGTGATTTTGTCAGCCAGCTACCAGTTGGCGAACCGGCTCATGGATAGTTCCCTGGAGCAAGTCGCGTGGGCTCCAATTCCAACGATCGTCGCGCCGGTTATGGCTCCCATTCTGATCGTGGTCATCCTGTTCGATTACATCATGTCGCGGGTGCGCGCGGCCGATGAGCAAGGCGAGCAGCGCGCGCACTATGTTTTTACAGGACGTATAGAACTGCTTTTTATCGGCCTCATGCTGGCCTACTGGGTGCCTTTTTTCTTTACGCTCTGAGCGCCCTGACAAATTCGATCGATGGTTCCCGGCCTGCTATAGCGATGCTGAAAAAACCGCTTAATCCTTGATATGCGCTTAGCTTATCGACAAATGAAAAAAATCGGGGTTTTGTCATTGACGATGTTTGTTCCTGGGACTTTCCACTCCGCGGGCGTCTGCACGCGCTTCTTGTCTTCGATTACCCGGGTGTCTTTGCCCTGCTTCAGCCAGGTAGTAACGCCGACGCATGCGCTGAACTGTTCGTAATTCGAGGAATCTTGCGCTGTTACGCTAGCGCTAAAAGCGACTGCCAGGCCAGACCTGGGGTCTGGCGCACGCGTTCAACCCCGCAGCGCGATTAACTGCTCGCGATAAGCCGAAGGATTTAGCGTCACGTCGATCAGGCCAGGGCCTTTTGTGGAAAACGCTACCGCCAGCGCTGCCGACAGGGATTCCTGCGGTCCAACCGTCCATGCGGTGCAGCCCATGCCGCGCGCAGCCGCGGCGAAATCTACTGCTGGATAACGCACCCCCAATGACGCACGCTTCTGCCGCTGCTGCTTGATATCGATCAACGACAGCGCGGCGTCGTTTAGCACGACGACGGTCAGTGCCGCGCCCAGGCGTGCCGCTGTCGACAGTTCAGCCAGGCTCATCATCATGCCGCCATCACCGGTCAGGGCAATGGCATGGCGTTCGGGCTGTTGCAGCCAGCCTGCCAATGCGGCCGGCAGCGCGTAGCCCATGGTTGACAGCCCGTTTGACTTCAACACATCGTACGGCCCGGACGCAGGCCAGCGAGCCATTGCAGAGAACATGTGCGCGCCGGCATCGACCGCAAGTCGCGCCCCGGCGGGAGCGGCCAGTGCCAGCGCATCCACCACCTTGTCGGGGAAGTGCCCATGCTGGCCGACGTTGCCTAATTTGGCCTGGATATGTTGCTTCAAGCGCGTGATTTGCGCCGCCTCCCAGGTCGCGGCAGGCGCCTTTTTCGCGAGCCGGGCGGCTCCTTGCGCGATCGGGCCCTCGACCATCGCGTCGGCTGCGAAGGGCCATGCGAGCTCGCAGTATTCGGTCAGCACCGCAACCGGCGCGGCGTAGCGCCATTCACCGGGGATTATCTCGACCGGATCAACGCCGCAAAACAGGATCAGGTCGGCTTCCTCGAGGATAGCGGCGTCAAGCTTTGCCCCGGTAAACGAGCCGACGGTCAGCGGATTGTTGTCGCTAATCGTGCCTTTTGCCTTGTAGGTGGTCATCACCGGCCCGCCGAGCGATTCTGCCAGTTGATTTGCCGCCCGCGCACGCTCTGCGGCGCGGCATTGATGTCCGACTATCAGCACGGGGCGTCGACAGGCGGCTATCATCCCGGCGACTTTTTGCAGCGATTCATCGTCGATCTGTCTGGGCTTCCCCGGCGAAGAAGGCTGCTCCTCGGTAACCATCGCGCCAGCGTCGCGTGCCGAAAGCTCGATATGGACGGGACCGGGGGGTTCGGCAGCAGCGAGATCGAACAGGGCATTGAAGTTTTGCGCACCATCCGCAGGGGTCAGGCGATGCTGGGTTTTCGAGATGGGAGCAAACAGGGCCTGCTGGTCGAAAATTTGATGCGGAGGTGCGCTTGCGCCGGCTTCGTTCGTGTCGGTAATGAGGATGACTGGCGCACGTTCAAGCGACGCATAGGCGATGCCGTTAACGACGCTGGCCGCACCCGGGCCGATACCGGTCAGGACGACGCCGGGAATATCCGTTAGTTCGCCCGTCACGGCAGCCATGATGGCTGCGGCGGTTTCGCTACGGCACAAGATAAATTCGATGCCGACCGCCGCTGCGGCATCGATCAAAGCCAGGCTCGAGCCGCCGCCCGGGACCCCGAAAATGCGTCTGACGCCACGGGTCGACAGGCTGCGAGCAATGCTGTCTGCGAGCGAAATTGACATCTTCAATCACTCATCCTGGATTCGAATTGCAACTTTCCTGCGTCGTCAGGAGCGGCTATCTCAACGCTTTTTCCGGGTTCGGCCCCCGGCCAGAAGGGACTGATATGATTTTGCTGCTTTTCCATGATGCCTCATTCGTTACTGATGAAACCTTGTTACATCATTTTGTTACACTATCGCCTTGCACGCGCAACCTGGCGACCCGCGGTCTCCAGTTAAGCGTTTATTATCAACCAATGAACTGAAAGCGAATAGATGGCCCAACCCGACCCGCCTGCAGACCCGTCGATAGACTGGAGAACCCAAGTCTACCAAGTGTTGAAAGACTTTGATGTCAAACATGTCGCCTATGTACCCGATGCGGGGCACTCGAGCGCAATCCGGCTCTTCGCCGCGGATGACGATGTCAATTCAGTGGTTCTGACGACCGAGGAAGAGGGTGTCGGGTATCTGGCAGGCGCCTGGCTTGGCGGGCAGCGGGGGGCCTTGTTGCTGCAATCCAGCGGTGTCGGCAATTGTATCAACACGCTTGCGCTGCAGGCCTGTGCGCGCTTTCCGTTGTTGATGGTGGTGACGATGCGGGGCGACTGGGCTGAATTCAATCAATGGCAAAACCCGATGGGGCAGGCCACGGAACCGGCCCTGAACCTGATGGGCGTGCGCACCTGGCGGGCAGATAAAGCCGCAGACGTGGAGGTTTTGCTAAGGGGGGCGGCGACCATGGCGTTCGAGGGTGACCAGGCCTGCGCGCTACTGCTCGGCCAACGACTCATCGGCAAAAAGGAATGGAATTGACGGCAATGACACAGGCAGTCCTGAATCGAAGGGAGGTCGTGGCCGAACTGCTCGTAGCGCGTGGCGACCTGATCGTGGTAACCGGCCTTGGTTCCCCAACTTACGATGTGATGGCGGCTGGAGATCACCCGCGTAATTACTATTTATGGGCGGCGATGGGCAGTGCCGCCACGGTTGGGCTGGGCCTGGCGCTATCGCGGCCGCAAGACAGTGTGCTGGTCGTGACGGGCGATGGCGAGATGTTGATGGGGATGGGGGCGCTGGCCACTATTGCCGTCCAGTCGCCAAAGAACCTGACGATTGCAGTGCTGGATAATGGGCACTATGGTGAAACCGGCATGCAGCAGAGCCATGCGGGCTTCGGGGTTGAACTCGATCGAGTGGCCAGCAGCCTTGATTTCGACTTTAGCGAGAGCATCCGCGACATGGCGGCGGTGCAGGATCTGCGCACCAGGATTCATGCCAGAAACGCGTTAAATTTCGGCAACGTCAAAGTCGATACGGCGGAAGAAGAGCGTGTTTTACCTTCGCGTGACGGCGTCTATATCAAAAATCGGATCAAGGCGGCACTAGGGCAGCAGAAGTTCTGAGAGCCAGTCTTTTTGCGACGCGAATCTGGCTGAGGACGAGTATCGCCCTGCTGCTCATTCGGTTCAATCGGGGGTAATTCGTGATAGGCTGCGATCTATGACGAACGAACAGACAGCAGCTTTTGCGGCCGCGGTTTACCGACCGGACACGGGCGACCGCATGGCGTTATTTAAATTTGTCGAACGATTAAGGTCGAACAATGTTCGGGTCGGCGGAGTGTTGCAGGAAGCACTATTCGACTCAATGGGTGCAACTATCGGACTCAACGCCATCGATGTCTGTACCGAGCAGCGCATTCCCATTACTCGCCAGGTGGAAAACGCGGGTGAATGCAGTCTCGATGTTGCGGCGCTTGCCGAGACAACCGGGATAATTCGGAGAGCAATCGATGAGCGGTGCGAGCTGGTGGTGGTCGAGAAATTTGGCGAGATGGAACAGGAGGGTAAAGGATTAATCGATGAGGTATTTCAAACCATAGCCGCTGGCATACCCCTATTGATTTCGGTCCCCGAGGCGGCACTGCCTGCCTGGCAGGAGCGAAGCGGCGAGCTTGGCAGCGTGCTGGCGTTTAGCGAGGAAGCTTTCCAGCAATGGTGGCAAGACCTGGGGCTCGAATCGGAGCCAGCCAGGGATTAACCTGTTTCGACGTGACACGGAACACTGTAAGTAGATAGAATCGAGTCAACGCGCGGCCCTTGATAACCCGGCCTATTCTTCATTCTTAGTTGCCGGGGATCAATAACACTGCCGCAAGAAGCCCGATACTGGGCATTCTGACTAACTATGAGGGTAACGAGCATGTCATCAATTGAGGATTATCTGTCCAGCCATGTGTTCTTTTCCGGGCTGGATGACAGTTTCATCAAGTTCCTGTCAGATTCCGCGACGAAAATTCGGCTCAAGGAAGGCGACGCCCTGTTCAAGCAGGGAGAGCGGGCAGATAAATTTTACCTGTTACGCAGCGGGCAGGTAGCGGTCCAGGTACCGGCAGTAATGGGGCCGACGCTTGACATACAGACCCTCGGAGAAGACCAGATACTCGGCTGGTCCTGGCTGATCTCGCCATACCGCTGGAGCTTTCAGGCGCGGGCGGTCGAGGATACGGAACTGATCGAATTTGACGGCAGCGCCATCCTCGCTCGCTGCGAAGAAGATCCGAAATTCGGTTACGAATTGTTCAAACGGTTTGCGGCGCTGATGTCGGAACGGCTCGATGCCGCTCGCCAGAAGATGATGGATCAGTGGGATCCGCCGGGATTTGCCTAGGCACCGGCGGTCGTGCAGATCGTCATCAATCCCCGAGCCCTGGCCGATCTCTTCCTATCCAGGTATCTTTTATCCCCAGTTTGCCCTGCATCGAGTCGGCAAATTCTGTCGCGGCCTGCCGGGACTCAAATCCTGAAACCGCGACGCGGTAGCGCAGCGGGGCGTCTTTTTCGTTGACCAGGATTCGGGACTTGTGTCCCGCCTGCTGAAACCGCTCATTCACCTGATTGGCAACCTCTGCTGAGCGAGTCGAAAACAGGTATACCGTGTAGATATAGCCGCCTGGCTGTATGCTGGCGTCAGTTGCGGGCTCGCCGGTCTGCAGATCTTCGTTAATCGCTGCAGCTGGCGCGGTTTCGCCTGATTCCCTAGCAGGACTATCCTGCCTGGTGATCGCCTCGACGATGAATGGCTCGGTGTTCATATCGGTTATGGCCCCGTCTAGTATCGATGGCAGGAGTTGATACGAACCCTGGTCGTCCATGCGAAACTCGGTCCCGGTCTGGCTCAGAATAACCATGCCCGGATCGATGGCGTTGGTAATCTGAACGCTGCCGGCACGCAGGTTAATCGATGACATGCCCTCGCGACGTGATACGCAGATATGGCCATACTGCTGGATCGTGGCCAGCAGCCTGTCAGCCACGTTTAGATTGAAATTATTCCCCGTGCTGGAGGCGGGTGGCGATTCAAGACAGACTCTTCCGCTTTCTACAAACAGCTCTGGAGCATTTCCGGGGACGCCGGATTCGGTTTGCGTCGGCCGCATGATCCGGATTGCCGAAGCGGAATAGACGCGCAGCTCGACGCCCGACTGCAGCTGAATTTCCAGCAAACCGCTAGCGCCGGTATAAACATAATCCCCGATGCTGATTTCACTGTTCCGGCCGAGTTCCTCTTTTATCTCCCCCCGCTGCACCCAGGCCGGTGAGACCATTGCAGCGACGCTGGCGACCGGGGATGCCTGCGCCAATGAGCAGCAAGCCAGGCCGAGCAGCGCAACCAGACCAAATTCTGTCTTTTGCATAGGGGCAAAATAAAAAACCACCGGAAGATTTTTTATATCATATAAAGCGCGATAAACCTACGGTACAGGCGTCATCGACCCTGGTCATCGCTGGGAAATATTTAGCCGGCACACCGGGTTGAACATAATAATCCCGGGAGCCGCGCCTGGCGTGGCTGGTCTTTGCTAGAATGGCTGTCGTACAAATTCTGGACGAAAACCTTTGCAACGGATCGACTGGTATTTTGATTTCATTTCTCCCTTTGCCTACCTGGCGAGCGAGAGCCTGTGGCGTTTTCCCGAAGGCATAGAGCTGCGGCCGCGTCCGGTCCTGTTTGCCGCGATGCTTAATCACTGGCAGACCCGGGGGCCGGCCGAGATTCCACCGATGCGTCGCTTTACCTTCCGCCATATTCGCTGGCTGGCGGATGCCAATAACATCGCCCTTAAACTGCCGCCGGCGCACCCGTTCAACCCGCTTAAGCTGTTGCGCCTGAGTATCGCGCTGGGCGGCACGCCGGAACTGGTGCAGCGCCTGTTTCGATTTGTCTGGGCCGAGGGTTGTTCGCCCGAGGACCCACAACAATGGCGACGCCTGATTGACCAACTAGGGGTCGATGATGTCGAACGACGACTTGGCGCGGACGAGGTCAAGGCAGAACTCAGGCAAAATACGGAGTCTGCCATCGCTGCCGGCGTATTCGGCGTTCCTGGATTTATGCTGGACGGTGAAGTCTTCTGGGGTTTTGATTCGATCGATTTTCTGCTTGCCTGTCTGGACAACCCTGATTTGTTGAAATCCGCGGGAATGCTGGCCGCCGACAGCATGCCGGAAGGCGCGCAGCGCGAACCGAAATGAGATCGGCCGCCCCTGTTATCGACAGGGGCGGCTCATCGAGGCGGGGCTTAACTCAGGTCGTTCAGCAGCGAGGCGCGCGTGTCGTCCTCGATCGTCAGCTCGTAGGTATAAACCGGGTGCTGGACGCCCAGGCGCCAGTCGGCGCCGTTTTTCAGTGCCTGCGCCATGTCGTCGCTGATATCAAAGCGCAGGAAATGCACCGCCGAGGTTTTGGTCTCGGTCGAGCGTTCGAGGTCTTCATCGGCGATCGACCAGACCTTGTCGTTGTCGCCAACCTGCATCCAAACCAGATCTTCGATTCCGACCATTTTTTCGAGCTGCGCCGCGCGCACCTGCGGATCCGGGTACTCGATCATGAAGGTAGCCTTGAAGTTGCGACCGTCCGGGATCAGAGGGTTATAGGCTTCGAGTTCCTCCTCGATGCCGTCGGCTTCGAACACCTTTTCGATGCGCAGCATTTCCTGGATCTGGTAGAGCAGGGTCAAGCGATCTTCGAAGTAAAGCGTCGCGTTCGGTCCGAGCGCTACATGTCGATTCTTTTTGTGATCGAGCACCTGTTGGCGGAACTCGCCGCGTTTTTCGGCGTATTGCTCCAGGCTCATCAAATCATTACGCGTAATTTGCTGATTCATATTCAACTCCAGTGTCTAGATTCCGTAAGCCTGCCGCAGCAGGCTGATCGGGTGATTCGTGCTGCTTCCATCGTCGAGCCCGGCCGAAATATGGTGCCCCGCCATCGGGCAGTCGCTGGCATAGGCGTCGGGCTCGGTTTTTTTGACGCGATTGACCACCGGCTTGCCGATCTTCATCGAAACGTCGTGAAATTCCTTTTTGATGGCATAGGTGCCGTCGTGCCCTGAGCAACGCTCGATAGTGTCGATCTCGGTATCCGGAATCAGTGACAGGATATCGCGGGTTTTCATACCGATGCGTTGCACGCGCTGGTGACAGGCGACGTGATAACTGATTTTGCCGATGCCGCTGGCAAACTCGGTTTTGAGCAGTCCGGCTTTGTGCCGCAACGCGAGATACTCGAAGGGATCGAAAAACGCCTGCTGCACTTTAATTACCGCGGCGTCGTCGGGATACATCAGCGGCAGTTCCTGCTTGAATTGCAACGTACAGGAAGGCACCGGGGTAATGATATCCCAGCCTTCATCGACCAGTTTCGCCAACAGCGGAATATTGTGATTCTTCAGTTTCTCGACCGAATCCAGGTCGCCCAGCTCCAGCTTGGGCATGCCGCAGCAGACGGTGTTTTTAACGACCATGCTCGGAATTTGATTGTGTTCGAATACCGCGAGTAAATCCTCGCCGACCTGCGGTTCGTTATATTCGCCGTAACAGGTGGCAAAAATCGCGACCTTGCCGCTGGTTTTATCGGTACTGTGAACTTCGAAATCGCCCGGCTTATGGTGACGACTGCGCTTACTCAGGGTTTTGCTGTGATATTCGGGCAGGCGCGCATCGGCGTGGACATCGAGCGCCGATTCGAGCAAGGCCCGGGTATGTTCGTTTTTGTTCACGGCGTTGACGATGTTGGCCACGATCGGAATGCTGGCGAAACTGCCTATGGTATCGGTCGAGGTAATAACCTTGTCGCGAAACTTGGCCCGACCTTGCTTGTAGCCGATGGCTTTCGCGCGCAGCATCAGGTGCGGAAAATCCACGTTCCACTCGTGCGGCGGGACGTAGGGGCACTTGGTCAGGTAACAGAGATCGCAGAGGTAACAATGGTCCACGACCTTCCAGAAGTCCTGTTTATCGACGCCATCGACTTCCATGGTGTCGGATTCGTCGACCAGGTCGAACAGGGTCGGGAAGGCGTTACACAAACTGACGCAGCGACGACAGCCATGGCAGATGTCGTAAACGCGTTCGAGCTCGACCATTAACGCGGCTTCGTCGTAGAAGCCAGGATCGTTTTGTCCGAGCGGATGACGCGTAGGCGCCTCTAAACTGCCTTCACGGGATGCAGTAGACATATAAGTTATCCTGCTGATGAGAACCGGGCTGCAAAAACAATCGGCTTTTGCAGCCCGGATCGGTCTAATTAAGCGTCGAGGTTGTCGAGCGCTTTGGTGAAGCGGTTAGCGTGTGAACGCTCCGCTTTTGCCAGGGTTTCAAACCAGTCGGCGATTTCGTCGAAGCCTTCGTCGCGAGCTGTCTTGGCCATACCCGGATACATGTCGGTGTATTCGTGGGTTTCGCCGGCAATCGATGCTTTCAGGTTATTCTCGGTACTACCGATCGGCAGGCCTGTTGCCGGATCGCCGACTTCCTCGAGATATTCGAGATGGCCGTGCGCGTGACCAGTTTCACCTTCGGCAGTGGAACGAAACACGGCGGATACGTCGTTAAAACCTTCGACGTCGGCTTTTGCCGCGAAGTAGAGATAGCGACGATTGGCCTGAGATTCACCCGCAAATGCGTCTTTCAGATTTTGTTCGGTTTGTGATCCTTTAAGGGACATGATGCCTCCAGTTGTGTGAGAAATGATCTTGCTGAGCGGCGTATCTTATGCAAGTCGAGTATATAAATGAAGTTAATTTTATTAATATAATTAATAGCTTAAATCTATGCCGAGGTTAAAACAGAAGCCATCGTACCGCTGGCTTTGCAAAGTCAATTATTGCATGATTTCCGATTGCAGTAACCGGGTCCCAGGTCCGGTTACTGCCGTGCTGCGCGCGACCGCGTTCAGCCGGATTCTGCAGCTACAGATCGCGGTCGTCTGCAGACGCGAAGTAAAGTACCAGGCGGCCGTCGTTATCGTTTTCGGTAACATACGGCAGATTGACGAATTGTTGCAAAGATCAGCCGGAAATCGGATCGGTTGTTGCAGTGCGCTGCATCTGACAGCCCCGTTGCCATGCAAGCGAGGTTTCTGGATATAATTCGGGGGCTGTATTGAAAACTAGTATCTGGCAGTATTTCGCAATTAATTTTGTTTTCACCGGCGAATCAAACGATTATCCTAGCTGGCTGACAAGTCGGGTAGAATCGCCCGCATAAGCCTCTGATTTAAGGACATTCATGAAGAAATTTGATGTATATGCGATCGGCAATGCGCTGGTCGATATCGAGTATCACTCGACTCCCCACAAGCTGGTCGAGCTGGGCATCGACAAGGGTGTCATGACGCTGATCGACGAACAGCGTCAAAATAGCCTGATTGCGCAGCTGGGTGATTCGCACGAAAGCATGGCCTGTGGCGGTTCGGCGGCCAATAGCATTATCGCGCTGGCGCAAATGGGTGCCAGTACGCACCTGGATTGCCGCGTATCCAGCGATATGACAGGGCAGATTTTCGCGCGAGATTTGCATGACTCCGGGGTTAACTCCAATCTCGATTTTAAACCGTTACCGGCGGGCGTAACCGGTAAGTGCCTGGTGTTCGTCACCCCGGACGCGGATCGCACGATGAATACGTTTCTCGGCGTGAGCGGCGATCTCGATGCCAGTGATATCGACCACGAGGCGATCCAGCATTCCGAGTACATCTACATCGAGGGTTACCTGGCGAGCGCGGAGAACATGCGTGATGCCGCGATCGAGGCACGCCGCTCAGCCGAGAGCCGGGGTATCAAGACATCGTTGACCTTATCGGATCCTAACATGGTCAGATTTTTCCGGGATTCGATCGAGGCGATGATCGGCGATCAGGTCGATCTGCTGTTTGCCAACGAGGATGAAGCGCTGGAACTGGCTGCTAGCGATAGCCTCGACGAAGCCGTCGAGTTATTCAAAAAGATTTCGCGTCGCTTCGCTATTACCCGCGGCAAGGAGGGCGCGCTGTTGTTCGACGGCCTGGGAGTTATTGAAGTCAAACCGAAAAAGGTGAAGGCGATCGATACCCTGGGTGCCGGGGATATGTTCGCCGGCGCTTTTTTATACGGACTCACCCAGGGTATGAGTTTCCACCAGTCGGGCGACCTGGCGTCGCTGGCTTCGGCCAGGATTGTCACTCAATTCGGGCCGCGCCTCGAAACCGGGCAGACGCAGAAGTTGCTGCAATCATTTAAGGCTGGTAATTAGCCCTGCGATCGTTAAGAATATCGCCTTTTTTCAATTAGATAGCAGTCCCGGAAAGCAATCGAAATGACAATGCACCAAACCAAAGACCTGCGCATTAGCGGCACCAAGGAAATCCAGACGCCCGAGGCGTTGATGCAGGAGCTGCCGTTAACCGAGAAGGCGGCCAGCACCGTCACCGCAACACGCCAGCAGATTTACGACGTGCTCGATGGCAAAGATGACCGCCTGGTGGTAATTATCGGCCCTTGTTCGATCCACGATATCGAGGCCGCGCATGAGTACGCCGATCGCCTGGCGGAACTGATCGATGAACTCAAACAGGATTTGATCATCGTCATGCGGGTTTATTTCGAGAAGCCGCGCACCACTGTCGGCTGGAAGGGATTGATAAACGACCCGGACCTGGACGGCAGCTTTCATATCAACAAGGGGGTGCGCAAGGCGCGCGAACTGTTGCTCAGCCTCGCCGAAAAGGGAATCCCCGCCGGTCATGAATACCTCGACCTGATCAGTCCACAGTATATTTCCGACCTGGTGTCCTGGGGCGCCATCGGTGCGCGCACGACCGAGAGTCAGGGACATCGCGAGCTGGCTTCCGGGCTGTCCTGCCCGGTTGGATTCAAGAACGGCACCGACGGTGGCGTCCAGATCGCTATCGATGCGATGCGTGCGGCCCAGGGCTCGCACCACTTTATTTCGATCACGCTGCAGGGGCATTCGGCGATTTTCACGACCGTCGGCAACGAGTACACCCACGTTATCCTGCGTGGCGGCAGCAATCGGCCCAATTACGATCGTGTCAGCGTCGCCGACGCAACCGCGAAACTCGAGGCTAGCGGGTTGAATCCGCACCTGATGGTGGACTGCAGTCACGCCAATACTCAGAAGCAGTTCCTCAAGCAGGTCGAGGTTTGTCGCGATATCATTCATCAGATCAAGACCGGGCAGGATAATATTTTCGGCGTCATGATCGAGTCGCACCTGGTCGAAGGCCGGCAGAATTTCGTGGCGGGGGCTGAACTCACCTATGGCCAGAGCATCACCGATCCCTGTATCGGCTGGGAAGATTCTGCGAGCCTGCTGCGTGAACTCGCTGCCGGGGTCAGGGCAAAGCGGGAACTCGGCTAACCGCGCGGCCGAATCCGCGCCGCGATGGCACGCAAAGCGAAACGCAAACCCAAACGCAAACCGGCGTCAACTGCCAAACCGCGTATTAGACGGAGATACGCGGGTTATCTGCTGCTGGTTTTACTCGGCGGGCTGGCGCTCTACCTGGGTTACCTCAACCACTTGATCAATGCCCGCTTCGAAGGCGATACCTGGGCATTGCCGTCGCGCGTGTATGCCAGGGCGCTCGAGCTTTACCCGGGCCTGGCATTGAGCACGGAGCAGCTCGAGTACGAGTTGGGCCTGTCGAGCTATTTACAGGTGGGCGCCGAACCGCTGGCGGGCCAGTACCGCAGGCTGGGCGAGTCGATAGAGCTGCATGCACGGGCGTTCGATTTTGCCGGTGAGTTACAGCCGGATCGGCTGTTGCAGGTGTTTTTTGACAATGGACGCATCACCGCCCTGACCGATTCCGCCAACGGCACCGATTTACCCCTGTTTCGTCTGCCGCCGGTAATCATCGGCAGCTATTATCCCGGTAACGGTGAGGACCGGCTGTTGCTGGCCGAAGACGAAATTCCACCGGCGCTGGTCGACGCGCTGATCGCGATCGAGGATCGCAAGTTTTATCACCACTACGGCCTTAGCCCGAAATCAATCCTGCGCGCCTTGCTGGCCAACCTGGAGGCGGGCAGGACGGTGCAGGGTGGCAGTACGCTGACCCAGCAGCTGGCGAAAAATATGTTTCTGACGCCCGAAAAATCGCTGCTGCGTAAAACCAACGAGGCCTTCATGGCGTTACTGCTCGAGCTGCGCTTCAGCAAGCGAACGATCATCACCGCCTACATCAATGAAGTCTTTCTGCTGCAGCAGAATCGAATCGCGATTCACGGTTTTGCGCGCGCCAGCCGCATGCTGTTCCGGCGCAGTGTCGAGCACCTGGAACCGCAGCATCTCGCTTTACTGGTGGGCATGGTCAAGGGACCATCGCGTTATAATCCGTTGAAGGCGCCAGAGGCCGCGACCCGGCGCCGTAACCTGGTGCTCAAGATCATGTTCGAGCAGGGCTTGCTGGAGGCACAGCAGTATGAAGCCGCGGCGGCGGCGCCGCTTGGTATCGTCAACCGCCTGCCTGGCGTGAACCCGTTTCCGGCTTATCTCGACCTGGTCAAGCGCCAGCTGCAGGCGAGCTATTCTGCTGACGAATTGTCGCGCCGCGGACTGCGCGTGTTCACCGCGTTCGATCCACTGGTGCAGCGCAATCTGGAACTCGGGCTGGCCCGCGGCCTGCAGCGCTTCGATCAACCAGAGCTGCAGGCCGCGGTTGTCATTACCGACTATCTCAGCGGCGATATCCAGGCCCTGGTCAGCGACCGGGAAACCGATTTCCCCGGATTCAATCGTGCCCTGATGGCGCAGCGTCCAATTGGCTCGCTGATCAAACCCTTGCTGCTCTACAGTTTACTGCAGGGGGATTTGACGCTTGCCAGCAAGGTCAGGGACGAACCGATTCGAATTCAGCAATCGGATGGCAATATTTGGGAGCCACGCAACTATGATCGCGAGCTGCATGGTGAAATGAGTCTGTATCAGGCCTTCATTCACTCTTACAACCTGCCGTTTGTCGGTCTCGGGGTCGGGGTCGCCGGCGGGCTCGAGGCGCTGGCGCAGGACCTGGCCAGGATAAACTTATTGAAACACGACGTTATTTATCCCTCGATCCTGCTTGGCACGACCGCCATGTCGGCTTACGAAGTCGCGCAGATGTTCCAGGTCATCGCCAACAATGGCTATTTTACCCCGTTGACCACGATCCGCGGCGTCAGCGATCAGCAGCACCGCAGTCTCGAGCGGGTACCGCTGGAATCGCACAAGCTGTTCGACCAGGCGCGCATGATCCAGGTGCAGCGTGCGATGATAGGCGTAGCCGAGTCCGGCACCGCAAGTTATCTGCAGCAACGTTTTGCCGGGCGTATTATTGCCGCCAAGACCGGTACCACGAATGCCGCTCGAGATTCCTGGGTTGCCGGATTTTCACAGCGCCTGTTGACCGTGGTCTGGCTTGGGCGCGATGATAATCAGCCGATCAATCTAACCGGTTCCTCGGGTGCCCTGAGGGTGTGGTCGGACATCATGGAGTTGCAGGGATTCGAGTCCTTCAAACTCAGCCATGATGGCAGCCTGAAATGGCGCCCGATAAACCCGGCGAATGGCGGAATAGTCCAGAAATCCTGCGCAAATGGTGTATTGTTGCCCTTTCCGCAGGCGCGCCTGCCCACCCGTAAATCGGCATGTCCCTGATTCGTATCATAGGCCTGGTTTTTCTCGCACTGCTGGTGACGGCCTGTGCGCTGGAGCCCAGTTACAATCGTTATCAGTTGCCGGCACAGCAAAGCAAGCCCAGCCAGGGCGCAGTTGCTGAACTGCAGCGCAATGCCAGGGCTGCGTTACAGCGCCAGGCTTACCAGCAGGCGATCGATTATTTGCAACGCGCGATAAAAATCGAACCGCGCAATCCCCACAGCTGGCACTACCTGGCGGAAGCCTACTGGCGTAGCGGCGATCGCCGGCGCTGTGTAGAAATGGTCGAACGTTCCTTCAGCTACAGCAGCAGCGCGGACGATCTCGACCACGTCAATCAACAGCTCAAGGAAAAATGCCAGCAGGGATAGCGATGGGAGAACTGGCAAGCGAACTCGATGTGGCGGCGGTGCTCGGCCGTGACGGCATCATCGGCGAACATATCGCCGATTTCGAACCCCGCGAAAGCCAGCTGGGTATGGCCGCGCTGATCGCCGAAGCCATCCGGCTTGGCGAATCGCGCGTCATCGAGGCCAGTACCGGTATCGGTAAATCTTTTGCCTACCTGGTACCGGCTTTCCTGAGCAATGCCAGGGTCGTCATTTCAACCGGCACGCGTAACCTGCAGGATCAGCTATTCGAAAAAGACATCCCGCTGATTCGCAAGGCGATTGTCAGCGGTAAAAAAGTTGCGCTGTTGAAGGGACGCAGCAACTATTGCTGTCCGCACCGCTTGCAACGATATCGTGCCGAGGATCGTTTCAAGAGTCGCGAGATGGCCGCTATCTTCGGCGCGCTGGCGACCTGGTCGGAACAGACGGAAAGCGGTGATATCGGTGAATTTGCCGGCATCCCCGAGAACGACAGCCTGTGGTACTACGCCACCTCGAATGCCGATAACTGCCTCGGTGGTGAATGTCCGGAAATCGACCGTTGCTTTGTGTTCAAGGCGCGCAAGAAAGCCCTGGATGCCGATATCCTGGTGATTAATCACCACCTCTATTTCTCGGATCTGGCGCTGAAGCAGGACGGTTTCGGCGAAATTTTGCCCGAGGCCGATGTGCTCATATTCGACGAGGCGCATCAGCTACCCGATATCGCGGGAAATTTCTACGGGCAGCAGATCACCATGCGTCAAATCGATATCCTGTGCCGGGACAGTGTCGAAGCCGAACTGACCGAGGCGGCCGAATCGAAGGCATTGAAAAAACGCTGCGATCATCTGGGCAAATGCGCCGCCGACCTGCGCCTGGCCTTGCGTTCGTTCCCGCAAAAGGCTGAATGGGAACGCATTCGAAATGCGCCGGCGGTGCAGCAGGCGATGCTGGCGTTGCAGCAGGCGATCGATGCGCTCGACGACGAGTTCGAGCCCATGGTGAGTCGCGGTAAAGAGCTCGCCATGTGCCAGCGCCGGCTGCGGGCGTTGCAAGCAGCGTTGCAGAGTTTCCTTGAATCCGATGACAACCAGGTTAGCTGGTACGAACTGAATGAGCGCAGTTTTCGCCTGGCGCAATCGCCGCTGGAAGTGGCGCAGTCGTTCCGGCAGCAGCTTGCGTTGGCGAATTTCAAGTCGGTATTTTTTACCTCGGCTACGCTCAGTTCGCAGCAGTCCTTCGCCTATTACTGCGATCGGCTTGGGCTGGATGATATCGACTGCGCCAGCTTCGACAGTCCTTTCGACTATGAAAAGCAGGCCTTGTTATACTTGCCGCCGCAACTGCCGGATCCATCCGATGAGCGCTATCCGCTGCTCTTTGGTGAACTCTGTCGCCGACTAGTCCTGGCAACCGAGGGGCATTGTTTCATCCTGTTTACCAGTTATCGCATGCTGACCTGGACCGCCGAATTTCTGCGCGCGCATCTGCAATACCCCTTGCTGGTGCAGGGAGAACTGCAGCGTAACGAGTTGCTGCACCAGTTTATCCAGAGCGCGAACCCGGTGCTGCTCGGCACCAGCAGTTTCTGGGAAGGTGTGGATGTCAAGGGCGACCAGTTGCGCTGCGTGATTATCGATAAGTTGCCATTCAAATCGCCGCAGGATCCGGTTTATCGCAAGCGCCTGCAGCGAGTAAATCAAAATGGCGGTAATGCTTTCGTCGAGGTGCAGATCCCCGAAGCCACCATTA
>CAVYHN010000010.1:0-276721 GCA_963768295.1 uncultured Gammaproteobacteria bacterium | reverse complement strand
AGACCGACGAAGAGTCGGAAGCCGACGTGTTGTTGTTGAATACCTGCTCGACTCGCGAAAAGGCCCAGGGAAGGTCTTTTCACAGCTCGGAGGCTGGAAAAAACTGAAGCAGAACAAGCCCGGCATGATCATCGGCTTCGGCAGAAGCAAGATAGCATCGAACGACTGCTGGTGATCTCCGCATCAAATCAGCGCATGCAAGAGTGCAGGTTCCGTTGCGGTGTGATCCTGGGCAAGTTCAGGCGACCTCAGGAACTACACTTGTGCAGCATGAGCCCTGGCGACTTCGGCAATCTCTGTCGAGTCAGTCGATACTACAACCTTGTCGATGCAGGGAGTTGCCGGTGCCTGCTCGATGCTCCAGGCGATCTGAGGTTTCCCTGCCAGGTTGATAACCACTAAAGGTTTAAAATGCTGCGGAAATACTGGATGGTTTTCTCCAATCCGTGTTCCAGCGAAATCTCCGGTGACCAGTTCAGCCTGGACTTGGCTAATTGAATATCTGGCTTGCGCTGGGTGGGATCGTCGGAAGGCAGAGGCTTGAAAACCAGCTGACTTTGGCTCTCAGGGATCATTTCCAGGACTTTATTGGCCAGTTCTTTGATCGTGAATTCACCTGGATTTCCTAGATTGACCGGGCCAAGAAACTTTTGCTCGTTCTCCATCATGGAGATCATGCCGTCTATCAAATCGTCCACGTATTGGAAGCTGCGAGTTTGACTGCCGTCACCATAAATAGTGATGTCCTTAGCCAGGAGAGCCTGCACGATAAAATTAGATACCACTCTCCCGTCATTCGGGTGCATACGCGGACCATAGGTATTGAATATGCGGGTGACACGAATATCCAGGCCGTGCTGGCGCTGGTAGTCGAAGAACAGGGTTTCGGCACAGCGTTTGCCTTCGTCATAGCAGGATCGAATCCCAACAGGGTTGACGCGACCCCAGTAGTCTTCGGTCTGAGGGTGAATCTCGGGGTCGCCATAGACTTCACTGGTGGAAGCCTGAAGGATCTTGGCTTTGACTCGCTTCGCTAAGCCCAGCATGTTGATAACACCGTGCACACAAGTCTTGGTGGTTTGTACTGGGTCCCGTTGGTAGTGAATCGGTGACGCCGGGCAGGCAAGATTATAAATCTCATCAACTTCTACATATAGCGGGAAGTTAATATCGTGGCGCATGATTTCAAAACACGGGTGATGCAAAAGATGATTCAAATTGTCTTTGGTACTGCTGTAGAAATTGTCCACGCAGATGACATCGTGACCCTGGTCTAGTAAGCGTTCGCACAAATGAGAGCCTATAAAACCGGCGCCGCCGGTTACTAGTATGCGTTGTCTATTTGAAATCCCCATGAAACTGTGCTCTGTCGTGATTATCGAATTATATAAATGAAGTTGGAATTAGTTAAACCACCCTCATTCGGTGTTTAATCTGACGATTTCGTCCCCTCCAGGGTTACTTCCGGACTGCTCTTGGGTCATCTCGAACGTCATTGTGTCGGGATTTTCCTCACCGTGTTTGGTGCCGATTGGAACAAACATCGATTCATTTTCGCTAGTAATCAGGTTTCCGTGCTGCCAGTAATGCCTGCTCTGCCTGTAGTAACTCATGCTCTCGCATTTTCCGTTTCAGGAAGGATTCGGTTATCGCCATCTTTTCGCTAATCCCGCGGGGTGTGAGGAAATAGGCGTAACCCATCTTGTTTTTGCTTTTGCGAAAGTTCTGAATCTTGAGCAGACCTTTGTCTACCAGGGTGCGTATGCTGTAATTGACACCGCCGAGACTCAGGCCTAGTTGGTTGGCAATCTCGCGTTGGGTCAGCTCAGGGTTATCTTGCAGTAGGCGAAGCGCCCGGAAGCGCGTATCTTCTCGATAGAGCAGAGGACGACTCATTTTGACAAGTAAGCTTCTTTCTTAGGCGTACAGGCATGCTTGCGCAGGGGTGTGCAGCGTTTACGAGTCTGGCTGGATTGTTGGGATAATTTGAAAAGAAGTAGGTTGGAAAGCACACTGATGTCATTTGTTCAATGCTGAACATAATAGACTAGCCTGAACTACTTGGCAATTTCGCAACATCCTCGTCGGTGCTTTTTGGCATAAAATCCCCTGGTGCGTGGCTAGGTCCCAGTATTTTCGTTGTTGATTTCTTCGCTTTGAGTTGCTTTGCTGTTGTTTTTAGCCCGTTTGGTCTAGATGGCCTCTCCCATGCTTACAGTATTCACCACCAGTTCCAAATGACTATCGATCTCTAGCTGCTGGCAGGCGATTTAGCTCTGCACGACCTCATTAGGAGATGAGTTTGCTAACATGACTCTTGTTGACTGCCAAGCTCGAGAATGCAGGCCCCCTTGACAATGTTGCGCCATTTTTTTCGTGCGACCAGCAGTTGACCTTTCTATCGCTAGTCCTCGGTAAAACCCGGCGTCTCGTATTTGACGCCATGGCCTGTAGGGTGAATTGATCAAACGAGTCATCTCTGACGCAGTGCTACGAAACATGTCTGGTTTAGTAAAAGAAGACGGCGTTTTATGTGGATGGCAAGCAGTCTCCGTAGCGAACCAGTGTAAAGAACTGCTTATTGCGACGGCAAGGTTGGAACAAGGAGCAGGCCCCGGGATTCCTGCTAATCAATCCTTGTCCAATTCCATACTTTAATCTATTTAGTTGGAGTCATGAACAAACACGGTGTATGTTGCGCGCTTTTGGTTAGAATACGCACATGAGCGGTAAAGTATTCATCAAGACTCACGGTTGCCAGATGAACGAGTATGATTCGGCGAAAATGCTGGACGTGCTCGCCGAGGGCTGTGACCTGTCGTTGACCGACGAAGAGTCGGAAGCCGACGTGTTGCTGCTCAATACCTGCTCGATCCGCGAAAAGGCCCAGGAAAAGGTCTTTTCACAGCTCGGACGCTGGAAAAAACTGAAACAGAACAAGCCCGGCATGGTCATCGGCGTCGGCGGCTGCGTCGCCAGCCAGGAAGGCGAGGCGATCCGGACGCGCGCGCCCTTTGTCGATATGGTGTTCGGTCCGCAGACCCTGCACCGCTTGCCGGAAATGCTGCGCCAGTCCCGCGCCAGCGGCAATGCGGTGGTCGATATCAGTTTCCCCGAAATCGAAAAATTCGATCATCTGCCCGAACCCAGATCCGATGGCGTCAAGGCTTTCGTCTCGATCATGGAAGGCTGCAGCAAGTACTGCACTTTTTGCGTGGTGCCCTATACCCGCGGCGAGGAAATCAGCCGGCCGCTCGACGATATCATTGCGGAGATTGTCAGCCTGGCCGGGCAGGGTGTGCGCGAAGTCAATCTGCTCGGGCAAAACGTCAACGCCTACCGCGGGCAAATGGATGACGGCGATATTGCCGATCTGGCCCTGCTGATCCACTATGTCGCGGCGATCGACGGCATCGACCGGATCCGCTATACGACCTCGCACCCGGTCGAGTTCTCCGACAATTTGATCGATGCCTATGCCAGCGTGCCGGAACTGGTCAGCCACCTGCATCTGCCGGTGCAAAGCGGCTCGGATCGTATACTGTCGATGATGAAACGCGGGCATTCCGCGCTGGAGTACAAACACAAGATCAACAAACTCAGAAAGATTCGTCCGGATATCAGCATGTCTTCGGATTTCATCATCGGATTTCCCGGTGAAACCGATGCCGATTTTAACGCCACCATGAAACTGATCGACGATATCGGTTTCGACGCATCCTTCAGTTTTATCTACAGTCCGCGTCCCGGCACCCCGGCGGCGTTCATGCCCGACAACATCGACATGGCGACCAAGAAGCAGCGCCTGCAGCAATTGCAGACCCGGCTGCTGGAGCAGGCTAACCAGATTTCACGCCGAATGGTCGGCAGTCGACAACGCATCCTGGTGGAAGGCCATTCGCGCAAGTCCGAGCTCGAACTCGCTGGCAGAACCGAGAACAATCGGGTCGTTAATTTTGTCGGTCCGGATGAATTGATCGGGCGGTTCGTCGATGTCGAAATCACGCAGGCATTAAACAATTCCATGAAAGGAAAGCTGGCGGATTAAATTTTGGAACGCTGCATCAGTCTAGTCGATTTTTCCCAGGAGCAAATTTCCAACTTCTGCGGTGTGCTCAACCGCAATATCAAGGCTATCGAACAGCATTTCAATGCCGTGTTGCGCATCAGGGACGGTGAGCTTGCCATCGTATCCCGGGAAACCATTCCACAGACCGTGGTCGATACCGTTGGGCATATTCTGGAGCAGAGCAAAAAGGTTGCGCTGTCGCTGCAGGAAGTTGAAAACCTGCTGCAGGTGTCCGACAAACATTCACTGGGAGATCTCGAGCGCTTCGCCATAAAACTGCGTTCGATGTACATCACGCCACAATCCGAATTGCAATGCCGTTACCTCGAGCGTATCGCCAGGAAAGTCGTCAATTTCAGCATCGGTCCGGCCGGCACCGGCAAGACTTACCTGGCGGTGGCGGCAGCGGTACAGGCACTCGAAAACGAGGACGTCAGTCGTCTGATTCTGACCCGACCCGCGGTCGAAGCCGGCGAAAAGCTCGGCTTCCTGCCGGGTGATCTGGCGCAGAAGGTCGATCCCTACCTGCGCCCGGTTTACGATGCGCTCTATGAAATGCTCGGCTTCGACAAGGTCGAGAAGCTGATATCGCGTCACGTTATCGAGGTGGCACCGCTGGCGTACATGCGCGGGCGAACTCTGAACAACGCCTTCGTCATTCTCGACGAGGCGCAGAATACGTCACCCGCGCAGATGAAGATGTTTCTGACTCGTATCGGTTTCGGTTCGCGCGCGGTCGTCACCGGGGATGTCACGCAAACCGATTTGCCCGATCAAAAAGCCTCGGGCCTGATTCACAGCCTGAATATCCTGAAAAAAATCGATGCGATCGGCTTCACATATTTCACCTCGGTGGACGTGGTGCGTCACCCGCTGGTGCAGTCCATCGTCGAAGCTTACGACAAGTTCGAGAATGCCGGTAAAAATTGACCTGCAAAACGACCAGGCTTGCACTGACCTGCCTTCTGAGCAGAAGTTCCGGGACTGGGTTGAAGCCTCACTGCAGGCATCTTATCGGCAGCTGGAGCAGACCATCCGTATTGTCGACGAGACCGAAAGCCAGGATCTCAACCAGCGTTATCGTGGCAAGGACACCCCCACCAACGTGCTCGCCTTTCCTGCCGACGCCGAGTATCTCGACTACGATTGTCTCGGCGATCTGGTTATCTGTGCGCCGGTGGTAACCGCCGAGGCGAGTGCGCAGGGCAAGACAGGTGAAGCCCACTGGGCGCATCTGGTGGTGCACGGCATGCTCCACCTGCAGGGTTTCGATCACCAGACCGCGCCGCAAACCCGCGCAATGGAACGGCTCGAAATAAAAATTCTTGATACCCTGGGCTATACTAATCCGTATAATGATTGACGGTATCTACTGGCAGTGAGGGCGGTAATGGCTGACGCTGAAAACGACGGGTCGGCGAAGGGGTGGCTGGATCGAATCGTCAATATTTTTACCGGCGAGCCGCAAAATCAGAAGCAGTTGCTGGAGCTGTTAAAAAACCTGCAATCAGACGAACTCCTCGGGGCCGATGAGCTCACCATGATCGAGGGCGTACTGCAGGTGGCCGACCTGCACGTGCGCGACATCATGATACCGCGTGGTCAGATGGTGGTGCTCGATCACGAAGATTCCTTCCCCGAAATCATCGAAAAGATTACCGAGTGCGGGCATTCCCGCTTCCCGGTGATCGACGATGACAAGGACGATGTGGTCGGTATCTTGCTGGCCAAGGATCTGTTGGCTGTCTCCCTCGATCAGAGCCACGATTTCGAAATCAACGAGTACATCCGCCCGGCGTCGTTTATTCCCGAGAGCAAGCGTTTAAACGTGCTGTTAAAGGAGTTTCGGCTCAATCGCAGCCACATGGCGATGATCGTCGACGAATATGGCGGTGTTTCCGGATTGATTACGATCGAGGACGTGCTCGAGCAAATCGTCGGCAAGATCGATGACGAGCATGATGAAGACGAGGAAGTCGATATCCAGCCGCATGGTTCGAATCGCTATAGCGTGCGCGCGCTGACGCCGTTGCCGGAATTCAACGAGTATTTCCATACCGAGTTCGAAAGCGAAGACGTCGAAACCATCGGCGGCTACCTGCTCGGTCAGATCGGCCACCTGCCCGAACGTGGCGAATCGATCGCGCTCGACAGCCTGACCTTCAAGGTGCTGAACGCGGATAGCCGACAGGTGCACCTGTATCAGGTCATCGATAACGGCGGGCGCTCCGCTGGATATTCTGAGTAAAAACAATTTACTGATTCGTTCGAGCGTAGCCCTGGTCCTGGGCGCGTTGCTGCCGCTTGCGTTTGCGCCCTGGTCTATCTGGCCACTGGCGATACTAATCCCGGCACTTTTGCTAAGCCTGATTCAGAGCAGCCTGTCGTTGCGCGTCGTTTTTCTTGTCGGCCTGGCTTTCGGGCTGGGTTACTTTGGCTTCGGCGTTTACTGGATTTACAACAGCCTGCACGACTTCGGCATGGCGCCGCCAGCGGTGGCCGGCGGTATTACCGGTTTGCTGGTCATCGTGCTGGCCCTGTTCCCGGCCCTGGTTTTCGCATTCTGGTACTACAGCAAACAAAGTTTTGGCGAAATTAGCCTGTGGTTACTGCCGCTCTACTGGTTCGGCATGGAATGGCTCAAAGGCTGGTTTGCCACCGGATTGCCCTGGTTGAGCCTGGGTTACTCGCAGACCGGTTCGCCGCTGGCAGGTTTTGCGCCGCTGGTCGGCGTCTATGGCATCGGTGCCCTGTGCATGGTCATGGCGGTCGCGCTGTTTCTGCTGCTGCGCGACAAGCGTTACCCGCTGCTGGCAGTCCTGTTGCTGATTCCGCTGGCGGGATGGCTGCTGCAGCAGATCGATTGGACCGAGGCCCAGCAGCAAACGCTGAAGGTGACGATGGTGCAGGGCAATATTCCGCAGGAAGTCAAATGGCGTTTCGACCAGCGCCAGAATATATTCAATACCTACTGGCGCGAAACCAGCCAGCATTGGGACAGCGACCTGATCGTCTGGCCGGAAACCGCGCTGCCGGGGCAATCCGATAAGATCGAGCAATCGGTGTTGCAGCCCATGCAGCAAGCCGCGCTCGAAAACAATACGAGCCTGATGACCGGGCTGGTGGTGAGCGATGCTGAAACCGAGCGTTATTACAATAGTGTCGTCATGCTCGGCTCCGAGCGCGGCTATTATCACAAGCGCCACCTGGTAATGTTTGGCGAGTATTATCCGGTGCGCTGGCTGCTGGACCTGTTTCGCGGGCTGATCAGTATTCCTTATTCCGACCTGACCGCCGGCCCGCGCGAGCAGGACTTGCTGCGGGTCGACGGCAGTGCGCTCGGCGTATCGATTTGTTTCGAGGATGTTTTTAGCCGCGAGGTTTTGCTCGCTTTCCCCGAGGCCAACCTGCTGCTCAACGTCAGTAACGATGCCTGGTTTGGCAATTCGACCGCGCCACATCAGCATCTGCAGATCGCGCAAATGCGCGCCCTGGAAACCGAACGCGTGATGATACGTTCGACCAACACCGGGGTTAGCGCCTTTATCGATCACAAGGGCAGGGTGATGGCGCAGACCAGGCAGTTCGCCACCGAATCGATTACCGAGGTGCTGCAGGGGCGCAGCGGCGTTACCCCGTTTTATTACTTTGCCAGGTTGCAGGCCTGGCTCGCGCTATTGCCTTTTGTCGTGGTTTTTCTATTGAGCCGCCGTAAAGCAGGCTAAGCTGCCCGCGCATGCGGGTTAAAGGCTTTGCGTTAGCCTGCCTCTGGAGTATCCTTCTCCCTTTTTCACCAGCAAGGCTCTATGGACCCCTACGATCCCAAAACCCTGGAAGCACAGGCGCAGCAATTCTGGGCTGACGAGCAGGTTTTCGAAGTCACCGAAGACCCGGCCCGGGAGAGTTATTACTGCCTGTGCATGTTTCCTTATCCCAGCGGCAAACTGCATATCGGGCACGTGCGCAATTACACCATCGGCGACGTAATTTCGCGCTTCAAGCGGATGCAGGGTTTTAACGTACTGCAGCCCATGGGTTGGGATGCCTTCGGTATGCCAGCGGAGAATGCGGCGATCAAAAACAATGTACCGCCGGCACAGTGGACCTACCAGAACATCGATTACATGCGCGGACAGTTGAAACTGCTGGGCTTCGGTTATGACTGGAAGCGTGAACTCGCAACCTGCAAACCGGAATATTATCGCTGGGAACAATGGTTATTCACGCGCCTGATGGAAAAGGGCATCGCCTATAAGAAAACCGCACCGGTCAACTGGTGCCCGGTCGATCAGACCGTGCTCGCCAACGAGCAGGTCATCGAAGGGCGCTGCTGGCGCTGTGACACCGAGGTGGAGCGGCGTGATCTGGCGCAGTGGTTTCTGAAAATAACCGATTACGCGGACGAACTGCTGGCCGAGCTCGAAAACGTCGAATGGCCGGAGCAGGTCAAGACCATGCAGCGTAACTGGATTGGCCGTTCGGAAGGCATGGAAGTCGAGTTCGAAGTTCCCGGACATGACTCCCTGATGATTTATACCACGCGTCCCGACACGCTGTATGGCGCCACTTTCATGGCGATTGCGGCCGAGCATCCGTTGGCGCTCGCGGTCGCCGCCGGAAATCCCGAAGTCGCGGATTTCGTGGAGCAGTGCCGCAAAACCAATACCTCCGAGGCGGCGCTCGAGAAAATGGAAAAACTGGGTATCGATATCGGCATCAAGGCGGTTAATCCGGTCAACGGCGAAGAAATTCCGATCTGGATCGCCAACTTTGTACTGATGGGTTACGGTACCGGCGCGATCATGTCGGTGCCGGCGCACGATCAGCGCGACTGGGAGTTCGCGCGCAAGTACGGCATCGAAATTCGCCAGGTGGTGGAGCCTGCCGATGGCGCGTCGATCGAGCTGGACGTCGAATCATTCGTCACCAAGGATGGCCGCTGCTGCAACTCGGACATGCTCGACGGGCTCGATTTCGAAACCGCGTTCGAGCGCATTGCCGAGCATATCGAGGCCCAGGGCAAGGGCAGCCGCCAGGTTAACTATCGCCTGCGTGACTGGGGCGTGTCGCGCCAGCGCTATTGGGGCGCGCCGATCCCGGTGATCAATTGCGCGAGCTGCGGTCAGTTGCCGGTGCCGGAAGCCGACCTGCCGGTGGTGTTGCCGGAAGAGGTTGAATTCGAGGGCATCGGTTCGCCGATCAAGAAGATGGATTCATTTATCAAGACCACCTGTCCGCAATGCGGCGGACCGGCGGAGCGCGAAACCGACACCTTCGATACCTTCATGGAATCTTCCTGGTACCAGGAAAGATTCAGCTGTCCCGATCAGGACCAGGCCATGCTGGATCAGCGTGCAGACTACTGGAACCCGGTGGACCTTTATATCGGCGGCATCGAACACGCGATTCTGCATCTGCTGTATGCGCGTTTTTATCATAAGCTGATGCGCGACGAAGGCCTGATCGAATCCAGCGAACCCTTCAAACGCCTGCTGACCCAGGGGATGGTGCTGAAAGATGGCAGCAAGATGTCCAAATCCAAGGGTAATACCATCGATCCACAGGATCTGATCGATCGTTACGGCGCCGACACGGTGCGCCTGTTCATCATGTTTGCCTCACCGCCGGAGCAGTCGCTGGACTGGTCCGACGCCGGGGTCGAGGGTGCTTATCGCTTTTTAAAGCGCCTGTGGACCGCGGTCCAGGAGCAGGTAGCCGACAGCAATGCAAGCGCGCCGATCGATGGCGAAACGCTCGATGACAAGCAAAAGGCGATGCGCCTGAAGCTGCACGAAACCATCAGGAAAGTCAGCGACGACTATGCCCGGCGCCTGACCTTCAATACCGCGATCGCCGCCAACATGGAATTGCTCAACAGCGTTTCGCGCTACCAGGACGATTCGCCGGTGGGCAAGGCGATTCGCCAGGAAGTTTTCGATAACATGGTATTGATGCTGGCGCCCATTATCCCGCACGTCTGTCATCGACTGTGGCGCGATCTCGGTCACGAGAGCGTCATTATCGATCACCCCTGGCCGACGGTTGATGAATCGGCCCTGGTGCAGGAAACCATCGAATTCGTGATCCAGGTGAATGGCAAGCTGCGCGGCAAAATGCAGCTCGGCGCCGATGTCGATCGCGCCAGTTGTGAAGCGGCCGCGCTCGAAAACGAGCAAGTGCAGCGCTTTATCGGCGACAGTGAAATCAGGAAAGTCATTGTGGTGCCGGGCAAACTGGTCAATATCGTCATCTAGACCGATGCCAGGGTTCCTTACGACTCGCCTGCTGCTTACTGGATTACTCGGCCTGGCCTTATCGGGTTGCGGCTTCAAGCTGGCCGGTACCACCAGCCTGCCGCCGGAACTAAGCCAGATTTATCTGGTCACCAGCGATTTCAGCGAACGCCAGCGCAAAGCCCTGTCCCAGCGACTCGGCCAGGCCGGCGCCCAGGTCTCCAGCCAACCGGCCGCGCAGGCGGTACAGCTCAGGGTGAGTCTGAAAGCCCTGCCCGATCGCAGGCTGGTGACGAGCGCAAGTAACGGTAAAATCGTTGAGCGCCTGGCGCGCAGTCTGAATTTCAGCCTGCAAGGGGCCGACGGTGTTCCGTTGATGCCGGCCAAAACGCTGAGTCAGCAAAAAGATATTGTGCTCGATGACGATAACCTGCTGTCTTCGGCGGTGGAAAGAAGTAGCGTCATCGAAGATCTCGAAGCGGCGCTGTTCAACCAGCTGATGCGTCAGCTGGAACGAATTTAATTCGGCAAAATACTGCCGCCGGGTTAATAAAATTTACCCGCCGCCGCCAAGCGTTTATACTCCCCGAACCCATGCAGCGACGGGCAATCCGATGACTGTTTCAGGGTGCCAAACCATCGAAAAACAATATGTCAGATTTGAGTGAACCCGGAACATCGTCGCGCAAGAATCCGTTGCTCTGGATTGCACTGGCTGTTATCGCACTGATCATCTTCGTATTTGTTAGCGGAGATCGTGGAGATTCGATAGCCGTTAGCAAACCAGACAGCGATAGCGCTGCTGTCGGCAGCATCGAACGCGCTGCTGTCGACAGCATCGAACGCAGCCTGCTGGTTCCACCGGGGATGCGCGCGCGTCAGTACATCGAGCAATTACGCGCAGATGGCAAGCCTTACCCCTTGCCGCAAGTATTTGAAAAGGCGAAAAAATATCTGCAGGAAGGCAGCCTCGCAGATGCCCATCTGCTGTATTTTTTTGCGGCCCGCGAAGAACATTTACCGGCGATCATGCACATGGCTGAAATGTCTGATCCCATCCTGTTTCGCGCCGAGGATTCGCTGCTGGATAACGCCGATGTAGTCCAGTCCTACAAGTGGTATGAAAAAGCCGCATCCATGGGACATCAGGCAGCGGCCGAACGCATCGACAGCCTGCAGCAGTGGGCCATCGTCGAAGCCGAGGCCGGGAATACGCATGCCAGGCAATTACTCCTTAATTTTCGATAGGTGATAGCGATGAAGCAAAATTTCAGCAAAGCGCCGGTAAGACTCCTGCTGATGGGATTATTGGCCTTGCTGGCAGGGTCGCTAAGTGCGGCCGACAAACCTTTGCTGATGGAGGGCAAGAAGACGCTATACCAGCGGGTGTTGAGCGTGCCGGAGGCGTATCTTTATGAGCAACCAATCGATACTGCGACCTCGTCCAGGATTATTCCCTTCAGCGTACTCTACGTCTATGAAAAGGGCAGCGACTGGCTCAAGGTGGGCTACGACAGTTTTGGCGAGATCGCCGGTTGGGTAAAACGCGATAAGGCCATTGCCTGGAACCAGGCGCTGACCGTCTCGTTCAAGGATCCGCAGGATATCCAGCGGGTGATGATGTTCAACCGCAAGGAGGATCTCGAAAAGCTGGTCAATGACTATGACAAGGAAGGTTATCAGGCGCTTTACAACGCTATCGTCAACGACAACCCGCCGGCTAATTCGCCGGTGATCGCGATCCAGCCCGATGCGCATCTGGAAATCAGGGAAAATTTTTACCTGGTTCCGATCAAGCAGCACGAAGATGTTTACCTCGGTAACGAGCAGGCGCGCCTGCTGGAAATAGCCAGCGTGCCGCTGGACGAAGCGGGAGACTCTGCCGCGCTCGGGAATATCGAATCAGGCAATCGCAGTTATCGCAGCGGCATTCATTTCGTCATCGATTCGACGCAGTCGATGGGTCCCTACATCGATCGCACGCGTGAAGCCGTGAAGAAAGTTTACTCGGCGATCGAGCGGCAGGGGTTGACCAACCAGGTTAGTTTTGGCCTCACCGCCTTCCGCGATAACATCGGCCAGGTACCGGAGCTCGAGTACCTGACCCGGCGTTTTGTCAGCCTGGAGCAGGGCACCAACGTCGAGCAGTTTTTTCAACGCGTCAACGATTTGAGCCCATCGCAGGTGTCGAGTCGCGATTTTCGCGAAGATGCCTATGCCGGCATCAAATCGGCCATCGAAGACTCGGACTGGGACAAGTTCGATGCTCGCTACGTGATGCTGATAACCGATGCGGGACCGCGCGAAAGCCACGATTCGCTCGGCGCTAGTCGGCTCAGCGCCCAGGCCCTGCGTCAGCTGGCATATGACAAGGGGGTTTCCATCTGGGTGCTGCATTTGCGCACGCCCGCGGCTGCCGCCGATCATGAGAAAGCCGAATCGCTCTACAAACAGCTGTCCTACTATCCCGGGATCGGTGATTTTTACTATGGCGTCAGTTTAGGTCAGGTCGATGAATTTGGTAACGCGCTCGAGGTGCTTGCCAATCAGATAACCCAGCAGGTGCTGGCGACCACCAACGGGGTGCCGCCGCTACCGTTGCCGCAACGGGAGCAGGGCGAGACCCAGACCCAGCTGGCGCAGCTGCAGGACCGGGTCGCCAAGCTCGGCAACGCGCTACGCATGCGTTATATCCAGCGTGAATCGGGGCAACCACTGCCGTCGGTATTCGATGCCTGGATGATCGATCGTGACTTTATCAATCCCGAACGCTCCGCGGTGGATGTGCGCGTGCTGTTGACCCGGGATCAGCTCAGCGATCTTAAAAATGTCATGCAACAGGTGCTGGAACTGGCCGAGGAGGGCGTGCTCAGCCCGCAGAGCTTTATCGACGACCTGCAAAGCCTGGCGGCCACCGTCAGTCGCGATCCATCATCGGTTGCCGGCAGCACGTCCGGCGCGGGCGCGAACCTTGCCGAAATGGGTTATATGCGGGAGTATATCGAAGACCTCCCCTATACCGGAGAAGTCATGAACCTGACCCTGGAAAGCTGGGAAGAATGGTCCGCCAAGGTGCAGATCGAATTTATGCACCGGCTCGAGAGCAAGATCAACTATTACCAGGCACTGCATGATCACACCGACCTTTGGGTAACCCCCGGCGGTGGTCCGGTTAACGGCAATTCCATGTTCCCTGTTGCCCTCGACTTGCTGCCCTAGTTTTCGTGACTGTCATCTATTCTTTAAAGAACGTCGTCAAGGAACGGCTTATTGACGGTGTGGGATTTCGCCTGCTGGTTCCTGAAATCCAGATCAGCGCGCAGGAAAATATCGCGCTGGTCGGGCACAGTGGCTGTGGTAAGAGTACCCTGCTCGATATGCTGGCGCTGATCCTGCGTCCGGATGAAAGCGAGGAGTTCAACCTGCATCCGGTCAATGGCGATAGCCACGATGTCAGCAGGCTGTGGCAGCGTGATAAACAGGGCAAATTGTCGCAGATTCGAAAACAGCATATCGGCTATGTATTGCAGTCGGGCGGGCTGTTGCCCTACCTGACGGTGCGAGAAAATATCGAACTGCCGCGCAAGCTACTCAAATTGCCCGACGACGATTCGATTAATTCGATATCCAGGGTGCTCGGCATTGATCGTCAACTCGACAAGCTGCCCGGACTGCTCTCCGCCGGTGAGCGTCAACGTGCCGCATTTGCGCGCGCGCTTTCGCATCGTCCGTCGATACTGATAGCCGACGAGCCCACTTCGGCACTCGATCCGGTTACCGCGCAAAAAATCATGGCGGTGGTGATGGAGGTTATCAGGGGTCTCAAGATCACGATGATCACGGCAAGCC
Organism: uncultured Gammaproteobacteria bacterium; assembly: GCA_963768295.1. Classification (GTDB taxonomy): domain Bacteria; phylum Pseudomonadota; class Gammaproteobacteria. The sequence goes on along the minus strand of CAVYHN010000010.1, from coordinate 262,570 downwards.
ACGACTGGGCGCATGTATACAGGATGGAATTACGTACCCTCAAGCAGGAGGCCGAGGCGGTTGACGATGGTAAGGTCTACCAGTCGAGATTCACCGATTGATGGCGCAAATTACCAATATAGTCCGCCTTAGTTTTCGTGACTACAGCCACGAGTGGCGCATGTCGGGCTGTTTTATCATGGCGCTGGCGTCGGTGCTCGCGCCGATGATGATTCTGTTCGGACTAAAATTCGGGATCGTTAGCACCATGCTTAATGAGCTGGTGGAAAACCCGATAAACCGCGAAATCAGACCAATCGGCAGCGGGCGTTATAATGACGCCTGGATCGAAGCTTACCGTAATCGTGAGGACGTCGAATTTATTATTCCGAAAACGCGCGCCCTGGCGGCAACGATTCAACTCAAAAGCGACACCGCCAAGCGCATCCTGTCTACCGAACTGCTGGCCACCGCCGCGGGTGATCCCTTGTTGGCCGGTTTGGCCAGCGTGCCGCAGGATTATTACCAGGTCATACTCAGTCAAAGCGCGGCGAACAAACTGAAAGTTAAAACCGGCGATCAGATCGACGCCAGCCTCTCCCGGCAGTTCCAGGGCAAGCGCGAACGCGTGCATTTACTCCTGAACGTGATAGACGTCGCCGCTGCGACCGTAACCACGCGCAACGTGGCTTTTGTTAATCTCGATTTACTGATCGCCAGCGAGCTATTCAAGGATGGCCGCGAAGTCAGCGATCTCGGCTGGGAAGGCAATAGCGATGATTCGATGGAACGGGTATACCCGTCTTTCCGGCTTTATGCACGGTCTATCCATGATGTCGAAAATCTGGTCGCCGCGCTCGAAACAGAGGGCGGTCGGATCAAGGCCAACGTCTCCGAAATCACGACGGTGAAGTCCATCGATCAAAACCTGTCCGTTATTTACTGGATAATCGCCTGCGTTGGAGCGCTCGGTTTCTCCTTTTCGCTGGGTGCAAGCCTGTGGGCGAACGTCGACCGTAAACGCAAAGAACTCAGTATTTTACGGCTGGTAGGTTTTAAAAGTGGGCGCATTGTGCTGTTTCCGGTACTGCAATCCTGTTACACCGCGTTGCTTGGATGGTTGCTGGCGGTGCTGGTTTACCTGGCTTTCGAATACCTGATTAATTTTTTTCTGGCGCCACGGCTAAATCTCGATCGTGCCCTGTGTTTCCTGCTTACCGAACATTTTCTGTGGGCTCTGGCGCTGACCATGGTGATTGCAATATTTGCTGCGATTATCGGCGGCATGCGCGCCGCTCGCATCGAGCCGTCCGATGGGCTGCGTGACGTCTAACATGTAGGACGGGTCTTACGCGAACTGTAGCTTAAGATTACATGCCCTGACGCCATGCCGGATAGGGTTGGGCATTCGCCACGCATATAATTGTCTCCGTGCTCGCAAGGATGCGGGTAAAGGAGATGTAACCTGGATTTATTCCATTGCATCATAGGCAGGAAGCCTTGCAGGATGCCGCTGGATGAAAAAAGCAGGTAATCTTGGGCCCTCGCTCCTATGGACAGGACGAGGGCCTTTTTAATGGCTGTGGGCGTTACGAGCGCAGCCATTAGAAACTTTCAGTTTCCATATCGGTGTTCTGGCTCTTCTGGAGACTCGATTGTGGTCACTTCGAGCGCTCTTACGCTGATTCTTTGCCTTGCCTCTGCGCCGCTTATGATGCAGTAGCCGTTAAAAACTTTCTTCCTGATTTGGATCTTCCAGGCCTTGATTGGACTTGATTGTGGTAGCATTGCGCGCCATGGAAGGGTCACAGATTACGCGGGATTTGAAATCGATTTACCTGCTTGCCAGCGGCGAGCCGCTGCTGCTGCGAGACTGGCTGGATGATGCCCGTCAGGCCCTGCGTGAAGCCGGTTTCGAAGATATCCAGAACCTGCAAAGCGATAGCGGTTTTGACTGGCGTGAACTGCTCGACGAGAGAGACATGATGTCGCTGTTTTCCGCGACAAAATGCCGCATCGTTAACCTGCCGAGCGGTAAACCCGGGCAACAGGGCGGCAAGGTCATTCAGAGTCTTTGCGAAAATGCCGACGCCAGCAGCGTTTATCTGTTCGTGGTACCGGCACTCGACCGGCAATCCCGCAATGCCGCCTGGTGCAAAGCGATACAGGCCGCGGGCGAAGTGATCGAATTAAAGCCAATATACGACAACCAGCTGGTCGACTGGCTGTTGCGAAGGGCCCGCGACAAGGGGCTGAATATCGATCCGCAGTCAGCCCAGTTTCTGGCCGAGCGTACCGAGGGTAACCTGCTAGCGGCAGACCAGGAGCTGGAGAAATTATCGATACGATTTGCCGATCAGGATAGCGTCGATTTTGCCACTATCGAAGACTCGGTCGCGCAGTCGGCGCGCTACAGTCATTTTCTGCTGGTCGACGCCTGTCTCGCTGGCAAAACCCGGCGCGCGCTGAAGATTCTCCGGAGCCTGCAGGCGGAAGGCTATGCCACCGCGCAGTTGCGCTGGGCTTTGCAGAACGTTTTGCAGCAGCTGGATCAGCTGAAGCAGGCGCAACGTGGCGGAGCGCTGGGTGAGCGCAGTTGGCAGCAGCTGCGAATCTGGCGCAACAAGCAGCGTCTCTACCAGTCGGCAATATCGAGATTGGGAGCCCCAGAGATTGAGCGTTTGCTGCAAAGCTGTGCTACATTAGATCGTCTTGGCAAAGGGCAGCAGGATGCCGAGTTTCCAGACCAGGACTGGTATGAAATAAGGTCGCTGGTAACGGCTTTTAGCGGTTAGTGATAGTAGACATGAGCGTAGCATTACACAAAGAACACGATTCCGACCTGGGCAAGTACATGTCCGAACTCGGGCAGGCCGCGCGCGCGGCCGCAGCCGAGCTGGCGCATGCCGAGCCGCAGCACAAAAATGCCGCGCTGCTGCAGATTGCGGCGGTGCTGGATCAGCGACGCGATTTCATCCTGCAGGAAAACCTCAGGGATCTAACGGCCGCTCGCGAGCGCAAGCTGAGCTCCGCCATGCTGGAGCGCCTGGAGCTCAACCCCGCGCGTATCGATGCGATGATCGAGGGCTTGCAACAGGTCGCGAGCCTTGCCGATCCGGTGGGCGAAATCAGCGAGCTGCGCTACCGTCCTTCGGGAATTCAGGTCGGCAAGATGCGCGTGCCGCTGGGCGTTATCGGTATCATCTACGAATCGCGTCCCAACGTAACCATCGATGCCGCCGCGCTGTGCCTCAAGTCGGGCAATGCCAGTATATTGCGTGGCGGCAAGGAAGCGCTGCACTCTAACCAGGCCATCTACCAGTGTATTCAACAGGGGCTGCAGCAGGCGGGCCTGGTTGCGAGCGCGGTGCAGGTGGTCAATACGACTGACCGTGAAGCGGTGACGCATATGTTGAAGCTGCACGACAGCATCGATGTCATTATTCCGCGCGGTGGCAAATCCCTGATTGAGCGTATTGTCAACGCTTCGATTATCCCGGTGATCAAGCATCTCGATGGCGTTTGCCACGTTTATATCGATGACCAGGCCGATCTGCAAAAGGCGCTCGATATCGCAGTTAACGCCAAGACTCGGCGCTATGGCGTTTGCAATGCAATGGAAACGCTGCTGGTGGCGCAGGCAATCGCCCCTCGCGTCATGCCGGAACTGATTCGGCTGATGGCTGACAAAGGCGTCGAACTGCGCGGTTGTGAACGGGCATGTGGATTTGACGCCGTGCGCATCAATCCGGCCAGCGAGGATGACTGGTATACCGAATACCTGGCGCCGATACTATCGATTCGTATCGTCGACGGGCTGCAGCAGGCGATCGAGCATATCAATCATTATGGTTCGCAACACACCGACGCGATCGTCAGTGAGAGCTACGGCCATACCCGTGAATTTCTGCGTCGAGTCGATTCGAGTTCGGTCATGCTGAATGCATCCACCGGATTTGCCGACGGTTTCGAATACGGCCTGGGCGCCGAAATCGGGATTAGTACCGACAAGTTGCACGCGCGCGGCCCGGTTGGACTCGAGGGGTTGACCTCACAAAAGTACGTCGTATTCGGAGACGGCAATATCCGCGAATGAAATGATCGGAATTCTTGGTGGTACTTTCGATCCGATCCACAATGGGCACCTGCATATTGCGACCGAGGCCGCAGCGCAGCTGCCCCTGGAGCAGGTTCAGTTCATGCCCTGCGCCTTGCCGGTGCATCGCGATCAACCTCACGCCACGGCGCAACAGCGCTGCGATATGATCCAGCAGGTGCTGGCCGAGCATCAGGACTTTAGCCTCAATACCCTGGAAGTCGAGCGCGACGGGCCGTCATACATGATCGATAGCCTGCGTGAAATCAGCCGTCGCAGCGCTGAGCCACTGCTGTTGTTATTGGGCAGCGACGCATTTAACGGTTTCGGCAACTGGAAGCAGCCACGGGATATTCTCGAGTTGGCGCACCTGGTGGTGTGCCTGCGGCCCGGCGTTAACGTCGATCAAAGCCTGTTTCCCGAAAACCGGATTGATTCCACGCGGCAATTATCGCGCCAGTCGGCCGGTGCAATTCTGCTGCTCGAAGTCGATGCGCCCGACTGTTCCTCCAGCGCGGTGCGTGCAGCGTTGCTTACAGGCGCTATTCCGCGACAGTGGCTACACCCCGGTGTAGCCGACTATATTCAAAAACATCATCTATATCGGAGATCCGGTGACTGCTAAACCTACTGATTTACAAACCGAAGCGACCAGAAAAATGGCGCTCGAGGCGCTGCAGGCGCTCAAGGCGGAAAATGTCGTAGTGCTCGACGTATCCGAGATTGCCAGCTTTACCGATTACATGATATTCGCCAGCGGCACTTCAACCCGCCATGTGGTCGCCATTGCCGACTCTGTTATCGAGGCGGCCGAGTCAGCCGGTAATCCCGCTCTGGGGGTCGAGGGTGAGGACGTCGGTGAATGGGTTCTGGTCGATCTCGGGGATGCGATCGTGCATATCATGTTACCTGATGTGCGGCGGTACTATGAACTCGAAAAGTTATGGGGCGAGGAACTCGCGTCAGGCTAGCCATGCAGATTCAGCTCATAAACGTCGCGCAAAAACTGCCCGCATGGGTCGATACGGCCTGCGATGACTACCTAAAACGGATGCCGCGGGAAATGACCCTGAAATTCGTGACTGTACCGCTGGCGGCACGCAAGGCAAAGCAGTCGGCGCAGAAACTGCAGCAGCGGGAATCCGCCCTGATTCTGGACAAGCTGGCACCTGGAAGCCTGAATCTTGCCCTCGACGAACGCGGTGATCAATGGTCCAGCGTTGACTGGTCGCAGAATTTGCAGCGCTGGATGTTCGAATTCCCCCGCGTTAACTTGATTATCGGCGGTCCCGACGGTCTTTCGCAGCAGTGCCTCGAGTCCTGCCATCAGCGGGTTTCGATGGGCCGCATGACGATGCCGCATGCACTGGTCAAGGTGGTGGTGCTGGAACAGCTTTATCGCGCATGGACTATACTCCAGGGCCATCCCTACCATCGCGAGTAGGCGACCAGGATTCGCTTTCAGGCTATCATGCAGCGATGATATATCTTGCCTCCAGTTCTCCGCGCCGCGCCGAATTATTAGACCAGATTGGGGTCAAATTCAGCGTGTACGCGATCGAAATCGATGAAAGCAGATCACCCGGGGAAGCGCCGGCGGAATATGTATGCCGCATGGCAACCGAAAAAGCGCGGGTCGCTGCCCGCCGGCTATCGACGCAGCAGGACGATTACTGCGTGCTGGCGGCGGATACTACAATTGCCCTCGATGGTGATATTATTGGCAAGCCCGCTGATCAGGACCAGTGCCGCTGTATACTGGGCCAACTCTCCGCCAGACAACATCTGGTTTTAACCGCAGTCGCGTTAGCGACGCCGCAAGGCATCGCCTGGCGACTGGTGCAGAGCCGGGTGAGTTTCAAGGCCCTGTCGTCATGCGAAATCGCATCCTATTGCGCCACCGAGGAGCCCATGGATAAGGCAGGGGCCTATGGGATACAGGGCAAGGCCGCCCTGTTTATAAAACATCTTGAAGGCAGCTATTCTGCGGTCATGGGATTACCGCTTTACGAAACCGCCGAGTTGCTGCAGGAAGCCGATATGGCGTTATTTTAATTATGTCGATAAGCGAAGAAATTCTGTTAAACATTACGCCCCAGGAAACTCGGGTTGCGATCGTTGAAAATGGCGCACTGCAGGAAGTGAGTATCGAGCGCCAGCACAGCCGCGGTATTGTGGGCAATATTTACCAGGGTAAGGTCAATCGGGTACTGCCTGGCATGGAGGCTGCTTTTATCGACATCGGCCTGGCAAAGGCGGGATTCCTGCACGTGTCAGACATCGATACTGGCGACGACGCTAATGGCGATGCCGAAACCGCTAGCCGCCCGGTCATCAACGCACTGTTGCGCGAAGGGCAAACCCTGCTGGTACAGGTTGTCAAGGACCCGATGGGGACCAAGGGCGCACGCCTGACAACCAGCATCTCGGTGCCATCGCGTTACCTCGTCTACATGCCGAATTCCTCCGTCGTCGGCATATCGGTCAAGATCGAAGACGAGGTCGAACGCGAGCGTTTGAAAAGTCTGCTCGAGGCCTGCCGCGCTGAAAACCGTACCGGGGGCTGTATTATTCGCACCGCCGCAGAAGGGGTGGACGAGGTCGAATTACAGCGTGACATCGCCTTTTTGTCGAAACTCTGGGGATCGTTGCTCGAATCAGCCAATACGGCGCAACCCGGCAGCATAATTCACGAGGATCTGCCGTTATCGATTCGCACCCTGCGCGATATGGTTAGCGCAGATACCGCGGTCGTAAAAGTCGACTCTCGCGAAACCTATCAGAAGATGATCGACTTCGCGGCTCGATATATCCCCGATTTGCCGTCTCGCATCGAACACTATCCGGGCGAACGCCCATTGTTCGATCTGTACAATATCGACGATGAGTTGCAGCGTGCGCTGGCGCGCCAGGTCAGCCTGAAATCGGGTGGTTACCTGATTATCGACCAGACCGAGGCAATGACCACGATCGATATCAACACCGGCGCATTTGTTGGGCACCAGAACCTCGAGGAAACCATTTTCAAAACTAACATGGAGGCCTCGCAGGCGATTGCCCGCCAGCTCAGGCTGCGTAATCTTGGCGGCATCATTATTATCGATTTTATCGATATGGAGCACGAGGATCACAAGCGTCAGGTGTTGAAGTCGCTGGAAAAGTATCTCGACAAGGATCACGCCAAAACCCAGGTCTGCGAAGTCTCGCCGCTGGGACTGGTCGAGATGACGCGCAAACGCACGCGCGAGAGTCTGGAGCACGTGCTGTGCGAGCCCTGCAAGACCTGTCATGGCCGGGGGTCGCTCAAAACCACCGAAACCGTGTGTTATGAAATCTTTCGCGAAATACTGCGTGAAGCCCGTTTTTACGACGAAGCGCAGCAGCTGCTGGTGATGGCGAATCAGGACGTCGTCGATCGCCTGCTCGATGAAGAGGCCGCCAGCCTGGCCGAGCTGGAAAGCTTCATTAATATTCCGGTCAAGTTGCAGGTTGAGGCGCATTTATCCCAGGAATCCTATGACGTGGTGCCCGTCTAGATATTAAATGCCGGCGAGATGGGACTTTTAAAGCGTTTAAGCATTAGTTTGTTCGTAGTTACGGTGCTGCTGCTGGCAGTCATCATGGGCGGGTTGCGCCTGGCGATTATGAACATCGAGTATTTCAAATCCGAAATCGAGTACCTGTTCGAGCGTGACCTGGCTCCTGGATTCAGTTTCACCGGTTTGAGCGGCGACGTGAATCGTTTCAACCCGATACTGCGTATCGAGAACGTTTCGATGAACCTGCCGGATCGATCGCAACCTCTGTTTATCGATCGCCTCGAAATTGAGTTCGATTTCTGGGCCAGCTGGCGCGAAAACGCGCCGGTAGTGCTGGAAATTAGCGGCCAACTGGAAAAGCTCGAACTAGTCAAGGACGAGACCGGAAACTGGTCGACCAACGACCTGTCGCTGGCGATCGATCCTGACAGGGGACCTGCGCCCGAGTTCAAGCAGATTCTAGCGCTGGTGCCGCGCTATCTGAAACTGAGCCTGAACCGCCTGATCGTGCGCGATCAAAAAGCCGGGGTCACCCATCAACTGGATCGCATCAATGCACAGATCAACCGGCAGCAAGACCAGTTTTTTGTAAAGTTCAGCGCCGCGCTGCCGGAACAGCTGGGGCAGGGGATTCTGGTAAAATCGATCGTCGGGCCGAAAAGCAGCGTGGTTTATCTGAATTCATCGAATCTGCAGCTGGCCCCGGTGGCCAGGCTGTTTGATCTCGATACCTGGGGTCTGCAACAGGGGGCGCTAGACGGCGAAGTCTGGATCAATATGTCTGGTTATGACCTGCTCGCCGTGAACGGTGACCTGGTGCTGAAAAATGGCGTGGTGCAGATGTCGGCCGATAAGACACCACTCGCGATTTCATACAGTTCGCGCTTCAGCGCCCTGAACCTGCAATCAAGCTGGCGTATCGCTAACCGTTTCCGGAGCCTGAGTATCGACAATAAAATCGTCGCGGGATTCGAATCTCAACTGGAGGTGACCGATGGGGCGAATAACAAGATTATTTCCGCCTGGATCGACAGCCTGCAGCTTTCGAGTCTGCCGGTAATTGCCGGCCAGTGGTTACCCGTAAAAATTAGTCAGCAGATTGCGCAAGGCAAGCTTGAGGGCAAACTGCAGGATCTTCTGCTCAGAGTGGAGCTCGAGCGCCCAGAGGATTTTGACTTTGCCGTGCGGGCTATCGGAGTTCGCAGTCAGGCATTCGGTGTTTATCCCGGAGCCGAGAACATTAACGCCGATATCCTGGCCGGCCGCGACCGCATGGGGTTGCGGGTTTATGGCAGCGATATCAGTCTCGATTTCGGCGACCAGTTCAGCGCCCCGCTGAAGCTCGAACAGTTGGATCTGACAGCGTCCGCATCGCGTCTCGCAGATGGACTGGTGCTGGCCGTAGACGATCTGCAAATGCGTAACCAGGATATTAAACTTGCTGCCCGAGTGTGGCTGGAAGCCGATCAGAATGCGCGTCCGTTCACCTATGTGCGCGCCCGGTTCGCCGAAGCCGATGGCCGCAGCACGAGCAAGTATATTCCGCGCAACTATATGCCACTGCAGGTACAGGCCTGGCTCGACCGGGGTATCAAGGACGGTTACGTGCCCGCGGGCGAGATGCAATTCCATGGTCGCTTGCGTGATATCAGAGACCTCAATCGTGAAATGGCCGGCGAGTTTTTCGTCGACTTCGAAATCGAGCGTGGTGACGTATTCTTTTCGCCGGGCTGGTTACACGCTAAAAACGGCAGCGGGCACGTGCTGTTTCACAATGTCAGCATGGATATCGACCTCGATCGAGTCAGTTACGATCAACTGGATAACGCGCGTGCGAAAGTGTCGATTGCGGATTTCGCGAAGCCGATGCTTGATATCAGGGTTGAAACCGAAAGCACGAGCGCGCTTGCCGTCGGCACCTGGCTGGATACGCCCGTTGGCAAGCAGTATCGGCGGATTATGAGCAATCTGCAGGATTTCAAGGGTGATATCAAGTCCGAGGTCAAGCTGCGCATGCCGCTGGATCAGCGCAATCCGCAGCCCGATGTGCGTGTGTTGGTCGATTTCGACAATGCGTCCGCGAAATCCGAGTCATGGGGGATCGATTTGTCACAGGTTAATGGTCGCCTGGAAGCTACATCGTCTTCGCTCAAGGCTCGGCAAATCGAGGCGAAATATTTCGGCGATCCGATCACAGTTGATGTCGATACGCTTAAGCCAAGCGGTAATACGCTGGTCACGGCACGTGGGAAGATCGACACCCGGCAGTTGCTCAACAAACTGCCGCAGCAGCTGACGTCCAATATGCACGGCAAGAGCGACTGGCGGCTCGGCATGAATTTTGCCGGTATATCGACCCCGAAGACAAAACCATTTCTGCGACTGGAAGCCACCAGCAACCTGGAAAATACGGCGCTGGAGTTGCCGCATCCTTTCGCCAAAAGCGCCGCTAGCTCGACCAGGGTGTCGGCCGATGTGGATTTCTATCAGGAACAGATCTGGTTCAAGGCTGATGTCGGACAGGAGATTCGCGGTCGAGGGCAACTGGTTTCAGATGAGAATCGCGATTTCAGGCTGAACATGCTCGATATCGCCTTCTCCTCGGAACTGAAACCAGAACCCCGGCCGGGCCTACATCTTTACGGATCGATCGCGGAAGTTTCGGTGGATGACTGGACCAGTTTTATCAAAAGCTCTGGCAACGCCAATCCCGCGCTTGTGCAAACGGCCAAACTCAGTTTCGATCGCGCCTATGTCTTCAATCGTGAGCTGAATAATGTTTGGGTTGAATTAACCCAGGCCAATGAGCGCTTTGTCGGCAGCATAGAGTCGTCAGGCATCAGTGGTGATTTTACCGTACCCTGGCGGGTTTCTCCGCAGGACCCCGTAAGCATAGATCTGGATTACCTGCGGGTTGACAAGCTTGAGCAGGAGACCACTGAAGCCGATATAAAGCCTGCGGACCTGGTCGACTTTCGCCTCAGCAGCAAGTCTCTGTTGTTTCACGACATGCTGTTCAGCAATCTGCAGGCAGAGGCCAGGGCGGTCGGCGACAAACTCTACGTTGATAGTCTCAGCCTGCAGAAAGATGATTTGCGTCTGACGGGCATGGCGCAATGGGACCACGATGCGGCCAGCCAATCTCATCTGTCCAGTGTCACCATGGCTATCAAGGGCAATAATATGGGACAGGCGATTGCGGGCATGGGATTTGGCGACAGCATGCAAAATGGGAGCCTGAATTTCAGCGGTGGTTTTACCTGGCCGGCGCCACTGACCCGGTTTAGCGTCGAAAACCTGGTCGGCGATGCACGGTTTCATATCGAAGACGGCGTGCTGAATAACGTTGAACCGGGCGGTGGTGGTAGATTTGTCGGTTTGTTTAGCCTGGGCGCGCTGCCAAGGCGTCTGTCGCTGGATTTCTCGGATATCCTGATCAAGGGCATGGAGTTTGACGAAATAAAAGGTAACTACCGTATCGAGAACGGTATACTTTACACCGAAAACACCAGGATGGACGGCATCACGGCCGCCATCAAAATTTCAGGCGAAACGGATATTGCAAAACGGCAATATGATCAGAATGTTAAGGTCACGCCCAAGATCCGGCAGACATTACCGCTGCTGGGCGCGGTATCTGCGGGCAGCGCCGTAGGTTGGGGATTGCTGCTGTTGCAAAACCTGTTTAAAAAAGCCATAGATGATGCGGTTGAAGTCGAGTATCAGATTACCGGCAGTTGGGATGATCCAAAAATAGAATTGATAAAGGCAGTCGATGAAAATCAGCGCGAACTTCCGCAAATTGATAAGTAGCCTCGTTCTGGCCAGCCTGTTGTTGGTAGCGGGCGGCGCGGCGGCAAATACGGTACGCATGTTCACCCTCAGCGCGGACGAATGGGCACGACCGCGCAGTGGAGACGTGATACCCGAACTGGCCTCGGTGCGCGCCGCGGTCAGTTACTGGGGCAGGGGCGCCGACGCGATTTTGCTTATTCGTCATCCCGGAGAGGATAGCGGCGAACTCTGGGCAGCGGAATTGCGCGACTGGTTGATTTCGCTCGGTGTGCCCTCAGATTATATCCGACTAATACCCGGGACCCAGCAAGCCGACGAGATTACCCTCGTGGTGGGTAATCGTGACGAACTGGAGCAATAGGCATATGGCATCAACGCTGGAAACTGTCAGGAAAAACATTCTCGAACCGAGCGAACTCGAACTCGAGCAGCTTGGCGGATTTCTCGACGGCCTGCAGGGCAGGTATATCGATGCCGGCGATCTGTATTTTCAGACCAGCCAGCAGGAATCCTGGGTCATGGATGACGGAATTTTGCGCGAAGGTAGTTTCAGTATCGAGAAAGGCGTTGGCATTCGCGCCATGTCGGAGGAAAAAACCGGCTTCGCCTATTGCGATGATCTGCGCAGCAACGCGATAACACAGGCCGTCAGCAATGCCCGCGCAATCGTCAAACAGGGCCAGTCAGGCAGCAGCAAAGTCGCCCTTGCCAACCAGCCGGCAAGCGCGCTATACACCTCGCACAATCCCGTCGATGGTCGCAGTGCGGAAGAAAAAGTCGAATTGCTGAAACAACTCGATCTTTATACCCGCTCGCTGGATGAGCGTATCGAGCAGGTTATTATTTCGTTGTCGGGCGGGATCGATCATATTCTCGTGGCCGCGACTGACAATACCCTCGCGGCCGATATAAGGCCGCTGGTGCGCCTTAACGTAACCGTATTGATGCATCAGGGCGGGCGCCGTGAACAGGGTAGCGCCGGCGGCGGCGGCAGGCACGCCTACGACGTCTTTTTCGATACCGACCGCGCCTATGAGATGGCGCGCGATGCGGTCAGGCAGGCAGCCACTAATCTCGATTCGGTGGCCACACCCGCCGGCACCATGCCGGTCGTGCTAGGGCCTGGCTGGCCTGGTGTCCTGTTGCACGAAGCAGTCGGCCACGGCCTGGAAGGCGATTTCAATCGCAAGGGTACCTCGGCATTCAGCAATCGGATGGGCGAACTGGTTGCATCACCTTTATGCACCGTGGTCGACGATGGTACCCTCAAGGATCGTCGTGGTTCGCTTAGCGTGGACGACGAAGGAGTGCCCGCGCAAAACACGACGCTGATCGAAAACGGTGTCCTCAAGGGCTATATGCAGGACAAGATGAATGCGCGCCTGATGGGGATGCAGCCCACCTCCAACGGCAGGCGCGAATCTTTCGCGCATTTGCCGATGCCGCGCATGACCAATACCTATATGCTGCCGGGTGAAAGTGAGCCGGAGGAAATCATCGGCACGGTGGCAAAGGGCCTGTACGCGGTTAACTTCGGTGGTGGCCAGGTCGATATTACTTCGGGGCGTTTCGTATTTTCGTTGTCCGAGGCTTACCTGATCGAAAACGGTAAGATTACCGCGCCGGTCAAGGGTGCGACGCTCATCGGTTCAGGCCCGGATGTCATGGGCAAAATCTCCATGGTCGGCAATGATTTGCAACTGGACCAGGGTGTCGGCGTCTGCGGCAAGGAAGGGCAGTCGGTGCCGGTCGGGGTCGGGCAACCCAGCCTCAAGATCGACGAAATTACGGTTGGCGGGACTGACTAGTTAACCGATACCGCGGTGATTTCCATGCCGTTGTCGCCGCTTTGCAGGGTCAGCAGCCCAAGGAATTCGCCTGCGTAGCGCGCACTCCTGAGTCGCCATAAAATGGTAATCGTGTTCTCCCGGTGTATCGAATCGATGAATTCATAGTCGGCGGTGATCGTGGTCAGCAGCGGAAAATCTTCACAACTCTGACGAAAATGCTCTTCTGACAGTTTCGCCAGCAAGTCGTTTGAGAAACCCCTGGAAAAGCGGGCGTAATCGCGGTTGCCTGCGGCCTCGATGATGTTTCTCCAGATGGGCTCGGCAACGGCACGTAACTGCTCTTTCTGTAAGCGTGAAAACTGCGTCATATCAAACTCTCGCTGGACTGCGCTTCGCCACGCAGTGCGTTGTAGGCGTCTTCGTAAATGGAGAGCATTGCAGGAATGACCAGCAGGATCAACAGCGTTGCAAAGGCAAGCCCGAAAGCTATCGATACCGCCATCGGAATCAGGAATTGCGCCTGGCGCGAGGTTTCGAACAATAGCGGCGTCAGGCCGGCGATCGTCGTCAACGAAGTCAGCAAAACAGCACGCAAACGCTGACAGGCCGCTTCTTCGAGCGCTGCGCGCACGGCCATGCCGCTGTCCCGGATGTGGCGGTAAAACATGACCAGGATGATCGAGTCGTTGACGACGATGCCCGACAGGCCAAAGAAACCGAACATCGACAATATGGTCAGGTTCATGTCCATGATCCAGTGACCGAGCACCGCTCCGGTCAGCCCCAGAGGTATAGTCAACATCACCAGTAATGGCCAGCCGTAAGATGAAAACACCCAGGCCAGCACCAGGTACATCAAGGTCAGCGCGATGATCGCACCGATACGCATATCGGCAAAGGTCTCGCGCTGGCTGGCGGAGCGTCCCTCGACGCTATATTGAATGCCGTACCTGCTCGCCAGTTGCGGCAAGGTGAACTGCTGCAGGTCGTTGACAATTTCGGCGGTATTGTTGAGCGTCGCATCGACGTCGGCGGAAACATCGACCGACAGGTTGCCGTTGAAGTGACGCAGGGTTTCGAAACCCTGTGCCGAGCGCCAGTTGGCAACCGTTTCCAGCGCGACGAATGCACCGTTGGGCAGCTTGATTGGCAGGTGCAGCAGGCTGTCGAGCCGGCGTTGTTCGGCGTCGGGTAGCTGCAGTCTGACTTCGACTTCGTCCGCACCCTGCTGGAAACGTTGCAGGATAATGCCATCGTAGGCCGCGCGTAACTGGCGACCGATATCGGTTATCGACAGCCCCAGCGCTTCGCCCGCGGGACTGAGTTCGTAGATTAACTGCTCTCGGCCATAGGGTAGATCGTCATCGATGGCGCTAACACCCGGGATGGTCTCCAGGGTCTGCGCCAGGTCCAGAGAGGCTGCCTTCAGAAGATGCGGCGTTGATCCAGTAAGCCGCAGGCTCAAATCACGGCGCGAGGGTCCGACTCGACGCGAGCTGATCTGGAAACTTTCGATGCCGGGTGGCACCTCGATGCGTGAGCGCCAGTTCCTGATAAAACTGGCATTATCGGTAGCGCGCTGATCGGAGCTAAGCAGTTCGACGTAGATTGAGCCGATCCGTTCGCCCGCGATTGCCCGGCCCGAGCCAACGGTCGATGCATGTACTCGGTAGTAGGTCGAAACCACGGTCTCGTCGATATCGTCGATGGTATTGCGCAACTCGGCTTCGACCTGGTCGACGAAGCGGTCGACGATTTCCCTGGACGTGCCGGAGACAAAACGAACATTCGCGTAAACCGTGGTCGACTCTGGCGACGGGAAAAACTGCCAGCCGGTCTTACCACCAAGAAACAAACCGGCGGCGAACAGAAAAAATCCGATCGCGCAGGCGATGGTGGTCCAGCGAAACTCGATAGCGGTACGCACCAACTGCCGAAACCAGTGTTCGCGAATGCGCTCGAAACCGCGGTTGAGATATGTTTTGAGACGGGATTGCCGGGTCCCGCGGCCATGCACGAAGGCGTGGCGTAAATGACCGGGCAGGATCAGGAAACTCTCGATCAGCGACGCGATAATGACACAGACGATGACCATTGGAATGGCCATCATGATGGCGCCCATGCGCCCGCCGATCAGCATCAGCGGCAAAAATGCGGCGATGGTGGTCAGCGATGAAGCCAATACCGGGGCCAGCATGCGCCTGGCGCCGCCTTCGGAAGCCATCAAAGGGTCTTCACCCATATCGGAATGTGCCTGCGCATCCTCACCGACCACGATGGCATCGTCGACAATAATGCCGAGCGCCATGATCAGCGCGAACAGGCTGATCATGTTGATCGAACCGCCAACCAGATACAGCACCGCCAGGGTAGCCATGAATGACACCGGGATGCCAACCGCAACCCAGAAAGCGACGCGGGCTGAGAGAAACAGGTAGAGAATGAGCAAGACCAGCACCAGTCCACCGGCGCCGTTTTTCAGCAGCAACATGATACGTTCCTTGATCAGCTGCCAGCGTTCGTTAAACACCTGGATTTCGATGTTGGGCGGTATCTGGGCCCGTGTTTTTTGCAACCAGTTTTCCAGTATCTCGGCGGCTTCCAGCGAGTCGCCGGTTTCGTTGCGACGCAGTACCAGTACCACCGCTTTCTTGCCATCCAGGCTGATGGTGGGTGATCCCGGTAGATGTCGCTCCCTGACTTCGGCGATATCGCCGAGATGAATGCGTTTATCCGCTTCGCTGACGATAGCGAGACTGGCGAAATCCTGCGGTGTGCGACGCTGGTTTTTGCTGCGAATTTCGCGCGCGCCATCTTCTTCACCGATTAGCCCGGCCGGCAGGTCCTGGCTCTCCTGGTCGATCCGGTTTGCCAGTTCATCGAGCCCGATCCCCAGGCGCTGCATCTGTTCGGCGCCAATTTCAATTTGCAGCTGTTGCTTGGGCAGTCCCCGGATTTCAATCTTGTCGATTCCGGCAGCGATTAGTTCGCTTTCGAACTGCCTTGCCAGCATGCGCAGTTCGTCGATCTGATCGGGGCCGCTGATCAATAGTCTGGCGACCGATTCGTAGCGCACCAGCTGCGCCACCTGAGGTTGCTCGGCGTCCTGCGGTAGATTGGTGAAGTTATCTACCTGCTTTTTAACCTCGTCCAGGGCAAAGCTGATATCGGCGTCCTCGTCGAATTCCAGCGTGATCCCGGAGGTGCCGGTTGCCGAGGTGGAGGTCATTTCCTTGAGTCGGTCGATGCTGCGTAAACGTTGCTCGAGCGGAATGGTGAGGCCCGCCTCGACATCTTCGGAACTGGCGCCGCTCCAGACCGTGCTGACCGTAATCAGATCGAGTTCAAAATTGGGAAAGAATTGCACATTGAGTTTATTCAATGCGATCACGCCCGAAAGCAGCATGATGACCATCAGAAGGTTGGCGGCAACGCGGTGCTGCGCGAAGCTGCCGAGGATACTAGTCGTCATCGGTTTTCACCTTGAGACCCGACACCGCATTGGGTAAATGCGTGACCGAAATCCGGTCCCCGGGACTGATCGCGTCGCTGCGTATCAACACCTGCACCTGCCCGCTGGCGTCGCGGGTTTGTCCGATCGAGCTGACCTCTATCGCCTGCAGTCGGTCTTCGACAACAACATATATCCTGGAGTTGCCGTAGATAGCCTGGTAGGGGACTGCGTAAACACCACTCTCGGCGGGGAGTTTGAGGCTCAATGGTAATAATTCGCCAGGTCGCAGCTGGCCATCGATCGAATCGACCGCAAAGTAAACGTCGATCCCGGTGGCCTCGGCTTCACCCGCGAGTCGCAGCACCGGAAAGCGGCCCAGGCCGCTGCGATTCGATACGCTAGCCTCGAGTTGCGCGCCATTCGCAATCGCCTGTTGAACCGAATCGATATAGTTAAGCGGAAGGTGGGCGCGGATTTCGAGCGCCTGTACTGGAAACAGAGAAATCAATAGCTGCCCCAGCGAGACCCGGTCTCCGGCGGAAACGGCAACCTCGCTGATGATGGCATCGAAAGGGGCGCGTACATCGGCACGACTCATCGCCAGCCTGGACTGGGCGAGTTGCGCCTTGCCGCGATCATGGCGCGCCTTCAATATCTGTAGCCTGGCCGGGTAGCTATCGACGTCGAGCGCGCGCGAGGTTACCGCCAGTTGCTGCCGTCCCTGCTCGCTACGGGCGCTGTTCAAAGCGGTGTCCGCGCTCAGGTTTTGCTGTTTCAGCTTGACCAGCCGTTCAACCTCGGCGTCAGCCAGCGCGAGCAAATTGCGCTCGGTCTCCAGTGACGCCAGGTTTGACTGGTGCCTGACCTCGAGTTCGGCAATCTGGTTGTCGATATCGCGCACATCGGCCTCGGCCTGCAGTAGCGCTGCCTCGAAATCGCGTCGATCCAGGGTTACCAGTTGCTGACCCTGGCTGACCCTGGCGCCATTGCGCACGAAAACGTCTTTGACGATGCCGCCACCCGGGGCTGCCGCTTTCAATTGCTCGGGAGATTCAATTCGTCCATAGAGCGTAATCGAGGGCGAAAGATCCTGCTGTCGTGCCGAAAATAACGGCAATCTGCCAGAATCTTTCACTCAGCGCCGGTTTGGGTCGTTCGGTTTTACGATTGACCAGCGAAAAGTAAACCGCCGCCGAGAGCAGAAGCACCAGAAACGGCAGTATAAATCTAACCTTCCCTGGCCTGCATTCCTCACCAGCCTGCTACTGCGAACGCCGATATGCTCGCTGTGACGAGGTGTACTCCCGGCGGTCGGTTTGACGTAGTAATAACTACGCCTGCACCGACCTCCGGTCCGTGTACCTCGTCATAGCGACATCTCGACGTTCTCGCGACGAACGCTGGCGAGAAATACGGGCTAGTTTTCATCGTGGAATCGGTCACTGCGAAGATAAAGCATGCGTTGTATAACCTTGCTGCGGTGGCGTCAAGCTAGGAGCTGGGCTCGAAGCGGCTCTGCGCCCTGTTCTTGGCGACTTGTCGAGGATCGAATACCTGCCCGTTCATGGCCAGGTGAACGCCACGGGGAAGCAGTTGTACCGCCGCGCAGGCAAAACCAAGGTTATAGATCGCGTCACTGTAACGCATGCGCGCGGGTTGCATCGCACCAAACAGCACAACGGTTTTATCGGTTATATCCGAGCAGGGTTTGCGCGGTTTCCACCATGGAGTCAGTGCCATGAGTTATCAGGATCATATCGCTGTTCGCGTTTGTCACCGCATTACGGATCAATTCACGGTCGTCCGCGACCATCTCGAGGCTATCCTTTTTCAGCAGGGATTCGACGTCATAGTCAAAATTGACATTCGCCTCGTCGAGCAGCGCTGCGGCCATCGGTTCGCCTATGTGGAATTCGCTTCTGGCATCGAAGTAAAGCTTGTCGAAGGTGCCGCCGGTGGTAAAAATCTTGATCGCCATAATGCTCTCGTTGAGGCCGCTAAAAGTGCGGCAGATCCCAGGCCAGTATTGTAAACTGCCCGGGCCAGCTTCACTAATCCGTTTGCATCAAATGACTACTGAATCCCTCGTTCGGCAAAAAGTTCCGATTTTCGCCATTTCCTGTGCCTGTATTATTGCATTGCTGGCGTTTGGTCCGCGTTCGGCGATGGGCTTCTTCCAGCTGCCCATTTTACAGGATAACGGCTGGGACCGGTCAACCTTCGGCATGGCGATGGCCTTGCAGAACCTGTTCTGGGGTATGGGGCAGCCGTTGTTTGGCGTCATCGCCGACAAGTTTGGCACCTGGCGAGTGCTCGCAGTCGGCGCCGTGCTCTATACCATGGGCCTGGTGGCGATGGCCCTGGCGACGAGCCCCCTATGGTTGCATATCGGAGGTGGAATTCTAATCGGGCTTGGCGTTGCGGCCTGTTCCTTCGGTGTTGTGCTGGCGTCGATAGCGCGTCTGGTCAGCCCCGGAAAAACGGTCGTTTGCATTTGGTCTCGGCACCGCTTCCGGTTCGGCCGGAATGTTCGTATTTGCACCGATTTCGCAGGGCCTGATCGACAATCTGGGCTGGTCCGACAGCTTAATCGCAATTGGCATCGTCATGCTGATTATTCCGTTGCTCGCAATTCCCTTGCGCGGTAATTCCTCGACCTCCAGGATTGCAACCGTGGAGTTCGAACAAACGGCTAAACAGGCTTTGCGCGAAGCCCTTGCCAGTAAAGGCTATCTGCTGCTGACCTCCGGTTTTTTCGTGTGCGGTTTCCAGGTCGCATTTATCACCGCGCATTTCCCTGCCTACATCAGCGATCTGGGCATTGCCGCGAAGTGGGCGGTGGTTGCCATCAGCCTGATCGGTTTTTTCAACATTATCGGCTCACTGGCCTCCGGAGTGATCGGGCAGCGCTATTCCAAGCCGATTTTCCTGTCGCTGATTTATATCGCTCGCTCTATCGCCTTCACTGCATTCCTGCTGATCCCGCGAACCCCGACCACCGTGGTCGTGTTTTCGATCGTCATCGGTATCCTGTGGCTGTCGACCGTGGCCCCTACGAACGCGCTGGTCGCCGTTATGTTTGGCACCCGCTACCTGGGAATGCTCGGCGGTATCGTGTTTTTTTCCCACCAGATAGGTTCCTTTCTCGGGATCTACCTGGGTGGCGTTCTGTATGAAACTACCGGCAGCTACGATGTAGTCTGGTGGCTCGGAGTGGCGCTCGGCATCTTCGCCGCCATCGTGCACTGGCCGATCCGCGAAGAACCGGTGCAGCGGCCCGTTCCCGAAAGCGCCTAGTCACTTCCGTTCCTCTAGTTGGCGTCCAAATCTGTTGAGGCAACCGATGGAGCCCCGCGCGACTGAGCGGTTGGCCTTCGGCTCTCTGAAAAATCAGCGATGTTAAAAAGCAAGGCGAGACCCGGAAGCCCAGGCCACCCAGTCAGTCGCATGGCCCTGCCTCGGTTGCGGTTGAATGGACATCAGTTTGATCAGACCAGGGCCGGTTCGTCGTCGTCGAGGACGTCATCGTTGGGGGCGAGTTCTTCCTGGTAGGCTTCGATGTGATCGGAAACCCGGCCGGCTTCTGCGTAGGTGGCGATGTTGAATACGGCTTCGCCAGCGAATACCAGCGGCAGGTTGGTTTTGCCAATGATGATACCGCTTAGCGGACTCAGCACTGCGCAGAGGTTTTCCCCCAGCGGGTCATTGATATAGGCCAGCCGATCGCCGGCTTCGACCCTGGCCCCGGTCGCGCATAGCGCGCGCAGTATGCCGCTTTGCGGTGCGCGCACCCAGCGGCTGGTGTTGGCAATCATGCTGCCGGGCGGGCGGTAATTTTGGCTTTTGCTGCGCATGCCCAACACCGCCATGACATTGAGCACGCCTCTGACGCCGGCGCGGATAGAGACTTCGTCGAAACGCAGCGCCTCGCCGGCTTCGTAAAGCAATGCGGGTATGCCGAGGGCGTGCGCGGCCTCGCGAAATGATCCACCGACCAGGCTCGCATCCAGAATCACGGGAACGCCAAACGCACGCGCCAGGGCTTCGATTTCCGGTTCGCCGCTGAGCTTGGCGCGAATCTGCGGCAGATTTTCGCGGTTGACCGCGCCACTTTGTAAATCGACGATATGCGTGCAGTGCGGCATGATTTCTCGCATCACCACGTTGGCCAGTCGCGACGCCATCGAGCCGGTTTCGGATCCCGGAAAGGATCGGTTGAGATCGCGCCGGTCGGGCAGGTAGCGCGACTTGGAGACGAAGCCGTAGACGTTGACTACAGGAATGGCGATCAGGGTGCCGCGGCAGCGATCGATGAATTTGTGGGACAGCAGCCGCCGGATGATTTCGACACCGTTGATTTCGTCGCCGTGGATGGCTGCGCAGACCAGCAGTACCGGACCCGGTTTGCGCCCGTGCACCACGTGTACCGGCATGTTGACGCTGCTATGCGTGTAAAAACTGGGCAGTGGAATATCGATCGACTGACGGCTGCCGGGTTTTAACTGGACACCGGCTATTTCGATGGGGGCCTGTAACTTAGCGCGCAAGCTTGATCACCGCTATGCTTCAGTCAGCGCCGTCTTGATTGCGGCAAATTGCCTTGCAAACCGCCAGCGCGACGAATTCGAGGGCAGGCCGCGGGTTAACCCTTGCCACGCGTCCTGGTCCTGCCGGGCTGGAGTTTTTCCAGGTTCGCGATCATCAGGCCAGCGACATCCTTGCCCGTGGAGCCCTCGATGCCCTCGAGCCCGGGGCTGGAGTTTACTTCCATTACCACCGGGCCGTGATTGGAGCGCAACAGGTCGACGCCCGCGACGTTCAGCCCCATGATACGAGCGGCGCGCACCGCGGTCGAGCGTTCCTCGGGCGTAATCTTTATCAGGCTCGAAGTGCCACCACGATGCAGGTTGGAACGGAACTCACCCTTGGGCGCCTGGCGTTTCATCGCCGCCACCACCTTGCCGTCGATAACGAAGCAGCGCAGATCGGAGCCGCCGGCCTCCTTGATGTATTCCTGCACCAGAATGTCGGCCTTGACGCCCATGAAACCTTCGATGACCGATTCCGCGGCCTTCTGCGTTTCTGCCAGCACCACGCCGATACCCTGGGTGCCCTGCAGCAGTTTTACCACCAGTGGCGCACCGCCGACCATCTTGATCACGTCCTTGATGTCATCGGGTTTGTTGGCGTAGCCGGTTAACGGCATGCCGATGCCGCGGCGCGACAGCAGCTGCAGCGATCGCAGCTTGTCGCGCGAGCGACCGATCGCCACCGACTCGTTGAGCGAAACCACGCCCATCATTTCAAATTGTCTCAGTACGGCCAGGCCGTAATGAGTTACCGATGCACCGATACGCGGAATGACGGCATCGAAGCCCTCGAGTACCTCACCGCGATAATGTATCGAGGGCTTGTGCGCCGCGACATTCATGTAGGCGCGCAGCACGTCGATGACAACAACCTCGTGGCCGCGTTCCTGGGCGGCTTCGATGATGCGCCGCGACGAGTAAAGCCTCCGATTTCTCGAAAGAAGTGCGATTTTCATATACGTCCCCGCCTATAACCCATATAGCTTGCGCGGCCGCAGTTTGCCGCTGACATACGAAGCTGCCGGATCGACCACGAAACGATCTATCATGGCGCGACGGCCCAACAGCATTCGGAAGCGCATAGTATCACGGTTTGTCAGGGTCAACTCAATCGGCCAGCTGTCGTCACCGACCTTGATCCTGCTCTGAATGACGTAGCGCATTTCACGGTGCCCGCCGGAATCGGTAACCTCGCGAAAGTCATACAGCGGACAGTGACACTCGACTTCGAAATTCTGATTGAGCTGCACCGGGTGGATCAGAAATCTGACCATGTCGCGCCCATCCTGGGAATAGGGTTCGATCAGAAAAGCATGAAGCGCCGATGTGAGTGCGCCGGTATCGACCTTGGCCTTGATCGCAGGCAGGCCGAGATCGGGTAGGGCTACCCATTCGCGCCAGCCGATGAGGCGGTGATCGGAAATATCGGACATGATAGTTATATTTTTAAGTTGATCTAGCCGAATTCTGCCGTTTCCCGGCAACCATGTACAAGATTTTCTAGCATGTTATCGCAATAACGCATTTGCTCGCGGCTGACGAATTCGTCGGGTTTATGTGCCTGCTCGATGCTGCCGGGACCGCATACCAGACTGTTGATGCCGATGCCGTCGAACAGGCCGGCCTCGGTGCCGAAGCTGACGTTGTCGCCAATTTGATCGATCGGATTGATCCTGCGCGTGTAAGCGATGACGCTCGACGCCGGGTCGGTGTGCAGCCCGGGGTAGTAGGAAATCTCGTCGAAGCGAATGCCGCTGTCCGGGTAACGCGCCTGCATCTCGGGCAACAGCGTAGCGGCCGCATAGTGTTTGATTTCATGCACCAGTGCATCGAGACCCTGTTGCGGCAGGTTACGAATTTCGAATTCGAACTCGCACTGCCGGGGCACGATGTTAAGCGCGGTGCCGCCGTTGATACTTCCGACATGAAAGGTGGTATAAGGCACCGAGTAACTGTCATCGGTGAGCTGCTGCTGCACGCGCTGGTTCATGCCGCGGATGAAGGCGATCAGGTCGGCCGCGTATTCAACCGCGTTGACCCCGCTGGTGATATAGGCGGAATGGCAGGACAAGCCGCTGACGGTGACGCGATAAGCCACCTTGCCCTTGTGTCCCAGCACCATGTTCATGCTGGTCGGTTCGCCGATCAGACCGAACCGCGGCTTGACTTCGAAACCAGCCATCGACTCCACCAACCGCCTGGCGCCGACGCAGCCGATTTCCTCGTCGTAGGAAAATGCCAGGTGGATCGGCGTTTGCAGTTTTGTCGCCGTCATCTGCGGCAGTGCCGCCAGCACGCAGGCGATAAAACCCTTCATATCGCAGGCGCCGCGACCAAACAGCAGGCTGTCATCGGTTCTTAACTGGTAGGGGTCGCTGTGCCAGTCCTGCCCGGCCGTGGGCACGACGTCGGTATGACCGGAGAGCATGATACCACCGTGGTCGTCGGGCCCGATGGTCGCGTAGAGATTGGCGCAGGTCTGCTCGTCGTTGTGCACCAGTTGCGACGCGATTGCATGTTCTGTCCAGCAGGTTACGCACGAAGTCGATCAATGCCAGATTCGAGCGCGTGCTGGTAGTGTCGAAAGCCACCAGGCGGGCGAGCAATTGTTCGCTGTTCACTTATGGATCTCCGGGAACGCCATAGGAGGGCGCGTCGTCCGGATTGTACGCACGCGTGACATAATCGTCGATTTGCGGTTCGTATTCTTCCCAGCCGGTTATCATTTTGGCAATCGGGTCTTCGTCCCAGTCGATGCGCAGCTCGGCCAGCGGCCAGCTGGGTGCACCACCGATCAACAGGCCGGCGGAATGCAACGGCCCGGCTTCACCACCGGCTTCGACGCCGGCTTGCAGCGCGTCCAGCAGGCGCGAACCGAGACTGCCGCTGGCTTGTTCGAAGGCCTTTACCATCGCGCCGGGTACCGATTCATTGGCCAGCAGATTGCCGGCGGCAACGCAATGTCTGCCTGTGGCGGAAGCGAAGCAGCCCAGCACCGCAGCGCCGGTGAACATTCCGGTATTGCCGCGGGCATCCACCAGCCCCAGTTGTCGAAATTTGATGTGGGCTGAGCTGTGCACCACGGCATCGATGGCCCTCGCTACTTCGACACCGTCGTGCAGCAAGGCCAGCATCCGCGGGCCCAGTCGTGGGTCGGTTATGTTCTGGCTGAGCGCGATGCCAACGCCTGGCTGCCAGTGCAGGCAGCGCGAACTGACGCTGATGCTGGACGAAGAGATGGCGGCGCCGAGCTGGCCGCTGCTCTCGTCCCAGGCGGCAATCGATAATGTCATGTTATTTCCTCGCTATTCATCCCGGGCCGAGAAAAACTGCCGGTGGTGCTGTGCGAATGCAGCGATCCCGGGATTCTCGCCCTGTGTATCGGGTTGGCGAAGAATAACACGGTCGGCGCGGATATCATTGGCGTTCGGGCGCAGCAGCAGCGAAAGTTGTTCGGCTGCTACTGCCGCTATCACACTTCGCGTGACGCCGGCACGGCCATGTTTGCCATCCTTGGTAATGCCTGCAACCGTGCAGGTGGCCTGGCTCATGCCATGCAGAAACGGTTACGGATCCAGGTCGACTACCGCGCTGGTTGATAATCGGGTCGAGTTTATGAATCGCTCGATTCAAATAAGATAGTTTTTTTACATGATCGATTCGAAAATAATAATCCTGGTCTGGCATTAATCAGGCCAGGGTTTAATAAATTCGAATCAGGCTACCGGTAAAAAGCAATTTACATGAGCCAGAATTCGGCCCAAAATGTAGCGCAACCATTTTCTTACACAGGGTAAAGTAATGATCAGAAGCGGCGAAGAATACCGTCAGTCGATCCGCGATGGACGAGAATTCGATATTAATGACAAGCGCGTCAAGGCGGGTAGCTGAGGTGCCAACGCACAAGCGTATTCGCATGTTTAATACGCGCGATACCTATCCCAACCAGACGCTCGACAACGACCTGTGCCAGGCGGTCGTGGCCGGTAATACAGTTTATCTGCGCGGCCAGATAGGCACCGATTTCGACGGCAACCTGGTCGGCCTGGGCGATCCGCGGACCCAGGCCGAGCAGGCCATGAAAAATGTCAAACAGCTGCTCGAGGAAGCGGGCAGCGACCTGAGCCACGTCGTCAAGACCACCACCTATATCACCGACCCGCGCTACCGCGAAGCGGTATACCAGGAAGTCGGCAAATGGCTCAAGGGCGTGTTCCCGATCTCGACCGGCATCGTGGTTGCCGGGCTGGGGCAGCCCGAGTGGTTGATGGAGATCGACGTTATCGCCGTCATTCCCGAAGACTGAAAAACCTGCCGGTGCAGTTCAGCCTCAAACAGCTTGCCTATTTCGTTGCCGCGGGTGAAGCCGGCAGCATCCTGCGGGCGGCCGAGAATATTCACGTTTCGCAGCCATCGATTTCAAACGCGATCTCGCATCTCGAGGATGTATTTCAGGTCCAGTTATTTATCCGTCATCACGCTAAGGGCATGAGCCTGACCACGGCTGGTAGCCAGATCATGCAGCAGGCCGCCGCGCTGTTGCGCGACGCCGAGGAGTTGCAGAGCTTTGCCGGCAAGCTGTCGGACCAGGTTTTTGGCTCGATCAATGTCGGCTGCTTCATTCCGCTCGCGCCGATCGTCACGCCCGGACTTTGCCACGGCTACATGCAGTCGCACGATGGGGTCGAGGTGAACGTCAGTGAAGGCAATCAGGCGGAATTGCTGAGCAAACTAAAGAAGGGCGCGATCGATCTCGCGCTGACTTACAATCTGCAGCTCGAAAGCGATATCGCCTTCACCCCGCTGGTCGAGCTCAAACCCTATGTGCTGCTGGCCGCCGATCATCGCTTTGCCGACAGGAAAAAGATTTCGTTGACGGAGATGGTCGATGAAAAATTCATTTTGCTCGATTTGCCATTGAGCGATACTTACTTCATGTCGCTGTTCGACAGCCATAATCTGAAACCGACGATTTACGCGCGTACTCGACACATCGAGGTGCAGCGCGGACTGGTCGCCAATGGTTATGGCTACAGCCTTGGCAACGTGCGACCCGTCAATCGAAAGTCGCTGGATGGCAGTGAATTGAAATATGTACCGTTGTCGGGCTTTAACCCGGGCCTGACGCTCGGCATCGCGACCCTGGCGACGATTAAAAAAACCATTGTCGTCGACAGTTTCAGTCAGTTCTGTCGCGAGCAGATCAGCATTGAAAAAATTCCGGGGATGGCGCAACTTTGAGACCTCCGGGGAGGGAAGTCATGAGCAGAGACCCACGTTACGATATTTTATTCGAACCGGTACAGATTGGACCGGTAACCGCCAAGAACCGTTTTTACCAGGTGCCGCACTGCAACGGCGGCGGTTATCGCGATCCGTCGGCGGCCGCTGCCATGCGCGGCATCAAGGGGGAGGGCGGTTGGGCCGTCATCTTCACCGAGCAAAACGAAATGCACCATAGCTCGGAAATATCGCCCTACATCGAGCTGCGCCTGTGGGATGACGACGACATTCCGCAGCTCGCCAAAATGGCAGATGCGATCCACCAACACGATGCGCTTGCCGGCACCCAGCTGACCTATGCCGGGGTCAACGGCCCCAACCTGTATTCCAAGGAGGTTCCGCTGGCGCCTTCGGCGATGCCGATTCGTACCTACACCAGCGATCCGGTGAGCGCGCGCGCGATGACCAAAAAAGACATTCGCGATCTGCGTCGCTGGCATCGCAACGCCTGCCTGCGCGCAAAAACGGCGGGCTTCGATCTGATCTGCCTGTACGCCGCGCACGGCCACGGCGTGTTCCAGCATTTTCTTTCTACCGCCACTAACCAGCGCAACGACGAGTACGGCGGCAGCCTGGAAAACCGCAGTCGCCTGATGCGCGAAGTGGTCGAGGAATGCAAGGACGCTATCGGCGATAGTTGTGGCATTACGCTGCGCCTGTCGCTGGTGGAAACTATTGGCGATCTTGGATTCAGTAACGCTGAAGTGCGCGACCTGATCGAGATGCACGCCGAGTTACCGGATCTGTGGGATCTCGCGCACGGCACCTGGGCGGATTGCTCGGGACCGTCGCGTTTCAAGGAGGAAGCCGCGCAGCAGGAACTGATCGAAGGCATCAAGGCGTTGACGCCAAGGCCGGTGGTCGGGGTCGGACGTTTCACGTCGCCGGATGTGATGGCGAAACAGGTCAAATCCGGTGTGCTCGACTTTATCGGTTGTGCCCGCCCGTCGATTGCGGATCCGTTTATCCCACGCAAGATCGACGAGGGGCGGGTCGAGGATATCCGCGAATGCATCGGCTGTAATATCTGCATCAGCGGCGACATGACCATGTCGATTTCGCGCTGCACGCAGAACCCGACCTTCATGGAAGAATGGCGCAAAGGCTGGCATCCGGAAAACATCGAACCGAAGGGGGGTAGCGAATCGGTGTTAATCGTCGGCGCTGGGCCCGCCGGTCTCGAAGCGGCGCGCGCGCTGGGTGAACGCGGCTACCAGGTAGTACTGGCCGAGGCCGGTACCGAGCTTGGTGGCCGGGTTGCGCGCGAACGCAAGTTGCCAGGGCTGTCTGCCTGGGGGCGAGTTGCAGACTACCGCGAGTATCAGCTCAGTCAGATGTCGAACGTCGACGTTTATCTCGATAATGAGCTGTCCGCCGACGATATTCTCGAGTTCGGTTCCGAGCACGTGGTGCTCGCCACCGGTTCGAGCTGGCGCGCCGACGGCGTGTCGCGCCATCATGTCGTGCCGATGGCCACCGACGCTTCACTGCCGGTGTACACGCCGGACGATTTGATGGCAGGCCGGCTACCGGCTGGCAAGGTGCTGGTGTTTGACGACGATCATTACTACATGGGCGGCGTGGTCGCCGAGTTGCTGGTCGAGCAGGGTTGTGCTGTTACCCTGGTCACCCCCTCCGCCTATGTCTCGGCCTGGACCAATAACACGCTGGAACAGGCTACGATTCATGCGCGCCTGGTCGAGCTAGGGGTAGATATCGTGCTCAATCGCGCCGTCAGCCGGATCGAAGCTGGCCAGGTCGTTAGCGAGTGCGTGTTCTCGGGTCGCGCCGAGTCGGCCGCTGCCGACGCCGTCGTCATGGTGGCGTCGCGCGTCGGCAATGACTCTTTGTGGCAGGAACTGAATTTGCGGACAGACGAATGGGAAGCACGGGGCATCAGGTCGATCAAACTGATTGGCGATGCCGAATCGCCGGCGCCGATCGCCTGGGCCACCTATGCGGGTCATCGCTATGCGCGCGAACTGGATACCCCTGACATCGGCGATGCGTTACCATTTAGACGAGAAGTGACACAATTAAAAAACGATTGAAGCAGGAGCAGCTATGAAGCCAGTAGCCGAAGGCGAGCGCCAGGTGATAAACATATACGAAGCTGAGTTCGAACCCTTTATCAGCGATCGCGGTGAGACCGATGGTTATTTTCTGCAACTTGATCGTAGCAAGGGTGCGGGAAACGGATTTTACATATATAAAATGGAGCCCGGTTACACCACGATACCTCACCGGCACAGTGGCATCGAGGAATTCCTGATCCTAAGCGGCGATCTGACCGATCATGATGGTGCGGTCTATCGAGAGGGTGACATGGTGTCGCTGAAAGCCGGCACCGAGCATTGCTCGCATACCGAAAATGGCTGTGTTATCGCGGTTTACTCGGAAAGTCTGGAAACCACGGTCTAGCCCGCATATTGCATGAATGGAACGAAACTCAAGGGGGATCGTTCAGGATTGGCCGCCAGATTTTTCCTGGCAAAATCGCCGGGAGCGATTTTGGACGCGCTAAAGCGCGGCCCCGCAGGGGCGAGGCGCATGGACGCGCAGAGCATTTTGTTCAGGTATAAACTGTATTTTCGTAAAGTGGACAAAACTTCAGCTAACGAACTGTTATTGCTAACTAAAACCAGTTTCTTTACCGCCTTTGTGCAATATGTTGGCTAATCCTGCTTGATCATTCGATAGAGCTCGTCTTTCAGGTATAGACGACGCTTCTTGCGCTCTTCGAGATACTCGTCCGACGTGTTTTCGACCCCGGTTTCGATGCGATGTACCTCGTGATCCACTTCGTGATACTCGTCGAACAGCTTGGCGAAATGAAGACTATTCATTTTCAGATTATGGATCCTGTCCCGATGTTCGGGCAGTTCATGTACCAGGTCATGCTTTTCAGTCAACATAGATTATTCCGTTCAGGCTTCAATTTTTTCAGCGCAGTTCACGCAGTGAGCGGTAAAGGGTAGCAGTTCCAGGCGCGCGCTCGGTATCTCGATGCCGCATTCGTCGCAGTGAGAATAGCTGCCGTCTTCGATCCTTTTCAGTGCGTAGTTTATCATTAACAGTTCCTGTTCCGACGTGTTACCCAGCGTTTCGAGTACTTCATCGTTTTCCCGTTCGCTCGCCTGTTCGCTCCAGTCGGCCGTCATGCCTTCATGCCGTATGTCCTTGTCTATCGCATTGATGCGATTGGTCAGGTCCTGCTTCATATCGAGCAGGCGCTGCTTGTGGTCGCTAGTGTCCAACGGTCGAAACTCCTCGATAATTTTTAAAGGTAGCGCGCAATCAAAAAGTGGTGGCGCATTCAATCAAGTATCGATATCTAATCATAAAATACCTTGATATGGGACAAGTTAATAGTCGATCTGCGCGTGCTGCAGCGATTTTCGATGGGCGCGGTTTTCCAGGTACACTACCGTCAGGCCGCTGGTGATAATCAACCCGGTGCCGACAAATGCTCGCCAGTCGGGCCAGTCTCCCCACAGGTAGTAACCGACTACCAGCGCAAACGGCAGGGATGTGTACTCGAAGGGCGCGACTGCCGAGGCTTCACCGATGCGATAGGCCTGGGAAATCAGGTAGCCGCCGAATGACACGATAGCCCCGCAAATGATCAACAATTGCAGCTGCGCCAGGTCGGGCCAGACCCAGGCCCGCAACAGGAAACTCAAGGCGGTGCTGTCGTAGTGGTCGAGGCTGCCGTCGCCGATACCGATTCCAACCAGCGTACTGATGGCAATGAAGGCAAGCTGAATGTAAAAGGTCAAAGCCCCGGCGGTTTCTTGCAGACCGAGCTTGCGCGTCATCATCGTCATCGCCGCATAACACAGGGCGGCGAGCACGGGTAACAGGCTGATCAGGCGGAATAGCTCGGTTCCTGGGCGCAGCATGACGACGACGCCGATCATGCCCATGAAGATGACGAACCAGCGCGACAGGCCGACTTTCTCGCCCAGGACCGGTTGCGACAGTAAGCAGATAAAGAGGGGCGCCGTGTAAAACAGTGTCACTGTTTCCGCCAGCGGCATCGCCGACAGCGCGATGAAGAAGAACATGTTGGCCAGCACCAGCATCGAGCCGCGGACGAAATGTAACACCGGACGCCGCGTGCGAAGTAAATGAAAGCCGCCCTCGAGTCGAACGAACAGCAGTACCAGGATGAGGGCAAAACAGGAGCGAAACAGGGTTATCTGGTGTAACGGCAGCTCCGGGCTCAGCCACTTGATAATCGAATCACTCAGCGTAAGACAGGCCAGTGCTGCCACCAGGCAAAGCACTGCCTGGGTGTTTGGAGCAAGCGCGCTGATCGCTTTCATTCGAGTTCGTTACCGGGCACGCTATTTTCAACCACGCCGGCATTTCACCGGCCTTCGTAACCTTCGAGCACATTAACCGCGTTGAGACCAATTTCTTTGACCGCGTACCCGCCTTCCATGATAAACAGTGTCGGCAGGTTGAGGCTGGCAATGGTTGCACCGTAGCGTTTGAAGTCGTCGCTTGCGAGTTTGAAAAATGAAATCGGATCATGCTCGAAGGTATCGACCCCAAGCGAGATCACCAGCGCATCGGGCGCGTAGTTAGCGATTTTTCGACAGGCGTCTTCGAGCGCGGCGCCCCAGGTTTTGAAGCTGGTGCCCGGTCCCATCGGGTAATTTTGGTTGTAACCCTCGCCGGCGCCAGTACCGATTTCATCGGCGTAACCGAGAAAATGCGGGAAGGCATCGTTGGGATCGCCGTGCAATGAGAGGAACATGACATCGTCGCGGTCGTAAAAAATCGCCTGACTGCCGTTGCCGTGGTGAAAATCGACATCCAGCAGGGCCACACGGGACGCGCCCTGGTCGAGGAAAGCCTGCGCGGCTACCGCTGCGTTATTGATAAAACAGTAGCCGCCGAACATATCCCGGGCGGCATGGTGGCCCGGTGGTCGGCACAACGCAAAGGCTTCCCTGGCACCGTCGCGCATTGCCGCCTGCGCGCTCAGGGCAACATTGACGCTGGCGCGCGCCGCTTCCCAGGTGCCGTTGGAAATCGAGGTCTCGGCGGCCAGTGCATAGTGCCCGAGTTTGCCTTCGATGTGATGGGGTATGCGCTCCTGCTGCATGCCACGCGCCGGCCAGCAGGTTGCAATGGCTTCGCCTTCGAATCCCAGGGCGCTCCATTCCTCCCAGCAGGTTTCGAGAAAGCGGATGAAATCGGCGTCATGGATGCGCGTCACTACCTCGATATCGAAATGTTGCGGCGCTACGATTTCTCCCAGCTGCACTTGCTTGACGCGCTCTAGCACGTGTTCGGCGCGCACCGGGCACTCGAAGGGAGGCACCAGCATGCCGCCGTAGAGTTCGGTCCTGGCATCACGCAGCGCGTGTTTTTCACTGAATACGGTAAGCATGCTTAGTCTCCGGCAAGGATGTTGCGATCAGGTTCACAGGGCGGCGCGTTAAGGGTTCTTGCACAGCTGAGGGCGGCGCTGAACACGCGCTGCTCAGCGAAGCTGCAGTCAGGCCACCGAGATCTGCCTGCTTCATGTCGATTGCTGTCCACCATCGAGGGTTGCGACTGCCTGGTAGAGATCCGGGCGACGATCGCGATAAATTCCCCAGGCGTCGCGATAACTGCGGATCGCGTCCATATCGAACTCGTGCACTAGCACGCTTTCGCTGATTGCGTCGGCCTGCGCCACGATGGCGCCCGTATGGTCGGCGATAAACGAATGCCCGTAAAAGGTTAACTCGAGCTTCGGGTCCTGGGTTGCATGTTCGGTGCCGATGCGGTTGGCAGCGATGACCGGGACGATGTTGGCGGCGGCATGACCCTGCATGGTGCGCTGCCAGTGGCCGCTGGAATCCAGCGTCAGCGCGGGCGGGGGTTCGGAACCGATCGCGGTCGGGTAGAGCAGCAGCTCGGCGCCGAGCAATGCCATGCTGCGCGCCGCTTCCGGGAACCACTGATCCCAGCAGACGCCGACGCCGATTTTGCCATAGCGGGTATTCCATACCCGGAAACCGGTGTCCCCGGGATTGAAATAGGTTTTCTCCTGGTAGCCGGGACCATTCGGGATATGTGATTTGCGGTAAATCCCGAGCATCGAACCATCGGCGTCGATCATCGCCAGCGAGTTGTAAAAAGCGCGGTTGGCGCGTTCGAACCAGCTGCAGGGCAGAACCACCTCGAGTTCCTCTGCCAGGCGCTGAAATTTTTGTATCGCGGGATTTTCGGCGACAGTCGTTGCCAGCTCGAAATGCCTGGCGTCCTGTTCGATACAGAAGTAGGGCGTCTCGAACAGTTCCTGAATCAGAATTACCCGGGCGCTGGCGCTGGCGGCCTCGCGAATCAGTTTCTCGGCGCGTTCGAGGTTTGCGGGAAGGTCCCAGCTGCAGGCCATTTGCGTGGCCGCGACGCTTAGCTCAGGCATCGAAAAAACTCCGTGATTCCGGTTATGAATGTTTGAATTCTTATCGATTTTTAACGCCTTGGCTAGCATTAAAAACATGTATCGCGCACAATTCTGCCGTTGTCGATTCGAATTTTCCTTATGCCAGATTATCTGCCGCAGGATACAGCCGAGAACTCGCTCTGGGGTGCGAGCGCGATCGCGAACCCGGTCAACGAGCAGCTGCAGGCATCCCTGCAGGCCGACGTGCTTGTCGTTGGTGGTGGATATACCGGCTTGTCGAGCGCGCTGCATCTGGCCGAACGAGGCGTTTCGGTGATTTTGCTGGAGGCGAAGAGCATCGGCTTCGGTGGCTCCGGGCGTAATGCCGGTCTGGTCAATGCCGGTGTCTGGCAAAATCCTGCTCACGTGTGTAAACAGCTCGGTGAGGAGGCCGGTAACCGCTTCAATCTGGCGCTGCGCGATTCTCCGGCGCTGGTGTCCGACCTGGTCGAGCGCTATGCCATGTCCTGCGACCTGCAGCAGACGGGGACGGTGCATATCGCGCATCGTGGCGGCGCGATGAAATATCTCGAAGATCGATGCCAACAGTTACAGGATCTGGGCGCCGCGGTCGAGCTGATCGATGGCGACTCTGCGCGGGAAATTTCGGCGTCGCCGGTATACCGTCATGGCGGTATCCACGATCCGGGCGCCGCTACCATCCATCCGCTGAACTATGCACGATCGCTCGCACGGACGTCGCTGGATCTAGGCGCGCGACTGTTTCAGGCCTCGGGTATCGAAACTCTGACGCGGCAGAATGACCGTTGGTTGGCGACCACCGGGTCGGGCAAAGTTTCCGCCGAGCAGGTGATTATCGCGACCAACGCCTATGCCGATCACAATAGTCAGCAAGTGCGCAGCTCGACCGTACCGGTGTTCATTTTCCACTGTGCCACGGAGCCGCTGTCAGCCGCTGTCGCCGCCAGCATTATTCCCGGGCGTCATGGCCTGTGGGATACGCAAACCCTGTTGACCTCGTCGCGTATCGACTCGGCCGGCCGACTGGTGATGAGCAGTGCCGGCAGGCTACGGGGTTTACAACGCGGCATCCGGGAAAACTGGATGACGCGCACTCGCGACTGGCTGTACCCGCAAACCCGGGGCCTCGACTGGCACTATCGCTGGAGCGGGCAGATCGGGGTAACCAGTAGCAAAATACTGCGCGTGCAGCTGCTGGCACCCGGGGTCTTTGCCCCGGCAGGATATAATGGTCGAGGGATCGGCACGGGTAGCGTCATCGGCAAGCATCTGGCGGATACCATCGTCAGCGGTAACCGCGACGACTTCCCGTTCCCGATCGAGGCGCTTTATCGTGAAAAATGGCGCCGGCCGCGGGCCGCGTACTACAGTTACGGCAGCCTGGCGCTGCAGTTTGCGCAACGGCGTTAGCGAGGCCCGATAATCGGGTTTAAAAATTCTAATAATCGAATATATTGGCTGGCATAATCGGCTCACGTCGATAAAATGTGATCACATTCAACAGGCATAAAGTTATGACGCAAGCAAAACGAGCCCCCTTTGACTGGCAGGACCCGATGTTTCTCGAGCAGCAATTGAGTGAGGAGGAACGCATGATTCGCGACGCCGCGCGCGATTATTGTCAGGATCGACTGTTATCGCGGGTACAGATGGCTCATCGCGAGGAAAGTTTTGACCGCGAGATCATGCATGAATTCGGCGAACTCGGGTTGCTCGGCGCGACGATTCCGGAGGAGTACGGCTGTGCCGGCGCCAATTATGTCTCCTACGGGCTGGTGGCGCGGGAAGTCGAGCGCGTCGACAGCGGTTATCGCTCGGCGATGAGCGTGCAGTCGTCGCTGGTGATGCATCCGATTTACGCCTACGGTAATGAAGACCAGCGCCAGAAGTACCTGCCACGGCTGGCGACGGGCGAACTGGTGGGTTGTTTCGGCCTGACCGAACCTGACGCCGGTTCCGATCCCGCGAGTATGACGACCAGCGCGACCGCGGCTGATGGCGGTTATCGCCTCAAGGGCGCGAAGATGTGGATTACCAATTCACCGATCGCCGATGTGATGCTGGTCTGGGCCAAGCTCGATGGCGTGATTCGCGGCTTCATTCTGGAACGCGGCATGGCGGGGTTATCCACGCCCACGATCGAAGGCAAGTTTTCGTTGCGCGCATCGGTTACCGGTGAAATCGTGATGCAGGACGTCTTCGTTCCCGAGGAAAACCTGTTGCCCGGGGCGGAAGGTTTGAAAGGTCCGTTTGGCTGCCTCAATCGAGCCCGTTACGGAATCGCCTGGGGATCGATGGGCGCCGCCGAATTTTGCTGGCACGCCGCGCGTCAGTACACGCTCGATCGGCAGCAGTTCGGTCGTCCGCTGGCCGCAACCCAGCTGGTGCAAAAGAAACTCGCCGATATGCAGACCGAAATTACGCTCGGATTGCAGGGTTGCCTGCAAATGGGCAGGTTGATGGATGCCGATCAATGCCCGGTGGAGCTGGTGTCATTGATGAAACGCAACAACTGTGGCAAGTCGCTCGATATTGCACGGGTCGCGCGCGACATGCACGGTGGCAACGGGGTCTCCGACGAGTACCACGTGATCCGGCATGTAATGAACCTCGAAGCCGTGAATACTTACGAGGGTACGCACGACATTCATGCCCTGATACTGGGGCGCGCGCAAACCGGCATCCAGGCCTTTTTCTGAAAATGCGCTTTTTTCGCAAATCTGGCGCCAGTTTCGTGCTCGAGCCATCACGTATTTTTAATACGCAGAGACTCCGCAGGCAAAACTCGATGCCTCGGACCGGCCTTGCACCTGTAAAAAAATCGCTGGTTTATTTTCCTGGATCGCTTCGTGGATTGACCTGCTGATATGGCGGGGCCGCTGGTTGGTATCCGCGTGCTGGACCTGAGCCGGATCCTGGCCGGGCCCTGGGCCAGCCAGATGCTGGCCGACCTCGGCGCCGAAGTGATCAAGATCGAGCGGCCTGGCGGCGGTGACGATACGCGCGGCTGGGGCCCACCCTATATGCCGGACGTCGACGGTAATCCAACCACCGAATCAGCCTATTTTCATAGCGCCAATCGCGGTAAGCATTCGGTCTGCATCGATATGTCCCGCGACGAGGGGCAGCAACTGATACGGCAGCTGGCTGCGCATTGCGATGTCCTGATCGAGAACTTCAAGGTAGGTGGCCTGCAAAAGTATGACCTCGATTATGCGAGTCTGAAGGCTGTCAATCCGCGGCTGGTCTATTGTTCGATAACCGGTTTCGGCCAGACCGGGCCCTACGCGTCTCGCGCCGGTTACGATTTCATGATCCAGGCGATGGGCGGCATGATGAGCGTTACCGGGGAAGCCGACGGCCAGCCGATGAAAATCGGTGTGGCGCTGGCGGACGTATTGACCGGATTGTATGCCGCCAACGCGATCCAGGCGGCGCTTATTCATCAGCGCTCTACCGGCCAGGGTCAATATATCGACATGGCCCTGCTCGATGTGCAGGTCGCGACACTGGCCAACCAGGCGATGAACTACCTCGCCAGCGGAATCAACCCGCAAAGGCTCGGCAACGCGCATCCCAATATCGTGCCCTACCAGGCGTTTCAGACCAGTGATGGTCACATCATTCTTGCGATCGGCAACGACGCCCAGTTTGGACGTTTCTGCGAGCTCGCCGGCAGGGCTGATCTGGCCGCGGACGAGCGCTTTCGCAAGAACAGTGATCGGGTCAAATACCGCGACGATCTAGTGCCGCAGGTGGTCGATATCATGTGCCAGAAATCGAGTGCAGGCTGGCTCGAGGCTTTAAATGAAAGAGGTATTCCCTGTGGCCCGATCAATAATATCGATCAGGTGTTCGACGATCCCCAGGTGAACTCACGCGGGCTGCAACTCGAACTGGCGCATCCGCTGGCGGGCAAGGTCGCGAGCGTCGCCAATCCGATCCGGCTATCGCAGAGTAAAATCGAGTATGAGCGCGCGCCGCCGACGCTGGGACAAGATACCGATGCGGTGCTGCAGCGCGTCCTGCAGCTGGACGCGGCGAAGCTTGCCGATCTGCGTAACAAAGCGATTATCGCCTGACCTGTTTCCAAGAAGACCGCGTGCGTGCAGCAGCGGTGCGGGGCTTATTTAGTCGCGGTAACCAAACAACCTGTTTTCGATGATTGCCTCGGCCACTCCTGGCGGCACGCATTGCTCCCAGGCGCCTCTGCCGTTTTGTAGCTGCTTGAGTACATTACGGGAAAAAATCTTGAATAACTCATGGTCGCTGGATTCGATGCCGAAGATAAAGTTATTCTCGATCAGGTGGCGGTAGAGGTACTGCAGATTTTCCGGCAGATCGACGTTGGTGTAATCCCGGAACTCGCCGGTCTTGTCGATCTCGGGGTAAACCA
Organism: uncultured Gammaproteobacteria bacterium; assembly: GCA_963768295.1. Classification (GTDB taxonomy): domain Bacteria; phylum Pseudomonadota; class Gammaproteobacteria. The sequence goes on along the minus strand of CAVYHN010000010.1, from coordinate 225,219 downwards.
GCAGCCGCGTATGGTCGGGGAACAGCTTGCCGAATCCTTCCAGGATGCCGCCTTCCACCCCGCGGTAGCTGCTTTCATCGAAAATCTGGCGGATGTTCATGATGCCGACCACGATGCCGATCTGTAATTTGGTGAATTGTCTGAAATAAGCGCGCAGCGAGAAATAACGCGTGTAGTCGGTAATCATCACGCTGTAGCCTAGCGAGTTAAGCAGGCGCACGCTCTCAATCAGATCCTTCTCCGGGACGCCGAGGTCGTTGCCATGGATGTCGTTGAGCGAGATCTCAGCCAGCGCAATGCAGTTTTTGGCGGTTACTCCCTGCGTCTCGCAAAAGAATTTCAGACCCTGCTCGATCATGTCGACGTTGAGGCGGGTTACCGGCCTGAAGGTACCCCGGATGGTCAGCACGTTTTTCTTGTACAGCATTTCGGCCGGGATCACGACCGATCCGTCGTCTCTGAACATGACGGCGCGCGTCTTCCAGCTGCGGATCAGGTGCAGGTTGATCGCGCGGTTATCGACTTCCTCGAAATAGGGGCCATAAAACTCAATCGAGTCGATTTCGATACGACCATGCTCGAGGTTGTCGGTGAGCGAATCGATAATCGTATTCGCGTTTTCGAAATAATAGTAGGCGGCGTAAATCAGGTTGACGCCAAATATACCCAGCGCCTGCTGTTGTCTTTCCGCGTTGTCGTCGCGCATGCGCACATGCACGATGATATCCGAGGGCGCGGCGGCCGGGTACATCTGCACGCGAATGCCGCACCAGGCATGACATTCGTTGTCGACTTTGAAACTTTTGGCAGCCACGGTTGCACCGTAGGCAAAATAACGCGATGCGACCGAGCGCGAGGTGCCGACCCGATCGATTACCAGTTCGAATTCTTTTTCCAGCATCGCCTGTACCCGGGACCGGCTGACATAACGGCCGTCTTCCTGAACGCCGTAAATCGCATCGGAAAACTTCATGTCATAGGCGGACATGGTTTTGGCGATGGTGCCGGCGGCCGCCCCGGCCTTGAAAAACTGGCGCGCGACTTCCTGGCCGGCGCCGATCTCGACGATGGTGCCATATTTCTTTTCATCCAGATTGATTCTGAGTGCTTTATCGATCGTGCTGCGGTTGCTTACGTTTTTATCCACTTTCTCCGCCTGCCTCCAAAAAATTTAAGGTGTCGAGTACCGAACTACCCGCGAATTATATCGGTTTCCGCTACGCTGGCTATTTGATGGATATCAAGTCGCCAGCTGCCAGGTTGATCTTTATAGCAGATCCGGCGGGCCTGTACCCGTGCCGGATTCAGGATTTTAACGGCCAGGTGTCGCTCAGGCGATACCCATCGGGCCAGGGGTCGTCCGGGTCGAGCATGATCTGATGCGTGCCGGTTATCCAGGCGCGTCCTCGAATCGAAGGAATGATTGCGGCCTTGTCGCCCAGGGTTGTTTGCCTGACGATGCTGCAATCGAAGCGGGAGTCGATAATCGATTCGCCGATCATACGATCGCCAACCTGCATTTCACCCCGGGCATGCAGTACCGCCATGCGCGCCGAGCAGCCGGTACCGGTGGGCGAGCGATCGAGTTTCCCCGGGTCTATTGCCACGGTGTTTCGGCTGACCCTGACCCCGTTTTCTTCAGTCAGTGGCAGCGTAAACTCGCAAAAGGAAATATGCGCCCAGTCCGGGTTTTGCGGATGGGTGAAGCCAAGCTGCTCATTGGCGGCGCGGGTGATCTTTACGCCCAGGCGCGCCAGGTCGCCGGCTTCATCGGGTGTTATGGCAAAACCCAAGGCGCTGGCATCGACCAGGACGAAGCTATCCCCGCCATAGGCGGTGTCCACGGTCAGGGTGCCGACCCCAGGCACTTCCAGCGATACCGCTAGCCGTTCGGCGAAGGAAGCGACGTTGTGCACTTCGATACTCTGGGCCTTGCCATTTTCGCAGTAAGCCTTGACCGGCACCAGGCCACCCGGGGCTTCGAGCACAAACTCGGTAACCGGTTCCTGCATCGGCAGCAGACCACTGTCGAGCAAAACCGTAGCGACGCAGATCGAATTCGATCCCGACATCGGCGGGGTATGCTCGGGCTCCATGATAATGAATCCGTAAGCTGCGTCGGGATTTTTTGCCGGCAGCAGCAGGTTGATATGTTTAAACACGCCGCCGCGGGGTTCGTTGAGCAGGAAATTCCTCAGGCCCTGGTCTTTGGCAATCCAGCTGGCCTGGTCCCACAGGGTTTCGCCGGGTGGGGGACTGACCCCGCCGACGATGACATTGCCGACTTCACCTTCGGCATGGCAGGAAACCATGTGTACGAGTTTGCGAGTTCTCATGGCTTTCGAAAATGCCGATAAAAATGGACCAGCCAGGTGCCGAGGAAAATGAAATACAGGATCAGGGCCAAGCTTATGCTCGAATGCAACCGGGGTTTCGGGTCGAAGTTGGCCCCGATCGCCAGCTGTATGGCAAACGTCGATAACATCATATGCGCGACCCAGACCACCTGGGGGCAAATTCGAAAACGGCGATCAGCAGCAAAATGATGGCCAGGTGAAGTCCGAAGAATCTTTCCTTGCTGGCCCAGATGTCAAGCGCGCCACGCCCGTCAAAAGGTGCAGCAACGACATCAGGCATTCGCGGATAACAAAAAATCACCTGCATGCAGGCGCGCGCCACAAGCGAAAAAAAAGATGCGTCTGAACCCATTCATGTCGATCAGCCGTGAAACGAAAATTCACTCTAAATCACCGCCTGCCGCCTGTCCAGCGGCATGCCTGGCAGGTGGTGGCTAGTTCCGGTTACTAGCGGCTAATCCAAAACTGCAAAAAAACCCGCGGCAGTGCGTGGGGCCATGCTCGAACTGCAGGTCAATTACTGGTATTCGAAGGATTTACTGGCCAGCACCGAGCGATCCTCATCCAGTACGTTGACCGTCCAGGACCCGGTCCAGGAAGGGATCAGTGTTTTGCTGGTCCAGACGCGCCAGCGCGGTCCCTTGACTTCGAAGGTTTTTTCAAACATGACCTGGTCGTTGAAAGTCCATTGATGGGTCACGTTATGGCTGGTTAAATCCTGTAACTCGGTAAAGAATGAAATCGACGTATAGGAACTGCTATCGATGCTATCCACCATGATTACGGGTTCGTGATTATCGATGCCGATAGTGAACATTGCCCGGGTTACTTCACCTGCGAAACCACTGCCGCTGTAGACAATTGCGGCGATGAGAATGAGGGATTTCATAGTCGAAGGCATTGGAATTTCCTTGAATTTAGTTGCTATGACTATAGCAATAAAACAGGGCGAATGCAGTATCGCGCGACAGCGTTTCGAGTTAGCCCTGACGGCTTGCGTCCCGGTCATTTCGCAGCAGCTCGAGCATGGCGCTGGAGCTGAGTGAGAGGGTGCGGTTTTTACGCGTGACGATGCCCAACGGACGATGCGCGTCGAGGCCACTGAGGTGGTGGCTGGTCAAACTCGAGTCCACCATGTTTTGCGGCAAAATACTCCATCCCAGGTTGGTCGAAACCATAACCTTTATCGTCTCCAGATAATTGGTTTCAAGGATGATGTCGAGCTGGTCCTTACTGGCGGCGAACAGGTTGTTGATGATCTTGCGGGTGAAAGTCCCGAGCGAAGGCAGAATTGCGGCGTACTGCAGTAACTGGGCCGGATCGATTTCCTGCAATGCCGCGAGTTCGTGATCGGCGGCCATGACAACGACCAGGTCATCGATCCAGATCGCTTCGCATTCGAGCTTGTCGTCGGTATCTTCGGGCAACGTGACGATGGCGAGTTCAAGTTCGTTGTTGGCGATCGCGGCGCAGGCATCTTCCGAATCCATGAAATGCAGGTCGAGATCGACCCGGGGGTAGCGGATTTTGAAGGTGCGCAATACCTGCGGCAGACGATGCAGCCCGATGTGGTGGCTGGTGGCGAAGCTGAGGCTGCCCGAGGGCGTCAACTGCTGTTGGCTCAGGCTCGAGCGGTAGCTCCGCAGTTCCTGCAGGATGCGCTCGGCGTGCGGTTTGAACGCCTTGCCGTTGGGCGTCAGGATGCTGCGTTTACCGATGCGATCGAATAACTCGACCCTGATATTGTTCTCCAGCTGGCGAATGCGCTTGCTAACCGCCGGCTGAGTAATATGCAGCCTTTCCGCGGCCCGCGAAAACGACTCGAGTTCGGCGACCACAAGAAACGCGTTGATCTGGTTAATTTGCATATCTATTCCTAATTAGAATCAAATTAATGAAAATAATGAATTAGAGTTATTCTAGGTCTGCGCGTAGAATCGCACAAGTTATTACGCGGGTTAATAAAATGGCTGGAAAAACTTTATACGACAAGATCTGGGACTTGCACCAGGTGCGCCAGGACGACGCTGGCACATCATTACTTTATATCGACCGCCATCTGGTGCATGAAGTCACTTCGCCGCAGGCTTTCGAGGGTCTGGAAATTGCGCAGCGCCCGCTATGGCGCAAGCGCTCGATCCTGGCGGTGCCTGATCATAATGTTCCGACTACCGGGCTCGAATATGGCATAACCGATCCGATTGCGCGGCTACAGGTCGACACGCTCAACCAGAACTGTGACAAGTACGCACTAACTGAATTCAAGATGGGCGATGTGCGCCAGGGCATCGTACACGTGATCGGGCCGGAGCAGGGCGCGACCCTGCCGGGCATGACCGTGGTTTGTGGTGATTCGCATACCTCCACCCATGGCGCTTTTGCGGCGCTGGCTTTTGGTATCGGCACCTCGGAAGTCGAACACGTCATGGCCACCCAGTGCCTGATTCAGAAAAAATCTCGCAACATGCGGGTAACCGTCGAAGGCGCGGTTGCCGACGGGATTACCGCGAAGGATATCGTGTTGCATATTATCGGTGAAATCGGCACCGCCGGGGGTACCGGTTGCAGCATCGAGTTTGCCGGCGAGGCGATTACCAATCTATCCATGGAAGGGCGTATGACGGTTTGCAACATGACCATCGAGGCCGGCGCGCGCGCCGGGCTTATTGCCTGTGATCAAACCACGCTCGATTATATCGAGGGTCGCCCGTTTGCTCCGCGCGGTGATATCTGGCAGCAGGCGCTCGAGGTCTGGTCTGATTTGCATTCGGATGCGGATGCGATCTTTGATCGTGAAGTGGTCATCGATGCCGCCGCTATAGCCCCGCAGGTAACCTGGGGTACCTCCCCCGAAATGGTGTGCGGTGTTAACAGTAAAATTCCCGATCCGGCGCAGGAAGCGGACCCGGTCAAGGCTGGCGGAATGCAAAAAGCGCTCGACTACATGGGGCTGGAAGCCAATACGCCTTTTGATCAGGTTTCGGTCGACATTGTATTCATCGGCTCCTGCACCAATTCACGCATCGAGGATCTGCGCGCTGCGGCCAGCGTTGTCGCAGGCCGCAAGGTAGCCGCCAGTGTCAAGCAGGCGATGGTCGTGCCCGGATCGGGTCTGATCAAGCAGCAGGCCGAAGACGAAGGCCTGGATCGAATTTTTGTCGAAGCCGGATTCGAATGGCGCGAACCCGGATGCTCCATGTGTCTCGGCATGAATGCCGATCGGCTTAAGCCGGGTGAGCGTTGCGCGTCGACCTCGAATCGCAATTTCGAGGGGCGCCAGGGGCAGGGCGGCCGTACTCATCTGGTATCGCCGGCAATGGCGGCCGCGGCCGCGGTTACCGGCCATTTCGTCGACGTACGCAATCTGTAGGGACAGTCATGGATAAATTTGAAAAGTTTAGTGGTATCGTCGCCGGCATCGACCGGGCCAACATCGACACCGATGCGATCATCCCGAAGCAGTATCTGAAATCTATCAAACGTTCCGGTTTCGGCGTCAATCTGTTCGATGACTGGCGCTACCTGGATCCGGGCGAACCGGGCCAGGATCATTCCAAACGACGCCTTAACCCGGATTTCGTTCTCAATCGCAGCCCCTATGATCGAGCGCAGATTCTGCTGGCGCGTGAAAACTTTGCCTGCGGGTCGTCACGCGAGCATGCGGTCTGGGCGTTGATGGACTTCGGCATCAAGGTGGTTATCGCGCCGAGTTACGCCGATATTTTCTACAACAACTCCTTCAAGAACGGCTTACTGCCGATCGCACTCGAGAGCGAGCTTGTCGAGCAGCTATTCGGCGAGCTCGAAAGCGATGCAGACTATCAATTGAGTATCGATCTCGAAAATCAGCTAGTCAGTAACGCCAACGGCCTTGAAGTAACCTTTGAAATCGATGAGTTTCGTAAGTACTGCCTGCTCAACGGCCTCGACGATATCGGGCTGACGATGCAGCATGCCGAGACCATCAAGGCCTTCGAGCAGCAGTACTACGAGCGATTTCCCTGGTTGAAATAGGATTAAGAGATGACAAAAAAAATCGCGGTACTTGCGGGTGACGGAATCGGCCAGGAGATCGTGGCTGAGGCGATCAAGGTGCTGAATTGCCTGCAGCAGGATTTTGGATTTAACGCGGAGCTGCAAACCGCGGCAATCGGTGGCGCCGGCTACGATCAATATGGCAAACCCTTGCCGGACGAAACCCTGGCGATCTGCGAACAGGCTGACGCCATATTGTTCGGCGCGATTGGCGGCCCACAATACGACAAACTCGAACGAGAATTACGGCCTGAAAAAGGTCTCTTGAACCTGCGCTCGTCTCTGGCCCTGTTTTCGAATTTGCGCCCGGCGATTCTGTATCCGCAACTCGCCAATGCTTCCAGCCTGAAGTCGGAGCTGGTGGCCGGGCTCGATATCATGATCGTGCGCGAGCTAACCGGCGGAATTTACTTCGGGCAGCCGCGCGGTATACGTGTGCTCGATAACGGCGAACGCCAGGGCTATAACACGATGCTATACGCGGAGCATGAAATCGAGCGCATCGCCAGATCGGCCTTCGATATCGCGATGTTACGCGATCGCAGGCTGTGCTCGGTCGACAAGGCCAACGTGCTTGAGGTGTCTGAACTGTGGCGCGAGGTGGTGATCCAGGTGGCCGTCGATTACCCCGACGTCGAGCTTGAGCATATGTATGTCGATAACGCCTCGATGCAGCTGGTGCGGGCACCCAGGCAATTCGATGTCATTGTCACCACGAACCTGTTTGGCGATATCCTGTCGGATACTGCCGCGATGCTGACTGGTTCGATCGGCATGCTGCCCTCGGCATCGCTCGATCAGAACGGTAAGGGTTTATACGAACCTGTGCATGGTTCGGCTCCGGATATCGCTGGCAAGAACATGGCAAATCCGTTGGCAACTATTCTGTCACTGGCGATGATGCTGCGTTATAGCCTCGAACAGTCGGAACTGGCGAGCGTGGTGGAGACCGCGGTCGGCAAGGTGCTCGACCAGGGATTGCGCACCGCGGATATAGCCGATGGTGCAGCCAGTGTCAGTACTTCCGAGATGGGGGACGCGGTCACGGCTGCCTTGCGCGATCTCGGCCAACGCTAATTTGATGGAGAATATTCGATGAAGAGAGTTGGTTTTGTAGGCTGGCGCGGCATGGTTGGATCGGTGCTGATGCAGCGTATGCTCGACATGGGGGATTTCGATCGTATCGACGAGCCGGTGTTTTTTACGACCTCGCAACTGGGCCAGGCAGGGCCGGATATCGGCAAGCAAGCGCCGCCACTGCAGGATGCCACCGATTTTGAACAGCTGATGTCGATGGATGTAATCGTCACCTGCCAGGGCGGAGACTACACCAGGCAGGTGCATGCCGATTTGCGCGCTGGCGGCTGGCAGGGATACTGGATCGATGCGGCTTCTGCGCTACGCATGGAGCATGACAGCATTATCATTCTCGATCCGGTTAATCGTGATGTTATCGATAAGGCCCTCGATGCGGGCAGGCGCGATTTTATCGGCGGCAACTGCACCGTCAGCCTGATGATGATGGCCATGGGTGGTTTGTTCGAGCACGAACTGGTCGACTGGATGAGCGTTATGACCTACCAGGCTGCATCCGGTGGCGGCGCGCGACATATGCGTGAGTTGATCGCCGGAATGGGCAGCCTGTATCACAGCGTCGACAAATTGCTCGACGACCCCGCTTCGGCAATTCTTGAAATCGATCGGCTGGTGACCGAGCGCTTGAACTCAACGGAATTTCCCTGCGAGCAGTTTGCTGTGCCGCTGGCCGGCAGCCTGATTCCCTGGATCGACGCACAACTCGACAATGGTCAGAGTCGCGAAGAGTGGAAGGCGGGTGTCGAAGCTAACAAGATTCTCGGTCGCAGCAAGGATCTGATTCCGATCGACGGCCTGTGCGTGCGCGTGGGTGCGATGCGATGTCATTCACAGGCGCTGACCGTCAAGCTCAAGTCTGATGTGCCGCTGGACGAAGTGCATCAAATACTGGCGGCATCCAACGATTGGGTCCGGGTGTTGCCTAACGATCGGCAGATAACCATGGAGGCCCTGTCGCCGGCCGCGGTTACAGGCAAGCTCGATATTCCCGTCGGCAGGTTGCGCAAACTGAATATGGGTGATGAATACCTCGCGGCCTTTACCGTGGGTGACCAGCTACTCTGGGGTGCTGCCGAACCACTGCGCCGCATGCTGAACATTTTGCACGAGTATTGATCATGGAACATCGCATAGCGATTTCTCACGCGACCGGCATCGCGGCCGAAGCGATTCTGGAAAAACTCCCCGAATCCGGTATCGAACCGGATTCGTTGTTTTTACTGGACAACGACGCGAATGTTGGCAAGCGCCTGCCTTTTGCGAATGGTCGCCTGGCAGTGCATGACCAACAGACGTTTGACTTTTCGAGCTGCGCCCTGGTGCTGATGCCTGAAGCCGACGCCGAAATCGAAGCCGCGGCGCTGGCTCAGGGTTGCCTGTTATTAAGCCATGTCATTGAACGCGATAGTTCAGCCCTGTTCATGATGGACGCGGAGCTGCAGCCGGACATTGCCTATTCCGATACCAGCCTGCGACTCCCCGGCGCCGAGCTTTCCTGCCTGCTGCCGGCATTGCTGCAACTCAACCGTATGCAGTCGATTATGCAGCTCAATATCACGCTGATGCGTAGCGCCGAGTTTTACGGCAAGCCCGGCGTCGACGAGTTGGCGAGCCAGACGATCGATTTGTTAAGCGCCCGTGAAGCCCGCGCCAGCGTATTCCCGCAGCAGATTGCATTTAATGTTTTTCCCGAAGCGGTCGATACCCGGCTAAATAGTGATTTGGGTCAATTTTTGGGAACTATTTCATATTCCCCGGTGCTGCAAACGCTTAATGTACCCATATTTCATGGATTTGCCGCCGCGGTGCAGATTCGATTCGATTCCGAGGTTGCTCTCGAAGACTGTCGCAAGCTGCTTGCAGCGCTCGATAACCTGGTTATCAAGGAAGCTGCGGCGAGCCCAATTTCCGATTGTAATCAATCGTTTAGCTGTGTTATAAGCCAGCTTGGGCAGGCGCCGAATCATGCTTCCAGCCTTCATTTCTGGATGATTGCGGACCCGATGAGATATGGTTTGGCGAATAATTACGTGAATCTTACAGAGTTTTTGCTAAAATCTTTTTTGTAATCTATAGTTACATCTACTTGTGAAAGTGTTTTCTTTAAAGTAAATTCTCTGACTGTAATCATAGGTGCATGGATTTAAGGCACTTTTTATAAGAAATAGGTTGGGGAGCTGGGAGACTAAACGTGCGTAATCTGGGACTAATTGTTGCATTGTGGTTGTCGGCTTTATTGCCTACAAACAGTCTCGCCCTGGGTCTGGGTGAGATCGAAGTCAATTCATTCCTGAATCAGCCCCTGAGTGCTGAGATCGAAGTTATTTCTGCCCGCCCGGGCGAAATCGACGATCTTCTTGTCAGCCTTGCGTCACGAGAAGCGTTTGCCCGTGCCGGGCTATCACGCCCTCGGCATCTGCTGGATTTGCGCTTCGCGGTCAGGAAAAATGAAGCGGGCGACGAAGCGGTAATCATTGTTTCAACCAAGGCCGGCATCAAAGAACCTTTTCTGAATTTCCTGATTGAAGCTGACTGGTCCAAGGGCCGGGTGCTGCGCGAATTCACGGTTTTACTCGACCCGCCGTTTTTCGCGGATCAGCCTGCAGCTGCAGAAACTACTGAAGCGGCTACTCAGCCGGTAGAACAACCGATTGCCGAAGAAGCCAGCGTCAGCGAAATCGTCGAGCAGGCCGGCGTCACCGAGTTGGAAGAAACGCCGGTCGAACAATCCGCCGAGAGTGGCGAGCAGATTACCGAACCGATTGCATTATCCGAGGATACCGCGGCACAGCAGACAGCGGAACCCGAGCCCAGTTACGTCGCCGAAACATCGCAAAGCATCACCGACGATGATGTTTTGGTTAGCAAGGGAGACACCCTGTGGAGCATAGCCTCGCGCTACAAGGACGATGCCCATTCCATGGCCCAGGTCATGCTCGCCTTTCAGCGCGCCAATCCGGACGCCTTTACCGACGGCAACATCAATAACATGAAGGAAGGGGCGATACTGCGTGCGCCCGGCATGGATGAGCTTGATGCGATCGGACAACAGCAGGCTTATGCTGAAGTTCTGACGCAAAACGGCCTCTGGGACGACTATGTCGCACGCGTAACCGGCGTTTCACCAGCCGCCGCCAGCGAGCAAGCCGCCGCCGGCGAATCCACGACCGGCGAAGCAGCTGTCAGTGAGGAAAGTGGTGAACTAAGCCTGTTACTGCCCGGAGACGGCGCCAGCGAATCCACCGGCACCGGCGAGGCCGGTGATGTCGACGAGTTACGCACCAAGCTCGCGCTCGCCGAAGAGGAGCTGGAAGCCTCACGCATTGAAAACCAGGATCTCGAATCACGTATTGCAGAACTGCAGGCGCGGCTGTCCAAGGTCGAAGAATTGCAGAAGATGGTTGAGATTGAAGATGACAGTCTCGCCCAGATGCAGGCCGAACAGGCCGCGCAACCAGTAGAAGAAGCAACAGAAGGCATAGAAGAGATTGAAGAGTCGGTAGCTTCCGAACCGGTAAGCGAAGCGATCAAGGCTGATGAAGAAGCGCTGCTGGAAGAGTTGCTTGCCGAAGAAGCTGCGGCTCAGGCCCAGGAACAGGCTGTTATCGATGGTAGCAGCGATGAAATGGTTAGCGACGAAGCGGTTACTGACGAACCGGTCTCTGACGAAATGATGAGTGACGAGTCGTTAAGCAAAGATGCGATGACCGATGAAATGACCGATGGCGCGGTCAGTACCGAAACGAACGACGAATCCAGCGCGGTTGTGCCGCCTCCGGCACCGGTGATCGTGACTCAACCGGTGGCCGCTGAAGCCTCTATTTTTGACGGTATTTTGCCGCCCGATATTGTTGCCATGATTCCATCGATGGGCGGTTTGTTGACCGATCCGCTCATCCTGGCGGCGGTCGGTATTCTGGTTGTGTTGCTTCTGGTCCTGGTGTGGCTAAAGCGCAGAAAAAGTGGTTCTGATGACGAGTCAGGCATAACGGTCAGTGGCGACGAAGATTTGTTTGCCGCTGAAGAAGAAGAGGAATTAACCCCGATTCACCTGGCTGATGGTGTCGAGCCCGAAGAAACCGATATCAAGGTTCCGACCGAAGACGATTTCGCCGAGCCTGCAGTCGCGGCGGAATCTGTTGCAGAAGCCGAAGACGACTTTGGTGCGACCGCGGTTATTTCCGCAGTCGATATGCCAGAGCCCGAGTCGCCGGCGCCGGCGGCGGCCAGCTCCGAGCAGGATGACGTCTTAAACGAAGTCGATGTATATCTTGCTTATGGCCTGTATGACAATGCCGAGGAACTGCTCAACAGCAATTTAACCGAAAATCCGGAACGTGCGGATTATCGGTCAAAACTGCTTGATACTTATTTCGCGACCAAAAATAGCGATTCTTTTATCAAGGAAGCCGAAAAGCTCAAATCGATGGGCGATGCTGCCAGCGGTTACTGGGCTCGCGTACAGATAATGGGGTATGAGCTGGCGCCCGAAAATCCGCTATTTTCCGATGCCAAAGATAGTGGTTTGAGCGCCGCTGATCTCGAAATCACGAAACCTCAGGAAGCGGATTTCGATCTTGGCGCATCGGAAGACGACGATACCAACTTCTCGACCACCGATTTCAACCTGGGCGAAGAAGATACCGGCGGAGATTTCAGCGACACCTCCAACCTGGGTGAGGCCGGATCAATTGCCGCGACCCAACAGATTCCGCAACTCGATGAGTTGCCCGAGCTCGCTGAAGAAGACGATACCGATTTGCGCGGGGAAGCCTCAGCTGCCGCAGACGATACTGGACTGCAATTACCCGACGACATCGGCGAGGAACTGGAATTCTCGATGGATGCTGGTGCAGATGAAGGGACGGCCGTAATTGAATTGCCGGACGACCTTGATTTGGGAGAAGTGGAAGAGGCGGCTGCCGCTGCCAATCCTGATATGGACGAAATCGCAATGGAATTCGATATCGATGAAGAGGAAGCCGTCGATGACTTGTCCGAAGTCGATATTGGCGCAGAGTTCGGAGCGGCACTGGATGAAGCCGATGATCTCGATCTCGACGACTCTGATGCAGTTTCCTTTGACGATAGCCTCGCTGACGACGACAAGAGTGAAGTTGATGCTGACGAGGATGCGCTGGAGCTCGGTCTCCCGGATGAGGATGAAACGAGCATGACCGATACCGCCATTGTCACGCCGAACTACGAAGACACCGAATTGGTGCCGCAGATGCCAGGCGATGAAGACGATGAAGATAAATCTGAAATCGATCTCGGCATGGAAGATACCGCGATGCTGAGCGACGACGAAACTTCTTTGGCGACCAGCGAATTGAACCTGGATACCGGGGAACTGAAACTACCCACGGACGAAGACGATTTCGATGACGAGGACATTTCTATCATCGATTTCGGTGGCGAAGATTTTGTCGAGCCGACTGATATTATCGAGTCCATCGATGATGACTCGAGCGTCCTGGAAGTCGACATCGATGATGATGAGGATGTTAAAACTGGCACCTTCGCGCCCGGTGATTTCGAAGAGCCTACCGCTGCAACGGAATCGCTTGCAGATATTGACGATATCGGCGACCTGATGCTGCCGGACGATGTTGATGAAGTTTCAACCAAGCTCGACCTCGCACGCGCCTTCATCGACATGGGTGACACCGAAGGTGCCCGCGGCAGTCTCGAAGAGGTCATGTCGGAAGGTAACGAGGAACAGAAAGCCGAGGCGAAATCACTGCTCGATCAGATCTGAGCCCTTCGCAACAAGCGCCTCCGCATGCTGAAGTACTGAAGCCTGCTGCATCTGCAGCAGGTTTTTTTTTGCCCCGGGGCTAACCCTGAAAATAAGCTCGGAATGCACATTTGGTTTTTGCTAAACTGCGCATCCTCGCTAATTAACAGACTTGCCGCCGCCGCACCCGTGTCACCCATTTATTTGCCTGCAATGAATAAAACCGATCACGATCCATGCGGGTCCAGGGATTTACTGTCGGTGTTTGCAGGCGAGGAGTTCAAGTGAAGTACGCCGTTGGTGTCGAGTACTCAGGCGCAGCTTATTGCGGTTGGCAACGCCAGCCACACTGCGAATCGATACAGCAAAATCTCGAGGCCGCCCTGGGGTTTGTTGCAAATCACCCGGTCGCTCTGGTCTGTGCCGGACGCACCGATGCGGGCGTGCATGCAGTGGAACAGGTTGCGCACTTCGAGAGCTCGGCCGAGCGCAGCCAACGCGCCTGGGTGCTGGGCGCGAACTGCCGGCTACCACGCGATATACGCCTGTTATGGGTAACACCGGTGGCAGACGATTTCCATGCCCGTTTCAGCGCCAGGGCGCGCGCCTATCGCTATATCATCCTGAATGCCGATGTGCCCAGTGCGCTATTCCACGATTGTTGCAGTTGGGAATTCCGCGCGCTCGATCACCAGGCGATGCACGATTGCGCGCAGGTTTTGCTCGGAGAACATGATTTCAGCGCCTTTCGAGCGGTCGGCTGCCAGGCAAAATCGGCCAGCCGAAACCTTCACGAAATTTCGATAGTGCGGCAAAATCAGCTGATCTATCTGGATATCAAGGCCAATGCATTTCTCTATCACATGGTGCGCAACATTGCCGGTAGCCTGATCGCCGTCGGTAAGGGTGAACGGGATAGCAACTGGTTTGCCGAGGTTTTCGCGGCCCGCGATCGCAATCTGGCTGATGTGACTGCACCCGCCGCCGGGCTATACTTTTTGCAGGCCTGGTACGAACCCCAATTTAAGCTGCCCACGATGGGCAGAAAACCCTTACTATTCTGATATGAACAATCGAACACGAGTAAAGATATGTGGCATTACGCGTGAACAGGACGCGCTTCATGCCGCCGCCAGAGGCGCCGATTCCATCGGCCTGGTGTTTCATCAGCCCAGCTCACGGGCGGTTGAGCTCGATCGAGCGCTCGAGATCCGCCGCATACTGCCACCTTTTGTTACCGTGACGGCTTTGTTCCTGGATGAAAGCGAAGACTGGGTTGCGCAGGTCGTGCATCGGTTACGCCCCGATTGTCTGCAGTTTCACGGTCGCGAGGCGGCGGAATTCTGCGAGGCCTGGGAGATCCCCTACATCAAGGCTATCCCGATGGGTAGCACGCAGAATCCGGCCGAGTATGCCGGCAAATATGCGTCGGCCCAGGGTTTCTTGCTCGATAGCAACGTTGCTGGACGGCTGGGCGGCTCTGGTGATACATTTGACTGGTCCTTGGTGCCCTCTGCGAGCGATTTTCCCCTGCTTCTGGCCGGTGGTATCAATTCCTCCAATGTTGCCGCGGCGATTGCTCGAGTAAGACCCTGGGGTGTCGATGTCAGCAGTGGCGTCGAAACGGCAAAAGGAGTAAAGGATGCCGGCTTGATTGATCAATTTTTTGAAGAGGTTAGACGTGGCGACGAATACCAGGAGCGCAATGAAAATGACGACTGACCCTACTACTGGGGATACGCATGAACTGGTTTGAAAAGCTGCTGCCGTCCAAGATCAGGACTTCGGGTGGTAATGACAAGAAGAATGTTCCCGAGGGTTTGTGGGCGAAGTGTGAGTCCTGCGATGCAATCATTTATCGCGCCGAACTGGAGCGCAATCAGGAAGTCTGCACCAAATGCGATTTCCACATGCGGATTGCTGCCAGACCCCGCCTGGAGTCGTTTTTTGACGAAGATAGCTACAGCGAAATCGCCGCTGAGCTGGAGGCGGAGGACATGCTGAAGTTCAAGGACGACAAGCGCTATCGAGATCGTCTCAGCCAGGCGCAGAAACAAACCGGCGAAAAAGACGCACTGATAGCCATGCGCGGTAGCGTGCTGGGGATTGAGATGGTCGCGGTGGCGTTCGAATTCCAGTTCATGGGCGGATCGATGGGCTCCGTGGTTGGGGAAAAGTTTGTGCGCGCAGTGAATGTCTGTATCGAAAACGGTTTACCGCTGGTCTGTTTTACCGCTAGCGGTGGCGCACGTATGCAGGAAGCACTGTTCTCGTTGCTGCAAATGGCCAAGACCAGCGCTGCCCTGACCCGGCTGTCGCGCCGGGGGTTGCCCTATATCTGCGTGCTTACCGACCCGACCATGGGCGGAGTGTCCGCTAGTCTTGCCATGCTTGGCGATATCCACATCGGTGAACCCGGTGCATTGATTGGTTTCGCCGGTCCGCGCGTTATCGAACAAACGGTGCGTGAAACCCTGCCCGAGGGATTTCAACGCAGCGAGTTTCTGCTGGAACATGGCGCGCTGGATATGATTGTCGATCGGCGCGAGATACGCGGAAAGATAAGCTCGCTGTGCACGATGCTGATGGGACAGGCCACCCCGTAACCAGAACTCTGATTCTTTCCAGATTTCCTGATGCATTTTGACACGCTCGACCAGTGGCTCGAATGGCAGACCGTTTTACATGGCAAGGCCATTGACCTCGGCCTGGCGCGCGTGCGGCAGGTCGCCGAGCGCCTGGGCGTGGGCCGGATCGCAGGCCGGGTGATAACCGTCGCCGGCACCAATGGCAAGGGATCGACGGTTGCCGCCTATGAAAACTGGTTGCGGCAGGCGGGATTTTCAGTCGCCAGTTATACCTCACCCCATCTGCTGAAATATAATGAACGAATCAAAAACAATCTGCAGCCGGTAACCGATGCCGAGCTTTGCGGCGCCTTCGAAGCGGTTGAAAACTCACGCCACGACACCTCGCTAACCTATTTTGAATTTGGCACCCTGGCCGCATTCTACCTGTTTCAACAATGGCAACCGGATTATGCGATTCTCGAAGTAGGGCTTGGCGGCCGCCTCGATGCGGTAAATATTATCGATGCCGACCTGGTCCATCTGACCCCGATCGGTATTGATCACCAGGCCTGGCTTGGTGAGGACCGGGAACAAATCGGTTTTGAAAAAGCTGGAGTGCTGCGTGATGGAGTTAGCGTGGTGTTAAACGATCCCGATCCCCCGCAGTCGGTACTGCAGGAAATCGAGCGGCGTCATTGCGATTGCCTGCTTTGTGGTCGCGACTTCCGGCTAAGCGAGGTCGAAAATGAACATGCCGTCTGGCGCGGCGCGGGCCTGCAGCTGCCGCTGGATAAGGTTTTGCCCGGGGTGCATCAATGGCATAACCTTGCGGGCGTGGTCGCCGGTTTGAGCCGGTTGCTTGATCTCAGCGCTTATTCTACCGATCAGGTGCGCCGTAATTTTCATGGCCTTCAGCTTACAGGACGCTTTCAATCGGTAGCGAGTCCATTGGCCTGTCAGCTTTATGTGGATGTCGGACACAACCCGGATGCGGCCCGGGCTTTGAGCGCAAGCCTCGCGCCGATGAAAACCGGACAGGGAAAACTCGTGGTGCTGCTGGGCATGCTCGAGGACAAGCAGCCGGATTTATTTGTCGACGCGTTGAATCCGGTAGTCGACCAATGGTGGCTAACGACGCTGGACTGCGATCGAGGTCTCAGCGCGGAACGCCTGAAATCAAGAATCGGCGACCAGGTCGACATCGAGAAAGCCTTCGATAACATCGAGACCGCGCTCGATCATGCGCTGTCATCTTTAGGTAATCAGGATATAATGCTGGTAACTGGCTCTTTCGTAACTGTCGAACTGCTACTGCGTGCTCTACCCGATTCCGGCGAACTAAACAATTATGGATCAGAACATTAAAAATCGTCTGGTTGGCGTGATCGTGATTTTTGCGCTCGCGGTGATTTTTCTGCCGATGATTCTCGACGGTTCCGGCGTGCGCAAGGATCAACACGAGGTGCTAATCCCGCCGCAGCCTCTGGTGAGCGCTAATCCTGAATTCGAACAAAAAATGGTGGATCTGCAGGCAAAAGTTGACGCGCTTCCGGACCTGGAATCCCGCTTTATCGATGAGAAATCGGACGCAGACAAGATTGATCGAACGGCCGCAGCAGAAGGTGAAAAGCCTGCTGAGTCCGCGGCTGAGCCGAAACAGGAGCCGCAGCCAGCAGCGCAGATTGAACCGGTACAGGTAAAGTCGGCGCCAGCTCCAGCGGTAAAAACCGGCGGTGATAGCTGGGTGCTGCAGGTCGGCAGTTTCCAGGATCGCAGCAAGGCGCTGGCGCAGCGAGACAAGCTGCGAAAATCAAACATTGCCGCGGTTTTTATCGAGCAGTTCAAAACCAATGGCAAATCCAGCTACCGGGTCAGGCTCGGGCCGTTTCTGAATCGGGACCAGACCCGGGTGGCGCAGAACAAGATCAAGGCCAAGCACGACATAGATGGCATTATCATGAAGTATGAAAGATAATTCGCATTTCACGGCATCGATTGACGCGTTGATAATATGCAGCTATATCTATTGCAGATTCCCTATCCATTCCATGCAGGCTAGAAGAGGTCGACTATGAGCTGGCTTGATCTCGTTATTCTCGGGATTGTTGTGCTATCCGCGCTAATCAGCCTGATCCGGGGATTCGTCAAGGAATCGATCTCGCTGGTTACCTGGATAGTCGCTGGTGTGCTCGCTTTGCGCTACTTTTCTCCTATGGCTGAATTGCTGCAGCCGTTTGTCGATGCGCCGATGATCAGGGATGTTGCGGGCTTTGTCATAATATTCATCAGCACCCTGGTAGTGGGTGCCATTGTCAACTTCATCATGAGTCAGCTGGTTTCGAGAACTGGCCTCAGCGGTACCGACAAGGCGCTTGGCGTGGTTTTTGGCGGTGCGCGCGGCGTGTTGATCGTGACTATGGTGGTGCTGCTTGCGAGCCTGACGCCGATGCCCGAGGCATCATGGTGGCAGGATTCTGCATCGGTTGGTTTTTTTCAGCAATTGGCTGAGTGGCTGAAAGGCATTATTCCTGCGGACGCGGTGGATAAATTCAGTTTTTGATCAGGTTGCGGTGACCTAGGTAGCGAAGTATGTGTGGAATAGTCGGGATAATCAGCCAGCAGGCGGTAGCGCAGACGATATACGACGCCTTGCTGGTGCTGCAGCATCGAGGCCAGGATTCGGCGGGTATCGTCGTTTGCGACCAGAATAAGTTGAATCTGCGCAAGGATAACGGCATGGTCGCCGATGTTTTTCATACCCGGCATATGCGCGAGCTAACCGGAACCATGGGCATTGGCCATGTGCGATATCCTACCGCGGGCTGTTCCTCGTCCGCCGAGGCGCAGCCGTTTTATGTCAATTCCCCTTACGGAATTACCCTGGCGCATAACGGTAATCTGACCAACGTGGATCAATTGAAATCAGAGCTGTATCGGTCTGATTTGCGGCATATCAATACCGAGTCCGATTCCGAGGTTTTGCTCAACGTATTTGCGCACGAACTGCAGAGTTGTGGCAGTCTCAGCTTGACTCCGGAAGAGATTTTTACTGCGATCACCGAAACCCATAAGCGCATCGAAGGGGCATACGCGGTGGTCATGATGGTGACTGGAAAGGGCGTTATTGGTTTTCGAGATCCCTTCGGAATTCGCCCCCTGGTTTACGGCAAGCGTGAAACCGGGCAATGCACTGAATACATGATCGCATCGGAAAGTGTCGCGCTGCAGGCATCGGGATTCGAACTCAGCGGCGACCTGCAGCCCGGGGAAGCAATTTATATCGATGCGGCGGGCAATGTGCATCGACGCCAGTGTGCTGCGGTGAGCAAACTCAGGCCCTGCATTTTCGAGTACGTTTACCTGGCGCGGCCCGACTCGATCATCGATGACATATATGTTTACAAGGCGCGCCTGCGCATGGGCGTCAAGCTCGCGCGCAAGATACTCAGACAAATGCCGCAGCATGATATCGACGTGGTCATTCCAATCCCGGACACCAGTCGTCCGGCAGCGATCGAGCTTGCGTTCCATCTGGGCGTCAAGTTTCGTGAAGGATTCATCAAGAATCGATACATCGGGCGTACCTTTATCATGCCCGGACAAACCCTGCGCAAAAAATCGGTGCGCCAAAAACTGAATCCGATCGATATCGAGTTTAAGGGTAAAAACGTGTTACTCGTAGATGATTCGATCGTGCGCGGAACCACCTCCAAACAAATCATCCAGATGGCCCGCGAAGCCGGCGCCAAGAAGGTTTATATTGCTTCGGCGGCGCCACCGGTGCGCTATCCCAACGTCTACGGTATCGACATGCCGGCCGCGAACGAACTGGTTGCCCACGATCGCAGCGAAGCGGAAGTCGCCGATTACATTGGTGCCGACTGGCTAATTTACCAGGAACTGGATGATCTCGTTGATGCCGTGCAAAAGGGAAATCGCAGCATTAAAAAGTTCGATTGCTCCTGTTTCGACGGCAAGTACGTAACCAAGACCGTGGACGATGTCTATCTCAACAAAATCAGTAATCTGCGCAACGACTCGGCCAAGGAAGCGAGCGATGAACAAATTACCGTGATCGGCATGGAATTGCACAATAACGCCTGATGCAATGGCGCAACATCAGTCGCGAGATTGCTGCCAGGCTAAGCGGAAATTCTGCGTTGGCGGACGAGCGCCCGATCATAGTCATAGATTCCATTCAGCAACGACTGCACTGGATCGATAACGACGACGACAATAGCCGCAGCTATTCGATATCCACCGCGGCAAACGGCATGGGTAACCAGGTTGATTCTTACAAGACGCCGCTCGGGATTCACCGCGTGCGCCAGAAGGTAGGCGGGGCACAGCCCCGAGGCATGGTATTCGAAGCGCGTGAGCCCACCGGCAGAATTACCCGCAATCTGGACAATCGTGATCAGGACGAGATTACATCTCGAATTTTGTGGCTCGATGGCCTGGAGCCTGGTGTTAATTGTGATGGCGATTGTGATACCTATTCTCGCTACATCTATATCCACGGTACCTCGGACGAAAAACGCATCGGCGCGCCGGTGTCTGCGGGTTGTATCCGTATGAAAAACGATGACGTCATCGAGCTGTTCGAGGATGTCATGGTAAACGACCTGGTATTGATAAAATAGCCGCTGCCGGGTGATCTGGATCGAAGCAGCCTGCAGCAGAATGTTGACGCTTCACTTGTCGGCATATTCTCAGCCGCTTGTTCAAGGTTTTCATGAACGTCCGGAAAATCGACGCTAAGGATTATTTTGTCTATTGCGCAGTCACTCATCCGGCCTTCGTTCAGTCCGCCATCGGTATGACCTGGATCGGCGGAATTAACGGGTCCGCCGTTGCTTGACAAGCCAAACCCTTCGGCATACTGTTGGCCGCGGCGCTAATTTGTTACTCGGCTTGCAGGCGCCCTGGATCCAGCTGCTGGATTCAAATAAAAATTTGCTAAAGAGGGTGGTTCTGAAATATTTCCGTACCTATTCCCTCCCGAGTTTTTCGCAATTGGAGAAACTCCGTGACAAACGATAATTTTGGTTTGGATACACTGGCCGTCAGAAGCGGGCAGCAGCGTACCTCCGAGCTCGAGCACAGCGAAGCCATTTTCGCGACCTCAAGTTTTGTGTTCGAAAATGCCGCGCAGGCTGCCGCGCGTTTCGCCGGTGATGAGCCCGGGAACATATACTCGCGTTTCACCAATCCCACCACCCAGGCTTTCGAGCGGCGTCTGGCCGCTATGGAAGGCGGCGAAGCCTGTGTCGCAACCGCGTCGGGCATGGCCGCAATCATGAGCCTGTGCGTGGCTCTGCTGCAGGGTGGGGATCATATCGTCAGTTCACGTTCGGTATTTGGCACGACCACTACGCTATTCGACAAGTATCTGCCGAGGTTCGGTATCGACACCAGTTTTGTCGGCATGAACGATTTACAGGGATGGAAACAGGCGATTCGTGCCAATACGCGCCTGCTGTTCCTGGAAACACCATCAAATCCGCTCACCGAGGTCGCCGATATCAGTGCGCTGGCCGACCTGGCGCACGAAAATGATTGCCTGCTGGTGGTCGATAACTGTTTTTGCACTCCAGCGCTACAGCGGCCGCTTGATTTTGGCGCCGATCTGGTGGTGCACTCGGCAACCAAATATCTCGATGGCCAGGGGCGAATTGTCGGTGGCGCGGTCGTCGGCTCCAGGCAGCTGGTGGCGGAAGAGATTTTCGCGGTAATCAGAACCACCGGCCCAAGTATGAGTCCGTTTAATGCCTGGGTGGCGCTGAAAGGCCTGGAAACCCTCAACCTGCGCATGAATGCGCATTCGCAACAGGCGATGCTGCTGGCTAATTTCCTGGTCGAGCATGCCGCTGTCGAACAGGTCTATTATCCAGGACTCGAGTCACATCCCCAGTATCAGCTGGCGCTATCGCAACAGCGGGGCTTTGGCGGGGTGGTCTCGTTTGTGGTCAAGGGCGGCCGGGAAGATGCCTGGCGGGTAATCGATGCCACCCAGATGCTATCGATCACGGCCAATCTCGGTGACGTGAAAACGACGATTACCCACCCGGCGACAACCACACACGGGCGCGTCAGTGACGAAATCAAGCACCAGGTCGGTATCACCGAGGGGTTGATTCGCGTTGCCGTGGGCCTGGAAAACATCGAGGATATCGTCACCGACCTGTCGCGGGGCCTGGATGCCTGAATTCTATCGGCAGGTCGAAGCGGCTATTCTACAACCGGATGCCGCTGAAAAATGTAATCTGGTGGACCGATTGCGACGAAACTGGGATCAGGGCTGCGCTGCCGACGATCCCGAGTCTGAAATCTTGCCGATTGATGACCCCGGGCGGCCCCTGGAACCGGAACTGGTCCACCCCCGCCGGCTCGAGCGGCGCAGTTTTGCCAGCGAGGCGGGGCGTATCCATCTACTGCATGCGTTTGCGCATATCGAGTTTAACGCCATCAATATTGCGCTCGATGCGGTTTATCGATTTCGGCAAATGCCGCGCAAATTCGTCGACGACTGGCTGCTGGTCGCGACCGAAGAAGCCCGGCATTTTCAATTGCTGGCGGCAGAGCTAAAGCGCCGCGGCAGCTATTACGGTGCCTGCCCGGCGCATCGGGGTCTGTGGGACATGGTTTGTAAAACCCGCCACAACCTGTTGCACCGCATGGCCCTGGTGCCGCGTGTGATGGAAGCGCGGGGGCTGGATGTCACGCCGGCGATAGTCGCCAAATTCAGACAATTCGATGACACCGCCGCGGTCGAGATTCTGGAAATCATATACCGGGACGAAATCGGGCATGTGCGTATTGGTAACTACTGGTTCGAGCGCCTGTGCGACGAACAGAATCTGGATGTGGAAGTCACTTTTCGCGAACTCGTCGAACTGTACATGGGGGGCAGGTTGCGCGGCCCTTTCAATCGGCCGGCGCGCATCGAGGCCGGGTTTCGTCGGCAAGAACTCGATGCGCTGGAACGGGACTACTAGTCGCCCGGGACTCTAGGGTCCACCAGTTTGAATCCCTGCTGCTGATTCCACGACAGGTAACTGGGCCCGGGATTCCAGTCGCCGAGTACAAATCTCACCAGAGATTGATCGTAGCGATGCACCGCGGGTCGGTGTGTATGTCCATGAATGATCGTATCGACACGGTTTTGCCGGAAGCAGTCCTGCACCGCCTGCGGGTTGACATCCATGATATCCAGTGTCTTTTGGGCCATTGCCGCGACGCTGTCGCTACGCAACTGGGCTGCGACTCGCTGACGCTCGGCAAGCGGTTGACCGAGAAACTCGGCCTGCCATGCGGGGCTGCGCACCAGATTGCGGAACTGCTGGTAGTCGTGATCGTCGGTGCACAGGGTGTCGCCGTGAATCAGTAACGCCCGCTGATTTCCGAGTTGCAACTGCTGCGGCTCGTCGAGCAAGGTCAGGCCGACGCGCGCGGCAAAGTCCTGGCCCAGTAAAAAATCCCGGTTACCTGCCATGAAATAAACCGGTATTTTTGCCGCCAGCGCCTGCAGCGAATCGATCACCGGCTGCCCGGCGGCAGCCGGATCGTCATCACCGAGCCAGACTTCGAACAAATCACCCAGGATATAAAGCTGGCTCGCACTGGCGGCGCGATCGTCCAGGAAGCGGATCAGCGCCGTCGCAACGTCGGGGCGCTCCGGGTCGAGATGACAGTCTGAAATAAAGAGGTGCTCTGCGTCCATGCCAGAATGCCGTAATTACTGGCGGCTGACTCCGGTGATGGTAATGGTTTCGATCGGAACGTTCTGATGCCCGCCCTTGTTTCCGGTCGGCACCTGCGCCATGGCGTCGACGATGTCCATGCCCTCGGTGACTTTGCCGAATACGGCGTAGCCCCAGCCCTGCGTCGATTCGCTGGTGAAATTCAGGAACTCGTTATCGGCGTGGTTGATGAAAAACTGCGAGGTCGCCGAATGCGGATCGCTGGTGCGCGCCATGGCCAGGGTGCCGCGATCGTTTTTCAGGCCATTGTTGGCTTCGTTTTCGATGGGATCACGTTTACTGGGCTTATCCTGCATGTCGGCAGTGATGCCGCCACCCTGGATCATGAAATTGGGGATCACCCGGTGAAAAGTCGTGTCGACAAAATAGCCGTCGTCGACATAGGCGAGAAAGTTCTCGCTGGTGTTGGGTGCGCTTTCCATATCGAGTTCGATCGTGATATTGCCCATTGTCGTTTCGATCAGGACGGTCGAATTGGCTGCAGTTTCATCATTCATTGCGTTGGCTCCTTTGATGTTGGGATAAAGTACCAGGGAAAGGATAGCTGCGAGCACGACTGCAATCGGAAGTAGCGTTTGTTTCATCAGCATTCCAGTTATTTTCAAACCTGCGGATTCTACTGATTTGTATGCACTTAGGGAAGCTGGGCATCAATTAACGGTTTGACTCGGGGCACGCATCTTTTAAACTCTACCGCTTGATTTATACACCTCGAAAAGCCACCTGATGCTGACCATATACAATAGCCTGAGCAACAAGAAAGAAACTTTTGCGTCCATAATCCCGGGACAGGTCCGTATGTACGTCTGCGGCATGACGGTTTACGATTACTGTCACATCGGACATGCCCGGGTACTGGTGGTGTTTGATGTGGTCTACCGGTTTCTGAAACACCTCGGCTACGAGGTGACCTATGTGCGCAACATCACCGATATTGACGACAAGATCATTAATCGCGCCAATGAAAACGACGAAGAGTATTTTCATTTAACCGGGCGCTTCATCAAGGCGATGCACGAAGACGCCGACGCCCTGGGCGTGCTGCGCCCAGATATGGAACCCTGCGCTACCGAGACTATCGGTCCGATTCTCGAAATGATCGAAAAGCTGGAGCAGCAGGATTATGCCTACCAGGCGGACAATGGCGATGTGTATTTTTCGGTCGCGAAGTTTGACGACTACGGCAAGCTGTCGGGTAAGAAGATTGACGAGTTGCGCGCCGGTGAGCGGATTGACGTCGATGAGGGTAAACGCGATCCGCTGGATTTCGTATTGTGGAAATCGGCGAAACCGGGCGAGCCGAAATGGCCGTCGAAATACGGTGACGGACGTCCCGGGTGGCATATCGAGTGTTCGGCGATGTCGAATAGCCTGCTGGGTAAGCATTTCGACATTCATGGCGGCGGGCATGATTTACAGTTTCCCCATCATGAAAACGAGATTGCGCAAAGCGAATCCTGCAATGGCGAGAAATTTGTAAACTACTGGATGCATAACGGCTTCGTGCAGGTCAACGAAGAAAAGATGTCGAAGTCGCTCGGTAATTTCTTTGTTTTACGCGATGTACTCGAAACCTACCGAGCCGAGGAGATCCGTTACTTCATTGTCAGCAGCCATTACCGTAGCCAGCTGAACTATTCGGAAGATCAGCTGAATAATGCACGCGCCGCGTTGCAGCGGTTTTACGCGGCGCTGCAGGATACCAGGTCGGTGGAGTTTCCTGAGAACAGCGAGTACCAGCAGCGTTTCGAGCAGGCGCTATGCGATGATTTCAATACCGCCAGTGCGATCGCGGTATTGTTCGACCTGGTGCGCGAGATCAACCGCGTCAAATCCGCAAATAGTGATGAGCAACATCGCCTGGCGAGCCTGCTGCGCTATCTCGGCGGAATCATCGGCCTGTTGCAGGCCGATGCCGACGAGTATCTCAAATCGACGCCGGGGCAGGGCGGTAGCGGCCTCAGCGATACCGCGATCGACGAACTCGTCGAGCAGCGCCTGCAGGCGCGCGCAGCCAAGGACTGGGCCAATGCCGATCGTATTCGCGACGAGTTGAGTGCCGCTGGCATCGTCATCGAGGATGGCGCCCGGGGTACTCGTTGGCGTCGCGCCTAGCTGAAATCAACGCTTAGCTGTGAAGCGGATGGATTTCGGGCTGCTATTCAATTGACGCCACTTTTTGATCAGCGTATTATTCCGCGCCTTGCATCCCGACGCGTTATGCGTGTCGAGAGGCAACACGGGGTGTAGCGCAGCCTGGTAGCGCAACTGCTTTGGGAGCAGTGGGTCGGGAGTTCGAATCTCTCCACCCCGACCAAATATTTATGTGACGATCGTGTAATATTCGGCACTAGTGTTTTTTTTTAAGCGCCCGTAGCTCATTTGGATAGAGCATCGGCCTTTGAGTGCACATGTAGTAAGTGTGCAAATTGGAGCCTTTATGGGGAAACGAAACCCATAGAGTGGATCGCACTATATCGGGGAAACCTTAACAGTCGGCCGTTGCTAATGGCCGAGCTGATGGCAATCCCGAGGAAACCTGTGGTTGACCCATCCAACGGTTGTATGTAGCATGATTTCATGCATCACACGAAGGAAAAGGGAGACCTCGGTGTTTTGAAGGCTCAACTGGATTTATTTGAGCAAGGTTACTTAATCTTGAATCCAGTGACTGAACATGCGCCATTTGATTTGGTAGCATATAAAGATTGTGAATTTAAAAGGGTACAGGTTAAGTATAAGTCAGTAGATAATTCGGGAAGCATTACTGTTCATTTTCGCTCTTGCTGGGCGGATAAAAATGGAACACATATGCAACAGGTTGATAAAGACACATTAGATATTTATTGTGTTTACTGTCCGGATACCGATGAGTGTTACTACCTTGATCCAAAGGATTACAATCGTTCGGTTACGTTGAGGGTAGAGACACCGCGTAACAATCAGGCTAAAAACGTCAGGTTGGCAGCCGATTTTCGGAGGGTTCCGTAGAGACTATACGTGCGACACCTGAGATGGTGAAGAGATAGTCCAGACCACAAACTTAAGGATAAGGCGTCGAAAGGCGTAGTTGGTAAGCTAAGCCGAGGGTAGCAGGTTCGAATCCTGCCGGGCGTGCCATTTTATGGTGGGCGTAGCTCAGTTGGTAGAGTGCAAGATTGTGATTCTTGTTGTCGTGGGTTCGATCCCCATCGTCCACCCCATATTCACGGCGCCTGCAGTGCAGGCGCCGCCGCTTATGGCTCCTGAAATACTGGTTAATCCGGCGATCAATTCTATAATTGCCGGGTAACGACATTACTGCGAAAGTGGCGGAATTGGTAGACGCGCCAGATTTAGGTTCTGGTATCTTAACGATGTGAGAGTTCGAGTCTCTCCTTTCGCACCATCATTCCTGGAATAACTCCGATTAATGGCTCCGGCGATGCATGCTTAAGTTTTTGGTTCGCGCTGGGGGATCGTAAAGCAAAAGGTGCTGCCGCTACCGTCACCCTCCGATTCCACCCAGATCTTGCCACCATGCTCCTCCATGATGCGCTGCACCAGCGCAAGCCCGACCCCGGTGCCTTCGATCTTGGGATCGAGACGTTCGAATAGCCCGAAAATCTTGTCGTGATAGGCGGGATCTATACCGCGGCCATTGTCCTGGACATAGTAGACCGGGTCCGGCTCCACATTTCGCCAACCGACCTTGACCCTGGCATCGGGCCGATCGGCGCTGAACTTGATTGCGTTTTCGGTCAGGTTTTGCAGCACCTCGCGCAGGCGAATCCTGTCGCCATATACATCCGGTATTTCGGGGGATATTTCTATTTTGACGCCGCGTTTCGCGGCCTGTCGCTCGACCATTATGGCCACTTCCTGAATCAGCTCGCGCATCGAGACAGTTTCGGGTGAGTTAACGATTCGTCCCACGCGTGACAACTCGAGCAATTCGTCGAGCAGTACCGACATCGTCTCTACCGCGTTGGTGATATGCCGCAAATGGCTGATCAGTTTTTCCTTGTCCTCTTCCTCGATATCGCTCGAAAGTATGCCGGAGAATCCAGCAATCGTGACCAGGGGCGTCTTGAGTTCGTGGGATATGGTGTAGACGAAGCGTTCCAGTTCCCGATTTTTGACCTCCAGTTCCTGGATCAACTGCTCGCGTTCCTGGTCAGCCTGTTTACGTTCGGTAATATCGGTAAAAGTGCTGAAAGCCAGGCTTCCCTTGTCGCTCTCCCTGGCCGATGCCGGCTTTGAACTGACCATCGCCCAGCGATATTTCTTCTCGACCGGATGCAGAAAGCCCATGACACGGTTGTTTACGCCCTTCCCGGTGCGCAGGGTTGTAATCGTAGGGAAATCGTCACCCGCAATCGGCTCACCGTGCTCATCGATTGCCCGCAATACCATATTAAGGTCAGACTGTTGTTGCATCTGTTCGAGCGATAGCCCGAGAAACTCTTCTGCGGAATTATTGACCGAAGTTATGAGGCCGTTTTCGTCTCTGTAGATGACCCCCTGTGCCATGGTGTCATACAACTCTCGATACTTGGTTTCACTTTGCTTGAGTGTGGCGAATGAATTTTGCAGCTTATCTCGCATCTGATTGAGCTCATTGACGACGAGATCGAGTTCGT
Organism: uncultured Gammaproteobacteria bacterium; assembly: GCA_963768295.1. Classification (GTDB taxonomy): domain Bacteria; phylum Pseudomonadota; class Gammaproteobacteria. The sequence continues at coordinate 197,037 of CAVYHN010000010.1, read as the reverse complement.
CCGGTCCGGGTTGATTGCCCGGTTTTCGGTCGAGTTTCAGAGGTTCAATCGCCTGATCCAGATCCTGTTTGCGCACGAAATCCGCAATTTCGATCAGGTGCCTGGTTACCAGAAAATGAAATAGCAGAAGAATGAAGCCGGCCACCAGGAAGGTTCTGATCGCATTGCTGACGAGGATATCGATGGTCTTGTCGATCAAGCGTTGATAAACCCTTTCCAGGGTTGCCTCTACGATCATGCTGCCAATTTCCTGTTCCCGCCCCAGGTGTTGATAGGTCAGGGGGTATTCGCGCAGAATCATTTTTTCGGATTGCCTGACACCGCCCGAGGCCCAGACGCGCTCGCCATCGCTGACTTCCAGATAGAGGATGTCGGGAAGCTGCAAGATACCGTCAACCAGGATCTGCATGCCCTTTTCATCGAGTAGCCACAGGCTGCCAGCGACACTCCGAATATGAACGTCCTGTATCTGTTTAAGCTGGGAATCGATCAGCAGAAGATCACGATTGTAGTCACGATAGAGTTGAATCGCGGTGACCACCAGCGTGATGACAGAGCTGAACAGGACCATCGCCAGGATCAACCGGCGGGCGATGCCGCGCTGGCTGACCGGGGTATTGGCGGCAATCATGACGGCGGTTCCTGAATCACGAGCCCTGCCGTCATTGCGGCAATATGACGATTCGGGTTATCGAAATCTCGGAACTGCATTGATGATGCTGATTCAGGCAAGTTAAAAACGCGGGCCCAGCGAATTGTATCTCCGTGATTATAGCCTCTGAATGGAAATTGGCAGCCTTTAAATCGCATAAAAACTGGCTGACAACTTGCACTGACGTGGGTATAATCCGCGCCACTTTGGGACATCGCCCAGTGTCGCACCACTTCTCCGATATCGGCACATAGTTCGACCGGTCGTATTTCTTATTATCTCTCAGCTTAAATATTCACGAGATTTCAACATGCAAGTATCAATCGAAACCCTTGAGGGCCTGGAACGCAGGATGACGGTTCAAATTCCGTCCGAACGAGTTACCGAGGCAGTAGAAAAGAAACTTAAGGACTTGAGTAAATCCGTCCGCATCGATGGATTTCGCCCTGGCAAAGTACCATTAAAAGTGGTCCAGCAAAAGTTCGGTGGGCATGTTCGCCAGGAAGTGATCGGCGACGTCATCGAATCCAGCTACCAGGAAGCCCTGATTCAGGAACAGGTCAGGCCGGCCGGAATGCCCAGTATCGATTCGGTCAGTAGCGAAGAAAAGGAAGACATGTCCTATACCGCAACCTTCGAAGTGTATCCGGAAGTCGAGCAACTCGAGCTGGAAAGCATCGAGGTGGAAAAGCCGCTGGTCGAGATCAGCGATCAGGATTTCGAAGACATGTTGCAAAAACTGCGCGAACAGCGCAAAACCTGGAAGGAAACCAAGTCTGCGGCAAAACAGGGATACCAGGTTATGGTCGATTTCGAAGGGCGTATCGATGGTGAGATATTCGAGGGTGGCGCCGGTAAGGACATGCCTGTTGAAATTGGAGCCGGGCAAATGTTGCCAGAATTCGAAGCCGGGCTTGAAGGAATAAAAACGGGCGAGGAAAAAGTCGTCGCGGTCAATTTCCCCGAGGACTACCACGGTAAGGATGTGGCCGGCAAGACGGCCGAATTCACCCTCAAGGCAACTGGTGTTTCCAAGCCGGAGTTGCCGGAGCTGGATGAAGAGTTCGCTAAAGGTTTTGGCATCCAGGACGGCGACCTCGATAAAATGCGCAGCGATATTCGTGCGAACATGGAAAAAGAGAAGAACGACCGACTCAAGATGGACCTGAAAAATAAGGTGATGACTGGATTGCTGGAGAACAATAGTATTATCGCTCCCAGCGCGCTCGTTGCCGAGGAAGTCACGTCTTTGCGCAAACAGGCGATGCAGCGCATGGGGCAGGATCCTGCCGCGATGGATGAAAACAGTTTGCCTGACCAGCTGTTCAGCGAAGAGGCAACCCGTCGGGTGCAACTCGGATTGTTGATCGCGGAAGTGATTCGCCAGGAAAAAATCGAGCTGGATCAAGCGCTTGTCGACTCCAATATCGAGGAAATGGCGGTCGCATACGAGCAGCCGGATCAGGTTCGTGATTATTACCGGCAAAATCGACAGGCGCGCTCAGGCCTGGAAGGTATGGTGCTTGAAGATCAGGTCGTTGCCCATATTTTAGACAAAGCCAAGGTTGCCGAAAAAGAGGCGAGTTTCGAAGACTTGATGAACGGTAAGCTTTAAATCCATCTATAGAGATCCCGATACCCCATGAAAGATAATCTTCGCAGTGCCGAGCTAAACTCGATTTTAACCGGCTACACCGACCCTCAGGCGAACCTCGTGCCCATGGTTGTGGAACAGTCCGCACGCGGCGAGCGCGCCTATGATATTTATTCTCGTCTGCTGAAGGAGCGAGTAATTTTCGTGGTGGGTCCGATCGAGGATCACATGGCTAACCTGATTGTGGCACAGTTGTTGTTTCTTGAGTCTGAGAATCCGGATAAGGATATATCGCTCTATATTAACAGCCCGGGTGGATCGGTGACCGCAGGCCTTGCGGTATACGACACCATGCAATTCATCAAACCGGATGTAAGCACCCTGTGTACCGGTCAGGCGGCCAGTATGGGCGCGATACTGCTGGCTGGTGGCAGTGACGGCAAACGCTACGGTTTGCCGCATTCGCGCGTCATGATCCATCAACCGCTGGGCGGATTCCAGGGTCAGGCAAGCGATTTTGAAATCCATGCCAAGGAGATACTCGCGGTGCGGGCCAGACTCAATAAACTGCTCGCCTCGCATACTGGCAAGAAGGAAAGTGAAATCGATCGCGATACTGAACGCGATAACTTTATGAGCGCCGATGAGTCCGTGGAATACGGAATTATTGATAAAGTTTTGTCTTCGCGTGCCGACCCTGATGAGAAAGGGGCCACAGAATAGATAATCTTCTGCGGTTAATCTGTGGATCGCTGATCAAAAAGCGTTTTTTTCGGTTGTGCTCGACGGTTCGGTCTAATATTATCGAATCAATTGGGCACTAGATTTCGGTAGTTGTTTATGAGTGATGATAGATCCAAAAATAAGGACGAAAAGCTGCTGTATTGCTCGTTTTGCGGCAAAAGCCAGCATGAGGTAAGAAAACTGATAGCGGGCCCGTCGGTTTTCATCTGCGACGAGTGTGTGGATCTCTGCAATGACATCATTCGCGAAGAAATCCACGAAAACGGCGAGGATGCCGAAAGCAAGCTGCCGATACCCCATGAAATCTTCAAAGTCCTCGATGAATACGTAATCGGCCAGAGTCGCGCCAAAAAGGTGCTTTCGGTCGCGGTTTACAATCATTACAAACGCCTCGAAGTGGGGCATATCAAGGACGATATCGAACTTTCCAAAAGCAACATCCTGCTGATCGGGCCCACCGGGTCGGGCAAAACCCTGCTAGCCGAAACGCTTGCCAGGCTGCTCAATGTGCCGTTCGCGATCGCCGATGCCACGACACTGACAGAAGCGGGATATGTGGGTGAAGACGTCGAGAATATAATCCAGAAGCTGCTGCAAAAATGCGACTACGACGTCGAGAAGGCGCAGACCGGGATTGTCTATATCGACGAAATCGACAAGATCTCGCGTAAATCGGACAATCCGTCAATTACGCGCGATGTGTCGGGTGAGGGCGTTCAGCAGGCGCTACTGAAGCTGATCGAGGGCACTGTCGCCTCGGTGCCACCGCAGGGTGGCCGGAAACATCCACAGCAAGAATTCCTGCAGGTTGATACCGGTAAGATTCTGTTTATCTGCGGTGGTGCCTTTGCCGGTCTCGACAAGGTGATCCTGAATCGTTCGGAAAAAGGCGGTATCGGCTTCGGGGCCGACGTCAAAAGCAAGGATAAAAAGGACCTGTTCGGTGAAGTAATCGCCAAGGTAGAACCTGAAGATCTGATTAAATATGGGTTGATTCCCGAGTTCGTCGGCCGCTTGCCAGTGGTGGCTACGCTTGAGGAACTCGACGAAGACGCCCTGGTGCAGATTCTAACCGAACCCAAGAACGCGATAACCAAGCAATACCAGAAGATGTTCGAAATCGAGGGTTGCGAAATCGAGTTCCGCACAGATTCACTTGCCGCGGTTGCGAAAAAGGCAATGGCCCGCAAAACTGGCGCCCGTGGCTTGCGCACCATCCTGGAGAATACCCTGCTGGAAATCATGTACGATTTACCCGCGATGGATAACGTCAGTAAGGTCGTTGTCGACGCCGCGGTCATCGAAGGTCATGCCCAGCCCTATGTGATTTACGAGGGCGGAGAAATGCAGCGCGTGGCTTCTGACGAGTAAGCCTCAACCGCTGGTTGAGAGCCGGGTTGAAAACGGATTTTCGACACCCATATAAACTCGAGACTTCAAGCTAGAGGCATTTATGTCAGATTTTCAGAACAACCTGCTCGCTGAGCAACAGGAAAGACAATTGATCCCGGTTTTGCCACTGCGTGATGTGGTGGTGTATCCGCATATGGTGATCCCGCTTTTTGTTGGCCGCGAAAAGTCTATCCTGGCGCTCGAAGCCGCGATGGCCGACAACAAGAAAATCCTGCTGCTGGCGCAAAAAAATGCCGAGGTCGATGACCCGGGTCAGGAGGACTTGTACCAGATCGGCACCCTGTCGACGATCCTGCAAATGCTCAAGCTGCCCGATGGCACCATCAAGGTGCTGGTTGAAGGGGGCGACCGCGTTAGCGTCGACAGCCTGCTCGAAACCAACGAGTATTACTCTGCCGCCGTCAAAATACTGGAAAAATCCAGCCTGGTTGACGACCGCGAAGCCGAGGTACTGTTGCGCTCGGTTTTGAATCTGTTCGATCAATACGTCAAATTGAACAAGAAAGTGCCGCCTGAAATCCTGACCTCCCTGTCGGGAATAGACGATCCCAGCCGTCTCGCTGACACAATCGCGGCGCACATGTCGTTGAAACTGGATGAAAAGCAGGAGATTCTGGAAATTCAGGATCCGCGAGAGCGCATCGAGCACATCATGAGTAAAATCGAAGGCGAAATCGATCTGATGCAGATCGAAAAACGCATTCGCGGCCGCGTCAAACAGCAGATGGAAAAAAGTCAACGCGAGTACTACCTGAACGAGCAGATGAAAGCGATTCAGAAAGAACTGGGTGACATGGACGATGCGCCGAATGAAGTCGAAGATCTGCAAAAGAAAATTGAAGAGTCGGGCATGCCAAAAGAGGCGCGCGAAAAAGCCGATTCAGAACTCAACAAGTTGAAAATGATGTCGCCGATGTCGGCGGAAGCAACCGTCGTGCGTAATTATATCGACTGGCTGGTGAGTGTTCCCTGGAAGAAGAAATCGAAGATCAGGCGTGATCTGGCGCAGGCTGAAAAGGTACTGGAAGAGGATCATTACGGTCTGGAGAAGGTCAAGGAACGGATTCTGGAATATCTCGCAGTACAGCAGCGCGTGCGCAAGCTGAAAGGGCCCATATTGTGTCTGGTGGGACCGCCAGGCGTGGGGAAAACCTCGATCGGCCGTTCCATTGCGCGTGCCACAAATCGCAAGTTTTCTCGGATGTCCCTCGGTGGCGTGCGTGATGAGTCAGAAATCAGGGGCCATCGGCGCACCTATATCGGTTCGATGCCGGGCAAAATCATCCAGAACTTGGCACGGGTGAAGGTCAGAAATCCGCTGTTTTTGCTCGACGAGATCGATAAGATGGCGATGGATTTTCGTGGCGACCCGGCTTCGGCGTTGCTCGAGGTGCTCGATCCCGAACAGAACAATACTTTCGCGGATCACTATATGGAGGTCGAGTTCGATCTCTCGGACACGATGTTTGTCGCGACTTCCAACAGCATGAATATCCCGGGTCCCCTGCTCGATCGTATGGAGGTGATTCGTATCCCGGGTTACACCGAGGACGAAAAACTGAATATCGCACTCAAGTACCTGATTCCCAAGCAAATCAAGGAAAATGGTCTGAAGCCGGATGAAATCGATATCAAACAGAATGCGGTGTTAGAAATTATCCAGCGTTACACGCGTGAGGCTGGAGTGCGGAATCTAGAACGAGAAATCTCAAAAATTTGCCGTAAGACAGTCAAGATGATGTTGCTCAAGCCAAGCACTAAAAAGCTGACTATCACCGTTAGAAACATCGAGAAGTATCTCGGAGTGAAACGTTTCCGCTTCGGATCCGCCGACGAAAAAGACCAGGTAGGGCAGGTCACCGGACTGGCCTGGACCGAGGTCGGAGGTGAACTGTTGACGATCGAATCGGCCGTGGTTGATGGCAAGGGCAAGTTTGTCCAGACCGGTCAACTGGGTGACGTCATGAAAGAGTCGATACAGGCGGCGATGACGGTGGTGCGCAGTCGCTCGGAAATCCTGGGCATCAACCCCGATTTCAATGAGAACAAGGATATCCACATTCACGTGCCCGAAGGCGCTACTCCGAAGGATGGGCCTAGTGCTGGTGTCGGTATGTGTACCGCGCTGGTTTCGGCGCTGACCGGGATACCGGTCAAAGCCGAGGTCGCTATGACCGGTGAAATTACCCTGCGTGGTGAAGTGTTACCGATTGGCGGACTCAAGGAAAAATTACTGGCCGCTCATCGCGGCGGTATCACCAAGGTTTTGATTCCGGAAGAAAACGAAAAGGACCTGGCCGAGATCCCGGACAATATCAAGGCCAAGCTCGAAATCATTCCGGTACGCTGGATTGACCAGGTATTGGAGGTAGCGCTTGCACATCAGCCGACTCCTATACCCGACGGTCCGGCCGCCGCCGCGGAGTCTCCAAAGCCCAAGACCAAGGAGAAAAAGTCGTCGGGAGTCAGGGCGCACTAGCCTATTGTGTAAATAATACGACTTATTTAAAGTTTTTAGCTTTTTATGGTTGACCCTCAAGGCTGCTGTTGGTTTAATTCGACGCTCTGGACGGGGGATCAAGCGAGTTAGAAAAACTCGCTCATCAAGCAACGGTAACAAGCAAATTCTAGACTTGCGTTGCCTGTCACCCTACGGGCTATAAATATATCAACTTAACCAAATGGAAAAATCTAATGAATAAATCCGAATTGATTGATGCTGTTGCTGGCGCGGCAGATTTGAGTAAAGCCGACGCCTCTCGTGCTGTTGATGGTGTAATTGGAGCAGTGACCCAGGCGCTTAAATCAGGCGACCAGGTGACTATCGTTGGCTTTGGAACCTTCCTGGTTCGTCAACGTGAAGCACGCGCAGGACGTAACCCCCGTACCGGAGAAACCATCCAGATCAAAGCCTCCAAAGTGCCTGCATTTAAGGCTGGCAAAGCTCTGAAGGACGCAGTAAACTAGCGCACCTTTTTTTGGCTACACCGGGTGCTTAGCTCAGCTGGGAGAGCATCGCCCTTACAAGGCGAGGGTCGGCGGTTCGATCCCGTCAGCACCCACCATCTAATCAGGAGTGGTAGTTCAGTTGGTTAGAATACCGGCCTGTCACGCCGGGGGTCGCGGGTTCGAGTCCCGTCCACTCCGCCATCATTGATTGCGCTCCCTGGGAGCGCAATGTTTAGATGGCGCCTGCAACTAGTGACGATAAGATAAATGCTGCAAGCAATTCGAGACAAAGTAACTGGATGGATTGCCTACGGCATTATCTTTCTGATCAGTATTCCTTTCGCGCTCTGGGGCGTTAACTCGTACCTCGGAGGTGGTGAAGCGCCGCCCGCCGCGACGGTTAACGGCGAAGAAATCACCGTGCGAGATCTCGATCAGGCTTACGCGAACTATCGCCAGCGCCTGACGCAACTATTTGGTGGTGCTATCCCCGAATCCTTCGGCACCGAAACCATGCTGCGTGAGCAGGTTCGTGCTCAGTTGATAGAAGAATTCGCGTTGCGTCAGTACATTCAAAAGCAACGCTATCGTATCGGTGATACCGAGTTGAACCGCACGATTCGAAACATGGATGTGTTCCAGAGAGATGGCCAGTTCGATACGGCAATTTACGAGGCGCAGTTGCGCTCACTCGGATATTCTCCGCTGGGATTCGAACAGGAACTTAGAACCAATGGCGCGATGCAGCAGTTTGAAAGCGGGATTCGGGTGACCTCATTTGTGCTCCCGGCAACCAGGAAACGCTTTTCCAGCCTCAACAATCAAACCCGTAAAATTAGAACTATCAGGTATAGCGCCGAGGCTACAGATATTCAAATCGACGCCGCCGAAATCGAGCAGCACTATCAGTCCCAGAGCGATCGTTACCGCACGCCTGAGCAAGTCAAAATCGACTATATCGAAGTCAGCCTGAACGATATCAAGAATAGTATCGAAGTTAATCGAGACGATGTCTTCGCGCGCTATGAGGACCATCTTGACGCCTATTCCAGTCCGGAAACGAGAGAAGCCAGCCATATTCTGATCAAGGTGGGTGATGATGAAGACAGTGACCAGGCGCTGGCGAGGATAACTGAAATCCGAAACCGCATTGTCGCTGGCGAGAGTTTTGCCGATCTGGCCGCCGAGTTTTCCGAGGATCCAGGGTCGGCGAGCGACGGCGGAAATCTGGGCGGGATCGAGCGTGGCGTAATGGTGCAGACCTTCGAAGCGGAACTGTTCGCGATGCAGGTGGATCAACTGAGCGAGCCGGTTAAAACCGGGTTTGGCTGGCACCTCATAAAATTACATTCGATCAGCGGCGGCGAAACGCAACCCTTCGAGTCGGTACAGGCCAGTCTCGAAGATGAAATCAGGACCGAGCTTGCCGAGGGTCAGATCTATGATCTGGTTGAAAACCTGGCTAACCTGGCCTACGAGCAATCCGATTCGCTGTTACCCGCCGCTGAGCAACTTGAATTGAAACTGCAAACCAGCGACTGGTTCGAACGATCGGCAGGCGCTGGAATCGCGACCGAGAGCCAGGTACGCCAAATGGCTTTTTCAAACGAAGTCCTGCGACAGGGGCTTAACAGCGAGGCCATCGAGCTAGGCGGTGATCTTGTCGTGTTTATCCGACTCAATGAATTCAAACCGTCCGCGCAGCGACCGCTGGAAGAGGTGCGTGAAACGGTCCGCAACGAGCTGGTTATGGAAAAGCTGCGCGAATTGAACAATCGGCGAGGTGTGGCAGGGCTCGCCGCGCTAAGCGCGGGACAAGCGCTGGATGACCTGGCGCAGGAGTGGTCGGTTAGGGTCGGCGATCATGGTTTCATAGAGCGACAGCAATCCGATATCGATGCCGCCATCCGCAATCGCGCTTTCAAGATGCCGAAGCCGGAAAGCGGCGCCGTTCATGCAGGATTGTCGCTGGCCAATGGTGACTATGTAATCGTTGAACTGTCGGCGGTTTTGTCAAATGATGCCGACGTCGATCAGAAGGCGCTTGACGGGCTCGCACAGGCTCAAAGTAGCGCCGAGTACCAGTCTGCCATGAAAATGCTTTCAAGCCGTGCAGACGTCGTCAGGGCGCCGCTAGAGGAGCTCTAGGCCCTTCGGGGGCAAGCTGGCTACTCGAGAACCCCCATACTGACGATATTGTAGCCGGAGTCGACATAAATATTTTCCCCGGTAATCCCCGCGGCCAGGTCCGAACATAAAAAGGCGCCCGCGTTACCAACCTGTTCAATGGTTACATTGCGTCGCAGCGGCGCATTGGATGCAACCTCGTCGAGTATCTTTTTGAAGTTACCGATACCGGCGGCGGCGAGCGTTTTAATCGGGCCCGCAGAAATCGAATTGACGCGGATGCCCTCTGGCCCGAGGGCCGCAGACAGGTAACGTACATTCGCTTCCAGGCTGGCTTTGGCCACACCCATAATATTGTAGTTTGGCAAGGCTCTTTCCGAGCCGAGATAAGTCATGGTGATGATTGCGCCGTTGGTGTTCTGCATCATCGGCCTCGCGGCTTTAGCCATCGCCGCCAGACTATAGGAACTGATGTCATGCGCAATGCGAAAGCCTTCGCGATCGAGGTTTTCCAGATAGTCGCCAGCGAGTGCCTCGCGTGGCGCAAACGCTACCGAATGGACCAGCGCGTCAAGCGATCCCCAGCGCCCTCCCAACTGTTTGAATAAATCGGTGATTTCATCGTCGCTACTGACGTCGCAGGGCAGTACGATATCGGAATCGAACTCGGCGGCGAATTTTTCAACCCGCGGTTTCAATCTATCGTTGGCGTAGCTAAACGCCAGTTCGGCGCCTTCACGATGCATCGCTTGCGCGATCCCGTAAGCGATTGATCGATTACTGGCGATGCCGACTATAAGTGCTTTTTTACCGGCTAAAAAACCCATGGTTGCTCCCGCAAATAAAATCTATTTTGTCAGCGTCCTTGGCTGCATGCAATCCCAAATGACGCCGCGAGACGGAATCCCTGGAGCACCCGGGCCTGAGAGGGCTCGGCGAGATTGTAGCACTGCCGTTACTCCAGCTTTTTAAAGACTGATTCGATTTCGGAATTGCGCCCTGGCTGACGTTGGGGCGCCATCCAGGAGGCAATCGGATTATTTATGCTTGCCACAGGCGGGTAGCTCGTGGATTACGAGTCGTCGCTAAAAAGTTCTGCCAGGGCTTCGGGCAGGTAAGGGCGCCCGCTCTGGTTTAGCGAGGTGCCGGTAATACGGGCTGTCAGCATCAGGGTTTCATCGGGCAGGCGGAAAACATCCTGCTGAAACTCGAACCGAATCCTGGATACCTGGCGCAACAGGCTGCGGACTACGAAGCGATCGTTACTGGTCAACGACTTCCTGTAATCCAGCTCCGCCCTGACAACCACCAGATTTATACCAGCCGCGGTCATCTGCGCAAATTTTATACCTCGGGATAACAAGAGCTCATGGCGCGCATGCTCAAGATAATTCTGATAAACGCCATTATTGACCACGCCCTGCATATCGCACTCGTAGTCGCGTACCTTGAATTCCAGTTCGTGTGTATATCGCATGTTTATCTCGATTCGGCTGTTGCAGATGTTGCCACATTGATTAATCGAATCAACCTGAGGGTATATCAAGTGAAGCTATTGACCCGGCGATATATATTGTCGCTGGGCCAATGTAAAAACGGTTGCATTTTTTTCAAATGCTGTCAGTAATTGCGGCATTATAGGCTACTGCAACTGGATACGATGATTCTTTCTGACTTTGGGGAACGTTTTCGCGGTTACTCTGGTATTACCCATTTGATGGACGATTTAAGCGAAGGTTTGGCGCAACCGGATGTCGTGATGCTGGGCGGCGGAAATCCCGCTGCAATTCCCGAAGTGAAAGCAGTTCTTGAGAAGGTATTATCCGAGTTGCAGGCAAAGGGCATATTGATCGAGACGCTTGTCTAACTACGATGGGCCGCAGGGTAAATCCAGTTTTCTCGAAACGCTCGCCGAGTTTTTCAGGCAGCAGTATGGCTGGAACGTCAGCAGCCGGAATATCGCGTTAACACATGGTAGTCAGAGTTCATTCTTTATTTTGTTCAACTCGTTTGCGGGGCAGGCGGGATCGATACAGAAACGAGTACTGATTCCCCTGGTGCCCGAATATATCGGGTATAGCGACGTCGGTATCGAAGACGGGTTAATAACTAGCCAGGAAGCCAGGATTCAACGGCTCGAAGATGGATTTTTCAAGTATCAGGTCGATTTCGAGCATTTACAGGTCGACGAATCCACCGGATTGATTTGTGTTTCACGACCCACCAATCCCAGCGGTAACGTATTAACCGATGCGGAATGTCGTCAGCTCGATCAAATTGCCCGTCGGAACGATGTGCCGTTGTTAGTCGATAGTGCCTATGGCACGCCTTTTCCGAATATCATTTTTAGCGAAGTGAATCCATTCTGGAACGACAACTGCATCGTTTGCATGAGCCTGTCCAAGCTGGGTCTGCCAGGCGCGCGTACCGGAATCGTAATCGCTAACGAGGAAGTCATTCGCTACTTTTCCAACATGACTGCGATTACCAGCCTGGCGCCGTCTGGTCTCGGCGCGGAAATCGTCAGTCAGCTCATTCTCGATGAGTCTTTGCTAAGCCTGTGTAACGATCTGATACGGCCTTTTTACCAGGGACGTTCCCAATTGGCGGTTCGGCTGTTGCGAGACGCTATCGATGATTCGCGCTTGCATATTCACAAACCTGAGGGCTCGATGTTTCTATGGCTCTGGTTTGAAAACCTGGGCATAACAACCAGCGAACTTTACCAGCGTCTCAAGCGCAAGGGATTGCTGGTCGTGCCCGGCAAGTATTTTTTTCCAGGTCAGTCCGCGACCACAGAGCATGCGGAAAGCTGCATCCGCATAAACTTCGTACAAAGCGAAGACGAACTGGCAAAGGGTATCGACCTACTGGCGCAGGAGTTACGCGCCTGCTGGTAGCATGCAACGGCCGAATTACTTGGTCGTATGAGTAAACACCCCGTCCCAGTCGTCACCGGGTGGGTTGCTGCGATAGACGGCAACTCGATCCAGGTACACCTGGTATAGCAGGCGATCAGGATAGGCACGGTTCAGGTTAAAGAAATCGAGCTCGGCCTTGTCCCAGGACTGGGCGCGGAAATTCATCAGTGCTTTTTTGTAGGCGGTAATCTCGGAGGTCACCGACTTCTCCAGGTCGTTCTTGTGGCCAACAGGTTCAAATATCGCTACCGGTTCATTCTTGCCTTTTACTCGCACCAGGTCGAGTTCGCGAAACATGAATTCTGGAATTGCATTTTTGGTCGTTTCGCTGACGATGATATTCACGCCGTAGTTTTTGGTCAGGCCTTCAAGCCTGGATCCGAGATTAACCGCGTCACCCAGCACGGTATACGCCATGCGAAATTCCGATCCCATGTTGCCGACATTCATGTCACCGGTGTTCAGGCCGATGCCAATGTTAACCGTGGGCCAGCCACGTTGTTTGAAATCTTCCTGCATGATCTTGATCTCGTCCATCATTTCCATTGCGGCGTAAAGCGCATGCCGTGCGTGTTCGGAATCGGCCAGCGGCGCGCCCCAGAAGGACATGATGGCGTCACCCATGTATTTGTCGATGGTGCCTCGGTTTTTGTGGATAACCCGGGTCATGGGGGTTAACAGGGCGTTCATCAACTGGGTTAATTGTTTTGGATCCATGCCTTCCGAAATCGAAGTAAAGCCGCGGACATCCGAGAACAAAACCGTCATCTCGCGATTCTCACCCTCGAGCGAGTATTCTTCAGGAGATTCACTCATCTCGTCGACCAGTTCCGGCGGAATATAGTGGCCGAAGAGATGTGCCAGTTGGCGTTTACCGCGCGACTCGATAAAAAAACCATAAGACATGTGCAGCATGAACATCAACAGGATCAGCATCAACGGGCTGGCGAGCGGTAGTATCAAGTTACTGTTCCAGGCGAAGAAGGTGCCGGCCAGCACGACACCGGTAAGCCCAAGGGTTCCGGCCGCCGCCAGTAGTGGCGAAACCAAGGGCAACAACAAGGCCATACTGACGGCGATAACTACCAGCAGTACGAATTCGTAGCCGATAGTCCAGGCCGGTTTGTGTTTGATTCGATCATCGAGGATGCCGGAAATAATGTTAGCGTGTACCTCAACCCCGGGATAAATATTCTGTACCGGAGTGGAGCGCAGGTCGAGTAAGCCAGGCGCCGATGTGCCAACCAGCACCACCTTGCCTTTGAGCGCAAGCGGATTGGTTTTCCGGCTTAACACTTCATGTGCCGGAATATAAGGGAAGCTGCCCTGTCGCCCGCGATAGGGCACAAAAACCGCGCCATTGGCGTCAACCGGCACGCGGTGATTTCGAAGGTTGATGGTTTCGAGTGCGTAATACTCCTTGCCGCCCCTGCTACCCTCGGTTTCGACCGCCAGTTCTATGCTGGGGGCGTCGAGATGGGCCTGTGCGGTGGCTAACGCCAGCGATGCGAACAGGTAGCCCTCATAAGACTGGACTAGCGGTACCCGCCTGAATACGCCGTCGGCATCGACGAAGGGGTTGTCAAAGTAGCCACCGGATTTGGCTGATGCCTGAAGAATTTCCAGATTCCCACCGTAGCCGACGGCTTTATTGATCGGCAGGCGTTCGCTCCATTGCACGTCCATCTTGGTGAGAGCCGGCGGCAGCAGGCCGGTAACGCCTGTCTCTCCCTCCTGCAGGTTAGTCTTGAAGTAATACCCGAGCACAATGTTTTTGCCAATCAGGCTGTCGGCGAAAATTTCGTCATGTCTGAGGCTGGGCCGGATTTCATTGAGAGCCTGCTGATACAGGGGATCATTTTTGAGTGAACCACGAGCCAGCTGCTCAAATTTTTCCAGGCCGGAGCTTTCATCCTTTTCGGCGAATACGATATCGAAGCCGACCACGTCGACTGCATAATGGTTGAACAGGTTGTTGACAATGGTAGCCAGCTTGTCCCGACCCCAGGGCCAGCGGCCAACCTCGGCTAGCGAATTTTCGTCGATATCGACAATGACGATACGATCATCGATTGAGTCAGGACGGGTGAAGTTTAGCCTGGCGTCGTAGGTCCAGTTTTCCAGCTGTTTGATAAACGGGTATTTGTAAAGCCCCGAGGTATCGATCAGCAGAACAAGCAGGATCAGTGCGCTAAGTACCAACCTGACTATGCGCTGTAATTGCATTGGTGCTCCCGGGTTTAGTTCGGACGAGCAGGCTTGTGGTTTTTATTTGAGGTAGAATTCCATTTTTACGCCAGCGACTTCGATGATGTCGTGGCTTTTAAGTTCATGGGCGTTTGACCCGATCGGCGAGCCGCCGACTTTGGGCACGCTATTGTTCGGGCCACCGTCGACGTGAATCAGATAGAAACCCTGGGGGCGGCGAGTTATGGCTGCAACCTGAACCCCGGGTTGACCTATGGTAGTCAGGGCCTTGGTCAATACGAGTTCCTTGCCGGCGTTAGCGCCGCTAAGTAATTGCAGGCAGGCTTCCTTGTTCGCCATAGGCGAAGCCGCTGTGGTTGCTGCTTCAGAAGCAATAGCAGCAGAAATCTTCTGTACCGATTTATCGATTTCCCTGCCGCCGGCTTCTTCGGGCATACCCGCTTCGCCCGGACGGATGATCATGGTTTGTTCAAAGTCCTGCTCACCGCCGCCGGAATTGTTTTGATAGGTTATCTGGTACTTGCCAAGGGTGATGTTGTCCCCATTTTCCAGGGCATGCTTTTTTACCAGCTTGCCGTTGACATAGGTTCCATTGGTACTGCCAAGATCCTCCAGAAAAGAATCTTCAAGTATGGTAATGACCTGTGCATGTCTGCCGCTGACCGACAGATTATCGATTTGAATATCATTACCCGGCTTGCGCCCAATTGTAGTGGTTTCATTGACCAACTCGTACTCGGTTTTTTCGCCCGTGCTTGATGTCGTGATCAGTTTTGCAACCATGTTGTTATCCAGCCTCTAGATGTAGTTTCTACTGGGTGTATTCCGTTAGTCGAACCAAGCGGCAAACTTTTTGAACCAGCCCTGCTTGGTCGAAAAATCTTCGTCAATTCGGCATAACATTACCGAAATATTGTCCTTTCCACCATTCTGGTTTGCCTTTGTAATCAATTGCTTGGCAGCTTCTTCTAGATTAGCACTAAATTCCTTAATAGTGTAGTCTATATCTTCATCTTCGACCAGATCGGTTAATCCATCAGAACATAGCAGATATATGTCATTTTTCAGGACTATATCCTCCTGAATGTCCGGCATGACGATAGGATCGATGCCGAGAGCACGTGTAACCAGGTTTTTATTCATCGAATTTCGGGCTTCTTCAGGAGTGTAAAATCCGCGATCGATGAGTTCCTGCAATAGCGAATGGTCCTTGGTTATCTGCTCCAGTTTTTCGTTGCGCAGTCGATAGCAGCGCGAATCCCCGATATGCGCGAGCGAAAAGGAATTATTGTAAAACTGTAACACCACGATTGTGGTGCCCATGCCCTTGTGTTCTGGATTGGCTTCGGCTGCGGTGTAAACCAGCTCGTTGGCAGCGATGACGGCGTCCTGGATGCAGATTGATTCCATCGAGAATCCGCTGGCTTCGTCCACTTCGCCGCTGGTGATTTCGGGTAGGCGCTGTTGCAGTAGATCGATAATCGAATCGACGGTCATGCTGCTGGCGATCTCGCCTCCGCGATGCCCTCCCATACCGTCGGCAAGCACCACAAGACCCAGCGCGCTATCATAACCGATAGCGTCCTCGTTTTTGCTGCGTACCATGCCGGTATCCGTTAAACCGATTATTCTTATTTTGTTCTGCAAGTTCATGAATGAGCCAGGACTAAGTCTTCAAAAACACTTTCAGTGCATTGGCAAACTCAGCTCCTGTCTGAAATCGCTGGTCGGCATCCTTGGTCAGAGCCTTGTTGATAACTGCTGACAATGCTTCGGGAATTTCGGCGCGTATCGTTCTGATATCCGCGGCCTCTTCATTGGTGATTTTGAACATCAAACTCGCCATCGAATCTGCTTTAAATGGTAACGAACCGCAGAGCATCTGGTAAAGCATTACGCCTAGTGAAAACAGATCGGAGCGGCCATCGACTTTTTTACCTGCCAGCTGTTCCGGAGACATGTAAGAAGGGGTGCCCAGTACCATACCCGTTTTGGTCTTGCTTGAATCGGTGATGCGGGCGATGCCGAAATCAGTAATCTTGAGCGTGTCTGATTCTGGTTCATACATGATGTTCGCCGGCTTGATATCGCGATGCACTACGTTTTGTTGATGTGCGAAATCGAGTCCCTCCGCTGCCCGCGCGACGATACTAAGCACGGTGCGCACCTTGAGCAGGCTGTCAGGTTTACAGTATTTGGCGAGGTCCTGCCCCTTGAGGAATTCCATCGCGATATAAGCCAGGTCATGCTCTTCCCCGGCATCGTAGATAGTGACGATATGGGGGTGGTTGAGGCGGCCAGCTGTTTCTGCCTCGCGAAAGAAACGCTCCTTGACTTCCTCGAGTTCGTCTTCCTCGAACTCCTGCGCCAACGCCATGGTTTTGATCGCAACCACACGGCTGATTTTGGGGTCCGTGCCGAGATAGACGATACCCATGGCCCCCTTGCCGAGTTCCTTTTCAACCTCGTAGCGTCCCAGCATCGGTTTTTCGACACCGCTCCCATCCAGCATCAAGGTGCCACCCGCGTGGCCGCCGCTGCCGCCGAGCATGACGGTTTCTTCCATTTTCTGCGCCCGGTTCATGCGCGACTCGATATCACGGAAAGCCTTATCGTGCTTGGTCATATACTGATAAACAGAGGTGGCCTTGTTAAACTGGCGTTTGCGTTCGAAATCAAGCGCCAGGTTGTACATTGCTTCGAGCACCTGCTCGTCTACCGGGCTGCACTTGCGAAATTTCTCAAACGCCATATCGAGCTGTCCCTGGGTTTGAAATGCGATTCCCAGCATGCGATTGCTCTCGGCAGATTCTTCATCCGATCTGGCCTTGCCGCGTTCGCTAACGAGAAAGCGTTTGGTGGTAATCAGCAGGTAGCCGATGGCCAGTAATGCGCCGGGCGTCATCAATTTTATCCACATCGTATTGTTCGTCATCAACACGTAATGCGTGGCCACGAGTACCAGCACCAGCACCAGGGTAACCACGAACGCAACCCCGGCCTTGAGGCGAGGCATGAGCAGCATCAGGTAAAGCATCACCACCAGGAATGCACCCATCTGCACCCAGACACTCCATGCGGGCTCGATAAAAAAATCCTCGTTGAGGATGCTCGACACCGAATGCGCCAGGGTTAGCACGGGTTCCATCGCGGTATTTACCGGGGTGACCTGGGGGGTGCCGACGCCTGTGGCAGTTGAGCCGATGAGTACGATTTTATCTTTGTATTTGTCTAGCGGAATTTTGCCGGTTATGACGTCAAAGTAAGAATCGACCTGAAAAGCCGGGAAGCCTTCATTATCCGAATAGTAAAAGGTGTTCATTTGCAGATAATTGTCGGTTTTGATCGTGAGCGAACCCAGCTCTACGCTTTCTGCGAGGTTCACTTTTATATCACTGACATCCAGGTTCAGGCTCTTGGCCGCGATTTGCAGCGAAATCGAAGGGTAAAATCGATCGTAGTACTGCAGCACGAGCGGTTCCCAGCGGACGCTGCCATCAAAATCCGGTTTCGAATTCAGGTGTCCGATTGCCGATGCATTTGCACCCAGTTCCGGGATGGGCGGCAAGACGCCTATGGTCGAAAACGGGAACAATCCCTTGTTTTGGGCGGAAACCCGGTCACGAATTTCACTGAGTGAATTGCGCAACATGTAGTCGGGAAGTTCGGCGTCGGGATTACCGCGCGGTATGCCTTCGATAAAAATTGCGGCGAGCACAACATTTTTAGACTGCTTGATGCTATCGGCAAGAATCGCGTCCGAGTTTAACGCCTGCTCGGCTTCAAACAGGCGCGACTTCAGGGTTTCGATATCCCGGCTCAGGCGAGTGTTGATAGTGGATTGCAGGTAGAACTCAAGTATTTCCTTGACGGCCCTGTTTTTGCCTTCGAATTCCAGCATGGCCCCGAGAGCGTCGATGTCCGCGGGCACGTCGTCAAAGCTGGCATTGGAGAAAAACTCGATCAAATCGCGGATATATTCCATGCCGGGCTGTCTTTGCGGATCCACGAAAAGCACCGTTTGACCGATAACCTTGGCGCCGCCCTCGGTGAGCCGGTCGATCAGCGCCGCATGCAGATCACGCGGCCATGGCCAGCTTTCGAAATTAGCGATACTCTCATCGTCGATGGCGATGATTGCAATCTTGTCGGACGGTGTACGGTCGGTCGAGCGGACGCCCCAGTCGTAGAAGGCGCGTTCGAGGCCATCGAATGATCCACCGAGTGCCAGCACGACAACCACGATAGTAATCAATAGCCCGGCGAACCAGTCGCTACTCCAAAAACGGGTTTTCATACCGTCTCCATAGTTAAAATTATTATTGGTCGCCCTGCTGTTTGTCGTGGTTTCCAGCAGGGCGCGCGACTGGATAAAGCATGAATCCGAATCGTATTATATTCAATAGTTTATGCGAACACCCTGAACTGGTTAACAGCTTAAAATCTCCCCGGCCCCTAAATATATCGCGATGGCTTCAAACTATAAGGTTGTATGCCCTGTTTTACCAGAGCTAAGGTTCAAAAAGTTGATTAAGAATAGCAATTTGAAATGCCGGTTTTTTCACCTAGAATAGGCCCGATCTGCGCTTAAACATCCAGTCTCCCCCTGCGGGTCAGGTATCACTATGTCAGAGCTGCTCGACAGAATAGATCTACTTAACGAGATTGGGATAGCCCTGTCCGCGGAGAACGATACCCCAAAACTGCTCGAACTGATCATGATGGGCGCCAAGTCGTTAACTCATGCCGATGGCGGTTCGCTTTATTTTCTGCAGGATGGCTCGCTCAGTTTCGAAATAATTTCCAATGATTCACTCGATATCCAGATGGGCGGCACCTCTGGCAATGAAATTATTTTCCCGGATATTCCGCTAGTCGTGGATGGTAAAGAAAATCACGCTAACGTGGTTACCCATTGCGTGCTGTCTGGTGACACCATCAACATAGCCGATGCCTATAATGAAGACGGCTTCGATTTTACCGGTACGCGCAATTTTGACAGCAATACAGGATACCGTACGCAGTCAATGCTCACTTTTCCGCTCAAGGATCACGAGCAGGAAATCATCGGTGTGCTGCAGTTGATAAACGCCCGGGATATCGAATCCGGCGAGGTTATCGATTTCAGCGCGATCGATCAGCAGCTTGCCGAATCACTTGCTTCCCAGGCTGCGGTGGCCCTGACACAGCGGCGCCTGATTTCCGAGTTGCAGGTTTTATTTGAATCGTTTATCAGAATGATTGCGTCGGCAATCGATGATAAGTCGCCTTACACGGGTGGGCATTGCCGGCGTATTCCGGTGCTGACGATGATGCTGGCCGAGGCCGCGCACGACGCCCAGGAGGGTCCACTTAGCAGTTTCCGCATTACCGACAAGGATCGATACGAGCTCGAGACCGCGGCCTGGTTGCACGATTGCGGCAAGGTGGTAACTCCCGAATACGTCATGGATAAAGCAACCAAGCTGGAAACGATCTATGACCGTATTCATGCCCTGGAATCGCGTTTCGAGATCTTGCGTCGTGACGCCGAGATCGTGTATCTGCGTGCTTGTATGAATGACGAAGATGTGCGCTCCGACGATGAACTAACCCGTGAATACGAGCATAAATGCAAGCGCTACCAGCAGGAATTCGATTTCCTGCGTAAGGCGAACATTGGGGGTGAATTCATGCTCGACGAAGATATCGCTCGCGTGCGGCAACTTGCGCAGCAGGAGTGGATCGATGCAGCGGGTCAGCGCAGGCCCTTGTTGAGCGAAGACGAGGTAATGAATCTGAGCATCCAGCGCGGTACGCTGAACGACGAGGAAAGGGAAGTCATCAACAACCACATCGTTGCGACCATCAAGATGCTTGAATCCTTGCCGTTCCCGAAAAACTTAACGAATGTACCCGAATACGCGGGTGGTCATCATGAAAAAATGGATGGCACTGGCTATCCGCGAGGATTGCGCCGCGATGAAATGTCGGTACAGGCGCGAATTATGGCAATAGCAGATATTTTCGAAGCGCTGACCGCGAGCGACCGCCCGTATAAAAAAGGCAAGAAACTATCCGAATGCCTGAAGATCATGGGATTTATGAAAAAGGATCATCACATCGATCCGGATATATTCGAAATTTTTATCCGCGAACGGGTTTACCTGGACTACGCCGAGGAATTTCTGGATCCCGAGCAAATAGATGCAATCGACGAGTCGCTGATACCCGGATATGCGGACCAGGTGTTAGGCTAGCGCTGCGCTCGAGTTCAGGCGGTTTCCAGGTCGCCGGGCTCGGCGGTGTCGACTCCGTCCCTCAATACGTAGGTGGCGATATCTTTTTCGTTCAACAGAAATGAAGCCGCTGAACTACGGCGACCGGTATCGCAGTAAATAACGTACTTCTTGTCCATATCCAGCGAATTAGCCTTCATGCGCAGAAATATCAGCGGGATGTTGATGCTGCCCTTGATGTGTTTGGCCTTGTGCTCCGTCGGCAGGCGCACGTCGAACCAGACAGCGCCTTCGTCAACCAGTTTCTTGCCTTCGTCATAGTCGACCCAGTTGAGCAGAGGCTCGTTAAGCAGGGAGTTAAAGTCTTCCTTGTTCAGGCGCATCAGGTGGCCGTCGGTAAGCATCGTAATGGTTGCGTTACGTTTGCTGTCGGAAATCAGAGCTTCCTCACCAAAACTATCACCCACCGAAAGGGTCGCCAGCTTGACGCCATTCGGATTGGCTGGAGTGGAGCGAGTAACCAGGCAACGACCTTCTTTGATGATATAAAAATAGTCGCCTTCGGCATCCTGCTGGATAACTTTTTCGCCGGGCTTGAAGCTCACCGACTCCATACGCATGAACATTGCCTGAATGTTGGCCGGCGGAATACGATGGAACGCCCGGGTTTGCAGAATTCGGGTCATCCAGTCGGTTTCTTCGTCTTCTTCGTCGACCGCCTCGACCGAGTAACTTCCGGTCTGGTCCCAGGTCAGCATGATATCGAGCATGTCGCTATTGATTCTGGTGACTACCGCCGTTGACTTTGCGCGCGCCGAAACCGGTCGTGGAAATCCGTGGGCAATCGGTTGCAGTCCGTCCGGGGAACCCGCCTTGATTACCTTGATCACTTTTTTATCCTGAACCAGTTCCACTTCACCCTGGAGCACGTAGACGTGTATCTTTTCCGCGTCCCCTTTCTTGAAGATGTAGTGGCCCGCCTGCACTGCTGTGGCAGTTATTTTTTTGATTAATTCTTGAGCGTTTTCAGGATTCAGAGAATTGATCGGTGAAAAAGATTTTATCTGCTTGGGATCAATTTCAAGGCTCATGTCTTATTCAGGAATCCTTTGCAAGTGGCATAATTATTTGGGTATTTTGGCGCTTGATACCCGATAAAGCAACTCTTGCAACCAAATAATCGAAGCCACGTCACAGTCTCTTATGCTTTAGCCTGACTGGCTGGTGATATCCACATAGAGCTTGAGTTTCTGCCCGGGCTGCAGATATTTCCCGACTCGATTCCAGCGCTTGATATCGGCGACGCTTATATTGAAGCGATCTGCGATACGGTAGAGAGAATCGCCTTTTCTGACGGTATAGCGTAATGCATGCAGTGCATTGCTGGGGCGCGTTTGAGTGATACTGACCGTCTGGGACCGTTTGCCGTTGGTCCAGACGACCAGCTTCTGGCCAACCCGCAGGGTATCGATTGGCGCCATGGCATTCCACTTGGCCAGCGCCTGAGTGGTGACGCCGTAATCTCTCGAGATGCTCCACAGGCTCTGTCCGGAACGGACGATATGAACCCGCTTGGTGCCTGCACGATTCGTATTCTGAATGCTGGCGATACGTGAATTCGCACTTAGCGTGTAGGTCTTTAACGACTTGGTTGCAGTCGGGACCATCAGGTATTTTCCGGCGCGGATATTAGTGCCGCGAATTTTGTTTACCTGTTTTATCAGCGTTACCGAGCTGCGGTATTTTTGCGAGATTTGACTCAGGGTTTCGCCGTTCTTGATCTTATGGCGCACCCAGTTGATACGCTTGCTGGGAGGTACCTTCGCGACTTCGATCTTGAATTGTTCCGCCTTGCCGCGCGGAAGTAACAGCCGGTGAGGACCCTTGGGTGCCGTTGCCCAGCGATTGAAAGCAGGGTTTAGCTGATATAGCTGGTTAACCGATATGCCGGCGAGATCCGCAGCCAGAGCCAGATCGATCTGTCCATCCAGCTCGACGATTTCGTAACTGACCTGATTATTGACCGGCACCAGGTTCAGCTGGTACTTGTCCGGGTTGGCGAATAATTCCCGCAGGGCGAACATTTTAGGGACGTAGGATCGTGTTTCCTGGCGTATCCGGGTCAGGTGCCAGAAATCCATGGGACGCTTGCGCTTCTTGTTATAGCGCACTGCGTTGCGAATCTTACCCGGTCCGGCGTTGTACGCGGCCAGCGCCAGTTCCCAGTCGCCGTTAAACTGGCGCGCAAGACTATCGAGGTAATCGATGGCGGCGTGGGTTGATTCGATGATGTCCCGCCGACCGTCGTACCACCAATTTTGCTTGAGCCCGAGGTAGCGCCCTGTTGATGGGATGATTTGCCACATTCCGGAAGCGCGGCCGTGGGAGTAGGCGAAGGCCTGGTAGGCGGATTCAACAATTGGCAGCAGTGCAAGTTCGGTGGGAAGATTACGTTTTTCCAGCTCGTCGAGTACAAACGGCAGGATCGGGCGAGCTCGTTCCATCACGCGTTGCAGGTAACCGGGATGATCGAGGTACCATTTGAGTTGGGCCGTTACGCGCGCATTGTCGACCGGGATCAGCTGCATGCCCTGTTGTAAACGATACCAGGCGTTATGCTTCCTGCGCGTTTCCTGCAACGAAGCCTCGATCGCGGCGACGACTTCAGCTTCGGCCTGTTGCTGTTGCTGCAAGTCAAGTTCAGCTTGCGCCGCCTCAAATTCGATGTCGAAATTCGTTAGCGTATTGCGCGCGGATTCGGGTGCGATAAATTCCTGTGCCGCAGAGGGAGCAGGTTCGAGTGTTGCCTGATATGTGGCGGCTTCGAAATCTGCGAAATTCTGATACTCGCTGGGTTCGAAATCGGATTCAAGACCCTGAGATTGCAGAGGTATGGCGATCGCTGCGATTGACTGGTCTTCGCCGGTCGGAACGGAACCCAGGTTGGTGCAGCCCGCCACCACTAGTGCGGTGAATGACGCGGCAAGTACTTTCCAGTCCCCGGAACGGGGCTTTTGTATGAGAAACATTAGTATCGATCGGACTTAATGGCTAGAATATGTTAATTGTAACCCCGTATTCGTAAGTTTCAAATGAGATTTTCGCGACAAACTACTGAAAGCAAAGGATTTGCCACTATCGATGACTGGTATCTCGGCGAAACGGGCCAATATCTGCTCAACGAACTGGAAGAACGGATCAATCCAATACTGTCGACCACGTTTGGTTACTATTCGTTGCAGATCGGTTGCCCGAGTATAGCGGATAGTTTGCAGGAAAGCTGTCGCGTCAAGCACCGATTCACGCTCGATGACCTGGGGCTGCCCGCCAAAGTCCATGCCAATCCCTCGATGCTGCCTATTGCTTCCGACAGCGTTGACCTGGTGATCCTGATGCATCACCTGTCCAATACCGGCGAGCCGCACGCGGTGTTGCGCGAGGCATTCCGCATTCTGATCCCTGAAGGCAAGCTGGTGATTATCGATTTCAATCCGACCTCGCTTTGGGGATTGCGCAATTTTTTCCAGTCCTGGTTGGAGCACGTCCCGTTCAAAGGGCATTTTTTTACTGCCCGGCGCATCGACGACTGGATGCGCCTGCTTGGTTTCGATCAGGATCGTATTTTTCGCGTCGGGTATCTGCCACCCATTCAAAAATCCTCGATTACCCGACACATGAGCTGGCTGGAAAAGGGAGCCCGCAACTGGCTGCCGGTACTGGGTGCGCTTAACCTGCTGGTTTACAGCAAGAATATTTCACCCCTAACCCCGGTCCGGCATCGCTGGGTAACCCGTAAGATACTGCCCGGCAAGATTGCCCGCCCCAGCGTCGGCCGTGGCATGAAGTACGATCGTTGAGTCCTGCATGAGCACACAGGTTGTCATGTTCACCGACGGAGCCTGTCGTGGTAATCCGGGCCCGGGCGGTTGGGGAGTGGTATTAAACTACCAGGATAATCGCAAAACCCTGCGCGGATATGCCGCTGAGACCACCAACAATCGCATGGAGCTAACCGCGGTTATCGAAGGTCTACGCGCACTAAACCGCTCCTGCCGGGTTGAAATAAACACCGATTCGAAATACGTCATGCAGGGCATTAGCGAGTGGATCGCCAACTGGAAGCGCAATGGCTGGAAAACTGCGGCCCGTAAACCGGTAAAAAATTTCGATTTGTGGCAGCTGCTGGATGAGCAAGTGGCCACCCATAATGTTACCTGGAAATGGGTCAAGGGCCATTCCGGCATCGAGGGCAACGAACTTGCCGATCAACTCGCGAACGAGGCAATCGATGCGGAGCTGTCGACGTGAGGCAGATCGTGCTGGATACGGAAACCACCGGACTTGAGGTCAGCCAGGGGCATCGCATCATCGAAATCGGCTGTATCGAACTGGTAAACCGCCGGGTCACCGGAAATCACTGGCATCACTATGTGAAACCTGATCGGGAAATCGATAGTGGAGCTTTCGAAGTGCACGGCATCAGTAACGATTTCCTGCAGGACAAAAAGCGTTTTACCGAACTGGCCGACGATTTTCTGAGCTACGTCGCGGGCGCGGAACTGGTGATTCACAACGCGGCCTTCGATATCGGCTTCCTCGACAACGAGCTAGCGTTACTGGAACCATCGGCGGCGCCTTTGCAGGAATGCTGCACGGTGCTCGATACTCTGCATCTGGCGCGGCAAAAGCATCCCGGGCAAAAGAATAATCTCGACGCGCTGTGCAAGCGTTACGATATCGATAACAGTCATCGCAGTTTGCACGGTGCGTTGCTCGATGCGCGCATACTGGCTGACGTCTACCTGGCGATGACCGGCGGTCAGACCAGCCTCGGTCTGGATGCCGAGCAGGGCGGTACGGCGAACCACGAGCAGGCCGAGGTGCAGCGTATCGAATCCGGCCAGCCGTTGCCGCTGTGGCAGGTTGACGCAAGCGCACAGCAGGCCAACCGCGAATACATCGAATTCCTCGCCACCCAGCACGGCGACCCCGCCTGGAAGTAAACCCAGATTTATCCCTTCGACAGCGCGGCTATTGCGATTACATTCCGTAAAAACCCCAGGGCTGCCTAAAGATAGCGTCGCATCTTCAATAGCAGCATCGAGAAGTCCCGACACATCAATAATATCAGGTTGAACCGAAGCAAAAGGTCGTAAATCTGGTGTTGTTTGGAGGCGCGGCCACTGACAAGGCTTTTCAGGGACGCCGTTAATACATCCCTGTAGGCTCGTGTGCGCCATCCCTGGCGCACAACGCCCCGCAAAACCCTGTCAGTGGCCGCGCCGGCGAAGGGACAAATGGGGAATTTCGTTACCAAAGTGACAATTGATGAGCTTCCGTGATTAGGAGGATTTGAGCATGCGCGCCTGGTCGCGTTTCCAGTCGCGGTCTTTGATGGTTGCGCGCTTGTCGTGGGCTTTCTTGCCTTTGGCGATACCGAGTTTCAGTTTGGCGCGGCCGCGGCTCCAGTAGGCGGATAAGGCTATGAGGGTAAAGCCCTTGCGTTCGACCATGCCCACCAGCCGATCGATTTCGCGACGATGCGCGAGCAACTTGCGGGTGCGGGTCGGGTTGGGTTTGATATGGGTCGAGGCGCTGGCAAGTGGGCTGATGTGGGCGCCAATCAACCAGATTTCGCCGTTTTTAACCATGACGTAACTTTCCTTGAGCTGCAGGCTGCCATTGCGCAGGCCTTTGACTTCCCAGCCCTCCAGTACCAGGCCGACCTCGATTTCATCTTCGATGAAATAGTCGTGGCGCGCCACCCGATTGGTGGCGATGCTGTTACCTGGAGCTTTGGCTTTTTTCTTGCCCATTTTCGGAGGATCTCTGTTAACTGCGACTGGCGCGCCATATTCTCGGGCTAATTACCGATCATGACAAGCGAATCGAAGCAATAGCGCCTTGAAACCGGCCCGTCCTTCGCTATACACTCTCGCTCTTGCAATGGTGACCTGCTTCGGTCCCTTCGCGACGATTATCTGTAAATCCCGCCAGGCCCGGAAGGGAGCAACGGTAGCAGAGACATCGGGTGCGGGGGTGTGCTGAATCAGGTCGCCTCCATTTTTCCGGTTGATTACGCTATCCCCACTAAATCTGAATGAGTTACCAGGTACTAGCGCGCAAATGGAGACCGGCCAATTTTCAGCAAATGGTCGGTCAGGAGCACGTATTACAGGCGCTGGTCAATGCGCTCGACAGTAATCGTCTGCACCATGCCTATCTGTTCACCGGCACCCGTGGTGTCGGTAAAACTACGATTGCGCGCATCTTTGCCAAGTCGCTTAACTGCGATCAGGGAATCAGCTCCAGGCCCTGCGGCAGTTGCTCGTCCTGTCTCGAGATCGATGAGGGTCGCAGCGTCGATCTGATCGAAATCGACGCCGCCTCGCGCACCGGCGTCGACGATATGCGTGAACTGCTGGACAACGTGCAGTACGCGCCTACTCGCGGTCGTTTCAAAATATACCTGATCGACGAGGTACACATGTTGTCCAAGCATAGCTTTAACGCCTTGCTGAAAACCCTCGAAGAACCGCCGCCGCACGTCAAATTCCTGTTGGCTACGACCGATCCGCAAAAAGTTCCGGTGACCGTGTTGTCGCGCTGCCTGCAGTTCAATCTGAAGCGCATGTCCAGATCCCAGATACTGACACAGCTGCAATATCTCACCGAGCAGGAAGCGGTGGATGCCGATGCGTCGGCCCTCGGCCAACTGGCCGGCGCCGCCGATGGCAGTATGCGTGATGCCCTGAGCCTGCTGGACCAGGCGATTGGTTATGGTGGCGGTGCGGTCAAACAGGCGGCGGTAGAATCCATGCTGGGATCGATATCGCGTGACTACCTGCGGCGCCTGTTTGACGCGTTACTGGAGCAACAGGCGGCAACCCTGTTGCGTGAGGCGAGGGCGATTATCGAACACAATCCAGACTATCAACGGGTTTGTGCTGAAATGTTGACCCTGCTACAGCAGATTGCGTTGCATCAGCGCGAACCGTCGCTGGTCGACGAACATGATTTCCCGCTTGAGTTGCTGCAGCAGTACAGTGCTGCCTGGTCGCCGGAAGAAATTCAGCTGTTTTACCAGATCATGTTGCAGGGCCGGCATGACCTGCAGATCAGTCCAGACGAAGCTGCCGGATTTGAAATGCTGATGTTACGCCTGATAGCGTTCGCGCCGGCAACGGAATCCACGGTTACGGCAGACGAGGTAAAAAAAAAGCCTGAATTAAATCCAGCTCCGACCGCGCGGTCCGGGGACGCTTCGTTAGCGGAACTTGACGCAGGCGGCGCAACAGGGCCGCAAGCCTCAGCCGATAGCGCCAGCTCTGCGGGCGAAGGGCCCTGGAGCGACAACTCAATGGAAGAAGAACCAGGACCTTCAGCCGCGGGCGAGCACTCGGGGCAAGCCGAACCCGAGGCCGACATCGTCGTCGCGGAAGCAGTGAAATCCGAGGCCGACGCGACAGCAGATGATTCCCGGAGTGAGACTGTTGTTACTCTATCGGAAACAGCGCAACCCGAACGCTCGTCGGCCGCGGATCTCGACTGGTCGGGGCTGGCTTACAACCTGGGGCTGGATGGCCTGGCCCAGGAGATAGTCGCCAATAGCACGCTCGAGTGCCTGCGCGACGGTAAACTGAAACTGGCGTTATTGCCGGAAATCCATGAACTCGCCAACGCGGTAATCGAATCCGAAATTAGGCGGGCCCTCGAGCAAAAACTTGAGGTATCATTGCAACTGGAATTGACCGCCAGGGAATCGCTACCCGGCGCAACTCCCCTGCAGGTAAAGTTGCGGCGGCTGGAGCAGGAGCGGCTCGCGGCGATTGCAGCGATCAGGGAGGATGCGGCAGTGCGCAAACTGCAGCAGGCGTTTGCCGCTGAACTCGATGAACAAAGCGTGGTCAAGATTGACACTATCAGCAATTGAAGAGGTAAGGACATGAAAGGCGCCCTCGGTGACATGATGAAAAAAGCGCAGGAAATGCAGGAAAACATGCAAAAAGCGCAATCTGAACTCGCCAATCAAGAAGTGAACGGTGAAGCCGGTGGTGGCATGGTTAAAGTTGTCATGCGCGGCACCCACGAGGTCAATCGCGTTACCATCGATCCGAGTCTGGTCGAAGAGGATGTCGAAATGCTGGAAGATCTGGTGGCCGCCGCCATCAATGACGCCGTGCACAAGGTGGCAAAAGCGAATCAGGACGCAATGCAGGAAATGACGGCAGGACTGAACTTACCGCCCGGTTTCAAGCTGCCTTTTTAATCGATGTCATCCTCCAGCCTGGACGACATGATCGCGGCCTTGAAATGTCTGCCAGGAGTAGGGCAGAAGTCGGCGCAGCGTATGGTCTTACATTTACTCGAGCGCGACCAACAGGCCGCCAGACGCATCGCGGAAACCATCACTCATGCGCTCGACACCGTCAGGCACTGTCGACAATGCCGTAATTTTTCCGATACCGAATTATGCGAAGTCTGCAGCGACGAGGGGCGCGAGCAAAATACAATCTGTGTCGTCGAGACCCCGGCCGACGTGCTCGCGGTCGAGTCTTCCGCAGCCTATCGGGGTCGATACTTCGTGTTGCTGGGTCGATTGTCACCGCTGGATGGTTTCGGTCCCGGACAGCTGGGCCTGGAAGAGTTCGAGCAACAGTTAAGCCAGGGCGGCATCAAGGAAATTATCCTGGCGACCAGCGCTACCGTCGAGGGCGATATCACCGCCCAGTATATTGCTGACATTGCAGGCCGCCATGGTATCACCAGCACACGGCTGGCGCGTGGCATCCCGCTTGGCGGCGAGCTGGAATTTGTCGATGGTGGAACCCTGTCGAGAGCTCTGTCCGGCCGCCAGCAAATTGATTAACATCAGGAACGACCAGGGGAATTCAATGTCTGAAACTTTATTCACCAAGATCATCAATCGCGAATTACCGGCGGAAATCGTTTATGAAGACGACCAGTTGATTGCGATTCGCGACATCAATCCGCAGGCGCCGACCCATGTGCTGGTTATCCCCAGGACCGAAATCGCAACGGTTAACGACATCCAGGCCGATCAGGCCGAATTGATCGGCAACATGGTGCTTGCCGCGCAGAAGATCGCCGCCGATGAAGGTATCGCGGAGGATGGTTACCGGTTGATAATCAACTGCAATCGCCACGGTTGCCAGGAAGTGTTTCATCTGCATATGCACCTGGTGGGTGGCAGGCAATTACGCGGTATCTCGGCTTCTTAGCCCGCGACCTGTTCCAGCATCTTCAGGTAATTTTGATAGCGTGATTGCGCCACCGCGCCGGATCGAACCGCGTCTATTACGGCACAGCGGGGTTCATTGCGGTGCAGGCAGTTGTGGAAACGGCAATGTTCAGCCAGTTCCCGGATTTCCCTGAAGCCATGCGCCAGCGGCCTGGCGTTGTCAATGAACGGGCTGAAACCTCTGACGCCGGGTGTGTCGATCAAATCCCCGCCGCCGGGTAAGTGGTATAGCCGGCTGGCGCGGGTGGTGTGACGACCTTCTTCGTTGGCTTCGGATATGCTCGCGATTTTGATTTTCTCCTGCGGCAGCAGCCAGCTCGTCAGCGAGGATTTACCAACGCCTGAAACGCCGCTAAGCACTGATACCTGGCCCAATAATAGCTGGCGGAACTCGTCCATGCCGGCGCCGGTTTTAACACTGGTTTCGAGCAGGCGGTATCCCAGGGGGCGATAAATCTGCCGCAGCCCGAACGGATCCGATTGCGCATCGGCCAGGTCTATTTTGTTGCATAGAATGCGAGCTTCAATTTGCTGCTGCTCGGCTGAAAGCAGGTATTGGTCGAGTAGAAACAGATTGGGTTCCGGCATAGTCGCCAGACATATAAACAGCTGGCTTATGTTGGCCGCAACCGCTCTTACCTGTCCGAATCCATCGACTCGCTGTAACAGGTTATCCCTGGCCAGTATGCCGATGATGCGATGCTCCTGCTGCTCGGTGGTCTCGATTGCCACGTGGTCCCCGCAAACGATAGTGCCGAGATTGGATTTGATTTTACACTCGAGGGTCGTCGCCGCGGTATTAGGTTCGACCAGGATTTGGCCGCCCTGGTGAGAAACGACCAGGCCCTGGTCGTAGTCATCGCTCTCCGAGCTCGCGTGTTGGGCCGCCTGGATCCGTTGCTTTTGTTGTTGGCTAAGCCTGCGCTTTGCCATGCCTAGGTTTGGTCATAGAGGCGGGGGAGGGCGACAAACCGGCTTAACCAGAGGATTTACCGGCAGCTATGCTTTCAAGGCGATCGATACGGATCGTGGCCGGCGGATGCGAATCGTAAAACATCGAATGGATGGGATCGGGCGTCAGGGTGCTGGCATTATCCCGGTACAGGCTAACCAGTGCGGATATTAACGCCTTGTAGTTACTGTTGGAATGGGCGAATTCATCGGCTTCGAATTCGTGCTTGCGCGATAGCGCCGAAAGCAGCGGGCTGACGAAATACGTGAACACCGGCATGACCATGATGAACAGCAGTAGCGCGGCGTGGGTCGAGGGTGTAGCCACGCCCAGCGAGCTGTAAAACCAGGGGGAAGACATCAACCAGGCCAGTAGTGCAAATCCGGCCAGGGAAATTACGCCGGACAACAGCAGCGATTTCTTGATGTGGTTGCGTTTGAAGTGCCCTAACTCGTGCGCCAAGACCGCCTCGACTTCATCCTCGGAAAGTGATTCCAGCAGCGTGTCAAAAAACACGATGCGCTTGTTGCGGCCGAAGCCGGTGAAATAGGCATTGCCGTGCGACGATCGTCGGGATCCATCGACGACGAATACCCCCTGGCTTTGAAAGCCGCAGCGCTGCAACAGGTTTTCGATACGCGTGCGCAGCGCCGCATCCTGCAGCGGGCTGAACTTGTTGAACAGGGGGGCGATAAATGCCGGGTAGGCCCATATCATGATGAGACTGAAGCTCATCCACACCAGCCAGGCGTAGAGCCACCAGTTAGCGCCGGCCTGATCCATTAGCCACAGTATTACCGCCAGCAGCGGAGCGCCGAGGGCGATCACCAGCAGCGCCGATTTGACCAGATCAAGCAGCCAGGTTTTCCAGGTTGTCTGGTTGAAGCCGAAGCGTTCCTCGATGACGAAGGTGTGGTAAAGCGAAAACGGTAAATTCAGAATCGACGATATCAGTACGAGCGAAAATATCATCCCAATCCCGGTAACCAGCACCCCGAATTCAAAGCTCGACCACCACTGGTCGATCAGGTTGATACCGCCGCCGATAGTCCACAGCAGTAACCATAGCGTCTCCCAGGCCAATGTGACCCGGCCTTCGCGTAATTTAGCGCAACTGTAGTCGGCAGCGCGGTGGTGGTCTTCGAGCGTAATTTTGTCGGCGAATGCCTCAGGTACCCGGGCATAGTGCGCCCGGATATGGTTGACCTGACGGTGACTCAACCACAGACGCACCAGCACCGACGCGGCAACGAAGCTCAGAAAAATTATGGTGAATAACTGCATTCAACTACCAGGCATCAAAAAGTTGCTATAGTTTAGCGCATATTGCACCCATATAAACCCCGGAGACCATAACGACAATGCACGAAAACAACCTGATCTGGATCGATCTCGAAATGACCGGCCTGGATACCCAGCAGGACCAGATCATCGAAATAGCGACCGTCGTGACCGATGGCCGCCTTGGTCTCCTGGCGCAGGGTCCGGTCATCGCAATTCATCAACCGGCATCGATTATGGATGCGATGGACGAATGGAACACGAGCCATCATGGCCGCTCGGGATTGACCGAAAGAGTTAGCTTGAGCAACGCCAGCACGGCGGATGCCGAGCGCGAGACGCTCGAGTTTCTGCGCCAGTACGTGTATCCCTCCAAATCGCCGATGTGCGGCAACAGTATTTGTCAGGATCGTCGGTTCATGGCGCGCCTGATGCCGGAGCTGGAAGCGTTTTTTCATTACCGCAACCTTGACGTCAGTACCCTTAAGGAACTGGCGCGCTTATGGAAACCCGAACTGCTTTCCGGATTCTCTAAAAAGGGTGCGCATCTGGCGCTGGATGATATTCTCGAATCGATCGACGAGATGAAGTACTACCGCGAGCACTTCATTCGTTGCTGACGGCGTTCGGGACCCGGCGTCCGCAGTCGGGTAAACCTGTTCGCTAATTTCGATAATCGGCTTCCGCAGCGGCCAGAACAGGACCGCGCGGTGATCGAAATCGCGCAGATTTTAGTGAAATTTCGGCCGGCTACCCGCGTTGCGTCGATAACTGTCGTCAGCAGGCGCGTTGGCCCGATGGCAATCGGTTCAACGATAGTGCCGGATTTGCCGATCAATATTTCGTCACGCGTGATCGCAGCATGCAAATTCTCAAATTTATCGAGCGCCTGGTTAATGATTTCAGCCAACTCATGCGCGCTGCGTGCCCGGGTTCCAGCCAACATGATTTCCACCGTCTGTAAACCTTGCAGGCGTCTCGTCGACGCAGGCTGAATCCGAAGGGTTCCTGTCGCGGCAAACCCATCGAAAATTGGTTCACTGGCTTAAAGATTCCAGGCCCCTGGCCGATCAATAGAGCGACACTATTCACTCTGCACTTCTGGAGCACTATGGATCTTGCCTCATTAATCGGCATTATTTCCGGTATTGGGCTTATCGTTTCCGCGATCATTCTTGGCGGGGATGTACACCATTTTTTGAACCCGCCGGGAATTATGATCGTTATGGGCGGCACCATGGCGGCAACTTTGTTGACCTTCCAGTTCAAGGATGTGCTGACCGCTTTCAAAAGCGCATATTTCGTGTTTTCTTCGCCGAAACAGGATTCACAGGAATTGATCAATACCATGATCAAGCTTGGCACCATCAGCCGCCGCAAGGGCTTGCTCAGCCTGATGGATGTCAAAACCAATTCGCCATTCCTCAAGCGGGTTTGCACCCTGATTGCCGACGCCGCCGACGAAGAAACCCTGCGCAGCGCGATGCGCACCGAAATCGATTCGATGCAAATGCGCCACTACATCGTGCAGGACGTATTTCGCAAGATGGCGATGTATGCGCCGTCGTTTGGCATGCTCGGGACGCTGATCGGATTGATCCAGATGCTGTCGCTGCTGGCCAGCCCCGACAACCTCGGCCCGGCGATGGCGATTGCGCTGTTGACTACCTTTTACGGTACCCTGTTATCGACCGCAATATTCCTGCCCATTGCCGGCAAGCTGCGTTCCAGGACCCTGGCGGAAGTGATGAATTTCGAGATTATCTTCCAGGGCGCGGTCAGCATTTTACAGGACAATAACCCGCTCTCGGTGTATGAAAAACTGTCCTCGTTCGTGCCGGCCAGGAAGCGCAAGCCGATGCAGAAACTGCGGGAGCGCAGCTGATGTCGGCGCGATCCTTGAGCGATATGTTCGAAGATGAAGAGGGCGGTAGCGTCTGGGTAGTTACCTTTGCCGACATGATGACCCTGCTGCTGGTGTTTTTCATATTGCTTTACACGCTTGCCGATTTCGAAGACCAGGCTTACAAGGAACTGGTCGAATCGGTGCAGGTTATAGATGGTGACGGCAGCCAGATCAGCGTCATAGACTTTGCCACGCGCAAGGGCAGGAATCCGGAACCACTCAAGGCCGTGGAAGACATGCTGGGGATGAACCCCGGTACGATCCCGCTAGATAATCTTAAACCGGCCCTGGTCTCCGAAATGGAAAGTATGATCGACCACTCGGATATTGCCGATAGCGTCGAACTCACCTATAACGGCGATCAGATCAACCTGCAAATCGATGGGCGCTACCTGTTTGCCTCGGGTCAGGCCGAGCTCAAGGATCGGGCGAGATACATATTTGCCAATCTTGGGCAAATGTTTCGTGATCATGCCGACTATCGTATCGCGATCCGTGGCCATACCGACGATCGCAATATTCAAACATCCCGGTTCCCCTCCAATTGGGAACTTTCGGCGGTGCGTGCGACCACCGTGCTAAGATTTTTTATCCAGCAGGGCATCGACCCCGTGCGCATGACGGCTACAGGTTATGCCGATTATTTGCCGTTAGTTGACAACAACAGTGTGGAGAACAGGGCCAGAAATCGGAGAGTTGAGTTTGTTCTGGAAAAAGAAAAAGATAATTGATGTCGCGCTCGAAGCGCGTCACAGCGATAACCGGGCCGCCTATAGAATTGCCCCGGATAGCGATCGACCCGTGATCATTTCGATCGACGGCGAGGCCTTCAACGCGCTTAATATCAGCGGCACCGGAATTGCTTTTCGCTGCGCAGCATTCGAGGTCGGTAAACGCACGGCAGCGATGATCCGACTACCCAGCCAGGAACGGGTTTTTCCTGTGGTGCTCGAGGTCGTGGCAAAACAGAAAGATTTGTGTCGCTGCTGTTTCCGGGAAATCCACGAAGAAGCGGAAAATCTACTACACTCCTACATTCTTGAGCTGCAAAAGTGGAAAATAAGGCAACATCATGGACATGGTTGATGCATTTTCGCCATTTTGTGCTAACTTTTAGGATACAGAAAGTTTCTGCGTTATCAGTTATTTATTGGAACATTCTATTGAATTGGATTGATTTTCAACTGGAAATCAGCCATTATTGGCGGCCGGTTGGCGGTACAAAAACTACCATAGCTAACTATCTGGTTTTATTCATATTTTTGGGAAGCGGTCTTGATTAAACAGCGCACGTTGAAAAATGTAATTCGCGCCATGGGCGTAGGTTTGCATACAGGGAAGAAGGTATACTTGACATTACGTCCGGCGCCAATCGATTCCGGCATTCGTTTTCGCCGTATCGACCTCGAAACCCCGGTTGAAATCCTGGCTCGCCCGGAAAAGGTTGGTGACACCAACCTGTCGACAACACTGGTTGAAAAGGGCGTACGCATTTCGACGGTTGAACACCTGCTTTCAGCTATTGCGGGTCTCGGTATCGACAATGCCTATATCGATCTGAGCGCCGATGAAGTTCCGATCATGGATGGTAGTTCAGGCCCCTTCGTATTCCTGATCCAGTCTGCCGGTATTGTCGAACAGAACAAGGCCAAGAAATTTATCAAGATCAACAAGACGGTGCGGGTTGAAGAGGGTGACAAGTGGGTCGAGTTCAAACCTTTCAACGGTTTCAAGGTTAGCTTCGAAATCGATTTCGACCATCCATTGTTCACCAAGCAGAAGCAAACCTGTCATATCAACTTCTCTACCACCTCCTTCGTCAAGGAAGTGAGTCGCGCCCGCACTTTTGGCTTCCAGAAGGACATCGAATATCTGCGCGCCAATAACCTCGCCCTGGGCGGCAGTCAGGATAACGCTATCGTGCTCGATGATTACCGGGTGCTGAATGAAGACGGACTGCGCTACGACAATGAATTTGTCAAACACAAGATCCTCGATTCGATCGGCGATCTTTACCTGCTTGGCCACAGCCTCATCGGTGCCTTCTCCGGTTATAAATCGGGGCATGCGCTGAATAATCGGCTTTTGCTGGCGCTGCTGGCGGATAAAGATGCATGGGAAGAGGTGACTTTCGAGGATGCTTCAACCGCGCCGATATCTTATGCGCAACCGGTGGAAGCAACCGTATAGGTGATATGTGAATATACTCTTCCTGTCATCGAATAGAGGTCAAATCTGCGGGCTGAATCTGAAAAAGCCGCTGCACCTGATACTGTTGGCCGGAATCCTTGGCATGGTCATGGCGGGTTCGGTCTATCTGGGATACACGCTTAATCCAAACCAGGATAACCAGGCCCTGATCGACGAATGGCAGGCGGACGTGCATCGCCAGCAGGTGCAACTCAATCATATCCGCGAAGAAGCCGATGCCGATATCGATGCATTGTCTTCGCGAATCGGTTTACTGCAGGCGCATGTAATGCGTCTGGACGCGCTGGGGCGTAAACTGGTGCACATGGCCAGTATCGACAAAGCTGAATTCGATTTCGAACAAACGCCCCCATTGGGTGGCCCCGAAACTATCACCAACCAGGGGCTGGCACCCGACGAATTGTCGCAAGCGATCGAACAGTTAAGTTCCGAACTCGAAAGCCGTGAAAACCAGCTGGTGGTGCTCGAGAATCTGGTGCTGGACGAAAACCTGCAGAAGGAAGTTCAGCCGAGTGGCCGACCGATAACCAAGGGCTGGATTTCGTCTTATTACGGTATGCGCACCCATCCCCTTTCGGGACGGCGTGAAATGCATAAAGGTATCGATTTCGCCGGCAAGCTCGGCGGACAGGTAATCGCGGTAGCCAAAGGTGTGGTCACCTATGCCGGCAAACGCTACGGTTACGGTAACGTCATCGATATCGCGCATGGCAACGGTTACACCACGCGTTATGCGCACAATTCGCGCCTGATGGTATCCGTGGGCGACACAGTCGAGAAAGGTTTTCAAATTGCTGAAATTGGCTCTTCCGGCCGTTCCACGGGTCCCCATGTACATTTTGAGGTACTGAAGAATAGGCCGCGAAATCAATCCCGTACGATTTATTCGTGCGTCGAATTGATCGGAGCTTCATTTATTACAGCGTCCCGCTTGAATCCTTTCAAGTAGTCTCCATCTCTAAACATTCCTGTTAAAGCAGTCGTACGATGGTGTCCAAAATCATAAAAGCTGTATTCGGCAGTCGTAACGACCGAATTGTCAAAAAGCTTAAACAGCGCGTTGCCCGTATCAATCAATTCGAGCCCGAACTACAGGCGCTCGACGACGCTCAGTTAAAGCAGAAAACCGAGGAATTCAGACAGCGTTTCGCCGACGGCGAAACCCTGGAGCAATTACTCGATGAAGCCTTCGCCGTATGCCGAGAAGCGGCTGTGCGTGCCCTCGGCATGCGCCACTACGATGTCCAGCTGGTCGGTGGCATGATCCTGCACAACAACCAGATCACCGAGATGCGCACCGGTGAAGGCAAAACCCTGGTCGCAACCCTGCCGGCATACCTCAATACGATCAGCGGCAAGGGCGTGCACATCGTCACCGTGAACGACTACCTGGCTGAGCGTGACGCCGAGTGGATGGGGCAAATTTATAATTTTCTGGGCTTAAGTGTTGGCGTGGTGTTGAGTTCGATGGACTACGACGACAAGCGCGAGGCCTACCAGGCCGATATAACCTACGGCACCAACAACCAGTTCGGCTTCGATTACATGCACGACAATCTGTGCTTTACCCTGGACGAACGGGTACAGCGTGAATTGAATTACGCGATCGTTGACGAGGTTGACTCGATCCTGATCGACGAAGCACGTACACCGTTGATCATATCCGGTCAGGCCAGCGACAGTTCCGAACTCTACACCCGAATTAATAGCATTATCCCGCGCCTGACCCAGGTCAAAACCGAGGATGGCCCCGGTGATTACAGCGTTGATGAAAAATCCAAACAGGCCTTTCTGACCGAGGCGGGTCACGATACCGCTGAACAGCTATTGCTGGAAGCTGGATTGCTCAAAGCAGGCGAGAGTCTTTACGATGCCGCCAATATCGCGCTGGTGCACCATTTGAATTCGGGCCTGAGAGCACATGCCATCTATAACCGTGATGTTGACTATATCGTGCAGGATGACGCGATTGTAATTGTCGACGAGTTTACCGGTCGCACCATGCCGGGCAGACGCTGGTCCGAGGGTCTGCATCAGGCAATCGAGGCGAAAGAAGGCGTCAGGATTCAGCACGAAAATCAGACCGTCGCTTCGATTACCTTCCAGAACTATTTCAGGCTTTATAACAAACTCGCCGGTATGACGGGTACGGCCGATACCGAGGCATTCGAATTCCAGCAGATTTACGGCCTTGAAGTCGTCGTGGTGCCAACCAATCAACCGATGGTGCGCGAAGACCTGGGGGATCTGATATATCTGACGACACAGGAAAAGTACGATTCGATCATTGAGGATATCCGCGATTGCGTGAATCGCGGCCAACCGGTACTGGTGGGCACCACCTCGGTGGAAACCTCGGAATTCCTGTCCGGGCTGCTCGACAAGCTCAAGATCAAACACCAGATTCTGAACGCGAAGCAACACGAACGAGAAGCCAAGGTCATCGCCGATGCCGGTCTTCCCGGTACGGTTACTATTGCCACCAACATGGCAGGGCGCGGTACCGATATCGTACTCGGCGGCAATCTCGAAGTGCAGTTGAAGGAAATTCCCGAAGATCAGATAGAGCAACGCAAGCTTCTTACCGAGGAGTGGAAGCAGCGACACGACAAGGTTATCGAGGCCGGCGGATTGCATATTATCGGCACCGAACGCCACGAATCCCGACGCATCGATAACCAGTTGCGCGGCCGTTCCGGGCGCCAGGGAGATCCTGGATCATCGCGCTTTTATCTGTCTATGGAAGATAGCCTGATGCGTATCTTCGCCTCCGAAAAGGTGGCCGGACTAATGCAGAAGCTGGGCATGGAAAAAGGCGAGGCGATCGAGCATCCCTGGGTTAGCCGCGCGATTGAAAACGCGCAACGCAAGGTCGAGGCCCACAACTTCGATATCCGCAAGCAGCTGCTGCAATATGATGATGTTGCCAACGATCAACGCAAGGTGATTTACCAGCAACGTGAACGACCTGTTGCACAGCGATAGTATCTCCGAGGCAATCGCCGACATGCGCAAGGACGTACTGCAGGGCGTGTTTCGTGCGCATGTGCCGGCAAATTCACTTGACGAGCAATGGGATATCGAAGGCCTGCAGCAGGCGCTGGTAAACGAGTTCGGCGTCGAGTTGCCGATACAGGACTGGATCGATCAGGACGATCAGATCACCGACGAAGACTTACTCGAGCGCATTGTCGAAAAATTCGAGCAGGATTATCAGGCCAAGGTGGAAGTTCTGGGCGAGGAGTTGATCGTTCGTGCGGAAAAAGAAATAACGCTGATGATTCTGGATCGGCACTGGAAAGAACACCTCGCCGCGATGGATTATCTGCGCCAGGGTATTGGTTTGCGCGGCTACGCACAAAAAAATCCGGTACAGGAATACAAGCGCGAATCCTTCGAAATGTTTACCGACATGCTCGATGGAATCAACTACGAGGCGGTGCAGGCTATGACGCGGGTTCAGATTCGCGGCGAGGAGCAGGTTGAAGCGCTGGAGCAAAGACACCAACCCGACCAGGCCATAAAAATGGAACACGCCAGCGCGCTGAACCCGCTCGATACCGACTCGGCGAGTGAAGATGCGGCGCAACCATTCGTGCGCAAGGAACGCAAGATGGGCCGCAACGAGCCTTGCTGGTGCGGTTCTGGCAAAAAATTCAAGCAGTGCCACGGTAAACTGTAGAGTTCCGACAATGGCAGTAGGATTGAAAGCGCCGACGATACTTCATCCCGTCAAGGGAATTCGTCTGGCAGCAACGCATAGCGGGATTAAAAACGACACTGCGGCAAAGGATTTGACGCTGATAGAAATATCGGCGGGTTCGAGCCTGGCGGCGGTATTTACCCAAAGCCATTTCAGCGCGGCGCCGGTGCAGCTGTGCCGGCAACAGCTGTCCAGTGAGCCAGCATCGCGTTACCTGTTAATCAATTCAGGTAACGCCAACGCCGGCACCGGTGCGGCCGGGCTAAAGGATGCTATTGAATGCTGCGCGGCCGTTGCCGCTGCAACCGGCGTATCCCGCGCACAGGTTTTACCTTTCTCGACCGGCGTTATCGCCGAGCCGCTGCCCGTACTACCGATAAAATCTGCGATTCCTGAATTGCTTGCCGGGCTTGATGCCGATAATTGGCTTGAGGCCGTGCATGGCATCATGACCACCGACACCTTGCCCAAGGCGGTCAGTGTGCAACTCGACGTCGGCGGTAAGACCGTTTCTGTTACCGGAATGGCCAAGGGTTCGGGCATGATCAAACCGAATATGGCGACCATGCTCAGTTTCATCGCCACCGATGCCGAAATCCAGCCAGACAGCCTCCAGCAAATGCTCGAGCACATGGTGGCCGGAAGTTTTAACTCGATTACGGTTGACGGTGACACCTCGACTAACGACTCCTGTGTATTGATTGCCACTGGCGTAACCGGGGTCAGGGTAGATCTGCATCACGAGCAGTTTTGCCGGGCGCTACGGGATGTTTTCGAGAAGCTCGCACAGGCGATAATTCGCGATGCTGAAGGCGCTACCAAATTCGTTGAAGTCAATGTTGAGGGCGCCGCCAGCGAGGCCGATGCGCGCAGCATCGCTTTTACAATTGCTGAGTCTCCGCTGGTGAAAACCGCGTTGTTTGCCTCGGATCCAAACTGGGGTCGATTCATCATGGCGATCGGTCGCGCGCCGCTGTCGCAGATTGAGACCGATCGAGTCGATCTTTACCTGGGTTCGGTGCGGCTGCTGCATCAGGGGTTGCCCGATCCAGATTACCGCGAAGCCCTGGGGCAGGCCGCAATGGCACCGGAGGAAATCCTCATCCGGGTCAACCTGAACC
The DNA here is from genome assembly GCA_963768295.1 of uncultured Gammaproteobacteria bacterium. Classification (GTDB taxonomy): domain Bacteria; phylum Pseudomonadota; class Gammaproteobacteria. The sequence goes on along the minus strand of CAVYHN010000010.1, from coordinate 155,775 downwards.
TGGGGCATGCGGCAGCGCGGATCTGGACTTCTGACCTGTCTTACGACTACGTGAAAATTAATGCGGAATACCGAAGCTGACAATCCCTTGTCAATCGATGAAGCTCATATTCACGTTGTTGCAGCAATAATCTGGAATCCGGATCGCAGCAGGTTTCTGATTGCCCAACGCCAGAAGGGCAAACATCTCGAGCATCATTGGGAACTACCGGGAGGCAAGCTCGAGGCGGACGAGTCGCCCTGGCAGGCCCTGCGGCGAGAACTCGACGAGGAAATTGATATCGAGGTAACCTCGGCAGCCCCTTACATGCAGGTTTATCACCGCTACCCGGAGCGGAATATTTTACTCGATACCTGGCGCGTCGATGAGTATCGCGGCGAAGTCAGGGCCAGGGAACAACAGGCCATTACCTGGATCGGTCCGGACGAAATCGACCGATACCCGTTTCCGGCGGCCGATATTCCAATCCTGGACGCTATAAAGTGCAGCGCGAAAGCAGAAATTCAACGTCTTCCTTAACCTGGGTTGGTGTCATATCGCCGGAATCAATACGCATGAATCTAACCGAATAGCGGTGCTTGCCCGCGCTGATTTCCGGATAAATCATTTCATTTGCAGCGACACCGATACGAATTAACTGGGTCGGCTGTTTGGAGTCCAGCGGTTTCTGATAAAAACCGTTTTCGGCGATAACCGGCCTGGCCGAGGCGCTGTCACGAATCGCCTTGAGGACTAATTCTATCACGCCTTCCAATTGGCAGTAGGGCGCACACCACGCCTGCAGGTCTGTGACCCGCTGTTCGTGCTCCCGGTTCAACCAGAAGCGAAGCTGGGGTAAATCGAAGTCGCATGAGCCCCCGGGGATCGAGGTTCGCTGTTTGATGCCAAGCAGGAAATCGACACGTTTCAAATGTTCCCCAAGTTTGCCATCGAGTTGATGCAGTTGCTCCAGCGCATGTTTTTGCTTGCTCAGAATGATGTCGAGCTTGGAGTGGTCAATTTCCTGGTGTTTGGCCAAAGCCTTGAGTGCCGCATGCTGTCGTTCAAGTTCCTTCATTAATTCCTGTTTTAAATCACCCCGTTCGAGCAATGATGTCAGCTCGAGAATAGTCAGCAGGGCGCTGTAAGCGCTCCAGTCGCCCTTCAAGGCCTCGAAGTAATGAAACCGCTTCATCAGAGTCTCTACCCGCAGACACATGCGGATGCGCTCATTCAGCGGCTGTTCGAATGTTTGGTATTTGCCCGACATCGTTGGTTGATTATTGCAAAACTCCTAAAGTATAACTGAAAACAGGTTGCTCATGTCGACGCCTGTCGAATGCGAACCCGTCCGCTTATCAAGCAGCTGACAGCTGCAAATAACGTTTGTGCAGGGCGGCTACCTGGGATTCGAGGTCGACATCCGCGGATCGATTATCGATGATATCGTGTGCCCGAGCTAGCCGCTCGGCATTGCTCAACTGTTGCAGTAGCATTTTTTGCGCCAGCGATTCGTCTATCTGGTCACGTTTTACCAGGCGCTCAATCTGCTGCTCCGCCGGGCAGTCAACGACGAGAATGCGATCGACCAGCGACTGGAAATTGGTTTCGAACAACAAGGGTACTACCACCAGAACATAGTCCGCGCCGGCGTTGGTGACAATTGCATCATGACTGCGCTGATAAATTAAAGGATGCAGCATGGTTTCGAGCCATGACTTTTCAGCGGGTTTGTTAAACACGATTTCCCGCAGCCGGACACGATCGATTTTACCATCGATGTTTACGATACTCGCGCCAAAATGCGCACAGACCTGGTCAAAGGCAAGCTCTCCCGGCTCGAGTAATTTACGACTGATGATATCGGTGTCGACAACCGATACGCCCAATTTCGCAAACAGGCTGCTGATCGTGGTTTTACCCGATGCGATACCCCCGGTTAGCCCGACCGAAAACATGGCGTATTCTTGGCCTACAGACCGAACAGTGAAAAGTAGAATTGCATCAGCTCGTTGCCCCAGAGCAGGGTCATCCAGCCCGCGGCGGCGAGGTAGGGTCCAAAAGGAATCTGTGTGCCGCGTTCGGTTATCTTCAGCAGAATCATGCTGATGCCCACGACCGCCCCTACCACTGAGGACGTCAGGATAACCACGAACAGCGGTTTCCAGCCGAGCCAGGCGCCGAGCATGGCGAGCAGCTTAAAGTCTCCATGTCCCATGCCCTCCTTGCCGGTGACAATTTTGAACAGAATGAACACGCTCCACAGGCTCATATAGCCGGCCATGGCGCCGGTTACGCTGGTTTCGAGGCTGATGAAAACATCGAACAAGGACAGTAAAATACCCAGCCAGAGCAAGGGCAGCGTGATCGTATCGGGCAGCAGTTTGTGACCAATATCGATACCGCTGGCCGCAATCAGGCCCCAGGTCATCAACAGGACAGCGATCGCCTGCAGGCTGACGCCAAACTTCCAGCCGACAATGACTGAAACAATCGCGGTAAACAGTTCCACCAGCGGGTATTGCGCAGAAATCGATGTCTTGCAGGATGAACATTTGCCGCCCAGTATCAGGTAGCTGATTATCGGTATATTCTCCAGCGCCGTGATTTGATGGCCGCAGTTTCCGCAGCGCGAGCGTGGGCTACTCAGGTTGAACTTGTCCGGCGGGTTCTCGGCCGGCTGTTCGAGAAATTCGAGGCAATCCTGTCGCCACTCGCGCTGCATCATTACCGGCAGACGGTAAATCACAACGTTCAGAAAGCTGCCGACCGTCGCTCCAAGTATGAACAGGGTGACGAAATAGGTTAGCGGTTGCTGTTGGAAAAGCGAAATGAAAGGATCGAACAAGCAGCTTTCCCTATACCACCGATCCCAGCTTAAAGATGGGCAGGTACATCGCGACAATCAGGCCACCAACCAGTACGCCGAGGACGGCCATGATGATCGGTTCGAGCAGCGAGGTTAGCGCGTCGACCGCGTTGTCGACTTCGGTCTCGTAAAAGTCGGCAACCTTGGCCAGCATATCGTCGAGCGAACCCGATTCTTCACCGATGGAAACCATCTGGATTGCCATGTTGGGAAACAGGCCGGTATTACGCATGGAAGTTTGCAGTTGGGTACCCTGCGAGACTTCGTCTTTGATTTTCAGGCTGGCCTTATAATAGATAACATTGCCGGTCGCACCCGCCACCGAATCCATCGCTTCGACCAGCGGCACACCGGCAGCCGACATGGTCTCGAGCGTGCGGGAAAAGCGCGCGATGGCTGACTTGGTGGTAATTTCTCCGATCACCGGGGCTTTCAGTGCGATACGGTCGAAAGCTTCCTGCATTTTGGGCGAAGTCTTTTTAATTCTAAGTATCGTATACACGGCTCCGGCAATACTCAGGGCAATTACCCACCACCAGGATTGCATAAACTCGGACAGGTTGATAACCATCTTGGTAAGCGCAGGCAGATCTGCGCCAAACGAATCAAATAATTCCTGAAACTGGGGCACCACGAACACCAGCAGGATGACCGTTACGATAAAGGCAACAACCAGTACCGCGATCGGATAGAACAATGCTTTTTTGACCTTCGCTTTTAACGCCTCAACTTTCTCTTTATAGGTTGCCAGCTTGTCGAGCATGGTTTCCAGCGCACCCGATTGCTCGCCGGCATTGACCAGGTTGATAAAAAGCGGATCGAAATACAGAGGCTGCTTTGACAGGGCTTCGGCAAGTGAGACACCGCCTTCGACTTCGCTTTTAATGCCGAGAATCAGTTTCTGCATGTTTTGCTTGTCATTGCCCTGGCCGATGATTTCGAAAGACTGCACCAGCGGTACACCCGCCGACATCATGGTTGCCATCTGGCGCGCAAATATTGCGATATCGGATGGCGTAATCTTTGCCGCGCCGCCAAACAGCGATTTTGGCTTTTTCTTGACCTTGAGTGGATTGATACCCTGCTTGCGCAACTCGTTTTTGGCGAGCGCGTCATTCAGCGCAAAAATTTCACCCTTGACCTTGGAGCCTCCACGGTTGGTGCCTTCGTAGAGGAATTCGACTTTTTCGGCTGTTGCTGCTTTCGCTGCCATGGTTTAATCCTTTGTTACGCGGTTTGCTTCTTCAAGGCTGATCAAGCCCTGTTTAACTTTTTTCAATGCGGATCGACGCAAATCATCGACCCCTTCCTTGCGCGCCTGGTCGGCGAGATCGATCGAATTGGCGCCACCCATGATCAAACGACCCATTTCCTCGGAAATGGTCATTACCTGGTAAATGCCGACGCGGCCCTTGTAGCCGCCGGTACATTTGTCGCAACCTACGGCCTTGTAGATTTTAAAGTCTTCGGCGAGATCGTCCTTGGTGAAACCTTCCTTGAGCAGTACTTCCTTGGGAAGATCGTCGGTTGTTTTGCATTCGCCGCACAGGCGCCGTCCGAGACGCTGGGCTATAATAAGGGTCACCGAAGTGGCGATATTAAATGCCGGCACGCCCATATTCATCAGGCGCGTCAGGGTTTGCGGGCCGTCGTTGGTATGCAGGGTTGATAAAACCAGGTGCCCGGTCTGCGCCGCCTTGATTGCGATACTCGCAGTTTCGAGATCACGAATCTCGCCCACCATGATGATATCCGGATCCTGGCGCAGGAAGGCTTTCAGAGCTTCGGCAAAGGTCAGTCCGACCTTGTCGTTGACGTTGACCTGATTGATGCCCTCGAGGTTTATTTCCGCCGGATCTTCCGCGGTCGAAATATTGGTTTCCGGCACGTTCAGGATATTCAGGCCGGTGTACAGCGAGACGGTTTTACCGCTACCGGTTGGCCCGGTGACCAGGATCATGCCGTAAGGGTTGGCCAACGCTTTCATGTAGAGTTCTTTTTGCTCGGGCTCGTAACCCAATGCATCGATGCCGAGCTGGGCGCTTGACGGGTCAAGGATACGCAGTACCACTTTTTCGCCGAACAGGGTGGGGCAGGTATTGACACGAAAGTCGATTGCGCGTTTCTTCGACAATTTCAATTTTATGCGGCCATCCTGGGGTACGCGTCGCTCGGATATATCCATGCGCGACATGACCTTGACCCGCGCGGTTAATTTAGCGGCGATAGTGATCGGTGGTGAGGCGACTTCCGACAAGATGCCATCGATACGGTAGCGCACTCGGTAGCGTTTCTCATAAGGTTCAAAGTGGATGTCGGAGGCGCCTTTGTTGATCGCATCGAGCAGAATCTTGTTGACATATTTAACGACTGGCGCATCGTCGACTTCAGCTGCGCTCGGGCCGGCATCATTTTCTTCCTCGGCGCCGATATCGAGATTTTCGAGATCGTCGTCGAGCATATCGTCCATGCCGCTATCCATGGCGCTGGCCGCCTTTTCGATAAACTCCGCCAGCTGGTTTTCCTGCACCAGGACCGCCTCGGTCGACAGGCCAGTGGCAAACTTGAATTCATCCAGCGCCTGGGTATTTGTTGGGCTGGATATTGCGATAAACAGCCGATTGCCGCGCTTGAACAGCGGCACGGCGTTTAGCTTGAGAATCAGCTTTTCCTCGACCAGGCCAAATGCGGCCAACTCGGTATCCATGACATCCAGATCGAACACCGGCAAGCCAAATTCCTGCGATGAAATCATCGCAATAATCTGAGGTGCTACGATCTTGTTTTGCACCAGGTAACTGGTGAGTTGTACGCCTTCCTTATTGGCAGCCTCAACCGCCTCGACTGCCGCCGCTTCGTCAAGATGTTTTTCGAGAACAAGCTTGCGCGCTATCCCCGTGAGATTCATATTGGTTGCAGCCATAGGTGCCTTTATTCGGTGGTCGGATTAACCCCTCGCGGGCAGTATACTATAGTCAATTGGAACTTTTGAACTATCTAGATCCAATTTTAGACCGAATTCACAGTATCACAAGCCTAATTCGGGCCCAGGCATAAATTAAATTGAATCAAGCGTTTATATCATTCGCTTCAATTAATTTATGAATAGCAGTTGTCGTTGCGATCATATGCTAGAGGCCACCCGTAAAGGCTGTTTTGGCAGGCCTATTTGAGGGTTTCGAGAAAAAGGCAAGCGGCAGGCGAGAGGTTGTAGATAGTGCGTTTTTTTCGGGTAGCGACCGCTTTGGAGTGTGCTGTCTCGAGGGAGTGAAATAATGCCTGCATTTGTATCTTTAGTTGGCTTCTGACGCTGTATCGAAGCAGGAATCTTTACCAATCACGCAATAGAAAGCCTGGCCTGCATCAAACAGGCTCCGAAGAGCCTGTTTTCCATCCCGTAACGTCTTCGCGGATGTTACGGCGTGCAGTTGATACCACGACCTGCCGTGCCGGCAGCACTGCTACAAGCCGTACCGGACAGGGTCCAGTTAACTGCGGCCTGTCCTGCGGTAGTGCTGGGGGTCAGGGTCAGTACCATATCGGCATCAACCGCGTCTTTGCCTTCAGTAGTGATAGTGATGGCACCAGCGGCAACAGCCAGAGCATTAACGTACTCGATTGTGCCGGCAGCGCCAATCGCAGCCGCAATACCGTTGGCACCGGCGGTGCAGTTGGTTGGCGCTCCAAGAGTCTGCATGCATAAGGCGACCTGGGTTTTGTAGCCTGACGCGCCTGACATAGCGCCTGAAACCTTGGTACGCTGCGTATAATCCGTGTATTGCGGGATCGCGATAGCCGCTAGAATTCCGATGATAGCAACCGTGATCATCAGTTCGATCAAGGTAAAACCTGTTTGTTGCTGTTTCATTTTTAGAATCTCGTGAAATTGATAAATTAGCACCTGGTCTTTAAACGAATGGTGCTTTCCCGTTACCTATATGAAGCAATGCATGTGCCAACACTGGATTTGTTAAAAAGTTACATAAAAACAATGAGTTGTGCGTCACAAGTTTATCGGTCTGTTTATGCTTGCTGACAGGTTTGACAAAATTGGTAAGATTTAACAGGTATTATTGTTAAATATTTAACAAGCCTTTGCAGATACTGCCTGGGTTTGGCTACCCTGCCGGAATCTGTCGGCAACCAGGGTAGTGGCGAATTATTCCTGTTGCTACGATCCGGGTTTCGTAATCTTAAGGTGTTTAAAGCGGACTCCAGGCGGATCAGATTGCTTTACTACAGGTTGAGATCCCCTGTATAGAATGTGGATTGTCAACGGTTACCGTGTATTGCGGCAAGCCGGTGTGTCAATCCATGCCAGGCAAGAATCAGACTCTATGAACGTCTCGCTTCCATGCTGGTGAAGCTCAGAACTATCGGGGATATTTTCCAGTGGTTGTCGAGTACGCAAAAAAAAACAGGCTCCGAAGAGCCTGTTTTGATCGTGTAACGTCTTTGCAGATGTTACGGGGTGCAGTTGATACCACGACCCGCTGAGTTAGCAACACTGCTACAAGCCGTACCGGACAAGGTCCAGTTAACAGCGGCCTGTCCAACGGTAGTGCTAGGCGTCAGGGTGAGTACCATATCAGCATCAAGTGAGTCTTTGCCTTCAGTAGTGATAGTGATGGCACCAGCGGCAACAGCCAGGGCATTGACATACTCAATTGTACCGGCAGCGCCGATTGCGGCTGAAATACCGTTTAAGCCAGCGCCACAGTTAGTCGCTGCTCCCAGGGTCTGCATGCACAGGGCGACCTGAGTCTTGTAGCCAGCGGCACCAGCCATTGCGCCTGAAACCTTGGTACGCTGGGTATAATCAGCATATTGCGGGATAGCGATCGCGGCCAGGATGCCGATAATCGCTACAACGATCATCAGTTCGATTAATGTAAAACCAGATTGTTGCTTCTTCATGTTGAGTTTTCCTCTTTTCAAAAATTTAATTTCTAATTTTGAAATCGACTAATGCCGTTTCATGCTGTATTACGAAGCAATCGTGATGCCAACATTGCCAATTTATAAAAAGTTAATAAAATACAATGACTTAAAAATTTTCTGGACCAGGCTGAGCGAGCGAAAGAGGTAATTTCTTGACAATATTGTCAAGTTTTAACAGAGATTGTCAGATACTTACCCGGGTTCTACCCAATTTAATCGTTTTTGAGCTTGAGTTTGTCGATGCGATATCGAAGTTGACGTAATGTCAGCCCAAGCGCGCGCGCGGTAGCCGACTGATTCCAGCGGTGATCCTCAAGTGCGCTCATGATGTGCTCTTTTTCCAGGTTGCTCGTCATTTCACCCAGGCTCTGCTGTTTTTCGTCGACGCTGACTGCAATATCCGGTAGCTGCAGGTCATCGATCTCGATGGTTTCGTTCTCGCACAAGGCCAGCGCGCGTTCCAGTATATTTTCGAGTTCGCGAACATTCCCCGGAAAAGGATAGGATTGCAGTGCGGTCAAAGCCGAATCGCCGATGCTTACCTTGCTGGCATTGTGATAGTTATGCTTTTCTATCATGTAATCGACTAGCTGTGGGATATCCCTGGCGCGTTCGGACAGAGCCGGCACCGTCACCCCGATAACGTTGATACGGTAGTAAAGGTCCTGCCGAAAAGAGCCTTCTGCAACCATGGATTCGAGGTCCTTGTGCGAGGCGCTGATAATTCGCACATCGATCGACTCTTCCCTTTGCGCACCGACGGCGCGGATCGATTTTTCCTGAATGACACGCAACAGCTTTACCTGCATTGCCAATGGCAAATCCGCAATTTCATCGAGGAACAGCGTGCCGCCGCTGGCCGCCTTGAACAAACCCTCGTTATCGCTGGTGGCGCCGGTGAAACTGCCTTTCAAGTGTCCGAATAGCTCGCTTTCCATTAACTCTGATGGAATTGCGCCGCAGTTTACCGCAACAAAAGCCGCCCCGGCGCGTGATCCCTGCAGGTGTATTTGCCGCGCCACCAATTCTTTACCCGTGCCGGAGGCGCCGCAGACAAACACCGGTGCCTGGCTACGCGCAAATTTTGCGATCGAGCGTTTCAGGTCCTGCATGACAGCCGAGTCGCCGATGATCTGGTACCTGGTATCCGCCGGGTCACCGGCAAGTTGGGGCGAACTGGGTAAAGTCAGCGCCTTGTCGACAAGATTACGCAGGGTTTCCAGCGAGACCGGCTTGGAGACGAAATCGAAGGCGCCGCACTTCATTGCCTTGATCGCGAGATCGATGCTGCCGTGCGCGGTGATTACAGCGGTTGGCGTATTGGGGCAATGCTGCTGAATATGCTCGACCAGCGCAATGCCGTCACCGTCGGGCAGTTTCATATCCGTCAGGCACAAATCGAAAGATTCATCTTGCAGCAGACGCGTGGCGTCGCTGTAGTTTTCAGCGCTGCGAGTCTCGAGCCCCATGCGTAACAGGGTGATCTCGAGCAGTTCCCGGATATCGGGTTCATCGTCGACGATTAAAACGCGCTGCCTGCTCATTTATCCGCCTTTGCTTCCGGTTCAGTCGCAAGTGAAGTCATCTGTAAAATAAAACTGGTGCCATTGTGCTGATTGGCCCTGGCCGTGATAAACGCATTGTTGAGTTCGCACAGCTGTCCGCAGATATACAATCCAAGGCCCGAACCCTCGTGACTGGTGGTGTAAAAGGGTTCGAAAATCTGATCCAGGATTTCTGCCTCCACGCCGGGTCCATGGTCGGCAACCTCGATGCACAGCGGATAGGCTTCGGTCGTGAAAACCCGAATGCTAATTGGAGCATCGCTGTCACCGTGCACCACGGCGTTGGTACACAGGTTCGTTAGAATTTGCGCCAGGTGGCCGGTATCGAACTGCATTACCGGGTGTTCCGCCTCGATTTCGAGCTCGAACGATTCGGGTTCGACCAATCCGGACTGGCAAAAGTCATCGATGAAGTCGGGTAGCCAGCTTTCCAGGTCGACCCGCTCTTTCACGGTGGGGCTGCTGCGCGAGATTTTCAGGATATCTTCGATAATATTATTGATGCGTAGCGTATGTTGATTGATGATTTCGATCATGCGCCCATCCGCCTCGGCCAACTCATTATTTTCATTCAACAACTCGGCCGCGTACGAAATCGCGCCCAGCGGATTCCTGATCTCGTGCGCGATGCTCGCGGTCAGATGGCCGAGCGAGGCCAGTTTGGCCTGCTGCATACTGTCGCGAATCGACGAGACGTCGTTGAGAAAGATCATTGTATTGGGCTGGCCTTCGCTGTGCAGCTCGCGAAAACTGATTTGAATATTGTCGGCCCCGGTGTCAGGGGGTGAGGCATTACCGGAGTTGTTGCGCCAGGCTTCGAGCGCGGCCAGTACTTTGGGACAGTCTTTTTGCAGCGAAATCGACTTGATATTGGCCAGGTGCAGCATATCGAGCGCGGCCTGGTTGATATGTCGGATCTGGTCGTTGCGGCTGAGCACGATAACCCCGGCCTGCAGGTTTTCGATAATCTCCTGGTTCAGCGCCGATAATAATGCAACGTCGCGTTCGCGTTGCTGGATCAACTGCTCACTGCTGCGTACCCGCGTCATCAAGTTATGCGTAATTATTGCGGTTGCAATCAGGCTGGCGCCAAGAATTCCGACCTGGGTAGAGGTGCCGCTGTAACCGGGCAGGTACATAATCGAATAAATGTGCTCGGCCAACAGTCCGAGCGACGCCAGCGAGGCAAACAAGGTCGCCAGGGCCTGTTCGGTTAGCAATCCGGAAACGGCGACCGAAATTATCAGTAACATGCCGAGCCCGCTGGTTATGCCGCCGCAGGCATGCATCAACAAGATGATAATAACCGTGTCACTGTATATCTGCAGGGTAACCTGGCTCTGAAATCCCCGCCGCTCGATCCATGCCGCGACGATCCAGATCATGGCCAGCAGCAGGAAAGCAAAGCTGGTCCAGGAATAGAGCGAAAGGTATACGATGTTAAGCAGCGGTGACGGACTGATAAAACTCTGGGCAAAAAATATCGCCGCCAGCCCCAGGCGATAAACATTGAGCAGGCGCACCGAGGTCCAGTTGGTGGACCTTGGCCGGTATCCGCGCCGGAACGGACTAGTGCTGATCAAGGTCTGCATGTTCCTGGCAGCAATAAGGCTCGTTATTGACTGATATCACCGATGACTCGGGTACGTGTACGCCGCAATACTTGCATTGCCGCATATTTTCCGGCTTGCCCGATTCCAGCTGTTCCGCTTCGGGGTCAGCGCTAAACAGTCGTTTAAGTAGCCACAGTAATACTGCAACCACAGCCAATAAAATAATCAGGCGTATTAAGAACATAGGGTCTGGGATAGATGTTGGTCTTTACATGAATGGTAAGTCTATGATTATAGCGATAAAACAATGAACCGTATGCATTGTTGCAGGCTATGGGCAAAAAAACCTGTTGCCGCTGGTTTCGATCAGGCTTGTGAAAACAATGTACAGATGCTCCGAAAAATGAGCCCAGGTCGCGAGAAAATCAGGCGCTTGAAAAAAAAGCGCCGGGCCGCTTGCTGAACCGGATAAACGTCCCTATACTGCCCGCCCTTTATTGTTAATGGTCATCATCGGAGCGCGAATCAATGACAATAGAATTACCCGAAGGCTACAAGCCATCACCGAAAGAAGATTACATGTCACCGCAGCATCTGGAGTATTTTCGCCAGAAATTGCTGGCCTGGCGTGCGGAGCTGTTGCAGGAATCCGAAAACACGATTTCGCATCTTAAAGAAGAGAACTGGCAAGAGCCCGACATCAACGATCGAGCTTCGCTGGAAACTGATGCCGCGCTGGAGTTGCGTACGCGCGACCGCTATCGCAAGCTGGTCAACAAGATCGATTCAGCGCTTTCGCGGGTTGCCGATGGCTCCTATGGCTACTGTGACGATACCGGCGAGGAGATTGGACTGTTCCGGCTGGAAGCACGGCCGATTGCCACGCTGACGGTAGAAGCCCAGGAAAAGCATGAACGCCTGGAGAAGCAGCGACGCGACGATTGATAGCGGTTTAGTCTGAGCGATATCTAAAACGGCCTGATCATCAGGCCGTTTTTATTTCATCATCCCGATGCGGCACCCGCGCGGTCGGAACTACCCGCGCAGCCCCCTCGCAATGCTGATGCTGATCATCGAAGAAAATATGCGGCGAAAAGGATTCCAGAATCTTGTGTTTGGGAACGCCGCCCAGAAAGAAAGTTTCGTCGATACGAACATTCCAGGTGCGCAGGGTTCGAATGACCCGTTCGTGCGCGGGACTGTTGCGCGCCGTTACCAGGGCCGTGCGCAGCGGCGGCTGGCTCTGGCTGGTGTTGTTATCCAGGTCAAATTGCAGAAACGACAGGGTTTTCAGTAGCTTGGCAAATGGGCCTTCGGGCAGCGGCTGTTGCGCATTTACCTTTTCGTGCTCGATGAAGGCCTCGAGCCCCTGTTCCTGGTAGATCATCTCCGATTCCTTGGAAAACAGCACCGCATCGCCATCGAAGGCAATTCTGATCTGTTGCAGCGGATCCGCACGGTTATGGCTGGGGCCATCGTATATCAGCCCGGCGGCAACATCCGATTCAACCGCTGCCTGGACGTCTTCTTCGGTCGCCGACAGGAACAGGTCGACCTCGAAGGCGTTGAGATACTTGGCCACCGGCTCGCCACCGGTAAAGGCCGCGCGCGTGATGTCGAGGTGGTAGTTGTCGATCGAATTAGAAATACGCAGGCTGGTATCGGCCGAGTTGCGCGAAATGATCACAACTTCGGTCCGACGCACGCCTGCCTCGATATCGTTAATGCGCAATATCGCCTCGATCAGGGCGAATCCGGTGCCGGGTTTGAGCACATCATTTTCGTGCTCGAGCTGGTATCGGCAGTAGGCTTCCAGGCCTTCATTTTCGTAAATCTCGTTTTCCAGGCTGAGATCGAACAGGGCGCGGGAAGAGACGCCGATGACCAGGTAGTTGCTCAGATCGTATGGCATCAGATCGACTTCGTCAGGATTTTGGAGCCGCGTTCGGGATTGTAGCTTTCCCGTTTTGCCGCGGGCAGGGTAAAGTCGGCGGCCTCGCTGAAGCCGTGTTCGATGAACCAGTGCGAGCTGCGCGTGGTAAGCGTGTATAACTGCGCAATTCCGTTTTTTATCGCTTGCGATTCGACGGTTTGCAGCAGCTGGTTGCCGAGCCCCGCGCGCTGATAATCGTCGTGTACCGCGAGGCAGGCGACCTCGGCGAGATTTTCGGCCCGATCCGGTATGCAGGCGATGCACGCGATGATCATGCCGTCTTTTTCGATAACCTGGAAATGGCGGATTTCAAGCTCCATCTGTTCGCGTGACCGGACGACCAGCACGCCGCTGGCCTCGAGCGGTTCGATCAGGCTCAGGATGCCGCCGATGTCATCGATGTTAGCAGCCCGGCTGCCCTCATAGAAAAGATTGGTCACCATGATGCCGTAACCATCGCGGGTGAACAGTTCCAGCAGCAGTCCGCCATCGACCTGTTGGTCGATAATATGAACCCGTTTGACCTGTGCCTGGATCGCCAGGATGGCCTGTTGCAGCAAACTCTTTAAATCCTCGGGCGTGGCCGCGTTTGCGAGCAATTCCTCACACTGGTTGGTAGACAGCGTACTCGCGAGGCTATCTTTATCGGCGCGTTCCTGCTGCACGAAGACGAGTTTGTCGGCCTTGAGCGCGCGCGCAACTTCAGCGGCAAGTTCTTCGGTGGGTAAATTGAACACTTCACCGGTGCGCGAGTATCCGAGGTTTGATAAAAGCACGACATGATTAAGTGCGAGCAGTTCCTTGATCGCTTCGTGCTTGATGGCGCGAACCTTTCCCGAATGCTGCATGTCGACCCCGTCGATCACGCCAAGCGGCATGCCAATAACGAAGTTACCGCCGATTAACGAAATCTCGGAGCCGGACATGGGTGTATTCGGCAGGCCCATCGACAGCTGTGATTCGAAATAGGTTTTTACTTCTTTGATCGCCTGCACCACAAACGGCATGGTTTCGGAATCGGTAATTCGAATATTGTTGTGGAATTTAGGCTGCAGCCGGTTAGCGGCCAGATGCTTGTCGATGCTGTTGCGGCTGCCGTGCAGGATAACCAGTTTGATGCCGAGGTGGTTCAGTAGCGCGATATCGTGCACCAGACCGATAAATCGGTCTGAATAAATCACTTCGTCCGAAATCATGATGACCATGGTTTTTTTACGATGCGCCTTGATGTAGGGCGCCGCACCGCGAAACCACTCCACGTATTCCTGCGTATTGCTCATGTCTGCCGATATCCGCTAAACTCGGGACAAACTATATTACATTCGTTGTAGCTAAGGAATCTCTGCAAAATGCAGAGATTCCAGCGGCACAGGGATGCGCCGCCATTTTTCAATCACTTACGCGATTGAAAAATGAAGAAGTACGCGAAATCGCAGTTTGCGTTTTTCGTGCTCTGCCAGGTCAGGATGACTTATGCAGAGTTTTCCAAACATAGACCACAAAGGGAATTCGAGATCAACAACGAAACCCATCCAGTCAGCAGTGATCATCTGCAACAACAGGAACTTGTTGCTTTTCTGTACCATCGCTTTCGCGTCGGAATATTCATCACCCTGCTGGTATCCCTGCTGGCATCGGCCCTGGCCTACGTGGAACTGGCGATACAGGGACGAGAGCGCTGGGTCGTCGGCTGGTTTGTACTGTTGTGCCTGGTCATGCTGTTGCGATGGCGGGTGTTGCAGCGATTTCTGAATATTCAAAACAAGGCCTTTTTCCCCTACCAGCAGTGGCACACTCGTTTTTTCATCGGAGTCGTCGCCACGGGTTTGATGCTGGGCGGCGGTGCGGCCTTGCTAATGCCCTATGTCACGACCAATGTACAGATCATCCTGCATTCGATGCTGCTGACGATGTGTGCCGGCGCGATCGCCTACCTGTCGACTTCGTTCCGCGTTTATATTTCCTACATGGTAACCATCATGTTGCCGGTGACGATCTGGTTATTTCTGCAGAACAATTCGGTCAGTTATGTACTCAGCTGTTTGTACCTGTTTTTCATGATGGCCGGCTGGATCAGTGTCAAACGCATGAATGAACTGGTTCACGACGCACTCTATTATCGCTATGACAACGAGGCCCTGATCGAGGACCTGCAGCGCTTGCTCGAATCTGTGTCTCAAAGTAACAAGGCCTTGGAAAAGATTTCGACCACCGATGAACTGACCGGGATTTCAAACTATCGTGCCTTTCGCGTTCACCTGGAAGATATCTGGCGCCAGTACCAGGGCAACAATGCGCAGGTTTCACTGATTAAGCTTAATGTCGATTACTTCCATGAGTTCAATGTCTACTATGGGCAGGAGACCGCTGATCGCTATTTGCGTCAGATCGCCGCTATGTTAAGTCAGCAGATTTCGCACCAGAGTCAGATGGTGGCGCGCCTGCATGGCGCCGAGTTCGCCCTGTTGTTGCCCGGGGTAAGCTGTGAAAATGCGCGTCAGATTGCGCAGACAATCATGCAGGAACTGGCACAGAAAAAAATCGAACATGCCAAATCGCCCAGCGGAGCCTACCTGAGCCTGAGCGTCGGTCTCGGCAGCCAGGTCGTAGCGCTCGGTTCGTCGTCACGCGAACTGCTGGGGCGAGTGGATACCGCGTTGAAGCTTGCTTCGGAACGCGGCCGTAACCGACTCGAAGTGCTGGAGGGCTAAGCCTGCGGCTTGAGCAGAATTTCCAGCAGCGCCTTTTGCGCGTGCAGGCGGTTTTCGGCTTCTTGCCAGATAACCGATTGCACGCTGTCCAGTACTTCACTGCTTACTTCTTCCCCGCGATGCGCGGGCAGGCAGTGCATGAAAAGCGCGTCGTCGTTAGCCTGCGCCATGACTTGCTGATTCACCTGATAGCTGGCAAAGGTCTCGATGCGCTGTTGCTGTTCCTCTTCCTGCCCCATGCTTGCCCAGACGTCAGTAACCACCAGGTCTGCGTCCCTGGCGGCATCCGCCGCGGTTTGATGCAGGGAAATTCGATCTCCACCTGATTCGAGCAGGGCCGGATCAGGTTGGTGCCCGGCAGGACAGGCGATTCGCAGCTTGAAGTCGAATCTGATTGCGCCATTAATATAGGAGTGGCACATATTGTTACCATCGCCGATCCAGGCGACGCTGGCGCCGGCAATGTCACCGCGCTGCTCGAACCAGGTCTGCATGTCAGCGAGTAACTGACAGGGATGCAGCAGATCACTGAGGCCGTTGATAACGGGCACGCGCGAATTCTGCGCCAGGGTTTCGATGCGATCGTGGCCGAAGGTGCGGATCAGGATACCGTCGACCATGCTCGAGATAACCCGGGCGCTGTCCTCGATCGGCTCGCCGCGGCCCAGGTGGCTGTCGCGCGGCGACAAAAACATCGCCTGGCCTCCCAGTTGATACATGCCTGCCTCGAAGGAGACGCGCGTGCGGGTCGACGATTTTTCGAAAATCATTGCCAGCAGCTTGCCACTGAGGGGCGTATGCGAAATGCCCTGCTTTAGTTTTTGTTTGACATCGATTGCGTGGGCGATCAATGCCCGCAGTTCGTCGCTGGTAAAATCCAGCAGGCTCAGAAAATGACGAGTGGACATGACACTATCCGGTAAATTGGTTAATACAGCCGATCAATCTGGCGGCAAGATCCGCGGTCTGCGCTTCGCTCATAATCAGCGGTGGCAACAGGCGTACAACATTCTCGGCGGTGACGTTAATCAGTAGTCCCTGTTCCAGCGCGAGGCTAACCAGTGCCTGGCAGGGCTGTTTCAGCTCCACCGCGAGCAGCAGTCCGAGATGGCGTATCTCCGCAACCTGACGGTTATCGGCAAGCCCCTGTTGCAGCGTCTCATATAACTGATTACCGCGTTGTGCCGCCTGATCCGCAATATTGTTTTCTAGCATGTAGTCGAGCACCGTGTAGGCCGCGCGACAGGACAGCGGATTACCGCCGAAGGTAGAACCGTGTTTGCCGGGCTTGATTACCTCGGACGCGACACCTGTACATAAGCAGGCGCCAATGGGCACGCCATTACCGAGCGCCTTGGCCAGGGTCATGACGTCGGGTACCACGCTTTCATGCTGGCAGGCAAACAGTTTACCGCTACGCGCCATGCCGGATTGAACTTCGTCCAGCATCAGCAGCCAGTCATGCTGGTCGCAGATTTGTCGCAACGCCTGCAGGTAACCGCTATCGGGAATTACGATACCGGCTTCGCCCTGAACCGGTTCGACCAGGATTGCGACGACGCCGCGATTGTTGTCGGCGATAGCCCTGACCGCATCGACATCGTTATAGGGGGCGCGCACGAAACCCGAAACCAGTGGCTCGAATCCAGCCTGAACCTTGCGGCTGCCGGTTGCGCTCAGCGTTGCCATCGTGCGGCCGTGGAAAGCATTTTGCATCACGACGATCTGCGGATTTTCGATTCCCCGTTGATGACCGTACAGACGCGCCAGCTTGATTGCGGCCTCGTTGGCTTCGGCGCCGGAGTTGGCAAAGAATACGCGCTCCATTTGCGCGGTATCGCACAGCAAATCCGCCAGTTTTTGCTGCCAGATGATCGAATAGAGGTTGGAGGTATGCAGCAGACTAGCCGCCTGTTCCTGAATCGCGACAGTGAGCGCCGGCAGGTTATGCCCCAGGCTAGTAACCGAGATGCCGCAGAGGGCATCCAGGTATTGCTTGCCGTCGCTATCCCAGAGATAACATCCATCGCCGTGAGTGAAATTCACCGGCAGGGATTGATAGGCATGGACGAGATGATCTGACATCGGCTGTGGGCGTGAAAAAAGCGATCAAACATACAGTGATTTCCAGCGATTTCAAGCTTTTAGTGCAAAAAAAAGCCCCGCGGAGCGGGGCTCTGGAAAACATTTAGGCGTTACGTTAAAACGGGTAGCCGCCATGCCCGTAAGCGGTCATTGAAAGCAGCATCGGGATCGAAAGCGCAGTATTGGTTCGCGACGCCATCAAGGCCACGGTCTTGGCTTTCGCGATGACATCCGCTTCGTGGCTTTTGCCGTCGAGGCCGAGAATCTTTTTCTGGTTCGGCCAGATCAGTACCCAGACGTTGAACAGCATGATGGTTCCCAGCCAGGCACCCACACCGATGACGGCGGCGCCTTCCTGAAAGGTAAACGCAGCACCCAGGATGCCGTAGTGCGCCAGTAGTGTTGCCCCTGAAAGCCAGGTCACGACGGCAGCCCAGCGAAACCAGAGTAGTGCGTTAGGCGCGAGATATTTATTGATCGCGGCTGGACCGGGTCCTCCACTATCGGCTTCTGACAGCGCCTTGGCGACGCCAGGTACCTGGACGAAGTTGAAATAGTAGAGCAGGCCGATCCAGGCCACGCCGGAGAGAGCGTGAAACCAGACGGTCCACTGGATTCCAGCACTGACGCCATCGGCGAAGATAACCATCACAATCGCAGAGATCACCACCCCAGTGACGATTGTGCCAGTGATTGATTTTAACGGATTCATTGATGACTCCTGATTATAAACGTTTAGAATACGAGGCTTTGGTGCGTGCTTGCCCATGCCCGTCACAAGCGGCGGAGTATAAGGACTTTCGGAATGGGGTGCAATTAATCTCTAGACCGTCGAATTGCGAGCATTGAACGTCCTGGTGAGGTCATATGTGCGGCTTGTTTGGTGCTCTTAGTTTCGATGGTAATGCGATCAGTTCCGCGCATGCGGAAAGCATGTCGGCGAAGGTTGCGCGTCGCGGTCCCGATGATAAAGGGGAGTACTTTGATGGCCCGGTAATGCTCGGTCATCGGCGGCTGTCGATCATCGATTTGTCGCCTGCCGGGCACCAGCCCATGCATGACAGCAGCCATCGGTTTAGCATCGTATTCAACGGCACTATCTATAATTATCCCGAACTGCGCGAAATTCTGATCGGCAAGGGTTACCAGTTCAATTCCCATAGCGATACCGAGGTGATCGTCAACGCTTACGCCTGTTGGGGCGAGGATTGCGTCGAGCGCCTGCACGGGATGTTCGCATTCGCCATCTGGGACAAGCGGCAGCAGACTCTGTTCCTGGCGCGCGACCGTATGGGCATCAAGCCGCTATATTACGCGCTGGCGCCGAGCGGGTTTTATTTCGCCTCGAATCCCCAGGCGTTGCTGGCCACTGGTCTGTTCGCCAGCGCTATCGACCCGGTCGGATTGCACCATCAATTAAGTCTGCACGCAGTCATTCCGGCGCCGCGTACGCTAATCAAGTCGATTAAAAAATGCCGCCCGGCTTTCTCGATGAAGATCACCACGGATGGTAAGTTAACCGAACGACGTTACTGGTCGTTGCTGGCGCAGCGGCCTGCCGAACCCATGTCGGCCGAAGCCTGGAACGACGCGATTCACGATTCGTTGATGCAGGCCGTCAAGAAACGGCTCACTATCGCCGACGTGCCGGTGGGCGTACTGCTCTCGGGTGGGCTCGATTCCAGCCTGCTAGTGGCGCTGCTGGCCGAAGCCGGGCAGCGAGATATTCGCACCTTCAGCATCGGCTTCGAAGATCAGCCGGAAGAGCGCGGCAACGAATTCGAGTTTTCCGATCCGGTGGCCGAGCGCTACGCCACCGACCATCAAAAGTTTCTGATTCCAAATGACGAAGTGCTGACCCGGCTGCCGGAAGCGGTTGCGGCAATGTCGGAACCGATGTTCGGCCAGGATGCGGTCGCTTTTTACCTGCTTTCCGAGCAGGTTTCAAAATCGGTCAAAGTGGTACAAAGCGGGCAGGGGGCCGACGAGGTTTTTGCCGGCTATTTCTGGTACGCCCAAATGGCGGCCTCGCAGGGGCCGACGCTGGAACGCTTCGCCAACCATTATGTCGATCGCGACCATGACGAATTTTGCGCTACCGTTGCCGCGGCGTATCGGGGTGAGGACTATACCTCGCAACTGATCGAAGAGAATCTCAATACCGATCAGGCCGATAGTTTTCTCGACGCCGTTTTACGCTTCGATATCACCACGCTGGTTGTCGACGACCCGGTCAAACGGGTCGATAATATGACGATGGCCTGGGGCCTGGAAGCGCGAGTGCCGTTTCTCGATCATCACCTGGTGGAACTGGCAGCCTCCTGCCCGCCTGAACTCAAACTCAAACACGAGGGTAAGGGTGTGCTCAAGGAAATTGCGCGCGGACGGATTCCCGATGCGGTGATCGACCGACCCAAGGGCTACTTCCCGATGCCGGCGTTGAAATACGTGCGCGGAGATTTTTTCCAGTTCATGGCGGATACACTCAACAGTCAACGCAGTCTGGAGCGGGGATTGTTTGACCGCGATTACATCGATCGGTTACTGGCCGAGCCCGAGCAGCATTTCACACGCCTCAACGGTAGCAAGCTGTGGCACAGCGCGCTGCTGGAGTACTGGTTGCAGCAACATGTCGATCAGCCATAAAAAATTGGCAGGATCTAATTTCCATGCTTGAAAAAACCGGTTATGATAATACTTTAGTATTTTGCTTGGTTATTATCTGAGGTTATTGAATGGACGTCCTGGAAAGAATTAAACAGCAAGTCGAAACCCACCCGGTACTCATATATATGAAAGGCACACCGCAATTGCCGCAGTGTGGCTTTTCCAGCAGGACCGCTGAAGCTCTGAAATCGCTGGGCATCGAATTTGCGTATGTTAATGTTTTGTCTGATCCCGAAATTTTTCAGAACCTGCCGCGATTTGCCGATTGGCCGACCTTCCCCCAGGTTTATGTCGATGGCGAATTGATTGGTGGCTGCGATATCACGCTCGAAATGCATGAATCGGGGGAGCTCGAAAAACTCACCAAAACGGCGGTCGAGAACAAAGCCAGTTAAAAGTTATCCCGGGCTCCTTCGAGGGGGGCAGCAAGATAGCCGGTAAAATTTGGGCCAGTTGAATCAAGGTCAACCGTTATCCTGGTCTGACCCTGGACTTGCCGACTTTTGAATACCTGGAGTCGGACCAGGGTTTCGCCCACTCTGTCAATCCAGTCTCATAAAGCACCGAAGCCCGCGCTTTAATCCCCTCGAAGCGAGCGACGGTATTTTACTAAATCGGCGCGCAGGCCTGGTATGCGGAGCTGATAATGTCGGCCACCGACGGTGCCGGGTCGAATTTATGGCCATGCCAGACGCCGATCGAAATATGTAACTGCTTGCCCTGATCGGTGGTTTGCATGGTGTGGCGTTTGATGCTCTGGATTAGACGGTCAAACAGGTCGGGATTGAAAGCCGCGGGATCCAGGTACTGCACCGATACGGCAAAGGTATTGATATTAAAGCGTGCAACCATGTCCATTGGCCGCAGGGACAGCTGAATCGAATTGGCGATTGTCTTCAGCGTGCCAAGACGTAATTCATTGTTGGACGACTTGACTTCGATCAGGCCGACGCCAAGACCGCCCCCACGTGCGTTGCAGTGCTCGATCAACGCTTCGATATGCAGCTCGAGCTGGGCTCGATTCGGCAGGTTGGTTTCCGGGTCCTGCAGACTGTATTGTTTGACGCGCAGGAACTGGCTGCTGACCCTGCGCATGCGTTCGCGCAGTTCATTCTGCTGGTAGGCATTGCGCCCGGAGCCAAACACCCTGGCCGCGAGTTCGAACTGATTCGCCGATTTGGAAATAAAATCGTCCACCCCGCGATCAAAGGCGACCACGATGCTCGATGCCGTATCCTCGGCGGTAAGCAGAACGATGCCGGTATAGCGATCGTTGTTCTCGTCCCAACGCCGTATCAGATCGGTCATCTCCAGGCCATTCATGCCCGGCATCCAGAAATCGGCAAGCACCACGTGGGCGCGACGTTGATTCAGTAGATAGAGGGCTTCATCGGCCGATGAGGCGGTGCGGATATCGGTAAACCCCGATTTGCCCAGCCCGGATTTGACTACCTCCCGGCTGAATTGAAGGTCATCGACAACGATTATGGAGAGATCTTCTTTGCGCAAGGCTGTGCGGTCTGAGTTGGTTGCATCGAGTATAAAGTAAATTTCGGATCAAGGCTGTATAAAACCGAATTCATTGACAATCTTGCAGAACAGCGTCGCCGTCATTTCCGCGTCGTAAACTGCCGTATGCGCTTCGCTCGAATCCCAATCCAGCCCGGCTGATCTGATCGAGCGCGCGAGCACGGTCTGGCCGTATGCGAGCCCCGCAAGGGATACCGTGTCGAAGGTGCTGAATGGGTGAAACGGATTGCGTTTGATGCCGGCGCGCACCGCGGCCGCATTGATGAACTTGAGATCGAAGTGCGCGTTATGTCCCACCAGGATGGCCTTGTTGCAACCTTGATTTTTGATTGCGTTGCGCACCGGTTTGAAAATCTTTGGTAGCGCCTGTTTTTCGTCCAGCGCGAGGCGAAAAGGATGATCGACATCGATGCCGTTCACTTCCATCGATTTGGGCTCGAGGTTGGCTCCCTCGAACGGATTGACATGACAGGAAACGGTCTCCGTACAATAGAGTTGCCCCTCTTCGTCGAAGTCGATTAGCACCGCTGCGATTTGTAACAGTGCATCTGTGGCTGAGTTAAAGCCGCCGGTTTCGACGTCGACGACTACTGGAAGGTAGCCCCGAAATCGCTGCGACATCATGCTGGATTCAGGCATCGAGGATCTGTTTCCAGCGCAGGTTTTCCCCTGCTTTGAAGGGAATCAGCCCCGAATCCGGATAGGGCAGCGATGCAGGAACCGTCCAGGTTTCGCGCTCGAGTCTGACTCGTCCCTGATTGTGGGGCAAGCCGTAAAAATCGGCGCCATTAAGACTCATGAAGGCTTCGAAATGGGTAAAATCATCGGCTAGCTCGAAGGCTTCCGCATACAGTTCAAGCGCGCTGTGCGCCGAGTAGATTCCGGCGCAACCGCAGGCTGATTCCTTGGCCTGTTTGCTATGAGGCGCGCTGTCGGTGCCGGCGAAGAAACGCCGGTCGCCGCTACTGGCGGCGGTCACCAGCGCCTGGCGGTGAGCCTCGCGCTTGGCAATTGGTAAGCAATAATGATGTGGCCTGATACCGCCCTGAAAGATTGCGTTGCGGTTGATCAACAAATGGTGCGGCGTAATGGTCGCCGCCAGATTGCCGTCCGCGGAGGTTACATAGTCGACCGCGTCGCGGGTTGTTATATGTTCGAACACGACCGGCAATTCGGGGAAATCGTGGCGAATTCGCGCCAGGCTTTGATCGATAAAAACTTTTTCCCGGTCGAATACATCGACCTCGGGCGCGGTCGCCTCGCCATGGAGTTGTAGCATGAAGCCATGTTTCTGCATTGCCTCGAACACTCTTGCGAGCCTTGCCAGATCGGTTACTCCTGCATCGGAGTTAGTGGTGGCGCCCGCCGGATAAAGCTTGGCGCCGTGGATATACGGCGAAGCGCTCGCGGCCTCAATGTCTTCGACCCGGGTGTTATCCGTCAGGTAAAGCGTCATCAGCGGTTCGAAGTCGCTACCAGGTGTCAGCGCTGCCAGGATCCGCTCGCGATAGGCCAGTGCGTCTTCGCAGCTGCGCACCGGCGGATTCAGATTGGGCATTATGATCGCGCGACGAAACTGACGCGCGGTGTCGTTCACCACTGCGTCCAGGTAAGGGTTATCGCGCAAATGCAGATGCCAGTCATCGGGAGTGATGATGGAGAGACTATTCATTTATTGCAGTATATGGATATAGGATATTAATATTGGCATAAAATATAATGATTACCCCTGAGCGCAAATTAATATGCTGTATAATCCCGCCAATTTACAACAAAGGCAATGCACGTGGTAGACGAAACTGATATTGATCCTGAAGAAACCCAGGAATGGATCGAGTCGCTGGATTCAGTGCTCGAACGCGAAGGGCCCGAACGTGCACATTTTTTACTGGAACGTCTGATCGATAAAACCCGCCGCTCGGGTGCCTACCTGCCATTTTCCGCGAACACCGCCTACGTCAATACCATACCGCTTTCGATGCAACGCCCGATCCCCGGGGACCAGGCGATCGAACACAGCATCCGTTCGGTGATACGCTGGAACGCCGCGGCGATGGTGGTCCACGCCAACCGAAAATCCAGCGAACTCGGCGGGCATATTGCGAGTTTCGCCTCGGCGGCAACGCTTTATGATGTCGGCTTCATGCATTTTTTTCGTGCACCCAATGAACAGAACAAGGGCGACCTGGTTTTTTTTCAGGGGCATTCGGCGCCCGGTGTCTACGCCCGTGCCTTTCTCGAGGGACGTATCAGCGAGGAGCAGTTAAAAGCTTTCCGCCAGGAGGCGCTGGATCCGAATGGGCTTTCGTCTTACCCGCATCCCTGGTTGATGCCGAACTTCTGGCAGTTTCCCACGGTCTCGATGGGGCTTGGCCCGATCATGGCGATTTACCAGGCGCGTTTCATGAAGTATCTCGAAAATCGCAGTATTCAGCCGCAGCATGATCGCAAGGTCTGGGCCTTCATGGGCGACGGCGAAATGGATGAGCCCGAATCGCTGGGTGCGATATCACTGGCCGCCCGCGAAAGTCTGGATAACCTGATTTTCGTCATTAACTGTAACCTGCAGCGACTAGATGGCCCGGTGCGGGGTAACGGGAAAATTATCCAGGAACTGGAAGCCGTTTTCCGTGGCGCAGGCTGGAACGTTTTGAAAGTAGTCTGGGGATCCTACTGGGATCAACTGTTTGCCAAGGACCACAACGGCCAGCTGCAGCGACTCATGGAAGAAACCGTCGACGGCGAGTACCAGGCTTACAAGGCCAAGGGTGGCGCCTATACGCGGGAGCATTTCTTTGGCAAGTATCCCGAAACCCATGACATGGTCGCCGATATGTCCGACGAGGATATCTGGCGACTGAACCGGGGCGGGCATGATCCGCATAAGGTCTACGCGGCCTATGCCGAGGCGGTCGAGTCTAGCGGGCGACCCACCGTAATCCTGGCCAAAACGGTCAAGGGTTATGGCATGGGCGAGGCCGGCGAGGGCCAGAATATCACTCACTCGCAAAAGAAGATGGGCGAGGAGGCGTTGAAGGCTTTCCGCGATCGCTTCAATATTCCAATCAGCGATGACGATATCGCCGAAGCCCCGTTTTTCAAGTTCCCCGAAGACAGCGTGGAAATGGAATACATGCGCCAGAGCCGTGAGAAGTTGGGCGGTTATATGCCTGTGCGCAGTGACACCGCCGAACCGCTAATTGTCCCCGGGCTGGAAATTTTCGATGCCTTGCTGAAGGACAGCGGAGACCGCGAAATATCGACCACGATGGCGTTCGTGCGTATGCTGTCGACGCTGGCGAGGGACAAGAATATCGGTAACAACATCGTGCCGATCGTACCGGACGAGGCCAGAACCTTTGGTATGGAAGGTATGTTCCGTCAGCTCGGTATCTACTCCTTCACGGGACAGTTATACAAACCGATGGATTCGGATCAGGTGATGTATTACCGCGAGGATGTCGACGGGCAGATACTCGAGGAAGGCATCAACGAAGCCGGCGCCATGTCGTCATGGATTGCCGCCGGCTCCGCCTATAGCGCGCACGGCGTCAGCATGATTCCGTTTTACATCTTCTACTCGATGTTCGGCTTTCAGCGCATCGGCGACCTGGCCTGGGCGGCCGGCGATATGCAGGTGCGCGGTTTTCTGATGGGCGGTACCGCGGGCCGTACCACGCTCGCCGGCGAAGGTTTACAGCACCAGGATGGCCATAGCCTGATCGTCGCGGGCACTATTCCCAACTGTGTTTCCTACGATCCGACTTTTGCCTATGAACTCGCGGTAATTATTCACAGTGGCCTCAAGCGCATGTACCAGTTGAAGGAGAATATTTTCTACTACATCTCGGTAATGAATGAAAACTATGCTCATCCGGCGCTGCCGAAAGGCTCGGAAGAGGGCATCATCAAGGGAATTTACTGTCTCGAGGAAGGCGTCGAAAGAGGGCGCAAGGTACAGTTAATGGGGTCAGGTACGATTCTGCGCGAAGTGATTGCCGCCGCCGAATTATTGAAAAAAGATTTCAAGATCAACGCCGATGTCTGGAGCGTGACCAGCGTCAACGAACTCGCGCGCGAAGCACGCAACTGCGCGCGCTGGAATCAGTTGAATCCGACCAAGAAGGCGCGTCGCAGTTATCTCGAAACCCAGTTGCACGGGCGCAAGGGGCCGGTGGTTATTGCAACCGATTATATTCGCGCCTACACGGAGCAGCTGCGCGAGTACATCCCGTCCCGCTTTGTCACGCTCGGTACCGACGGTTTCGGCCGCAGCGACACGCGCGAGAACCTGCGCGTGTTCTTCGAGGTAAATCGTTATTATGTTGTGGTCGCGGCCCTGAAGGCGCTCAGCGATGATGGCGAGATCGAAACCAAGGTGGTACAGCAGGCAATCAAGAAGTATGGTATCGATCCTGAAAAACCCAACCCGATAACCGTCTAGACGTCGAGCAGGAGTATTGCAGTGGCAGAATCAAAAATAATGGCGCTACCCGACGTCGGTGATTTCAAGGATATCGAGATCATAGAAATACTGGTTGCGGTGGGTGACCAGGTCGAAGCGGAACAATCGATCCTCGTGCTTGAATCAGACAAGGCAACGATGGAAATACCCAGCCCCTTCGGCGGCATCATCGAGGCAATCAAGGTCAATGTCGGCGATCGCGTCAACGAAGGCGATGCGATCGCCAGCATCAGCGGCAGCGGTGGCGCAGACCAACCGGCCGAGCCGACCGCAGCGGCGGCGGCAACCGAAGCGTCCACGCCAGCGGCTGCCGCAGCACCCGCAGCCGCTGCACCAGCCGCGATGGAAACACCGGCTGCAGCGCCTGCTGCTGCGGTTGAATCAGCGCAAAAAGCCGATGCGACTCCCGGCAAAAGGCTAAAGCCTCATCCCGGCGCCGGCGCCAGCAGCGCGAGCCCCAGCGGCAAGACTATTCACGCCAGCCCTTCGATTCGCCGCTATGCGCGCGAGCTCGGGGTCAATCTCGAACAGGTAATCGGCAGTGGTCCCAAGGGACGTATCGCCAAGGCCGACGTCAAGGCCTTTGTCAAATCCAGCATGGCCGCCGGTGGTGGCGCCGGTGGCGGGATTGTGCTCAGCAGCGCGCCCGAAATCGATCATTCCAAATTTGGCGAGATCGAAACGGTTGCGCTGGGGCGCATCCAGAAAATTTCCGGGGCGCATCTGCATCGCAGCTGGGTAACGGTGCCGCATGTCACCCAGTTTGACGAGGCCGATATCACCGAACTCGAAGTCTTCCGCAAGTCGTTGGCGAAGGAAGCCGAGAAAAAATCGGTGCGGCTGACGCCATTGGTGTTTTTGATGAAAGCGGTCGTCAGTGCGTTACAGGAGTTTCCCGGTTTCAACGCCTCGCTCGACGCGGCTGGCGAAAACCTGATCCTGAAAAAATATTTTCATATAGGTATCGCCGTGGATACGCCGAAAGGGCTGGTGGTGCCGGTAGTGCGTGACGTCGATCAAAAGGGCCTGTTCGAGCTGGCCGCCGAGCTTGGCGAAATCTCGCTGCGCGCGCGTGACGGCAAACTCTCTCCGGGCGAGATGCAGGGTGGTTGTTTCACCATATCCAGCCTTGGCGGGATCGGGGGCACCTATTTCACGCCGATTATCAACGCGCCCGAGGTCGCCATCCTCGGAGTTTCGCGTTCCAAAATGCAACCGGTATACATAGACGGTGAGTTCGAACCGAGGTTAATTCTGCCACTGGGGCTGTCTTACGACCATCGCGTAATCGATGGTGCACAGGCGGCGCGTTTCACTAATTTCCTGAGCCAGGTAATTTCTGACATCAGAAGGGTACTTTTATAATCATGAGCGAAATAGATCTGATATTGCCGGACATCGGTGAGTTTGAAAGCGTCGAAATTATCGAAATTCATGTCGCCGCGGGCGACAAGGTAAAGCCTGAAGATCCTATCCTGACGCTGGAGTCGGATAAGGCGACGATGGATATTCCGTCGCCTTTTGCCGGCACCATCAAAAGCGTAAGCGTTGCCGTCGGCGATCAGGTTTCCGAGGGCAGCAAGCTCGGCACCATCGAAAGCGCCGAGGCCGCCGCAGCCGCGCCCAAAGCCGAGTCTGCAGCCGCGCCCAAAGCGGAGCCCGCAGCCGCGCCCGGGGCCGAGCCCGCTGCCGCGCCCAAAGCCGAAACGGCGGCCGCGACCAAAGCTTCGGATGATGCCGATCTGAACACCGAATTGGTGGTGCTCGGCGCAGGGCCGGGTGGCTATACCGCCGCTTTCCGAGCTGCTGACCTGGGTAAAAAAGTGGTACTGGTCGAACGTTACGATTCCCTCGGCGGCGTTTGCCTGAATGTCGGCTGTATTCCATCGAAAGCGCTTTTGCACACCGCGCAAATCATTAACGAAGCCGAGCACATGAAGGCCAATGGCGTCACCTTCGGCAAGCCGAAGATCGATCTCAAGGGCATCAACGGCTTCAAGGACAAGGTGGTTGGCAAGCTGACCGGCGGCCTGGCCGGACTGGCCAAACAACGCAAGGTCACCGTCGTGCATGGCGTCGGCGAATTCGTCGATCAGAATAACATGCAGGTCGATAATAACGGTCAGATTACCCGCATCAGGTTTGAAAACTGCATCATCGCGGCGGGTTCGCAAGCGACCGAGATTCCGCCGTTTCCGAATGACGACCCGCGCCTGATGGATTCCACCGATGCGCTGGAATTAAACGATGTGCCGAAGAAATTGTTGATCGTCGGCGGTGGCATTATCGGGCTTGAAATGGCAACCGTTTACCATGCGCTCGGCTCCGAGATAACCGTGGTCGAATTTATGGATAGCTTGATTCCTGGATGCGACAAGGACCTGGTGCGGGGTCTGAACAAGGTCATTTCGAAACGCTACCAGGCGATTTATCTGAAGACCAAAGTGTCCGAAATTAAGGCGCAGAAAAATGGCCTGAAGGTTACTTTTGAAGGCGATAAAGCGCCCAAACCCGCGCTCTTCAACAAGGTGCTTGTTGCCGTCGGCCGTCGACCCAACGGGCACAAGATTGGCGCGGAAAAGGCCGGTGTTAACGTGAATGAAGCCGGTTTCATCCAGGTCGACAATCAAATGCGGACCAATGTCGCCAATATTTTTGCGATCGGCGATATCGTCGGCAATCCGATGCTGGCGCACAAGGCAACCCACGAAGGCAAGGTAGCCGCCGAGGTGATTGCCGGCTTGAAGTCCTACTTCGAACCCCTGACGATCCCGTCGGTGGCTTACACCGATCCCGAGATAGCGTGGATGGGCTTGAGCGAAACCGAGGCCAAGGAACAGGGCGTTGAGTATGAAAAGGGGGCATTCCCCTGGGCTGCGAGCGGCCGTGCCCTGGGTGTCGATCGTGACGAAGGCTTGACCAAGGTGCTGTTCGACAAGGAAAGCAAACGCATTCTTGGCGCCGGTATTGTCGGACCCAATGCCGGTGAACTGATCGCAGAAGCAGTACTGGCCCTGGAAATGGGCGCCGACGCCGAGGATATCAGCCTGACCATTCATCCCCATCCGACCCTGTCGGAAACCTTTAACTTCGCGGCGGAAATGGCCGAGGGTACGATCACCGATCTGTACATACCGAAAAAGAAGTAAGTCGGCAGGCGAGCAAGCGCTCACCAGGTAGAGTGGCGACATGCCGGATTTAAGCTACACCCGCAGCGGGGACGGCCCGCCGCTGGTCGTATTACATGGTCTGTTTGGATCGGGCAAAAACTGGCAGTCGCACACGCGGCAGTTCGCCAGCCATTTCGAGGTGTTTAATCTCGACCTGCGCAATCATGGCCAATCCTTTCATAGCGATGAAATGAATTACCCGGCAATGGCCGATGATGTCGCCGGGTTACTGCAGCGCCTGAATCTGGGTAATTACAAACTGCTCGGTCACAGCATGGGCGGCAAGGTTGCGATGACGCTCGCGGCAATCAATCCCGGGCCTGTCGCACGCCTGGTCGTCGCCGATATCGCGCCGGTCGCCTATTTTCACCACTACGATGACTTGATCGACCCCATTCTCGCCTTGCCACTGGACGCTATCGAATCGCGAGCCGAGGCGAATCAGTTGCTGCGTCAAAATATCCCCGAGGATCAGTTGCGCGCGTTTTTGCTGCAGAATCTGGTGCGTGAACCCGATGGCTGGCGTTGGCGGGTAAACTGGCGGACGATTCAGCGTGACATGGAGTTCCTGACCGGGTTCGGCGATCTGCCGGATGGCTGGCGCATAGATTTACCGACGCTCTTCATCCGCGGCGACCGCTCCGATTATGTTGGCGATGCCGAAATCGATGTCATTAACCGACATTTCACAAAGGCGTCCATCGCTACTATCGAAGATGCGGGCCATTGGCTGCATGCCGAAAAACCGGAGCTCTTCGCGCAGCTGGTTTTAGAGTTTCTGCAAACCGACTAGCGCTCAAGATTTGCCCGAAACCGCCGATAAACGGGTGAGTTTACAGAAATCTTGCGCTAACCGATGCCAGTAAAAATCAGCTTGCTGTTAA
Organism: uncultured Gammaproteobacteria bacterium; assembly: GCA_963768295.1. GTDB lineage: Bacteria > Pseudomonadota > Gammaproteobacteria. The sequence goes on along the minus strand of CAVYHN010000010.1, from coordinate 125,423 downwards.
TTTTGATGATGAGCCTTTGCGCCAGCGCGCAGGCGCTGGAACGGCGTTATATGGCGTCGATGGATGATTCGAAATGGACGCTGACCGAGGACAGTGTCATCCTCTGTCGCGCCGAGCATTTGATTCCGCGTTTCGGCAAGGCGGTTTTTACCCAGGAGTCCGGTCGTGGCCTGCGCCTCGAACTGATTTCCCAACACCCGTTCAAACAGGGGATCAACGTCGAGTTACGCACCGAAACAGCCAGCTGGAACGACCGGGAAACCCGTGCCGTGCTGGCTCGATTTGAAACCAGTGGGCGCAAATCCCTGTTCCGAATTCCGACCAGTGTTGCCGAGCAAACCTTTTATGAACTGGGCCGTGGCCTCCAGCCCGGATTCCTGTTCTACGAGGACAATCCAGTGATTGCCTTACTTTCCACGGTCAGGTTTGGCGTGGTTGAAAAGGAGTTTAACCGCTGCGTCGGGAATTTATACGATCGAAATTTTGACGACGTGCGCATCAGCAGCATCCATTTCGAACCCGACAACGAATTTGCCAGCATCAGGCAGGAGGAATCGGCCTTTGTGCGGATGCTGGACTACCTGCAAGTCGATAGCGCGATCTCCGAGATCGTGGTTACCGGGCATGCCGATAATACCGGCCTGGCCTGTTACAACGAGGGTTTGTCCGAGCGTCGCGCCTGGTATGTATACGACCTGCTGGTTGCCCGTGGCATCGATTCCAGAATGCTGCGAGTGGATTACGCCGGTGAATACAGGCCAGCCAGCAAAGGCAGTAGCAACAAGTCTCTCGCCGCCAATCGGCGGGTCACGGTTGAATTGCGACGCTGACAGGAGACTGCAGCGGCATTACTCAAGCGCCGCGATTCAGCCGCGAGTACTTTGAGTTCCAGTAAACTTCACCGCCGCCTTCGGCTTTCGATTGCGCCCGCGCCAGAATAAACAGTAGATCCGACAGCCGGTTTACATACTGGCTGGTTACGGGATTCACCGTTTCAGTTTCGCCGAGGGCCACCAGCGAACGTTCAACGCGTCGACATACCGCGCGTGCGAGCTGCAGGTTGGCCACCGCTTGCGAGCCGCCCGGCAGGATGAACTCTTTCAATTCGCTGAGTTCGGCGTTAAAGCTGTTGGCGCTGGCTTCGAGGCCCGCGACATAATCCGCGCTAATCAGATGCTTGCCTGGTTGGCACAGTTCGGCGCCGACGTCGAACAGATCATGCTGTATCGCGAACAGCAATTGCTGCGCCGGGCCGTCTTCGAGCAGGCTCAAGGCCATACCGATACAGGTGTTGAGTTCATCGACTTCGCCCATGCAGTGCACGCGCGCGTCGTTTTTTGAACGGCGGCTGCCGTCCGCCATGCCGGTACTGCCCTGGTCGCCGGTGCGGGTATAAACTTTTGTTAGTCGATTTCCCATTATTCGAATCTATAGCCTGCGGTTAAAGTGAAATTACGTTCGGGGCTGGGCTGGTAAGCCGAGCCGAAACCAAAGTCGGTAATGAAATCGGCATATTCCTCATCCGCCAGATTATTAATCCTGAAGCTCAGGTCCCAGGCCTTGTACTGGTAACCGATTCCCGCGTTGATCACCGTAACCGAGGCTATCTTACCAGATTGGTTAGCGTTATCGCCCTGGGCATACATCGGGCCGGTGTAGTTCACTTCGAGGTAGGTCGCAACGAAGTTCGTGATTTGGTAATCACCACGTAACGAGGCAATTTTATCAGCCACCCCGGAAATATCGTTACCTTTGAAAGTGCCCGACTCAAATTTCGCATCAACCAGTCCGAGTTCGGTTTTCAGCGCAATATCGGAACTGATCTGACTCATCCAGGACAACGCCAGCCCCCGGCGGCGGGTCTTATCCAGATTGGTGTTTAGCCCAATTGGACCAAAACCGAAATCCGGCCCCAGCGTCGGATCAAATTCGATTTCGTCCTCCAGATCCAGCTGGTAAACAGATATCGCTACTTGCTGGTCACCGCGGGTCATGTCGATACCAATCTCGAAAGATTCACCCGTCTGTGTGTCGAGAATTGTCGGCGCCAGCGTCTGCGAAAACTCGTCGATTTTGGCGAAACGGAAATTCTCGTCATAGCGGATGGAAAGTCGGGTCTGTTGGTCGAAATAGTAGGCAAGCCCGAGCTCCGCCACCGTAATGTCGTCGTCGATGTCGCTGTCTATCTCGGTCGAAAGCGCGTCAAAATAGTTGAGCTCGTTATCCAGGTTTGCCCTGCGCATACCGAAGGTCAGCTGTAACATTTCACTCAATTTCGGCATCACCTGAAAATACAGGCTGTCGATTTGCTGCTCATTGCTGGCTTCGGTGGTGAAAAACTGGTTCGGGATCTCGAGGTCGAAATCTGCCCTCTCCAGGTCGATGCCGATGACGTAGGGCGTTTCAAATCCGGCCGATAAGATACCCGATAGTTTCGGGTTGATGGATTCATGTTTACGGTCGATAAAACCGTCCATTGGGCTTGGCGTGTTTTGAAAGCTTTGCCGAACATGCGCTTCGGTTTCCCGGCTGGTGGTATCGATGCTGAACTCGTGAGCACCGAGACTGTGCTTGTAGCCAAGGCGGTAAACGCTGGTATCCTCGTTGATAAAGTCGTTAGCAAAGCCTGAATTAATCTGGGTCGGGTCTTCTTTATAATCGGCTTCTACCAATGCCCCGGGCAATTCCAGCTCATCTTCGATTTTCTGTACCTCGATGAAAAAAGCGTTATTGTTCTCGGTGTATTCCAGGATTCCACTGAAGTTAGAGTTTTCCTCGGCATTGTGGTCGCGGTAGTGATCGGTTTCAAAGGTTTCGGCAGACAAACGATAGCCCAGCGACGGGGTTATTTGCCGTGAAGAATTTAACTCGACTCCAGCGTAGTCGAAACTGCCGGCACGAACGCTAACCCGGTGAAAGTTCGCCACCGATTTTTTCGTGATTATGTTGATGACGCCACCAACTGCCTGATCGCCATACAGTGCGCCGGCGCTACCGACCATGACTTCGATACGTTCAATATCCTTGGGAAAGACGTGGTGTATATCGGCTCCGGCAGTATCGCTATGATTGAGCTGCCGTCCATTAACCAGGACCAGCGTGTTGGCGTTCGCGGTCGCGGAGAATCCGCGAACACTGATATTCACCTGAGTTCCATTGCCGAACAGGTCATTTATCTGAACCCCGGGTATGCCACGTAAAAGTTCGCTGGTTGTCACCGCGCCACTGGTTTTGATGTCCTGCGCGCTCATGACGTAAACCGTGGCGCTGGATTTGTTTTCCGCCTGTTCGGTGCGGGTGGGGGTGATGACAATGGGGCCGAGATCGGCGTAAGCCTGCAGGGGTATGACCGCCAGGGACAGGCCGGCAAGGATAGTACGACAGGCATTCATGTGGTTCTCCACTATAGTTAGAGAGACACACACAGTTGGCGAGAATGGAACACCGCGGCAAGCTGTGAGAACCGCCGCCCGCAGTTCTGGTCTTGTTTAAGTCACTTTCAGGCCGGTCTCCGGACTTGGAAGCGCTGAGCTGGCTTCTTTACCGTTGCGGGGGCAGTACTCGATTTTCACGAGTTTCCCGATTCTCGCGCCAGTAGGCGCGCACCTGAAAACGTGGCGCAATCATGAAAAAAATATTCCGTAATGTCCAGTTGAATCACGTCATGATGTCGCAGATAGACTATATTTGCGTCGACCCTGGTTCTGTCGCATGATCGCACCCTTCAAATTTCGCCGTTAGCTATCCGTGTTCAGTTTTAAATCCAGGGCCTGGCAATTAGGTTTAACCACGATTCTGCTGGTGGTGACCTACCTGTTTAGCCTGACGTCAACCGTTTCTACCTTCGAGTACGACCTGTTTCTCTATATCCTGGGCCTGCAACCGGGCGATCGTGAACTCATCGCGATTTCATCGATTCGCGTCGCGCCGCAATGGAGCCTGTTGCTGGTCTATGCCCTGATTCTTGCCATCTACGTGCGCAAGTACACGCGCTCGCGGACGACTGCGGTTTCGATTCTGACGGTGATCCTGATTTTATTCGGCTTGCTAATGCTTGAAATCATTCTTGCGGTCTTCGCTCAACTGTTTTTGCCAGTCGTTTTCCCGGCGTTGATCATGCTGCTGGTTTCTACGATTTACTGGGCGCTCGATATTTACCAGGGCTTTGACACCAGCTTACTGGCCCAGCACGAAGCGATCTCCCTGGCGGATGTGCGCAAGCGCATTAAAAAGGGTGATTTGCGTACCGCCCTGACCATGCTCAAGCAATGCCCCTATAGCGACGATCTGCTCGAAGTCGGTTACGAACTCGGCATGTTGCTGGAGTCCGGTAAGCATTGGGCCAGCGTGCTGAACCTGTATCACTGGCTGTCGAACTATGATCCCGGCCTGAGCGATTTTGTTACCCGCATCGAGGAAATTCGTAAAAACCGGGCGCTGTTGCTCAAGCTCGGGAAGACTTTGCCAAAAGCGGAGCCCGAGCCACCGACCATCGGCAACTATCAGCTGATACGCAAAATTGCCAAGGGCTCCACGGCGGTAATGTACGAAGCAACCGATATGCGCAGCCACAACCGTGTTGCGCTCAAGGTGATGACGCTGCGCCAGGAGGAAAACAACGATCGCGATCGAATCGAGCACTGGCTGCATGAAGCGGAAATTGTAGCGCAACTGGAGCATGACAATATCGTCAAGATCCATGATGCGGAAATGCTCGATGACAGCGCCTATATCGCAATGGACTATATTTCCGGTTACTCGATGTCCCTGCGCCTGCGTAAACGCGAGTACCTGACCGTCGGGGAATGTATCCGGATTTCGAGAGACATGTTGCGCGCGCTGGCCGTGGCACACAGTCACGGTATTGTGCATGGCGATATCAAACCCGCTAATATCATGTACGACGCCGTGAACGACACCTATATCCTGACCGATTTCGGCGCCGCCTATACCAAGCTGCGCGAGCGCAAGGCCGAAAATGTTATCGTCGGCACGCCGGCCTACATGTCGCCGGAACAGCTCGAGGGCAAAAAACTGGATGGGCGTTCCGACCTGTTTTCGCTCGCGGTGACGCTATACCACTTGCTCACCGGGCATCAGCCCTTTGCCGGCAGCAGCCTGCCTGAATTGAAGAAAAACATCGTTGGCGAAGAGCCCGATCTCAACCACCTGACGCTGCCGGCCGGCATAACCGAGGTCATTATCAAGGCGCTGCAGAAAAAACCCTATATGAGATTCGCCGACGCACAGCAAATGCTGACTTCGGTGGAATTCTGTGAAAACCAGCTGCGCGAGCGCATGCAGCGGCAATCCTAAAGCCCAAACGCCACGACAATATATATCCTCGCGGAGTCAATGGGCTATTCGGTTAGTACCGGGCCGGAATCAACGCGTTTTTTGCGCTCGCGCCAGGCAATCAGCATGCCGCCCGCGACGATCAGGAATACGCCTGGTATTAACTTGTCGAAGGGCGCCTCGTCGAAGAAGAACCAGCCCAGAATGAAGGCGAAGGGAATGCCGAAGTATTCGTAGGGTGACAGGCTGGCGGGTTTGGCGAGCCGGTAGGCGCTGATCAGCCCCAGCACCGCACAGCCGCCGACCAAACCCATCGCGACCAGCAGCAGCCAGTCCCGGGTTGTGGCGACGGGCTGGTATCCGGTGGTCGAAAACAGGATGGCGATTACCCCGATCAAGGCGCCGACCGATGCATACATGTTAATCAGCGGGGTGGGCACGTGATCGTCGAACAGCCTGACGCAGACGGTGGACAGCGAGTAACCGAAGGCGGCGCCGATCGGCAGCAGGCTGTAAGCGCTAAAAACTGCACTGCCCGGGGCCATGATCAGTAACACGCCGAGAAAGCCTATCAGGACCGCGAGCCAGCGCCAGATGCCGACCTGATGGCCGAGTATCGGTATCGACAGCATCGTTATCAATACCGGGCTGATATAAGCCAGGGTGGAAGCGGTTGCCAGTTCCATTTTTGTGATCGACAGGTAAAAACAGAATTGCGCCAGGGCGATACTGAGGCCGCGCAACAGGCCCAGCCGCCATTGCCTGATGCGCAGTTTCCGGCCGCGGGCGTGCCATTCCCGCGACAGCAGCAGCACCAGAACGCTTGGAATCAACCCGAACAGGTTACGAAAACTCGCCAGCTGCTGCACCGGATAGCGATCGCCCAGGTACTTGATAATGACGCCCTGCAGGTCAAACAGAAGTATCGCGAGCAGGACGTAGACGACCGCGCGCAGAAAATGGCTCGGGGCAGGCAGCATGCAGGGGTCTCGATGGATAGGTGCAGTTCGCACGAATGCAGGTAATTTAGCAAATTTTAGCGGCAAGCGTAGACTCGTTAATGCAATAGACATAGAATATGCATTCAAGAAGATGCTGCCTCCGCGGTGTTTACGATTATGAAATATTCGATGGGAAGAACCTGCGGTTCCTCCCATTTTTGTGCGCGCGCATTTTTTTGAGAACGGAGTATTTGTGCCCAAGACAGCGATACTAGCCCTGCAGGATGGAACCGTTTTCCACGGTAGTTCAATCGGAGCCGACGGCCTGTCGATCGGCGAGGTGGTATTCAATACCGCGATGACGGGATATCAGGAAATCCTCACCGATCCTTCTTATTGTCAGCAATTGATCACCCTGACTTATCCGCATATCGGCAATACCGGGGTTAACGACGAAGACGAGGAGTCCACCGAGATTCACGCCAGCGGCCTGATCATTCGCGATCTACCCTTGCGCGCGAGCAACTGGCGCAGCCAGGGCAGCCTGCAGGAATATCTCGAGCGGCGCGGCGTCGTCGCCATCGCCGATATCGATACCCGCAAACTGACGCGCAAGCTGCGCGACGGCGGAGCTCAATCGGGTGCGATCATGGCCGGTGACGAGGTCGTCGAAACCGCGGCCATCGAAGCGGCACGGGGATTCGCCGGGCTCGCCGGCTGCGATCTTGCGCAGGTGGTTTCGACCGTGGAACCCTATTCCTGGACGCAATCGACCTGGTCGCTCGAATCCGGATATGTGGATAACAGCGAAACTCGATTCCACGTGGTTGCCTACGATTACGGCGTTAAGAAAAACATTCTCTGCATGCTCGCCGAGCGCGGCGCCCGGGTAACGGTGGTGCCGGCGAAAACTCCGGCCGACGAAGTGCTGGCAATGAATCCGGATGGAATATTCCTGTCCAATGGCCCGGGCGACCCCGAGCCCTGCGACTACGCGATCGCGGCGATAGCGAAAATTCTGCAAACCGAAATACCGGTATTCGGTATTTGTCTCGGGCATCAATTGCTCGCACTGGCGAGTGGCGCCAGTACCGTAAAGATGAAGTTCGGCCACCATGGCGCGAATCATCCAGTGCAGGACCTGCGCAGCGGGGTGGTCATGATCACCAGTCAGAACCACGGTTTCGCGGTCGACGAGGCGAGCCTGCCAGAGTGCCTGCAGGCGACGCATCGTTCGTTGTTTGACGGCAGCCTGCAGGCGGTAGAACGCAGCGATAAGCCGGCCTTCAGCTTCCAGGGTCACCCCGAAGCGAGCCCGGGTCCGCACGACGTCGCCCCCATGTTTGACCGGTTTATTGATTTGATTGCGACCTACAGGGGTCGCCAGGGAGCAGTCTGATGCCGCGCAGACAGGATTTAAAATCGGTGTTGATCATTGGTGCCGGACCGATTGTAATCGGCCAGGCCTGCGAGTTTGACTATTCGGGGGCACAGGCCTGCAAAGCGCTCAAGGAAGAAGGCTTGCGCGTGATCCTGATCAATTCCAATCCGGCCACGATCATGACCGATCCGGATACCGCGGATGCGGTTTACATCGAGCCGATCCACTGGACCGCGGTCGAGCAAATCATCGCCCGCGAACGCCCCGATGCCCTGCTGCCTACCATGGGTGGTCAAACCGCACTCAATTGCGCACTCGACCTGGTGCGTGAGGGCGTGCTCGAAAAGTATGGCGTGCAAATGATAGGCGCCACGCGCGAAGCCATCGACATGGCCGAAGACCGCGAACAGTTTCGCGTCGCCATGGGCGAAATTGGCTTGAAGACGCCCAAGGCCTTTATTGCGCACAGCCTCGAGGAAGCCTGGCAGGGGCAGTCGCAAATTGGCTTTCCGGTCATCATCCGTCCCTCGTTCACGATGGGCGGCAGCGGCGGCGGGATTGCCTACAACCGCGAAGAGTTCGATGACATCATCCGACGCGGGCTTGACCTGTCACCCACCAGCGAGGTTCTGATCGAAACCTCGGTGCTCGGCTGGAAAGAGTTCGAGATGGAAGTGGTGCGCGATAAAAACGACAACTGCATTATCGTTTGTTCGATCGAAAACCTCGATCCGATGGGCGTGCATACCGGCGATTCGATTACCGTGGCGCCGGCGCAGACCCTGACCGATAAGGAATACCAGATCATGCGCAACGCCTCGCTCGCGGTTTTACGCAAGATTGGCGTCGAAACCGGCGGCTCCAACGTGCAGTTTGCGATTAATCCCGAAGACGGGGAAATGATCATTATCGAGATGAATCCGCGGGTATCGCGCTCCTCGGCGCTGGCCTCCAAGGCGACCGGATTTCCGATCGCCAAGGTCGCAGCCAAGCTTGCGATTGGTTACACCCTGGATGAATTACAGAACGATATTACCGGCGGCGCCACCCCGGCGTCGTTCGAACCCAGCATCGATTACGTCGTCACCAAGATTCCGCGTTTTACCTTTGAAAAATTCCCGCAGGCGGACGACCGTCTGTCGACGCAAATGAAATCGGTCGGTGAAGTCATGGCGATCGGGCGTAATTTCCAGGAATCCTTCCACAAGGCGCTGCGTGGTCTCGAGACTGGCGTATTCGGGCTCGACCCGATTGTCGATCAGGACGACGATCCCGAGGAACTCGAGGATCTGTACCGCACCGAGTTGCGTTTGCCCGGTGCCAAACGAATCTGGTATGTCGCCGATGCCTTTCGCTCGGGTTACAGCCTGGAGCAGATTTTCGAACAGACCGCGATCGACCCCTGGTTTCTGGTGCAGATTCAGGAACTGGTGCAGATCGAAAAAAATCTGAGCGGGCGCGGTCTCGACTCACTTGACGCCGCGGAAATTCGCGCCTTGAAGCGCAAGGGATTTTCCGATCACCGGCTGGCGCAACTGCTCGCCTGCGACGAGCTCAAGTTTGGTGCGCGCCGCCGTGAACTGGGCGTCAGGCCGATTTACAAACGGGTCGACACCTGCGCCGCGGAATTCGCTTCGAGCACCGCCTACCTGTATTCGAGTTACGACGAAGAGTGCGAAGCGCGGCCCAGCGAACGCAATAAAATCGTCGTGCTCGGTGGTGGTCCAAACCGCATCGGGCAGGGTATCGAGTTCGATTATTGCTGCGTGCATGCGGCACTGGCGATGCGCGAAGACGGATACGAGACGATCATGATCAACTGTAATCCGGAAACCGTATCGACCGATTACGACACCTCGGACCGGCTTTACTTCGAGCCGCTGACTTATGAAGACGTACTCGAAATCATCCACCTGGAAAAGCCCAGCGGCGTAATCGTGCAATTTGGCGGCCAGACCCCGCTTAACCTGGCGCGCGCGCTGGAAACCGCCGGGGTGCCAATCATAGGTACCACGCCCGATTCGATCGACCTCGCCGAAGACCGCGAGCGTTTCCAGAAAATGATCCAGCAACTGAACCTGTTACAGCCACCTAATCAGATCGCTTTCGACGTCGAATCCTCGGCCGAGCTCGCCGAGCAGGTGGGATTTCCGCTGGTGGTGCGGCCTTCCTACGTGCTTGGCGGCAGGGCGATGGAGATCGTCTATGACCAGGAAGATCTCGCGCGCTACATGGGCGCAGCGGTCAAGGTAACGCGCGATTCGCCGGTACTGCTGGATCGTTTTCTCGACGAAGCGGTCGAGGTGGATGTCGATGCAATCTGCGATGGCGAACAGGTTTTAATCGGGGGATTGATGGAACATATCGAGCAGGCGGGCGTGCATTCAGGCGATTCGGCCTGCTCGTTGCCACCCTATACGTTGTCCGCGGAAATTCAGCAGCGCCTGTGCGATCAGGTCGGCGCCATGGCGCGCGCGCTCAAGGTCGTGGGCTTGATGAACACCCAGTTTGCGATCAAGGGTGACGAGGTTTATATCCTCGAAGTCAATCCCCGCGCCTCGCGCACCGTACCCTTTGTCTCCAAGGCCACGGGCGTGCCGCTGGCCAAGATAGCCGCGCGCTGTATGGTCGGGCAGAGTCTGCAGCAGCAGGGCTACACGCGGCAGGTGGTGCCGGATTTCGTGTCCGTCAAGGAATCCGTGTTTCCGTTTGCCAAATTCCAGGGGGTCGACCCGATTCTCGGTCCTGAAATGAAGTCTACCGGGGAAGTCATGGGCATCGGGCAGAGCTTTGCCGAAGCCTATGCCAAGGGCATGCTGGCGTCGGGCGCGAGAATTCCGGAGCCCGGAACCGCGTTTTTAAGCGTACGCGAAACCGATAAGAAAGGCATTGTCGAACTGGCACGCGAGTTACACGACAGGGGTTTCAAGCTGGTTGCGACCGGGGGCACCGCGAAAGTGATTCGTGCGGGTGGGGTCGAGTGTCAGCATGTCAATAAGGTCAAGGAAGGGCGCCCGCATGTGGTCGACATGATCAAAAACGGTGAAATCGCGCTAATCGTGAATACCACCGAGGGACGCTCGGCCATCGCGGATTCCTACGCCATCCGCCGTGAGGCAATTATGCATTCGGTGTGCTATACCACTACTTTGTCTGGCGGTAAGGCTACCTGCCAGGCGATGTCCCACCGTGAAATAAAAGAAGTATATTGCTTACAATCGTTACACCAGGCGACATAACATGAATCAGATACCGCTTACCGCTACGGGTGCAGAAAGGCTCAAGCTCGAGCTCAGGGAATTGAAATCGGTCAAGCGCCCGGCCGTGATCGAAGCGATCGCAACCGCCCGCGAGCATGGCGATTTGAAGGAAAACGCCGAGTACCATGCCGCGCGCGAAGAACAGAGTTTCACCGAAGGCCGAATTGCCGAGCTCGAATCGGCGCTGTCCAATGCGCAGATCATCGACGTAACCCAGCTCAACCCCAGTGAGCGGGTGGTGTTTGGTTGCACCGTGGAATTACTCGACGTGGCCACCGACAAAGAAGTCTCCTACCAGATCGTGGGCGATATCGAGGCTGACATCAATGAAAACCGGATCGCGATCAGTTCACCCATCGCGCGCGCGCTAATCGGCAAGGAAGCAGGCGAGGAAGCCGTGGTCGACGCCCCGGGCGGTACCATGGAATACGTCATCACCGGGGTGCATTACAAATAGCCACCCCCGTCATCGGGATTCCCGGTTCCTGTTAGTTTCTTCCTTCCGTATAGCCATTATCCCTTCGACGCGGCCATCGTTATGCTTTTAATTTCTCCCAGGGCAGCCGCGGAGAGGGCCGGGAATTCTATATCCTGCTGATCCAACCGCAGAAAATCACATTGAGGCTGGCCGCGCCGTCGAAGGGACTTGTGTACCCGGGCGGCCCGGAAAGCGACTAATCTGTGAGGATCAGGCGCCAATAGTTTCGGCGAAACGGTTGGTTTCCTTGTTCGGCCGGTAGATGACGATGACGCTGCCGATAGTCTCGACCAGTATCGCTTTGTGCTGGGCGCAAATCAGCATCGCGAGTTCGCGCTTGCCGGGTTTATCCAGCGCCGGGATGCGCAGCTTGAGTAACTCGTGATGGTCGAGCGCCGAATCGATTTCCTGGTGCAGGTTTTCGGATAGTCCCTTTTGGCCTATGATGACGACCGGTTTTAGATTGAGCCGATGGCCCTCGGCGCGCAGTCGTTTGATTTGTCCACTGGATAATTCCATATTGCCGCACAGGAAAATTTAAAGCGCGCATGGTACCACAGCAGAACGGTATAAATTTTGCCAAGATCAAAATCCAGTAAGCGTTGGTTGCAGGAGCATCATCAGGATGCCTACGTCCTGAAGGCGCGCGAGCAGGGTTATCGTTCACGTGCGGTGTTCAAGCTCGAGGAGATCCAGCAAAAAGATCGTATCTTCAAAGCGGGACAGTTCGTGCTCGACCTTGGTGCAGCCCCAGGCGGCTGGAGTGAGTATGCGATTCGGGCCGTGGGTGATCAGGGCCGGGTGATCGCGCTCGATTTGCTGCCGATCGAACCGATCGCCGGGGTCGAGATTTTGCAGGGTGACTTTACCGAGCAGCAGTTGCTGGATGATTTACTGGCCATAATCGGGGATCAAAGATTTGACCTTGTTTTATCCGATATGGCCCCCAATTTGAGTGGTATGCATAGTGTGGACCAGCCAAAAGCGATATATCTGGCGGAGCTAGCCTTCGACATGGCCCGGGATTACCTGGCACCCGGGGGCGTATTTGTGGTCAAACTATTTCAGGGCGAGGGCTTCGAGGATCTGTTGGCGAGCCTTCGTTCGAGCTTTAAATCGGTAAAATTTCGTAAACCGGACGCATCGAGGTCACGTTCCAGTGAAATTTATGCGGTTTGCAGTGATCTCAGATAGGCCGGCGTGTCCAAAATACGCTAGTATCTGGAATTAATAGCAGTAATAATGAATTTCGGACCAGGCCTTAATTAAAGCCAAAAAGGGTGTAATAGTGAACGACGTAGTCAAGAATTTAGTTTTGTGGATTGTCATCGCGGTGGTGCTGCTTTCGGTTTTCCACAGTTTCGGGGACCGCAGCAGTAGTGCTCAAACCCTGATCTATTCGGATTTCCTGACCCAGGTGAAGCAGGGTCAGGTCAGGGAAGTCACCATCGAAGGACAGAATATAACCGGCAAACTGATTTCCGGTACGCCGTTCTCCACCTATAGCCCCGAAACCAGCAACAGCGCGTTAATCGGTGATCTCGAGCGCGCCGATGTGGCCGTCGTGGGCAAGCCTCCGGAGCCGCCTTCGTTACTGGGGCATATGTTTATCAGCTGGTTTCCCTTTATCGTGCTGATTGGATTGTGGATATTTTTCATGCGCCAGATGCAAGGTGGTGGCGGCGGTCGCGGCGCCATGTCATTTGGCAAGAGCAAGGCGCGCCTGCTGGGCGAGGATCAGATCAATATCAGTTTTAATGATGTTGCCGGCGTCGATGAAGCCAAGGAAGAAGTCGCCGAGCTGGTCGAATTCCTGCGCGATCCTTCGAAGTTTCAAAAGCTTGGCGGCAAGATTCCAAGCGGTGTTTTGATGGTCGGTTCCCCCGGCACCGGTAAGACCCTGCTGGCCAAGGCCATCGCGGGCGAAGCCAAGGTGCCTTTTTTCACCATTTCCGGCTCCGACTTTGTCGAAATGTTTGTCGGCGTTGGCGCCTCCAGGGTGCGCGACATGTTCGACCAGGCTAAAAAGCATGCACCCTGCATCATCTTCATCGACGAAATCGATGCCGTCGGACGCCATCGCGGCGCGGGCCTCGGTGGCGGGCATGATGAACGTGAGCAAACGCTGAACCAGTTGCTGGTCGAAATGGACGGCTTCGAAGGTAACGAGGGGGTTATCGTCATCGCGGCGACCAACCGCCCCGATGTGCTCGACCCGGCATTGTTGCGTCCGGGACGATTCGACCGCCAGGTCGTGGTGCCGTTGCCTGACGTGCGCGGGCGTTCGCATATTCTCAAAGTACACATGCGTAAGGTGCCGGCAGCGGAAAACGTCGACCCGATGGTCATCGCTCGCGGCACCCCCGGATTTTCCGGCGCGGACCTGGCTAACCTCGTCAACGAGGCCGCCCTGTTTGCCGCCCGCGCCAACAAGAAGCTGGTGACCATGGGCGAGTTCGAGCGCGCCAAGGACAAGATCATGATGGGCGCGGAACGCCGCTCGATGATTATGAAGGAAGAAGAAAAGAAACTTACCGCTTATCACGAGGCGGGTCACGCCATTGTCGGCAGGCTGGTGCCCGACCACGACCCGGTTTATAAAGTGAGTATTATCCCACGGGGTCGCGCGCTGGGGGTAACCATGTTTTTACCCGAAGACGATCGCTATAGTTACAGTAAACAGCATCTCGAAAGCCAGCTGTCGAGCCTGTTTGGTGGGCGCATCGCGGAACAGCAGATTTTTGGCGACGAAGCGGTAACCACCGGAGCTTCTAACGATATCGAGCGCGCAACCAGCATCGCGCGCAGCATGGTTACCCAATGGGGTCTCTCGGATCGCATGGGACCGCTGTCCTACAGTGAAGAAGAAGGCGAAGTTTTTCTCGGCAAGAGTTATGGCAAGCAGAAAACCGTATCCGACGAAACCGCCCAGGCGATCGACTCCGAGATTCGCGCGATTATCGATCGCAACTACCAGCGGTCGGTCGAAATCCTGAAGAAAAACGAAGAAAAGCTGCACCTGATGGCTGACGCTTTGATGAAGTATGAAACCATCGATGCGTTGCAGATCGACACGATCATGCAGGGCAAGGTACCGGGACCACCCGAGGACTGGTCTGACGATGAGACCGGGCCAACGCCGACCGCGACTTCGGGTGATTCCAGTGAGGACGACGATCCGGACCTGGATCCCGCGAAGCTCCATTAACGTCTCGCGGGCCTGGCCGGCCGCTATGTTCGATGTCACAACTGACGATATCCACTAATCTTCAAGTCATGGGGGTCATTAACACGACCCCCGATTCATTTTCGGATGGCGGCAAATTCGACACCCTGGAGAAAGCCTTGGCGCAGGCCCGGCAGTTGATTGACGATGGCGCCGATATCCTCGATATTGGTGGGGAATCGACGCGGCCCGGAGCCCAACCGGTAGCTCTCGAAGAGGAACTGAGACGCACAATTCCACTGATCAGCGCCATCCGCGAAATTTCCGATATCCCGATTTCGATCGATAGCAACAAAGCGGACGTCATGCGCACCGCCGTCGAGGCCGGGGCCAGTATCATCAACAGCGTCTGGGCGCTGCAGCTGGATGATTCGCTGCAGGTCGCAGCCGAACTCGAGGTACCGGTCTGCCTGATGCATATGCAGGGTACGCCGGCATCCATGCAGCGCAATCCCGTCTATAAAAACGTTGTGGCCGAAGTCAAAGCTTTTCTCGCGGCGCGCATCGAGGCTGCTGTTGACGCAGGTATCGAACTCGATCGAATAATTATCGACCCGGGATTTGGTTTCGGCAAGACTATTGAACATAACCTGTTACTATTGAAATCCCTGGCCGAGTTCCGTGAACTGGGCGTTCGCGTGCTGGCAGGATTATCGCGTAAAAAAATGATAGGTACGATTCTGGACAAACCCGCAGATCAGCGACTTTACGGCAGTCTTTCGCTGGCCGTTATGGCGGCGATGCTGGGCGCCGATATCCTGCGCGTGCATGATGTGGCTGCAACCGCCGACGCGCTGGCGATGGTCACTGCGCTTGGCAGGGTCGCCTGATGGCGCGTAAATACTTCGGCACTGACGGCATCCGCGGTCGCGTGGGGCAGCATCCGATGACGGTCGACTTCGTCATGAAACTCGGCTGGGCCGCCGGCAAGGTGTTATCCCAGTCAGGGCATGGCCAGGTTGTGATTGGCAAAGATACGCGCATTTCGGGATATATGTTCGAGTCCGCACTCGAGGCCGGGCTCGCGGCCGCCGGGCTGGATGTGCTGCTGCTCGGACCCATGCCGACTCCGGCGATTGCCTATGTTACCCAGGCGCAGCGCGCCGTCGCCGGGATCGTCATCAGCGCGTCGCATAATCCTTATCATGACGATGGCGTCAAATTTTTTAATGGCGACGGTTTCAAGTTGCCGAATTCAACCGAAGAGGCTATCGAAGCGATGCTCGATGAGCCACTGGAAATGGTCGAACCCGAAAATATAGGCAAGGCCAGCCGCATGGAAGACGCCAAGGGTCGCTATATCGAATTTTGCAAAAGCTCGATCGCGTTTCAGACTTCGCTACGCGGCATGAAGCTGGTTGTCGATTGTGCTCATGGCGCGACCTACCATATCGCGCCGGCGGTTTTTCGTGAGCTGGGTGCGGAGGTGATCGAAGTCGGCACCAGTCCCAATGGCATGAATATCAACCAGGGGGTTGGCGCGCTTCATCCGGAAAGCATGCGCGCCGAGGTGCTGGAAAATCAGGCGGATCTCGGTATTGCCTTCGATGGCGATGGGGACCGCGTAATGATGATGGACGCCCGTGGTGACGTAAAAAATGGTGACCAGTTACTCTACATCATCGCCAGGAGCAAACTCATGAGCGGTCAGCTCAATGGTGGCGTGGTCGGCACCCTGATGACCAACCTGGGATTTGAGCACGCCCTGCAGGCGCAGCAGATTCCATTTCAGCGCGTTGCGGTCGGCGATCGCTACGTCATGGCACAGCTGGTCGAGAACGGCTGGTTTCTGGGTGGTGAGTCTTCCGGACATATCATATGCCTCGACAAGACAACCACGGGAGACGGTATAATCGCAGCCTTGCAGGTGCTGGAGTGGCTGGTCAATCAGCAGCAAACGCTAACCGAGGCCTGTAGCGATATGGAGGTTTATCCGCAAACCATGATAAATCTGCCGATTACCCAGCCCCTGGATCTGGATAGTTCACCCCGTATCCAGGATGCGGTTAAATCCGCCGAGGCCGAGCTCGGAACAACGGGCCGTGTATTGTTGCGGGCCTCTGGCACCGAACCCCTGATTCGCGTCATGGTCGAAGGCCGCGACCAGTCCCAGGTCGAAAAAATCGCTGCCGAACTGGCGCAATCGGTCAAACAGGCCGCTGACGATCAGACAAGCAGGTAAAATACCGCCAAATCGCCAATTCTGGATTGATTTCTTGGGCCGAGGTGAGTAACCTTTGGCGCCTTTTAAATGACCGGTAATAGATATGCGTTCTAGCCTTATCGCAGGCAACTGGAAAATGAATGGCAGCCTGCAATCTGTCATCGAGCTGGTTGAGGGCATCAAGGCGGGAAATTCCGGTAATGCGGAACTCGCGGTTTGCCCGCCATCGGTCTACCTGATGAAAGTCGGTGGCATGTTAGCCGGTACCGATATCGCACTTGGATCGCAAAATGTCTGTGATCATGAAGCGGGTGCTTATACCGGTGAGATTTCCGCTGCCATGCTGGTTGAATGCGGCTGTCGCTACGCCATCGTCGGGCACTCGGAGCGTCGTTCGCTCTATCAGGAGTCCGACCAGCTGGTAGCGGCTCGCTTCGCGATGGCGATCGGCGCTCAGCTGACGCCGATCCTGTGCGTTGGCGAAACCCTGGAACAGCGCGAGCAGGATGTTACCGAAGTGGTCGTAGCCAGGCAGATCGATGCCGTCATCGACCTCTGCGGCATCGAGGCAATCGCCAAATCGGTTATCGCTTATGAACCGGTATGGGCGATTGGCACCGGCAAGGTTGCGACCCCGGAACAGGCGCAGGCGGTACATGCATTCATTCGCGGCAAGCTGTCACAGGCCGATGCGAAGGTCGCGCAGCAGCTGCGCATTTTATATGGCGGTAGTATGAACCCGTCAAATGCGGCAGAACTGCTGTCGCAAGAAGATATCGATGGTGGATTGATCGGCGGAGCAGCATTGAAGGCCGACGATTTTCTGGCGATCGCGCAATCGGCTTAGGAAAATTTATGGAAAACATCAATAGTATTTTACTCGTAGTGCAAGTCTTGCTGTCGATCTCCCTGATCGTGCTGATCCTGATGCAGCATGGCAAAGGTGCCGATGCCGGGGCGGCGTTTGGCAGCGGTGCATCGGCAACCCTGTTCGGCGCGCGTGGCTCGGGAAATTTCCTCAGCAGGACAACCACAGTCATCGCGATTTTGTTTTTTATTGTATGCTTGTCGCTGGCCTATATTTCCAGTAACCGGGTGGCGCCCGATAGCGTAAGCGGCAGCGTGACAACCCAGGAACTCGACGAAGTTCCAGCTGCGGATACGGGCGTGATGCAGGGCGGGGATGTGCCGCCCGCCGAAACTGCCGGCGATACTGCAAACGATTCAGATTTACCCCCGGCGGAGTAGCCGGGGATTTGCCGATGTGGTGGAATTGGTAGACACGCTATCTTGAGGGGGTAGTGGCGAAAGCTGTGCCGGTTCGACTCCGGCCATCGGCACCATTTTTATTAATCTCGACCCGGGCTTGCCCGGGTCGATTTTGTCGGCTCGAATAGACTGTTTTTTGCTGCCTGGCGGTGGAATTATTAATACTTTGTATGCGATATTTCAGCTCCGCAGGAGAGTTCTTGACACTATATAGGTGCCACAATAGACTGGCGCCTCGCAGTCTTAGAGCAGGCTTCCCGGGGAAAGGTCTCGATCAATGTTAGGCAATTATCTACCGATTCTGATTTTCATGTGCGTTACTCTCATCATGGGGTCGGTGTTTATCATCCTGGGTAAGCTTTTGGGGCCTTCACGCCCCGATGCCGAAAAGAATTCCCCTTACGAATGTGGTTTCGAAGCCTTCGAAGACAGCCGCATGAAATTCGACGTTCGTTACTACCTGGTTGCCATTCTGTTTATCATTTTTGATCTCGAAATTGCCTTCCTGTTCCCATGGGCGATCGTGCTCGACCAGATAGGCACATTTGGTCTGCTGGCGATGGCAATTTTTCTCGCCGTGCTGGTTATCGGCTTCATCTACGAATGGAAGAAAGGAGCGCTCGAATGGGAATAGAGGGTGTTTTCGAACAGGGTTTTGCCACTACCTCTCTCGACAAGCTGATCAACTGGGCGCGTACCGGTTCGATGTGGCCGATGACTTTCGGGCTCGCCTGTTGCGCGGTGGAAATGATGCAGGCCGGCGCGGCACGTTACGACCTCGATCGCTTCGGCATCATTTTCCGGCCCAGCCCGCGCCAGTCCGACGTCATGATCGTGGCAGGCACGCTGGTCAACAAGATGGCGCCGGCCCTGCGCAAGGTCTACGACCAGATGGCAGAACCGCGCTGGGTGATTTCGATGGGTTCCTGCGCCAATGGCGGCGGTTATTACCATTACTCCTACGCGGTAGTACGCGGCTGTGATCGCGTGGTGCCGGTCGATGTCTATGTGCCTGGTTGCCCACCCACCGCGGAAGCACTGCTCTACGGTATTATGCAGTTGCAAAACAAGATTAAACGCACCAACACCATAGCCCGCTAAGATGTCGGATTCGAATCAGCAACTGGCGGAAGCTTTGCGCGTGGCGCTGGGTGATAGAGCAGACTCGGTCACCGTCGCCTACGGCGAGCTAACCGTGGAAGTGAAAGCCGGGAATCTGCTCGATGTGGCAACCCTGGTACGCGATGAGGCGGGTTTTCAATTCCAGCAACTGGTCGATCTCTGTGGCGTCGATTACTCGCAATTCGGCCGCGACGAGTGGCAGACCGATGAAGCCAGCCGCGGCGGGTTTAGCCGTGGAGTTACCGACGGCGCCAGCAGCGGGCGCCTGCAGTTTGGCGACGAACTCGAATCGCTGGCAATCCAGGGCAGGCGTTTTGCCGCGGTCTACCATTTGTTGTCCTATGCCAACAACCAGCGATTGCGGCTGCGCGTATTTGCCGCCGATGACGACTTCCCGGTGATACCGACCGTTACCGGTATCTGGAAATCGGCCGACTGGTACGAACGCGAGGCTTTCGACCTGTTCGGCATCCTGTTCAGCGATCATCCCGATTTACGTCGCATTCTGACCGACTACGGTTTTGTCGGGCACCCGTTTCGCAAGGACTTTCCGCTGGTCGGCAACGTGGAAATGCGTTATGACCCTGAGCGTGAGCGCGTGGTTTACGAACCGGTTTCGATCGAGCCGAGGGTTTTGGTGCCACGCGTCAGGCGTGCTGACAATCGTTACCTCGGGAATGAGCCAAAGGTCCAGGACGAGGCCGAAAACGATGCCTGAAATCAAGAACTACACGCTTAATTTCGGCCCGCAGCATCCGGCAGCGCATGGCGTCTTGCGCCTGGTGCTGGAAATGGACGGCGAAGTGATCGTGCGCGCCGATCCGCATATCGGCTTGTTGCATCGGGGCACCGAAAAACTGGCCGAGACCAAACCCTATAACCAGACCATCGGTTACATGGATCGCCTCGATTACGTCTCGATGATGTGCAACGAGCATGGCTACGTCATGGCGATCGAAAAACTGCTGGGTGTCGAGATTCCCGAACGGGCGCAGTATATCCGCGTCATGTTCGATGAAATTACCCGCATCCTGAACCACCTGATGTGGATTGGCACGCATGCGCTCGACGTCGGTGCGATGACGATGTTCCTCTACGCGTTTCGCGAGCGTGAAGATTTGATGGATATGTATGAAGCGGTTTCGGGTGCGCGCATGCACGCGACCTATTACCGCCCTGGCGGGGTAGCGCGGGATCTGCCCGATCGCATGCCGCAATACCTGGAAAGCCGCTGGCGCAGCAAGAAGGAAGCCGATCGTCTGAATGAAAACCGGCAGGGCAGCCTGCTCGATTTCGCCGAAGATTTCAGCAGGCGCTTTCCGGGTTATATCGACGAGTACGAAACCCTGCTGACGGACAATCGTATCTGGAAGCAGCGCACGGTCGGGATTGGCGTGGTTTCCGCGGAGCGCGCCTATCAACTCGGTTTTACCGGGCCGATGTTGCGCGGTTCCGGCGTTGAATGGGACCTGCGCAAGAAGCAGCCCTACGAAGTTTACGATCGCATGGATTTCGACATCCCGGTGGGCACCAACGGCGATTGCTACGATCGCTACCTGGTGCGCATCGAGGAAATGCGGCAATCCAATCGCATCATCCGGCAGTGTATCGACTGGCTGCGCGCCAACCCCGGACTGGTGATAACCGACAATCACAAGGTGGCGCCGCCGCGACGCGAAGAGCTCAAGGCCGACATGGAAGGCCTGATCCACCATTTCAAACTGTTCACCGAGGGCTACACGCTGCCCGAGGGCGAAGTCTATACCAGCATCGAACATCCCAAGGGTGAATTCGGCGTCTACCTGATTTCGGATGGCGCCAACAAACCCTACCGACTCAAGGTGCGCGCGCCCGGATTCGCCCACCTGTCGAGCATGAACGAAATGGCGCAGGGCCATATGCTGGCCGACGTGGTCGCGATCATCGGCACCCAGGATATTGTATTCGGAGAGATCGACAGATAATGGCTATCGAAACCCTGTCAAAAATCGATTTACTGAACGCGCATACGCTCGCGCAAATCGATCATTGGGTGGCACGCTTCCCGCCTGAGCACAAGCGCTCGGCGGTACTGCAGTCGCTCAGCGCGGCGCAGCATCAGAACAAGGGCTTTTTAACGACCGAACTGATGGATGCGGTAGCCGAGTACCTGGAATTGCCCGCGATCCATGTTTACGAAGTGGCGTCCTTTTATTCGATGTTCGAGACCAAACCGGTGGCGCGGCACAACGTCGCCATCTGCACCAATATTTCCTGCATGCTGATGGGATCGGAAAGCATCGTCGAGCACGTCGAGAACAAGCTTGGCATCAAGATTGGTGAAAGCACCGAGGATGGTCGGATTTACCTGAAATGCGAAGAAGAATGCCTGGCCGCCTGTGGCGGTGGCCCGATGATGCAGGTCAATCATGTTTACCATGAAAATCTGACCCCGGAAAAGGTCGATCAAATCCTGGACGCGCTGGAGTAGAGATAGAAATGGCTAACGAAGTCTGTTACGCAACCCTGCAATACGATCAGCCATGGTCGATGGAGACCTATCTTAAAGTCGGCGGCTATCAGGCGCTGAAGAAAATTTTGCAGGATGGGATGTCGCCCGAAGCCGTGATCGAGGAAGTCAAGGCTTCCGGTTTGCGCGGTCGCGGTGGCGCCGGTTTCCCGACAGGTCTCAAGTGGAGCTTCATGCCGCGTAACGCGCCCGGGCAAAAGTACGTCGTCTGCAATTCCGATGAATCCGAGCCTGGCACCTGCAAGGATCGCGACATTTTGCGTTTCAACCCGCATGCGCTGGTCGAAGGCATGGCGATTTGCGGTTACGCGATCGGCGCAACCGTCGGCTACAATTACATGCGCGGAGAGTTCATGGATGAGCCGGCGCAGCATTTCGAGGCCGCGGTCAAAGAGGCCTACGCGGCGGGCTACCTGGGCAAGAACATACTCGGCAGTGGCGTCGATTTTGACCTGTATCCCGCGCTTGGCGCCGGTGCCTACATCTGCGGCGAAGAGACTGCCTTGCTCGAATCGCTGGAAGGAAAAAAGGGTCAGCCGCGCTACAAGCCCCCATTCCCGGCAAATTTCGGACTTTATGGTAAACCAACCACAATCAACAATACCGAGTCGCTGGCCTCGGCGCCGTCGATAATTCGCAACGGCGCGCAGTGGTTTGCCGATCTCGGCATTCCCAACAATGGCGGGGTCAAATGCTTCTCGATGTCGGGGCATTTGAAGCGGCCGGGTAATTTTGAAATCTCGATGGGCACACCTTTCAAGGACCTGCTGGAGATGGCCGGTGGGATCAGGGATGGGCACAGGCTGAAAGCGGTAATTCCCGGCGGATCCTCCGTGCCGGTATTGCCTGGCGACGTGATGATGGAGTGCAACATGGACTATGACTCGATCGCCAAGGCCGGTTCGATGCTGGGTTCGGGCGCGGTTATCGTCATGGATGAAACCACCGACATGGTGCTGGCGCTGCGGCGTATCTCGCGTTTTTACTATTCCGAGTCCTGCGGGCAGTGCACGCCCTGCCGCGAAGGCACGGGCTGGCTTTATCGCATGCTGTGTCGCATCGTCGAAGGCAAGGGAAGGCCGGAAGATATTCAGCTACTGGAAGAGGTTTCACACAAGATCGAGGGTCGCACCATTTGCGCCCTGGGTGACGCCGCGGCAATGCCGGTCTGGAGTTTTATCAAACATTTCCGGCATGAATTTGAATACTACGTCGAGCATAAGCGCTCGCTTGTCGATAACGCAGCCTGATCGGATTGAACCTGCAATGAGCGATAACATAACAGTCACGATAGATGGCCAGGAAATCGAAACCCAGGCCGGGCGCCTGTTGATCGATGTCGCCGATGAAAACAATATCGTGATTCCGCGGTTCTGCTACCACAAGCGTCTGTCGGTAGCCGCCAACTGTCGCATGTGTCTGGTCGAAATCGAACGTGCGCCAAAGCCGATGCCTGCCTGCGCCACCCAGTGCATGGACGGTATGGTGGTGCAGACCCGATCGCAGAAGGCGCTCGCCGCGCAAAAGTCGACCATGGAATTCCTGTTGATCAATCACCCGCTCGACTGCCCGATTTGCGACCAGGGCGGCGAGTGCGAATTGCAGGATGTGGCGATGGGGTTCGGCGAGGGCGTGTCCAAGTACACCGAGTCGAAACGGGTCGTCATGGACAAAAATATCGGTCCTTTGATTGCGACCGATTTTACCCGCTGTATTCATTGCACCCGCTGCGTGCGCTTTGGCGATGAAATTGCCGGCATGCCGGAACTCGGCGCCACCGGGCGCGGCGAGGACATGGAAATCGGCACCTATATCGAAAAATCGATCGTCTCGGAGTTGTCCGGCAACGTCATCGACGTCTGTCCGGTTGGCGCCCTGACCGCCAAGCCGTCTCGCTATACCGCGCGGCCCTGGGAACTGACCCAGCACGCGGCGGTAGCGGCACACGACTGCATCGGTTCCAATACCTACGTGCATACCCGCGGCAACGACGTCATTCGCGTGGTGCCGCGCGAAAACGAATCGATCAACGAATCCTGGATCTCCGATCGCGATCGATTCAGCTATACCGCGATTAAGGCCGGACAACGAGTTACCCAGCCTATGCTGCGCGACAATGGTGAACTCAAGGCGGTGGACTGGGAAACCGCACTGAACACCGCGGCCAACCGAATGGCAGATGCCGGTGACAGCATTGCGGCCCTGGTTAGCCCGCAGGCGACTCTGGAAGAACATTATCTGGCGCAAAAACTGCTGCGCGGTCTCGGCTCGAATAATATCGATCATCGCCTGACCCAGACCGACTTTACGACGCAGCAAGGCAGCGCGATCATGCCCTGGCTGGGACGCTCGCTGGAATCGCTGGAAAAGCTCGATGCGGCCTTGATCGTGGCTGGCAACCTGCGTTACGAGCAGCCGCTGTTGTCGCATCGGTTGCGCAAAGCGGTGCAGCATAACAACGCGCAGGTTTCGTCGATCGGGCATTACGGCGAGCAGTACAATTTTAAATTATACAGCGAATTGTCCGGTTCGGCGGCGCAACTGGTGCACGATCTTGCCGGCGTCGCCGTAGCGCTTGCCGCTAGCAGCGGCAAGGCGCCTGGCGGGCATCTGGCTGGCCTGGTCGATGGCCTGGAACCGACTGCACAGCAGCAGGCAATCGCGGCTTCGCTGCTTGCGGCGGAAAACGCTGCGATCATCGTCGGCGTGCAGGCGCTCGCCAATCCGCATCTGTCCCTGATCCAGGAAATCTGCGAGTCGATAACCAGCGCTGCCGATGCGACGCTCGGTTACCTGTCGCTATCGGCTAACAGTGCCGGCGCCTGCCTCGCGGGAACCACGCCGCACCGCGGCCCCGCGGGCGTAGGACTCGACGCTGGCGGCGAACATGCGGGCGAGATACTGGCCTCGAAGCACAAGCTACTGCTGACCTTTGCGCTCAATCCGTTGCTCGATACCCACTCGGTAAGCCAGCTTTCCGATACCAATGAATTCGTCATCGCGGTCAGCAGTTACGATAATGATTTTATCCAGCAGCAGGCGGACCTGGTGCTGCCACTGGCGTCGGTGGTCGAAACCTCGGGCAGCTTCGTCAATGTCGAAGGCTTGTGGCAAAGCTTCAACGGCTGTGTTGCGGCCCTCGGTGAGAGCCGCCAGGGCTGGAAAATATTAAGTGCGCTGGGGCAGGTGCTGAAACCAGGTGAATTCGACTACGTCGATTCGGTCGCGGTGAAAAATGAACTCAAGGCGCTATGCAGCGACGTTGCCCTGAGTAACCTCTGCGGGATCGAATCCGCGGTGAAAAGCCTGCCACAGGATAGCGGGTCGATACAGAAAATCGGCGCCGCGCCAATTTACGCCAGCGACGACATGGCGCGCCAGTCGGCCGCTTTGCAGGCGACGCCGTTGATGAAACTGCAATCCGCCGTGGTTATGAATCGCGCCCAGGCGCGGCAGTCCAAACTCGAATCCTGTGAACAGGTGCAGGTTAAGCAGGGCAAGGGTACCGCGGTGCTGCCGTTACGCATCGATGAAGGCGTACCCGCGGGCTGCGTCTATGTTCCGAGCGGGATCGAGGCGGTCAGGCATCTGTCCGACGCCTACGGCAAGGTCACGCTGGAGAAGGTGTCGTGACCGAGTATCTGAGTTCGATAGATGCCTGGCTGAGCCAGTATGTGCACGAGTACCTGCTGTATACGGTCTACAGCGGTTTGAAGGCGTTGATTATCCTGCTGCCGCTGTTTATCGTCGTCGCCTACTACACCCTTGCCGAGCGCAAGGTCATCGGCTACATGCAAATTCGCAAGGGCCCCAACCGGGTCGGTCCCAAGGGCCTGTTTCAGCCGTTTGCGGATATGTTCAAGTTGATGTTCAAGGAAATCATCATCCCGACCAATTCCAACAAGTACCTGTTTATCATCGCGCCGGTGATAACCTTTGCGCCGGCCATGGCGGCCTGGGCGGTCATCCCCTTCAACGACACCCTGGTTTTCAGCAATATCAACGCGGGTTTGTTGTATATCCTGGCGATGACTTCGGTTGGGGTTTACGGCGTCATCATCGCCGGTTGGGCTTCTAACTCCAAGTACGCCCTGCTGGGTGCTATGCGTTCGGCGGCGCAGATCGTCGCCTACGAGATCGCCATGGGTTTTGCCCTGGTCGGGGTGTTGATGGTTGGCGGTAGCCTTAATCTCGGTGAAATCGTCAATCAACAGGCAGGCGGCATCGGCCACTGGTTTTTCATTCCCCTGCTGCCGCTGTTTTTCGTTTACCTGATCTCAGGGGTAGCCGAGACCAACCGTGCGCCCTTCGATGTTGCCGAGGGCGAATCTGAAATCGTCGCCGGTTTCCACGTCGAATATTCCGGTATGACCTTCGCGGTGTTTTTCCTCGCCGAATACGCCAACATGATACTCATCGCAATGCTGTGTTCGCTGCTGTTTTTCGGCGGCTGGCTGAGCCCGGTGCCCGACCTGCTGGGCGACAGTATCGGCTGGTTGTTCGGCAAGACCGCCGTATTCATGCTGCTGTTCCTGTGGTTTCGCGCAACCTTTCCGCGCTATCGCTATGACCAGATCATGCGCCTCGGCTGGAAGGTTTTATTGCCGGTGACGATTTTCTGGCTCGTCGTCGAAGGCGTTGCGGTCTATTTCAAAATCGGCCCCTGGTTCATATAAGACTATGCTTGCGAAAATACATTTCTACCTGAAAAGTTTTCTCTTCCTCGAGTTGCTCAAGGGTATGGGCGTGACCGGGCGATACTTTTTCCGCAAGAAAATTACCGTGCAGTACCCGGAGGAAAAGACCCCGATCAGTCCGCGCTTTCGCGGCCTGCATGCCTTGCGCCGTTATGCCAACGGCGAAGAGCGCTGTATCGCCTGCAAGCTTTGTGAAGCGGTTTGCCCGGCGCTCGCGATTACCATCGAATCTGAGCAGCGCGCCGACGGCAGCCGCCGCACCACGCGTTATGATATCGATTTGTTCAAATGCATTTACTGCGGCTTCTGTGAAGAGGCCTGCCCGGTCGATTCGATCGTCGAGACCAATATTTTCGAGTACCACTTCGAAAATCGCGGCGAAAACATCATGACCAAGGAAAAATTACTCGAGATCGGGGACCGCTACGAGGCACAGCTTGCCGCGGACCGCTCGGCGGACGCCCCATACCGGTGATGTAACGATGATAGAAACGGTCATATTTTATGTTTTCGCAGTTGCCACGGTCGTCAGCGCAACCGCCGTCGTGACGGTGAAGAATCCGGTCCATGCGGCGCTGTTCCTGGTGCTGACCTTTTTCACCAGTGCCGTGATCTGGATGTCGCTGGAAGCCGAGTTCCTGGCGATCGCCCTGGTGCTGGTTTACGTCGGTGCGGTCATGGTTCTGTTTATTTTTGTGGTGATGATGCTGGATATAAACGTTGCGCGCCTGCGCGAAGGCTTCGTGCGTTATCTCCCGCTTGGCCTGCTGGTGGCCGCGATCATGCTGGGATTGATGTTAAGCGTCGTCACC
This sequence comes from uncultured Gammaproteobacteria bacterium, assembly GCA_963768295.1. GTDB lineage: Bacteria > Pseudomonadota > Gammaproteobacteria. The sequence goes on along the minus strand of CAVYHN010000010.1, from coordinate 98,269 downwards.
AGTGATGTGTTCTTGCTCGACGCTGGCAGCGAGCCGCTGCCGAAACCGGCCGACTACAGCAACACCAAGGCCCTTGGCGGCGTGTTGTATACCGACTATGTATTCGCTTTCGAAATTGCCGCGGTCATCCTGCTGGTTGCCATCATCGCCGCGATTTCGCTGACCATGCGCAAGCGTGAAAAAACCAAGTACCAGGTCCCGTCCGAGCAGATCAAGGTACGCAAGGCAGATCGCTTGCGCATCGTGAAAATGCCATCAGAGGAAAAGCGATGATGACGCTCACGCTCAGTCATTACCTGATTCTCGCCGCGGTGCTGTTCAGCATCTCGATCGCCGGCATCGTCATCAACCGAAAAAATATCATTATCCTGTTGATGTCGATCGAACTAATGCTGTTGTCGGTCAACCTGAATTTCATCGCCTTTTCACACTATCTGAATGATCTCGCGGGCCAGGTGTTTGTCTTTTTTATCCTGACCGTAGCCGCGGCCGAAGCGGCCATCGGCCTTGCCATACTGGTGGTGCTGTTCCGTAACAAGCGCTCTATCAACGTCGAGGATATCAAGGAGTTGAAGTGGTGAGTATGGAATTCATTTACCTTGCGATTCCGCTGGCATCGCTCGCAGGCGCGATTATTGCCGGTTTCTTCGGTAAGCAGATCGGGCGTTCCGGGGCGCATTGCGTGACCATATCGGGGGTTGCCGTCTCCTTCATCCTGTCGCTGCTGGTGTTGAACAATGTCGCCTTCGAAGGCGCGCCGATTTACAACCAGTCGGTTTACACCTGGATGATCAGTGATGGTATCCGCTTCGAGGTCGGTTTCCTGATCGACGGGCTGACCGCCCTGATGATGGCGGTGGTGACCGGGGTGTCGTTGATGGTCCATATTTACACCATCGGTTACATGCATGACGACGATGGCTACCAGCGCTTCTTCAGCTACATCTCGCTGTTTACCTTTTCGATGCTGATGCTGGTCATGTCAAATAACTTCCTGCAGCTGTTTTTCGGCTGGGAAGCGGTCGGCCTGGTTTCATATTTGCTAATCGGTTTCTGGTTTAAGCGCGAGACCGCGATTTACGCCAACATGAAAGCCTTCCTGGTCAACCGTGTCGGCGATTTCGGCTTTTTGCTGGGCATCGCGGTGGTGCTGATGTATACCGGCTCGCTCGACTACTACGAAGTGTTCGATCGCGTCGATGCGCTGGTCGCGGCCACGACGCAGGTTATCCCGGGAATCGACTGGTCGGTGATTACGCTGGCCTGCATCCTGCTGTTCATCGGCGCCATGGGTAAATCGGCGCAGGTGCCGCTGCATGTCTGGCTGCCCGATTCGATGGAAGGTCCGACACCGATCTCGGCGCTGATCCACGCCGCGACCATGGTTACCGCGGGTATCTTCATGGTGGCGCGCATGTCGCCGCTGTTCGAACAGTCGGCGACCGCTTTGTCGTTCGTCATCGTCATCGGCGCGACGACCGCATTTTTCATGGGCCTGATCGGCATCGTGCAAAACGACATCAAACGCGTGGTGGCCTATTCGACGCTTTCACAGCTCGGCTACATGACCGTTGCGCTGGGGGCGTCGGCATACTCGGCGGCAATCTTCCACCTGATGACCCATGCTTTCTTCAAGGCGCTGCTGTTCCTCGCCGCCGGTTCGGTCATTATCGCCATGCACCACGAGCAGGATATTCGCAAGATGGGCGGCCTCAAGAAATACATGCCGATCACTTACTGGGTGTCGTTAGTCGGTTCGCTGGCGCTGATTGGTTTTCCAGGTACATCGGGTTACTTTTCCAAGGACGCCATCCTGATCGCGACCAAAAACGCCGATGTCTGGGGTGCCGACTATGCCTATTGGGCAGTGCTGCTGGGCGTTTTTGTGACTGCGTTTTATTCGTTCCGCATGTTTTTCCTGGTATTCCACGGCAAAGAGCGCATGGACGAGCATACGCGTTCGCACCTGCACGAAACCCCGGCCGTGATCACGGTGCCGCTGATTCTACTGGCGATACCCTCGGCCATTATCGGCTGGTTCACGATCGAAACCGTGTTGTTCAGCGATTTCTTTGACCAGGCGATCGTCATATTCGAGGAGCACGGTGCGATGGCCGCAGTCGCCGCGGCCTTCCATGGCCCGGCCAGTTTCGTCCTGCATGGTCTTGCCCCCGGCCCCACCTGGTTGGCGGCGGGCGGTGTCATTGCTGCCTGGGTCATTTATTTGAAAAAGCCGGAGTGGGCGGCGCAGATCAAATCGAAACTCGAACTGCCGTACCGGATACTGGACAACAAGTACTACTTCGACCGCTTCAACGAAATCGTGTTTGCCGCCACCGCCAGGGGCGTTGGGCAGGTACTGTGGCGTCTCGGTGACGCACTGATGATCGACGGTCTCATTGTTAACGGCAGCGCGCGCCTGGTCGGATGGGTTTCGGGCAAGCTGCGCCACGTGCAAACCGGGTATTTGAACCATTACGCGTTTGCGATGATTTCCGGGCTGATCCTGTTGCTGGGATGGGTTGTACTGGGCTAAAGCAGAACAACAACAAGGGTAAATGTATAGTATGTACGCTGACTGGCCGCTATTGAGCCTCGTGATCTGGACGCCGATCCTCGGTGGCATCCTGGTGTTGTTCGCTGGCGACAAGGAACCCGCGGGCGCGCGCAAGATTGCCCTGGTGGTGTCTATCGTCACCTTCCTGTTGACCCTGCCGCTGTATACGCAATTCAACACCGATACCCATTTGATGCAGTTTGTCGAACGCCAGGACTGGATCGCCGCGTTCAATATCGAGTACTACCTCGGTGTCGACGGCATCTCGATGCCGTTGATCCTGCTGACCTCCTTCACCACCGTAATCGTCATTATCTCCGCCTGGGAAGTCATTCAATATCGGGCATCGCAGTATCTCGCGGCCTTTTTGATCATGGAAGGTTTCATGATCGGAACTTTTTCGGCCCTTGACTCGATCCTGTTTTACATCTTCTTCGAAGCCATGCTGATTCCGATGTTTCTAATCATCGGCGTGTGGGGCGGCGCCAACCGCATCTACGCGACGCTGAAGTTTTTCCTCTATACCTTCATTGGTTCAGTGCTGATGCTGGTGGCGTTGATCTATATGTATACCCAGTCGGGCAGCTTCGCGATTTTCGATTTCCATCACCTGAAACTCGGACTGACCGAGCAGGTGCTGATCTTTCTCGCCTTCCTGGTGGCTTTCGCGGTCAAGGTGCCGATGTGGCCGGTGCATACCTGGCTACCCGATGCGCACGTCGAAGCGCCGACCGGCGGCTCGGTCATCCTGGCCGCGATCATGTTGAAAATCGGCGGCTACGGCTTCCTGCGCTTTAGCCTGCCAATTACGCCAGACGCCAGCGCCGAACTCGACTGGCTGATCATCACGATGTCGTTAACCGCGGTGGTTTATATCGGTTTTGTCGCGTTGGTGCAGCGCGATATGAAGAAGCTGATCGCCTATTCGTCAATTGCGCACATGGGCTTCGTTACGCTCGGATTCTTCATCGTCTTCCGCATCATCAACTCGGGCCATGGCGATCAGGGTGCGGCCCTGGCGCTGGAAGGCGGCATGGTGCAAATGATATCGCACGGATTTATTTCGGGCGCGCTGTTCCTCTGCGTCGGTGTCATGTACGACCGCATGCATAGCCGCCAGATTGCCGACTACGGCGGTGTGGTCAATACCATGCCGGTGTTTGCCGCGTTCATGGTGTTCTTCGCGATGGCCAACGCCGGCCTGCCGGGCACCTCGGGTTTCGTCGGCGAATTCATGGTCATCCTGGCAAGCTTCAAGGCCAGCTTCTGGATTGCCTTCCTCGCGGCCCTGACGTTGATTCTCGGCGCAGCCTATACCCTGTGGATGGTCAAGCGCGTGGTTTTCGGCGATGTCGCCAACGATAATGTCGCCGCGCTAACCGATATCAACCGGCGCGAATTCCTGTTCCTGGCGATACTCGCGCTAGCGGTGCTCGGACTTGGGCTGTGGCCAGATCCACTGGTCGAAGTCATGCACCCGACGATCGATAACCTGATTAACCACATTGCGAATTCGAAATTATGACCGCCCCGTTCATACAGCCCGACCTGGTGCCCGCAGTACCCGAAATGGTAATGCTCGCGATGACTTGCCTGGTGCTGCTGGTCGATTTGTTTCTGCCCCAGGAAAAACGCGGCTTCACCCTGTTGTTATCGGTGGCAACCCTGGTTGCAACCATCGCCGCGGTAATGCTGGTTGCGCCTGTAGCCTCGGTCAGTAGCTTCGGTGGTTCTTTCGTGTTCGATCAGCTGGCGGTGGTGCTCAAGATTGCGATCTGCGCGGTCACTATCCTGGTGTTCGTGTATTCACGCGATTACCTGATTGACAACGGTATTTACAAGGGTGAGTACTACGTGCTTGGGCTGTTTGCCACGCTTGGCATGATGGTCATGATTTCCGCGCATTCCTTCCTGCTGGTCTATCTCGGGCTCGAGCTACTGTCGTTATCGCTTTACGCGATGATCGCGTTTAACCGCAAATCGTTGTCCGCGTCGGAAGCAGCGATGAAATACTTCGTGCTCGGTGCGATGGCCTCGGGTCTCCTGCTGTACGGAATTTCCATTTTTTACGGCATCACCGGAACGCTGGATCTCAACCAGGTCTCGGCCGCGGTCGGCAGCCAGTTTGCGCAGCACCCGGTTGCGCTCGGTTTCGCGCTGACCTTCATCGTGGTGGGGCTGTCATTCAAACTGGGTGCGGTACCATTCCACATGTGGCTGCCCGATATTTATCAGGGTTCGCCGACCTCGGTTACGCTATTCATCGGCACCGCGCCGAAGATCGCCGGCTTTGCCATGGCGATTCGCCTGCTGGTCGACGGGCTTGGCGATCTGCAGGCTGACTGGTCGCAGATGTTGATTGCGCTGGCGATTGCTTCCATGGCGATCGGTAATATCATCGCCATCGCGCAAACCAACTTCAAACGCATGCTGGCCTATTCGACCATTTCGCATGTTGGCTTCATCCTGCTGGGCATCCTGTCGGCCACCGCCAACGGCTTCGCCTCGGCGATGTTTTATACACTGACCTATGCGATCACGGCGGCGGTTGCCTTCGGCGTGTTGCTGGTGTTGAACCGCAAGGGATGCGAGGCCGAAAACATCAACGACCTGTCCGGCCTGAACGACAGCAATCCCTGGTACGCTGCGCTGCTCGCGATCGCGATGTTTTCGATGGCCGGGGTGCCGCCCACCGTCGGCTTCTACGCCAAGCTCAGTGTGCTGCAGGCAGTGGTGCAGGTCGAAATGGTCTGGCTCGCGGTCGCCGCGGTATTGTTTTCGGTCATCGGGCTGTTCTACTACCTGCGTGTGATCAAGGTGATGTATTTCGATAAACCACTGCCGCAGCAGACCACGACCATCAAGGAAGCGCTCGACGTCAAACTGCTGCTCAGCGCCAACAGTCTCAGCCTGATTCTGCTGGGTATGTTCCCATCGACCCTGATGGCTTACTGCATCCTCGCTTTTAGCTAGAGATTCTGGCCAGTAATTCTTTGAACGCAAAACGCCGGCTTCGGTTACACGGTCCGGTGGGCCGTCCCGCGGCTATCCCGTCGCTGGTCGCCGTGGAAACCGACGCCTTGCTTGTATTGTGCCTCTGCGCGTTTTTGGCTGCGGCCGAAAATCCCGATTCATTGTGCGTCTAATTCTGCCCGTAGTGCCCGCGTAAGCAGGGATCTTGCTGCGTTTCCATGTTATTTGATCGTGGCGCCATTACAGGATTCTGATTTCCCGATGGCCGAACCACTCGCAGCGGATCGGAGTCCATGAGAAAGTATCCGCAATAGTGCTCGCTAACCCCTTGTAAATTGGCTCCAACCTAGCTATTATTCTGCGCCTCTGATGCGGGGTGGAGCAGCTTGGTAGCTCGTCGGGCTCATAACCCGAAGGTCGTAGGTTCAAATCCTGCCCCCGCTACCAATTCTCTGAATTGTGAAGAGTTCAAATTTAACTGGCTATAGATGGATCTAGATCCGTGCAGCAGTCAGTAGTCAGTTAAAAGGCCCATTTGGGCCTTTTTTATTGGTTTTCTGGAGGCGATGTTAGTGCAGGATTTAGCGCCACTTTTCGAGCCGGTAGTCGAGTCGATGGGCTATGAACTCGTCGGCGTCGAATTCCAGGGCGCCGGCGGACACGGCACCCTGCGTGTATATATCGACCGTGAACAGGGCGTGAGCCTGGAAGACTGTGCGGCGATCAGCCACCAGATTAGCGGCTTACTCGATGTCGAAGAGCCGATCAAGCAGGCTTATGACCTGGAGATTTCATCACCAGGCATCGATCGGCCGCTGTTCAAACTGGCCGATTTTGAGCGGTTCGCTGGTCGGACCGCGAAGATCAAGCTGGCCGTGGATCTGGAAGGTCGCAAAAATTTCAAGGGTCGGTTACAGGGTGTAGCCGATGCCAGGATGGTAATAATCGAGGTCGATGGAGAAGCGTTTCATCTGCCTTTCGCCGATATCGCCAGGGCGAACCTGGTTGGTGAGCTTTAAAAACGGGATCGCTTGCCACGGATTGCAACGGCCACGTCGAACCTATTACGAGTAACGACAATGGAAAATAGAGAAATTCTGTTAGTAGCGGATACCGTCTCCAACGAAAAGGGGGTGGATCGCGAAATAATATTTGAAGCGATCGAGGCAGCCCTGGCTTCGGCGACGCGTAAGAAACATCAGCAGGATATCGAAGTACGCGTTGATATCGACCGTAAGACCGGTGACTACGATACCTACCGCCGCTGGGAAGTCGTCGAATCCGGCGAAGACGGTCTCGAGGAGCCGCTGCGCCAGATTACCCTGGAAGCCGCGCAAATCGATCAACCCGAGATTCAGCTCGGCGATTTCGTCGAAGAGCAAATCGAATCGGTAGAATTTGGCCGCATCGCGGCACAAACCGCCAAGCAGGTCATCGTACAGAAGGTGCGCGAGGCCGAGCGCCGCAAGGTCATCGACGCCTATACCGATCGTGAAGGCTCGCTGGTCATGGGCCAGGTCAAACGCGTCGAGCGTGGCAATGTTTATGTCGATCTGGGTGAAAATGCCGAGGGTTTTATCCCGCGCGAAGAAATGATTCCGCGCGAATCGGTGCGTCCCGGTGATCGCGTGCGCGGCTATCTTTACAAGATCGCCTCCGAAGTTCGTGGTCCGCAGTTGTTTATCAGCCGCACCGCACCCGAATTCCTGGTCGAGCTGTTCAAGCTCGAGGTGCCGGAAGTCGGCCAGGATCTGATTGAAATTATTTCTGCTGCGCGCGATCCGGGCATGCGTGCCAAGATTGCGGTCAAGAGCAACGACCCGCGTATGGACCCGGTCGGGGCCTGTGTCGGCATGCGTGGTTCACGCGTACAGTCGGTTTCCAACGAGCTTGCCGGTGAACGTGTCGATATTATCCTGTGGGACGAAAATGCGGCCCAGTTTGCGGTCAACGCGATGTCGCCCGCCGAAGTCACTTCCATCGTCATCGACGAGGAATCCAACTCGATGGATATCGCCGTGCCGGAAGAAAAGCTATCCCAGGCAATCGGCCGCGGCGGGCAGAATATCAAGCTGGCGAGCCAGTTGACGGGCTGGACTCTCAACGTCATGGACGAGGCCGCCGCCGAAGAGAAATCCGAGGGCGAGTCACGCCAGCTGGTTGAAAACTTCATGAGCCAGCTCGATGTCGACGAAGAAGTTGCGATCATCCTGGTTCAGGAGGGTTTGACCACGATCGACGAAGTAGCCTATATCCCCGAATCCGAGCTCGTCGAAATCGACGAGTTCGACGAGGAAATCGTGCAGGAACTGCGGGGCCGCGCACGCGATGCCCTGTTGACCATGGCGATAGCGCGTGAAGAAACCGCCGAGGCTGGCGAACCGCAGGATGACCTGCTCAACATGGAATATATGACCAGCGAACTGGCGCACGAGTTATCGCGTCGCGGCATTTGTACGATGGAAGATCTCGCCGAACAGTCGACCGACGAGCTCGAGGAAATCGAAGGCCTCGATGCCGAGTTTGCGGGCAAGCTCATCATGAAAGCGCGCGAACCCTGGTTCGCGGAAGCAGAGGCCGAGTAGGTTTATAGCGGCTTTATGCAATATACGCATGTGGACAGATAATCATGGCAAATGTAACAGCTAAACAACTTTCAGAAGTCATCGGCGTCAGCATCGAGAAATTGCTGGATCAATTGAAAACCGCCGGCGTTGAGGTCAGTGGTGCCGACGATCCTATTTCCGACGAAGACAAAATGAAGTTGCTGGATTCATTGCGCACTAGTCATGGCAAGGAAGATTCCAGCGGCCCGAAGAAAATTACGCTACGCCGCAAGAGCAAAAGCGAACTCAGGGTGTCTGGAACCTCGGGACGTAACACGACTACCAAGACGATTAACGTAGAGGTGCGCAAGAAACGCACCTACGTCCGCCGCGCCGATGTTGAAGCGGAAGAAGTCAAGCAGCAAGAGGAAGCCGAAGCCGCGGCCGAAGAGGAAACCAGGCTGCAGCAGCAACAGGTCGAGGACGAGGTGCGCCAGGTCGAGGCAGCGGCCGAAGCCGAGGTCGAGGCGGCGAAAGCTGCTGTCGAGGAAGCCGTGCGCGCCGAGGCGGAAAAGAAAGCCTATGAAAAAAGCCTGCAGGAAGTCGAGGCCGCGCAAAAGGTTATCGAACAGCAACGCGCCGAAGCCGCGGCCGCCGAGGCGGCCGAAGTCGCTGCGCGCGTTGCGCTGGAGCAGGCGGCTACCGCCAGTGCCGCGCCGGCCACAGCGGATAAAGCCGGAAAACATGGTAAACACGAAGACAAGCACACTCGTTACGGCCGCAAGGAACTGCACGTCAAAGAGTCCGCGCATCAGCCCAATCGTAAGCAGAAGTTTAAAAAAGGTCAGAAGCAGGTCCGCGAAATCAACAAGCAGCACCAGTTTGAAAGGCCTACTGCACCGGTGATTCGCAGTGTCGAGGTTCCGGAAGCTATTTCGGTGGCCGATCTGGCGCAGCGCATGGCGGTCAAGGCCGGCGACGTGATCAAGGTGCTGATGCAAATGGGCACCATGGCGACGATTAACGAGATTCTGGATCATGATACCGCGACGCTGGTGGTAGAGGAGATGGGGCATAGCGCGGTTAGCGCGGCCAGCGACGACGATTTTGAAAGAGAATTGAAGGTGAGTGCAGAGCAGGAAGGCGAAGACAGGGCCGGTCGACCACCCGTGGTGACGATTATGGGTCATGTCGATCATGGCAAGACCTCGCTGCTCGACTACATTCGCAAATCGCGCGTAACTTCCGGTGAAGCGGGTGGGATTACCCAGCATATCGGTGCTTACCATGTCGAAACCGACAAGGGCGTCATTACCTTCCTGGATACACCGGGGCACGCCGCATTCTCGGCGATGCGTGCTCGCGGCGCGCAGGCTACGGATATCGTTGTGCTGGTGGTTGCCGCGGACGACGGTGTCATGCCGCAAACCAAGGAAGCGATCCAGCATGCGAAGGCGGCCGGAGTGCCGCTGGTGGTTGCAGTCAACAAGATCGATAAGGAAGATGCGGACCCGGATCGGGTCAAGAACGAACTTTCCGCGCTGGAAGTCATTCCCGAGGAATGGGGTGGCGAGAATATCTTTGTCAACGTCTCTGCGATTTCCGGTGAAGGCGTGGACAGCCTGCTCGACTCGATTCTGCTGCAGTCCGAAGTTCTCGAACTCCAGGCTGTCGACACGGGCAATGCCAAGGGTATCGTGATCGAGGCTTCGCTCGACAAGGGGCGTGGCCCGGTGGCGACTGTGCTGGTGCAGTCCGGTTTGCTGCAACAGGGTCAGATGTTGCTTGCCGGCACTCAGTTTGGCCGCGTGCGCGCAATGTATGACGAATCGTCCAGCACCATAAAGACTGCTGGACCGTCGATGCCTGCCGTGGTGCTTGGCCTGTCCGGTGTGCCGAATGCGGGTGACGAGGTGTTCGTGGTTGAAAACGAGCGCAAGGCGCGCGAGTTTGCCGCAACCCGTGAAGCCAAAATTCGCGAGAGCAAGCTGTCCGATCAGCAGAAGGCGAAACTGCAGGGCATGTTCGATGTAATGGCCGAGGGCGAGGTTTCCGAAATCAATATCCTCATTAAAGCCGACGTGCAGGGCAGTACCGAGGCCATCCGCGAATCGCTGGAAAAACTCTCGACCGACGAGGTGCGAGCCAAGCTGGTCGCGACTGGTGTCGGTGGAATCAACGAATCAGATATCAACCTGGCCGCGGCCTCGGATGCGCTCGTGGTTGGATTTAACGTGCGTGCGGACGCCGCGGCGAAGCGTGTCGCCGGCGACTATGGCGTTGATATTCGCTATTACAGCGTAATCTATGAAATTATCGACGACGTCAAGGCCCTGATGTCCGGCATGCTGTCGCCGGATTCGCAGGAAAAAATCATCGGCCTGGCCGAGGTCAAAGACGTGTTCCGCTCGCCCAAGTTTGGTGACGTTGCCGGTTCGATCGTGATCGAGGGTGTGGTGCGTAAGGGTCAGCCGATCCGCGTGCTGCGTGACAATGTCGTCATCTACGAGGGTGAGCTCGAGTCGTTGCGCCGTTTCAAGGACCCGGTCGAAGAGGTCCGCGTGGGCACCGAGTGCGGTATCGCGGTGAAGAATTACAACGACGTCAAGCCGGGCGATCAAATCGAAGTGTTCGAACGCTTCGAAGTGGCGCGTTCGCTCGACTAAATTCGCTAATCCATGCCCAAGGAATACTCCCGCAGCGAACGGCTTGCATCACAGATTCAGCGTGAACTGGCCAGATTGATCCAGTCGGGTCTAAAGGACCCGCGCCTGGGTATGCCCAGCATACTCGAAGTCCAGGTCAGCAAGGATCTCGCGCATGCACGCGTATTCTTCAGTTTGCTGAATGCCGAAGATGCCGATGACTGTCTCGTGGCGTTAAACCATGCGAGTGGCTTTTTGCAGCGCGAAATCGGCAAGCAACTCAAGGCTCGGATCACGCCGAAGCTCAGCTTTATCTACGATGACACCGATATTCGCGGGCGGCAGTTGTCCGACCTGATCGACTCCGCGGTCGCCAACGACAAGTTCAAAGCCAACCACTAGATGGCGCGCATCTCTAAAGAATATCGTGATGTCGACGGTGTTCTGATTCTCGACAAACCTGTAGGGCTTAGTTCGAACCAGGCGCTGCAGCAGTTGCGCCAGCTGTATCGCGCGCACAAGGCGGGTCATTGCGGCAGCCTCGACCCGCTGGCGAGCGGAGTTTTACCCGTATGTCTCGGCCAGGCGACCAAATACTCCAGTTACCTGCTGGGCGCGCACAAGACTTACCGTGCCACCTGTCGACTCGGCCAGACCACGACCACCGGCGATGCCGAAGGCGAAGTGATCGAGCGCAAACCGGTCGCAACAGACCTCGAGCAGGTGGCACAGGTGCTGCAACAGTTTAGCGGGCAGATCGAACAGGTTCCGCCGATGTACTCGGCGCTCAAACACCAGGGCAGGCGGCTTTATCAACTGGCGCGCGAGGGCAAGGTGGTTGAACGCAAGCCCCGTCGGGTAGAAATTTTCAAACTCGAACTGTTGGCTTTTGCGGGTGATAGTCTCGAAATCGAAGTCTGTTGTTCCAAAGGCACCTACATCAGAACCCTGGCCGAGGACATCGGCAAGCTGCTCGGATGCGGTGCGCATCTAACCGCCTTGCGTCGCAGCGCGGTCGAGTCCCTGCTGGAACAGGATTCGGTCACGCTGGGGCGTTTGCAGCAGCTAGCGCTGGCATCGCCGGACCTGCAGCCGCTGGACCAGCTGTTACTGCCCGTAACCGCGGCGCTGACCCGGTTTGCCGAATTGCGACTGAATGCCGGCGAGTGTCTCGATATCAGCCAGGGCAAACGAATCAAACTGGACGAATTTCCGGGCGTCGGACTGTATCGACTGGTTTCCGGCGATGGGGCATTTATCGGCCTCGGGGAAGTCGATCCGGATGCCGAGCTGACGGCAAAAAGGTTAATGAATACAGCAAGATAACGTAGATTCCGGTGCTTCGTTGGAATAACCCGGATTATTCCGGTGAAAGTCCTTGTTCGCACCTGCCGAGATAGGTAGAATACCAGCCTTTTTCGGGCCCACGAGGTTTTATTCATGGCAATGTCAGCTGAACAGAAAGCTGCAGTAATTGTTGATTATCAGCAAGGCAAGGGTGACACCGGATCACCCGAGGTGCAGGTAGCGCTGCTATCCCATCAGATCAGCCATCTGACTGAGCACTTCAAACAGCATATTCATGACCACCATTCGCGTCGCGGATTATTAAAAATGGTCAACCAGCGTCGCAATTTACTGGATTATCTCAAATCCAAAAATCAGCAGCGTTACAAAGATTTGATTGCAAAGCTCGGATTGCGTCGTTAACCAGTGAGAAAAAAGTGAATCCAATTAAAAAGACATTTCAGTACGGCGCGCATCAGGTAACGCTGGAAACGGGTGAAATAGCGCGCCAGGCCAGTGGCGCAGTATTTGTGACAATGGCCGACACGGTCGTAATGGTGACGGTAGTAGGGTCCAAGACCGCCGACCAGGGTCGTGGGTTTTTCCCACTGACGGTCGATTACCAGGAAAAGACTTATGCCGCGGGCAGAATTCCCGGCGGGTTCTTCAAGCGTGAAGGTCGCCCCAGCGAAAAGGAAACCCTGACTTGTCGTTTAATCGACCGCCCGATTCGTCCCCTGTTTCCCAAAGGTTTCATGAACGAAGTGCAGGTTGTCGCGAATGTGCTTTCGAGCAATCCTGAAATCGACGCCGACATCCTGGCATTGCTGGGTACCTCGGCGGCTTTGGCCATATCCGGAATTCCCTTTGCGGGCCCGATCGGAGCGGCACGCGTCGGCTATTTCGATGGTGAATACGTGCTTAACCCGACTTTGAGCCAGAGGGCCGAGTCGGAGCTTGATCTGGTTGTTGCGGGCACCAGGAATGCGGTACTGATGGTTGAATCAGAAGCCAAGTGCCTGTCCGAAGCGGTCATGCTGGGGTCGGTTGTTTTCGGCCACGAGCAAATGCAGGCCGCGATCCAGGCGATCGAGGAACTCGCCGCCGAAGTCAACCCCGTCATGTGGGAATGGCAGGCACCGGAAACTGACCAAAGCCTGGCGCAAAAAGTTGCCGATCAGGGTGCCTCGGCTATCACCGGAGGATATGCCATTGCCGACAAGATGGATCGTCAAAACAACCTCGCTGAAGTGCGCGACGGTATTGTTGCCGCACTGGTAACCGATGCCGAGGATTCCCCTACCGAAAGTAACGTTCGTAGCGCCATTGGCAAGCTCGAAAAATCTATCGTACGCGGACGCATCATTGCGGGTGAAAAGCGCATCGATGGTCGCGACACTTCGACCGTGCGTCCGATTACCATTCGCACCGGCGTATTGCCGCGCACCCATGGATCGGCCCTGTTCACCCGCGGTGAAACCCAGGCGCTGGTGGTGACCACGCTCGGCACCGGGCGCGATGCCCAGTTGATCGACGCGATCGAAGGCACCTACAAAGAAAATTTCATGATGCATTACAACTTCCCACCCTCGAGTGTCGGTGAAACCGGACGCGTGGGCAGCCCCAAGCGTCGTGAAATCGGTCACGGCCGTCTCGCCAAGCGCGGTGTAATGGCGGTAATGCCGGATCTCGATGACTTTCCCTATGTCATTCGCGTGGTATCCGAAATTACCGAGTCAAACGGTTCATCGTCGATGGCCAGTGTTTGTGGCGCGAGCCTTGCGTTGATGGACGCCGGGGTACCCCTGAAGGCGCCAGTGGCCGGAATCGCCATGGGCCTGATCAAGGAAGGCGACGACTTCGCGGTGCTGTCAGATATTCTCGGTGACGAAGATCATCTTGGCGATATGGACTTCAAGGTTGCCGGCACCACCGATGGGGTTAGCGCGCTGCAGATGGATATCAAGATCGACGGCATTACCACCGAGATCATGCAAAAGGCACTGGATCAGGCCAGGGAAGGGCGTTTGCATATCCTCGACGAAATGGCCAAGGTCCTCAGCGAGAGCCGTGAGGAAATGTCCGAATATGCGCCGCGTCTGATTACATTCAGAATTAACCCCGAGAAAATCCGTGACGTTATCGGCAAAGGTGGGGCCACCATTCGCGCGATAACCGAAGAAACCGGCGCCACGATCGAAGTAGACGACGATGGCATGGTGAAGATTGCGTCGGTGGAAAAAGCCGCTGGTGACGAAGCCCGTCGTCGGGTCGAGCAGGTTACCGCCGATGTTGAAGTCGGAATCATTTACGAGGGCAAGGTTGCCAAGATCATGGATTTTGGTGCTTTCGTCAATATCCTGCCTGGCAAGGATGGTCTGGTGCATATCTCTCAGATCTCCGACGAGCGCGTCGAAAACGTCAGCGACAAGCTGTCTGAAGGCGACCTCGTCAAGGTCAAGGTGCTCGAAGTTGATCGGCAGGGCCGGATTCGCCTGAGCATGAAAGCTATTACCGAGGAAGAGAGCACCACTGTCTAGCGCTTAGTTCGGCAGCTGGGGTTTATACAGAAGGGGGAACAGGATTTCCCCTTTTTTGTGTCTGCAGTCAACCTTGATTCTGGAGGTAGCAATTGCACAAGTTTGCAACATCGTTAACCGGGGTAATGCTAACGATCTGCTCACTGTCGGCGCACGCCGAGAGCGCTATCCGGGTGCAGGCGATGAACTACCCCGCGTGGTTGGTGCGCAATTATCAGACCTTGCCCCTGCAGCCGGGTACCCCGTTACAGCAATAACGACCTGATTCGCACCGGCGAGGGTGGTCGGGTGAAATTGCAGCTGGCCGATGGCAATGTGTTAGATCTCGGCGAAAGCTCGCGTTTTGTTATTGCAAATGCGCCGGGCGACACGGCAGCCCCGGTTTCCTTGCAGACCTTGCGCGGCGTGTTTCGCATCACCTCACGCGGCCTCCGCTGGTGCCATTCCCCGCCGTCGGCTCAAAATAAGTATCGGCGCGATTAGCGCTTCCTTTGACAACGCCGATATCTGGGGCCGCGCCGACCTGACGCAGGATGCGGTCTGCCTCGTCGAGGGCGAAATAGACGTCGAGGCCGCTGACACGGGCAAAGTGCAGATGACCCAGGCCCTCAGCTGCTATGTTAAACCGAGGGATCTGGCACCACTGCCGGTTGATCTGATCGATATCCAGCAACACCAGCTGTGGCTGGCCGAAACGGAACTCAAGGACGATTTCGGGATTGCCACGGCAGACGGGCAGTGGCAGCTGGTTTTGATCTCGCTCAGCGACGCAAAGTCTGCCGCAAAGATGTTGGCAAGTTTCCACCGGCGTGGATTTGGCGCGCAAGACAAAACCGTGATGCGGCAGGAACGCGTTCTGCATCGACTGCTATTACCCGGATTCGTATCCATCGAAGCCGCGTTGAATGCTCGCGTCCGGGTCGAACCGGCACTCGGTGTCAGCGAGACCTGGGTGTGGAAGGCAAACCAGGATTAAGCGCCGGTTTTTGATTAACTGGGTCCCACGGACAAGCCACGGGATGACAGGGTCCGCGAGATGGCCAGGAAATTGGCAATCCGTCGGCTGGTGGTTAGAGCAGTTTGAACATGGTGCCGCAATACGGGCACTTGGCTTCGCCGCCGTTTTCCTCGACCGGAATGTATACCCGCGGATGCGAATTCCACAAACTGGATCCTTCCACCGGGCAGTGAATCGGCAAGTCGTCGAGTTTCACTTCGATCGCGGTTTTCGCGTTGGGCGTGGAATAGGCGCCCTGGTCTGCAGCAGTGTTGGGATTAACCATGATTTCTCTATTTTATGTAAGTTAGCAAGTCGAGATATTTTTCGTTGCGACCATGCACCAGGTCGAAGTAATCGGATTGCAGCACTTCGGTTATCGGTCCGCGCGAACCGATGCCGACCGGACGATTGTCAAGTTCGGCAATGGGCGTGACCTCGGCCGCTGTGCCGGTGAAGAAGGCTTCGTCGGCGATATAAATCTCGTCGCGGGTAAAGCGTTTTTCGATAATATCGAGGCCACGATCCTCGGCCAGCCTGAAAATGGTTTTTCGCGTTATGCCGTTGAGCGCGGTAGTGGTTTCGGGGGTATAGATCAGGCCATCCTTGACGATGAAGATATTCTCCCCGCTGCCCTCGGCGACGTAACCCTCGGGGTCGAGCAACAGGGCTTCATCGTAGCCATCTTTGAGGGCTTCTCCGAGCGCCGCCATCGAGTTGATATATTGCCCGTTCGCCTTGGCCTTGGTCATAGCGATATTAGGGTGGTGGCGGGTGTAAGACGAGGTCTTGATTCGAATGCCCTTTTCCAGTCCTTCCTGACCGAGGTATGAACCCCATTCCCAGGCCGCGACGATACAGTGTACGCTGAGGTTATCGGCGCGCAGCCCCATTCCCTCGGAGCCGTAGAACACCATCGGACGGATATAGGCGCTGTCGAGCTGGTTGTCGCGAACCGAGGCGATCTGCGCATCCATGATTTGTTGCTTTTCGAAGCTGATCGGCATGCCGAGCACCTTGCAGGAGTCGAAAAGCCGCGCGGTATGCGCTTCCAGTGCGAAGATCGCGGTTCCCTGTTCGGCATGGTAGGCACGCACCCCCTCGAAACAACCCATCCCATAATGCAGCGTATGCGTCAGCACATGCGTGGTGGCTTCGCGCCAGGGGACCATTTTGCCGTCATACCAGATAACGCCGTCGCGGTCAGACATCGACATATCAACTCTCCAGGCCGAAACATTCGTTCCAGCAATTAACAACGTGATTTAGCTGTGTCTCAATGATTTCGGCATCCACTTCACTGGACTGGTTTTGCAGCACGGATTCATGCAGCAAGCGATGATAGTCTGTGTATATTTCAGCCAGTTGCGACTGCGAACTGGTAATCAGGTTTAACCGAAATAACTCATTGAGCAGGCTAATATTATCAGAATATAAACATTCTGAGCCAATATTATTTGCCTGCGCCAGCACCCAGTATTGCACCAGAAATTCGATATCGACCATGGCGCCGCGAGATTGCTTCAAATCCCGGCGTTCGTCTTCGGCGGGCTGTTTGCTGCGGTAGATACGATCACGCATGTCGACGATGTCCTGGCGCAGCTGCGCCGGATCGCGCTGCAGGCGTAAAGCCTGTTCACGAATCTGTTTGAATTCGGTTTTCAGTGCCGGGCTGCCGGCGACCAGGCGTGCCCTGATCAGCGCCTGGTGTTCCCAGGTCCAGGCTTTTTCCAGTTGATAGCGCTGGTAAGCCTGGGTCGAGGTCACCAGTAGCCCGGATGATCCCTCGGGTCGCAGACGTGAATCAATCTCGTAAAGCTTGCCCGAAGCGGTCAGGACGCTGGTCATGGAAATGATTTTCTGCGCCAGGCGCGCAAAATAAATCGAGTTTTCGATGCATTTTTCGCCACTGGTAAACTGTTGTTCGCCGCCGGAATCATGCAAAAAGATGATGTCGAGATCGGACTGGTAGTGCATTTCGTACCCACCCAGCTTGCCATAACCGATGATCGCCAGCCGGGCCTCCCGGCGATTGCCGTCAAGCGTGCACTGTGGAATTCCATACTGCAGCTGCAGCGCCTTGCTTGACAGGCGGTAAACCGCTTCCAGCACCACTTCGGCGAGGTCGCACAGATATCTGCATACCTGGATGGCGTCGATTTCCTGCGCCAGTTCGGCGCTGGCGATGACCAGCGTCTGCTCGCGTTTAAACAGGCGCAGGCTGTCGAGCTCCATTTCGGTGTCGCCCTCGATGTTGTCGAGTTGCGTCTGCAAACGCTGCTGTAAACCGCTTTTATCGAAGCGCTGCTGGTCGCCCGGCTGGATCAGGTTCTCCAAAAGCATCGGGTACTGCGAAACCTCATCGGCAATCCATGCACTGCGGGCAAACAGCGAGCACAGCCGGTCCAGCAGCGCGGCGTTTTGAAACAGCAACTCGAAATAAACGCTGCGCCCGGCTATCGATGAAAACAGGCGCATGAAACGCTCGAACAGCATGCCGGGGCTGGTTTCCGTAGCAATGGTCTCGAGCAGGCGTGGCAGCAGGTTGTTGAAACGTTGCTTGGCCCTGGCCGACATGTAGCTCCAGGCCTTCGAGCGCAGAAACCGGTTCAGCAGTCGGTTGATATCAGCCGCGTCGGCGATACCGCTGCTGTTGATGAAGTCCCATTCACGGTCGTCGTCGATGGTTTCAGCAAAACTGTCGTCGATGACCAGCTCGGGCGTGGCCTCCTGTTCGCGCTTGAAAAGTTCGTTGAAATAGTTATTCACCCGATCGCGATGTTGCTGCAGCTGTTCGGTCAGTGTCTGCCAGTCGGCAAAATCCATGCTGAAGGCGATTCGTCGCTGCTGGTCGATATTGGTGGGCAGGTCATGGGTTTGCTGGTCGTCGAACATCTGTATGCGATTTTCCAGCTGGCGCAGGAAGCAATAGGCTGCGCGCAGATTGCCAATGGTCTCGCGGTCGACGATTTCATGCTGCAGCAAGGCGTCGAAGCAGTTCAAAATTTCCGGGTTTTGCAGCTGGTGATTGCGCCCGCCTTTCAGTATCTGGAAAGCCTGTACGAAAAATTCGATTTCGCGAATGCCGCCCGGGCCAACCTTGATGTTGACGCGCATGCCTTTAGATTTTGCCTGGCTATCGATTTTGCCCTTGAGCGTGGCCAGGCCCTCGAACACGCGGTAGTCATGGTATTTACGGAATACGAAGGGTTTCAACAGGGACACAAGATGCGCGCGACTGGTTTCGCTGCCGCTGATGACGCGCGCCTTGACCATTGCGTACTGTTCCCACTCGCGCCCGTGCAGCTGGTAGTAGTGTTCGAGCGCGCTGTGGTTGAGCACCACGGGTCCCGAATCTCCCCAGGGCCGCAGGCGCAGGTCGACCCGGTAGACGAAGCCGTCGGCAGTGCTGTCGCTCAACACCTGGTTGAACAGGCGCACCAGGCGCGCGAAGTACTCCTGGTAACTCAATTGCCCGAATCCCGCGAGTTCGCCATCGCTTTCAAAGCAGCAAATCAGGTCGATATCGGAGGAAAAGTTGAGTTCGCGCCCGCCGAGTTTACCCATCGCGATGATATTGAGCTGCATCGCGTCGCCATTGGCATCCTGGGGTTGTCCGTGTTTGCCGGACAACTGCCGGTTACAGGCGGCCAGGGCGACCTGGATCAATTGTTCGGCAAGGTCGCTGAGATGATGTAGCGTCTTTTCAAGCGGATTCTGCGCCACCACATCGAGATAAATGATTTCGACAAGCTTGCGGTGGCGGTAATGACGCAATTGTTGCTTGAGCAGATCGATATCGATTTTTTCAGGCGTCGCGACGTCGGCCAGGTCGGATTCCAGCGCAAAATGATCGAGTTGCAGCAAGTTGTCGATCTGCTCGGGTACCCGCCGAAGTTGCTGCAATGCATAGGGGCTCGCAATTGCGAGACGCTCGATGCGATCGATATCCTCAGCCTCGAATGCTTGCGCTGCCAGGTAATCGGCTACCTGTTGCCATTGAAACCTGTCTTCGATGAGTAGTGATTGATTATCCGGTATCGCGGCCATGTTATCGATTAATTGCAAATGAGAACTGTTATTATTTACGTCAGCGCCTATATTCATTAGAATCCGCCCAGCGCAAGCGGGCAGGGTCCTTCCCGGTAACAAGTTTAGCGCTGAAAGCGGATGCTTAACTAATTAAATTTAACGGGATCGGCGAAAAACTGTTACCGTAAATGACACCGCATAATGCACCACATCTTTGAGCAGTAACCATTTGAATACCGTCTCCGCGAGTCCATCCCTGTTGCAACGTTTATGGAAACCCGGTGTATTGCTGCTGGCAACCCTGTTTAGTCTACCGATATTCACCATCGTCAGTTTTGTCGTTCATCCAGCGAACGATGTGTGGCAACATTTAATCGATACCGTGCTCGCCGAGTATCTGCTCAACTCCGCCCTGTTGCTAGTTGGCGTAGCGCTGGGAACCCTGGTGATCGGCGTCGGTTGCGCCTGGCTAACCAGCGTTTGCCTGTTTCCCGGCAAAAGCCTGTTTGCCTGGGCGTTGCTGTTACCGCTGGCTTTTCCGGCTTACATTATTGCCTATACCTATACCGGGATGTTTGACTTTGCCGGTCCGGTGCAAAGCTGGATCAGGGCGAGCACCGGCTGGGGAGCGCAGGATTACTATTTTCCGGAAATACGATCGCTTGGCGGCGCGGTGACGATGTTTTCGCTGGTGCTCTACCCCTATGTTTACCTGCTCGCGCGCGCGGCTTTTCTCGAACAGTCTATCTGCGTGCTCGAAGTGAGTCGCACCCTGGGCTGTTCGGTGTGGTCAAGTTTCTACCGGGTCGCG
This sequence comes from uncultured Gammaproteobacteria bacterium, assembly GCA_963768295.1. Taxonomy (GTDB): domain Bacteria; phylum Pseudomonadota; class Gammaproteobacteria. Next base: position 77,881 of record CAVYHN010000010.1, on the reverse strand, counting down.
CTGCCGCTGGCGCGACCGGCTGTCGTTGCCGGGCTATCGCTGGCCCTGATGGAAACCCTGGCCGACTATGGCACGGTTGCCTACTTCGGGCTGGGGGTTTTTACTACCGGAATCTTTCGCACCTGGTTCGGGCTTGGCGACGGCGCCGCGGCAGCCAAACTCGCCGCGATTCTGTTGCTATTCGTTTTTACCCTGATCGTGATCGAGCGCTGGTCACGCCAGCGCGCACAGTACCATCATGCGACCAATCGTTATGGCGCGCTGCCGCAATATCGTCTGCATGGTTATCGCGCGGGGCTTGCTTTCTGCGCCTGTTTTATCCCGCTGGCGCTGGGGTTTTTACTACCGGCTTACCAGCTTGCGCTATGGGCGCTCGAGACCTACGGCTACATGGTCGATGCTACGTTCCTGCAGCTAACTTTCAACTCGCTGGAACTGGCGGCGAGCGCCGCGCTGCTGGCCGTGCTGCTGGCTTTGTTTCTGGCATACGGCAAACGCATGCTCAAAAGCAACACGATCAACCTGTCGATACGGGTTGTCGCCACCGGCTATGCGCTACCCGGCACCGTAATCGCAATAGGTGTCATTATTCCCTTCGCCTGGCTCGATAACAGTATCGATAGCCTGATGCGCGAGCACTACGGAATTTCCAGTGGACTGCTATTAAGTGGCAGTCTGTTTGCCGTCATGTTCGCCTACATGGTGCGTTTCCTGGCAGTTTCGATCCAGGCGGTCGAATCGGGCTTGCTGAAGATCAAGCCGTCGATGGATGATGCCGCACGCTCCCTGTCGCTTGCTCCGGGACAGATCCTGATGCGGGTGCATTTGCCGCTGATGAAGGGCACCGTGTTAACCGCATTGCTGATCGTGTTTGTCGACGTCATGAAAGAATTACCGGCGACCCTGATTTTGCGACCTTTCAATTTCAATACCCTTGCGGTAAGGGCATTCGAGCTTGCATCTGACGAAAGGCTGGCGGATTCGTCGACGGCGGCGTTGATGATAGTGGCGGTTGGACTGGGCCCGGTTATACTGTTGAGCCACAGTATATCCGTATCGAGAGCCGGTTCATGACAGCGCAAATTGACGTCGAAAACATTGCGACCGGCTACGACGATTTGCGGGTGTTAAACCAGGTGAGCTTTTCGCTGCAACCGGGCCAGATCGGCTGCATGCTTGGCCCCAGCGGTTGTGGCAAGACGACCGTGTTGCGCGCAATCGCCGGTTTCGAACCGCTCTGGCAAGGGCGCATCCTGATCGACCAGGTCGAAGTCAGTTCCGAGCGAACATTTGTGGTTCCCGAAAAGCGCAACGTCGGCATGGTGTTTCAGGATTTTGCCCTGTTCCCGCATCTAAGGGTCGAACAAAATGTGGGCTTCGGATTGAAGGGTATGGATCGCAAGCAGCAACATAGCCGGGTTCAGGAAATGCTTGCGATTGTCGGTATGCCGGCTTATGCAAAAGCCTATCCGCATCAACTCTCGGGCGGACAGCAACAGCGAATTGCGCTGGCGCGAGCCTTGGCGCCGCAGCCGGGCGTTCTGCTGCTGGACGAGCCGTTCTCGAATATGGACGCTGAAATGCGCGAACAGTTGGCCCGTGAAGTCAGGAGTATTCTCAAGCAGGAAAACAATACAGCGATACTGGTCACGCATGATCAGAACGAAGCGTTTGCGATGGCCGATCAGATTTGCGTGATGAACGAGGGCACTATTCAACAACAGGGCAGTGGCTATGATCTGTACCATAAACCGGTCAATCGCTTTGTCGCCGATTTTATCGGTCAGGGAGTTATTCTTCCGGCCACAGTGGAAAACGAGAATACCGTCAGAACCGATCTGGGCACCATCACTGGCGACAGTCCGATTGCCGACGAACTGGGTGCAATGGTCGATGTCTTGATTCGCCCGGATGACGTGGTACACGATGACGAATCCAGCGATTCGGCAATCGTCGTCGAAAAGGCATTCCGTGGCGCCGACTTCCTTTATCACCTGCGCATGGATAGTGGAGTCGAGGTCATGTGTCTTGCACCTAGTCATCATAACCATAAAATAAACGAACGCATCGGGATCCGGCTCAATGTTGACCACCTGGTCACTTTTTCCCGCCACTAATCGAATTCGAAAATCGAGTTTAAATGATCAGTAAAATACTCATTACCCTCGGGGTAATCATGGCCTGCATGTGGATGCTTTCGGCGCGGGTAAAGCCCGAACTGAGGCAGGTCGTCAATCCGGCTGCGAAGCGCAGGAAAAAGCAGTTACGCAACGGCGCAATCGCATTCATGATCGTGATGGTTATTGCGGCTGGCGTGATGATTTACCTGGAAGTGGACGAACGTAGCGCGGTCGTCACCGTGCATGTCATCAACACCCAGTCAGGTACGAAAAAGTCCTATCGAGCGATGAAAAACGAAATTCACAGCGACGGTTTCACCACGCTCGACGGGGTGCAGGTTTTTGTCGCGGGCATCGAAAGAATCGAAATCGAGACCCGTTGACAGTCAGCAGGCCTCACTCACAGCCGGCTGTTGATTGCCGCCAAAACCGGTTCCAGGTCTGAGGTTGGAACGCTAACCAGCAAACCTTCGTTACGATAGAATTCCACCAGCGGTGCAGTCTGCTCATTGTATACCTCGAGCCGGTTTTCGATGGCTTCCTCGGTTTCATCGTCGCGTTGCACGATTTCGCTGCCGCAGACATCGCAAACGCCCTCGACTCTGGACGGTTTAAACTTGACGTTATAAATTTCACCGCAGTTGAGGCAGGTTCGCCGCGTCGTCAGGCGATCGATAATGACGTCACGCGGAATATCGAGTTCCAGCACACAATCGAGTTTTTCGCCGAGTTTGGCCAGCAGTGCCCTGAGTGCTTCGGCCTGGGGCAGGGTGCGGGGAAACCCATCCAGCAGGTAACCCTGTTTGCAATCCTCTTCCTGCAGGCGTTCTTCCATGATGCCCATGATGAGTTCGTCGGTAACCAGATCGCCGGCTTTCATCGCGGCTTCTGCCTGTTTGCCGAGCTCGGTACCCGCAGCCACCGCCGCGCGCAGAATGTCACCAGTCGAAATTTGTACCGAACCATCTTGCGCCATAAGAGCCTTGGCGATGGTGCCCTTGCCTGCACCGGGGGGGCCTAACAGGATTATCTTCATGATGTTGCCTCGATTTGGTCAGCTGGTTTTTGCTTCATTCTCCGGGTTTCGCCGGTGATGACAATATTAATATGTTAATACTTGTTATATAGCTAGTTGGTTACCCCTTAAGCGCCTGTCAGGGTAATGGTTATATTACGGCGGTGCGCGTTATAGCGGTGTTCCCACAGATAAAGGCCCTGCCAGGTGCCGAGGGCCAGTCGGCCGGCCCGAATCGGGATCGTGATCTCAGACTGGGTCAGCACAGAGCGAATATGCGCGGCCATGTCATCCGGGCCCTCCTGATCGTGCAGGTACGCAGGATCACCGTCGATAACCAGTTTGGCGATATAGTTTTCCAGGTCACGGCGCACGGCGGCGTCGGCGTTTTCGGTGATAATCAGCGACGCGCTGGTATGATGCACGAACACGTGGCACAACCCCTGTTCGATATCCGTCGTCCGCAACACGCGCTCGACTTCAGCGGTAATATCGAGCGTCGCGCGCCCCTGCGTCTGTATCGAAATCGTCTGCTGCTCCATCATTCAGCCATTCTAGCACCCCCCAACAGCCCCCTGTAAATCAGAAATCTGCCCTTGAAAATCTTTCCTGAAAAACAGTCCCCTTAAACTGGGAGTAACTTTTAATCTCCAACGATAAAATTTACGGCAGGGGGCAAAGGAGAGGAATCGTCTCTACCTATAAAGAATGTATATCGATAAAGTTGAATTTTTTCCCTTGGGCACGTACCTGAGGCCTTACTCATCAAAATCGAATATTTCCTTACTCGCATTTTTACGCTATTTAAGAATTTGCCTGATTGCCTCAAATTTGCTTCAAAAATTTGTCCCATAAGCAATTCGGCGGCAGGCAGGTATACACTCAAAAGCATATTTTTCAGGGACGAAACGGTCCGGCGTTCCGGATATGAGCCTACATGGATGTATTCACAGCGTGTTTTGAGTGTATACCTTTCTGCCTGCCTGGGATGATCAACCAGATGTGATTTGTTTCGATACTTAAATAGAGGCGAGCTTGGCTGGGCTTTTTTTGGATTGCTTGGGGTCGAGGATGGTTGGCGCCAGGAATTTTTCGCTGGTTTTGGGGTAGTCGAGGGTAAAGTGCAAACCACGGCTCTCCTTGCGCGCCAGCGCGGAGCGAATGATAAGGTCGGCAACCACCACCAGGTTGCGCAGTTCCAGCAGGTCGGGAGACACCTTGTAGTTGCCATAGTACTCGTTGATTTCGCTTTTCAGTAAATCGGCGCGGTGCAAGGCGCGTTCAAGGCGTTTATTCGTGCGCACGATGCCGACGTAGTCCCACATAAAACGCCGCAACTCGTCCCAGTTGTGCGCGACCACGATATCCTCGTCCGAATCGGTAACCTGGGATTCATCCCAGCGTTCGGGCATTGGCAGCGATTTAACCGGCTTGATTTCATTTGCGATGTTTTGTGCCGCGGCCTCGGAAAACACCAGGCACTCGAGCAGGGAGTTGCTGGCCATGCGATTGGCGCCATGCAGGCCGGAGTAGGCGACCTCGCCGACCGCATACAGATTTTCGATGTCGGTACGACCATCGATATCGACCATGACGCCGCCGCAGGTGTAATGCGCGGCGGGAACGACCGGTATCGGCTGGGTCGTAATATCGATATCGAAATCGAGGCAGCGCTGATAAATGGTCGGGAAATGCGATTTGATGAAAGCGCGGCTTTTATGACTGATATCGAGATACACGCAGTCGATACCGAGGCGCTTCATCTCATGGTCGATAGCACGCGCGACGATATCCCGCGGCGCGAGTTCGGCACGCTCATCGAAGCGCTGCATGAAGTGCTCGCCGCCGGGCAGCAGCAGTTTACCGCCTTCGCCGCGAACCGCTTCGGTGATCAGGAATGATTTTGCCTCCGGGTGATACAGGCAAGTGGGATGGAATTGATTGAATTCCATGTTCGCCACCCGGCAACCGGCGCGCCAGGCGATCGCGATACCGTCACCGGTAGAACCATCGGGATTACTGGTATAGAGATAGACCTTGCTGGCGCCACCGGTGGCCAGGATAACCTTCTGCGCTCTGAACACATCGACGTGCTGGTTGTGTCGATTGAGGGCATACAGGCCGATGCATTTGCGATTCTGGTGAATCAGGTCGATTGCGATATGCTGGTTGAGTATGCGAATATTTTCGCGCTCCGCGACGTGGGCTTCGAGGGTTTGCTGCAGTGCCTTGCCGGTAGCATCGGCGGCGTGCACCACCCGGCGTTTGCTGTGGCCACCTTCGCGCGTTAAATGGAAACCACTGCTGCTTACGTCCTGCTGATCGCGTGAAAATGGCATGCCGAGTTTTGCCAGCCAATCAATGCAGCCCTTGCCATGAGCGGCGACAAAGTCGACGACTTTTTCATCGCATAAACCGGCTCCGGCTTCGACCGTGTCCGAGCTGTGCTGTTCGATTGAGTCATCGGGTTCGAGTACCGCTGAAATGCCCCCCTGTGCCCAGTAGCTCGAATGCTGTTCTCCCGGCGTTTTGGCGAGTACCGCAATTTTCAGCGAGGTAGGTAAGTGCAGGGCGGCCGACAATCCAGCGGCCCCTGAACCGATGATGACAACGTCAAATTTAAATTGATGGCTCATGGATCCGTCGCGGTTAGAATGATGACCCAGTATAGTGAAATCCTTCGCATCTCAAAACCCATCCGTGGACAGAACTTTTTGGATTATAATCAGTCTTTATCTCGGAGCCCGCTAGATAAGATTTTGTTATCTCCGGCAACGATAAACATAAAGGGTTATCAATGGGGACGAATCTGCTTGATGCAGACTTGGTTAAAAGGGTTCAGGCCGGTGATTCAGGCGCCTTCGATATACTGGTACAGAAGTACCAGCATAAGGTGATCAATCTGGTTGGCCGCTACGTATCCGACCACGCGGAGTGCCAGGACATCGCTCAGGATGCTTTTATCAAGGCGTACCGCGCGATCGACAGCTTCCGGGGCGATAGCCAGTTTTACACCTGGCTCTACCGGATTGCGGCGAACACGGCGAAGAACTTCCTGGCTTCGCGCGCGCGTAAATCGCCGGCTTATTCGGTCGATGTGGCAGATGCCGAGCATTTCGAGGGCGAATCCGGGCTAAAGGAATATGCCAATCCGGAAAACCTGCTGTTGACCGACGAAATCAGGGCGACGATTTTCAGGGCGATCGAAAATCTGCCGGAAGATCTGAAGTCCGCGATTACCTTACGTGAAATCGACGGATTGAGCTATGAAGAGATAGCGGACGTAATGGATTGCCCGATCGGCACGGTTCGATCTAGAATATTTCGCGCCAGAGATGTAATCGATAAGGAACTAAGACCCCTGTTAGAGTGACTAACAAGCAGCGTTTTTAAATACCATAGAAACTGTTGGTTTATTACGAGAGTTGAGAATGACAGACCAAGACGAGAAATTATCTTACCTGCTGGACGATTACCCTGGCGATAACGGCGAGGCTTCACTCGATGAAGTGATTGGCGATGTGAACTTGCAGTATCGAGCGCGACGTTACCAGATGATCGGGGAAGCGATGCGGCACGAGTTACCGCCGGCGATCGATACTGCTTTCCACAGTTCGGTTATGGCGCGGATTCATCAACAGCCGGCTGACGCGCGGCCTGCGCAACTGCAAACCCCGGCGCAGACCGGCTCGAGGTCTCCGCTATTGAGCTGGGTAACGCTCAAACCCCTCGCCGGCCTGGCGGTAGCCGCGAGTGTTGCTCTGGTCACCGTGGCCCTGTGGCAGCCGCTCAAGCAGGAGTCGGGACAACTCGATGATGGCCTGGTCAGCGCCGATCAGCAGAAAGTTCAGCAACTCGCGGGGCAGCAGATGCAGGGATCAGCCGTTCCGGTGTCTACCCAGCTGCAGCCGCTCGGCACGCGCTGGAAGGTGGAACGAGAAATGCCCGGTTTGCAACAGAAACTCAATGCCTACCTGGTTAACCACACCGAGTATTCAAACTCGGTCCAGGGATTGATTCCACAGGCAAGGGTTGCCGGTTTTGATTCGCAGCAGTAATCAGAGCGGCAAGTTGAAGTTCCTGTCCAAAAATCTGCTCCCGATATTAATTACGACGCTTGTTAGCACGCCCGTATTTGCCGATCCGGCGATGGAATGGGTGCAAAAGATGTCGGACGCGATGCGCAATCTGAGCTATCGCGGGGATTTTGTCTACATGCACGAAAATCAGCTCGAAAGCATGCGCATCGTGCATTACCGGGATGCGAATGGTGAAAAGGAGCGGCTGATATCGCTCAACGGTGAAGCCCGGGAAGTCATTCGCGACAACCAGAACCTGACCTGTATCTGGCCCTCGAGCCGTAAGGTGGTTGTCGATTTGTCCAGAAAGAACAGTTTTTCACCGATTTTTATCCCCGAAGATATCGCCCGGCTGGAAAAATTCTACAGCATGAAACTGCTGGGGATGGATCGGATCGCCAACCAGGAAACCATGGTGGTGCATATCGATCCAAAGGATCGCTACCGTTACGGCATGAAATTCTGGATTAACCAGGACAATGGCCTGATGATGAAATCGAGTCTGATCGATGAAACCAACAAAGAGATCGAACAGGTTATGTTTACCAGTTTGCGGCTATTCGAGGACGGCGAGAAACTGGTGCTCGACTCGCTGCCGGAAATTGCCCGGAACTACACCGTGATACGCTACCATCGTGGGGATAGCACGGTCGCGATGACGACGGATAATGCCTGGCAGCTCGACGCCGCGCCGGGCGGCTTCTGGCGTGAGTCGGTGCTGCGGCGCAAGCTTCCCGATACCGATCAAATCGTGCAGCAAATGGTCTACACCGATGGCCTGGCTTCCCTGTCGATATTTATCGAGCGGCAGACCGGTGAAACGCCTCGCGGCAGTTCGTCGATGGGCGCGGTTAACGCCTTCATTCGTATATTGAATAATCACACGGTGACTGCCATTGGAGAAGTGCCCGCGGTGACCGTGAAACAGGTGGCGGAGTCGATCTCTTACCGCAATCAATAGCAATGAGTATTCGATTCAGCATCACCAGCGCATGCCGCGCCTTGTCATCGCCTGCATTTGGTAGCAAACTCCGTGTTCGAGTAACTAATCCAGGCTGTGCCGGATGATAACCGAACGGGCCGTGGTCACTCGCTGTGAGGGCGGCCAGGCAGAAATTATGCTGCAGCGGGCATCCGCCTGTGGCGACTGTGAATTGAGCCAGGGATGTGGCACCGGTGCCCTGGGTAAATTACTGGGTAATCGCTCGCGCCCACTGTTAATCGACACCCAGCAGGATTTGAAACCGGGTGATAACTTGCTGCTGGGTTTATCCGAATCCGCATTGGTCAGCGCCAGTCTGACGGTTTACGGCCTGCCGCTGCTCGCCATGGTTGTTGCTGGCCTGCTGGCTGCGCTGCTCGGTGTGGGCGAAAACTGGGTGACGCTGGCGTCAATTACCGGGTTCGTCGCGGGATATAAACTCGCATCCCATCTCACGAAAAAACTTGAAGCTGGCCGATTGACGCCATATATCGTTGACATTCGGGTGAACCCCGCTTCTCTATCAGGGTCTTAACCCTGTATTTGAATTAACTGGAATGAGTCCATGAAATCTCTTAGCAAACACGTTTACCATATCATCTTGATTGCTGCATTCAGCCTGCCTCTGGCGGCACAGGCGGCATTACCGGATTTCACCGAAATTGTCGACCAGTCGAAAAATTCAGTCGTCAATATCAGCACCAAGACCAAAACCAAGAGCAGTGCTGCGAAAAAATACAATATCCCCGAATTACCCGAAGGTTCTCCATTCGGGGAGTTATTCGATAAATTTTTTGATCAGGATGAATTCGATCGACGGCATCGTGATGCACAATCCCTGGGATCGGGATTCATCATTTCAGATGACGGCTATATCCTGACCAATCATCATGTTATTGCCGGCGCCGACGAAGTCATTGTGCGCATGGCGAACCGCAAGGAATATGTCGCCAGGATTATCGGCTCTGACCAAGCATCCGACGTGGCCGTGCTGAAAGTCGAAGCCGAGGATCTGCCGACGCTGAAGCTGGGCGATTCGAACGATTTGAAGGTTGGCGAATGGGTGCTCGCAATCGGCTCCCCATTTGGTTTCGATGCCACGGTAACGGCCGGCATCGTCAGCGCCAAGGGTCGTAGCCTGCCGAGCGATAACTATGTTCCCTTTATCCAGACCGACGTTGCGATCAATCCTGGCAACTCGGGCGGCCCCTTGTTTAACCTTGACGGTGAAGTTGTCGGTATCAACTCCCAGATTTACAGCCGCTCGGGTGGATTTATGGGTCTGTCATTCGCAATCCCGATCGAAATGGCGGTTGACGTCGCCAATCAAATCAAGGAGACCGGCTCGGTTTCCCGCGGCTGGCTAGGCGTGCTGATTCAGGAAGTCACGCGTGAACTGGCAGAATCGTTCGGCATGGAGAGTCCGCATGGGGCCCTGGTTGCCAAGGTACTCGACGATAGTCCGGCAGCAGAAGCTGGCCTGCAAGTCGGTGACGTGATTATCGAATTCAATGGCAAGAAAGTCATGCGCTCAAGCGGGCTGCCACCGCTGGTAGGCCGGGCAAAGGTCGGTAAGCAGGCCAGGGTAACCGTAATTCGGGACAAACAACGCCAGAATATCGGGGTTGTGATTGCGCAATTGCCAACTTCGATTACGCAGGCGGCATACAAGCCCGAAGAGAGTCTGGCAGGCAAGGATTCGGCGCTTGGCATGCAGGTCGAGGAACTGGGTGGCGATGCCCGAAAAAGGCTTAAAGTCGAGTCTGGCGTGCAGGTCGTCGATGTGGACGAGTCCGGCCCCGCCAGCGATGCCGGCATCCAGAAGGGCGATGTGATTACGATGATCGACAATCGTGCCGTCAAATCGATCGATGATTTCGAACAAATCACCGATGAGTTGAAATCCGGCAAGTCGGTGGCCCTTCTGGTGCAGCGCCGTGCGGGCCCGGTATTTCTGGCGATTCGACCCAAAGATTCGTAAGCGGACAGGTTCCGGTTGGAGTTAATTCTCTACTATCGAGAACAATGCCACCTGTGCGACGCCATGCGCAAGGCGCTGGTGGCGTTTTCGAAAAGGCAGCACCCGCTTGCTTGGCGTGAAGTCGATATCGACCGCGACACCGAGCTGGTGCGGCGTTACGATGCCAGGGTACCAGTGCTGTGTAACGGTGATATTGAAATCTGCCACTTTTTTTTCGATGAATCGGCATTGCTAGCCGCGCTGGCTTTAGCGTAAACTCCCCGGGTTTTGTACATCCAGGGCCGACCTGCACCAGGTCGGCATTCCACTCTTCCAGTAAAGCACGCAACCGGGCAGGGCGAACACCACATATGCGCATGCAGTTGATACGCAATTTTTCGATTATCGCTCATATCGATCATGGAAAATCCACCCTTGCGGACCGGTTTATCCAGCTTTGCGGCGGATTGAGTGAACGTGAAATGGGAGCCCAGGTGCTCGATTCCATGGATCTGGAACGCGAGCGTGGAATTACCATCAAGGCGCAAAGCGTTTCTCTGCCTTACCTGGCTAAGGATGGCAAGGAATACACGCTTAACATTATCGACACGCCCGGCCACGTGGATTTTTCATACGAAGTCTCGCGCTCACTCGCCGCCTGCGAGGGCGCCTTGCTGGTGGTCGATGCGTCGCAAGGTGTCGAAGCGCAAAGCGTCGCCAACTGTTACACCGCGATCGATCTTGATCTTGAAGTACTGCCGGTGCTGAACAAGATCGACTTGCCAGCCGCCGATCCCGATCGAGTCAAACTCGAAATCGAAGAAATTATCGGCCTGGATGCGTCAGAGGCGATCGAGGTGAGCGCCAAGACCGGCGTGGGTATCGAAGATCTGCTGGAACAGATTATCGTCAAGATTCCGCCCCCGGCCGGCTCGGAGGAAAATCCGACCCAGGCGTTGATTATCGACTCCTGGTTCGACAGCTATGTTGGCGTGATCACGCTGGTGCGCGTCATGGACGGATCTATCCGGCCCAAACAGAAGATTCGGATTATGTCCAGCGGACAGGATTTTCTGGTTGAAAAAGTCGGTATATTCACCCCCAAACGCAAGGATATGGATTGTCTGCAGGCTGGTGGCGTCGGTTATATCATCGCCGGCATCAAGGATATCGAGTCGGCGCCTGTTGGCGATACCATTACCCTGTCCCAGCATCCGGCCGAGCACGCGCTGGCGGATTTCAAACAGGTGCAGCCGCGCGTGTTCGCGGGATTGTTTCCGATCAGTGCCGATGACTACGAGGATTGCCGCGAGGCGCTGAAAAAACTGAAGCTGAACGACGCGGCATTACAATTCGAGCCCGAAACTTCCCAGGCCCTGGGATTTGGATTCCGCTGTGGTTTTCTCGGCATGTTACACATGGAAATCGTGCAGGAGCGACTCGAGCGCGAATACGACCTCGACCTGATCACAACCGCGCCCACGGTTGTTTACCAGGTCGAAACCACCGCGGGTGATCTGGTCGAGATCCATAATCCGGCCGACTTGCCGCCGGTCAACAAGGTCAACGAAATCCGTGAACCCATTATTCAGGCGAATATTTTGCTACCCGAGGAGTACATCGGAGCGGTGATATCACTTTGCATCGAAAAGCGGGGTGTTCAGAAAGACATGCAGTTCCTCGGTAATCAGGTGTCGCTGGTGTTCGAGTTGCCCTTAAGCGAGGTTGTACTAGACTTTTTCGATCGCCTGAAATCGGTGAGCCGCGGTTACGCGTCATTCGACTACGAGTTCTTGCGATTTGAAGCATCGAATCTGGTCAAGCTCGATGTCTTGATCAATGGCGAAAAAGTCGACGCTTTATCGCTCGTCGTCCATCGCAGCAATGCCGATTACCGGGGACGCGAGCTGGCTTCTAAAATGAAGGAATTGATCCCGCGGCAGATGTTCGACGTCGCGATTCAGGCGGCAATTGGTTCGAACGTCATTGCTCGGACCAATGTCAAAGCGCTGCGTAAAAACGTGACCGCCAAATGTTATGGTGGCGATGTTACGCGCAAACGGAAATTGCTCGAGAAGCAAAAAGCCGGTAAAAAGCGTATGAAGCAGGTAGGAAGCGTCGAAATACCGCAGGATGCATTTCTCGCAGTGCTAAAGGTAGATTCTTGATAACGGTGATGCACAGGGTAGGGGCATACTGAATGATCCATTTCGATTTTGAATTTTTGTTGTTAATTCTGACCGTACTGACGGGTGTTGTCTGGCTTGCCGATGTGTTGTTATTCGCGCGCATGCGGCAGACGCAGGCAACCGCTGTCAAAAAAATACCGAAAGAACCGCTTGCCATCGAGTATTCACGGGCGTTTTTTCCGGTGCTGGCAATCGTACTGGTGTTGCGTGCCTTCGCCTACGAACCGTTTCGTATTCCGTCAGGTTCGATGATGCCTTCGCTGCTGGTGGGTGATTTCATACTGGTCAACAAGTATACCTATGGCTTGCGCATGCCGGTCTGGCATAGCCGCATCAGTTATGGCGAGCGCCCGAAACGCGGTGATGTCGTGGTGTTTCGTTACCCCAAGGATGAATCACAGGATTACATCAAACGTGTGGTTGGATTGCCCGGGGATCACATTAGTTACTATAATCGTCTTTTATCGGTTAATGGCAAAGCGGTGAAGATGAACAAGGATCGTGATTACCAGGGCCTTGGGGATCTTAATAATATGTCCAATGCGGGCGGCTGCGATCGCAAGGGCGCCGGCTGCCAGGTATATTTCGAGACTGTCGAGGATACCAGCTACACGGTGATGACAAATCCCAATATGGCAATGGGCGTCAACGGTGAAGTATTCGTGCCCAATGGCCATTATTTCGTCATGGGCGACAATCGCGATCACAGTAATGACAGCAGGCTGTGGGGCTTTGTGCCGGAGGATAACCTGGTGGGTAAAGCGGTTATGATCTGGATGCACTGGGACTGGCGCAAAGGTGGAACCGGGCTGGATGTTTCCCGGGTTGGCCAGAAAATTTCGAACTGAGGTAAGGATTATGATGAGAATCTCGAAGCTAAGACATCGACAAAAAGGCCTGTCATCTATTGGCTGGATCGCAATAGCCGGTATCTTCGGCTTGCTGGTGATCACCTTTTTCAAGGTGTTTCCGATGTACTACGATAATTTCAAGGTCAAGACCGCCCTGGAAGGCGTGCAAACGGATTCCGACGTCGATGCCAAATCCAAGCGTGCAATCTGGGACTCCCTGAGCAAACGGCTGTATATCAATGAAGTCAGAAACATCAGGCGGGAGAATGTGACGATGGAACGCAAGGATGGCAAAACCACGGTTACCGTATCCTACGAAGCCCAGGACGACTACATTGCTAACCTGTTTATCGGGGCACGCTTTACAGAATCAATAGTGATCGATCGGTGAATTCCGAAGAATTTAACGCGCTCACAGGTTATCAATTCGAACAACAGGACTTGCTGCAGCAGGCCCTTACTCATCGCAGCTTCTCGCGAATCAGGAATAATGAACGGCTCGAGTTTCTCGGCGATAGTGTACTAAACCTGATCATCTCCAATTGTATATATCATCGTTTTGCGGATGCCGATGAAGGCGATCTGAGCCGCATCCGGGCGTCGTTGGTCAAGCAGGAAACGCTGGCCACGGTTGCGCGCGAACTGAACCTCGGCGATCACGTCAACCTTGGCGGTGGTGAGCTGAAGTCTGGAGGCTATCGACGCGCTTCCATCCTGTCTGACGCGCTCGAGGCGATCATCGGTGCAGTTTACCTGGACAGCGATTATCGGCATACCGAAAAGGTGGTGTTGAATCTGTTTCGAGGGCAGCTCGACAGGGTAGACTCGGCTGACAGTTTAAAAGACCCCAAGACTCGACTGCAGGAATACCTGCAGGCCCGCCAGCAGGATCTGCCCCTGTACGCGGTTGAAAAAACCACGGGTCAGTCCCACTCGCAACTGTTTACCATCAGTTGCAGGATTGTCGATCCCGAGCTGCAGGCAAGCGGCAGCGGCACCAGCCGTAAGAAAGCCGAACAACAGGCGGCAAAAAAACTGCTGGATCAGCTCGACCTATGAAAGACGGTTTTCGTTGCGGCTATGTGGCATTGATCGGTAAACCGAACACCGGCAAATCGACGTTGATGAATGCGCTCGTCGGTGAAAAGCTCAGCATCACCGCGCATCGACCGCAGACAACGCGGCACCAGATACTCGGCATCAAAACCTGCGAAGACTATCAGTGTATTTTCGTCGATACCCCCGGGATTCACGACAATAACAGCAAGGCCATCCATCGCTACATGAATCGCGCGGCGACCAGCATCTTCGACGATGCCGACCTGATTTGTATCCTGCTGGATATTACTCATTTCAACCAGGACGATGAGAAAATCCTGCGGCGTGTCAGCGGCTATGGCAATGTCCTGATCGTGGTCAACAAGGTCGATCAACTGAGTCGGCAGGCCTGTCTGCCGCTAATGCAAAGGATTTCGCGACAGGCCCCTCAATTCGAGTGCGTGCCGGTCTCGGCGCTTACCGGTGACAATCTGGAGCGGCTGGAGCAATTGATAATCGCGCGTTTGCCCGTCGGCGTGCCGCATTTCCCGGACGATCAATTGACCGACAAGTCGATGCGTTTTATCAGTGCCGAAATTGTGCGCGAGAAACTTTTCCGCGCGCTCAAGCAGGAATTGCCTTACTCGATAACCGTCAGTATCGATCATTACCTCGAGGAAACCGATATCACTCGAATATCGGCGACCATCTGGGTGGAGCGTAAATCGCAAAAGGCGATTGTCATCGGCAAAAACGGCAACCAGCTGAAGAAAGTCGGCTCCCTCGCGCGAGCCGACATTGAACGTTTGTTAGGCAGGAAGGTTTATCTGCAGCTATGGGTGAAGGTCCGCGCCGACTGGGCCGATGATGAACAATCGCTGGCGGCTTTTGGCTATTCCGATGGAAGTCCGAGTCTCTGATCAGCCGGCTTTTATTCTGCGCCGGCGCGATTGGCGCAACAGCAGCCTGTTACTGGATCTCTTTACGCGGGACTTCGGCTGCATCCGTGTCATGGCGCGCGGTGCCCGGCGTAGCCCCGCCAGCGCGCCATTTCAGCCGTTTGCGTTGTTGACGGTTAGCTGGAGCGGAAAACAGGAGTTAAAGACCCTGACCGGGATCGAAGCCATCGCGTTACCGGTCGATGAAAACAACTACCTGGCATTGCTGTATACCAATGAGTTAATCAGCGCTATGCTGCCGCAACAGGAGGCAAATCCCGATATTTTTACCCGCTACCTCGAATTATTACAGGACGCTAGCCTTAAAATCGACGAGGTCGGGCTGCGAAAGTTTGAGCTCGAGCTGATGCGAACGCTGGGATACTTTCCTGACATTACCCTGGATGCACAGACCGGTCAGCCGATTCGGGCGGCGGCTTACTATCAGTTTGTCATCAATAGTGGATTCGTGACCTGTGCCGAGTCCGACAGGGATTCAGTCGGTGGTAATACCGTGGTCGCATGGGCGCAGGGGCGCTACCAGAATGATGCCGTGTTGCGTCTGGCAAAATCCGTGTTGCGCAGCACGATCGACTTTAACTTGCACGGAAAAACGCTAAAATCGCGCGATGTAACCCGTGAGATGATGAAAAACAAATGACAAATCCGATTACCCTGGGCGTTAATATCGATCATGTCGCCACCCTGCGCCAGGCGCGCGGTACGCGTTTCCCCGACCCGGTTTATGCGGCGCAGATCGCCGAGTACTCGGGCGCCGATTCGATCACCTTCCACCTGCGCGAGGACCGACGTCATATCCAGGAACGTGACGCCCTGCTGCTCAAGCAGGTGGTCAATACCAAGCTGAATCTCGAGATCGCCATCACCGATGAAATGCTTAACTTTGGTTGTGGACTCGAGGTCGAAGACGTCTGCCTGGTGCCGGAGAAGCGTGAAGAGCTAACCACGGAAGGCGGCCTCGATGTCGTCGGACAGCTGCGGCAGGTACGCTCCGCCTGTGCTCGGCTGGCGGAAGTCGGCACCCGGGTGTCGCCATTTATCGACGCCAACCGCGAACAGATCGATGCGGTCATCGAATGTGGCGCACCCTGCATCGAGGTGCATACCGGACACTACGCCGATGCGGTCGGCGATGAACAGGCGCGTATGCTGGAAAGCATAAACGATGCCATAGCTTATGCCCACGGCAGGGGATTGCAGGTTAATGCCGGTCATGGGCTCAATCGGCATAATGTTCGTCCCATCGCGGCTAATCCGCTGCTGACCGAGTTGAACATCGGTCACGCTATTGTCGCCGATGCGGTTTTTATCGGTCTGGCGCAAGCGATTCGGGACATCAAGGAACTCATGCTGGAAGCAAGATCTAGCGGCGTATGATTACCGGAATCGGGGTCGATATTGCCGAAACAGCGCGCGTGCAAAAACTGGTGGCCAGATTCGGAGCACGCTTCGCGCGGCGAATTCTGACCGATGACGAACTCGCCGAATTCGAACGTCATCGACACCCTACCAACTATCTGGCAACCCGATTTGCCGCTAAAGAGGCCGCGGCCAAGGCGTTAGGCACCGGCATCGGTGAACAGTTCGGTTTCCACTCGGTACAGATCGAGCATGACGGCCAGGGTAAACCGATGCTGCAGTTTCTCGATAACGGCCTCGAGCTGATCGCCAGGCTCAAGATCAGCAATGCGATGATATCGCTGTCAGATGAAAAAAATTACGTCGTTGCAATGGTTGTTCTGGAGTCCGCTTAACCCGGTGAAATATATCGTCGCCGGGTTAATATGCCTGCGGCGGGGCCACTGACGACTGTCTTGCTGCAGACCGGCCGCAGACTAGGCCGAGATTCCGTTGTTTTCCATCATGACCAGATAACGCTCGACTTCCTGTTTAACCTCGGCGAGTTCACTGCTCAACTCCGCAACCGAATTTTCAAGCGGCGTGTTACTGTCGTGCGCCAGGCGGTGCTGAAAACCAAGCACTTTGCGTCTCAATCGCGGCAGACTCGCGTAACAGGTGACGCCGTGCAACTTGTGGGCGATCGCGGCTAGCTTGGCTTGATCCTGCTGTTGCAGTGCCTTGTCGAGCTGTTGTTGTTGATCCGGAATATCGCGCTGTATTATTTCGAATATCTGTCTCAGCAGTGATTCATTGTCCGCCGAAAGCGATAGTGATCTGGCGTAGTCTAGCACGCAATCTTCGCTGGATTCGGTTGCGTCCGGCGGTTGACTGCCGTTGGCCCGGCGCCGTGGGCTGCCATCGAGCAAGGAGCGAAATTTTTCTTCGTCGATGGGTTTGCTGAGATAGTAGTCGAATCCCAGCTCCAGCAGGCGCTCGGCCTCGTCGTTTAACACGTTGGCGGTTAGCGCGACCACCGGTGTTTGATCATCGGGTTTCTGTTCGCGCATCATTTGCAGCAGGCTGGCGCCATCGATGTCCGGCATCTGTATATCGAGAATGATCAAATCGAAATCCTGGGATTGGTAAATTTCCAACGCCTGGCTGCCGTGTTCGGCCTCGGTTACCTCGTGACCCCAGATGTGAATCAGTTCGCTCGCCAGCTTCAGGTTTACCTGGTTGTCGTCTACCAGTAACACGCGTTTGCGCTCAGAGACCACAGTCGGGTTCGATGCAGCCTCATGTTCCGTGGTCCCGGATTTGCGGGTCACCAGTTCCGCAATCGATTGAGTGGTATTGATAATCGAAACAAATTCCACACCCGGTATTTTAGACAGGGGTTCCACGCCTCGATCGTAGTCCATCAGGATAACTCTTACCGTTTTTGTCAGCTCCGCATCGAGCGCGCGATCCAGGTTGATTCCCAGGTGGCGCAGGTCAAACACCAGCAGGTCGATGTATGCCAGGTTGCGTTGAATGCACTCGACGACGGGATCGACACCGCTTTTATTCTCGACCAGGTTGCACTCGGTATTGATTCCGGCGCGATCGAACAGGGTGCGAGTCTCCATCAGGCAGGTATTCTCGGCCGCGAAAATCAATGCCTTGATCGAACTCGATGCGGCCGCTTGGCCGGTTTCGGCATGCTGCGATATCTTAAAAGGCAGTCGCAGAACAAACTTCGAACCCTGCCCAAGCTGCGAATGCATGCTGATATCGCCGCCCATCAGGGTGGCAAGATTTTTACTGATCACCAGGCCAAGTCCGGTACCGGCAAAACGCCTCGAATCGGAGCTTTCGACCTGGCTAAATGCCTGGAACAGGTTTTGCTGATCCTCTTCGGAAATACCGATGCCACTGTCCTCGACAATAATCTCGATGTCGACTTCAGCCTGATGCTGATCCTCGATGCTAACTTTGATTACGACGCGGCCCTGATCGGTAAATTTGATCGCGTTACCTATCAGGTTCAGCAAGATCTGTTTCAGCCGCAGCTTATCGCCGATCAACCAGCGCGGCGTGTCGCTGTAAATGATCAGGTTTAAATCGATATTTTTGGTCAACACGTTGATAAACAGGATGTCACGGGTTTGTTCGATAACCTCGTAAAGATCGAACTCCTCGTCGACAATATGCAGCTTGCCGGATTCCATTTTGGAAAAATCGAGAATCTCGTTAACGATGTTAGTCAGATCGGCGGTCGATTTCAGGACGATATCGACGTAACGCTGCTGTGAATGATCGAGCTCTGATTGACTCAACAGGCTGATAAAGCCCTTGATGCCGTTTATCGGCGTGCGTATTTCATGACTCATGTTGGCCAGAAATTCGGACTTGCTTCGATTCGCATCCATGGCTTCGTCACGGGCAAACCCCAGCTCCCGGTTTTTCGATTCGAGATCGGTTATGGCTTCGTTCAGCTGCTGAGTCGCTTGCTGAATCCGCTGGTTCAGGTGGCGGCGGTTGGTCAACAGGGACTGGGTCATGCGGTTAAATCCCTTTTGCACCGCGCCGATTTCATTGTCTTCGGTAGGTTCGATTGTCTTGCCGAGCTGACCGGTTTCGACATACTTCAGGTGTTCCATCAGGCCAATGATTGGCCGCGTTATTCTGCGACTAATCACCACGGTCAGGCCCACGGCCATGATCAGAATCGAAACAAAAAATATGATCGAATTGAAAATAATTTGTCGAGTGGTCTGTTCGAGCTGCTGTCTTGAGATATATAAATGCACCCAGCCAAGCGTGCTGATTTGGGGACTGTCGACTAAATCGGGCGTAAATACGTCCGAGTGTTCGATACTCTGGGAAAGGATATTCTGGCGGTAGTAATGATACTCGGATGCGATGGATCGATCGAAGCTGGCCGCGGTCGATTCGGCAATCAATTTGCCCTGTCGGTCGTAAATCGCCGCCTGCACGATGTCGTTGCTGCCAACCGATTGATCCAGCTGGTACTGGATTTGGCTATCGTTGCCGGTGAATAGATTGAACTCTGAAGCACCGGCGATCTGCCGGGCGATGATCTGGCCTTTGCTCTGCAGCAGTTCGTTTGCCTGTTCGATGCTGTTGTCGATATGGGTATAGGTAAAAAACAGGTCAATCAGGAACACCGGGATCAGGGTGATCAGCAGGATCTGGTACTTGATGCCGAGGCGTCTCACGGTTCCAGCCGATCAAGCGCGGAGCGTAATTCGCTCTCGGTGGGAAGGCTGATATCCAGGGCGCGGGCAACCCGGCGATTGGTCGCAATCGAGTAAAACCTGGCATATTCGAATGCGGGCGCCTCGTAGTCGGGTTTCTGCAGTCGTCGATTGACCAGCAGCGCCAGATGCCTGCCAATATCGATTGGCGATGAATATATCGACGCCAGCGCCCCCGATTTGACATGTGCCGGCGAATAGCTAATCGCCGGCTTGCGGTTGCGATAGCTGGTTAACAGAACGCCCTTGAGCGTGTCCCTGTTGTAAATCGATTGCCTCGGCAGCATCAGCAGAGCGTCGTTCTGCGTCAGCAGGCGCCGTAAAACGGGTAGCAGCTTGTTTATCGGATCGACCCGGTACTGATTCAGCTCCAGTGTCATGTCCCTGAGCAATTGAGACTGCCCTTTGTCGAGGTTTATCTGCTGCTCTTCGATAATGCCGATGGTTTCGATCTCGAGCATCAGCTTACAAAACGCGAGGTATCGATGCAGCGGTTGATCGAGCAGCACCCCCAATCGCCTTGTATTGTTCAAGCGCTTGAATTGCTCGAGCGTGAGATAGGCGTTAATCGAACTGGGCGCAATGCCAAGCCGGCTAACCGCCTCGGCCGCCGACTGTCCGAGGGTTACGAAAAGATTACTGGTGTCCGTGATTTCGGAACTGTCGGCCAGGTCCTGCGCCATGACAATCTTGAACCCGGTCGCCTGATCGACGTTGTCGATCAGGGTCTCGATACTTTGCTTGAAATAAGTATTGTCACTGCTCTTGACGATGATTATCTGACTGGCGCTCTGTTGCGCGAAAGCCATCGCGGGGACTAGTAATAACACTCCGCATATTAGTCCTTTATACCAGCTGTTAGTCACGACTCCATTCCTCACACGGCTAAAATCCACCCGATAGCCGCAGGTAAATCACCTGATCATGAACGTTTTCCGTTTCGTAATCCGAATACTCCTCGAGTAGATTCTGACCGATGATTTCGATATTAAGTTCGTTGTTGAGGTGATAGGCATAGCGCAAATCCAGTCGCCTTGCGATCGGGATATCAGAAGAACCATCCAGCCAGGTGATGTCATCGAGATAATAAAACGCGCCGGATACTTCATGTTTTTGGGTAATTCGATAATGCGCACTGATGGAAGCGATGTAATCCGGGATCGACTCTTCGAAGTCGTCCAGACTCGATTCCGCGTCGAGCAGGCTGAAGCCCGCATTTATTCCCAGCTGAGAATTCGCGGCATAGGCGATCCCGACTTCAAGTCCATCGACCCGCGTGGTTTCGCCGTTGCTGGCGGTGTCCACAGCAATGACACCCAACGGTGGCCCCAAATCGGCCGCAACTTCCGTACTGACGATATGGTTCCTGATTTCATAGCTGAACAACTTGATATCGCTTTCGAAACCCGAGGCCAGCTGGCTGCGCAACCCGATTTCGTATGCTTCGATATCTTCGGGGTCGATGTCGTCGTTGCCGATCCAGGTAGGCACAGCCACGCTTCCGACCAGGGGGATCTCGGCACTGAATTCGGTTTCACCGTTGTATTCGTAGAGGATTGGATTGCGCTTGGCGGCCGAGGCAACAAACCGCAGTGCATGACGTTTGCCAAACTTGCGTATCAGCGATACCCGTGGGGAATCTTCCAGCGAAGTCAGGTCCGAATCTTCCAGCATGACGCCCAGGTCGAGTAACCAGTCTTTCGGCGAAGCGCCATTCGATGCCACCGAATACCCGCCTGGTGTCAACTTCGTGAAAGCGATCGTCGTTTAACAGGAATATCGATTTAACCTTGTCCCGGCGGATGCTACCGCCATAGACGAGGCGCACGCTGTTGCTGATATCGTCGGTCTGAATGAATTCGAGGTCGGTACGATCGGAAATGCGATCGAAATCGATAAAAGTAGTGACACCGTTGATACCGTTGAAAGTGAATGGCCCGGGATCGAAATTATCGATTACTTCCTGCCGGGTATGGGTCAGCCTGGCGATCGAGGTGCTCGAATCCCACACCGCTTCCCATTGCAGGTTGAGGTAACTATTGATTGTCTCTTCGTTGCGTTCAATATCGGTAACGCTGCCCGATGACGCTGGAAAACCGCGGCCGGCCGTGCTGTCACTGGTACCCAGCTGGAGTGTCCAGAACTGGTTGCTGCGCGCCAGTAGATCCAGGCGAAAGTTAGCCTTGGCAATACGCCGGGAATCATTGATGCCGACAAAACCGTCGTCATTAACCGATCCGAGACTCAGGCGCCAGTCGACATCCCCGTGGTGATGGCCGATGCGCAGGTAAAGTATCCTCGATGTCGGGGCTGGCGTTATCGCTGGCAGTCACCGAATACTGGGTGCCGATATCTTCGGCGGCATGACGCGTAATGATGTTTATCGTTGCCAGAAAAGCGTTAGCGCCGTAGGTGACCGCGTTTGGCCCCCTGATGACCTCGATGCGCTCAATATCCTCGATCAGTAACGGCAGCTTTGACCAGGGAACGCCACCGAACGACGGAATGAAGACCGATCTACCGTCGATCAAGACCTGGATCTGGTTGCTAAACTCGCGCCCCAGACCGTGGTAGGTAACAACAGGCGTATTTCCAATAGGGGAGCCGACCAGGAAACCCGGCACCAGTCGGAACAGCTCGGCAATATCGCGCACCCCGGAGGCGGCGATCATTTGCCGGTCGATTACGCTGACGCTGGCGGGAGACTCGAGCAGCGGCTTCGCCATGCGCGATACCGTCAAGATCAACGGGCTGTCCGCGAAAAAATCCTCCGCGGCGGTCGCATCGCTCTGCGCCTGGGCGGGTAACTGCAGGAAAAGTAGCGCCAGCAGGCAAACTCTCAAGATTAATCGCAATGAAGACTCCCCATTTTCCAGAAATTGCTTATCTGCGATTCCCTGTTCAAGTAAAATGTCAGGTTTTGGAATTCCTCTCCCGAACTGGGTTATTGTTAGTTTATGTTTTTGCAGGATTATATCGGAAATACCCCGCTGGTGACATTGCAGCGTCTCAACGCGGGTGACGGCAATAGCATTTCGGTAAAGCTGGAAGGCAATAATCCAGCCGGTTCGGTCAAGGATCGCGCCGCCTACAGCATGATCAAACATGCCGAGGAACGCGGCGAAATCAAACCCGGCGACGTACTGGTCGAGGCCACCAGCGGCAATACCGGAATTGCGCTGGCCATGGTGGCGGCCATGCGCGGCTATCACATGACCCTGATCATGCCGGATAACATGAGCCACGAACGGCTCTCGACCATGCGCGCATTCGGCGCCGAGATTATTCTCGTCAGCCAGGAAGAGGGCATGATCAAGGCGCGCGATATTGCCGAAGAGATGAACGCGCAGGGCAGGGCGAAAATGCTCGATCAGTTCGCCAATCCCGACAACCCGCGCGCCCACTACGAAACAACCGGGCCTGAGATCTGGCGCCAGACCGACCATGGGCTGACCCATTTTGTCAGTTCCATGGGCACAACCGGCACCATCATGGGTTGTTCGTCCTATTTTCACGAAGTGAACCCCGCAATCGAAATTGTCGGCGTTCAACCCACCGATGGCTCGTCTATTCCCGGCATTCGGCGCTGGCCACCGGAATATGTGCCGAAAATTTACCAGGCGGACGCGGTGGATCAGATTATCGATGTAGGGCGTGATGAAGCCGAAGTATTTACCCGCGAGCTGGCGGCGAAGGAAGGTATCTTTTGCGGCATCTCCTCCGGGGGCGCCGTCTGCGCCAGCCTGCGCCTGGCGGCAACGCTGTCTGGCGCCAGCATCGTGACGATTATCTGCGACCGCGGCGATCGTTACCTGTCTACCGAGGTTTTTAAAAATTGTTGATACGGGTCCGTTTATGAATGTTTTAGTGTTTGATATTGAAACCATTCCCGACATCGATGGCTGTCGCAGGTTATATGATTTGCACGGGCTTTCCGATGACGATGTTGCGCGCGCGGTGTTTCAGATGCGGCGCCAGCAGGCGGGCACCGATTTTTTGCGCCATCATCTGCATCGTGTAGTGGCTATCTCGGCGGTGCTGCGCACGCGTGATCAGATCAAGGTATGGTCATTGGGCACGCCCGAATCCGATGAGCAGGACTTACTGCAGCGATTTTTCAGCGGCATCGAGCGCTACACACCGCGACTGGTTTCCTGGAACGGCGGTGGTTTCGACCTGCCGGTGATTCATTACCGTAGCCTGCTGTACCCGATCGACGCCGCGCACTACTGGGAGACCGGGCAAAACGATACCAGTTATCGTTACAATAATTATCTGAGCCGTTACCACGAGCGGCATACCGACCTGATGGACGTGCTCGCCGGGTTTCAACCGCGCGCCAATGCGCCGCTGGACGAAATTGCCAGCCTGTGCGGCTTTCCGGGCAAAATGGGGATGAGTGGCGCCAAAGTCTGGGACGCCTACCAGGATGGCCAGATTCAGGCGATTCGGGACTATTGCGAAACCGATGTGCTCAACACTTACCTGGTATACCTGAACTTCGAGCGCAGTCGCGGCCATCTCGACCAGACGCAGTATCGCGCCGAATGCCAGCTGTTAAGGGATCAGTTGAAAGCCTCGGAATTGCAACACCTGCTCGACTTCGAATCCGCCTGGCTCGATGCCTGACCTGTTCTTATTGCGAGTTTCGTTCCTGCGGAGATTGAATAATGTCGGCTAGGCGCCGCCGTCGTTCGCGCCAGGCCGAACCGCGCGAAGTCACGATCGAAGCCATGTCGCACGAAGGGCGAGGCATCGCCCATGTCAACGGCAAAACCGTGTTTGTGTTTGGCGCTTTGCTGGGAGAGAGGGTGTCGATCCAGATACAGCGGAGCAGCCGCAAGTTCGATCAGGCGACAACCCTCGAGGTCGTCGAAGCCTCGCCGCAGCGGATCGAGCCCTATTGCGAAGCTTTCAAGGTCTGCGGCGGTTGCAGCCTGCAGCATCTGCGCAACGAGGACCAGCTGGCGCTGAAACAACAATCCCTGCTCGATATGATGGCGCACGCGCAACTCGATATCGGCAAGCTGATCCCTGCATTACACGCCGACGCCTGGGGATACCGTAAAAAGGCCCGGCTGGGGGTCAAGTACGTCAGCAAGAAAGGTCGCGTACTGGTCGGGTTCCGCGAACGAAACACGCCTTTTATTGCCGATATGTTGCGCTGCGAGGTTCTGTTACCGGAAGTCGGGCATCGGCTCGGGTTGCTGTCCGAGTTGATCGGGCAACTCGAGGCGCGGGCGCAGATCCCGCAAATCGAAGTGGCGGCGGATGACAGCCAGGTACAACTGGTGTTCCGGCATTTGCAGCCACTTTCCGAGCATGATCTGAAGCTGCTGTCAGAATTTGGCGCGGCCCAGGGATATTTTATCCAGCTGCAGCCTGCTGGCCCCGCAAGCGTGCATAATCTGTACCCGCAACAGCAGTCGCTAAGCCTTGACCCGCTGGGCGACGGTAGTCTGAGCATCGGCTTCGGCGCGCTCGATTTCGTCCAGGTAAACAGTGCGATCAATCAGAAAATGGTTGCCCAGGCCCTCGGGTTTCTCGATTTGCAGTCCACGGACCGGGTGCTGGACCTGTTTTGCGGCCTGGGCAATTTTACCCTGCCGATGGCGCGCCTGTGCGCAGGGGTTACCGGTATCGAGGTCGATACGGCGATGGTGGCGCGCGCGCAGGAATCCGCGCTGGCCAATGATATTCATAACACCGAGTATCATGCGGTTGACTTGACCAGCCCCGAGCCGGGGTATTCATGGATGCAGCAGGAGTACGATAAGATTCTGCTCGATCCACCGCGTTCCGGCGCCCAGGAAATGGCGCAGCTGATCGGACGTTTTCGGGCGCGCATCATCGTTTACGTGTCTTGCCAGCCTTCCAGCCTGGTACGCGATGCTGCTATTATCTGCGCTCAGGGATACCGGATGACGCATCTCGGTATCATGGATATGTTCCCGCAAACCGCGCATGTCGAGTCGATGGCGGTTTTCGAACAGAAGCCCGGAGGGTCGCAGTGAAAATAGTCAGCGCAATACTCAAGCCATTCAAACTGGATGATGTACGCAGTGCATTGTCCGACATCGGTATCGCCGGTCTGACAGTCTATGAAGTCAAGGGTTTCGGGCGCCAGAAAGGACACACGGAATTGTATCGGGGCGCGGAGTATGTGGTCGACTATATTCCCAAGGTCAAAATCGAGGTCGCGGTCGACGACGACCTGGTCGAGCGCGTAATCGATGCCATCGTCGACTCAGCCAAGACCGGGAAAATCGGTGATGGCAAGATTTTTGTAACCAATCTGGAATCGGTCGTCAGAATCAGAACCGGCGAATCTGGGTCTTCAGCTTTGTAAAAACCTCAGAATTTTATTAATCTTGCACTTTCAGGCAACTTGTAACCACTAGAATACTTGATTTAGGGGGCAACAATGAGCGCGAATTTAGATTTTGAGAACGAGATTGCTGCTTATAAATCGCATGAAGCGCGGCTTGGCAGTGGTTTTTCCGGTAATTCATGGAATATCCAGGCTGATCGAGGCGATTTCCAGGTAACCCGTGAGCGGGTGACGGTGCTGGATCGCTGGATCGCGGAAAAAATGCTCGAAGTCGTGGGCAATCCCCCAATCGAACTCAGGCTCTGGGATGGCAAACCGATAATCTCGCCAGTCGAAAATCCGGTTGCGACGCTGCAGTACAACAACCGCGGGGCGATGCTCAAGACCATTATTAATCCCGAGCTTTACTTCGGCGATTTGTACTCCAGCGGGCAGGCAAGTTTTACTGGTGACCTGGTCCGGTTTTCGGAAATTATCTATTCCAACCTCGAACAAAGCGGGCGCGGCGGCTGGTTGCGCCATCTGATCCTGTGGCTCGGCCATCGACGCATTGCGAACTCTCGCGACAAGGCGAAAGACAATATCTACCATCATTACGATATCGGCAACGAATTTTATCGGCTGTGGCTGGATACCCAGGAAATGCAGTATACCTGCGCCTATTTTCCCGATCCGGAGATGACGCTGGAACAGGCGCAGGTCGCCAAGCTGCATCATGTTTGCCGCAAGCTGCGTCTTCAGCCAGGCGAAACCGTGGTTGAGGCCGGTTGCGGATGGGGCGGACTGGCGCTGTTCATGGCAAAAAATTACGGCGTCAAGGTAACCGCCTATAACATCTCCAGGGAGCAGGTTGCGCATGCCCATCGCCGGGCTGAAAACGAGGGAATGGCTGGTCAGGTCGAGTATGTGCTCGACGATTACCGGAATATCAGTGGGCAGTTCGATGCCTTCGTTTCGGTAGGTATGCTGGAACATGTCGGCAAAAACGATTTTGCCACGCTCGGCGAAGTGATCGACCGTTGTCTCAAGCCGGAAGGGCGTGGTTTAATTCATTCGATTGGCCGTAACCAGCCGGCGCCGATGAATGCCTGGATCGAACGCCGAATTTTCCCCGGGGCCTATCCCCCGAGCATCAGCGAGATGATGCATATTTTCGAGCCCAACCGCCTGTCGATTCTCGACATCGAAAACCTGCGCCTGCATTACTCAAAAACGCTGGAACACTGGCTGGAAAGGTTCCAGGCGAGCGAGGGCGAAGTCCTGTCGATGATGGACCGGCAATTCGTCAGGGCCTGGAGACTGTACCTGGCCGGTTCGATCGCGGCCTTCAACGTCGGTGAACTGCAGTTGTTCCAGGTCGTGTTCAGCCGAAGCAGAAATAACGAGTTGCCCTGGTCGCGCGATCACCTGTATCAGAGTAAATCCGACAAGGTCGCGGCCAAAGCCGAACTGGCCGACGCCTAGGCGTCTTCGACTAATTCGGCGTGGTCGCCGATGCGCCTCCGCAAACCGGGGCTGCGCCCGTAACCGAGGCTATTTTTTCAATACGCACTTCTGGTAGAGATTTTTGAGTTTCTGCCCAGGGTCGTATTTTTGTTTCAGTTTGTGATACTGCTCCCCGTCATATAGTTTCCAGAAGGTATCTGCTTCATAGTAGGCGTCGGAATAGAGCGATTTGATCCCGCCAAGTTCGCGCACCTTGTCTTCGACCTTGCGATTGAAGTAACCCGTCGGGTGCTTGTGCGGGTTAGGCACAATGTCCCAGAAGCCAAAATTAATGAACAGGCCCGCGCCATTCAGGAGATAGAGCGGGAATTTTCGGGAAACGTCGTGTCCGCCGATGGGGCACATCCAGACCGGCCGGATGCCTATTTCTTCGAGAAAGAAGCGCAGGAACTCGGCGGCATTTTCGATCGGTATGTCAACGTCCTGCACTACGCCCTCGGGATGTCTGTCCAGCATTTTGTTAATTGCGGTGGTGAGACCGACCTGATTGTTCCAGCGCATGACCTTTTGGTAGGTAATTGAATTCAGCCGGCGCCGGCCGAGCAATAAGCGCATCGGCAGGTTTTGCACAAAGACGTTTTTGGAACACCAGAACCAGTCGGTATCCCAGCGCCAGATGTAATCACGTATTTTCAGGTAGTCCTGTTGGCGTTGTTGAATCGAGCGGAAGTACATCTTGAGCCAGGTGTAGTCGCTGGCATAGGGCGCGGCTTCCGCGAACCGGCCCTGGGTCAGGTACATCTCGTGTTCGCCGAAAACGGCACCATCGATAAAATGTGCATCGCCCTGGCAAGCTTCAGCGACGGCGGCGAAGTATTCTTCGGCCATGCTATAGCGAGAATGCTGTAACTCGACGAAAGGTTTCACTGGCATGGTTCTGGCAGTGAGTTTGAGAATATACCCCAGAGTGCCGTAGGAATTGGGAATGCCGAAAAACAGGTCGGCGTGCTCGTTGTCGGGACTGCAGGTGACTACCTCCCCATCGGCCAGCAGTATATCCATGCACTGCACCGACTCGTGCGGCAAGCCATAGCGAAACGAGCTCGATTCGATGCCGATGCCGGATACCGCGCCGCCGATGGTAATCGATTTCAGCTGTGGCACCACCAGCGGCATGCAGCTGTGTTCGAGGCAGGCATCGGTGAGCCGGTCATAGGTCGTCATGCCTTCCACTTCGACCAGCTGATTTTCGCTATCGACGTCGAGCACCTGGTTGAGCGCGCGCACGTCAAGCTTGCAGCCGACGTCCTGTTCACGCGTACGAAACAGGTTGGAAGTCGATTTTTCGAGTCGAACGCCACCGGCATTGGATTGCAACTGCTGGCTAAGCTCGCGTTTCTTCTGCTCGTAAGCCAATTGCGCCATAAAACGGCCCTTGCGGTTTGAGACCCGGTCCGGGAATATCCGGTCGGTGTGAAAAATGGTGTCCCCGGCCCGGTTCGAACGGGCAACCTACGCCTTAGGAGGGCGTCGCGCTATCCAATTGTGCCACGGGGACATTAACTTCGGATTGTAACAGCAGCCGCTGCACAAGAAAATTCCGCTAAAGGGTTTAGCTACGGCCGCTGCCACCAGGGTTTAGCTAAAACGGACCTATTCCTGGTAATAGTAGTCGTATTTGACCAGCAGGTTGCGCATGAACTGCCAGGCTTCGCTATAGGAGAGGCCGCTGTCCTTCGGAATGATAATCTTGACGTAAAGTTTTTCGCCCTGTTCCTGTTTCAATTTGTCCAGCCGTTTTTCGACCTCTGCCAGCGTCAGGCGGCTGTAACCCTGGTCGCCGGGCTGGCGGTAGCGGATCAAGTTGCCTGACTGGCCCTTGACATAATAAACCTCGGCGATGTACTTGCCCCTGGCGCTGCGCGCCGGTTTGATCAGTTCCTCGTACTTCGATTTGACCGTTTCGTAATCACCCTTGAGGGTCAGTAGTTGCTCGTTGTAGGCTTCGATTTCCTGGTTGAGCAGCGTATTTTCCTGGGTCAACTGGCTGATGCTTTGCTGCTGCTGCGTGCTCGATGCGGACAATTCGGCGATTTGCGTGCGCGCAACCTCGAGCTGGCTGCGGGTTTGTTCATCGGCAAGTTTCTGCTGCGCCAGCTGCTGGTTCAGTGCCGCAATCTGTTGCGTCAGTTCCTGGAACTGCGCGCTTGCCGCGTCGATTTCCAGGTTAGCTGCATCCAGTTGCGCACGGGTTTGCTGCAAATTGGTCTCGAGTTCGCTTCTGGCAAGCTCCAGCGTGGTGATGCTGGCTTCCTGCTCGCGAATCGCGCCCTGGGCGAGTTCGAGTTCCTCGTCTTTTTTCAGCAGGCGCAGTCGCAGAATCGAGTTGCTTTGTTCGGCGTTGGCGAGACGCTCTTCCAGGGTTGCATTTTCCTGCGAGGTGGACTCGATCATTTGCGTCGCCATGCGCTCGGCGGCGATACTTTCCCTGAGTTCCGCCACCAGCTGCCAGTTGCGCACCACCAGCAGGCTGGTTGCCATCAGGAAAATCATCGTGATGACCATCATGATATCGGTAAACGAAGGCCAGAAGCTGTTTTCACCGCCAATGCCTGCGTGGCTGCCCCCGATCGGTGGGAAACTCGTATTCATGAAAATCTAGGACTCGTGCTCGACGGGCGGCAGGCGGAAGCCTTCGCGCAGAATCAGTTTGATATCCTCCAGTTCGGCGCCGAGGTGTTCGATTTGCTGCTGGTTGGTAAATATTGTCTGCTGCAGGCTGAGCGCCGCGTCGTGATAGGTTTCCTGGGTTGCGCGCATCCGGTCGGCAGCATGGATCACCGATTTGATCAGGTCGCTCATCTTGTGCACGATATCGTCGCTTGACTTGACGTAATGCGGTAACAGGTAAACCGAGGTCAGGTGCTCGAGCCCGCTCAGGAAATGGGTTTGCACGTCATTCAGGCGGGTATAAAAGTAGCCAAAAAGGACATAGGAAATAATGGCGGTTATGGTCGTCGACAGCGCGGTCGACATACCGTGGATCACCAGGCCCATCCCGCCCAGGCTGGCATCGGCCGAATCGATCAGGTCGGAAGCGCCGAGCAGGGCGATAGACAGCGATACGATGGTTCCGAAAACACCCGTCAGAATCAGGATATTGTTGATGAACCGAATCAGACCGAAGCGGGTGGCTTCGTCGGCGTTCAGCATCGAGGCCAGCGCGCCGTGATTGATTTCGCCGTTGGCATGCTGGATCGATTGCAGGGTCGCGTGGCGGCTGGCGACAACCGAATCGGCGGGCAGACCCTCCATCAGGTCGGGCTTGAGCGCCTCGACGTTTTTGACGAAGCGCGCAATTGCGATCTCTTCGCGCCGATATCGCAACAGGTTGAAAAGAATATTGCCGAGGCCGATTAGCAGCAGGCCGAGGATCGCGCCATTGATCGTGATGCCGATGTTGGTTAGCTGGTTTTCAAAATAAAACGGGTAGATAAGCTTGAAGTTCAATCCAACCAACAGGATCGCAGCGGCCATCACAACGCCGAACTGGATGATGATCTTGAGACTCAGGTTGGTAAGCAGGCGCTGAATATCCATTGCGGGGTTCTCTGGGTGGATTAGCTGATTCTAACAGCAGGCAGCTATAGCCAGGGCATTTAATAATGTTTTTATGATGAAGTCAAAATGGCGGCGATCGACATGCGCCGTTAGCGTCGTCCTTACCCGGCCGTGGAAAACCGCAGGTAATGACCCGCCGTCGACGCCGGCAGGTCACGCCGGGTTCCAGGCCGAATAGACTGCTAAAACATTGACTTACGCAAGTGGTTGATCAGGTCGATCTGGGTAATCAGGCCGTAGAAATTATTCTCGTCAGCGATGATGGCGACCTTGTCTTCCTTGAACAGGTTGACGATGGCATCGATACGGGCGCTGGGGGGTACCATTTCAAGGTCGGTGACCATGACTTCGGCGACTTTCATCTGGAAGCTGTCCTTGTCCTCGTAAATGCCGAGTAATATATCGGATTCGTCGATCAGACCGACGATTCGGCCATCGTCCAGAACCGGTAGCTGAGAAACATCGAACATGCGCATGCGCTTGTAGGTTGTGATCAGGTTGTCTTCCGAGGTTACGGTGATCATGTCGCCACTTTCCATGGGCCGCGCAATCAGGTCGCGCAAATCACCGTGGCTCTCGCGCTCCAGTAATCCCTGGTCGGCTAGCCAGGAATCGTTGAATGATTTGTTCAGGTACTTGTTGCCGGTATCGCAGGCGAAGGTCAGTACGTTTTTGTGTTCTGTCTGCTCGTGGCAGTAGCGCAGCGCCGCGGTCAGCAGCGTGCCGGTAGACGAGCCCGCGATGATGCCTTCCCGCAGCAACAGTTCGCGCTGGTTATGAAACGCTTCCCGGTCGCTGACCGAGTAACCCTTCTTGACCAGGCTGATGTCACAGATCGGCGGCATGAAATCCTCGCCGATACCCTCGACCAGCCAGGACGAAGCCTTCGGTGTTATGCCGGTATTTATCGTATCCGCGAGAATCGAGCCAACCGGGTCGGCGACAATCATTTCGAGATTCGGTAATACCTCGTGGAAATACTGCCCCAGGCCGGTGACCGTGCCGCTCGAACCCACGCCGACGACGACTGCATCGAGCTTGCCATCCATCTGTCGCATGATTTCCGGGCCGGTGTCGACCTTGTGAGTCAGGGGGTTGTTGGGATTGGAAAACTGGTCGATGAAATACGAGTTCGGAATTTCGGCAGCGAGGCGCTTGGCGTAATCCTGGTAATACTCCGGATGACCCTTTTGCACGTCGGATCGCGTCAGCCGGACATCGACGCCCATCGCGCGGATGTGGCGAATCTTGTCCGGGCTCATCTTGTCGGGTATCACCAGGATCAACTTGTATCCTTTCTGCGCGGCAACGAGTCCGAGGCCAAGCCCGGTGTTTCCCGCGGTGGCTTCGATGATGGTGCCGCCGGGTTCGATTTTGCCTTCTTTTTCCGCGGCCTCGATCATGGATACCGCGATACGGTCCTTGATCGAGCCGCCCGGATTCTCGGATTCCATCTTGATATACAGGTCGCAGAGACCGGTATCGAATTTGCTGATTTTAAGGATTGGCGTGTTGCCAATCAGTTCGAGCACTGAATTAACAATTTCCATTGTCGATCACCATCGTCGGGGTTAGGAGCTGGCTTTATTGTAACTGACCCGGTATTCGCTGAGCGCGAGCCACTCGGGCTCGATTTCGATGCCCCAGCCGGGTTTGTCGGACAATAGCACGTTGCCGTGCCTGATTTCGAATCCCGGGTTGAAAATATGCTGCTGCCAGGGGTAGTAGTCGCTGCCTTCGATCGAAAATTCGACGTACTTGCCCGCGTTTTCGATCGCCGCCATGAAATGCAGCGAAAATAGCGTTACCAGGCTCAGGTTGGCGGAATGCAGGGTGCAGGGGATGCCGGCCTGCTTTGCGTAGTCGGCAACCTTGAGCGTACGCGTTATGCCGCCCATGTAACAAATGTCGGGCTGCACGATGTCGACCGCACGGCTGTCGATCATCTGTTTCCAGACGATCATGTTGTTATCCTGTTCGCCACCGGTGACATCGATATCGAGCGCCCTGGTCACTTCACGCGTCCATTCGAGCTCCCAGTAAGGGCAGGGTTCTTCGTAGTGGCTGACGCCGAAATCGGCCAGCATGTGCCCGACTTCGATCGCTTTTTTCGGTGTGAATCCGCTATTGGCGTCGACCAGCAGCGTGACTTCGTCACCGAGGGTTGCGCGCATGGTTTTGACGATTTCCTCGGTACGACCGGGCCACTGATCGATATCATGCCCGCATTCGGCGCCGATGCGGAATTTGAATGAGTGGTAGCCGTATTGTTCGCGCAGTGCAAGCATGCGCTCGGCCTCCTGCTGCGGGGTGATGTCGCGTTTCATGCTGGAGGCATACACCGGGAACTCGCTGCGATTGCCGCCGAGTAACTGGCTGACGCTTTTACCCGCGCGCTTGCCGCGGATGTCCCACAGCGCGCTATCCACCCCGCACAGGGCGCGGTACAGGTAAGTTCCCTGGAACTTGTGCTCGCGGTCGAGCACGACCTGGTTTACCGCCTCGATGTCGTCGGCATCCATACCGAGCACGTGACAGGCGACCTGGCGGTGGACGACCTCGGCGCTGAGGTCGGCATGATAGGGTGAAACCTGTCCCCAGCCCTCGTCACCGTCGTCGGTGCGCACCCTCACCAGCGAAACATATTCCGTGGCGAAGGTTTCGACACTGGAGATTATCACGCGGCGAGCCGCCTATAGACCATCCAGCGCCTGTTTCAGGTCGGCGATCAGGTCTTCCGCGGACTCGAGGCCGGTCGACAGGCGCACCAGGCCATCGGTAATGCCGGCGGCCATGCGATCTTCGCGCGGCATGTCGGCATGGGTCATGGTAACCGAGTGGGTCACCAGCGATTCCACCGAGCCCAGGTTTTCCGCCAGGCTCCAGAGTTGCAGTGCGTCCATCAATTTCTTGCCTGATTCGACGCCACCGTGGACATCGAACCATAACATCGAGCCGTGACCGCTGGCCTGACGGTCGGCGAGTTCCTTTTGCGGGAAGGATTCGAGACCGGGATAGCAGACTTTATCGACATTCGGATGGGTTTCGAGGAAGCGGGCTACCTTGAGCGCATTGGCCGACTGCGCCTCGATACGAGTGCTCATGGTCTTGATACCCTGCAGCGTGTAAAACGCCACCATCGGCGTCATGTTGCTGCCGAGGCAATTGCGCACGAACATGATTTGCTCGAGGTGCTCCTTGCTGGCTGCGGTAATCGAACCGCCGACGCTGATATTGTGCCCTTCCATGAATTTTGTGGTGCTGTGCAGCGTGATATCTGCACCCAGCTCCAGCGGACGCTGGTAATAGGGCGTCAGAAAGGTATTGTCGACGACATGGGGGATAGCGTGAGCTTTCGCGACTTCGGAGACCGCGGCGATATCGGTCAGCTTGAGCGTCGGGTTAGCCGGGGTTTCGGTGAAAATCAGTTTGCTGTTTTCGCGGATGGCGTTTTCGATATTTTCCGGATCAGAAGTGTCGACAAAACTGCATTCCAGCCCCCAGCGGTTCAAAACCTTGGTCGTAACCCGGTGCGTGCCGCCGTAGACGACGTCGGATAGAATCACGTGATCACCGCTGCCGACCAGGCCCATGATGGTGCAGCTGGTGGCGGCCATTCCGGTGGCGAAACACAGGCTGCCGGCGCCGCCTTCGAGCGCGGTGATTTTCTCTTCCAGCGCGCTTACGGTCGGGTTACCGGAACGGCTGTAGGAGTAGCCTTTTTCCAGGTATTTATCGACCGATTCCTGAACGTAAGTCGTGGTCTGGTAAATCGGTGTCAGGATTGCGCCGGTAACCGGGTCGGGTCTGACGCCGGCGCGCACTTCGCGTGTTTTGAAATGTTGCTTATCGTTGCCGCTCATCAGTTTCCCCGGTTATTGGAATTGCAAAGGACGGCAATTCTAGCATTAGTAAGACAAATTAAAAAAGCACGATGTTCAGCCTGATACTGCGCCCGCATTCAGGATGCCGTCTTGCGGCAAACCGACGTCGAACAGATGTGACAGAGGGCCAACCCTGGTCAGGCGTATCTGCAAACATCGTTGTTGGAACAGGGCCTGGGCGGATGACGGGCCTTGCCTCTGGCTCTATCCCGTTAAGCCGTATTTTTACTCCCGGTACAGGTTCTGATTTATCGAGCTCCGCGGCCGGCTGCTGCGATATTCTGGTTAACACTGGCACTGCTCAGGTCAATCTTGCAAAATGCCCGACATGAGCGCAGAAATTTATCCCCGCTACGGGCATTCCACCTGCCCGCATGATTGCCCCAGCACCTGCGCGCTCGAGGTCGAGCTGCTCGACGCCAATACCATTGGCAGGGTAGTCGGCGCCAGGGACAACAGTTATACCGCAGGGGTCGTCTGCGCCAAGGTTGCGCGCTATGCCGAACGTATTCACCACCCCGACCGTCTTGGGCAGCCTCTGCGGCGGCGTGGCGGCAAGGCTGCAGAATCGTCGTCGTTCGAAACCATAAGCTGGGAGCAGGCGCTGGACGAAGTGGCCGAGCAGTTCGCGCAGGCAATGCAGAAACACGGCAGCGAAACCCTGTGGCCCTACCACTACGCGGGCACCATGGGCCTGATTCAGCGAGACAGCATCGAGCTGTTCCGCAACCTGTTGAAGACCTCGCGTCAGCACTCGACTTTTTGTATCACGTTGGCCGACGCCGGCTGGATCGCAGGCACCGGGGTCAAACGCGGTTCCGATCCGCGACAGATGGCAGACAGCGACCTGATCGTCATGTGGGGCGGCAACCCGGTTTATACCCAGGTCAACGTCATGCACCATGTCGCCAAAGCGCGCCGCGAGCGTGGCGCAAAGCTGGTGGTGGTCGATCCCTATCTGAATGCAACTGCCAAAAAGGCCGACCAGCACCTGATGCTGCGCCCGGGCACCGACGGTGCGCTGGCCTGTGCGGTGATGCACCAGCTGTTCACCGACGGCCTGGTCGATCGGGATTATCTGCAACGCTACTGCGATGTGCCGGATGAACTCGAAGCCCATCTGCAATCGAGGTCGCCGGCGTGGGCGGCCGCAATCACTGGTCTTGGCGCCGCGGAAATAATCGAGTTTGCGCGGCTTTACGGTAATACCCCGCGCAGTTTTCTGCGCCTTGGATATGGTTTTACCCGTTCGCGTAATGGCGCGGCTAACATGCATGCCGCTACCTGCCTGCCGGCGCTGACCGGCGCCTGGCGCTATCCCGGGGGCGGCGCCCTCTACTCAAACTCGGGCATGTACGGCATCGACCAGACCACGATCAAGGGGCTGGACGTGCTCGATGCCGGCACCCGGGTGCTGGATCAGTCGCGTATCGGCGATGTGCTCTGCGCCAATCTACGCGATCTGCAGGGCGGCCCGCCGGTTACCGCCTTGATGATCCAGAATACCAACCCGGTAGTGGTGGCGCCGGAGACGCGCAAGGTATTGCAGGGCTTTGCCCGCGACGACCTGTTCGTCTGCGTGCATGAGCAATTCATGACCGAAACCGCGGCACTGGCGGATATCGTGTTGCCGGCCACCATGTTTCTCGAACACGATGACTTTTACCAGGCCGGCGGGCATACCCACGTGCAGGCAACGCGCGCGCTGGTAACCCCCTTCGCCGAGTGCCGCAGCAATCACTGGGTGTTAAAACAGATTGCACAGCGTCTCGGGTTTAGCCATGGCGGATTCGACATGGCGCCGCGCGAACTGATCGATCAAAGCCTCCGGGCTAGCGGATTGCCCGATGAAGCAACCCTGTATCGCGACCACTGGGTCGATTGCGCCCGCGGGTTTGAAACCAGCAATTTCCTGGATGGCTTCGAAACGCCCGACCGGCGCTTTCATTTCAAGCCTGACTGGAGCCGGGTGGGCGCGGACTTCGCTGAAATGCCGCTGTTGCCCGATCACATGGCGGTCGGCAATGATATCGATGACGAGCACCCGTTCCGCCTGGTTGCTGCGCCGGCGCGACAGTTCCTGAACACCAGTTTTACCGAAACCCGAACCTCGCAGGCCGCGGAAAAGCGACCGACGTTATTGCTCTGCCGCCAGGATGCCCGCAGGCTTGGTATTGTCGACGGCGCCAGAGTGCGGGTCGGTAATCGACTCGCCAGCATATTGCTGCACGCCAGGCCGTTCGATGGCATGCAGCCGGGGGTTGTCGTCATCGAGAGTATCTGGCCCAACAGCGCTTTTATCGAAGGCCTGGGCGTCAATGCACTGGTGTCGGCCGAACCCGGCAAGCCAAACGGCGGCGCGATATTTCACGACACCGCGGTGTGGATCAATCCCGAATCAGGAGAGCCTCATGAGTGACCACGAAAAACTGGACTATGTCGAATTTCCAGCCTCGAACATGGCGGCCACCCGGGCATTTTTTCAGCAGGTTTTCGGCTGGAGCTTCGAGGAATTCGGCCCCGACTATTGCGCCTTTTCGAAGCAGGGGCTGGACGGTGGTTTTTATCGTTCGGAACTCTACTCGAGCACCCACAACGGTAGCGCCTTACTGGTATTTTACAGCGCGGATCTGGCAGCGACGCTGGCAAAAGTAGAAGCGGCCGGCGGTCGGATCGAAAAACCAGTCTTTGACTTTCCCGGCGGGCGGCGCTTTCATTTTTGTGAACCCAGCGGTAACGAATTTGCCGTCTGGTCGGATAAAGCGGAGTAGTTCCGGCGGGCCTGACCGCAGGTTGAGGTATAAGATAATGAAAAATGCACAGCAGACGCTTGACGCACTGATCGACGTCGATCACTAGCCGGCATATCGTAACAGGGCGGTGCGCTAAACATGACTCAGACAATCGACTCGATACGGCCGCTGGCGCAAATCGGCCTGCCGGATTTCAATCGACTGCGGAAGGCGGCCCTGGAGCTGGCCGGGCAGGTCAGGATTGGACAATCGGCGTTTCTGCAAAAATTCGGCGTCGAATCCGAATTCGAATACAAAAGGCAGGCGATGCAGAGCGGCCAGATCATGTATCACGCTCACATCGGCATGAATGATATCGATACCACCGCCGGCGCCCTCAAGCAAATCCATCAGGCGTTGAGCTCGGGCGGATCCATGCTCGATCGCGCCGGTTTCGCCATCGATCGCCGTATGGGTCTGCCCGCGGACAAACGCGCCGCTGCGCCTGCAGAGACCGGGCCGATGCTCGAGCGGCAGGCTGACTGGGATGCGCTCGCGCAGGCGGCGCCGATACAACCTCATCTCGGCGATTTCATGATCGGTCAGCCGTCCTCGGTGGCCAATACCCTGCAGGCGCTGCGC
Source organism: uncultured Gammaproteobacteria bacterium (assembly GCA_963768295.1). Taxonomy (GTDB): domain Bacteria; phylum Pseudomonadota; class Gammaproteobacteria. The sequence goes on along the minus strand of CAVYHN010000010.1, from coordinate 39,431 downwards.
ATCGGCTGTACCACGATCGGCAATCTTTCCCAGTATTTCACCTTCGAGGCGCCGGGCTGGTCCGACGCCGAGGCAACCGCGGCGCAGACTTTCCAGGCCATGACGCTGCTGGCCGCGTTGCGCGAGCAGGGCACGATGCTGCATTCCTACCTGGAAGATGGCTATGGTGCGCTATTTCGCCACTGCGCCACGGTCGCGGCCTGGGCGATGCTTGAGCGCTACATCGTCGAAGAGTTGATTGGGGCGCGCCTCAGTCACTGTATCGGCGGCCTGACCTCGGACCCGGTGAAACGGGCCGGCTGGGTGCTGGCGTTACATCAAATCCATCAAGGCCAGCAGGTCGGTTCGATGATTTACGGGGATACGATTTCCTTCGGCCGGGAATTCGAACAGAATCGCGCGCTGACCGCCGAGTACCTGTTATGGGATATATTGGTCCAGCTGCACGCGCCCAGTGGTCATGCGGTATTGCCGTTGCCGGTGACCGAGGCCATCCGGATTCCATCGGCCGATGAGATTATCGAGGCGCAGCTGTTCGGGCGCCGGATCGAGGCCAGCGCGCGCCGCTTGTATGCGCATGTCGATTTCACCGCGCCGCAGGCTTTCGCGGACAGCGTGTGCCGCCAGGGGAGTGAAATTTATCAGCGGGCGCTGGATGGTTTACGCGACATCGGTGTGGATCTTACCAATCCGTTGCAATTGCTGCTGGTGCTGAAGAAGATGGGGCCACAGCGGTTCGAGCAGCTGTTTGCCCCCGAGCTCGATGTTGGCGACTCTATTGAGACCGATATTTATGCCATGGCACAGGATGTAGTGACCGAGCATCGGCCGATGTTTGCCGAGCGGGATCTGCGCGCCTGCGTAAGGGACAAATGTTTCGTGATTGCATCCAGCGACGTGCACGCGCATGCCGCCGGCGCGCTGGCGCAGTTACTGGGCGAGACCGATGCCCGGGTTATCTACCTGGGGGCTGAACAAAACCCTGCCGACCTGATCGCGGCCCTGCGCCGGCACCCGGCCGACGCCTTGCTGCTCAGTACCCATAACGGTATGGCGCTCGATTATGCGCAACAGCTGAAACGACTGCTGGACGAAGCGCAACTCTCGGTGCCGGTCATCATGGGCGGCGTTCTGAACCAGAAAATCGAAACACAGGCGTTACCGGTACCGGTAGTTGACGAACTCAAGGCGCTGGGCATGTATCCCGCGACGGCGTTACCGGCACTGACCCGACTGCTCGAATTCAAATCCTGAGGGGACGCCTGTGTCGAATCGCGTTGCCTTACGTAGCCAGGCCTGCTCCCCGGTTATTAACGGTAAGGATGGGGTGCCCGCCAGTTAAACATCGCCGCGGCGGCGGCGATGGCCGCCTGTTGTTGCTGAAACCGTCGGCACAGGGCCGGAGCTGCATTATGCGGTCCGCCGAGCGCGCTGAAGATGGCAATTTCAGAATCGGCGGTTTTTTCGCCGCCGACAAAGATCGCGCTGCCTGATTTGCAAAGTGAATCCAGCGCGCGGTAATAGCCTGCACGCTGTTCGACCAGGAACTCGCGGGCGCGCCGGAAGGCGGTTTCGTTATCGCTGCTCATCGTGACCCGGTTATGCGGATCGACGCCGTAAGGATTTAGATGGCCATAGACCAGGATCTCGCCATCGATGTCCGGGCTTGCGTCGAACAACTGCTCCACCGCGTTCACGTAGTCGCAGTTGATTTGCCAGAGTCGCTCAACGCTCCGCTTTACTTCGTCCGCGTCGATCCGAATATTCGCATCGCTGTGGTTTTTGTACACCAGTCGGCCGGCGGGGGTTTGCATCCGGGCTTCATAGGGGATGGCTTCACGCAGCGCACGCATTTCTTCGGGATCGCTGAAAACTTCGGCGTGTTCCAGCGCGATGCCCGCGATGGTGAACTCGTCCGCCTGTTGATTGTCGGCCATGCCAATCAGTAACTCGTCGATCGAGCGCTGGCTAAAGCCATTGACGAAAATCAGGCCGTCGGCGTTCGCGGCATCGCTTTTTTGTTGCAGATCCCGCGCCCGCTCGGCCATCGAGTTTTTCCCTGCGGCCCGCAGTAGTGGCCGCATCGAACGCGTGCTGACATGCTCGATTCCTAGAATCAGGTCGTGCTGGTTTGCGGCGGAGCGAACTACGGCTTGATCCAGTTGGAGATAGCAATACGCCGACAGCTGCTCGAGCAGTCGGGCGATATCGGCCGGGTGGTTGGACACCGGTAGCGCGAAGGCCACTTCGTTGTCGGGGAAACGATGGTAGCTGCAGCGCACCGCGGTGACGATACCGCACCAGCCGTAGCTGCCGGCATGGCCCTGCAGGGCCTCACCGCAGACGATCCGGGTCGTGTCGCCATCGAACAGCGCGGCCTCGATCACGCTATCGCTGAAGTAGCGTCGCTGCGGTCCCATGCCGCCCGTGGTGAAGGTTGCGCCTACCGCCGCATACAGGTAACTGGTCAGGTCGGCTCCCGGGACCTTGAAACTGTGCCCCAGCTGTTGCGCCAGGGCCTGGTTTAACTGCCCCAGCGTGATCGCGGCGCCAGCCGTTACCTGCTGGTTTTGCGGGTCGATGATAATTTCATCGAGATCGAGCTCGGCGAGGTCCGGCGTAGCTGCCAGGCTAACCCGCGGATTCGCCGGCGGATCGAATCTAAGTCCAACCACCGTGCCCGTAGGATGATTCTCGGTCTGAAAAATGCCACCGCCGCAGGAAGTGCCTGACATGGGTAGCAGGTAGATATCCTGGCCGTGGATTTGACGCAGCTCGGCGACCGCACTCTCCAGCCTGCCGCTGACCGGGTAGGCGACGTCGAACTGAATTGCGTTGTTTTCACCATCCAGCGCCCGCTCGAAGGGCTTGCCCAGGGAAGATGACATATGGCTGCCTACGCCGCCTTCCGGGCTTCCAGCGCTGTCACCAGGTTTTGCTCCAGCCGATCGAGGATCGACTGGTCGGTAATGGCGCTTCCTTGCGGCGACGTGAGGTAGAAGATATCGTCGATTTTTTCGCCCAGGCTCGAGATCTTGGCATGGGTGATATTGATGTCCATCTCGGCGATGACGTTGGCGATGACGGACAGCAGGCCGGGCATGTCCAGCGCGCTGATTTCCAGCACCGTGCGGCTATTCAGGTAATCCTGCTCGAACTGCACCACGGTGGGGTGATCGAAAGCCTTTAACTGGCGCGGTTTCCGGGTATTGCTCTGGCCTTGATAAATAGACTCCGACTGCAGCGCTTTTAGCAGGCGGCGTTCGATTTGTCCGGTTACTTCGGGATCGGTAACCGCCTGACCGTTATGGTCCTGAATGATGAAGGTGTCCATGATTTTTTTGTCACGCGTGGTAAAGATCTCGGCGTTGAGAATACTCAGACCCAGCGATCCCAGGGTTCCGGTAACCTGAGAAAAAACGTGTTCTACCTCGTCGCCGTAGACAAAGACCTTGGTGTTACTGGTATCTGGCGACTGGCGAATGCTGATCAGTCTCGATTCCTGCGGATGGCTCAGGATCGTGTTGACATGCCATTTGATTTCGAGCGGATGATGGCGCAGGAAATAATCGCCGGGCACGCTGTCGCAAATCGAATTGATCTGCTGTGCGCTAAACGGCAGGTCGGCCATTTGCTCGAGGGCCGCGTCGCGGTTTTCCTGGACGATCTCGTCGATGTCCGGCGTCTGGTCGATACCGCGGCGGATGACGGCCTTGGTCGCATTGTACAACTGCTTCAGCAGGGCGTCTTTCCAGTTGTTCCATAGTTTCGGGTTGGTGCTGCGGATATCGGCAACCGTGAGCAGGTAGAGGTAATTGAGCATGTTCATGCTGCCCACCTGCTGCGCAAACTCGCGCACCACGTCGGGATCGCTGATGTCCTTGCGTTGCGCAGTAACCGACATTAGCAAGTGATCGCGTACCAGCTGCGATACGATACGGGTTTCCTTGCGGTTGAGCTTGTGCTGCACGCAAAACTGCGTCGCCTCCTCGGCGCCGAGCACCGAGTGATCGCCGCCGCGACCCTTGGCGATATCGTGAAACAGCGCCGCCAGGTAGAGCAGGTAAGGATTCTCCAGTTTGCTGTAAACCAGATTGCAGAAGGGGAACTCGTCCTCGTGTATCTTGAGTGCGAAGCGGCGCAGGTTACGAATCACGAAGATGGTGTGCTGATCAACCGTGTAGGCGTGAAACAGGTCGTACTGCATGCGCCCGGTAATCTTGGCAAAAGCCGGGATATAGGCGGCCAGGAAACCGTAGGAGTTCATGCGCCGCATCTGGTGCGTCTGCCCGCTGGGCGCACTCATCAATTGCATGAACAGGTGATTGACAGTGTCGTCACTGCGAAAATTGTCGTCAACCAGGTAGAGATGTTCGCGCACCAGGCGGATGGTCGAGGCGGTGACGCCCGCGCAACGTTCGTTCAGCGAAATCAGTAAAAACAGCTCGACCAGCGCCGGTGGATAATCCTTGAACACGTTGGCATGCGCCACCTCGAGAAAATTGTTCCGCAGGTTGAAATGCTCGTTGAGCGGCTTCAGTTTTCTTTGCGATGCGGTGAGCAGTATTTCCTCCTTGAAGATCTGCAGCAGCATTTCGCTCAGGCGCTCGAGCTCCATGATGGTGCGGTAGTATTGCTGCATGAATTGTTCGATAGCAAGGTTTCGCTCGCCGGATTCGAAGCCGAAATGTGCTGCAATTTTCTTCTGGTAGTCGAACAGCAGCCGGTCTTCGCGGCGCCCGGCGATCCGATGCAGTGCGAAACGTACCTGCCACAGGTGCCGCTGGCCGGCGTCGAGTATTTCGTATTCCGCTTCGGTCAGAAAACCGTGCTCGACCAGTTCCTTGAACGACTTATCCCCAAAATGCCGTTTTGCCACCCAGCCAATGATTTGAATGTCGCGCAGACCGCCGGGGCCTTCCTTGATATTGGGTTCCAGGTTGTAAGCGGTGTCATTAAAGCGCAGGTGCCGAGCGTGCTGCTCCGCGAGCTTGGCCTCGAAAAACTTGCGCGAGGACCAGAGTTTGCGCGGGCCGATCGCTTTTTGATAGGTCTCGTAGAGTTTGCTGTCGCCGTAAACCAGGCGTGACTCGATCATGTTGGTCATCACGGTGACGTCAGCCTTGCCCTGACGCACGCAATCCCGGATCGTGCGCACGCTATGCCCGACCTCGAGCCCGATGTCCCACAGGAAGGTCAAAAAGGCCGAGATTTGCTGCTGTTGCGTCTTGTTGGCGTTCTTTTCCAGCAATAGCATCAGGTCGATATCCGAGCCGGGCAGCAGTTCCGAGCGGCCATAACCGCCGACCGCAACCAGGCAACAGTTGCAGCGGGCCTGCTCGCCGATGAAATGCAGGAAACAGAACTTCAGCACACGGTCGATCAATTGCGAAGTGTCGTGAATTAATTTTTCCGCGGCTACGCCCTGATCGAAATCCTGGAAAATTCTTTCGCGCGCGGCCTTCAGACCAGCGGCAATCGTTGCCGCCTGCAGCGATTCAGCCGCTTCGACCTCTTGCAGAAATGTTTCGATTTCTTCAATCACGCGGCGTCAGAATCCAAACTCGGGATGCAGCGTCAAAACCTCGAAGCCGCTGTCGGTAACCAGGTTGGTATGCTCCCATTGTGCGGAAAGGCTGTGGTCCTTGGTTACCACGGTCCATTCATCGGGTAGCAGTTTTACGTGACGCCTGCCGAGGTTGATCATGGGCTCCACGGTAAACGTCATGCCGGGTTCAAGCATGAGCCCGGTGCCGGGCTTGCCATAATGCAATACCTGCGGATCTTCATGAAACACTTTGCCGATGCCGTGGCCGCAGTATTCGCGCACCACGCTGCAGTTATTCTTTTCGGCGTATTGCTGGATGGCATGGCCGATATCGCCGAGCCGAATTCCCGGTTTGATCATCTCGATGCCAAGTTTCATGCAGTCGTAAGCGATGCGGGAAATGCGCTGGCCCTGGATGGTGGGCTTGCCGACCTGAAACATACGGCTGGTATCGCCGTGGTAGTCATCCTTGATTACCGTGATATCGATATTGATGATATCGCCGTTCTTCAGCTTCTTGTCGGCTGGAATACCGTGGCAGACGACGTGATTGACCGAAGTGCAGATCGAGCGCGGGAAGCCTCGGTAGTTCAGCGGCGCCGGCACGACCGATTGCTGGTTAACCATGAAGTCGTGGCAGATGTCGTTGAGCCGCTGGGTGGTGATGCCCGGCTCCACGTGAGGCCCGATCATGCGCAGTACATCGGCGGCAAGCCGCCCGGCAACGCGCATTTTTTCGATTTCTTCTGCGGATTTGATCGTAACGCCCATAAAAAATCAGCCGACTGGTTGTTGAGAATACGCGATTATGGTATAAAGCGCGCGCCTACGGCAACTGCCGGGCTAAATTAATCAAAACGCCGGACAATCGGTGTTTTTTTAACGACACACACATGCCATAACGCGCTCATGGGTGCCTGCGTTTTACCAGAGACAGCAGGTCGTGAACGTCGGGTATGTGGAGGCTTAACCCGGGATAACCATTAGAAGGTTATCCATCAGACATCTGGAGATACTATGTCTAACGTCACCATGCGTGAAATGTTGGAAGCGGGCGTGCATTTCGGCCATCAAACCCGTTTCTGGAATCCTAAAATGGCGCCCTTCATTTTTGGCGAGCGCAACAAGATTCACATCATCAATCTCGAACAAACCATGCCCCTGTGCAAGGACGCGGTTAATTACCTCGGTAAGGTTGCGTCCAAGAAAGGCAAAGTCATGTTCGTCGGCACCAAGCGCGCCGCCAGCGACGCGATCAAGGACGAAGCCCTGCGTTGCGGTATGCCGTTTGTCAATCACCGCTGGCTAGGCGGTATGCTGACCAATTTCCGTACCGTACGCGCGTCGATCAAGCGTCTCAAGGAACTGGAAGACATGGCGGCCAGCCAAAGCTACGAAAAGATCAGCAAGAAGGAAATCCTGAATCTCTCACGCGAGCAGGAGAAGCTCGAGAAGACGCTCGGCGGAATCAAGGAAATGGGTGGCTTACCCGACGTGCTGTTTGTCATCGATGTCGGCTACGAAAAGATCGCCGTGCAGGAAGCCGCCAAACTTGGAATTCCGGTGGTCGGTATTGTCGACACTAATAACTCGCCTGACCATATCGAATACATCGTGCCCGGTAACGACGACTCGATGCGTGCCATCAAACTGTATGCACGCCTGGTGGCTGATGCCATCCTCGATGGTAAGCAAAGCATCGTAGCCGGTGCCGACGTCGACGATGAACTGATCGAGGTCGATGCGGAAGCGCCCAAAGTCAAGACCAAGCCGACGGTCAAGGTAACTGCGAAGAAGGCGACAGCCGTCACTGCAGAAGACAGCGCCGCTGAGCAGGAAACCGCTGCGGCGCCGGCTGAAGCTGCCGCCGAGGTTGATGCCGCCGCCGCTGAAGCTACGGCCGAGGTCGATACGGCCGAGGTTGAAGCTGATACGGCCGTAGCCGCAGCTGAAACAGCAGCAGAAGCCGATACTGCCGCAGCAAGCGCGGCCGAAGACCAGCCTGCGCCCAAGAAGGCCGCCGCCAAGAAGGCCGCTACCAAGAAGGCAGCCACCAAAAAAGCGGCGACCAAGAAGGCAGCTACCAAGAAGGCGGCTACCAAAAAAGCAGCTACCAAGAAGGCGGCCAGTAAGGACTAATCCAGCGCCCACGCGCAAATCGCGGGGCTTATAACGAGGTATTGAAGTGGCTATAACAGCATCTTTAGTAAAAGAACTGCGCGAACGCACTGGTTCGGGCATGATGGAATGCAAGAAAGCATTGGTCGAAACCGACGGCGATATCGAAGCCGCGGCCGAGTTGATGCGCAAATCGGGTGCGGCCAAAGCGGATAAAAAGTCGGGACGCGTGGCGGCCGATGGCGCGATCAAGGTGTCGGTCAGCGCAGACGGCAAATCCGCGGTAATTCTGGAAATAAATTCCGAGACCGATTTTGTCGCCAAGGACGATAACTTCCAGGCCTTTGCGGAAGAGGTCGTAGCGGTGGTCGCGCAACAAAAGCCGGCCTCGGTGGAAGCGCTGTCGGCAATCACGCTGGGCAGTGGTCAAACCGTCGAAGAAGCGCGCCAGGCGCTAATCGCGAAAGTCGGGGAAAATATTCAGCTGCGCCGATTCGAAATCGTCGAATCAGACGCATCGATTGCCTGTTACCTGCATGGCGCCCGCATTGGGGTGCTGGTCGATTCCAGCGCGGACAAGGATCTGGCGCGGGACATCGCGATGCATATCGCTGCGATTAACCCGCAGTTTGTCGATCAGGATTCGATTCCGGCGGAATTCGTCGAAAAGGAAAAGGCAATCCTGATTGCCCAGGCCGAATCCAGCGGTAAGCCACCTGAAATCATCGAAAAGATGATTCAGGGTCGACTCAACAAGTTCCTGGCTGAAGTTAGCTTGCTGGGGCAGCCCTTCGTCAAGGATCCGGATCAGACAGTTGCCAAATTGCTGTCTGGCGCGGGCGCCAGCGTAACCGGCTTTGTCCGTTACGAAGTGGGTGAAGGCATCGAAAAGAAAGTCGAGGACTTTGCCGCCGAAGTAGCGTCGCAGTTAAGTTCATGAGCACCTGGGCCGCGACCTCGCGGCCTTTTTTTTGTGGATGAATGAGGGGAGTGCAGGAGATTGTCAATAATGCGCTTAAAATACGCGATCAATATCGATAAACTCCCCTGGGTGAGCTTGCCGGGCCTCGTGGCCGGCGTAAGCTTGCCGAATCCGGGCTCCCCCACATCGAAGCAGATCTGACTCCTATGGCGGAAATCAAGTATAAGCGTATCCTGGTAAAACTCAGCGGCGAAGCCTTGATGGGCCAGCAGGATGCTGGCATTGATCCGCAAATGATCGCTAAAATTGCCGACGAGCTGATTGCATTGTCCAGCGCCGGAGTAGAAGTCGGCGTTGTCGTCGGTGGCGGCAACCTGTTTCGCGGTGCGGCCCTGGCGGCGGTCGGACTTGACCGGGTTACCGCTGATCACATGGGTATGCTTGCCACTGTCATGAACGCGCTGGCGCTGCAGGATGGTTTGCAACGTCAGGGCGCAGCTGCCGCTGTCATGTCGGGTCTCGATATGCCCCAGGTCTGCGAATCCTATACCCAGCGTAATGCGCGCAGACGTATCGCTGCGGGCGAGATTTTAATTTTTGCGGCCGGCACCGGCAACCCGTATTTTACGACCGATACCGGCGCCAGTTTACGCGCCATCGAGATTCGCGCTGATTTGCTGATCAAGGCGACCAAGGTCGACGGCATCTATGATAAGGATCCGGTCAAGCATGCGGATGCCGTGCGCTATAGTGATCTGAACTACGACCAGGCGATCGATCAGCGGCTCGCGGTGATGGATGTGGCGGCCATGATTTTATGTAATGATAATGCGCTCGACCTGGTGGTTTGCGATATCAACCAGACAGGCGCGTTACTCGACCTGTCAAGGGGCAAATCGATAGGCACCCGGGTCACTCGAAAAGAGGCACAGAAATGATAGACGACATTCAAAAAGATGCGCTTAACCGCATGAACAAGAGCATCGAATCTTTCAAAGCTGAACTCAGCAAAATCAGGACCGGAAGGGCGCATCCCAGTCTGCTCAACCATATAAATGTCGATTTTTATGGCAGCGAGGTCCCGATTGGTCAGGCGGCGAACATAAACGTTGAAGATGCGCGCACGCTGGCGGTAACGCCGTGGGACAAGAGCATGGTGTCGGTCATAGAAAAGGCTATCATGACCTCCGATCTTGGACTCAATCCGACTACCGCGGGTGCGACTATTCGCGTGCCGATGCCGCCGCTAACCGAAGAGCGACGCAAGGAACTGGTCAAGGTGGTGCGGGAACTCGCCGAAAACGCGCGCGTTGCGGTCAGAAATATTCGCCGCGATGGCAACAATGATCTGAAAACCCTGGCCAGGGACAAGGATATCTCCGAGGATGACGAACACCGTGGCCAGGACCTGGTGCAGCAAGTTACTAACCAGTCGACCGATGAAATCGAGTCTTTGCTGCAAACCAAGGAAAAGGAATTAATGGAAATTTGATCACGGCTTAGTTGCAGGATCATGGTTTCACAATCACAGGCATCGGTTCCGGGCCATGTTTGCATCATCATGGATGGCAACGGGCGCTGGGCAAAAAAGCGATTGATGCCACGCAGTTACGGACATCGCAAAGGAGTCGAGACCACGCGGCTGGCGGTAGATTTTTTTGCCCGTGCCGGCGTTGCTCAGCTGACGTTGTTTGCCTTCAGTAGCGAAAACTGGAATCGGCCCGCCGAAGAGGTCAGCAGCCTGATGGAGTTGTTCATGCAGTCGCTCAGGCAGTACACCGCAGAATTACACGAACAGCAGATTCGTATCCGTTTCATCGGCGAACGAAGTTCGTTTTCCGAGGATTTGCAGCGACAGATCCAGAAAACCGAAAGCGAAACTGGTGCTAATCGGAATATGGTATTGAATATAGCGGCCAATTATGGCGGACAATGGGATATCGTCAACGCGAGCCGGCGGCTGGCGCAACAGGTGCGTGATGGCGCCATTGAACCGGCAGATATCGATCAACGGCTGTTTGCGGCGCATCTGTCGCTGGGCGATAGCCCCGCTCCGGATCTGTTTATCCGTACGGGTGGCGAACAGCGGGTTAGTAATTTCCTGCTGTGGCAACTGGCCTATACCGAATTCTATTTTTGCGAGACCTTGTGGCCAGATTTTTCCACAGCCGATATGGCGGCGGCCCTGGCGGAATATTCCCGGCGTCAGCGGCGTTATGGTAAAACCGGTGAACAGGTCGAGGTTCCCGGGTAATGTTGAAGCAACGTGTCATAACCGCCCTGATTCTGGGGGTGATTTTCATTGGCAGCATCCTGTTTGCCGACACGGTCTGGCTTAGCCTGCTGTTTACCCTGGTACTGTTCGCGGCGACCCGGGAATTGCTCGCCCTTACGACTAAACCGGCAACCTACATCGTGGCCATCTTCTCGGCCGTGTTTGCCTTACTGTTCTGGTGGTCGCTCTCGCTGGTGAATCCGTTAATGATTTACTGGCAATCGCTGGCGGGTGTCGTGCTGTGGATAATGATTGCCTCGGATTTATTTTTTACCGGCACCATGACAACCGGCCCTTGCCGCAACGGCTGGTGATGCTCGGTTTGGGGCTGGTTACGTTATGGATATGCTCGCATAGCGTTATCTATCTGCATTACGTCTACGGTGGCTGGGTGCTGCTGTACATGCTGACGCTGGTATGGCTCGCCGATATCGGCGCCTATTTCACCGGTCGTCGGTTCGGTAAGCGCAAACTCGCGCCGGCGATCAGCCCGGGCAAGACCTGGGAGGGTGTCTACGGCGGGATCTTCGTCACCCTGGTCTGGATGTTGCTGATATATTGGCTGACAGATATTTTGCATCTCGGTCTGCTCCCATTTTTATTGATCGGGATATCGACGGTAGTGATATCGATAGCGGGTGATCTGTTTGAAAGCATTTTAAAAAGAGAGGCCGGCGTCAAGGATAGCAGTAATTTACTGCCCGGCCATGGCGGAATACTGGACCGAATCGACAGTGTGATCGCCGCAAGTCCCGTATTCGTATCCGGATTAGTGATCGCGGGTTCGGCATGAGGCAGCTTACGATTCTCGGTGCCACCGGTTCAATCGGCCAGTCAACGCTCGACATAGTCGCGCGTCATCGCGATCGGTTTGCGCTTTACGCGCTGACCGCGAACAGTAGCCACGAGAAAATGCAACAGCTGTGTCGACAGTTCGAGCCCCGGTTCGTGGTGATGTCTGAAGCCGACAGTGCCGAGCACTTAAGGGTGGCGATCGCTGATTTACCGACCGAGGTGCTGGTGGGTGAAGCGGGGCTGGCGCAGGTCGCCGCCGCTGGCGAAGTCGATGTCGTGGTCGCGGCGATCGTCGGCGCCGCCGGTTTGATACCAACCCTGGCCGCGATCCGTGCGGGGAAACGCGTGTTGCTCGCCAACAAGGAAGCACTGGTCATGGCGGGCGCGCTGTTCATGGATGAGGTCCGACGCCATCAGGCCGAGCTGTTGCCGATCGACAGCGAACACAATGCCATTTTTCAGTGTCTGCCACCGGGTGGCATTGGTCGACCTGCACTGGAGTCAGGCGTTGCAAAAATCATTCTCACCGGCTCCGGGGGGCCCTTGCAGGGATATCGACATTGACCGGCTCGAAAATGTCACCCCGGAACAGGCCTGCGACCATCCGAACTGGGATATGGGGCCAAAAATTTCGGTGGACTCGGCGACCATGATGAACAAAGGCCTGGAAATGATCGAGGCCTGCTGGCTGTTTGCGGTCGATCAGTCCGATATCGAAATACTGTTGCACCGGCAAAGCATTGTTCACTCCATGGTGTCCTACCTGGACGGATCGGTAATAGCGCAACTGGGAAACCCGGATATGCGTACGCCAATCGCCAACGCCCTGAGCTGGCCCGAACGAATTGACAGCGGTGTCGAACCATTGAATTTGTTGCAGGTCAGTCAATTAGACTTCACACTCACGGACGAGGCCCGTTATCCTTGCCTCGCCCTGGCGCGCACCGCCTGGCATCGGGGCGGTACCTGTATGGCGGTTTTGAATGCGGCCAACGAAGTTGCCGTAGAACAGTTTTTGCAACGAAATATCAGTTTTATGGAAATCCCGAGATTAATTAACAAAGTGATGGAGCTGAGCTCGACCGGGCCGGCTGATAATCTGGACCTCGTCCTGCGGGCCGATGCCGACGCGCGCGCGCTGGCGCATGAGCTGGTAGCGTCGGGGGCGCGTTAGTATGGATTTTCTGGGAATCATTTACAGCCTGCTGGCCTTCATCGTGGCGATTGGTGTACTGGTCACGATCCACGAATTCGGCCATTTCTGGGTTGCACGTAAAATGGGCGTCAAGGTCCTGCGGTTTTCAGTCGGTTTTGGCAAGCCCCTGTGGATCAGGCAATCCGCGCCGGATCAAACCGAATACGTGATCGCCAGTATCCCGTTTGGCGGCTACGTCAAGATGCTCGACGAGCGCGAGGGCGATGTCGCGCCGCAGGAGCTGGATCTTGCATTCAACCGCAAATCGGTATGGCGCCGCTTCGCTATCGTCGCGGCGGGCCCCATATTCAACTTCCTGTTCGCGATCCTGGCTTACTACCTGATGTTCGTGGTTGGCGTTGGCGGTATCAAGCCGGTGATCGGCGAGATCGCCAATCCGAGCCCCGCCTATACAGCTGGCATTAAGCAACAGGACCTTATTCTCTCGGTAAACGGTATCGAAACCAGGAGCTGGGAAAAGGCCCGATTCACCATGCTGGAAGAAGCGGTAGACGCACAACAGATCGTCCTGCAGGTTCAAGGCGAGGATTTACAGATACGTGAAAAGGTGATCGATATCCGCGGACTCGAAATGCTGCAAAAGGATCAGATCGACCTGATGCGGGATATGGGGATGTCGTCCTGGCGGCCCGAAATACCGCCGATCATCGCGGAAGTTTTGCCCGATGGCGCCGCGCAAGAGGCGGACATGCGCCAGGAGGACAGGATTCTGCAACTCGACGGGATCCCGATCGTCAGCGCAAGGCAGTGGGTTCAGCTAATTCGGAATAACCCTGAAAAACCGATGCCGTTGAAAGTCATGCGCAACGGCGTCGAAGTCGACTTGACGCTGACTCCGCGCAGCCGCAGCGATGCGGGTGAAACCTACGGTTATATCGGGGTCAAAAATCGGATCGAAATTCCGGAATCCGTGCGTCGCGAAATGGCCGTAATCGAGCGTTACGGGCCAATCGATGGAATCGTCGAGGCGCTGGATAAAACCTGGCGAATGACCTGGCTTACGCTGCGGGTATTGGGTAAGCTCGTCACTGGCGAGGCCAGCGTCAGGAATCTGAGCGGTCCTATCACGATCGCAAAATATGCCGGGATAACGGCGCGCATCGGACTGGAGCCGTTTCTGGGGTTTCTCGCAATCATCAGCATTAGTCTTGGTGTTTTAAACCTGCTGCCGGTCCCGATGCTGGATGGCGGCCATTTGTTTTACTACTTAGTCGAAATCTTCAAGGGTAGCCCGGTGTCGGAGCAAACTGAAATTATTGGCCAGAAAATTGGTATCGTGCTGCTCTTCTGTTTGATGTCGATTGCGATTTATAACGATTTGTTGCGCCTGGTAGAGTAAGGTTGAGAATTTCTGTCCGGATCAGCGCGCTGCTGCTGTTACTGTCGGTATCCTGCTGGGTGCATGCCGAAAGTTTCACGGTTGAAAACATTGAAGTTGTCGGCATCAAGAAGATAACCATTGGCACGGTTTTCAGTTACCTGCCGATTAATGTTGGCGAAACGCTGGATGTCGAGCGCACGCCCGAATTGATCCGCGAACTCTATTCAACCGGTTTCTTCGACGATATCGAGCTGCTGCGGCGTGACAACGTGCTCGTCATCAAGGTGGTCGAAAGGCCTTCGATCGCCGAAGTGAATTTTGAAGGTAATACCGATATCGAAGACGAAGCCCTCGAGCAGGCCCTCGATGGGGTGGGTATGTCGAAAGGCCGTATCTTCGATCAGAACAAGCTCGAAAAGCTCGAGCTTGAAATGCAGCAAGTCTATTACTCCCTGGGAAAATACGCGGCTCGCATCGACGCCGAATGGCGTAAGCTCGATGAAGACCGGGTGGCGATCGATATCAAGATTTCCGAGGGTGTCTCTGCGAAGATCAAGTCGATTAATATCACCGGCAATCAGGGTTTTGACGAAGAAGACCTGCTGGATATCTTTCAGCTGGAGGCAAGTAATTCCGCAATATTTGCCGATGACGAGTATTCCAGCACCAAGCTCACCGCCGATCTCGAGTCATTAAAGTCGTTTTATCTCGACCGAGGTTACGTCCAGTTCCAGGTCGTATCGCAACAGGTCACGATTAGCCCCGACCGCAAAGACATTACCATCAGCATAAACATCTTCGAAGGCATGCAGTTCAAGGTGGGGCGCATTGATATCGCCGGCGAAATGGTAGTCGATGAGGTGGAATTGCGGGCGCTGGTAAACCTGCGTGAAGGCGACATCCTCTCCCGCAAGCAGGTCAACCGGGTGATCACGGCGATGCAGAAACGTCTCGGTGAAGATGGTTATGCTTTTGCGGAAATTCGGGTTTTGAACGAGGTAAATGAGGTTGATAAGACGGTAGCATTGCAGTTTCTCGTGATACCCGGCAAGCCGATGCGAATTCGTTACATCAGTTTTTTCGGCAATGAAAAAACCAAGGACATCGTGCTACGGCGCGAAATGCGTCAGTTCGAGGGAGAGATGTATCAGCGTTCCAAGATTGACCGCTCACGCGTCCGACTGCAGCGACTGAATTATCTTGGCTCGGTAAATATTCGCCTGAAGAAAGTGCCCGATGTCGAGGACCAGGTTGATCTGGACGTGGAAGTAACCGAGCGTTTTTCGGGCAATCTTCAGCTTGGGGTGGGTTATTCGCAGGTGCAGGGCGCGGTCGTCAATATCGGGTTCGCCCATGAAAATATATTCGGTACCGGTAATTCGCTCGCATTTAACTTCGATAATTCCGCGGCCTCCGAGCGCTACTCGCTCAATTATGAAAACCCCTACTACACAGCGGATGGCGTCAGCCGCGGGATTAATTTCAGCGTCACCGAAACGGATTCTTCAGAGAACAATACCAGCAACTATTTGATCGACCAGATCAAGCTGTCGTTGGACTATGGAATTCCCCTGTCCGAGTTTAACCGGCTCAGGCTCGAGATCGGAGTGCTACGCAATGAGCTCGACACCACCAGTTCCTCATCCGACGAGGTGTTCGAATTTGTCCGCGCTAACAGCGACGAGTATGACGAGTCAACGCCCACCTCGGAGCTCGAGGGCGATCGCTACGATACCGTTTTCACCGCGATCAGCCTTTCCAAGGATACCCGCAATCGCAGGATATTTGCCGATTCGGGGCATCTCAACAGTATTCAGCTCGAAATCCACGGCGGAGACCTCAATTTTTACAAGGCCAGGTACCGACATCAGACAGCCTATGCGTTGAGCGATACCTTTACTTTTGCCTTCAAAGGTAGAATCGGATACGGGGAAGGTTATGGCGATACCGTCGATTTGCCGATTTTTGAGAAATTTACCGCTGGTGGCGTGCGTTCTATCAGGGGCTACGAGTTTAACAGCCTCGGTCCTCTCGACAGTGAGGGCGACCCTTTCGGCGGTAATCTGCAGGTGATTACAACAACCGAGATATTGTTTCCACTGGAGTTTCTGGGCAGTTCAGAAACCTTCAGGCTTGGGGTATACTTAGACGTTGGAAACGTATTTGCCGATACCGATACCTATGAAACCGACGAGTTGCGGCAATCCCTCGGAATCTCGGCCAAGTGGTTCTCTTTCATCGGTCCGATCGAGTTCAGCTACGCGTTCCCGCTTAACGATCAATCCGGTGACGACACCAGGAATTTTCAGTTCGCGCTCGGAGCTTCATTTTAGAGAGTACATTGAACAGGTTTATGCCCTCATTTATCGCACTGCTGCTACTAGCAGCGATGCAAACGGTAACCGCCCAGGAGGCGGCCTTGAAGATTGGTTTCGTCAATACCGCCAGGGTATTGAAGGAAGCACCGCAGGCGCGTAAGGTCGAAGAGCGCCTGAAGGCGGAATTCGGTCCACGCGAAGCCCAGCTCAAGGAAAAACGCCAGGAAATTCTGACGATGGAGGATCAGTTGAAATCCAACACCAGTCTGAACTCGAATGCGCGGCGTAAGCTCGAGCGTGAAATCAGGCTCAAAGTCAGCCAGCTCAAATTTCTCGAACAGGAGTTCCGCGAAGACCAGAACCTGCGCCGTAACGAAGAAATTCGTGAGCTGCAACAAGTCATATCGAACGTTCTCAAGATGCAGGGCGACTCCGGCGAGTTCGATTTGATTCTGACCGAAGGTGTCAGCTATGTATCGGACCGGATCGATATCACCACACAAACCATCGAAATGCTCAAACAACTCCCCGAGTCAAGCGAGGACGCGCAGTAGGACAGGTTTGTCTTGCTCTCGTCTCCCCGGCAGATAAAACCCAGCGCTCATGAGTCTCAATCTGCAACAACTCGCCGCGGCACTGCAACTGGAGTTCCAGGGTGAGCCCAATTTGACGATAATTGGCCTGGCGTC
Source organism: uncultured Gammaproteobacteria bacterium (assembly GCA_963768295.1). GTDB lineage: Bacteria > Pseudomonadota > Gammaproteobacteria. Next base: position 22,229 of record CAVYHN010000010.1, on the reverse strand, counting down.
GCCCGGATCTGCAATCGCCGGTGATCTTTGTTTCATTCAGCATAAAAACTTTCTCGCGGATATTGCTGCGAGTCGCTGCAGTGCCGTTATCTTGCCGCGGGAACTGAGCGGCGAGGTCCTCGGCAAAGCCCTGCTGATTGCCGATAATCCACAATACAGCTTCGTGCAGGCGATCGAAGCACTGGGGCTGGGCCGTCATCCGGCTACCGGTGATATTCACCCCTCGGCACAGATATCCGCAAGCGCCAGAATTGGCGGTGATGTCAGTATTGGCGCCCTGGCGGTGATTGAAGACAATGTCGAGATAGGCGCCGGCAGTTCAATCGGTGCTGGCGCTGTAATCGAGAATGCCGCACGCGTGGGCTCGCGCTGCCAGATACATGCCAGGGTGACCCTGGGACAGGGTGTGACAATCGGCAATCGCTGTATTTTACATTCAGGCGTGGTTATCGGGTCAGATGGTTTTGGCCTGGTCATGCATCAGCAGCAATGGCACAAGATTCCGCAGCTGGGCAGCGTGAAAATTGAGGACGACGTCGAAATCGGCGCTAATACCACCATCGATCGCGGTGCGCTGGACGATACGATTATCGAACAGGGATGCAAGCTCGATAACCAGATCCAGGTGGCGCACAATGTTCGCATCGGTGCGCATACCGCGATTGCGGCCTGCGTCGGCATTGCCGGTAGCGCGACAATCGGGCGCTACTGTAAAATCTCCGGTGCGGCGGTGGTTCTCGGTCATTTGAGCGTGGCGGATAACGTAACTATTACCGCCATGTCTCTGGTCACCAAGGACATCAAGCAGGCCGGGGTTTATTCCTCCGGCACGCCGTTGATGGAAAACAGCCTGTGGCATCGCTGCAATGCGCGTTACAAGTCCCTGGAAAAACTCGCGCAAAGCGTAGCCAGGCTCGAAAAAACCAGAGATTAACCGCCTGACCGGCCTGTATTCATGAGATGAGGATTGCAATTGGAACTTGATATCAGCAAGGTAATGGAGCTTTTACCGCACCGCTATCCGTTTTTATTAATCGACCGGGTTGTCGAAATCGAGCAGGGGAAAAGCCTGTCGGCGATTAAAAACGTGACTATTAACGAGCCTTTTTTCCAGGGGCATTTCCCCCATCAGCCAATTATGCCGGGGGTCCTGATTCTCGAGGCAATGGCGCAGGCCACGGGCCTGCTGGCCTTTACCGAAATGGGGGAGGCCTACAAGTCCAAGCTATATGTGCTGGTCGGGATTGATAAATCCCGTTTCAGAGGACAGGTAGTCCCCGGAGATCAGCTGGTTTTGAACATTTCGCTAAAGCGCAACATGCGCGGTATCGGCATGTATAAATGCCAGGCGCTGGTCGATGGCGAGATCGTCGCCGAGGCCGAAATGATGTGCTCCGCCCAGGATCGCCAGCAATGATTCACCAGACCGCTATCGTTGACGCCAGCGCGCGCATAGCGGCCGATGTTGAAATTGGCGCCTATAGCGTTATCGGCGCCTCTGTGGAAATAGGTTCCGGTACAGTGATTGGGCCACATGTGGTGATCATGGGACCTAGCAAAATCGGGCGCGACAACCGGATTTTTCAGTTTTCCTCGATTGGGGATGCGCCCCAGGACAAAAAGTACCAGGGCGAACCGACCGTGCTGGAGCTGGGTGATCGCAACGTTATTCGCGAATATGTGACGCTCAACCGCGGCACTGACGAGGGCAATGGCAAAACCGTGATCGGCAGTGATAACCTGTTCATGGCCTACAGCCATGTCGCCCACGACTGCGTCGTGGGCAGCCACGCTATTTTTGCCAACGCCGCCTCGCTGTCGGGGCATGTCGAAGTTGGCGACTATGCCATACTTGGCGGGTTTACCTCGGTACACCAGTTTACCCAGATCGGTAGCCGGGCGTTTTGCGGTTTGGGCTCGGTGGTTACCCAGGACATCCCGCCTTTTTCGACCGCGGCCGGAAATCGTGCACGAGTCATCGGTATCAATAAGGAAGGGCTGAAACGCAGGGGCTTTTCAGCGGAAGTGATACGCGCTTTACACAAATCGTTTCGTGAACTTTTAAAATCGAAGGGGTCCAAGCAGGACGCATTTGATAATCTCAAACCCTTGTGTGAAAAACACCCGGAGGTTGCGGAATTCGTCAACTTCGTCAGGAACAGCAAAAGAGGGATCGCCAGTTAGCCTGTTTTACAGGTGGCTTGTGACCATGGGCAGGACAAAAAACCCGGGGACAGTATACTTATTTAACTAACTAAATAAGTATACTGCAGCTCGTGAATATTCTCGCCATCGACACCTCCACCGAAGCCTGCTCCGCAGCCTTGTTGCGCGCAGACGGTCAGGTATTCAGCGAATTCGAGGTGGCGCCGCGCCAGCACATGCGGCTTTTGCCACTGATGATGGACCGGGTGCTGTTAGCCGCCGACATCGCCAGGAATTCAATTTCACACTGCGCTTTCGCCAACGGACCAGGCGCTTTCACCGGCATCCGCATTGCCGCCGCACAGGCACAGGGCATTGGCATCGCCCTGGGTATACCGCTACTGCCAGTATCGACCCTCGCCCTGCTGGCACAAACAGGAATCGATCGCAGCGACTGCAGCAAGCCGCTGGTTGCGCTCGATGCGCGCATGCAGGAAATCTACTGGGCGCTGTATCAACGGGATGACACGGGTCTTGCCAGGCTGGTCGGCCGCGAACGGCTGACCTCGGTCGAGGCCGTTGAATTCGATAGCAGTGTCGATCGCGGAATAGGCCACGGCTGGCTCGACGAATTGCGTGCCGGCGCCAGTTTCGAGGTCGATGCCGAATTATTGCCCGACGCAAAATCCCTGTTAAAACTGGCGCAATCTGCGCTTCAGGCAAATCGCGGCGTCGACGCCACCGCGGTGAGAATCAACTACCTCAGAAACCGGGTTGCCGAGAAAGCAAAAAAATGAAACACGAGGACCTGGTTTATCCCTACGGAGTCGCGCATGTAACCGGGCTGATCAAGTCCTGCCCCGAGGATTTTCGGGTTGTCGAGGAATTGGGATTCGAGCCTTCGGATGAGGGCGAGCACCTGTTTCTGCTGGTGCAAAAGTCGGCTTTGACCACGCCCGAGCTGGTCGACAGAATTGCCCGGGATTATTCGATACACCCGCGCCAGATCGGCTATAGCGGCATGAAGGATAAGAATGCCCTGACGACACAGTGGCTGAGCCTGCATCTGCCTGGGCAGAGCGCCGCTGCATCGCCTGCTGGTGGCGACGGCTACCGCGTATTGCGCGCGCTGAGAAACCGCAGCAAGCTGCGACGCGGTACCCACAAATTCAATTTTTTCAGCATCTGCGTGCGCGCGGTCGACGCCCTGCCTGGCGCCAGCCTGGCACAGCTGGACGACCTCGCCCGCCAGGGTATTGCCAATTATTTTGGGGCGCAACGTTTCGGGCGGCGCCAGGACAATGTTACCCGGGCGTTGGCGCAACTTGACCAACCGGGACTCAAACGCGCACGCAAAAGTATATTGTTGTCCTCGCTGCGTAGTTACCTGTTCAACCAGGTACTGGCGCGACGTATCGCCCGCGGCTACTGGACGCAACCGCTCGACGGCGATGTATTCATGCTGCGCGGCAGCCACTCGATATTCAGTGCAAGCCTCGACGCAGCTCTGTCCGAACGTTTCGCCGAGATGGATATATCCAGCACCGCGAGCCTGTATGGCAACGGTGAAAGTCGGCTCTCCGGGGCTGCCTTGCAGCTTGAGCAACAGGTATTCGACGAAAACGGTGAGATCACGAATTGCCTGGATCGCCAGGGTGTCAGTCGACAAATGCGATCACTGCGGGTCGTGGTCGAAGATTTCGCTTACGAGTACGACGCCGGGGAAAGATGCTTGCGCCTGGAACTGCGCTTACCCGCGGGTAGCTACCTGACCAGCCTGCTGGATCATTTCATCCGTGTCAGCGAACCTGGTCAGGCACGTTTCTGATAGACGCAAAACCAGCCCTCGGGTGGGCCATTGCGGTAATAGCTGCCTTTTTCCAGGCTTAGAGCCGCGGCGATACCCGCCTCGACGAGTGTATCCAGCCTGGCCCTGAAACCCATCGATTCCCATAGTTCTTCATGCACGGTACAGGCGAGAATGCCACCGGGCTTGAGGATACGAAAAATTTCATCCAGCGGTTGCGGGCCGACATGCCCGTGGGTAAAGGTGCCCGATGAAATAACGCCGTCGTAGCTTGCATCCTCACGCTCCAGCGCCTGGTTGACATCGCCCACCAGCAGTTCGCGGTAAATGCCGCGCTGCCCGGCGACGCGAACCATGTCCGGGGACAGATCGATGCCGTCGAGATTACGGTAACCCTTTTCTGCCAGGTAGACACAGGTCAGCCCGGTGCCGCAGCCGACATCGAAAATCTCTGCAGCGGTGTCTGTCAAATTTTCGCTTAACTGCTGCGCGATCCTGGTGGGCGAGATGTAACCCAGTTCGTCCAGCATTTGGTGGTCATAGTCTTCAGCCCACTTGCGGTAAAACTCGACCATGCTGGCCTCGTCTTTCAGATGGTAGGCGGCATCGACAAATTCACTGGGGCCTTTCGGTTCAGGCATATTCGTCTCCAGTCAGAGACCGCTGAGTATGGTTTCGGCGTCGCTGACCTCGAATTTGCCCGGCGCTTCGACATTGAGTAACTCGACCACGCCATCGTTGACGACCATGGCATAACGTTGCGAACGGATTCCCATGCCCGGGGCGTCGAGATCGAGCTCGAGACCCACAGCGCGGCTGAAATGAGCGCTGCCATCGGCAAGCATCATGACGCGGTCGTCGACGTTATGCTGTTCGCCCCAGGCCTGCATGACAAACGCGTCGTTGACCGACAGGCAGATGATGCGGTCTATCCCCTTGGCAAACAACTTGTCCGAGTTGACCACGTAGCCGGGCAGATGCGCTGCCGAGCAGGTCGGAGTGAAGGCGCCCGGTAACGCGAACACGACTACCTTCTTGCCGGCAAACAGCTCATCGGTGTTTATTGTCTGCACAGTATCTTCAGTCTTGTATTGCACGTCGATTGAAGGTAATTTGTCGCCCACTTGAATGGTCATCTCGGTCTCCTTGGAGTTGTTTTGGGCAGCCGATACTACAATGGATTTGCCTGATTTCCCAACGTTTCTCGAGCGCAATGCGGACTGCAAACTTGTTAAAACATCGTAACCACTGGATTTTCGATCTCGACGGTACGCTGACAGTCAGCGCGCATGATTTCGAGCATATCCGGCGCGAGCTGGGCCTGGCGCCCGAAACCCCGATTCTGGAAGCGCTGCATGCCATGCCCGAGGTCGAGGCGGCACCGCTTTGGGAATTGCTCAACGAACTCGAATTTTACTATGCCGGCAAAGCGTCGGTGATGCAGGGCGCCGCCGAATTGCTGCAGAAATTACACGACGACGGGCGCCAGCTGGCGATCCTGACCCGGAACACAATGCCGGTGGTTAAACATACCCTGGAGGCCTGCCGGCTGGAACACTTCTTCCCGCTCGAGCATATCCTCGATCGCGACTCCTGTATTCCGAAGCCTTCCCCCGACGGGGTTAAACGATTGCTCGATTTCTGGCAGGCGGACGCCGGTGATACGGTTATGGTGGGCGACTATCTGTATGATCTGGAGGCCGGCAAGGGCGCCGGCGTGGTGACGATTCACGTCGATACCCGCGGTGATGTAGACTGGCCGAAATACACCGATATCCGGGTCGAAGGACTGGGCGAGATAATAAACTACCTTTAGGCAACAACATGAAACTATTAATTATGGGGCTGGCACTGCTGGCGCTGCTGGGCTGCTCGGAAAAGGACCTGCGCCAAACCCTGGAGATTATCAACGCGAACTCGCAGGAAGTCCCGCTGACCCAGGCAGAAGTGGTCGCGGCGCTGAAAGACTCGCTATCGAAAGGAATATCGAGAGGCGCGCTGGAGGCATCTGCCCCAAATGGATATCTCGGTAATCCGCAGCTCAAAATCGAGTTCCCGCCCGCGGTAAAACAAGTCGAACAAGCCTTGCGCAAGATCGGGCTTGGCAAGGATGTCGATCGTTTCGTCAGGCAGCTCAATCGCAGCGCAGAAAAGGCTGCTGCTAAAGCGAAACCGATATTTATCAAGTCAATCACGTCGATGACGATTGGCGATGCATTCGACATCCTGAATGGTGAAGCGGATGCCGCGACCCAGTACCTGATGCGCACCACGGGCAAGGAATTGCGCAAACAGTTCCAGCCAATTGTCAGAGACAAGCTCGGGGAGACCAGCGCGACCCGCTATTACGGCGATATCGTGAACAAGTACAATCAGCTGCCGTTGGTCAAAAAAGTCGACCCCGATCTCGAGGCTTATGCCACCGACAAGGCGATCGCGGGCCTGTTCCTGTTAATCGCCAGAGAAGAAGCCAACATCCGCGCCAATCCGCGGGCGCGCACCACGCAGCTGTTGCGCCGGGTATTCGGCAGTCTCGATTAGGCCTGCCAGCGCAGTTGCCGGGGGTTATTCCTTGACCGCGATAGCACCGACCACGGGCTGCTCGATGCGCAGATAATCATCGCAGCTCATGCGCATAATTTGCTCGTGTGAGCCGGCGTTAAAACAGAGGTCATCCACCTCGGTGACCATTGCGTCAACAAAAACGCGCATCTTGTATAGCGACCCAAACGGTGGCATTGCACCGAGTTCGCAGTCTGGAAACAATGCCCTGAATTCATCCTCGCTGGCTAAGCGGACTTCTTCTGCGACCGCCAGGCTCCTGAGACTCGGAATGTCGACATGGCGTGATGCGGATACCACCGCCATGACTTTCTCGCCATCCAGATCAACGATGATGGTTTTGGCAAACTCGCGCCTCGGCACAAAGGTCGAAGCTGCGGTTTCGCGTGCGGTATAGGCAGGGGAGTGGTTAATGCTGATGTACTTGATATTGCGTTCGTCCAGCATTTGCTTCAGTTTCTGTGCAGGCATTGCTCAAGTCCTCGTTCGGTTGCATAACCATCGCTAAAAAATCGTCCGCTTACCCTGACCGGTATCAAATGCAGGCCAGATAGCGAAAGCTAATCCAATCAAATGCCAGATCGGTTGCCCTCAGCCCGGCCCTGCGTCGTCCGGATGAAGTTGTTCCGCCATGGCTTCGCGCATTTTGAATTTCTGCAGTTTCCCGGTGACTGTCGTCGGGAACTCATCGACAAAACGGACAGTTTCGGGAATCTTGAAATGCGCGATATTGTCCCGGCAAAAGGCCCGGACTTCCTCGGCCTCCATTTTTTCGCCGGCATGCAGCCGTATCCAGGCCGCCACCCGCTCGCCCAGGCGGCTATCGGGCACTCCGAATACCGCCGCTCCCGCTATTTTGGGATGGGTGAATAAAAAATCTTCTATTTCGCGTGGATAAATGTTTTCACCGCCGCGGATGATCATTTCCTTGCGGCGCCCGGTAATGCGCACGTATCCCTGCGCGTCCATGCTGCCGAGGTCGCCCGAGTACAGCCAACCCGCCGCGTCGATGGCCTGTGCCGTTTTATCCGCCTCCCCGTAGTAACCTCGCATAATGTGGTATCCACGAAAACAGATTTCTCCAATCTCGTTGATAGTGACCGTGGCACGGTTTTCAGTATCGATAATCTTGACTTCCTGATGCGGCAGGTTGTGGCCTACGGTTTGGATGCGTCGTTCGAAACTGTCATCTCGCGTCGTCAGGTGAGTGAGCGGTGAAGCTTCGGTCTCGCCGTAACCGATTAGAATCTCCGCGCAATGCATATCCTCGATGACCCGGGTCATCAATTCGGGCGGGCAGGGCGCGCCTGCCATGATGCCGGTGCGTAAACTGGAAAGATCGAAGCTGGCGAAATTTTCGTGTTCGAGCATTTCGATAAACATGGTCGGCACGCCATGAATCGCGCTGCATTTCTCCGTGGAAATGGAGTTAAGTACCTGACCGGCGTCGAAATGCTCGCAACCGATGACGATGCAGGCGCCTACCGACAGGCACAGGAGATTAGCCAGCACCATGCCGAAACAATGGTAGAAGGGTACCGCAACCGCTAGCCTGTCATGTTCATTGAAATGCATCGATTGCGCGGCGAACCATGCGTTGTTGAGGATATTGTGATGGCTCAGCATTACCGCCTTGGGAAAACCCGTGGTGCCGGAGGTGTACTGGATATTGATTACGTCGTCGCGATCCAGTTGTCGACATAGATTCTGCAACTCATCCCGGGAGACTTTTTCGCCCGCCGTCATTAAATCCTGCCAGCGGGTGAACCCGGGTGCTGGTGATTCCGTGCCGGCACTATTGACGGGATCGTAGACGATGATACGTTTGAGATCCGGGAATGCTTTGCTCTCGATTTCGGGACCCTTGTCGCGCAACTCGGGAATCAGTTCAAGCAGCATGCCGACGTAGTCGCTGCTGCGAAATCGAGGGATAACGAAAAGTGCCTGCAGCTTTGACTGCTGTAGCGCAAATTCGAGTTCACGCGGACGATAGGCCGGATTGATGTTTACCAGGATCACGCCGATGCGAGCCGTGGCCATCTGTACCAGCAACCATTCGATATTGTTGGTTGACCAGATGCCGACGCGATCGCCCCGTTTGAAGCCGATACTGACCAGGCCGTTTGCCAGTTGGTCGATACTGCCGCCAAGCTCTGCGTAAGTCAGGCGCCGCTGTTGTGGCAGCGAAACCACCGCCTCGTGGTCTGGAAAACGTTCGGCGATAGACAGGAAATGCGCGGCTATGGTCGATCCGAGCAGCGGAATATCGCCGCCGCGGTGGCAGTAGCTTTGACCGAGTGTAGTCATTTTACCGCTGCGCGTTCCCAATAATCATCGATACGACCCTGGATTTCTGCGATACCGGTGGCGTCGCGTTGCGGCGCAAACAGGTGGCGAAAACGTCCCTGCAATTGCAGATATTCCTCGACGGGTTTGCGCTGCTTTGGAATCCTGGTATGGCGCACCTCGCCGTCGATAAATTCCTTCAACGGCCAGACCCCGGTTTGCACCGCGAGGCGTCCGATTTCGACACTGAGTTGCGGATCGTAATCCCAACCGGGAGGGCAGGGGGCAAGCGAAATCAGCATGCGCGGCCCGGTCATTGATTGCAGCTTCTCGACCTTCTTTGCCAGGTCGAGCGGTTCGGCGGCGATGACCGTGGCCACGTAGGCCGGATTGTGGGCAGCCCAGATCGAAAACAGGTCTTTCTTGTATCCCGGGTAGCCGTGCGATCCCTTGCTGGTCGAGGTAATGGCTGCATGCGGGGTAGCGGCCGAGTACTGCTGACCGGTATTGCCGTAGCCTTCGTTGTCGTAACACAGGTAAATGAAATCAAGGTCGCGATCCATCGCGCCCGAGGTGGCCGACATGCCCATGCCGTAAGCCGCGCCATCACCGGTGATGACGACGACCTCGACGTCTTCATCGGCCGACAATTTATTCTTTTGTAACAGAATATCTACGGCGTCGCGCACGCCCTGCGCACCTGCAGGCGCCGACGCCATCGCGGTGTACAGCCAGCCTCCGCGAAACGGGGTAAACGGATAAACCGACAATAAGGTCATGCATCCGGCGGCGTTAACAAACACCGTTTTGTCGCCGAGGATATCGTACAGGGTATGCAGGGTTTCAAGGCCACCGCAACCCGCGCACATCGGGGTCCCGGTGCCGAGCAGATGGGTGGAGGGCATGTCCTTCATGCGGTGAAAATGCACGGGTGATTGCTTGATCATGTCGACTGCCTCAAAGCTGGTGAATTTCCGCGTGTTCCGCCTGTGCGATCGCCTGCAGTTTTCGCATTTCGGTCAACTCGTCCTCGGTGTAAAGCAGTCGCGGCGGTGGTGATGCTCCAAGCTCGTAAGCCTGTTGCAACTCGTCGGCAATGGCAAAAAATTCCTGCTGGCTGATATCGCGACCACCCAGTCCGCCGATATAACTGGCCAGCAAGGGTGCATCGCTGGCACCGTAAAGCGCAGTCGCAAACTCGCTATGCAGCACGCCGCCCATGCCCATCGAAATATTTTGATCGACCACCGCGACGGCCCGACGGCCTTGTAACAGCTGCCTGACCTGTGCCTGTGGGAACGGGCGGAACAGGCGCGGCCGTAACAGGCCGATCTTTCGCCCCGCGGCGCGCAGACTGTCGATCGCATCGCGCGCCTTGGTCGAGAACGACCCCACCATCACGTACACATATTCCGCGTCTTCCATGTGGTAGCAATCGATCATATCGTAGCGACGCCCGAAGATTTCGGCGAACTCGTCGACGACTTCATCGTAAACCGACAGGGCGTGCTGCAGCGCCAGATGCATTTCGTAGCGAAAATAAGAATAGGGACCGCCACCGAGCACCGCCATCGCCTGGCTCAACGGTGAGTTGCCCTTGAACTGAAGGTTCTCGGGATCATATTCACCGACAAATGCCTGCGCTTTCGAGGCATCGGCCAAATCGACGGGCTCACGCGTGAACGAGAGATAAAAGCCGTCGAGGTTGACGATTGCAGGCACCCGGACCTGCGGATGTTCTGCCAGTCGATAAGCAATCAGAATGCTGTCGGCAATTTCCTGGCAGGTGGCGCAATGAATCTGCAGAAAACCGCTGTCCCGCGCCGCCATGATGTCATTGTGATCTGATTCCAGCGTAATCGGCGAAGCCAGCCCGCGGGAAACATTTACCATGACAAAGGGTGTGCGCCAGCCCGCGACGGTGTAAATCATTTCCATAGCATAAAGCAACCCCTGGCTGGAGGTTGCGGTAAACGCGCGCACTCCGGACGAGGCTGCGCTGCCGGCCGCGGTTATCATCGAATGCTCGGACTCAAGCGTTACCAGTCGGGCTGGCATTTCACCGCGGTCTATCCAGGCGGCGAGGTTTTCAATAATCTCGGTCTGGGGCGTGATTGGAAATGCCGGGATATAGTCGACCAGGGCAAGCCTGGCGCCCCAGGCGGCAGCGCTGTTGCCGGTAAGAAGTTTGCGTGTCATGGAGTCGCTCCGTTTTCCTGATCGCGCGCTAGCCGTTCGGCTATCGATTCAATCGCATGGGGCGGACATTGCGCCACACAAATCAGGCAACCCTTGCAATGTTCGTAATCGATTTCCGGGTAACCGTCGTCACGCACGTTGATCGCGCCATCGGGGCAATAGGTGCTGCATATCCAGGCACATCCGCTGCATTTATCGTAATTGATAACCGGCCGCATGGTGCGCCACAAACCGGTGCGGACCTTGACGCTGGTGGCGGCGGCGTGGATTGCGATATTTGAGATCTCCGCGCTCTCAAAAGGCAGATCGATCCATTTCGGCCTGGCGTAATCACTTGCCGATGCCCGAACGCCTTCATTTACCAAATCCGCCTGCGTGGCCATTTCATCGAACACCACGAGTGCGATGTCGCGGTTTCTTTTTATAACCTCGTCATGCAGATGCGCTAGCTCCTCGTTCAGCGCCGCAATCAGAAGTTCGCGCGAAATAACCCTGGTTAGTGCCGCGGCAGCGGCAGCGCAACGACTGCCGATATACGGCAATTCGGCGCGGTCCTCGACCTCCTCCTGCGCTGCCAGTATTAAAATTCTGGCCCGGGTATTCAAACGCTGGCCCCAGGTTTGCGCGCTCTCATGGCTATTGATCAACAGCAGGGTATTTTCATCCATGCCCTGGGTTACCCCGGCAGCGGGCATACCGACCAGGGTATCGTCGGCGACCACAACCAGATCCGGATGGTTGATGATGCCACGCTCGTTAATCGTGGATCTGGCTGCACGCACGTAGGCAAAGATCGGCGCACCACGGCGTTCTGCGCCGTAACGCGGCGCATCCTGTACTTCGTAACCGGCCATGAAAAACGCACTGCCGAGGATGCGACTGGCGGTTTTCATGCCTTGACCGCCGCGACCATGAAAACGGATACGAAACATCGGGCCGGGCCCTAAAAGATATGCCAGCGGCGGTAACTCATGGCCTGTTCCACGCGTTTTCGAGCCATCGCCAGAGCGGCATCGCGCGGCAGGATTTGTTTTCGCCGAGCTGTCTCGAGTACCTCGCGAGTATTGCGGCGCAGCTTTTCCTCGATTGCGGCAAGCGCCGCCGTCTCTCCGGCCCCCTGGTATTCGATCGCGGCACAGATAACACCGCCGGCGTTGGCGATGAAATCGGGAATATTGAGAATGCCGCGTTGTTGCAGCGTTTTTTCCGCCGCATAGGTAACGGGTATGTTGGCGCCTTGCACGACCAGTTTGGTGTTGAGGCGATGCACGTTGTTTTCGTGTATCACGTCGGGTCGGGCTGCCGGAATCCAGATGTCACATTCGATGTCGATAATTGCGTCGCCATCGCGTTGTTCGCCAGCGCCGTATTCGACTACGCTTTTTCCGGCTGCTTTGAGTTCGATCAGGCTATCGACATCGAGCCCGTCAGGATTGTAAACAGTGCCGCTGCTATCCGATACGGCGACAGCAATCGCCCCCGCTGCACACAGAAACCGGCTCACGTGTTTGCCGACGGCGCCAAAACCCTGAACCGCGAAACGCGCGCCGCTGGTGTCGAAATCACAGAACTCTTGCGCGACATCGATCGCCTGGCTCAAACCAAATCCGGTAGCACCGATTTCATCCAGGGGAATCCCACCGATATCGCGCGGTAATCCGACGGAACGGCCGATTTCATCCTTGACCCAGGCCATGCATTCCTCGTCGGTGCCCATGTCGGGGCCAAATATATATTGCTCGACTTCTTCCAGCGCCCGGCAAAACCCGCGAATCAGGACCTGCTTTTGAGCTCTGGGCATTTTCGGATCACCGACCAGCACCGATTTACCACCGCCGTGCGGCAGGTCGGCGGCGGCGTTTTTGAAGGTCATCGCGCGTGCCAACCGGGCACATTCCTCGGTGGTCACATCTTCCGCCATGCGCACCCCACCGATCGATGGCCCGCGTGCGACGTTATCTACCACCAGCACTCCTTGCAGTCCGATACCGGGCTCATGCACATGGATCACTTTCAATGGGCCCAGTTCATCAGCCAGCGAGAAAATATCATTCATCCTTTTCTACTCCCTGTATCTGCGCTTTAGTGTCCATTCTCTACCTTAAAATTGCCGGGAAGATTGACCCCGGTCAATGTTGCAGGCTTGTCTATGGTTAATGTGAAACCAGTTTAGTGCCTGTCAGTGGGGGAAGCAGCATGACCAGTGATCCGAAAACACGTGCCAGCGAAGTCATTGAATCATTCAAGTCGCTGCTGGATACCGAGGCACGGGATGCGGTCGGTGAGCATCGGTTTCACGCGTTAGAGGGTATGCTCAGGGAGGCTATCGCGGAGCATTCAGAGGCGCTAGTCGATCGCCTGGAGCAGGATCTGAAAACAATCAGATCCGAGATGGTGGAACGACGGCCGCTCGAGCTTTAGCTCGGCAAATTCCTTTTAGCCAGCGAGCGGGTTAATCGCAGCGCGACAGCACCAGGAACTGACCCGCCTCGTCCTCCAGGTACAGGTCTACGCCCGAGTTCCTGAAACTGGCCTGGTAACTGGTCGGATTTCCGCGTAAAGGATCGAGGATCAACGTGTCGCGCGCCTGTAATTGCCATTCACCGTAGTTCGAATACATCCAGCCGGTACCCGATTCCTGCCATTTTCCGCTTGCCTTGAAGTTCCAGAATTGCTGGTCCAGGTTGAGCACCGCGCTATGGCCTGCCGCGCTATTGGCGGTGCTGGTCAGTTCCCGATTGGTGCACCACTTGCCGACCAGGTACCCGGATTCGAGCTGATCGCCGGCCTCGGTGTTGGGCGCCAGAGTCACCTCGTCGGTGGCGCAGGCGGAAAGCAGCAACAGCAGCGTCGCGTAAACTATCGCGGCAATAATTTTATTGTTCATGCTAAGCCTGGCTTTAAAGTAAGTTTGCAATTTTGAGCTGCTGCCTGCTGACCGCGGCATAGGGTTCATCGCGGGTGCGGTCATGTACATGCATGCGGTAATTGATGAAATCGTCCGCGTCGTCGTAGTGCATGAAAGGATTGCCCTCCATCTGCTCGCCGAGAGTGCTGGTCTTCTTGACCGAATAATTGTGCCCCGGGTGTATCAGCATATCCTGCGGCAGCTGTTGCTTCATCTTTTTGAGCGTGACGAACATGTCCTCGGGGCTGCCGCCGCTTAAATCACAGCGCCCGCAACCGAACACGAACAGCGTATCGCCGGTAATGACTTCGTTGCCGAGCTGGTAACAGGCGGAACCCGGGGTATGACCCGGGGTATGCAGAATCTTGATCGTGGTTTCGCCCAACTCGAGCTCATCGCCGCCATGATGCAGGCTGGGTTTTTCGAGCTCGTGCTGCCAGAATTCATATTCCGGTTTGAGCAGGTGCACCTCGGCGCTGGCGTGATTCAACAGGCCCTCGATGCCATTGATGTGATCGTGGTGGCTGTGGGTCAGCAGGATATCGGTGACGTTCAACTCGAGCTCCCTGGCCCTGGCGACGATCCGATCGACCTCCCAGGCCGGGTCGACCACGGCGCAGCGCCGGCTGGCAACGTCTTCGACAAGGTAGACGAAATTCTCCATTGGCCCCAGTTCCAGCGCGTGCACCTTGAATGCGGGATCTGACATGTTACTTCCTCCGGTTTCGATAGCGGCATTATACGCTTGTACTGGATTTTTGTGCGATTTCTAAAGACAATACCTACCTTTTTTATCCCCGGGATTCCCGGGAATAACGCGACGGAAACAACATGACAAAAGCATCGGTAAATAAAGTGGTTCTGGCCTATTCGGGTGGGCTCGACACGTCGGTCATTCTGAAATGGCTGGAAGACGAGTATGACTGCGAAGTGGTTACCTTCACCGCGGACATCGGCCAGGGCGAAGAGCTCGAGCCGGCGCGCGCCAAGGCCGAGAAATACGGGGTCAGGGAAATTTACATCGAGGATCTGCAGGAAGAGTTCGTGCGTGATTTCGTCTACCCGATGTTTCGCGCAAATACCGTCTACGAAGGCGAATACCTGCTCGGTACTTCGATTGCGCGTCCGCTGATTGCCAAGCGCCTGATCGAAATAGCCGCGGAAACCGGGGCCGATGCGGTTTCCCATGGCGCTACCGGTAAAGGCAACGACCAGGTGCGTTTCGAGCTCGGCGCCTACGCCCTGAATCCCGATATCCAGATCATCGCCCCATGGCGGGAATGGGATCTGAACTCCCGCGAAAGCCTGCTTGCCTATGCCGCAACCCATGGCATCGCAATTGAACAGAAAAAGGGCGGCGGCTCGCCTTATTCAATGGATGCCAACCTGCTACACACTTCGTACGAGGGCGGTGAGCTGGAAGACCCCTGGTTCGAAGCCAACGACGAGATGTGGCTGCGCTCGGTTGCTCCGGAAAACGCACCCGACCAGCCGACCTATCTCGAACTCGGTTTCGAAAAGGGCGATATCGTTTCCATCGATGGCGAGCGCATGAGCCCTGCACAGGTACTGACCCGCTTGAACGAAATTGGGGGCGCCAACGGCGTCGGTCGACTCGATATCGTCGAGAATCGTTATGTCGGCATGAAATCACGCGGTTGTTACGATACGCCGGGTGGCAGCATCATGCTGAAAGCGCACCGCGGCATCGAATCGATTACGCTGGATCGCGAAGTCGCGCACCTGAAAGACGAGCTGATGCCGAAGTACGCCACCCTGATTTACAACGGCTACTGGTGGAGTCCGGAACGCAAGCTGCTGCAGCAGATGATCGACGCCTCGCAGGTCACGGTCAACGGCGAAGTCCGGGTCAAGCTGTTCAAAGGCTGTGTCAGCGTGGTCGGGCGCAAATCTGCCAGCAACAGCCTGTTCGACGAAGCTATCGTCACCTTCGAAGACGACGCGGGCGCCTATGATCAAAAAGACGCCGCAGGCTTCATCAAGCTGAACGCATTGCGAATGCGTATCGCCGGCAAGCGATGAGTCGAAGCCTGCGCCGCGCATTTTTTAGCTGCCTGCTGGCGATTCTGCTGACGGCCTGTTCATCATCCGACGATGATAAAATTCAGGGCGGCCAGAAATACTATTTCCTCGAGTCGTTGACGCAGGTCGAGACCGGCGGTCGGCAGTTGCAGGCGGCCGGACTCGACCAGCAAAGCCTGACCGAAGCCCTGGCCAGGCTCGATCAGGGCTTGAAACTCGCGTTTCAGGTTGAACGCAAGTTTCTCGATGAACTGGATCTGCGCCTGGGCAAGAATTATCAGCGATATTTCGTCGAGGGCGTCGAGAACTACCGCCTCGGTATCGAAGCGGGCGACGAGGCCCAGCAGCGCGAGGGGCTGCGCCTGTTGTCGCAATGGGCCGAATTCTGGCAGGCGGAGCAGGCGGCGATTCAGGCCAGATTGAATCCGGATTAGCCTGCATGCTGCACGAAGGTGGCGTTCTTAAGAGGTTAAGTCTTTGAATTAAAGAGGGATAGAGCTTATCTAGCATGCGTTACTGTTGCTACAATTTGCGTCTGAACGAAGCCAGATTTTCCCTGGGCTTCGTTCCCTGCATGCAGTATGCAGGCTAGTGCCCCGTCCGGTCCGCCTCATTGTCTGCATCAACCGCCGACTCGGCATCGGGCAAGCTTCCTGCGCGGGCAGCGGCAGCCTGGATTTGATCAGTAAGATCGAGGCGATGATTGCAGCCGAACAACTCGAAGTCCCCGTTATCAGGCGAGAATGCCTGGGCCGCTGTGAAACGGGTCCGGTGATGCGAATCGCGCCGGGCGGTCCGTTTTTTACCGAGATCGATGCCGCCCGCCTGATCGATATTGTCGCCCAGCTCAAAGCCTTCATCGAAAGCCATCATGCAGACCGGTCGTAGCGTAATAGGTTTTGTCAGCGGCCGGGTTCAAGGGGTTGGTTTCCGCTACTTCGTGATGCGCCAGGCGCAGGCAGAACAACTCGCCGGGTACGTGCGCAATCTGCCTGACGGGCGGGTCGAGTTCCAGTTGCAGGGCGTGCCCGCCGCGGTTGCCAGGGTCATCGAGCAAATCCACGCGGGCCCGTCACATGCGCGCGTGGACGCGGTGAAGATCGAGGATTTCGACGCGGTCGATGCGGCTTCCGGGTTTATGATTCGCTAGCGCTGGCCAGGCATGCCGGCAGGTTGCCGTAGTCGGCTTCCCGCCAGTTGCTCAATAGTTGCTTGTCCTGCCGTGTGCTAACCAGGTTTTCGAGGCTGTTCACGAGGGTCCGATAATGTTCGCTTTGCGGCCAGTCGACGGCGCTGATACCGCTGTATTCAATCGAAGCCGGTGGCGGCATTGGCGAGCGCGGAAAATGGTTGCTTTCTTGCCAGGCCTGCAGGCGGCGCAAGATTCGTGGCGCACACTGCAGGACCTTTTTTTGTACGCTACTGCCCGACAGGAAGCCCGGCGGGTGCAGGGTTTCGTCGCCGTGGCAGTGAGCGCAATAGGGTTCGAGTAGCGCAAGATCGCCCTCGAGCCTGCTGCGAGTGGGTTGGGTTGCTAGCGCCGTATTGCGCACCGTGGGTTTCCACTGCAGTGGATCCATCGACAATGCCCGCATCAACTCCTGCAGTACCGGTTTGCGTCTGAAGACACCCTGTCGCAGGCTATCGGCATGCCCCGCCTGGTGATTATCGAGCAGTCTAGCCACAGCCTGGTCGACGATTGCAGACTCCGCTGAAAGCGTGATCCCGAGCCGCGATTCACCCAGCAGGGACTCGTTCCAGTGCAGCGTCATCGAATCGATCCTGTCCCCGTTGGCGAGTCGCAGTGACAGCTGAGCCCGATCGTGGCCAAGCCGGGCTTCTAGCCTGCGCGGAAATCGCGTCAGCTCGGTGATGGCAGGCTGCAGCAGATTGGTGTCATGTGGAATTCTGAACGAGATCAAACGCAGGGATATAATCTTGTCGCGCAGCATCTCGACTTCGAGTTGTGCCTGCAGGCTCTGCGGGGAAGCGTTATCGCCGCAGCTCAGGGTATGCCTGCCTGCGCCGCTGGGCTGTGCTCGGCAGGCAGCCTCGTAGCGATAATTCGCCACCGTGCGCGAACTGGCCGCGGCGATCAGATGCCGGTCGATCCGCTGGATATCGCTGCGCGTAAAAAAACCGGCCAGGCGATAAATAATGCCGTCCGCCAGGATCGAGTCGACCTGATGCCAGGTGGCCTGCGCCGGGCGCGCCAGCAGTGGATCATCTTCGATCGTTTCTGTATCGCCGGCAAAGGGATTGCGATCGGTAAGCCGACTGCCCTGCAAGGCCAGCCCCCGCGGCCAGTTGTGGGACCAGTTGCGCGTCAATGCGTCGAAATACTCGCGCCGGTAGTTGGCTGCCGTCGAGTCGAAGCTTGATTCACCGCTCAGCCGATACTGCAGAGCCGCGCGTAACATCGCGGCCCGACAAGCTACAGAATCGCAGCCCTGTTTCCAGATGGCCTGCGCCGCCGACAGGTAATTGGCGCGTTCAGCGAGCACGTCGATAACGCCGGCGTCGAGCGTGACGATCCCGATCAGCGAACTATATTGTCGGGGCAGGGCGGCGACCAGTTTACTGGCAACCTCGACATTGAAGCTGGTTTCACTCCACGGAATTCTGGCAAATATCGGGGCTGCGTTATGGTGACAGCTCATGCACATAACGCGGTTCGCCGGCCTGACTAGCGGCGTTTTATCGGCGCCGTAGTCAGCTACCACCTGAAATTCAAAGCGCCCCGCTGCGTCGTTGTAGCTGATGACCTCGAGGGTTTCGGTGCTGGGCTGATGGGCGATGAACAGGCGGTACTCCATGACCTGACCCGCCTGCCTGCCAACGCTGACCGGTTCGCCCTCGAGGGCGATTACCTTGCGCGGGAAACGGAAGTAATCGGGCGCTGGAGCATCTCGCTGCAGCGATCTGCCCATGGGCACGAAGACCTGGCGTACCGCCGGAATTTTACCGTTATCGAGTTGCGCTTCGAGTGCCTCGACCAGTCGCTCGAACGGATAGGGGATGCTGTAGTGACCGGTTTCCTGGCGGAATACCTGATCGAAACGCGAAACACCGATCGATGCGGTGTCCGGCCCGGGTCTTGACGCCTGTTCGATCCAGGCCGGCTCCGCGAATGCCTGCGGGCAAGGCATCAGCGCAACCAGTGCCAGCAGGGATTTGATCAGCCTATTCATGCTGTAGCCGTGCTTCAACCACGACCCGATCCTCGGCGTCGACTTCGACCACAAAATCGATCGGCCGGCAGCATACTTCGCAATCCTCGACATATTCCTGCGATTCGACCGAGGCATCGACCAGCAGGCTGAACTCTTCCCAGCAGTAGGGACACTGCACCCGGGTTTCAATCAACTGGTTGATCATCAGTCGGGTCGTATACGCAGAATTCGGCCGCTGTCGGTGGAAAAGTAGACCCAGCCCTCGGGGCCCTGCAGCAGCGCTCGAATACGTTCACCCAGATCCTCCAACAGGCGTTCTTCACCGATTGCCTGGCCGGATTCCGACAGACTGATCCGATTCAGGTGCTGCAGTTTGAGGGCCCCGGCAAGCAGGTCGCCGCGCCAGTCGGGGAAAGCGTCGCCGCGATACATTATCAGGCTACCGGGAGCGATGGACGGAATATAGACTTTGCGCGGCTGTTCCATGCCGGGTTTGCTGGTACCTTCGCCGACGGCTATCGGCCCCCAGTATTCCTTGCCGTAACTGATCACCGGCCAGCCGTAATTGCGCCCCTTTAAAACCAGGTTGATTTCGTCACCGCCGCGCGGGCCGTGTTCGATCGACCATAGTCGCTGTGTTTCGCGGTCAAACAGCAAGCCTTGCGGATTACGGTGGCCGTAGCTCCAGATTTCGTCACGGGCATCCGGGTCGCCGACGAAAGGATTGTCCCGCGGCACGCTGCCGTCCAGATTGAGACGCATAATCGTGCCGATATGATTGCCAAGGTCCTGCGCCAGGTCGCGTTTGCCGCGGTCCCCGACCCCGAAAAACACGTGGCCCTGGTCGTCGAAGGCAATGCGGCTACCGAAATGGCGCCGGGTATCGGTGGCGGAATCGGTGACCAGTAAATCCTGCCAGTCGACCAGCCGCTCGTTGCGGATGCGGGCCCGCGCAAGCGTGGTTGCGGCCTCGGATTTCGAGGGTTTGCTGTAGGTGAAGTAGATCCAGCCATCGCTGGCATAGTCGGGGCCGACGGCGACATCCAGCATGCCGCCCTGACCCTCGGCAACAACGCGCGGACCGCCGTCGAGAATTAACGCGGAATTCTTCTCCAGATCCAGCAGGCGCAGGTTCCCGCGACGCTCGGCAACCAGCAGTTGAGCGCGAGACAGAAAAGCCATTCCCCAGGGAACGCCGAGGCCGCTGTAAAGCTGCTCGAGCCTGATACCAGGGTATCCCTGTTCGATCTGGGGAAACTGCTGGGCTGCAATCGGCGTCATGCCAATGCCGCCGATAAACAATATCAATCCACGCGCCAGTAATCGGATATAGGTAATCATGGCTTTACAGTACAAAAGCTGCACGCATAATACCAGAGCGTTAAGCCAGCCATAAGACCAATGCAAGCAATGATGACGTGACATGCTGAAGGATGAATCACCGATAACTTCCGATCTGGTATTGATCGGCGGAGGGCACAGCCATTTGTTTGTGCTCAAGCATTTCGCGATGCATCCGCTTGCGGGCGTTCGCCTTACCCTGGTTAGCCGCGATCTGCATACCCCGTACTCGGGCATGCTGCCGGGTTTCATCGCCGGTCACTATACCCACGACGATGCCCATATCGACCTGTTACCCCTGGCGCGTTACGCCGGCGCGCGGGTTATCCACGATCAGGTGATCGGTCTCGACGCCGACCTCGGGCAGATTAAATTCGCCAGTCGACCGGCGCTCGACTACGACCTGGTTTCGATCAACATTGGTTCACGACCTGCGAGTCCGCCAGGCGTCGAAACCGATAAACTTCAGTTTGCGGTCAAGCCGATCGATCGTTTTATTGAATCCTGGAGCGCGCTAGAGCAGCGGCTGCTGGCGCGCGACGAGGATTTTCAACTGGTGATCGTCGGCGGCGGTGCAGGCGGTGTCGAACTGGCTCTGTCACTGGATTTCCGCGCGCGGCAACTGCGTTCGAGCCACGCCAGGCTCCGGCTCTCTATCGTCACCGACCGGGACCGGCTGCTGCCCGGCCATAACGCCAGGGTGCGGCATATGTTTACCCGGATTCTCGAACAGCGCGCGATCCGGGTGATATACGACTCTGCCGTCACCGGTTTCGACAATGGATTATTGCAGGGCGAGCTGGCCGCAACGATTGCTGGCGACGCGGTGATCTGGGTAACCCATGCGCGCCCGGCTGGCTGGTTACGCGATTCCGGTTTGCAACTCGACCGCGACGGTTTTATCGCGCTCAATCCCTGCCTGCAAAGCCTGTCGCATGCCAACGTCTTTGCGGCCGGCGATATCGCTGCGGTCGGCGCCTATCCGCGGCCCAGGTCGGGCGTGTTCGCGGTCCGGCAGGGGCTGCCGTTGGCGCGCAACCTGAAACGCCAGCTGCGCGGGCAAAAGCTCAAACCCTTCAGGCCGCAGAGGCAATTTCTGTCGTTGATTTCCACCGGCGATCGTTTCGCCGTCGCCAGCCGCGGGCGCTGGGCGTTGCAGGGTAAATGGTGCTGGTGGCTGAAGGACAGAATCGATCGCAAGTTCATCCGCCGTTTCTCCGAGTTACCTGAAATGCAGGCGGTGGAAAGCGCTGGCGCAGATCTCGCGCCGATGCGTTGTGGCGGCTGTGGTTCCAAGGTCGGCAGCGAGATACTCGAACAGGTACTGGCGCAGATTAACCAGGACTGGGCCAGCGCGCGGGATAGCGGGCTGCAGCATGCCGATGACGCTGCGCTGATCCGGGTTCCGCCGGGCATGGAGCTGATCCAGTCGATCGATTACTTTCGCAGCTTTATCGACGACCCCTACCTGTTCGGCAGGTCGGAATTTTCAGGAATCGCTGCAAAAAGCCCTGCGCGGGCTCGAAACCGGAAATACCGGGCTGAACGAGATGCAGGCCCGATCGCAACCGACGTGGATCGCGACCGACTGCGCCACGAATTGCGCATGCCTGGTCCAGATCGCTTGCTGTACGTGGCCGATGCTTTGCGCCACGAATATTCATTTCAGGGCGTTTCCGAGATAACCGGCATTGATCCCTGGTTTGTTGTGCAGATCGCCGACCTTGTCAATGTCGAAGCTGAAGTGAGAGTCGCGGGTTTGCAG
>CAVYHN010000009.1:0-338419 GCA_963768295.1 uncultured Gammaproteobacteria bacterium | reverse complement strand
CGTTTCATAGATCCCGGGACAGGCTGAAAGCCCCGCGTATCTGCCCCAGCGTGTAACCGCGGGCCCTGTCATTGGGATACTGCTGCCTGAGCGCGGCTTCGACCTCGGGTTTGATTTCGGCGGCGTGGCAATTCAGGCAGACGGCCTCGACACCCTGCGCCTTCATGAAACGAAAGCTGCCATCGACCACCTCCGCGTATGCCATTTGCGCGGCCGATTCGCCGCTGGCCTGACGTTGGTCGAACTGTTCCAGCACCATCTTCTCCCAGGCGTCGGGAAGCGCGGTTTCGCTGCGCGCCTTGAGGCTGACCCGTTTCACCATCCAGCCGCTATCGCGACTGAGGCGCTGCGCGATTGATGGAGCCTTTTCGGCGCACACTGTAATCGCGTGCGCCGGCCCGCCGGTCTGAATCGCTTTTTCCAACTCAGGCTTCAATGAACCCCCGAACTTTTTCACGATGTCGATCGCTTCCTGTTTCAACTGATCCTTATCCGCGTCGGCGGCCGGCAGGATTTGCAGGCTCAAAAGTAGCGGCAGGCCCAGGAAAACGCTAAACAGTCTGGAATTCATCTTTGTCTCCCTTGTATCGAGTTGAATGGATTTCAATCGCAGGCTTTTGGCAGGTACTAATTGCATTGCGAATGACGATAAAATGGATGCTAGCTTATATAAGTA
Organism: uncultured Gammaproteobacteria bacterium; assembly: GCA_963768295.1. GTDB lineage: Bacteria > Pseudomonadota > Gammaproteobacteria. The sequence continues at coordinate 337,743 of CAVYHN010000009.1, read as the reverse complement.
AGTGCTAATATATCTCTTCCGGGTAGGTGAGCAACAACAGGGAGAATTGGTAAAACCTTGGATATCCCCGCCAATCTGTTACCACAGGCTTACCTGTGGGTCGCCAATATTCTGTTCGGGCTGTTGATGCTCCTGGTGCTGCTGAGCGCGCCCTGGTCGAAAATTCGCGACAACGAAGCGCAGCATATTTTTCTCGGCAGCATTGTCATGCTGAGCCTGCTGTGGGTGATGCGTGGCGGAATCCAGGATGGCCTCAGTTTTCACCTGCTGGGCATGACGCTGTTGTGTCTGATGTTCGAATGGCAGTTTGCGTTGGTGGCGGTGAGCCTGGTGATCGCGATTGCAACCGCCTCGGGGCCCGCGGGGTGGGAAGCTTTTGGCGTCAACCTGCTGCTGATGGGCGCCTTGCCGGTGCTGTTTACCCGCGTTTTCCTGTATGCCTGCCAGCGCCGACTGCCGCACAATTACTTTATCTACGTATTTATTAACGCCTTTCTTGCCGGTGGCCTGTCGATTCTGCTGGCGGGTGCGGCTTCTGCCTGGTTGCAGCATGCCGCCGGCGTGCAGCCGGCGGGATCAATTTTCCGTAATTTCGTGCAGATATTACCCTTGCTGATGTTTGGCGAGGCCTTCATCAACGGCGGCGCTATGACGCTGGTAGTAGCCTATCGCCCGCGTTGGGTGGCTACCTTTCATGACAGCTGGTATGTCCGCGGCAAATAGGAAAGATTTTAGGCTAACCAACGGCCCTAATTCCGGGCGACAGTATACCTATTTACACCCAATTCTTTCAGCTCGCGCTAGCTAGGCAGTCGAAGGCGTTTCAGAATTCATAACGGGTAAAAAGGGGACGGAGGGATTATTTTTTAATCCCTCCGTCCCCTTTTTCGATCTTACCTGACGTGGTGTGTAGATCGACTTTTGCATCGAGCAGCGTTACCTGTGGAAGTTTATTGTTTTCGTTATCACCTTCATTTCCGATCAGTTTTTGCAACGATCCGAGAGGAGGATTTTCTCCAGCCAGGTCGAGCGACAACCGCAGACCGCTAATCTCCACCGTTTGTAGCTCTCCCTTGAACAAGCCTGGCAGCGTCCATATGACGTTTATTCTATCTGCCCGTAATTCGTTTGCTGCACCTAGCGAAAGTTTGCGTAACTCAAGTTCGTTCAGTAAAACCTCTTTGACGGTGAGGGAGTTCACTGGAACACCGAGCCGCGTTAACTGGCCAATCAGCAAACTGTCGATAAGGGGTACACGAAATAAATATAAGCCGAGTCCCGCCAGGAATAACAGCCCCGTCAGCAGTTTCAAAAAAGTGGGAAGGTATTTACCCATCGCCTCCAGTTACCGTGACGAAAAACGACAATTTTCAGTCTAACGCAGGCTCACCGATGACCCAATGAATAAAGGTAGAATAAACACCTGTTAGCAACGAACCCGTGGGAATCGATTACCGGCCCTGCCGATATCGAGCTGGATCTGGAACCGCTATCGCTGTTAATTACTGGGGCAATTCCATGGTCGGGGGTGAAAGTTCGGCCTTCGATCATCCATGTCCGGGTCGAGTCGGTTTCGAAGGCTAAATAGGACACACACTCTCAATAAATATTAATTCATATCATCTATTCACCTCGTTTTCATGGAAATGGTATGACTGCTACAACGATGGTGGACCTTGGTTCACCTGATTTTCCGGGAAAAGATCCGGTAATGCATTGAATCGCGCCGCATTCCAGAATCTCCTGAGCCAAGCGTTTTACGATGTCGAAACGTTTTTCAAAAGTGGGGAACCGCCTCTGTTCCATAAAGGCTCCAGATAACTGGGGAGGTGGCAGAATAAAAGTTCGGAATCCGTATCCCCCTTAGGCAACTGCCAGGGGGAGGTATTGGGCAGCTTGAAAGGTGGCACGAATCCGTTATGCGCGAAGATATGCGTAAGACCACCGAGAACCCGCTGAAGCAGCTGGCACATTTACATTAGTAATCAATGACCAGGGTTTCTTGAATCGTAAAAGACGAACATCACTTCGTTAATGACGCGTATCAATGCATAGGCTATTGCCAGCACTTATAGTCAATCAAATTGATTCATACATTTTAAAAATTCGCCCAAGGAGATGAATATGCGTCGCATCTATTTTTTAATGCCAGACATCGCAACAACCCACGGTCTTGTGAATGAGTTATTGCTTTCACATGTAGAAGAACATCATATTCATGTCATCGCAAAACAGGGCACCCCGATGGAGGAACTTCCAGAGGCGTCATTGTTTCAAAAAAGCGACTTCATCCCCGCCATCGAGAAGGGCCTTACCTTGGGCGCGGTCACCGGTTTGGTCTGCGGGCTGGTCGCGATGGCTTTTCCACCTGCCGGCCTGGTCGTTGGTGGCGGAGCGGTAATCGCTATCGGCGCGGCCGGTGCCGGTGTTGGCGGCTTGATGTCAAGTATGATTGGCAGTGGACTTCCCAATTCTCGATTGGAGAAATTCGAGGCTGCCGTCAATGAAGGAGAGGTCCTGGTACTAGTTGACGTCAAGCGCAGCCGCGTGGACGAAATCGAGGAATTGGTTAGAAAGCATCACCCCGAGGCGGATATCGAAGGCACTGAACCGATGACGCCGCCGTTCCCCTGAAAAACAGCCCGGATAGTTTTTGAGCCAATAAACCTGGACACCGGATTCAATAGGCCTGGCCGACTGAGTGATAATCAGATAATGCATTATAAATAATTCATGTGCTGGATAAAATAAAATTGACTTACCAGGTTAATATGGGCACGAGCTATTTGGCGAATAGCACCATTGAGTACTGACCCTTTATTTTTTATCGTGCTTGGTGGCATCGGTATGGGCATTATTTCGCTCGGGGGTGGTCTCACACTATTTCTTGGAAAAGCAACCTTTGACAAACTGATGTTGCCTTTGGTGGCTTTTGCTGCTGGTTCGCTGTTGGGTGGCGCCTTCCTGCACATGATTCCCGCCGGCCTTGCAGCATATGGTAATCGTGACACTTTTTACTACTGGATTCTTGCCGGATTCGTAGCGTTCTTTGCCCTGGAGCAACTACTTCACTGGCATCATTGCCATCGTGCAAACGCACCGTGCAGGCGGCCTCTCACTTATCTTATTCTGCTGGGCGACGGCCTACATAATTTTATTGGTGGTCTTGCTATCGGGGGAATATTTTTAATTGATATTCGGGTCGGTATCATGGCTTGGTTGGCAGCCGCCGCGCACGAATTACCCCAGGAATTGGGTGATTTCAGTATCCTGGTGCATGGTGGCTGGGACAAGCAAAAAGCGCTGTTGCTTAATATCGTTTCAGCATCCACATTTCTGCTCGGAGGAATAGTCGCCTATTTTATATCTTTTGATATCGATATTAATTTTCTGATCCCATTTGCTGCTGGAAACTTCATTTATATCGCCGCTGTGGATCTGGTTCCAGAGGTTAACAAGCACGGAAACATGAAGGAGAATATGGTTCACTTCCTTGCTTTTGTTAGCGGAGTCGTATTGATGGCAATAATTAAAATGGCATTCTAATCAAGATCGCATCATATGAGCCCACGCCAGGCCTCGGTGATCAGCAGGCCCGACGACATAAGCGCACCAACCAGACCCCAATAACGCCAGCGTCTTAAGATCGGGGCCGCCTCTTGCCGGCTGCCGATAAGCCATAAAGCCAGATTCACTGAGGCGAACACCGCCAGCGTCACGACACTGGTTGCTTGTGCCAGATGAACAAGAGGCAGGCCCAGGGCGAGTGCCGCAATCAGCAGGGTGACCAGCGCAATGGCTCGCACAGGGGTGCGGCGGCGCTCATCAATCTTGCCCAGCCCTGCGGGTATCAAACCTTCCCGCGCCATGCCATAGACCACACGGCTGGCCATGACGATCTGGATCAGAATGCCGTTGACCATCGCAATTGAGGCCATCGCTGCAATCGGTTTTCCGCTCAGCCCTGTGACCGCCTCGAAAAGTACCGCCAACGGCGCTTTGCTGCTGGTCAAGGCCTCGCGGTCGGGCAATGCAACGGCAATCGTAGAAATCAGTGCGTACAAGACTACCGTGATTAGCAGGGTGAGGATAATGGCCCTGGGCATTACCTTCTGGGGGTCTATTGTTTCCTCAGCCATATTTTCCAGATCTTCAAAGCCAATGAAGGCAAAGAATGCAATGATGCTCGCCGAGAAAACCGCTGCCCAGGCCACGCTATCCGATGGCGGCGTCACGACCTTAAGCAGCAACGGTGCATCCGCCAACATGGGGCTGCCAACCGCGATGATCACCATCAGGGTCCCGACTTCAAGCACCGTGATCACGGCCGCGAAAACCAGGCTCTGACGTACGCCCAGACAGGCCACCATTGACAGCACCACTAGCACACCAATAACCATAACTGACTGGGGAATGGGCACCAGCGTGCCCAGGTACCCACCGAAGGCGATCGTAATAACCGCACTGGAAATGATGGCCGTTAATGTAACCCCCAGTCCCACCAACCTCCCGGCCATCGGCCCTATTCCAATCTTCACGAACACCGCCTCGCCAGCTGCACGCGGATAGACGCCCACCAGCAAGGCATACGAAAATCCCGTTGCCCCAGCAATCAGGCCCGCCAGAAGGAAGGCCTGGGGTGCGTGGTCGCCAGCCATTTGCACAATTTCACCAATCAGGGCAAAAATACCGGCACCAATCGTCACACCCAGGCCGTAAAAGATCAGTAGAGGAAGGCCCAGGACGCGCCGTAAGGTCGTCGAGTTTGTGTTTTCGATCATATATTTATTGTAAAAAGTACGCTCAAGATTACCTGAAATCGCCTGAGTAAATCTGGCGATACGAGTAGTAACATAATACGTTGAGGGTTGCAGGGAAATTTCAAAGGGGAGGTAAGTCTGCTTCAAAGAGCGGTTCCAGCACCCGCATCATTGCCGTCATGCAGACCCGATCCTTCAGGATTCAGTTTCCCAACGGTCTCAGTTTGGAGTTGGTCAAGGTCGAGAGTATGATGAGGGCGTATATCCGGTATCTAGGGACGCCAAATGTCATGTAGGACAGCACGTCAGCTTCTGACACTCTTAAAGGACTTCCACCACCAACTCGGTGATTTTTATGCCGATATGGAGACAAAGGCAGACCGCGAGAGAGTGAAGGCTCTCTTGGGGTACATGAGGCGGCGTGAAGAATCTCTACAACAAAATCTCGAGAGGTACGACAAAGCCGAAGCAGGGCTTCTCCTCGACACCTGGTTTGCTCGCATGCCGGAGATAGCAAGGTGCGAGTGCTTTGAAGGACCGCAACTGAGTCAAGACATGTCGATCGAAGACGTCGTCAGTACAGCAATGTGGTTCGATGATTGCTTGATTGAATTCGTTCGAGAGATGGCCGAACTCGCCCCGTCCGACAATCTGAAAGAAGTTTTCTCATCGCTCGCAAACATGGAGGAGCAAGAGGAGCGAAAGGTTTCGCGAGCAGCCTTCGAAATAACGCATGGAATGTAGGACCGCCTTCACAGGGGGTCGTTAGGACATGGGAAATTCAGAGGACAGTATACCTATTTCCTGATTATTGGTTCTCGACTTGGTCTTTTAGCTCCTTTTCACGATAGCATTTTGTAGTGGTCAACTAATTCCAGACAGTAAATTAAGTTTTTCTTCGGCGACTGCAGGGGGAAGGCTAAATAGGACACACACTCTCTAAATATTGATTCATATGAAGGCTAAATAGGACACACACTCTCAATAAAGAGAAGGCTAAATAGGAGGCTAAATAGGACACACACTCTCAATAAATATTTATTCATATCATCTATTCACCTCGTTTTCATGGAAATGGTATGACTGTTACAACGATGGTGGACCTTGGTTCACCTGATTTTCCGGGAAAAGATCCGGTAATGCATTGAATCGAAACTACCTGCCCGTCATCCGATAGTGGATAGTCGTTATGCTTGAGGAAATCAGCTGCGAAGGTCTAACCGGTATCGAGATTCGGTTCGACTCGATTGAATCGCCTGGGGTGTATCGCTTCAAATTGCGTGGAATTGAGATGCCATTGCCTGGGTGAGAGATGTAGCCTCTGTAATATCGGCGGTAGATCGTTATCGATATGGTTTCGTTTATCGTTGCGGACGATACGGCCTGTCCAGTCCACCAAGTCCAGATAGTCACGAAAAGAAAAGAGAATGCCGGTCTGCAGTTCAGGAATTAGATCGCCGTCGAAGTGCAATAGCGGTTTGATCGGTGTCTTGAAATCGAATAAATCTCCGGATCGGCTCTGGTTACAAATGGCCTGTTTCAGATCAAACGCCGGATTAGTTCTTTCCTGAATGCTGGTGTAACTGGATGCCTCCGGGCTGGTCGCCATACCGGCCCGAACCGGATTGAGATCGACGTACGCCATACAGGACAATAACGCTTCCTCTGTCTTAAGTGCTTGTGAGGTAAAGCGGGACTCCCAGAATTTACCGGTGCACTCATCCTCAAGGTTTGCCTGTCGGGCGATGGGCTGGTTCAGGCAGCGCATGAACCAGCTGATACTGGCGAGTTTTCTTCGCCAGACGTTCACAATATCGCTTACCGTGGCTCTTTCAACCGTCGACAGAGTATCCCCTTTCCGATAGCGCTGGACTAATAACGGCCCTTTAAACAGAGCGCACCACCGGTCCATGATTTCATCGTCAGACAGGTCCTCCATCTGATCCGGAGCCAGTTTGAGCACGAGGTGGTAGTGGTTACTCATGACCGCATAGGCACAGACATCGATTGCAAACAGGGATGAGAGCAGGCGTATACGATCGACGACCCATTGTCGGCGATGTTCGTAACTTTGGCCGGAGTAATGGTCAACCCCGCAGAGAAAGGCACGGCGTACGCAGCGCGAGGTGATGTGGTAGTAAGGGGTATCAGCGAGCGAGATCAGTTCTTTCCTGGGACGTGTCATCAGTCAATTCCGTTTGTCTGAGAATCCGCAAATGCTACGCCTTTGGAACGATGAGTGTCAATGATCAAGTGTGTGTCCCTTAGAAACATGTCCCTTAGCAATGATCAAGTGTGTGTCCCTTAGAAACATCGTGGGGAATCGCGCTGGCGTCGGTCTGCACTGCGGCAGCGTATGTCACCGTTGATGCCCTCAGCGCGGGTGCCTGCGCGCTGGTGGCTGCTTTATTCGTGTATGCCCGACAGTTACTAATGCCCCGCATCAACCGCGCGCGCGACCGTGAGCTCGCCGGCGATGACACGGCTGGCGCGACATTCAGGCAATTACATCTGCAAAGCGTCGTGATCAACGGGTTGCAGTTGTTACTTCTGATCGTCGCCACGCTCTACTCGTTTTGGGTGTAACCCCGACAGTAACCAGAGACAAGGCTAAATGAAACCTCCGGCAGAGTTTTACTCTCTCTACCCGGCATACCTTAGAGTTTACCGATTACATTTTTCGCACCATGAGGCTCCTCGAATTCCTGGGGCTAGTGGTGAAACTACAGGATGATCAAGGATATCGCTTTTGCCGATAGCCCAGTAATCGGAGCAAAACCTGTTGAACCGTTTCGCAAGGCTACTTCGTATACATACTGACTGTAATCAATACGGAAGGGTACTTTTGCTCATGACAAAAAAATGGGGAACACTCGCACTGTTGCTGACTGCACTGGAGGTGCAGGCAGCAGACGCCGAGCAACTGATGTCCGAGCTTTCCTGGAAGAAGCGCATTCTGCTGATATTTGCGCCTGATGCACAGGCAACGCTGGTGCAGCGACAGGAGTCCGCTATCGCGGCGGTACGCACCGAAATGATTGAGCGCGACATGGCGGTTATTCGAGTGTTTGCCGATGGTCACCTGTCCATCGATGGCGAGCGTCACGATGTCGCCAACGCAAGTTTTTACCAGCGCTTCGGCACGGGTCGCGACCAGTTCAGGGTTGTGCTTGTCGGCAAGGATGGCACCGTGAAGCTTGATCAAGACAGCGTCGTCGAAACGGCCGAGTTGTTCGCGCTCATCGATTCCATGCCGATGCGACGCTACGAGATGTTGCAGGATGGATGAACTCGTACCTGAATTCACCGCTGGCGAAGCTCTGATCGACTGCGTCGCTGCTTTCACTCCGTGGCTTGACGACGATCGTTGGGAGAAACTGTCATAGCCCGCATCGCTGTGATCGGAGCGGGCCTGTCCGGCCTGGTTTTTGCGCACACGATGCGCGGCAGCGCCGAGGTGCGGCTGTTCGAGAAATCCCACAGCTACGGCGGCCGGATGTCGACCCGCCGCCAGAACGGCTTCCAGTTTGATCACGGCGCACAGTTTTTTAGCGCAAAAACAAAAGCCTTTCAGCACTTTCTTGATCCCTGGCTGAAAGCAGGCGTGATTGCTCGTTGGAACGCTCGTTTTGTCGAGTTTGAAGCCAATCAAGTGACTGACCGACGTACCTGGTCCGATCAGCCGCCGCATTACATCGGCGTGCCGGGGATGAACGCGCTTGGTCGCGCGCTGGCCGAACCGCTCGATGTCGCAACCGACACCCGCGTTGTCGAAATCACCGGCCAACCGGGTTCGTGGCAATTGCGTGACGGCGACGGCGAGGAACTAGGCGAGTTCGACTGGGTTGTCAGTAGCATTCCAGCGGCCCAGGCGATGACGCTGTTGCCGCCTGCGTTCACCCACCGGCAAACCCTCGGTCAGTGCCAGATGCCAGGATGCTTTTCCCTGATGCTCGGCTTTGACGCGCCGCTTCCACTCGACTGGGATGCGGCCCTGGTAAAGCAAGCGGCTATAAGCTGGATCAGCGTCGACAGCAGCAAACCCGGGCGCAACGGCAGTACCCTGTTGGTGCAGGCCAGCAACCAGTGGGCCGAGGAACATATAGAACTCGATCGGCGCATAGTCACCGAACAGTTGGTCAGGGAAACCAGCCGTATCATCGGGCTCGACCTCGGTCACGCCCGCCATGTAGCGCTGCATCGCTGGCGCTACGCGAATCCCGCCCCGCAGCAGGGTCCACATTCGCTGGTCGATCCAGACAGCTACCTGGCTTCATGCGGCGACTGGTGTATACGTGGGCGCGTCGAATCCGCCTATCTCAGTGGCCTCGACGCGGCACAGCGCATTCTAAAGACTGCTCGCCTGCAATCGAAAAAGAAAAAGAGTTGACCGGTAAATCCGGGAGCAATTTACCTGTTTGTTCCCAGACTATTTATCGGCCCACTTGGCATCAGGCATACAGACTCCGCAATCGCATAAGCCCAGTTTTAAGATGAAATTTCCGCTAGCCGCTATTTCGCCGCTTCCGTACAGGCGCACCCAACCTTGTTTTATAACTCCAAAAAATAAGCCTGATTCAGGCGAGGCAGTCGACGTACCCTATACTTTCATCCGCTCGAGATGCGCGAGGACGATGCTGCGTACATCGACCTGCGCCCGGATTCGGGCGCACAACAGGAAAATACCCGCCAGCTTGCGATGCAGGAAAACCACGTCGGCAGGCGGGATACGCTGAACTTCGGGAGAATTGCGCAGGTAGAGCAGCTTATCAGCGAGGCACTGCGCCAGCCCTGACTCCGCAAAACAGTAGGGACCCTGCGTTAGCGCCGGCTCGGCGGCGGTTTGAATCAGGTCGACAACCGCCATGCGGTAATTGAAAGAGTCCGTGCGGGCAATATAACCGACCTTGCAGCCCGCCTCGACCAGCGCCGCCAGATCCTCGTTCATCGCGGCACGAAGCAGGCGCGCAAGAGAAAGCCCCCGGCCCGCCTCGTTGACGCGCATGGCGCCGAAATCAAGCAGCCCGATGGTTTCGCGCTCCGCGTCGTAGAGAAAATTGGCGAAATTTGGATCGCTTTGCACCAGGCCCCACTGCAGGCATTCCTGCAAGCACAGGTCGATCAGCCGCGCCGCCAGCCGATTTCGCGTCTCCGCCGGAGCGCTGCTTAAGTGTTCGATGCTTTGACCTTCGATGAAGGTCATCGCCAGAATACCGGGGGCACTCAGCTGCGTGTCCACCTCCGGCACGCGGAACAGGTCGTCGTCCCCGAGCCGGTCTCGATATCGCTGCAGATGCCTGGCCTCGAGCGGGTAATCGGTTTCATCGTGCAGTTGCTGCCGGGCCATATCCAGCAAGGGTTCGATTTGGAGCCCCTCGGGCAGCAACTTGAACAGTTTCAACAGGGCCGCGACGTTATTAACATCGCTGTCGATACTGGCGGCAACGCCGGGATACTGAATCTTGATCGCGAGGCGGCGCCCATGTCGATCGACCGCCTCATGCACCTGGCCGATTGAAGCCGCCGCAAAAGGCTGCTCATCGAAAGATTGAAACAGCTCCTGCCAACCTTCGCCCCAGGCTCGAGTCAAAAGCGTTCGCAACTGTGAGGGCGGCATCGAATGCGCGCTGTCGCGCAGGCCGGATAAAATTTCGCTAAACTCACGCGGCAGTAAGTCGCCCGCCTCCATGGAGAGCAACTGCCCGACCTTCATAACCGCACCGCGCATCTGCGCGAGTTCCCTGGCGAGCCGGTCGGCATTCACCGGGTTAAACAGCAGCCCCGTCGCAGTCGGCCGTTCACCCCGGCTGATTTGTTTCGCGCTCTCGTTCAGCGCGGTTGCAACCATTCCGGCCGTCATTCGGCCCAGCCGCAACATGCGGTGCAACCGGCTCGCCGGCAATGCCGACTGTCTATGGCTGCTGATGTCGGGAATCTGCTTCTCGCAGTATTTTGAAATTCATGACAATGATACGCAGCGGTTGAGGTTACGGACTTCCGTTTGGGGACGCTGACTCGTTTTTTTGATCAACCAGGCAGAATGTCCCCGAAGCCGATTCCCAACGCCTTACCAGATAGCACTCAGGCACGGCACTCAGGGACACACACTCCTAGATCTTTGAGATTCAGAAGCAATTGCAGGGATCGTAGACCCGTGTTCTATCGCTTACCTTGTGATTCGATCTGTATATGCGCCACGATATAGCCTTACGTCATATATAAAATCAAAATGCAGAAAATATATTTATCCGGCGCTTGAACTTTCCGAACAATCGTATTGCGTACAGCGCTTTTGGTGATAACCGATGCATTTTTTCTGTCAATACATCGAGTTTTTTGTAAGGCAAGTAATAGGCCATTCGTTTGGTATTGACCAGGTGCCTGAAAGAGACATTGTCGGTCGTTGAAGTGCCACCATAACTGCCGCATCCCAACGTGAAAGACGGTATCAAACCGGTGCAACCACCGGTAATACCCTGTAGTCCAGGACTATTCACCAGAATCCGGCTCGCTTTGATCGTATTGGCAAATTGTCGCGCAAGTTTTCGATCGCGCGTATGGATAACCGCAGTATGACCAGCGCCGTCTATTTCCAGAATAGCGGCGCACAGTTTGATTGCCTGCTTGATCATCCAAAACAGTAAACAAACTGACGATCGGTGCTGATTTTTCTTTTGCCAATGGATTGTTGCCGTGAACGCCTTCTGCGGGCACGACAATCAACTTGATCGGGTAGTCTCGTTTTATACCGATGAATTCGGCAATCTTGACAGCATCCTGACCGATTATGCGTCGGTTCAGATGCCCCTTTGGCGTGAATGCTTTCTGGGTGAACAGTTCCGTTTCATCCGCATTCAAAACCGCTGCCCCGCAGCTTTGTAAATTTTCACACAGTGAAGAATGAATCGATTCTGGAACAACCAGATTGTGTTCTGATCCACAAATAATACCGTTGTCGAAAGCTTTACTGCGAATGATGGACGTTGCTGCATGCTTGAGATTTGCATCATGAGCGATCATACAGGGCGTATTGCCCGGCCCGACGCCAATGGTCGGTGTGCCGGAGCTATAAGCCGCTTTGACCATCGAAGCGCCGCCCGTTGCCAGCACTAAAGCGACGCCCGAATGACGCATAAATGCTGACGTCATTTGACGACTTTGTCGCTCTTCAACGACCTGAATGAGATCAGCCGGTGCTCCGTGCTCCGCGAGTACCGCTCGAAGCATATCGACTACTTTCATAACGACGACACTACCCATTCGATTCGGACTGAGAATGATACTGTTACGTGATTTGACCGAAATAAGCGCCTTGAAAACTGTCGTGGATACCGGGTTTGTCATCGGTATCAATCCGAATATGACGCCCATCGCATCATAGATTTCCGTAACCCCGTTATGAAAATGTTTTTTAGCAACACCCGATCCTTTTTTTGCAACGATATCGCCGTATACACCGAGGCATGCGCTGGCATGCTTTTGTTGTTTGTCTTTTGCGTTTCCAAGCCGGGTTTCCTTAACCGCCTGCTCTGCCAGTGTCAGGCTGTTTTCCAGAATGACCTGGCACATACGAAATAAAAGTTCGTCAATTTGTGCCTCACTCCATCCGATGAAAGCTGCTTGCGCGTCACTCGCCCTGGTGACTTTGTCATCGACCTGACTTAAATGGCCATGCTGCATCAGCAACGACTCTTCTACTTTATCGTTGGCCTTACGTAACTTTACAGAGGCACTCATGCCGAGTGCCTGGAACATGGAGGCAGCAAACTTCGGATTAGTCTGCTTTAGCTGATCCAGTACCTGGCGACTCAGTAAGCGTACCTCCACATCGTTTTCAGCGTATGCAGAAAGTGATCGAACTTCTTCATCCAGCAAAGAAAGTTCACCAACAATGTCACCCGCACACATCGTTGCAACAACTAATTCGCAATCGAGTTCGTGCTCTTCAAATTCCAGCCGAACATCCCCGGATTCGATAAACAGGGCATAGTCCCCGGCATCACCTGCCTTGAAAATACATTCACCAGATTGGTACTGTCTGTCGCTGCAAGCTATCTAACAATACACTTTGTTCCTGTGCATCAAGTCTTTGGTATTCTTCGGGTAATTGCATTCCTGGCACTCCTCATGTGCGCCAACCTATCGGGTTGCGCGTATATTCCCCGGCAGCAATCGATATGGGTTCGGCATTTGCTGCTCAAACGTTACAGGATTTTCTCTGGACTATCCGTAAATCAGTGGTGTTTCTGGAAGTTCCACCAAATGGACAGTTCGCTAGTCATGCCGTTATAACAACTCCCTGAAATATCGATTCAATAATCGGTCCTCAGGATCCATGCTGCGACGAATTTTTTGAAAATCATCAATTTTATCGCCAAAAGCCTTGTGCACCTGGCTTTGGGTTAACCACTTTGTCTGATTAAACAGGGGTACACCGCCATGTTGAGAACAAAACTCATTATAGGCCTTTAGAAAGTCATCCCAACCCGGCGCGCCGGTAGTCACCGGATCCAGCGTCATCACCGTGCCATCATACGAATAAGAAAAAAGAGGATTTGTGTCGGCTTCGATCCGATACCCCACGTTCAGCAAATCACACCGAAACCCATGATCGCGATAATAGTCCTGGCAGAAACTGAAATAGGCGCGCATGGTGGGCATTATTTTCTCTTCAGGAAATGCCCAGATGCTGAACGTATATTTGGAGAAATTCTTGTGCTCCGGATAGCGAATTATCTGATCACCTGCCAATGTGTTCTGACTACTGATAACCCACCTGGTCAAGAATGGAATAAGCTGGAAGAAGGTGTCGATTAACAGGTAACGAATTCGCCGATGGCTGACAAAGCGCGTCGCTAAAAAAGAAAAGCTGGGCGCCAGTGTTTTCCAGAAGAAATTTCGCAGCCGCCACTTCCAGCGATTGGGTCGAGTTATTGGTCCATCAACATACTGCCGGAATTCGACCGTTAATTTATTCTGGAATGGAAACAGGTAGTACATGATGGACTGGTTCCGTTGGCGCAATTCCGGCAAGACACGCTCAAACTGATCCAGACTGTAGGTTTGGTGTTTGACCAACATCGGTCGCAATAATTGCACGCGGAAAGTGGTTTCAACAATCACACCGAGTAAACCATAGCTGGAACGAACTGCCTGCATCAATTCGGGTTCATCCTCGTTTATGCTGCGCACTTCGCCGTCGGCCATGACCATGGTAACGCCAACACAATACGAACATACCTGCCCATATTCGCCCGGCATGGATGCATCTTTCGTCCCGGTCGAGGCGGCACTACCCATGGTCAGGTTACCGATTTCAACGTTTACATAGAACTGCAGTCCTTTTGCTTTGAGCGCTTCCGAGACATCGATATACAGGGCGCCCGCCTGCACGGTAACCGTTAACGCATCAACATCGATGTCGATGACACGATCCATATCGCGCATGATGACCAGGGTACCTCGATCAGCAACACCACAATGTGTCGTTGTATGCCGAGAACCGGCGGCGCGCAGCGGCGATGGATATTCTTTGGTGTTTGCAACGATGGCAGCGACTTCCTCGACGCTGGTGGGAAACGTCGTGCGCGATGCCTCCAGTGAGATACTTTCTTCCCAATTCGTCCACTCATCGGCATCCTTGCGATTTTTTGCGACTGCGCTTAATGCAGGAGGAGCATAGAGTCCCAGTATCTTGAAACTCCCAACAGAAAGGCGTGGAAACCAGCGATAGCAGAGTACGCACAGGTTGAGTATCCAACCCGCTTTGTATTCCCGTCGATTGCCGACTATAGATTTAATGACCATGCCCGCTGCTTCGTCAGTGCTTGCCACTGGAAAATATTTCGACATTTTCGGCAGCCAGTCACCATCGGTCTGATTTCGACTGATATACTCGCTGTCCACCCAGGCCGGACAAACTGAACGTACCCTGACACCTTGCAACTTGACTTCTTCATCCAGTGAACGCGTAAAGCTTAACAGCCCCGAACGTGACGCCGTATATGCGGCCATATACGGCAAATCGAAATACCCGGCCGGACTAACCACGTTGATAATCCGACTTTCACCCCGATTGATCATTGCCGGCAACAGCCCCCTGGACAGGCAAACTGCAGCAGTAAAAGGCACGTTGATAGGTGCGCGTGTTTCAGCAAATGTCAACGAATCTATCGGGCCGAATTTACCAACTCCTGCGCAGTTAACCAGAATATCTATATGCACATATTGGTGTAATAATTGTTTACACAATGTTTCAATTGCGTCGGTATCATTCAGGTCACAAGGGAACGCCTGAGCGTCGTGCCCCTGCCCACGCAGCACATCTACGACTTCATTGAGTTCATCTGAAGGTCTTGCAATTGCGACAATGCTACAACCTCTTCGCGCCAGTTCGATACAAACAGACTTGCCGATGCCACGGGAAGCACCAGTGACTACTGCAACCTTGCCACCAAATGAAAATGTATGTTTACTCATACAGTCTCCACATCTTTCCGACAATCAATAAATTATCGGGGTCAGGTCTTTCAAAGTCATAACTCTAACACTTTTTACAATCCGACTGTCGTCGTGTAATGCTTTCGATAGTGTTCGCCGATCTCTTTCAAAGAAAGATGGCACTGCGGGATGGCACTGCGGGATGGCACTCCGGTTACTCACGAATAGAGCAATTTATAATATTGCTGCAGACGTTGGGATGCCAGCTCTGGTGATGCTTATACCTGAAATGGTAAAAAGATTAAGAAGTTGAGTAATTAACGTTTAGTTTGTGGAATTGCATACTTTAGATTCGAGATTGCAGATTTAAATCATCAAAGACTCTTTGGTTTCTTCAATAATTTCCTTATTTTCTTTTATATCAATAATGTTTATTTCTGTGTCCATTCCCAGTTTTGCAAATGCCGGTACAGTAGACCAATCGGATGGAGCATGTTTCTCGCCCACCAGGTGGCTTTGCAATAAAGCCGCTTGTACCAGATCGACATAATCCGCAGCATCGTCGTGCGTATAATCAAAGTTATGGCACTCTTTAACCACATCAATCATTGGTTTGGGGAAATGCCAGCTTTCCAGTATCAACTCCCCAACACGGCCCTGTAATTCCCAGATCATGTCATTTAGTGTGCCGGCATCCATAACCAGATCATCATCTTTTTCCGCTAATACCAGTATGGGTAATGCGCCAATATTATGTATCAATCCAGCTAATAACGCCTGTTCAGAATTCATGCCTGGAACCGTATTAGATAACATCCGACAGATAGCAGCCATGGTGACAGATGTATTCCAGGTGGCACGAAATTGTTCATCTAACACATCAGATGTTGCCTGAAATATTTGTTTCATAGCCAGACTCATAACCAGATCGCGCACTAACCGTAGACCCATTCGCGTAATGGCCATTTGTAGATCTTCGATTGGGTTTCGCGTGCGATACAGCGGGCTATTCGCAACCTGAATTAGCCGTGCAGAAAGCGCCGCATCCTGAGCCAGAATTTCTGACACTTGTTGTGCAGAAGCAGTTTCACTATCGACCACATCACGAATTTTTAGTGCTACTTCGGGCAATGAGGGCAGAACCAGTTTGTCCGTTTCAATAGCAATTTTTAATTCCTCAAAAAAAAGTTCTGCTTTTTCGCTCATGTATTTCCCTCATTGAATTATATTGTTTAACTTCTAAATGGCCCCAGAGACCGCATCAGACATCACGCTATGGCAATAATCCCTGGATATATCGCTACTGAGTCTCACATACTTTGCCCGGCAAACCTGCTTTAAGGTACGGCATTAAAGTATAGGAAGAATTATCACTCTTTTTCGATTATTCCAAAAAGTAAATAAAGATATTAACGACGCCGTCCAGCCATGGGCATCCGAAATCAGACTGATTTCCGCCGAATTAAATTAGATTCTTACGGGCTACGACGGGTGGGGTTTGGCAATTCGTCGCTAAAAGCGGTAGAAATAGTCGATTGCGTAGATTTCGACGTCGAGCGAACCGACCGGAGTGTCGTAATCCTGGAAGGTCGCTGAAGCGTCGAAGCTGTGATTCGCGTTCAGGGCGTAATTGGCGCCTAACACGAAATAGGTATTATCGCATTCGCCGGAAAAGGCGTCTTCGCGGTTTGAATTCTGGAAATGCTGTCTGTTCCTGATACTCCCAGGTTGCCTGTTCGCGCTATTCGACTCTCCGAGATAAGCGCCGGAGCAGTAAGAGCGATTATTCTCGGCGCCCTCGTCGAGACCGACGGTGGTGTAAAACAACAGGTTTTCACTGTAGATAAGATCGAGGTTGACGAAGTAACCGAAGATATCTGAGTCGATCTCGGATTCGGAATCCCGATCACCGAATTTCACACCACCGCGAATGCTGGTGCGATCGTCGATGCGATAGGCAAGTGACAGGATCAGCGTAACAGTCGAGGCGTCGAGCGCGTCCTCGGCACCGAATTCCTCGAGATAACGCAGCGCGAGGGAATAGGTCGGCACTCGAAAGCCTGCCGTGGGTGTGTAGCTGTAGGTGCCCTGCAGGAAAATTTCCTCGCTGTCGAGGTGGTCGTCGTCGGAATAATTCCAGGTCGAGACTTCGCCCTGCAAATCGATCAGGCTGTTATTACCCACGCCTGTCGAGAGCAACGCGGCGCCGGTCAGATAGTGGTAACTGTCACTCTCATCATCAATAGCGACGCTGCCAAGGCCCGTTTGCACGGTATATATCGGTGACAAAGCCCACAGACTCGTTGAAGCCAGCATGACTACAGATGCAGTGATCGATCGTATCCAAGGAGTCATTTTGAATCCGCCCTGGGGAAATTTCGCCCGGTTGATTTTCATTATTCGAAGTTATTATTAACAGCCTGATTATGAGTTGCAACCATAAAATCAGTTTCCATCGGCAAGCGGCCAATTTACATTTATGGAGTAACTTACTAAAGTATGCAGAAATCTCAGACGGGCTAAATATAATGACCAACAATACCGAAGACCCGAGACGGATTTTTTTGATCCGCGCCTTGTCCATGGGTCTGTTCGCCTCCACCGGGGTAGCGCAAATATTGCAGCAAAGTCATGCGATGGGCGAGATCCCACGAAAATTGCCGGACGGTCGGTCGATTTACAAGCTGCAGGGATCGGTAACCGTCGATGACCGCAAGGCTAACATCAACACGCGCATCGGGCCGGGATCCCGGGTTCAAACCGGAGCGGATGGGCTAATCATATTTGTGGTCGACGAGGAGGCTTTTATTCTGCGTGGCAATAGTGAAATTCGCATGAAGAGTAGCAATGGTCTGTTGGTCGACAGTTTGCGCATAGTCTCGGGCGCTTTACTGTCGGTGTTCGGCAAGCGTGAGCAGCCACGCCAGATTCTGACTCCGACCGCGACCATCGGAATTCGTGGTACCGGAATCTACGTCGAATCCGATCCCGAGAAATCCTATGTGTGCACCTGTTACGGGCATACCCGCATTGACGCCAACGCTGATCCCAACGTCAGCAAGGACATCGTGTCGGAACATCACGATGAACCCGTATACGTATTACCTGCCTCTGCCGGCAGCAAGTTGATCGTGCCGGCTCCATTCATCAACCACAGTGATGCCGAGCTTGCCTTGATCGAGGAACTGGTCGGCAGGACCACGCCTTTCGCCTATAGTGGCAGTGCCTACGACATGCCACGTAAGCGCAGCTATTGATTAACATCGATTTTGTCGCCCTGCTCTGGACGATTTAAGCCAGGTGATCAATCAGGCTTGCCGTAGTATGCCGAGCCACACGTCGAAATGTTGCACGGATGGATGCCGTTCACTGCTTCCTAAAGGAAGTTACTAAGGGACACATACTCCCGGGTCATCGGGATTCAGAAGCAATTCCAGAGATGGCAAATCTGCGATTAACAGGTAACTTGCGATTCGACCTTTATTTGCGCCGCGATATTGACAGCACTATTTTAAGGCTCGCAAGAGAATCGAGGCTAGCGACCAGCATTTGATACAGGCCAGGCACTCGATTAGCTATTGCTGGTTGATGGGAAAAAAATTGTGCCCAGGGGCGGAATCGAACCGGTCCGCGCTCGGCACCGACACGGGGATTTTCAGATTACAAACCAACTTATACTTCTCTATTTTTCATGAGCTTATGTGGCGCGCGATTCCAGGCTTTGCACCACGAAGCATAACAATGCACAACCAATCCCCGCAAAACTCCGTACGAAGAAACCCTGTTTCTGGATTTGCTATCTGCTCGATTGCTCCCTGTCAAAGATCTTTGTTATAAATAGCCTGTCCGACTAATTCGATTTCTGCCCTATTCTCGCAACCAGGAATGAGCCGCCCGGATTTTCCCCGCGACAAGTCCCCTGGGGTTTTCTATTTGTGCGATTGTATGGGCTTGAAGTTTTTTTTCAGCGCCGGCGGAGGATCCCAAATAATCGAGAATGACCTCGACCCCTGTTTTGCCCGCACCGCCCTATTGGTCACCTGGTTAAGTTCACCGACCACGGCGCCATGTCCGGCTGCGTATAGCGGTTCACGGATGATGGCCTGTTGAATCCGAATGCTTTACTCTGAGTGAAGATACTTTCAGGCTCAGGTCAATCCAGATGCAGGTATCAATTATCGAAAATTCAATATTAATCTAACCAGTGTTCCCGTTAAGGATCCATTTATTTCAAGCTTTGCTCCAAGTTGCCCTGCGCGGTAGTGCATGTTCCTTATGCCCCGCCCTGCATGATTGCCGCCGGTGTTATTCGGCAAACCCCGGCCATAATCGATGATGTCAATATAAATCTGCGGATGTTCTGCAGCCAGCACTCCCGTCGTTAAGGTCAATTTAGCGGATCCAGAATGTTTGGCGCTATTGTTAATAGCCTCCTGCAAGATACGCATGATATGTAAACACTCGCCAGGTCCGATAGCCTCGCATTCGGGAAGATCGGTCACCGCCCACTCAAGTTCCATATTCGCCGCGCTTAGCTGGTCGGCAAATCGCATCCTCATCATTCCCAACAAGGTCGGCAAATCGCTGAGCACCGGGTCGAGCGAATCAATGACCAGACGCAAATCGGTTAAACTGTGTTGCACCTTGTCACGAACGTTTCCAAAAACCTCTCCGCTTTTATCCTGCAACTGCGCGACGATGGATACCAGTTGCCCGCCGATACCATCATGCATGTCACGCATGATTCGCTCACGCTCCTCTGCAAGCAGCCTTTTTTGCTCCGATACTCGCAGATCCTGGTACTGGCTCTCCAGGGTCATCTGTTTTTCCCTTACCCGTTGCTCGAGCACGGCAGTCATTTCTTCAGCCTGATTTATCGAACGCACAAAACGTCTGATCATGAACCAGCTGAATAACATGATTGATGGGATGACACTGTACTGAACGACAAGTCCGTCCAGGCGATTGATCAAATTATTCAGCAGCAAATAGTCATGCAAGCCTGAAACCAGGATGGGCATGCCGACTAAAAGCATCAGAAAAGCATCCTGGGCTGTTTTGTGATTTTTCTCTTCGCGATAGTAAACAAATAGCAGATGTGAAATAGCGTAAATACCCAACAGGCAAATACCGGTATCAAGAATGTAATAACCGACGTAATGAACGCTACTGACATCCGGAAGAAAAAGTAAACCGATGCTGGCGAGCGCGAAATACAGAATTATCTTCTCTATTTTCCGGTTCGCATAACCAACATAGCTGTGATTGAAGAAAATCATCGTTACGATCGTCCAGACAAACGAAACCAGAATTATGGCTTCCCACAGACGAGTAGACACCGGCACGCTGGTGACAAACAGGTTTAGATTATGCGTAGCCCAGAGAAACAGTTCCAGGGAAAACAAGGCGTAGACAATATCCGCGCGCCTGGCCAGCCAGAAGGCAAAAACGATCATCGACATGAAATACATCGCGGCGGTAATCCACTGAATAAATTCAAACCGGATTAACCGCTTCCAGTCATAGGCAAACTGTAGCTTTTTTGCCGGGCCGACATAGAAACGATCGAGTAAACCCTGCTTGCCGACGGTGGTCTGCATTCTAATGTGAATACGGTTCCCACCCGAACGTAACAGGCTTGATGAAAAGTTGATCATTAGTGGCTGATTGTGATGCCGTGACAACGGCTCATCAAAACTGCCGCCCTGGCCCACCCAGAGGCCATTGACATACACCGCGGCATTGTGAAAAACCATGGGCAGGTACACGGCCCATACTGACTCGGGTCTGTCTTCAACGATAACTGTGGCCCGATACCAGGCGTGATCTACCTGGGTATTTCGTTTCGCCCAGTCATCGGGTAACGACGCGGGCCGCCAATCCTCGGTTGGTAATTGAGCGGGCTCAGATAAATCACTTTCAAGGTATTCGAGTTTTTCAACAGCCGGCAGCTGTGGTTCGAAAAAAATGTTGAATGGAGTATGAAAAACGATGACATTTAACAATACCAGATAGGCAAACAGAAACGAAAACGCTGTGATTTTATGCCGGGTAAACCATGAAAACATATATGTCTGCCACTCCCTCTGCAGCTACTACATATAGCTTACAAGAAAAATTTTCGCTGACCCGTTAAGGTAAGAGCCCTTGTTGAATCGCCTCGTAAATAGCTTCTGATCGGCTGTTAACCTGCAGCTTATTATATATATTTTTAATATGCGTGGTGACAGTGTAATAAGTGATACCCAGTTTCTCGGAAACCTCCTGCGCCGAGAAACCCTGGCTCAACAGTTTCAGAATCCTGGTTTGCCTCGGGGTCAAGGCTTCGGGCAAGGGAATCGTCTGGGTTTGCACATTATGAAACTTCAACAGCATCAGTCGCGCGATAACCGGGCTCATCGGAGCACCGCCATCGATCATGGCGAGAATGGCGTCGGTGATTTTCTGGCTCTTGTCGTGTTTTAGAATATAGGCTTTGGCCCCCGCTTCCAGTGCCTTGAACACCAGGTTTTCATCCTGAAAACCGGAAATCACCATCGCGTCGCAATCCAGATGTTGTTGCTCAATGGCCCTGATAATGTCGATACCGGAACCATCCGGCAAGCCGAGGTCGGTGAGCAACACATCGGGTTTATGTTGCGATAAGGCCGATAAACCCTGCTCCATCGTGCCGCAGGCATCGAGCAGCTCAAACTGCTCGTGCTCCGCAATCAGGCTTGATAAACGACCCCGTACATCGGCATCATCCTCAACCAGCGTAACGGTATATTTATGCATTGTTCATTAATCCGGAAAACATGCCTGTTATTGTAATGGCTGACACCAATATTTCACATTCGGCCAGGCATTGGCAAACGGGTCTGAGCTGAGATCCACAGCTAGTAAATATACACCGCACCTGCAGAGGTAGCGCTGTTATCCGGCTGATCGCCACCGATCCCGGTCGAGGCACTATCCTCATCAACAGTCCCCACTGTCATGGTGCTGCCATCAGCGGATAAGGCCAGGGTCGTGCCGAACTCATCACTTGCTTCAGCATTCGACGCCTTGAAGTAACCGATAGCCTCGACCAGATTAGCCGATAAGACCAACTCCGCAGAGGCGCAACAACCATCAACTTGACCAGAATGTTCCTTTGCAATCAGTTGATTATTACGTCGATATCCTGATTGATATTGTAAACTAAAGTAATTATTTCTATTCGACCTTCTGCAATTCACCGCGACAAGAATTCTTAAGACAAAAATTCACTGACTTTCCAATTATATTTCGTCTTACATCGTCGACATTCTTGTTGAGGACCTATTACCGAATTCCTAACAACTAAAATATCCGGATGCAACAACAATGCTTTCGACTCATATAATTTTCTATATAACCCATTTCGGTTAAAAAGGAACAGCTTCATTCAAGTATGCTTGGTTTTGAATATCATCACCAAAACATCTTCGAGTCCAGGTATTCAAAGTTCGAGAAATTCTTAATGCGAAAGGATTAAAACGGCACCCAAGCAATTCTTCTTTGCTGCGGTTCAGCGTTTGAAAAACACCCCTGAACTTTTGTTCCTTCAACAGCTTCAAATATTCTTTTATCCGGAAGTATTTGACTAATTGGAATTATTACCTGTTGACAAATGTTTCTCTATCAAGTAAGTTAGAATGGTTAAAAGCATTTCTCTTATGAAAATATCCATTATACCCTTGAGATAATCATGCGTCAGATCTGGATTTTCACCCGAAAGCAAATTAGACTCATTTAATTTAAAGAGTAATGATTTGCTTTCGGCTGAAAATCCTGATCTGGCGCATGATTACCTCAAGGGGATAATGGATATATTCCGAAGAGAGAATGCCTTTAACCATCCTAACTTACTTGATAGAGAAACATTTGGTCAACAAGTAATAGTTCCAATAAGTCAAATACTTCCGGACAAAAGAATATTTGAAGCTGTTGAAGGAACAAAACCCGGATGTTTTTCAAATGCTGAACCGCAGCAAAGAAGATTGCTTGGGGACCGTTTTAATACATTCGCATTAAGAACTTCTCGAACTTTGACTACCTGGACCCGAAGATGTTTCGGTGATGATATTCAAAACCAAGAAGCATACTTGAATGAAGCTGTTGCCTTTTTAACCGAAATGGGTTATATAGAAAATTATATGCATCGAAATCAAGAAGCATTGTTGTTGCATCCGGATATTTTAGTTGTTAAAAAATCGGTTAATGGTCCTCAACAAGAATGTCGACAATGTAAGACGAAATATAATTGGAAAGTCGTGAATTTTTGTCTTAAGAATTCTTGTCGCGGTGAATTGCAAGAAGGTCGAATAGAAAATAATTACTTTAGTTTACAATACAATCAGGATATCGAGCATAATAATCAACTGATTGCAAAGGAACATTCTGGTCAAGTTGATGGTATGCGCCTCTGCGGAGTTGGTCTTATCGGCTAATCTGGTCGAGGCTATCGGTTACGTCAAGGCTTCAAATACCGAGGATAATGATGAGTTCGGTCTAAACCTGGCCTTATCTGGAGACGGCGGCACCCTGGCAGTGGGGGCCACTGATGAGGATAGTGTGACCACCGGTATCGGTGGCGATCAGTCGGATAACAGCGCTTCCTTTGCCGGCTCGGTGTATATTTACTAGCTGCGGATCTCGGTTCCGATCTGTCCCTCAATGCCCTGGGTGAATGTGATACGCCGCTGCCAGCCATTACAATAACAGGCATGTTTTCCGGATTAATGAACAATGCATAAATATACCGTGACGCTGGTCGAGGATGATGCCGATGTACGGGGTCGTTTATCAAGCCTGATTGCGGAGCACGAGCAGTTCGAGCTGCTCGATGCCTGCGGCACGATGGAGCAGGGTTTGTCGGCCTTATCTCAACATAAACCGGATGTGTTGCTCACCGATCTCGGCTTGCCGGATGGTTCCGGTATCGACATTATCAGGGCCATCGAGCAACAGCACCTGGATTGCGACGCGATGGTGATTTCCGGTTTTCAGGATGAAAACCTGGTGTTCAAGGCACTGGAAGCGGGTGCCAAAGCCTATATTCTAAAACACGATAAGAGTCAGAAAATCACCGATGCCATTCTCGCCATGATCGATGGCGGTGCCCCGATGAGCCCGGTTATTGCGCGGCTGATGCTGTTGAAGTTTCATAATGTGCAAACCCAGACGATTCCTTTGCCCGAAGCCTTAACCCCAAGGCAAACAAAGATTCTGAAACTGTTGAGCCAGGGTTTCTCGGCGCAAGAGGTTTCCGAGAAACTGGGCATCACGTATTACACCGTCACCACGCATATCAAAAATATATATAATAAGCTGCAGGTTAACAGCCGATCAGAAGCTATTTACCAGGCGATTCAACAGGGGCTCTTACCTTAGCGGTATCAGCGGATATTTCTCTTGTGAGCTATATGCACTAGCTCCAAAGAAGCGGGCGGACAGTTATGTTTTCATGGTTTACCCGGCATAAAATCACAGCGTTTTCGATTCTGTTTATCTATCTGGCATTGTTAAATGTCGTCGTTTTTCATACCCCATTCAGTATTTTTTTCGAACCACAGTTGCCGGCTATCGAAAAACTCGAATACCTCGCAAGCGATTTGTCTGAACCCGCTCAATTACCAACCGGGGATTGGCAGCCCGCGTCGTTACCCGATGACTGGGCGAAACGAGATTCCCAGGTGGATCGTGCCTGGTATCGGGCCACAATTGTCGTTGAAGACAGATCCGAGGCGGCATGGGCCGTGTACTTGCCCATGGTTTTTCACAATGCCGCGGTGTATGTCAATGGCCTCTGGGTGGGCCAGGGTGGCAGTTTTGATGAGCCCTTGTCGCGGCATCACAATCAGCCACTAATGATCAACTTTTCGTCAAACCTGTTACGTTCGGGTGAAAACCGTATTCACATTCGAATGCAGACCACCGTCGGCAAGCAGGGTCTACTCGATCGTTTTTATTTCGGCCCGGCAAAAAAGCTACAGCCTGCCTATGACTGGAAGCGGCTGGTCCGTTTTGAATTTATTCAGTGGATTACCGCCGCGATGTATTTCATGTCGATGATCGTTTTTGCCTTCTGGCTGGCCAGGCGCAAGGATATTGTCTACGCCTTGTTTTCTCTGGAACTGTTTCTCTGGGCTACGCATAACCTAAACCTGTTTGTCACCGGCGTGCCGGTGTCTACTCGTCTGTGGGAGGCCGTTATTCTGGTTTCGTTTGTGTGGACGATCGTGACCATGATTTTCTTCAATCACAGCTATGTAGGTTATGCGAATAAAAAAATAGAAAAGATCATTCTGTATTTCGCGCTCGCCAGCATCGGTTTACTTTTTCTTCCGGATGTCAGTAGCGTCCATTACGTCGGTTATCACATTCTTGATACCGGTATTTGCCTGCTGGGTATTTACGCTATTTCGCATCTGCTATTTGTTTACTACCGCGAAGAGAAAAATCACAAAACGGCTCAGGATGCTTTTCTGATGCTTTTAGTCGGCATGCCCATCCTGGTCTCAGGCCTGCATGACTATTTGCTGCTGAATAATTTAATCGACCGCCTTGACGGACTGATCGTCCAGTACAGTGTTATCCCATCAATCATGTTATTCAGCTGGTTCATGATCAGACGTTTCGTGCGTTCGATAAATCAGGCCGAAGAAATGACTGCCGTGCTCGAGCAACGGGTAAGGGAAAAGCAGATGACTCTGGAGAACCAGTACCAGGAACTGCGGATATCGGAGCAAAAACGGCTGCTTGCAGAGGAGCGTGAGCGAATCATGCGTGACATGCATGATGGTATCGGCGGGCAACTGGTATCCATCGTCGCGCAGTTGCAGGATAAAAGCGGAGAGGTTTTTGGAAACGTTCGTGACAAGGTGCAGCACAGTTTAACCGATTTGCGTCTGGTCATTGATTCGCTCGACCCGGTACTCAGCGATTTGCCGACCTTGTTGGGAATGATGAGGATGCGATTTACCGAGCAGCTTAGCTCGGCGAATATGGAACTTGAGTGGGCGGTGACTGATCTTCCCGAATGCGAGGCAATTGGGCCTGGCGAGTGTTTGCACATCATGCGCATCCTGCAGGAGGCGATTAACAATAGCGCCAAACATTCTGGGTCCGCGAAATTGACCTTAACGACGGGGGTGCTGGCAACAGAACATTCACAGATTTATATTGACATCATCGACTATGGCCGGGGTTTGCAGAATAGCACCGGCGGCAATAGTGCAGGGCGGGGCATAAAGAACATGCACTACCGCGCAGGGCAACTTGGAGCAAAGCTTGAAATAAACGGATCCCTGACAGGAACGCAGGTTCGATTAATATTGAACTTCGGGTAACAGATACCTGCATCTGGATTGACCTGAGCTTGTGCGCTTGCCACTGACTAGATACCCCATTGGCATTTGATGGGACGCTATAGCGAACATCTGACACTGCGACAGGATGTCAGCAAGGGGGTAAGCCTGCAGTAAAGAGGGGCTGGTCTAGCGTTAAAACTCAGCCTGCTCGAGGCTGGTACCGGGGGGGGACTCGAACCCCCAAGGTGTTACCACCAGCGGATTTTGAATCCGCCGCGTCTACCAGTTCCGCCACCCCGGCAAAGAGGGCGCATTCTAATTCAAAATCAGGGCAAGTGGTAGTGATCCCGAGAGCGCACTACGCGCTCGAAGCGCAAATTAAGTTTGGTGTCCCGGGCATTGGGGTTATTATACGGCGTTTTTAACCCGGCCCGACCATGCAGCTCAGCGATTTTGACTATCAGCTACCGGAAGAATTGATTGCGCAGGCCCCGCTGGCCGAGCGCAGCGCTTCGCGTTTGTTGCTGGTCGATTCGCTGGTAAAGGATTATTCCGACCGCCAGTTTACCGACATCGTCGAATTCATCGATAGCGGGGATTTGCTGGTGTTCAACGACACCCGGGTTATTCCGGCACGATTGTTTGGCCGTAAACAAAGCGGTGGCCAGATCGAGGTCATGGTCGAAAGAGTGCTCGATGATTCAACCCTGTTAGCCCAGATCCGCGCTAGCAAGGCGCCCAAACCCGGGAGCGAGCTGATTCTCGAAGGCGAAGTACGCTGTGTCATGCAGGCGCGCGAGGGCGATCTTTTCCTGTTGCAGCAAACAGACAGGCCCTGGCTGGACTTGCTCGAGCAATACGGGCACGTGCCACTGCCACCTTATATACAGCGGGTCGACGCCAGCGCTGACCGCGATCGTTACCAGACCGTGTATGCCAGCAAACCGGGAGCCGTGGCTGCACCCACGGCCGGGCTGCATTTCGACAACAGGATTCTCGAATTGCTGCGCGAGAAAGGCGTCGAGTTTGCCCACGTGACGCTGCACGTCGGCGCCGGCACCTTCCAGCCGGTGCGTGGCGAGGATATCGACAGCCATATCATGCACGCCGAACTCGTCGACGTGCCGCAATCCGTTTGCGACCTGATTACGCGTACGCGCGAGCAGGGCAAGCGGGTGATCGCCGTTGGCACCACCGTGGTGCGCTGCCTCGAATCGGCGGCCGCGAGCGGTAAACTGCGGCCCCTGCTAGGGGAATCCAGTTTGTTTATCAAGCCGGGATATCAATTCAAGCTGGTGGATGCGATGCTGACTAATTT
Source organism: uncultured Gammaproteobacteria bacterium (assembly GCA_963768295.1). GTDB lineage: Bacteria > Pseudomonadota > Gammaproteobacteria. Next base: position 309,910 of record CAVYHN010000009.1, on the reverse strand, counting down.
CCATTTGCCGCGATCGACCCTGTTGATCCTGGTCAGCGCCTTCGCCGGCACCGGACTGATGCGGGAGGCCTATGCGCATGCGGTCGAGCAGGGTTACCGCTTTTTCAGTTATGGTGACGCGATGTTCATAAAAAATCGTCTGCGGCGAGACAGCTAGTGGAATTTATCCTGGATAAGGCCGATGGCAGGGCGCGGCGCGCACGCCTGGTGTTTGCGCGTGGTACGGTAGAAACCCCCGCCTTTATGCCGGTCGGCACCTACGGCACGGTCAAGGCGATGACCCCGGAAGAACTGCAGGAAATTGGTGCGCAGATCATTCTCGGCAATACCTTCCATCTAATGCTGCGCCCCGGCACCGAGATCATCAAAAAGCATGGCGACCTGCACGATATGATGCACTGGCAGGGCCCGATTCTGACCGATTCCGGCGGTTTCCAGGTGTTCAGCCTCGCCAAGATGCGCAAGATAACCGAGGAGGGCGTCACCTTCGCCTCGCCGGTCGATGGCGCCAAAGTCTTTCTAAGCCCCGAGGTATCGATGCAGGTCCAGCGTGACCTCGGTTCGGATATCGTCATGTGTTTCGACGAGTGCACGCCCTATCCGGCGGCCGAGGACGTGGTGCGCAAATCGATGCAGCTGTCGCTGCGCTGGGCCGAGCGCAGCAAGACCGCGTTTGGCGATAATCCCAACTCGCTGTTCGGAATTGTGCAGGGCGGCACCTACCCTGAACTGCGCATCGAATCGGCGCGCGCGCTGATCGACATCGGCTTCGATGGTTACGCCATCGGCGGCCTGTCGGTGGGTGAGGCCGCCGACGAACGCAATGCCACGCTCGACGTGGTGCTGCCCGAGTTACCGGGCGACAGGCCCCGCTACCTGATGGGCGTGGGTAAGCCGCAAGACCTGGTCGAGGGCGTGCGCCGCGGTGTCGACATGTTCGATTGCGTGATCCCGACGCGTAACGCGCGCACCGGCTTCCTGTATACCGACGACGGCATCATCCGCATTCGCAACAGCCGCTATGCCGACGATACCGCGGCGCTGGATCCGCAATGCGGCTGCTACACCTGTCAGCACTACTCGCGCGCCTACCTGCGTCATCTCGACAAGTGCGGTGAAATTCTCGGCGCCCGCCTAAATACGATGCATAACCTTTATTATTTCCAGCAATTAATGGCCTCGATTCGCGCCGCCATCGAGGCCGACCGCTACGACAGCTTTTGTGAAAACTTTTACCGGCGTTACGGGTCCGAGGCATAGCGAGTAAAAATTCGCTTCCGTCTTGTGGGATGACCGCCCTAGTGCCATAATACGCGCCGCTTGGTGGCAGGGCCCCGGGCTAATCAATCGCAAACCAGGGGTTTATCGAAATGAGTTTCTTTATAAGTGATGCGCTAGCGCAGGGAGCCGAAGGGGGGTCAGCCGGCACCCTGGAGCTGATTTTGCCGCTGCTGTTGATGTTCGGCATATTTTACTTCCTGCTGATCCGTCCACAGCAGAAAAAGGCAAAAGAGCACAAGAACATGGTCGAAGCGCTCAACAAGGGCGATGAAATCATCACCAATGGCGGCTTGCTGGCCAAGATCACCGACGTTGATGATAATTTCCTGACCTGCAAGATTTCCGACAACGTCGAAGTCAAGATTCAGCGGCACGCGATTGCCTCCGTATTGCCCAAGGGCACCATCAAGAATCTATAATCCCGATGGTTAATCGTTACGCCCCCTGGAGATATATTCTCCTCATCCTGATTATTGCCATTGGCGCGGTTTACGCCACGCCCAATCTGTATGGTGAAGATCCCGCGCTGCAGATTACGCATCGGGTCAATCTCGTCGATGAGGCGCGAGTTAAACAATATCAAAAGCCTGCTGCAGTCCGAGGATATCGAGTATCTTTCGGCCGAACTGGATGGCAACAACGTACTGGTGCGTTTCGCTTCGGAAGACGCCCAGCTCAAGGCGGCCACGCAGATGCGCGATGTGCTCCACGCCAGCGACAAGCGTTACAGCATTGCGCTTAACCTGGCGCCGGCGACACCGGACTGGCTGACGGCGCTGAACGCATTACCGATGTACCTCGGCCTCGATCTGCGCGGCGGGGTGCATTTTTTGATGGAAGTCGATATGGAGTCGGCGATCGAAAAGTCGTTGAATCGCGCCTCCGGCGAGCTGCGCAGCTTCATGCGTGAAGAAAAAGTGCGCTACAAGGCGGTGCAGGCGAGTAAAGAATCGATCAGCATTCGTTTTACCTCCGCCGAAACCCGCGATGCCGCGCGCCCGATACTGGAAGAGGAGTTTCGTGACTTCGAGTTTGTCGACAGCAACGACGATCGCAGCTGGTTTATCGACATCAGCTACAATCCCACTGCGCTCGAAGAAGAGCGTCGCGCCGCGATTGAACAGAATATTTCCACCCTCAAGAATCGCGTCAACGAACTCGGTGTCGCCGAGCCGGTAATCCAGCGCCAGGGTGACGAGCGCGTCGTGGTGCAGTTACCGGGCGTGCAGGACACGGTACGCGCCAAGGAAATCCTGGGCGCGACCGCAACCCTCGAGTTTCGCCTGGTGCACGGCAGTTTCTCCGACTGGAGTGCGGCCCAGGCTGCCGGCAAGGCGCCCATCGGAACCCGGCTCTACAGTCAGAGTAACGGCGACCCGGTCTTGCTCAAGCGTAGCGTCATCGTTACCGGTGACCAGATCGTCGGCGCGGCTTCGGGTATCGACCAGCAGAGTGGCACGCCGGATGTCACGATTACGATGAATGCCAAGGGCGCCGACCGCATGGCGAAAATCACGCGCGATAACATCGGCAAGCCGATGGGCGTTGTTTTCATCGAGGACAAGTTCGAATTTCGCGAGATCGAAGGGGAAAAGCAGCGCATCAGGACCACCGAGTCGCAGGTCATCAATGTCGCCACGATTCGCGATCAGCTGAGCAAGCGTTTCCATATCACCGGCCTCGACAGCACCCGTGAAGCCCGTGACCTGGCATTGTTACTGCGCGCCGGCGCGCTGCGCGCACCGATGGTGATCGTCGAAGAACGCACCGTGGGCCCGAGCCTGGGACAGGAAAACATCGATCGCGGTTTCCTCTCGGTACTGGTCGGTTTTGTGCTGGTGCTGGTATTCATGGCGGTTTATTACAAGGTATTCGGCCTGGTGGCAAACCTTGCGCTGAGCCTGAACCTGGTGCTGATGGTGGCTATCCTGTCGATTTTTCAGGCGACCCTGACTTTGCCCGGCATCGCCGGTATCGTCCTCACCGTCGGTATGGCGGTCGACGCCAACGTACTGATATTCGAGCGCATTCGCGAGGAATTGCGTAACGGCAACACGCCGCAGGCGGCAATTTTCGCCGGCTATGAAAAGGCCTTTGGCACCATTGCCGACGCCAATATCACAACCTTTATCGCCGCCATCGTATTGTTCGGCTTCGGCACCGGTCCGATCCAGGGATTCGCGGTGACGCTGATGATCGGTATCGTGTCGTCGATGTTCACCGCGATATTCGGCACGCGCGCAATCATCAACCTGATTTACGGACGTAAACAGGTAACCCGGCTGGCGATCTGATTATGGCCAAGACATTACTCAACAACTTTGATTTCATGGCGCTGCGCAAACCGGCGATGCTGATATCGGCGGCTTTGTTGCTGGTTTCAGTTATTAGCCTGGTTACTCTGAAGCTGAATGTCGGCATCGATTTCACCGGCGGCAGCATTATCGAGGTCGGCTACCCGCAGTCGGTCGAGCTCGAGCCCATTCGTCAGGCGCTGGAAGGCGAGGGTTTCGGCGATGCCATCGTGCAGCATTTCGGCAGCGCCAGCGAAGTATTGATTCGACTGGTCCCCGAGTCCGGTAAGGACAAGGCTGAACTGAGTTCACAGATTATCGGCCTGCTGGAAGCCGTTAGCGAAACCGAGATCGAAGTCCGCCGGGTCGACTTCGTCGGGCCCCAGGTTGGCGAGGAACTCACCGAGGACGGCGGGCTGGCGGTGCTATACGCGCTGATCGCAATCCTGGTATATGTCGCGTTTCGCTTCGAGTATCGTTTTTCGCTCGGCGCGGTGGCGGCCCTGATCCATGACGTGATGATCACGCTGGGCGTGTTTTCGCTGCTGCAGCTGAATTTCGACCTGAGCGTGCTGGCCGCGATTCTCGCGGTTATCGGTTACTCGCTCAACGACACCATCGTCGTGTTCGACCGCGTGCGCGAAAACTTCCGCAAGATTCGCAAAAAAACATCGCTCGAAGTGGTCAATACCTCGATCAATCAGACCATTTCACGTACCTTGATGACGTCCTTCACCACCCTGCTGGTATTGCTATCGTTGTTCTTCCTTGGTGGCGAGGTGATCCACGCTTTTGCCACGGCGTTGATCATCGGGGTCCTGGTCGGAACCTATTCTTCTATCTATGTCGCCACCACCACGGCGCTGGTGCTCGGCATCAGTCGCAGCGATCTGCTGGTGCCGGAAAAAGAAGGCGAAGACCTGGCCAGGCCGTGAGCCCTGGGAGGAAAGCATGCATGTAGATCCCGAACTCATCGACGAATTGAACCTGCTGCGGCGTTTCAGCATGGGTGGACCGATAGCGATGAATGTCCACGACAATTCGGACCCGGCAATCCTGGCCGCGGCCGGTCGCATGCACGCGAAAGGCCTGATCACCGCGCCCGACGGCGGTCAGCTGACCGACAGCGGACGCGAGGCCGTCGAACACATGGAACGCCTGTTCAACCTGCTCGATCCGCCGCTGGAACCGATTTAGCATACGCCCGTTGCCTGGCAGACATCTCCGTTGCCAACCCTCGTCATACCTCGGCTTGACCGTTTCTGAAATGAGTTCTTATTGCTTGCCTGCAGAATCTGCATTGGCTCGGTTTTTTTGCTACTCAGCGTAAATAGCCAGGCTGCCGCTGCCTGCGGTGGGGTCAACTGCGCAACGTAAAACCTTAGCTTTAAGTAGAAAGATAGCCTCGAGAAAATGATGCCCTGGGGGTTTGTGCTACCAGGTTAAATCATCCGGAACCGGATAGTCTGCATAGCTGTCGTCTGCATTCGCCTCGGATTCCTCCTGCTGTTGGATTTCCACGCTGCAGGTCGTATCACGCTGGGCTATTTTTTCACCCACGGGCCCAGGCACAAGTTCAAATTTCCGACCATCGTTGGTGACGTAGGTAACGATGGCAAGCTGCCCCAGGACGAGTTGTTTCTTTTGCGCTTCGGTGACGAAGATTTTTTTCACCTTGTTTTTGTAGACGAAACCATAGGGATGTTCTCCCTGGGTCCTGTCCTGCTTGTTATCTTCGATCAATTGTTTTGCCTGGGCTGCGAGTTCCTTGCGCCGGGCCGCCTCCTGCCGCTGCTGGTTGAGTTCGCGATCTCGTTGCGACTTTTTATCCAGTCGATTTGGCTGTGAAGTCGGCTCCACATTTTTTCGGCTTTTATTTTTACGGGCGAGATTGTCTTTTCTGGTTTTATCCCGGTTGGCTTTGGCAACCTTTTTCTGGTCTACCAATCCGGCTTTGAGCAATTGATCCTGTAGTGAAGACATAACGGTTTTCGCAAAATATCGAATGTCCAACATGGTAACCCTGGTTGCTATTCCAGTGAAGGAAATTAGCGATAAAACGGGATGTCTATCCATCTGTCAGCCGCTGGTTCGCGGCTTTAGCCCTGCAACCCGGAACCGAGAATAAAAGCCATGCCCCGCGGGATTTGAATAGCAGGTTGCAGTAACTGGCCGAGGCCAGGGCAACGGCCGGTTGGCGCCGAACCGAGATGCTTGCGACTAACTTCCCTGTGAATTGTTGGCACGGTAACTGCATATTTCTTCATCAAGAACCAATCGATGGAGAAGTATCATGAATCAGGCCCTTTGGATTGCAAAAACCGGACTCGACGCGCAACAGACGCGTCTTTCGGTGATTTCCAATAACCTTGCCAACGTCAGCACTACCGGCTTTAAGCAGTCGCGCGCGGTATTCGAAGACCTTTTGTACCAGAACCTGCGCCAGGTGGGCGGGCAAACTTCCGAAGATACGCGCCTGCCGTCCGGGCTTATGCTCGGCACCGGTACCCGCGTGGTGGCAACGGAAAAGATCCACACCCAGGGCAACATCGAAAATACCGGCAAAAGTCTCGATATCGCGATCGACGGTCAGGGTTTTTTCCCGATTTTACTGCCCGACGGCACCCAGGCCTATAGCCGCGACGGCAGCTTCATGGTTTCCGACCAGGGGCAACTGGTTACCGCCAGCGGCTATGAATTGCAGCCCGGCATTACCTTGCCGGCCGACACGCAGTCGATAACCATCGGCATCGACGGCGTCGTCAGCGCGCAGCTGCAGGGCCAGGCCTCACCGGCCAACGTGGGTAACATCCAGCTGGCCAATTTCGTCAATCCGACCGGCCTGCAGCCCATCGGTGAGAATCTCTACGTCGAATCGGCCGCCAGTGGCGCCGCCCAGGAAGGCAGCCCCGGTCAGAGCGGGCTCGGTCGCCTGCGTCAGGGTTCGCTCGAAGGTTCCAACGTCAACATCGTTGAAGAAATGGTGAGCATGATTGAAACCCAGCGGGCTTACGAAATGAACTCCAAGCTGATCGCAACCGCCGACGGCATGCTGCAATACCTCAACAATAACACCTAGGTGATCTGATGATGGCTACAAGCAAGTTGATTCTTCCGCTGTTGCTGGCATGCCTGGCCGGCGGCTGCGCGCAAACCCAGATGGTAGTGCAACCGGACCCGCAGTACGCCCCGGTAGACCTGACCGCGACCGCTTTCAAACCCGAGGCCAACGGTTCCATCTTCCAGGCCGGGCGCTCGGTCCGGCTGTTCGAGGACAACAAGGCCTTTCGTATCGGCGATGTGCTCAGCGTAACCCTGTCGGAGTCGACCAATGCCTCCAAGTCGGCGGAGACCAGCACCAGCAAGGATGATGCAATCGATCTCAGCGCGCTGGCCATCCTGGGCAGCACCGGACCAACCATCAATGGCAACAACGTGTTCAGCAACAACCTGGATGGTGAACGTGATTTCAGCGGCAGCGGCGACAGTGCGCAAAGCAACAGCCTGAACGGCGAGATCGCGGTAACCGTGACCGACATATTGCCGAGCGGCAACCTGGTGGTGCGCGGCGAAAAGATTATTGGCCTGAACCAGGGATCAGAATTCATCCGCATTTCCGGGCTGGTGCGCCCGCAGGACGTCAGTTCCAACAATACCGTGATGTCACGCAAGATCGCCAATTCGCGGATTTACTATGGCGGCGGCGGCGTGGTCGCCGAATCCAATTCCAGGGGCTGGCTGGCGCGCTTCTTCGACAGCCCGCTGTTCCCGTTCTAGGAGTTCGACATGAGACTTAGTAAGCTTTTTATATTGTTGATTTTAATAGGGTTTCTGCAGCCAGCCTGGGCCGAACGCATCAAGGATATTACCTCGATCAAGGGCGTGCGCAGCAACCAGCTGGTTGGCTATGGCCTGGTCGTGGGACTGGACGGGTCGGGCGATCAGACTTCGCAGACGCCGTTTACCGTGCAAAGCCTGAAAAGCATGTTGTCGCAGTATGGTATTACCCTGCCGCCCGACGTGAATCCCCAGGTCAAAAACGTGGCCGCGGTGTCGGTTCATGCCGACCTGCCGCCGTTTGCCAAGATTGGTCAAACCATTGATATCACCGTTGCCTCGCTGGGCAATGCCAAGAGTCTGCGCGGCGGTGCGCTGCTGATGACGCCACTTAAAGGTGCCGATGGCAATATCTATGCGATGGCGCAGGGCAACCTGATCGTGGGCGGGCTCGGCGTCGAGGGCGCCGACGGTTCCTCGGTGACTATCAACGTGCCCAGCGTGGGCCGTATTCCAGGCGGAGCCAGCATCGAACGCGAGATCGCCAATCCCTTCGGCGACGGCGATAAACTGACGCTGAACCTGACGCGCGCCGATTTCACCACCGCCAAGCGCCTGGCCGATACCATCAACCAGATTCTGGGACCGAATAATGCGCGCGCGCAGGACAGCGTAACGGTCTCGATAAACGCGCCCAAAGACATATCGCAACGCGTCGGTTTCATGTCGTTTATCGAAAATCTGGAATTCCAGCCCGGCGAGGCGCCGGCCAAAGTCATTATTAATTCCCGTTCGGGCACTGTTGTCATCGGCAATCACGTCAAGGTTTACTCCGCGGCGGTATCGCATGGCAACCTCAGCGTAACTATTACCAATACTGTCGACGTCGAACAACCGGGGCCCCTCAGCAGCGGCACCACGACCGAGAATGTGCAGTCCGACATCGAGGTAAGCGCGGAAAATAACCGCATGTTTCGCTTTCCCAAGGGTGTGACCTTAAGTGAGATAGTGCGCGCGGTTAACCAGGTCGGGGCCTCTCCCGGTGACTTGGTAGCGATTCTCGAATCGCTCAAACAGGTCGGTGCGCTGAGCGCAGAACTGATCGTGATTTAAGCGGAAAGGTTTCATGGCGATAAACACTCAGGCAGATTTTTTCCTTAATTTTCAGCAGTTTGGCGAAATGAAGCTGCGCGCGCGTGAAAACTCGGAGGATGCCGCGGCGACGGTCGCGCGGCAGTTTGAAGGCTTGTTCGTGCAGCAAATGCTGGCTGCGATGCGCTCGGCTTCCAGGGTCGATGGCGCGCAGCAAAGTTCGTACATGGACTTTTACCAGGAGATGTACGACAAACAACTGGCGCAAACCATCGCCGGGCAGGACCGTCTCGGGGTGGCGAAACTGATCATGCAGCAGATACCCGGCGCTGAGCAGACAGCCGCAGCCACAGCCACCGCAATCGATCCCGCAGCCGCGAATCCAGTCAGCGTTCCACTGCCGGTACAATCCGTGGCTATGGCGACAGCAGCACCGGTCGAGGCCGCGCCACCAGCGGCTGCCGCAGCAGCAACGCCCGTCAGTAGCGTCGTGCTTGGCCGGGTAGTCGATGACGATTTTGCCGAAGTGGCGCAGATTGAGCGCGCCAACAATCGCTGGCACAAACCGGATAATTTTATCGCCGATCTATGGCCCGGCGCCCGCGTCGCGGCACAGCAGCTCGGCGTCAGCCCTGAACTGCTGGTGGCGCAGTCCGCACTGGAAACTGGCTGGGGCAGGCACACGATGAAGTTCGACGATGGTCGCAGCAGTTACAACCTGTTTGGCATCAAGGCGAGCGCTGACTGGCAGGGCGCTGCGCTAAAGCGCCAGTCGCTGGAGTTTCGCGACGGGATTCTGCAAAACCAGGTTTCGCGATTTCGCGCCTATGCCTCGCCGGCGGACAGCCTGGCCGACTATGTCGACTTCATCCAGACCAATCCGCGCTACCAGCAGGCGCTGTCCAGCGCCGGTAACGATCAGGCCTATATCCGCGCCATTCAGGATGCCGGTTATGCCACGGATCCACGGTATGCAGACAAGGTAATCGGCATATTGCGCGGTGAGCTGTTGCAGCAAACGCTGGCCGGCATCAACCCAGGAGTAAGCGACTATGGCTGATCTGTTAAACAACGCGGTTAGCGGCCTGATGGCTTTTCAGCGCGCGCTGAGCACTACCAGTCATAATATCGCCAATGTCAATACGCCGGGCTACAGTCGCCAGACTACTGAGTTCGTAACCAATCCGCCGGCATTTTTTGGCGGCAACTATTTTGGTAACGGGACGTCGATTGCGTCGGTTACGCGCGCCTACGATCAGTTCCTGACCAGCGAGGTGCGCGATTCGACTTCTATTTTCACGCGTTCGCAAAAGTTTAGCGAACTCTCCGGCTATATCGATGATGTGCTGGCAGACCCCCTGGGCGGAATCTCGCCGATACTGCAAGACTTCTTCGCGTCGGTGCAGGATGTCGCCGACGATCCGGCGTCGAGCACCGCGCGCTTCGCCCTGATCAACACCGCGGATACTCTGGCGGCCCGTTTCCAGAGCTTCGACCAACGCTTCGAAGAGTTGACGCGCAACACCGGCGCCGATATTCGCAGCACGGTTGACGAAATCAACTCCCTGGTGGGCCAGATTCGCGACGTCAATGTCACGCTCAACGATTTTGCGCCGTCGGCGGCCTCGACCCAGCAATCAGCGGATCTGCTGGACAAGCGTGACGCGCTGCTCGCCGAACTCGCGCAAAAGGTCGATATCAGCGTGGTCGACGAAGGCGAAAACAACCTGTCGATATTCATCGGTAACGGGCAGACCATGCTCAGCGGCACCAGCGCCTTCAGCCTGGCGGCGCAACCCGACAACGGCGACCCCAGTCGCGACGTGATTTCCTACAGCGGCCTGATCAGCGTTTTCGATATCAGTTCCAACCTGACCGGTGGCGAACTCGGCGGCTTGCTCGATTTTCGCAACAATGTGCTGGAACCGACGCGCAATGCGCTCGGACGCACGGCGATCGGCCTGGCTGAGACCTTCAATGCGCAGATGCGCGAAGGCATGGATTTAAACGGCAACCTGGGGCAGGATTTCTTCAGCTACGACGCGCCGCAGTCGATCGCCTTTTCCAGCAATCTGGGCACGCCGACTGTCTCCACCGTGGTCAGCGACGTAAGCGCGTTGACCATCGATAATTACGAACTGGATTTCGATGGCGTCAACTGGAGCCTGACCTCGGACAGCGGCAGTAGCGCCACGGTTGCCAACGGCGCGCCGGCGACGCTGGTGTTTGAGGGATTGACCCTGACCATCGACGGCGCCACCGCGGTTGCGGGCGATCGCTTTACCATCAAACCGACGCTGGCGGCCTCGGGCGGGTTGCAGGTGCTGACCAGCGATCCCAATGAAATAGCCGCGGCGGCGCCCATACGCAGCAACGCTTCGCTGAACAATCTCGGCAGCCTCGATATTAGCGCCGGCATCGTGACCGATGTCACCGACCCCAATTTACTCAATACGACGACCCTGACCTTCGACAATCCACCAACGACATTGCGCGCCGATGCCGACGTCGTGGTCGGAGGCGTGTCTTACCTGGCCGGCGCCGCGATTCCGTTCAGCAACAACATGCTGGTCGACGCCAATGGCTGGCAGGTAAGCCTGAACGGAGCGCCGCAGGCCGGTGATGTGTTTAGCGTCGAATCCAATGTTGGCGGCAGCGGCGATAATCGCAACGCACTCATCCTCGGCAATCTGCAAAACGTCGGCGTATTCGATGGCGGTATCGCCACCTACCAGGAAGATTACGGTACCCTGGTTGGTTTCGTCGGCTCGCAAACACTGGCCGCAAACCTCGAGCGCGATGCCCAGGAATCGCTTTTAATTCAGGCAATCGACCGACTATCGGCTAAAGCTTCGGTCAATCTGGACGAAGAAGCAGCTGATCTGGTGCGTTATCAGCAGGCCTATGAAGCAACCGCCCGTTTAATCAGCACCGCACAGACCATATTCGAGACATTGCTCAATAGCGTAAGGTAATTATGAGAATTTCAACCAGGCAAATTTACACGCAGGGCATCGAGGCTTTTCAGCAACAGCAGCAAAAGCTGGCGAAGCTGCAGCAGCAGATCTCCAGCGGGGTTCGTCTGAACAAGCCGTCGGACGATCCCGCGGCCGCGTCGAGAGTGCTAGAACTGGAGCAGGACGTATCGCTCAACCTGCAGTACCAGTCCAACATCAACCTCGCGGAACAACGCCTGGGACAGCAGGATGCCGTCATGAAAACCTATGCCGACCTGCTGAACCGAGTGCGCGAGCTTGCGCTCCAGGGCAATAATGGTCCGCTCGATCCAGTATCGCGTAACGCCATCGCGGTGGAACTCGATGAGCGCCTGAGCGAACTCTATTCCCTGGCGAATACCACCGATGCCAATGGCGACTATTTGTTTGCCGGCTATCAAAACGACAACCTGCCGTTTACCCAGGCGACCACCGGTTCGATAGACCACGCCAGTTTTAACGGTGACGCCGGCACCCGTTCGATCCAGATCAGCAAGGTGCGCCAGATGGAGATCGATATCTCTGGACAGAGTGTCTTCATGGCAGTTCCATCCGCGGCGGCGCTGCGAGAGATTCCGGCCGTGGGCAACGCCGGTAGCGGGGTAATCGCCCCGGCCAGCGTGGTGGACAGTTCGGTTTATGTGCCGGGCGATTATGAAATCCGCTTCGTCGCGCCTGGAGTTTACGATGTCTTCGACGTCGCCGGCGGGGTTAACATCGTCACCGGCGCAACCTATACCGACAGCCAGGATATCAATTTTCAGGGCGTTCAGACTTCGATCACGGGCGTGCCCGCGGTGGGCGATGTTTTTACCGTCAGCGCCGGGCAGTACCAGGATGTCTTCTCGATGGTTTCGAACCTGGCGGATACCCTGCGCACAGCGCCCACCGATGCGGTTCGCGCCGCCAACATCGCCCAGTCGCTGGTCGACCTCGACGCGGCGCTCGACGTTTCCCTGAATACCCGCACCACGGTTGGCGGCAAGTTGAATGCGATCGAAAGCCAGCGCGACGAGAACGATGCGCAGGTGCTGGTGGCGCGAAAAACATTGAGCAGTTTGCGCGATACCGATCTCGCCGAAGCTATCAGCCAGCTGACGCTTGAGCAGACGACGCTCGACGCGGCGCAGGCGGTATTTGCCAGAATTACCAGTTCTTCGTTATTCAACTTCCTAAAATAATTACTAATTTTCTAAAGTTTATTCTCTCCCGGTCGTTAAAGCTTCTGAGCGGAGAATCCATAAACGCTTTGGATTTTCCGAAAATTGAAATTCGACGCTATTGAAGCGTGTATTTTAGGAGAGAACAATGCCTCAAATTATTAATACCAATATAGCGTCGCTAACGGCGCAGAGAAACCTCAACGGTTCTCAAAGTACATTGACCACCTCGTTACAGCGTTTGTCGACTGGTCTGCGCATCAATAGTGCTAAAGATGATGCTGCGGGCCTGGCAATTTCGGAACGCTTCACCACGCAGATTCGTGGTTTGAACCAGGCGATTCGTAATGCTAACGACGGCGTGTCATTCGCCCAGACCGCGGAAGGCGCGTTGAGCACGACGGGTGACGCCCTGCAGCGTATTCGTGAACTGGCGGTGCAGTCAATCAACGATACCAACTCGTCTTCAGACCGTCAGGCGCTGAACAACGAGGTTAACCAGCTGATTGCTGAAGTTAACCGGATTGCAGGTGCAACCCAGTTTAACGGTCAAAACATTCTCGATGGTTCGCTGTCCACCCTGACTTTCCAGGTTGGCGCCAACCAGAATCAAACGATCCAGGTAGACGGCGTGGACTCTCGTGGTTCGCAGCTCGGCGCCTCCTTCGTGGATGGAGCTTCGGTCACAGGAATTGGGCTCGGCACTACGCTGGCCGCAAACGACGTGACTGTTAACGGTATTGCGGTTGACCTTGCAGGTGTTATTGCCGCAGCCAGCCCGACCGTCAGCGACGTGATCACTCAGATCAACGCCGTGTCCGCCGATAGCGGTGTTACCGCGCTCAAGCAGTCGACTGTGACCAGCCCAACAGTTGCCTACACGGCAGCCGCTAGCGGGTCAATCACGTTGAATGGTGTCAGCATTGCGTTGAATAACGTTGCCGCTGGTGCGGTTGAAGCAGCGATTAATGCCTTCAGCACTCAGACAGGCGTAACCGTCGCCCAGGCCGCCGGTAACCTGACGTTCTCCAATACCGACGGTTCGGACATTGTCCTCGCCGACGGCGCGACCGGTGTGCTGGCCGCGAATGGTGACGACACCTTCAGTGCGGGCATCAAGCTGGTTGCCGACGTTGGCCAAAGCATCACCCTGGCAGGTACGCAAATTACCACCGCGCTTGGATTGGCCGCTGGTGCGCAGACGCTGACCACCAATACCCTGAACGGGGTTAACGTGCTCACCGGTAGCACCGCCAACGACGCATTGCTGACGCTTGACTTTGCGCTGCAACAGGTCAGTGGCCTGCGGGCAGAGCTCGGCGCGGTACAGACTCGCTTCGAATCCACTATCGCAAACCTGGCCGTGACCACCGAGAACCAGTCGGCTGCACGCTCACGTATTCGAGACGCGGATTTCGCGGCGGAGACTGCCGAGTTGACGCGTAGTCAGATCCTGCAGCAGGCCGGTATATCGATCCTGTCGCAGGCCAATGCCCTGCCGCAGAATGTTCTGGCTCTACTTCAGTAACAGGTGAATGAGGGACTGGCACCGCTGGTGCCAGTCCTCTCTTCAAGCGGAGAATTAACATGGCTAACGAGATTACAAGCATAGCGTCGATCAAAGCATTGAGCTCTGCTAAAAACTCAGGACAGGTCGCGAAGCCTGACGTAGCCAAATCCCCAGTAAACGGTGGCGAGGGTTTGCCGCCGAAGGGCAAGGAACAGCCCGCCCCGGTTGTCGATACTGCTGAAATCAGTGAAACGGTTAGCGAGATCAATGACATTATCCGCAGTGTACAGCGGGATTTGGCCTTCAATGTCGATGAAGACAGCGGCAGGACCATAATCAGCGTCATAGATTCGGAAAGCGGTGAATTGATTCGACAGATTCCTTCCGAGGATTTACTGGCAATTGCAACCCAGCTTCGTGATTTTCAGAAGAATGCAGTTGGTCGAGGTGAAATAGGGCAGGGGTTACTATTTTCTGATAGTACCTGATCAAAACTGGTCTGTTTCTTGCTCACTAAATGTAAAGCAATATCGAGAAGGGGTGTGGTTCTACGGCCCCTTCTCGTTTCTGCTTCAGCGACCAGGCGTCTGACCTGGTCTTGGACGCTAAAAGGACTGGAATAGGAAATTAGTTATGGCTGCAATCAGCTCACTGGGTGTTGGCTCCGGACTCGATCTGGGCTCACTGGTTTCAGGCCTGATCGAAGCAGAACGGGCTCCGGTCGCCAATCGCCTGTCGGCCAAGGAACAGGATCTGACCGCCGAGCTGTCGGCGTTTGGTTTATTGCGCAGCTCGCTATCCCAGTTTCAAACCAGCCTGGGCGGCCTGCAGTCTTCCACCGCCTTCGATGCCAAATCAATTTCGCTTTCCAATGACGGGCCTTTTTCTGCCTCGGTGGAAAACTTTGCCGATATTGGCAGCTACTCTGTCGAGGTCACGGCGATCGCCAGGGCGCAATCGCTGGCTTCCAGCGCCGCGACGGCGTTTACCACGGTCGACGACGTTATTGGCGACGGTATCCTGACGATACAATTCGGCACCACTACCACCGCGCCCGCGCCCTACGGCTTCACCCCGGATCCTGAACAGGGACCCCAGGCGATAACCGTGAGCGCCGCCAACGGCAACAATACGCTGAGTGGACTGCGCGACTATATCAATGACAATGACTTCGACGTCCAGGCATCGATCGTCAACGACGGCAGCGGCTATCGCATGGTGCTCAGCTCGGAAAGAACTGGCGCCCTGAACAGCATGGAACTCACCGTCACCGGTGACGGTGACGGCAATGACAACGATAACTCGGGGTTGTCACAATTCGCATTTAACGCCGCGGCGCAAACCGGTATGTTTCAGACCGTGTCGGCACAGGATGCGGCCCTGTCGATTAACGGACTGAATATCACCCGGGATACGAATACCGTGTCGGGTGCGATCAACGGCGTCACCCTCGATCTAATCAAGGCGGATGTCGGCAATATCGTGAATGTCGATGTCGAAGAAAACCTGTCGGAAGTGACCGCTTCGATTAACGGTTTCGTGCAGGCCTATAATGACCTGGCGGAAAATATCGACGCGCTGACCGCCTATAATCCCGAGACCGAGAGCGGCAACATCCTGATCGGTGACTTCACCGTGCGCAGCATCAGCAGCCAGATTCGAAACACTATCTTCGGCAGCGTCTCGGGACTCGACGGCAATATCAGATCACTGGTCGATATCGGGATTACCACCAGTTCCAGTGGCAAGCTGGACGTCGATAACACCAGGCTCAAGGATGCGCTGACCAATAATGGGGCGCAAGTCGAAGCCCTGTTTTCGCTGCAGGGCAGTACCTCAGATCCGGGCGTGCGCTATCTTGCGGCAACGCCGGAAACCCTCTCCGGCGACTATGCGGTCAACGTGACCTCGTTCCTAACCCAGGGAACCTTAACCGGCACCGGTCCCGTAACCGACCTCAGGGTGCGTAACAACAGTAACAATATGACACTGCTGGTAGATGGTTTCTCGACTGGCAACATCACCCTGACCAATGCCACCTACCCCAACGAGGATGCGCTCGCCGCCGAAATCGAAACCCAGATCAATGCGGCGGCGACGCTGATCGCGAACGGCGTATCGGTAACGGTGAACTACGATCTGCCCAGCGACCGTTTCGTAATTACTTCAAACAGTAGCGGCGTGGGCTCCTCGGTGGAAATCACCGCGATTGATCCCCAGGTTGATAATCGCTACGGCCTGGAGGTCGGCAGCGGGGTCGACGGCACCGACTTCATCGGCAGCATCAACGGTATTCCGGCGACGGCGGAGGGGAAAGTGCTGACCAGCGAGTCGGGGGACAGCAAGGGGCTGTCGGTCGAGGTTTTTGCGGGTCTAACCGGCAACCGGGGCACGGTCAGCGTGACGCGTGGCCTGGCGGGAACGCTGGATTCGCTGCTGGATCGTTTCCTTCAGGCGGACGGTTTCATCGCTTCCCGTGAAAACAACATCAACGAGCGGCTGGAAGACATCGAAGACGAGCGCTTCAAGCTTGATGACAGAATTAGCAGCCTCGAAGCGAGACTGATTCGGCAGTTTGCAGCGCTGGACGCACTGGTGGCACAGTTCAATCAGACCAGCAGTTTTTTGACACAGCAGCTGGCGAACCTGCCCAAGCCCAATTCAATTGGTGGCACTAGTTAACGACTTTCTTTTCTAAAGAATATCGATCGCAAGACGATAACCTAGTTAAGAAACAATGGAGAGATAATCAATGAGTAACCTCGCAGTAAACGCCGTCAACCAATATCAGTCCGCTGACAATAGCTCAATCCAGTACGCCGATCCGCATGAACTGATACTGCGCCTGATGAATGGCGCGATCGAACGCATTGCCCAGGCCAAGGGTGCCATGCAGCACGGTGACTTGACGCAAAAAGGCGAGTTCCTCGGCAAGGCTATTTCGATCATCGGCGGACTGGATGGTTGCCTCGATCATTCTCATGAAGGGACATTGTCAACAAATCTTTCAGACCTCTACCACTACATGATCATTTCTCTGACCCAGGCTAATATCGAGGACGACATAGCCAAGCTCAATGAAATAAGCGGACTTTTGCTTAAAATCAAATCGGCCTGGGAGCAAATTCCCGCCCAGAGCCAGACAGTCAGTGCCTAGTAAAGGCAGACTATCGATGAATGATAAAACTGCGCTGGCCGAGGCGATTGCGCTAACGGATGAAATACTCGAAGTGCTCGAGCAGGGCGAGTTTCAACGTGTCAATGAACTCGAGGCTCAAAGGAAACCGCTTATAGAACAGGCTTTTATGGTTTCTATCGAGGAAATCGACGTAATCAAGGCGCAGCATTTGAAAAACCTTAATCAACAGGTAGTCGATAAATTAAACCTATTCAAACAGTCGATAGTACTGCAGCAGACTCGGCTTCGAACCTCATCGAAAGCGGCCCGGGCTTACCTGAGCAACGACTCAGGCCCCAATAGTTCGGCTGCTGTTTGATTAATAAATACAATGTAAAAAAATCACTTTCCACCGTCGAAAAACTGGCAGCCTGAACTAGACTTAAAGTTATAAATTCCAGAGTCGTCAAAAAACTGGCTGGAGTTTGATCAAAGTAACCAGGGTCACAGCAGATGATGGAACATAGTGGAAACCAAGACAGCAACGAGGTTCTGGTTGTCGATTCCAACTATACGCGAGGACACTCTTTCCTGGCCGTGCTGGGCTTCATCAAGGTCGAAGCCAAGCTGATCACGCCCGAGCAACTACCCGACATTCCGCGCCGTGAACTGTTCAACTACCTCGCCATCTTCAGTATTGGCGGCGATGATATTTCAAAGTTTTTCCTGGAACGCAACAAGCAGGACAAGTGTCAGTATCCTGTCGTTCTACTGGCCGATAAATCGGAACTGAGCGCTCTCGAAATTGTCGTGCAACTGCCCTTTATCTCGGGCCTGTGCTTTCAGTCGGATTACTATTCACTGTCGCAGGTGCTGGATCAGGCGCGCAAACACAACAAGCGCGAACGCCGTATGCAAAACCGGGAATGCCAGCCATTGATCGGGAATAGCAATGCGATCGAACGCATTAACCTGATGATCGACCAGGTCTCCGACACCAACGCCTCGGTCCTGATTCTCGGTGACTCGGGCACCGGCAAGGAAGTTATCGCGCGAAATATTCATGCGCAATCCTCGCGTAACAAGAAGCCCTTTATTCCGATTAACTGTGGTGCGATACCGGCAGAATTGCTCGAGAGTGAACTATTCGGCCATGAAAAAGGCGCTTTCACCGGTGCCATCAGCTCACGCCAGGGACGTTTTGAACTGGCCGAGGGCGGGGTCATATTCCTCGACGAAATAGGCGATATGCCGCTGCCGATGCAGGTCAAGCTGTTGCGGGTACTGCAGGAGCGCTGTTATGAAAAGGTGGGTAGCAACAAGTCGATTAAAGCTGATGTGCGGGTCATTGCTGCAACCCATCGTCGCCTCGAGGATCTGATAGCCGAGGGCAATTTCCGCGAAGACCTGTTTTATCGGCTTAACGTGTTCCCGATCGAAGTGCCGCCGCTACAGGAGCGCAGGTCGGATATCCCACTGTTGATACACGAAATGATATCTCGAATCGAACGCGAGAATCGCGGTTCGGTGCGGTTGAGCAAGAAAGCGATTGCCATGCTGCAGCAATATGCCTGGCCGGGCAATGTGCGCGAACTCGCCAACCTGATCGAGCGGCTGGCTATCCTGTTTCCCCATGGCGTGGTCGATTCCAAGGACCTCCCGGAAAAATACCAGACGCCGGGCATGCTAACCGCGGATGTCGAAATCAACGATGAAGACGCCATTCTGGCCCCGATAAATTCGCATCTGAGTGAATTGCCAACCGATGGCATCGATATGAAGAAGTATCTCACCGATATCGAAATCGCATTGATTGAACAGGCCCTGTCCGCCACCAACAACGTGGTCGCCCGCGCCGCCACCATGCTCAATATGCGCCGTACCACGCTGGTCGAAAAAATGCGCAAGTACGAAATCGAACGCAGCGAGTAGTCGGTCACACTCGCTCCCCAATTAACCTGACCCCGTCCCACTGCGCCCTGCATGGCCGCTTGCGCCCCTGCAGCAGCACCGCTCTAAACTCGACTCGCGCTATAGCAGCAGAATTCTGACACCTGTCAGCATTATCCTGTGCAGAACCGCGATATAGCGTCATTTTTATGGCATCGCGAATCAAGATCGCTTTTTAACTAGTTGATATTGTTCAAGTTATTGCAATTGGTTTGGCTTGTGCACCTTATCGGCTGTGGATAACCAGAATGTACATAGCGACGCTCGCTCGCTGCAGGACCTGCAGCAGGCGTTTGATCAATTCAATCGACTGTCGGCGCAGCTCTATGCCAGCGTCGATCAGATCAACCAGAATGTCGAGCGCGTCAATCCGTCTGCAGCGTCGACCGATGATGTCAATCCGCGCCTGCTGGATGCAATTCCGGGTGGCGTCGTGGTGCTCGATCGACACGGCGAGGTTGCCGAGGCGAACCAGAGCGCGCGTGAGTTGCTGGGCACATCACCGGAGCGGCAGGCCTGGCGCGATATCGTGCAACGCGTCTTTCTGCCCGAACTCGACCAGGGTGAGCTGAAAACCGCCGACGGTCGCCAGTTCAGTATCTCGACCCGTCCGCTGGGATATGCGCCCGGCCAGGTTTTACTCCTCAGCGATGTAACTCAAACTCGTGAGCTGCAGCGCACCGCGCAGCAAAACCTGCACCTGGTCACGATGGGCAAGATGATGGCCAGTCTCGCGCACCAGATCAGGACGCCGCTGGCCTCGTCGATGTTATACCTGTCGCAATGCGTCGACGGCCAGCTCGATCAGGACACCAGCCAGGCCTTTTGTGAAAAGGCGTTAGCGCGCAATCGTCATATCGAAAAACTAATCAACGATATGCTGGTGTTTGCGCATGGTGGCCAGTTCGTGACCACCCGCTTTTCGGTTAATGAATTGATCGAAGAACTGAATGAACAACTCCTGCCGCAGCTACAGCAGCGCGACGCGCTGCTGCAACTGGAAGGACAGGAAGCCGCAGTCGAGTTGCAGGGCAACAAGGATGCGCTGCTCGGCGCGCTCGCGAATCTGTGCATGAACGCGTTACAGGCCTGTGCGCAGGCACCGCGTATCGAAATCAGCATCGGGATGACGATGCGCGGCCTGCTGTCGATATCGATCCGGGATAACGGTTGCGGAATGGACCGGGACACGCGGGCGCATATCTTCGATCCTTTTTACAGCACCAAGACCGATGGCACCGGGCTTGGTCTCGCGGTGGTCAAGGCGGTAATCGAATCGCACCAGGGCCGCATCGCGGTTTACTCGCGCCCCGGGCGAGGCTGTCGCTTTCGAATATTTCTGCCCTGCCGCCAGGCGCTGAAAACCCAAATTAGCAACACTCGAGAAATTGATACCCAAGAAGGGAGTTAGACCATGGTAGATGTACTGGTAGTAGAAGACGATGCCGATCTGCGCGAAGCAATTTGCGATACGCTGCAGCTCAATGAAATCAGCTTTCACGAAGCGGAAAACGGCCAGGCCGCGGAACGCTTTCTGGCAAGCCACTCGGCTTCGCTGGTGTTGAGCGATGTACAGATGAGTCCGGGTAACGGTTACGAACTGCTATCGTCTATCCGCAAGAAGCAGATCGATGTGCCGGTCATTCTGATGACCGCCTACGGCTCGATACCCCAGGCGGTCGATGCGATTCAGGCGGGTGCCGCGGATTACCTGGTCAAGCCTTTCGAAGTGAGAAGCCTGGTCAATACGGTGCGCAAACAAATCCGTCATCCGGTGCCAAGCGACCAGGGGCTGGTAGCGGTCGATCGCGCCAGCCAGGAAACCCTGGTAATGGCGAAGCGTGTCGCCCAGACCGATGCTTCGGTCTTGCTCAACGGCGAGAGCGGGGTGGGCAAGGAAGTCTACTCGCGCTTCATCCATCAGCAGTCGGTGCGCAGCGAGCAGGCCTTCGTCGCGATCAATTGCGCGGCGATTCCGGAAAACATGCTCGAGGCGGTTTTGTTCGGTTATGAAAAGGGCGCGTTTACCGGCGCCCATAAGGCTACCATGGGTAAGTTTGAGCAGGCGCAGGGCGGCACCCTTTTACTCGATGAGATAACCGAAATGGATCTTGGGCTGCAGGCGAAAATTCTACGCGTGTTGCAGGAAAAGGAAGTCGAGCGTCTCGGCAGCAGCAAAATCATCGACCTCGACGTGCGCATTATCGCCACCACCAATCGCGATCTGCGCCAGGAAGTGCGCGCTAAGAATTTTCGCGAAGACCTGTTTTATCGACTCAACGTGTTTCCAATCACAATACCCGCGCTGCGCCAGCGTCCTGACGATATCGTGCCTATCGCGCACAAGATCCTGGCCCAGTACAGCCGCGCGGCGGGCGAATCGATTCGGCTTTCCGAGGCGGCCTGCGACAAGCTGTGCCAGCACGACTGGCCCGGCAACGTGCGCGAACTGGACAACGTGATCCAGCGCGCATTGATCATGAAGCAGGGTAAGGAAATCCTGCCGCAGGACATCATGCTGGAGAACAACGCGATCGATGAAGTTCAGCTCGAGCCATTGCTGGAAGATAACGGCATGCTGCATTCAGATCTGCGTGGCCGTGAAACCGAAGTCATTCTCGAAACCCTGCGACTGTTCAAGGGCAGCCGCAAGAAGACCGCGGAAAAACTGGGTATCAGCCCGCGTACGCTGCGCTACAAGCTGGCCAAGCTGCGCGAAGCCGGCGCCCCGGTCCCCGAATAATTTTCCTTGTTAATGCTTTCCAGGCGCCACTATAAAAAAAGTCCAGTTTCCCCGCGCGGCTTCCATGCCGCGTGAGGACTAAAGTTGGCGCGATTGTTGCTCGCTATATAAACAGGCCCGAACAAGGCCGGTTTGCACGACTGAATGTCAAAATGTTAACGGTTTTTAGCCTGCAATGGATTTGCGGGTCAAATTCGTCAAGAAATCGACCGATAGGGGTAGTTGCATGATTAGTAAGACGCAAAATAGCTTGTTGAACCAGATGCAGGCGCTCGAGTCGCTGGCTAAAAGCCAGCAGATGCAGCCCGAGATCAAAACCGATCAGGGCCCTGAATTCGGCGAGTTGATGCAACAGGCGATCAACCAGGTAAACGAAACCCAGATGCAGGCGTCGTCCCTGACCACCGCCTTCGAACTGGGTGAGAATATCGATCTGTCGCAAGTCATGATCGCTGTCAACAAGTCCCGGGTTTCCTTCGAGGCCTTGACCCAGGTCCGTAACAAGCTCCTGAGCGCCTATCAGGACGTGATGAATATGTCGGTGTAACCCATGGCTGAAGCAAGCGTTAATCAACAGATGATGGCCGGTGCGGATGGAGGCATGGTCGCTGTCGCGCCACGTCAGATCAATGCCATCGACGTCGTGGCGCAGTCGCGCGCGGTGCGCCACTTCAGCAAGCTGATCGGGCTGGCGGGAGCCATCGCCATCGGTATGGTCGTGGTGCTGTGGTCGGCGGAGCCGAATTTTGCTCCGCTATTTGACAATATGTCAGGCAAGGATGCCGCCCAGGCTGCCGATGCGCTGATGTCACGCGATATCGATTTCAGACTCGACGCCGCCAGCGGTACCCTGATGGTCGATCAGAGCCGCTTGTCGGAAGCGCGCTTGCTGCTGGCCTCGCAGGGCCTGGCCGGTGGTGGCCAGCCCGGTATGGAGATGCTGCAGGAAGAGCAGGGTCTCGGCACCAGCCAGTTCATGGAGACCGCCCGTTACAATCACGCGCTCGAAGCCGAACTGGTGCGTTCGGTTGAATCTATCCATGCGGTCGAAAAGGCGCGCGTGCATCTGGCGATTCCAGAACAGTCTATTTTCATTCGTAACCGCACCCGGCCGAGCGCCTCGGTGGTGGTCAAGCTGTATCCGGGCCGTTCGCTCAACGATGGACAGGTTGAAGCCATCGTGCAAATGATCGCTTCCAGTATCCCGATGCTGGAGAGTACCGAAGTCAAGGTGGTCGATCAGTTCGGCCGCCTGCTAACCGATGATGAAGACAAGGGCATGGCGCAGACCACGCGCCAGTTCGACTACTCACGCCGACTCGAAGACAGCTTCGTCGATCGCATCATCAACCTGTTGCAACCGATTGTCGGCCAGGGAAACGTCAATGCACAGGTCGCCGCACAGCTTGATTTCTCCGCGGTCGAATCGACCCGCGAAGCCTTCGACCCGGAACGCAGCGTCATCCGCAGCGAGCAAATCAAGGAAGAAGAAAACCGCAGCCTGTCGCAGGCCCTGGGCATTCCGGGAGCGTTGAGCAACCAGCCGCCGGCCGCTGGCACGATCGAACCGGCAGCCGAACTCGGTGTCGACACGGCCATCAATGACGACATTCCGTCCAACCAGAACCGCTCGGCGACGCGTAACTACGAAGTCGATCGGGTTATCAGCCATACCAGTAACCCCGTTGGCAGCATACAACGGCTGTCGGTCGCGGTTATCATCGACGACAAGCAGGTCACCGCCGACGATGGCAGTATCAGTAAAACGCCCTATAGCGATGAGGAAATCGCGCGCTTCGTCAACCTGGTCCAGGAAACCATCGGATACGACGCCAACCGCGGTGATTCGGTCAGCGTGATCAATGCCTCATTCCTCGAGGTGGCGGCACCGGAAATCGAGGCGGTGCCTGCATGGAAAAGCCTGCTGAGCGAAGCCTGGATCGTCAACCTGATCAAGCAGGTGCTCGGCGCGCTCGGTGTTCTGCTGGTCTATTTTATTTTTGTGCGCCCCCTTTTGCGCTCGCTGTCGCTGAAGAACAGTGATACGCCGGCATCTGCCGGCGAGGGCGCGGCGCAGAACCTGGGTACCGCGATGCCGATGCAGCAGTCTGCGGCCATGGCTGGGCAATACCCGGGCAGCGGGAATATCGGAATCCCCAATCTTGCCCAGGATCCCAATAATCCGGCCGTCATGGTCAGGCGCAAGGATGCAACCTACGAGCAAAAGCTGGACATGGCGCGGTCGATGGTGATGGACGATCCGGCGCGAGTCGCAAACGTGATGAAAAACTGGGTGGGTGACGAATAGTGGCGGACGATCAGGCGCAAAAGGGGGCTACGATCAAGGGGCCGGAAAAAGCCGGGGTGCTGTTGCTGACGCTCGGTGAAGACGTGGCCGCGGAGATACTGCAGCACATGAATCCGAGAGAAGTGCAGCTGGTCGGTTCCACTATGGCAACGATGAACGATGTCTCGCGCCCGACGGTGGAAAATGTTATCGACGATTTTTTCGATACGCTCGAGTCGCAAACTGCGCTTGGCATCGGTAATGATGCCTATATTCGCGGCATGCTCGAGAAAGCGCTGGGTGAAAAAGCCGGCGGCGTGATCAATCGCATCCTGATGGATAGCGGCAGCAACGGCCTGGAGTCGTTGAAGTGGATGGATCCGAGATCGATTGCCGAAATTATCCGCCTCGAGCATCCCCAGATTATCGCTATTGTGCTGTCGTATCTCGAGGCCGACAGCGCGGCGCAGGTGCTTGCCAACCTGCCGGAAAGCACCCGTGCGGGGATTTTGATGCGTATCGCCACGCTGGAAGGCGTGCAGCCGGCGGCGATCAAGGAGCTCGACTCGATCATGGAAAAATATTTCAGTGACAGCGAAAACGTCAAGTCATCGATGGTGGGTGGTGAGAAAACCGCCGCCAATATCCTTAACCTCATCGACAGTTCGATCGAAAACAAGATGATGGAACAGATTCGCACCGAAAACGAAGATCTCGCGGCACGCATCGAGGACCAGATGTTTGTCTTCGACAACCTGCGCGCGGTCGACGACCGCGGCATCCAGACCATGATGCGCGAGGTATCCACCGATCTGCTGTCGCTCGCGCTCAAGGGCGTCGACGACGAAATGCAAAAGAAATTCCTCAAGAACATGTCATCGCGAGCCGCGGAAATGCTGGCCGAGGACATGGAAGCAAAGGGTCCGGTCAAACTCAGCGAGGTCGAGGCGGCGCAAAAGGAAATTCTGGCGGTCGCGCGCAAACTGGAAGAATCCGGGGAGATCGTGTTGATGGGTGGTGGCGAGGAAATGGTTTAACCACGCCGTTGCGGGGTATCGCCTGATGACAAGAATAGATGAGTGAATCTGGAATCGTGGCTGACAAAATAGTCGAGAAATGGCGTGCACCGATAATGCAGGCCGATCCTAGCCAGGTGCTGCGGCATCGCGAAGCAGAAGAAGCTTCGATGCCAACCGCGGGCGATATCGAGCAATGGCGCCAGCAGGCCGAGGAAGAGGGATTCCAGCAGGGTCTGATACGCGCGCAGCAGGAAGCCGAGGCGTTACAGCGCCGCCTGTTGCAATTGATTGATTTTTTCGAGCACCCGCTGCAATCGCTGAACGAAGACATCGAACACCAGTTGACGCAGCTCGCGGTGACGCTGGCGCAGCAGCTGGTGCGGCGCGAGCTGAAGATCGAGCCCGGCGAAATAATCGGTCTGATCCGCGATTCGGTCAAGTTGCTGCCCGGCAATATGCGCAACATTTCGATTCAGCTGCATCCCGAGGATGCCCGCCTGGTGCGTAATGCGCTGTCGCTGGAATCCGGCGACGAGGAGCATAGCTGGAAACTGGTGGAAGATCCGATAATTACGCGTGGCGGTTGTCAGATCAGCGCACCGCCGTCGTCGATCAACGCCACCCTGGAGAATCGGTTGTCCGAACTCGCGGCCTCGGTGCTCGGCGGCGAAAGGGAGCAGGATTGATGGCGGACGCTTTTATTGAAAAAGCGAGCCGCGACTGGATGACCGCGTTGGCGCGGGTTGGTAGCGAAGCCAGGCGTTACGGCAAGCCTGTGGTCGAGGGCGTGTTGACTCGCATGGTCGGTTTGACCCTGGAGGCGGCCGGCTGCCAGGCGCCGATCGGCGCGCGCTGTGACGTCGTCAACTCCGTGGGTGAGCGTGTCGAAACCGAAGTTGTCGGTTTTTCCGGCGACAGCCTTTACCTGATGCCGACCTCCGAAGTGCATGGCCTGGTGCCGAATGCGCGCGTGATTCCGACCCGGCATGGATCGGACGTGCTGGTTGGCCCGGAACTGCTGGGTCGCGTCATCGATGGGCGTGGCCGACCGCTGGACGACAAGGGGCCACTGCGCGCGCGTAATAAAATCGCCTTGCAGGGTAAGGAAATCAATCCCCTGGCGCGGACTCCGATTCGCGAGGAACTCGACGTCGGCGTGCGCGCGATTAACGCGCTGTGCCCGATTGGCCGCGGCCAGCGCATGGGTTTGTTCGCCGGCAGCGGCGTCGGCAAATCGGTGCTGCTGGGTATGATGACGCGTTATACCGAGGCCGATATCGTCGTGGTTGGACTAATCGGCGAACGCGGGCGTGAGGTCAAGGAATTCGTGCAGGAAATTTTGGGTGAACAGGGGCTGAAAAAAGCGGTCGTGGTTGCCGCGCCGGCGGACTCATCGCCGTTGATGCGTATTCATGGCGCAATGCAGGCGACCAGCATCGCCGAGTATTTTCGCGATCAGGGTAAGAACGTGTTGTTGTTGATGGATTCGCTTACCCGCTTTGCCCAGGCGCAACGCGAAATCGCGCTCGCGATTGGCGAACCCCCGGCAACCAAGGGCTACCCGCCGTCGGTATTCGCGCGCCTGCCGCAGCTGGTCGAGCGCGCCGGTAACGGGGCCCGGAATTCGGGTTCGATAACCGCGTTTTACACGGTGCTGGTAGAGGGCGACGACCATGCCGACCCGATTGCCGATGCCGCGCGCGCAATACTCGATGGGCATATCGTGCTATCGCGGCAGCTGGCGGAAACCGGCGTTTACCCGGCAATCGATATCGAGGCTTCCATCAGCCGGCTGACGCCGCAGATTACAACCCCGGAACACATGGGCATGACGCAGAATTTCAGGGGACTCTACAGTCTTTACCAGCAAAATCGAGACCTGATCAGCGTCGGCGCTTACCAGCCGGGAACCGACCCCGCCATCGATCGGGCGGTGCGCATGCATCCGCAAATAATCGATTTCATCCGCCAGGACATGAATCAGTCGGTAGACTTCGGCGGCAGCCGCGATCAGCTGGCGCAGGTGCTCAGTCAAACCGGCGATGAGGAGCAGCCGCAGGCAGTCGATACGCTGCTGGTGCAGGACCTGAAACAGGGTGAAAGCTAAACCATGACTCGAACCCAGCGCTTACGTCCGGTTGTGCAGCATACCGACAAAAAAGAGAAGCGTGCGCTGCAGGAAGTTGCGCAGAGCCAGGCGGTGCTCGACGGCGAGCAAACCCGGCTGAGACAGCTGCAGGATTACAAGCTCGAGTACCTGCAAAAGAAAAAATATGATATCGGGGTCTTCACGCCTATCGAATTGCAGGAGTTCAATCGCTTCATGCAGCAACTCGATCAGACCATCGAAAGGCAATTGGAGCTGGTCGCGCTGCGTCAGCAGGAACTGGAATACAAGCGTCAGCTATGGACGGCAACGCGAATCGATTCGAAGAAGATGCACAAGGTCGTGGAAAAGCTGCAACAGCAGGAGTTTGTCGAGCAGGAGCGCAAGGAACAGAAAGCGCTCGATGAATTCTCCCAGCGCAACACCAGGCGACGTTAAAACCAGATTGATAAAACTGGCACGCAAGATGCATTCAGTACAGGCAATACAGGCAATAGCCCGCAAAGCCATTGCAAAACAGGTACTGACCGGATGACGACATGAACATAATGCTTACCGAGATACGCTCCCTGACCCTGGAGATGCAGGATATGCCCGTGGTCGCGCCGGGAGGCGGTGACGGCTTTACCGGTTTACCTCGGCAACAACTCCCTGCTGATCCCGAGAATGCCGATCAAATTATTGAATTTAAAGAGTTTTTTGAAAATTTTTCGAGCGCGGCCCAGACTTCGGAGTTGAACCCTGTCGGCCCGGCGGCCGCGGCCTGGCAGGACTTCCTGTCACAGCAGCAAATCCATATTTCGACAGATGCCGATCCGGTTGCGCTAACCCCGGTCGATATTGATACGTCCCTGCTGGATCAGCCACGAGCGTTTGCTGTGGCAGGCGCTCAAATACCGATCGGGACCGGCGAACCATTGCCTGTCGGCGGAAATTTATTGCCCGATGCAGCGATCGGCGGGCTCGCAATGCCGCGCGCTGAAATCATGCCGGCAGCACTCCGGCCAGGTTCCGCCAGCGCCGCGATCAACCCCGCGTCGGTCGCTGCCGAAGCCCTGGTTAATCCGCTTGCGCCAGCACCGACGCCCGCAGTCGCCACCGATAGCGGTGGTAGCGTTGCCACAGCAGCGGCCAGTTTAACTGGCAACGGAATACAATCGATCGTTGCCGAGTCGAGCTCGGCACGACTTGCCGGCGGTCAGCCTTCACCTGATGTCCAGGCGTCGCTCAACGCAACTTTAGCTGCAGAAAACGCCACCCGCAGCGAGCCTGACGCCAGGCTGAAAATACCCGCGTTCGAGACCCGGGCCACGATAACCCGGGCGGATGGAGCCGGCGAGCGGATGCCGAACCCCGTAAGCTTGACCGATACCCGGCCAGACGGGCTGGCGGTCAGCGCAAATCCAGTTCGTGAATCCGTCAGCAAGGAGTTGCCATTGCTGCGCGACCTGCCATTGCCGCGCGGCCTGGACGCTGCGGTTCCGATCCCGCTCAGGCAAACCGGAATAGTGACCGCCGGCGTGGAAAACGTAGATTACAGCGACCTGGCTGAGACTTTCAGGCTGCCGGCGCAAGCGGTAAAAACCCATTCCGAAGCCGCCGGTCCGGAGCTTGGCGCTAACCGTAACCTGGAACTGGCGCAACAAATTTCGAGCAGCCAGACGCAGCAGTCGCTAACAGCCTCGTCTGTGAGCGGACACAGCCACGCGATTAGCGCCGCGGTGACGGCGCCGCCGGTAAACCAGAATGCATTGCCGGCTCAGCTTGAAACCATGAATCTGACGCGCACCTCGGACGCCGGCGAATTGAGCAATGGCCTGGGTGAACGGGTCAACTGGATGATCAACCAGAAGCAGAATAGCGCAACCATTCGGCTCGATCCGCCGATGCTCGGCAAACTCGATGTGCAAATAAAAATCGCCGATGACGCGACCACGATTACGATTCAGACGCAGCATGCGCAAACCCGCGACCTGATCGAATCCGCCTCGGTGCGCCTGCGTGATTTACTGCAGGAAAGTGGTTATCAAAACGTGAATGTCGATGTGTCACAGCGCCAGGATCAGCAGCAGTCCCGCTCGCAAACCGCTTCTGACGAAACTTCTGCTAACGGTGAAGAATTGAACCCGGAACAGGACAAGGCCCGGGCACAGCAGCATCCGGCAAACTATTTCACTGGCGACGGTCTGCTAGATACCTTCGCCTGATTACCCCTTGTTGCGGCGTCCGCGCCGCAATTTTTTTCGATGAACAGGGGTAGTTGCGAGGACACCAGGAGTTTCGCGGACAGCATAGTTACTGCTTCGAATTAAGTATTGTGTCCTCGGCAGGTTCCGCTGGCCGACAAACTATTGTCTCTGCGCCAGAATTCATCCGTCAAAAAACTGCCTACCTGCCAATCTGTTTATATAAGCCATTGATAAATAAGAATTTAGTTTATTGGCACAGGAATTGCTCTGCCTTAGGTATAGAGACAGCTTGAGGAAGCAACATGGCAGAAGAAGCGCAACAGGCAGAAGCTGGAGAAGAGACAGCGGCCGCGGGCGGTAGCAAAAAGAAAATGATCTTTATAATTATTGGCGCGGTGTTGCTCGTTGGTGGTTCGATCGGTGGCACCCTGTTAATTGTCGGGGGCGGAGACGACAGCGCCGAGGCTGGAGTCGAAGAGGAAGTCGTGGCCGTTCGCGATGACCCCAGTTACATCGATCTGAAGCCCGCCTTCACCGTTAACCTGGCCCCCGAAGATCCAGTCGGGTTCCTGCAGATATCGATGCAGGTTCTAACCTTTAACGATGATGTCGCCGAGGATCTGGAGAAACACAAACCCCTGATTCGCAACAACCTCCTGGTTTTGTTCGGCCAACAGACATCCGCTGAACTGCGCGCGCCCGAGGGCAAGGAGCAGTTGCAGAAATCGGCCCTGAAAACAGTGCAGACGGTGATCAATGAGCATGGTTCGGGTGGCGAAGTCGACAACGTCTTCTTCACCAGTTTCGTGATGCAATAGGGGGTCAGCTTGAGTACTGATATTCTCAGCCAGGACGAAGTCGATGCCTTGCTTGGTGGCGTCGACGAAGGCGCTATCGATACCGCCGCGGAAGAATCCGCACTCGATGGCGAAGCCAGGCCTTTCGACTTCAACGACCAGGAACGCATCGTCCGGGGGCGTTTACCGACCCTGGAAATGATTAACGATCGCTTTGCGCGCTATTTTCGCGTCAGCTTTTTCAACCTGCTGCGTAAGTCTCCGGAAATCTCGGTCAACGGCATCGAGATGATCAAGTTTTCCAAGTACATCAGTACCCTGTTTGTTCCTACCAGTCTGAGCATGCTTAAAATGGCGCCGCTGCGCGGCACCGGCTTGATCATGCTCGATCCCAAACTGGTTTTCATTCTGGTGGATAATTTTTTCGGTGGCGATGGCACGATTCAGGACAAGATCGAGGGTCGGGAATTCACCTCCACCGAACTCAGGGTCATCGAAAAGGTCGTGCAAATGTGCTTCATCGATCTGATGAAAGCCTGGGAGCCGGTGATGGCGGTGAAATACAGTTATCACAATCACGAAGTCAATCCGAATATGGCGAACATCGTCAGCCCCAGCGAAGTGGTCGTGGTTTCAACGTTTCACGTCGAGCTCGAAGGCGGCGGTGGCGATCTGCACGTGGTTTACCCCTACTCGATGATCGAACCGATCCGCACCGTACTCGATGCGGGTTTACAGAGCGACCATGGCGATGTCGACCAACGCTGGCCGATTCTGCTCAAGGAAGAGCTGATGCACGCCAGGATAAATTTGCAGGCGTTGTTTATCGAAAAGCAGCTGCCGGTATCCGATCTGATCAATTTCAAGGCCGGTGACATCATCCCCATCGATATGCCCGAGCAGGTGATTCTGCTCGCCGAAGAGATGCCGATCATTCGCGGCCAGTATGGTGAGCACCAGGGTAATACCGCGGTCAAGGTCGAAGAAATCGTCGAAATCTACGATCCCGAAAACGAAGATATCAAAAGCGCAATTGCGCAACCCGAATAGTCTGCAGGAGATTGATATGAGTACTGAAACAGAAGAAGCCGTGGATCAAGATGCGCTGGCAGAAGAATGGGCGGCAGCCGTGGACGAGCAGGGCGATGACGCGTCCGACGCTAGCGCTGATGACGGTTTTCAGCAGGTTAGCGCCAAGCATTTAAACGATAGCTCGAAACCCGGGTCGGGTGACGTCAAGCTCGACGTTATTCTCGATATCCCGGTCACTATTGCGATGGAAATCGGGCGCACCCAGCTCAGCATTCGCAATTTGCTGCAGCTCAACCAGGGTTCGATCGTCGAGCTCGACCGGCTCGCCGGCGAGCCGATGGATGTGCTGGTCAACGGCACCCTGGTGGCGCACGGCGAGGTGGTCGTGGTCAATGAAAAGTTTGGTATTCGGCTGACCGATGTCATCAGCCCGGCCGATCGAATCAAGAATCTACGCTAATGCGCTGGTTGTTACTGACAATTGGTTTGTTCTCCGGGGTACTGCGGGCGCAGACAGAGAATCTGGCGGCGGCACCGCTGGAGCCGATTTCCTCTCCCTATCTGTTGAAGCTGACCGGTGGCCTGATCCTGATCGTGGCCCTGATCCTGCTGCTGGCGTGGCTGGTGAAGAAATTCAATCTGAACCAGCAGTCGCATAGCGGCCTGATAAAGATTATCGCCGGGCTGTCGATCGGCACGCGCGACCGCATTGTCTTGCTGCAAATCGGTGAGGAGCAAATCCTGGTCGGATTAACCCCGGGACGGATCGAAAAGCTGCATACGCTGACACAACCGCTGGAGGCATCTGGAGAGCAGGTGGTTGCCGGCTCTTTCGCCAGCAAAATCAATCGCCTGATGGGTGATCGGGAGACTTCATGAAATATCTGATTGCCCTCTGCCTGATGTTGCTGGTGCCTGCAGCGCAGGCGCAATCGCTCGGCATCCCGGCAATTTCGGTCGACGCGGGCAGCGGTGCGGGTCAAACCTATAGCGTGACCCTGGAAATTCTGGCGCTGATGACGATGTTGACGCTGTTGCCAGCAATTTTGCTGATGATGACGTCGTTCACCCGCATCATTATCGTGCTGTCGATACTGCGCCAGGCGCTCGGTACCGCGCAAACACCGTCTAATCAGATCATTCTGGGGCTGGCCCTGTTTCTGACGCTCTTCATCATGTCTCCGGTGTTCGACCAGGTCTACCTGCTGGCGGTGCAGCCATACCTGGATGGCTCGCTGACGGCGCTGGACGCATTGCGCGCGGCGACCGAACCCTTCAAGACTTTCATGCTGGCCCAGACGCGCGAAACCGATATTCGCATGTTTGCCGATATCGCCGGAGTCACGGAAATCGAATCCCCGGAAAAAACGCCGCTGACCCTGCTGATGCCCGCCTTCGTCACCAGCGAGCTGAAAACGGCTTTCCAGATCGGTTTTCTGATTTTCATCCCCTTCGTCGTTATCGACCTGGTAGTCGCCAGCGTGCTGATGTCGATGGGTATGATGATGCTGTCACCGATGATTATCTCCCTGCCATTCAAATTGATGCTGTTCGTACTGGTCGATGGCTGGGCGCTGATCATGGGGACGTTGGCATCGAGTTTCCTGATAGGCGCCTGAGATGACGCCCGACATGGTAATCGACCTGTCACAGCAGGCGCTCTACCTGATCGCGCTGATCGCGGCGCCGATGTTGCTGTCGGCGCTGGGGATCGGTTTATTGATCGGTATGTTCCAGGCCGCGACCTCGATCAATGAACAGACGCTGAGCTTTATTCCCAAACTCATGGTCCTGCTGCTGTCGATTCTGATCGCCGGTCCCTGGATGCTGAATCTGTTGCTGAGTTTTACCCAGCGCCTGTACCTCAGCATTCCGGGACTTATCGGTTGACGCAGATGGATTTCGATTTCGCCCAGGCCACCGCATTTGTTGGGTCTCTGATCTGGCCGATGATGCGTATCGGTGCGATGCTGCTGGCGATGCCGGTTATCGGCACACGCCTGGTGCCGATTCGCGTCAAGATCATTATCACCTTCGTGCTGTCGGTGCTGGTGGTACCGCTATTGCCCGACCTGCCCCAGGTGGAAGCGCTTTCGCTGGCGGGGATCTTTGTCTCCGTGCAACAAATCCTGATCGGCCTGTCGATTGGCTTCACCCTGCAGCTGGTATTTGGCGCGTTGATGATTGCCGGTGAAGCGATCGCCATGAGCATGGGCCTCGGCTTCGCCTCGATGGTCGATCCGACCAACGGGGTTAACGTGCCGGTAATATCGCAATTCCTGATCATTATCGGCACCCTGCTGTTTCTTGCGCTGGGCGGGCATCTGATGCTGATCCAGCTGGTCGTGAGCAGCTTCGAAACCCTGCCGATCTCGTCCACCGGTGTCGGTCGCGACAGTTTCTGGGCGTTGATTTCCTGGGGCAGCCAAATGTTTGTCGGGGCTATATGGGTGGCTATCCCGGCGCTGATCTCGATGCTGGTCATCACCCTGGCGATGGGCGTTATGACCCGCGCCGCGCCACAGCTGAACATCTTTTCGGTGGGTTTCCCGGTCACCATGTTCATGGGGTTCATTATCCTGTTACTGGTGCTGCCGGGATTTTTGCCGCGTATCAACCAGATGATGCTGCAGGCGATGCAACTGTCGCAATCCATAGTGACTCCGTAAGGACGACCGGCGATGGCGAACGAAAGCGACTCGGGTCAGGAAAAAACCGAACAACCAACCCCGAAAAAACTTCGCGACGCGAAGCAAAAGGGGCAGGTGCCGCGCTCCAAGGAACTCAACAGCATGACCGTCATGGTATTCGGCGCGCTCGGCTTGCTCTTCATGGGCGCGCAAATGATCGCCGATATTTCGGGTTTCATGACGCAGGGATTCAGGCTCTCGCGCGCCGAGGTTTTTTCATCGCAGGCCCTGTTAGAGCGCTTCACTGTCACGATATACGATGCGCTCGCTGCGATCGGCCCATTCATGGTCCTGATGACGGTGGTCGCAATTTTTACGCCACTGGCCATCGGCGGCTGGGCCTTCAGCGTCGACGCGATGGCGTTCAAAACCGACCGCATCAATCCGATCAACGGCTTCAAGCGCATGTTTTCCTCCAAGGGATTGATGGAATTGATCAAGGCCGTGGCCAAATTCCTGGTGGTGTCGGTGGTTGCCGTGACTTTTTTATGGAGCAAGGCCGACGACTTTCTCGGCCTGGGTGCGCAGTCGCTGGCGCTGGCGTTGCAAAACGGCGCCTGGTTGATTGGCCAGAGCTTCCTGGTAGTTTCCTCGACGCTGATTCTGATCGCCGCGATCGACGTGCCGTTCCAGCTGTGGGATCACTCGCAAAAGTTGAAGATGACGCTGCAGGAAGTACGCGACGAAATGAAAGACACCGAGGGCAAGCCGGAAGTCAAATCCAGGGTGCGCCAGGTGCAGCAGGAAATGGCGCAGCGCCGCATGATGGAATCAGTGCCCGAAGCCGACGTCATCATCACCAACCCGACGCATTACGCAGTGGCGCTGAAATATGACCACGACAACATGGCGGCGCCGCTG
This sequence comes from uncultured Gammaproteobacteria bacterium, assembly GCA_963768295.1. GTDB lineage: Bacteria > Pseudomonadota > Gammaproteobacteria. Next base: position 275,007 of record CAVYHN010000009.1, on the reverse strand, counting down.
GTACTGGCAATGGGCAAGGATCTGATCGCACTCAAGATCAGGGAAATTGCCGCATTCCACGAAATCGAAATTTTCGAGGCACCGCCGCTGGCGCGCGCGCTTTACGCCAACTGCAAGATCGACCAGGAAATCCCGTCTCATCTCTATTTTGCGGTGGCCCAGGTGCTTGCCTTCGTTTTTCAGCTGCGCCTCGCACGACAACACGGCAGTGACATGCCAGAGCGCCCCGATCCCTATATGCCAACCGACGAAGAAGCCTGAGCGAGGAGTAGAATAAATGGCCGGAGAGACATTAACCGCGCAACTCAGGGGCTTTAATCCCCAGGGTCTGGGCGCCCCGATAATCGTCATCATGATGCTGGCGATGGTGGTCATACCGCTGCCGCCGATGGCGCTGGATATGCTGTTTACCTTCAACATCGCATTTGGCCTGGTGGTGCTGCTGGTGTCGGTTTACGCTCTGCGACCACTCGATTTCACCGTGTTTCCGACCATATTGCTGGTGGCAACGCTGCTGCGGCTGGCGCTCAACATCGCTTCGACGCGGGTGGTTCTGCTCGAAGGCCACACCGGCACCGAGGCCGCGGGCAAGGTGATCGAAGCCTTCGGCGATTTTGTCATCGGTGGCAACTACGCGGTCGGCCTGGTGGTGTTCGCGATTCTCGTCATTATCAACTTTGTCGTGGTTACCAAGGGTGCCGGTCGGGTGTCTGAGGTTAGCGCCCGTTTTACCCTCGACGCCATGCCGGGTAAGCAAATGGCGATCGACGCCGATCTGAATGCCGGTCTCTGCAGCCAGGAGGAGGCGCGTCAACGGCGTACCGAAATTGCCCAGGAGGCGGATTTTTACGGTTCCATGGACGGCGCCAGCAAATTTGTGCGCGGCGACGCCATCGCCGGCATCCTGATTCTGTTTATCAATATCATTGGCGGGCTTGCGATCGGCGTGTTTCAGCACGACCTCGAGGTCGGGGTCGCGGTGCGTAACTACACCTTGCTGACCATCGGTGACGGCCTGGTGGCGCAGATTCCGTCACTGGTGCTGTCGACCGCGACCGCGATCATCGTGACCCGCGTTTCCAATTCTGAGTCCATGTCGAGCCAGGTATTCAGCCAGATGTTCGACAATCCGCGCGCGCTCGTCGTGGCGGCTGTCATTATCATGCTGCTGGGCCTGATTCCAGGCATGCCTAACTTCGCGTTTTTGACAATCGCGGCGATCGGCGGCGGCCTGGCCTACATGCTGTACCGCAAGAAACAGCGCGGCGAGCTGGTCGAAGTCGAGCCGGAAGAAGTGGAACCGCGTCCTGAGCAGCGTGAACTGAGCTGGGACGATGTACAGACCGTCGACATCATTGGACTCGAAGTCGGTTATGGCCTGATTCCGCTGGTGGATGCGCGCCAGGGTGGCGAATTGATGACGCGCATCAAGGGCGTGCGCAAAAAATTGTCGCAGGAACTCGGTTTCCTGATTCAGCCCGTGCATATCCGCGACAACCTGGATCTGTCGCCGAACAGTTATCGCCTGAGCCTGCTCGGGGTGCCCATGGGCGAAGCCGAGGTGCTGCCCAACCGCGACCTCGCGATCAATCCAGGCTCAGTTTACGGGGAGCTCAGCGGCACTCCGACCAAGGACCCCGCCTTCGGTCTCGATGCCTTCTGGATCGAGCCGTCGCAGCGCGATCACGCACAAACCCTGGGTTACACCGTGGTCGACGCCTCGACCGTAATCGCGACCCACCTGAGTCAGTTGCTGCAGGACAATGCGCATGAATTGATCGGGCACGAGGAAGTTCAGGAATTACTCGAAGTGCTGAAGCGCTCATCGCCCAAACTGGTCGATGGCCTGACGCCCAAACCGCTCGAACTCAGCATTATCGTCAAGGTATTGCAAAATCTGCTGCAGGAGCAGATCGCGATACGCGATTTACGCACGATCGCCGAAACATTGGCAGAACATGGCAGCAAGAGTCAAGATGCCGGCGTCCTCAGCGCCCAGGTACGCATCAGCCTTGGCCGTCAGATCGTGCAAAACATCTTTGGAATGGCGTCAGAGCTCACTGTCATGACCTTGCACCCAACCTTGGAACAGATTTTGCTTCAATCAATACCAGGACAGGACACTAACGTCATGGCATTCGAACCGGGGATGGCGCAAATGATACATAGCTCGCTAAAACAGGCATCTGAGATGCAGCAGGCACGTGGTGAAGCCGCGGTGCTGCTGGTCTCGCAAAACCTCAGAACGCTGTTGGCGCGCATGGTGCGGCATGCGATTCCAGGGCTGCACGTGCTCAGCTACGACGAAGTACCGGATGACAAGCAACTGCGGGTGGTCGCCAATATCGGCGCACCCGAAGCCCAGAGTGAAGTGAGGACTGGTAATGAGAATTAAACGTACGTTTGCAGCAACCATGCGCGACGCACTGATCCTGGTCAAACAGGAACAGGGTCCGGACGCGGTTATCCTGGGTAACAAAAAGGTGCCCGGAGGTGTCGAAATCCTGTCCGCGGTCGACTATGACGAAGCGGCAATCGCCAGCATGGCGAGCCAGGCGCCGGCGCCGCGCAGGGAATCAAGGCCCGTTGCCAGCACTGGCGCGGCTAACGACGTGGCCAGCGATGCCTGGGTTGGCTCGACGCTTAACGATGGCCGCAGGGAGCCAACGCTTGGGCCGGTGGCAGCCGGCGGTTCCAGATCGCAGTTCCGGCAGGCGCCGCTAGCGGAGCCCATCAGCCAGGCTCAAGCGCAGCCCGTGCGTCGGCCAGCTATCAAACCGGCGGCGGCGAAGGCTCGCAGCAAACCGCCTGTCGCCAGGCCGGCGCCAAAGCCGGCCGCCAGAAAGCCGGTCGCACAAAAGCCGGTTGCCAGGAAACCGGCGGTCAAAAGGCAGCAACCAGCCGCGGTCAGGCCCGCACCCGAAAGGCCGGTTATCGATGAAGTCAAAAACGAGTTGCAAAACCTGCGCGATCTGATGGAAAGCCAGCTGTCGGTTTTGCAGTGGGATCGATTCAGCCAAAAACATCCGGTGCGGACCGTGTTATTGAACCTGATGTCGGAAATGGGTCTGGGCGCAGATATTTGTGAAACCGTACTGTCGCACCTGGATAAGCTGAACGAAGATCCGCACAAGGTCTGGCAGCAGGCGCTTGGCATTATCGCCTCCTGTCTGCCGATCAACCGTCGCGACCTGCTGGCCGAGGGTGGCCGCATCGCGCTGGTGGGATCCACCGGGGTGGGCAAGACCACCACCATTGCCAAGCTCGCGGCGCGTTTTGCGCATACCCATGGCAAGCGCTCGGTGGCGATGATCAGCACCGACCAGTTCAGGATCGGCGCGCAGGAACAATTACAGCATTTTGCGCGTTTGCTGGAAGTGCCGATGCTGACGGCGAGCAATAGCGAAGAGCTCGGCGATCGACTCGACATGCTGGCCGACAAGAAGCTGGTATTGATCGATACCGCCGGCATGAGTCAACGTGATTTGCGTTTGAGCGAACAGTTTCATCGGCTGCAGGCCGGCGCACCCCAGATCAAGCCGTACCTGGTGCTGTCGGCGAATACCCAGCTGGCGGCGCTGAACCAGACCATTCTCAATTTCAACAAGGTAAAGCTGGCGGGCGCGATTGTCACCAAGCTGGACGAAGCCGCCAGCCTCGGCGGCATTATTACCGCATCGATTCGCCATCAACTGGTGCTGGCTTACTGCGGTACCGGGCAGCAGGTGCCGGAAGACCTGGAACCGGCGAAGAGTCATCGCCTGATTAGCCGGGCGGTGTCGCTGATGCAGCAACACGGCGAGCATTTTGACCAGGAGGCGCTGGCGCTGCGTTATAACCACATCATTAACAAGAATCACGCATAGGTAGAGAACTAATGGATCAGGCCCAAGGTATCAGACAGATGAGAGCGCAACACCCGGTGCGGGTAATTGCGGTGACCAGCGGTAAGGGCGGCGTCGGCAAAAGCAACGTCACCATCAATCTCGCGGTGACGCTTGCACAGTCCGGCGAGAAAGTCATGGTCATGGACGCGGACATGGGTCTCGCCAACATCGACGTATTACTCGGCTTGAGCCCCGGGCTCAACCTGTCGCATGTGATCAATGGCGAATGTTCGCTCGAGGAAACTATTATCGAAGGTCCGGCCGGCATCAAGATCGTGCCGGCGTCTTCGGGCGTCGCGGCGATGTCGGATCTGACGCCGGCGCAAAACGCGGGCATCATCCGCTCGTTCTCCGAGCTGACCGAACCGGTGGACACGCTGCTGATCGATACCGCGGCCGGCTTGTCCGACAGTGTCGTCAGCTACACGCGCGCCGCGCGCGAGGTCATCGTCGTGGTCTGCGACGAACCGGCGTCGATTACCGATGCCTACGCCATGGTCAAAGTCATGAATCGCGATTATGGCGTCGAGCGATTTCACGTGCTGGCCAACCAGGCGCAGGGTGCGACCCAGGGCCGCGAACTGTATAACAAGCTGGCGCGGGTGTCGGAGCGTTTCCTCGACGTTACCCTCAATTATCTCGGCTGCATCCCCTACGACGATTGCCTGAAAAAAGCCGTGCAAAAGCAGAAATCGGTGGTTGAGGCCTTTCCCCGCAGCCAGTCAGCAAACGCGTTCAAGCAGATCGCGAAGAAGACCCAGCAATGGCCGTCCCCCAGTTCCATAGAAGGACATCTCGAGTTCTTCATCGAGCGCCTGGTGAATTTCAGCGCGCGGGAAGATCGCCTGTGAACGGGCACGCGATGTATGCCGAAGTCGAAAATCTGGGCGCAGACGACCAGATTATCCGGCATGCTTCGCTGGTAAAACGAATCGCCTATCACTTGCTCAATCGATTGCCGCCGACGGTGCAAATCGATGACCTGATTCAGGCCGGGATGGTCGGACTGCTCGAGGCAGCCAGTAATTTCAACCCCGAAATGGGCGCCAGTTTCGAAACCTTCGCGGGTATTCGTATTCGCGGTTCGATGATCGACGAGATTCGTCGTTCCGACTGGACTCCGCGCTCGGTGCACCGCAAGTTTCGTTCCGTATCCGATGCGATTCGCCAGATCGAAAATGAAACCGGTGAAGACGCGCGCGATGCCGACGTCGCGCAGGCGCTCGGTATCAGCCTCGGCGAGTATCACCAGATCCTGATCGATTCGTCGTCATCGCGAATCTACAGCATCGAAACCATGGAAGAAAACACGCAGGATGCCGCGATTCCGAGTTCGTCCGAGCAAACTCCGGAAGAAGCCTTTGGCAGTGGCGAGTACCAGCGGCAGCTGGCTGAAAGTATCCGCCAGCTACCCGAGAAGGAACAGTTGGTGATGTCGCTTTACTACGACGATGAACTCAACTTTCGCGAAATCGGGGAAATTCTCGATGTCACCGAGTCGCGCATTTGCCAGCTGCATGGCCAGGCCCTGCTGCGCATCAAGTCGCGTATGTCGGAGTGGAGCAAACAGGGTTAAAGCGCCGAACCGCCGGCGTGAAACAGGATGCGGGTATCGACATTAAAGCGGGGTTCAATTTCAGCCACGGACTCCCGTTTATTCGATATCACAGTAATGCCATATGACGGAGGGTTGCCTGTATGGATAAAGACATGAAAATTCTTATCGTTGACGATTTTTCAACCATGCGGCGTATTATCAAGAATTTACTGCGCGATCTGGGCTTTAACAATACGCTCGAAGCCGACGACGGACAGACCGCCCTGCCGATGCTCAGGTCGGGCGAGTTCGATTTCCTGGTTACCGACTGGAATATGCCCGGCATGGACGGGTTGACCCTGCTCAAGAAAATACGTTCCGACGATGCACTCTGCGACATGCCGGTATTAATGGTGACCGCCGAGGCCACGCGCGATCAAATCGTCATAGCCGCCGAGGCAGGCGTCAATGATTACGTCGTCAAACCCTGCACCGCGGCGACGCTGAAAGAGAAAATCGAAAGGATTATCCAGCGGTGCGAAGCCTGACAGCGGCGCCCGCATAACTGGCGCAAGCCGTTACCTGGCGGAGCAGTAGATGGAGCGTTCGGCCGATGTTAGCGCCGCGATAGCGTCGGGCGACAACCTGCTCGCAAACCCCCGGGCGACCTGGTTGAGTCCACCGCGTATTACTCAGCTGCTGCATGAGCGTGGCGGCGCCGGGTAAGTCCTGAAGCCTGTCGCCGGCCCCGTTGATCGCATGCAGGGTTAACTTTTTGGGCAATCGGCCGATAGAGCGAAGGTACAGGATTATCAGGAGTCATGATGGCCAGGCGATTGGCAAACGACCTGCAGGATCAAATACGCTACTTCACCTTCACGCGGGAGGGCGAGGCATACGGCATCAGGCGAATGCAGGTTCAGGCCGCGCTACCTGAAATCGAGAGACCGTAACCATGGCTGACGATCCACTCATCAAATCGGTAAATCAATCCCCGCGGGTACGCGACGCCTTGAAGAAGCCCGAGCCGGATAAACAGCACAAGTCTCGGCAGCAAAAGAAAGAGCGCAGAAAGAAAGATTCGAAACGAATCATCGATACCTACGCCTAGGTCATATCCCTCAGCGGCGGTTTGCGCCTTTGCGTTTTGACTTTGTCGGCGCGTTTTTGGCCACGTAGCGGTGGCTTTCCACGAGTTTGAGCAGATCGAAAGCACTCAACATGCCAACCACTTTCTGTTCGTGGGTAACCACAACCCGGTGGATGCCATGATTGCGCATCACCCGCGCGGCGATACTGGTATCGTCGTACTGGGGCACTGTAAATACTTTCCTGGTCATGATCTGGCTGATTGGCTTGCCTGGTTTTACGTCATGCGCCAGGTCGGTAGACGACACGATCCCGATCGGGTGACCATCGCTATCGACCACCGGCACGGCGCTGATCGAGTTCTTCTCGAGCATGTTGCGCACGTGTTCGACGCTTTGATGGGGCTGCGCCGTAATGACTGATGCCGTCATCAGTTCCTCAACTTTTACACTCATCTCGCCTCCCGGCAGATCCTGCTAGCTAGCAAGTATAAGCCAGCTTCGATCGCTTACATATACGCCAGTGCGATCGGCTTGATGCACCGCCAATTGCGCCTTTTGTGAAATCCTGAACTTGCGGCTTGTGTATAAAACTATAATCTAGCCCCGAATCAGTTACGATCCGCCCGATCAGATGCGCAGCCAGCCAAAACGAATACGCCAGTTAGCAAAATTTAGCCGCCACCTGAGCGCGCTGGTTGTTTTGTTTTTTTGCGCGAGCCCGCCGCTTGCGGCGAGCGGCGTGATTGACTTTGCCGTGATTCAGCAGCAGGCCGAGTTTGCTGCTGCGGCCTACCAGCCGGAAGATCGGGTGCGCGATCTGGTCGAGTCAAAAAATTACCGCCTCGGGCTTTATCACACGATTGCAGATATTCAAATGTCGTTTTTTCTTGCCACCAACGATTCGAGCAAAACCCAGGTGATAGCGGTACGCGGCACTTCCAATGTCGAAAATGCAATGCTCGACGTAGCGCTTAAATTAATGACCGATGAGAAAACCGGGACCCGCCTGCACGAGGGCTTTGCATACGCGGCAAAGCGGGTATATGCCGAGCTGAAGCCCCTGTTTAAGGCGGATTATAAAATTTATGCCACGGGCCACAGCCTGGGCGGCGCGGTTGCCCTGATACTGGCGATGTACCTGGATGCCGATCGCTTCAATATCGAACAGGTCATCACTTTTGGCCAGCCCAAGGTCACCAATTTTCCCGGCGCGATGAAAATTCAGCACCTCAATGTCATTCGCGTGGTCACGCCTGGCGACCTGGTGCCCCTGGTACCGCCGTTCGATCCGCTGGATATCAAAAATATCGACATTTACTGGCATGCGGGCAAGGAAGTTATCCTGCTGAATAAAAATCGGTACGCGGTGCTGGAAGGCGCCGACAGCATGTTACGTGCGACCAGTTTTACCCAGAAAGCGTTGAATGAAGATAACTTGAATAACCACTACATGAATATCTATCTGGACCGGGTCAGGGAAAAAATGGAGTCACCCCAACTGGTGCCTTACCGCAATTCGTTTAATTTGTTCAACCTGTTCGGCGCTGACCCGGACAGTTAAGTTAATCATCCCGCGGCCCGGCATTCGTCTTAATTGAACAGGCAGTGCTTGGCGTAATCTTTCGCCTCGTTTGCCGACCATTCGCCCTTCGGCTTTTGTTTCAGGTCTTTACACCATGCCTCACTGCCTACTTCGGCAGAGCAGGCGACCAGCTGGGTCAATAGCAGGCACAGGAACAGAATTTTCTTCACTTGATTCTCCCGAAATATAAGCCCTGATTATAAACACATATTCTCCGGGTTGATGTTAAACCTGATTCGCGGCGAGTCGATGCTTAGCCTGCAGTGGCTGGTCAAGCATCGCCTGGCGTCAACGATTCCATATCCTGGAGCGCGCCCGCTTGTCCCGGCTTCAGCGGAGTTGCCTCGTGAGCCTTGACCTTGCCGAGGAGAGTAATACCCTGGAGTATATTTTATGAAATTCGAGCAGGGCGCTATAACCCGTGCCGGGCGTCATTTCGCCGGTTTCTGGACCCGCCACTGGCGTGACCGCGGAACCAAAGTACAGGACTGTCTGCGCGCTGTTTCCAGCGTTAGCGGGCAAAGTCATAAACCAGGATCTTGTGCGACCCTGAAAATCGGTCAACAGCAATTGATTTTTGCTTCGTTGCTCCACCTGCCATGCAGCAAAATGATCGATAGAGCCGTCAGCTAGCCGGCTTGCCTGATCGTCAGATGAAGGTTTTGCCAGAGCCCACTGCAGAATGCTTCTTTCCAGCTTGAAAATCCAGGTGGTGTAAAAAGCGCGCACAAACTCGCTCAGGGTTACTTCGCGCTGTGCTTGCGTGCGATAGCAATCGGTATAGGTATCGGTGCGGACATATTCTCGCAGCAGCGCCTGATCTGGAATCGGGCAGGCTTTTATTGAAAACACGGACAGGGTTCCTTGCTGCAAAAGATTAACATTTTACTGATGGGGTCATGTTTGTTGTGCGGGCGCGCTCGAGGCGCGCGGCAGGTCTCGCGATGCTCAGATTATATCGAATTTGCCAGGCCGATGTCGGTACACGGCCGACCGGTAACGGATTGCGCCTGCGTCAGCGCATACCGTGGGGCGGGGGTCAGTCGAAGTCGAGTTCGTCCGCGGGCAATTGCTCAAGCCGCGGCTGCGCCCGCGGTTTGATATCGTCCATGAAGTCCTTGTGCTTGCCGGAAAGGCGGTAGGCGAAAGTCAGGATTTCGGCGATGACGACATAAAGGGCTTCGGGTATATGCTCGCCGAGATCGATCTGGTCGAGCACCAGCGCCAGATCCTTGTCCAGGTGAATCGGCACATCGGCTTCCTGCGCCAGTTTCAGAATTTGATTCGCGATCTCGTCGTGCCCCTTGGCGGTAACCTGCGGCGCCTGTTTACCGTCGTACTCCAGCGCAATCGCGAATTTCGGCAGCCCTTTCATGCTTACACCTCGATGTCGACCAGCGCTTCGGAAAAGTCGGCAGCAGTCGGCGCCTGCTTCGGCGCCGGCTTGCCCGGGAAGCTGTGAAACTCTCCGGGAGTAAACCCGGCGCGGGACAATTGTTGTCTCAACTGGGGCAATTCCATCTCGATGCTTTCGCGGGTCTGCGCCTGTTCCGAGTAAAAGCTCGCGCCTACGGTACAGCCGGCAAGCACCAGGTGACAGGTTATCGGACCCAGGCCGGCCAGCTCGAAACTGAGCCTGATATCCCAGCTTTTGTCTGCCTCGTCCTGGGCCTGGTTACGCTCCGCAAGATCGATGTAAAGCGACTTTGTGTGCTGAGCATCTGCATAGGGCAAGGCAAAACCGAACGAGAGCGGCTGCTGCGTTTCCTGCTGCAGTCCGAGGGTCGCACGCTGTAGCAGGTTTTGCGTCAGGCTTTGTTCGATTAGTTTGAAGCCCTCCCTGGCTTGCATTAACAACGCTTCCTGGGCCTGTGCCCTGGTCGTGGGCGAATCGGCGTCTGCAGAAACCCGGGAATTCTGCTGCAATGCCTGGGTCAGATCGCGGCTCAAGCTTTCGCCCTCGCTGAACTGTTTCAACAGCCTGAAAATATCGGGCGACGGCGCGGTCGAAACTGTCGCTTTGGAGGGGTATATCAGGCGTGCGAATTCGAGCCATTTCTTTATCTGGGCGGCGTCGATATCGGGAAACCGGGTGACCAGCTGCAGCAGCGGCTGCAGCGCTGGTGCGAGTGACGCGTTCCCACCCACCGGCTGCCCCGACAGACCTGTTGCTTGCGCTGGACCAGGCGGAGTCGCTTGCCCGGCGGCAGCTTGCGCTCCCTGGACAGCTGCTGCCGCATGCCGGTAAGACTCGTTGCCCGGGATTGCGCGCCCGCTGCGCGTTTGACTAGCCGTAGTTTCGATATCGCTGCCGCGGGTGTTCGGCGCGGCTCCGCCGGCTTGCATGACAGGCACCGAAGGCCGCACTGGATTAGCCGGCTGCTGCAAGGCCACGGACCTGGTAGCGCCGCCTTTGTGGGCTTGGCTGCTGCCCGTAGCTGGGTTTCCGGGATGCGTCAGCGGAGCGCTCCTGTTGTTAGCAGGAGCAGGCTGCAGGGCACCTGGCAGCGGGTTCCCCGAGCTAATTGCCGACAACGGCCGAGCCGCGGAGCCTGGCCCGGGCGTGGAACTGGATTCGCTGGTTTTACCGGGCGCGCCGGATGCACTGGTGACCGCTGTTTGCGGGCCGCCGCTAGCGCGTATGGCAAGCGCCTGCTCGAAGCTATTGCCGGCATTCACTCTGGTAACGGTTTGGCCGCGCGCCGCAGGCGCTGGTATCGGTTTGGCCGGCCATTGTGAGCGGCCGGTTTCGAGCCTCCGTGGCAGCGCGGGTCGAGGCTCGACTGCATTCGGCGCTATCAGATTAAGCAATCTGACCAGGCTCGAAGTCCTGGTTTCAGCCTGTTGCGGAACCAGCTGCTTCAATATGGCCTTGTAAAACGCCTTAGGTTCGAGCCGGGTAATTTCGATGCTGTGGCGGACGTCATTGCGTTGCAGACTCAGTAACTGGTTTTTTACCAGCGCAACCGCGCGCGGCAGTTTCAAAGTCTGGTCGGCCAGCCGAATTTCGGCCTGTTGGGCGACGATCCTGATAACGCTTGCCAGCATCGGCCGGTCAGAGGTCAATGCCCGGGTCAGTTCAGGATTCTGCCGGCTATCCAGTAGCAGCGGTTTGCTCGGGCGCGGACTCACCTTCAGCACCGGTTGCCGCGCGCTGTCGTCGAATCGCAGGGTGAGCCGGTCGCCTGCCCGGTAGTTCAGGCTGTTACTGGTCAGAATATCGCCGAGACGACTGGACAATAGCAGCTTGTTGCCCGGCAACAGCTTGAGGACCTCGGCTTCGATCGTGCCTGCCGTCTTGAGTTGTGCCAACAAGTCGCCGACTTGCGCAGCTACCGGCTTCGTCGCAGGCAAATCACTGGGAATTTTGATGTCCATATTGGCAAATATTGTCCGCCCCGGGAAAGGAGCTGCCGTTTAAGCGGCAGGCTGCTGCCCCGGATGCCTAATCCCGGTGCAGATTGGTTGGCGCAAGCGTTAAAAATCTGTCACCTGCAATATTATTCGGCCATTGCGACGACTTCTTGAGCCTGAAAGCCGACTGTTTTTCGTATTTTGCCGCCAAAAATCGACAAAATATTGCCATTTTTCCTTCGCGTAGGAAATATCCGAATGTAACTTGCTGATATATATAAGGTTTATAACTTGGCACGCATTTAGCATGTATTTTCATGCATAAAGCAGTAAAGACACAGGTGATTGAGAATGTCGCAAACTACACAACTGGTTAACACCGATAAATCCGTACCGCAGGTGCCGGCGCAGGTCATCGCACTGGACCCGCGTTCGGCTGAGCAGACACAGGGGAATAAAAAGCATCTCCGCATTTTGCAGCTGTCGGATCTGTTATCACGCCATCTGGACATTACGCAGATAATCGAAGCCTTCATGGCCGAAATAGCGGATGACGTGAATTACTGTGGATATCGATTCAGCTGTAGCGATATCAATGCCACCTTAGAACACGGCGTGATCGAGGGCTTCAACGCCAACTACCGACTCAAGATTCAAAACCGGATGTTGGGTGAACTCACCCTGTTCAAACTTTCCAGTTTCAACAGCCTTGAGCTTTGCGAACTCGAGGATTTGCTGTGCTCGCTGATTTACCCGATCAAGAATGCATTGATGTATCAGATCGCGCTCAAGTCGGCTTACCGCGATCCGTTGACCGGATTGAACAATCGTCTGGCGATGGAAATGAACCTGCCGCGCGAAATAGACCTGGCGAAACGTCATAGTCAGGCGATGGCGGTACTGGTGATGGATCTCGATGGTTTCAAGGCAATTAATGACGGCCACGGCCACGATGTCGGTGACCAGGTACTGCGTGAAGTGGCCGAAGTCATCAGCCAGGTGGTACGTAACACCGACCTGGTCTTCCGCTATGGCGGCGATGAATTCGTCTGCGGTCTGGCGCAGACCGACACCCACGGCGCGATCGATGTCAGCGAACGTATTCGCAGCAGCATCGACAAGCTGGAACTGAGCGCTTTCGGCGTAGACGGCCAGGTACAGATTAGCATCGGTATTACCCTGGTGCGCCATGGCGACACCTTTATGAGCACCTTCAAGCGGGCAGACAAGGCGCTTTACCAGGCCAAGTTAAACGGTAAGAACCAGATCATTATCTGTTAACTTTCACTCAAGCCCCGCTACCCAACCGAGCTTGCCAAAGGGCGCAGGAAAACACTGGCAACGCACGACTCGGGCAGTAATGCCGCACCTGACAAATTCGATCCTGAGCGATCTGCCAGCACGGATATTTGCCGGCCTGACGGTCTCTGAAAAAGCCCGGAAAATGGTCTATACATTAGTCAATAACGAATAAAGAAACACAGGGCTGGCTAGTGCAGGAAGACTTCGGCGACATCGCAATGCAACCTGATCTACTGGCGTTGACCGCGTTAATCGAAGGCGCGCGCACCGGCGAGGCAGACGATTCACCGCAGGAAATCGAATCCCGGCTTGATATTCTGGCGCGAGGAAAGGATGATATTTGCGCGCTTTCCGCTGAAATAGAAGATAACTCGCGCTGTGCAACCTCTGCGTTGCAGTTTGTGGATGTAGAGTCGCAGGTTGTAGTGTACAGTAAGCAGCCTGCGGCAAACCTGCGGGCGCTGGCGGCACAGATAGAAGATCGACCAGCTGCGCTGGAAGGGGGGGTCGTGGTAAATCAGGATGATCTCAGAGCGATGACCGATTCATTCCGGCGGCGCCCCGAAGCGCTGTCGGACGATAGTCGGCAGGACTCGATTTGTCCGGCGAGCCAAAACTCGCTGGACCGCGGCGACAGTGAAATGTTTTAATCAGCACAGATTTGTATTAGTAAAGAGGTAACGGTAATGGGTATAAATATGACGGTCTCGGACGATGGGAACAAGGTAACCATCGCGGTCGCCGGCAAATTCGATTTTCAGCTTTACGACGAATTTCGCGCATCCTATGCGGATACCGTCGGCGATGGTATCGAGTATGTGGTAGATTTATCGGCTACCGATTACCTGGATAGCTCTGCGCTTGGCATGCTGTTGCTGCTGCGCGAACATGCGGGTGGTGAATCTTCAAACATAGAAATTACTCAGGCGTCGCCCGAAGTACGCAAGATACTTGATGTGGCGAACTTCGGAAAACTATTCAAACTGTAACGGGGTTGGTAAATGATCGATTACGCCGAAAAACGTGATTTTCTGCGCATGCCTATCGATTGTGAGTTGAGTTTTTCGATAGCGGGTAGCTCAAAGCAATATCAGGGTAACGTGATAAATCTGAGTAGCAAGGGAATTCTTTTTACTTCCAACACGGAATTTGAGTCTGGCACCAGGCTGGAAATTACGCTGACGCCAAGCAATTCGATCACGCCGCCGATGGAAGCCACGGTGGTGGTCATGCGGGTTGTCAATAACGATGTTCTGTTCGAAGTAGCCTGCGAAATAGAAGATATCAAAAGTTAGCTCGCGCCGTAGTGATTCCGAACATATGATTTCACCAGCCCGATAAATTCGGCCGCAATATCATCTCCCTTTAAAGTCACCGTTTTACACCCGTCTTCATACACCGGGGCCACCGGTTGTTCGCCGGTGCCGGGCAGGCTGATGCCTATATTGGCGTGCTTGCTTTCCCCGGGGCCGTTGACGACGCAGCCCATTACCGCCACTTTCATCGATTCGACGCCCGGGTAGCTGTGTTTCCATGCGGGCATGGACGCGTCGAGTTCCTGCTGGATCTGCCTGGCGAGCACCTGGAAATACTCGCTGGTGGTGCGTCCGCAGCCGGGACAGGCCGTCACGCTTGGGGTAAACGCGCGCATATCGAGCGCCTGTAGTATCTGCTGAGCGATCTTGACCTCGCGCTCGCGTGCGGCGCCGGGCTCGGGCGTCAGCGAGACCCGTATGGTGTCGCCGATACCCTGGTTGAGCAGGATTGCCAGGGCGGTGCTCGACGCAATGATACCCTGGTCGCCCATGCCGGCTTCGGTCAATCCCAGGTGCAGGGCATATTGGCAACGCCGGGCGAGCGTTTGGTAGACATCGACCAGATCTGGTACCCGGCTCATTTTGCAGCTGATGACAATGCGCTCTGCGGCAAGCCCGATGTTCTGCGCAAAAGTCGCGCTTTCGAGCGCCGAGTCGATTACCGCCTGGCGATTGATCGCCTGCAATGACAAGGGGTCCGCGAGGTCGGCGTTACGGGTTAACAGGTTTGCCAGCAACTGCTGGTCGAGGCTGCCCCAGTTGACGCCGATGCGTACCGGTTTGTCGTAGCGGCAGGCAATTTCAATCATTTCGCTGAACTGCGGGTCACGTTTTTTGCCGCGGCCGACGTTGCCCGGATTGATGCGATACTTGGCGAGCGCGCGGGCGCAGGCATCGTGTTGCCGTAGCAGCTTGTGACCGTTGAAATGAAAATCGCCGATCAGCGGTACCCGGCAGTCCTGGTTCGCAAGCAGCTCGACGATGTGCGGTACCGCCCGCGCGGCGGCATCGTTGTTGACGGTGATGCGAACCAGCTCCGAGCCGGCTTCATGTAACTGCCTGACCTGGGTAACCGTTGCCGCAATATCGGCGGTATCGGTATTGGTCATCGATTGCACCACGACTGGTGCTCCGCCCCCGATTATAACTCCGGAGACATCGACGGCTTGCCTGCTGGGAAATGGATTCATGAAATGCTGTCTGCAAACTGGTGACGGCTATAGTAAAGAACAATCGGTAACAGTTAAAGAAATATGCCATGGGCCGATGTCTCCCGGTGATTCAGTCTATCTCGATGGCAGCTTCACTATCCAGCCGCGGGCTTTGTTGTCCCAAAGCATATCGCTGCGGCAAAGCGCCATAAAAATTCTGCGCTCGGTTTCGCTAGCCGGATAAAAGATTTAGAATCCCGGCCTGCGATCAATGGAAGCGCCTGCCGTGTTCGATCAAGTTACCGTCGTTGCGTTTGACCTGGATGATACTCTTTGGCCCTGTATGCCAACTATCCACCGTGCCGAAGAGACCCTCTACCAGTGGCTGCAACAAACCTATCCGCGGATCACCGAAAGCTATGGTCCCGAGCAAATGGTCGATCTGCGGCGCGATTTCAGCGCGCGCGACCAGCGTTACGCGGTGGATATGACGGCGATGCGCTGCGATTTCCTGCACCATATTGGTGAGTTACATGATTACGACGGGGAACAGGTGTCGAACCAGGGATTCGATATTTTCTTCGAGGCCCGCCAGCAGGTTGAATTCTACGCCGATGTTTTCCCCTGCCTGCAGCGGCTGAAGCAAAGGTTTCGCCTCGGCGCGATCAGTAACGGCAATGCCAGTGTCGAACATGTTGGGCTCGGGCATTTGATGGAACACGCGGTGAGCGCCTCTGAGCTGATGGTCGCCAAACCAGACCCGTTGATTTACCAGCATTTTGCGCAGCGATTCGAGGCATCTCCCGAGGAAATTATCTACGTCGGTGATCATCCGGCCTACGACGTGGTTGGCGCTATCGAGGCGGGTTATCACGCGGTCTGGATTAATCGCGAGCAGCTGGAGTGGCCTCGGCATTTACCCGCTCCCGAGCATCAGGTTGCCGACCTGCACGAGCTGGAAGTGCTGCTTAGTGAGTGAGGATTTCGAGCATACGGGTTTCGACTTTTTGCGCCAGCAACGGCTGCGCGATGGCGCTGGGGTGAATGCCGTCTTCCTGCATTAATGCGGGCTCGCTGGCGGCGACGCCATCCAGGAATTTTGGCAGGTAGTGAATCTCGAACTCCGCGGCAATTTTTTCGAATACTTGCTGAAAGCGGGCGTTATAGGCGGCGCCTAAATTTGGTGGCATGCGCACGCCGATCAGCAGCACGGTGATTCCCTCGGCCTCGGCGAGCTGCACCATTTGCCGCAGGTTATCGGTACTCTGGTCGAAACCGAGCCCCCTGAGGCCGTCATTTCCGCCCAGTTCGATAATTAAATGGCTTGGCCGGTGTTGCTGCAGCAGCTGCGGCAGACGTTGCAAACCGCCGAAGGTTGTTTCACCGCTGATACTGGCATTGGTTACGCTTGTTTGTGGAAAACTTGACCTTATATTGTTGCTGAACAATTGCGCCCAGCCCCTGTCTAGCGGAATATTATGGGCGGCGCTTAAACTGTCGCCTAGAATCAGAATACTGATTGCGGAGTGATTCGCGTAACCACAGGCATGAAAGCCTAGTAACACAAACAGGACAATGGCTGAAGATAATCTCTGCATCGCTTTAAATCAGGTCGGTAAATCCGTTGATACGCCAGATGGTAAGCTCGACATCCTAATTAATATCTCGCTCGATGTTAAGTACCAGGAAGCGGTAGTGATCAAGGGTGCCTCGGGCTCGGGCAAGACCACGCTGCTCGGGCTGATGGCGGGCCTCGATCAGGCCAGCTCCGGGGATGTCTTCCTGTTCGGCGAAAATCTCACCCGCAAGAGCGAGGAGCAGCGCTCGTCGGTTCGCGCCGGCCGGGTTGGATTCGTGTTCCAGTCCTTCCACCTGGTGCAGGGTGCGAACGCGTTGCAGAACGTCATGTTGCCGCTGGAACTGTCGGGCAAGGCACAGGCGCAGCAACTGGCGCTGGAAAGCCTGCAGCAGGTCGGGTTGGCGGACAAGACCGATACCCTGGTCGAGCATCTGTCCGGAGGTGAGCAACAGCGGGTGGCGATGGCGCGCGCCTTCGCGGTCAAGCCGCAGGTATTGTTCGCCGACGAGCCCACCGGAAATCTCGATGCCGTGACCGGCCGGCAAATTGCGGATTTGATGTTTCACCTGCGGGACCAGTCGGGCACAACCCTGGTGCTGGTGACGCATGAAAGCGAGCTGCTGGAGCGTGGTGACCGGCAGATCCTGATCGAATCCGGGAAATTACTGACCAGCTAGCATGAAAGTCGGACGCGCAACCATTCATTCTTACTGGCTAATGTTCATCGCCACCGTGATAACAGTCAGTATCGTGACCTCGAGCCAGTTGATTACCGATCGCATCGGCTTGTTGCTCGATCGCCAGGCCAGCGAACTGCTGGCGGCCGATATGGTCATTATTTCGAGCCGGGAATTCGATGCCGATTACCGGCAACAGGCACTGCAGTATGGTTTGCAGGTTAGCAATAGCGTCAGCCTGCGCACCGCAATATTCATCGGCGACGATCCTCGACTGGTCGAATTGAAAGCGGTCGACGATGCCTATCCGTTACGCGGCCGGCTGGAGCGGACCCGCGAGGTTACCGGCGAGCGCTCCGCCACCACCGAAATACCCTCCAGGGGCGAGGTATGGGTCGATACCAAGCTCGCGCAACTCGTCGGTACCGCGCTTGCGCTCGGCGAAGAAAGATTTGACACCAGCTGGTTGCTGACTTTTGAACCAGACCGCGGCGGCGCCATTTTTAATCTCGCGCCACGCGTGCTGATGAACCTCGAGGACCTGTCGAGGACCGGTCTGGTGGTCCCCGGCAGCCGGGTGCGCTACCGCATGATGTTTGCCGGGGAACAGGGCGATATCAACCGCTTCAAGACCTGGCTTACGATCAACCTGCAAGCCGGCGAGGAAATCCAGGACCTCGAAAACGCACGCCCCGAAATGCGTCAGGCGCTGGAGAGCACGCGCAAGTTTTTTGCGCTCGCAATCGTCCTGACCCTGGTGATCGCGATGGCCGCAATCGCCATCACGGCGCGCTATACCGCCAACCGCGAGGCGCCCAAGGTCGCCATGCTGCGCGCCTTCGGTATTTCGCAGCAAAGCCTGTTCGGCTATTACCTGCGCCAGCTGGGTGGCCTGTGGATCGCCGCGACCGTCAGCGGGATAGCGCTCGGATGGTTCACCCAGTATCCGCTGCAGTGGGCGCTGGATGGATGGTTTGGCAAGACGCTGCCCCAGGTGCACAGCCTGAAGCCATATGTTTCCGCTGGCCTGGTCGGTTTGCTGGCGCTGGCTGGATTTTCGCTGCCCTACCTGGCCAACGCGACCGCAACGCCACCGATGCAGGTATTGCGTACCGCGGTTAACCGGCGCTCCTGGATGCGCGGCCTGTTGATAACCGGCAGCGCAATCGTCGCGGTATTCGTTGTGCTGGTATTGCTGATACAAAGCTCGCTGCTGGCGGTCGCCACGCTGGCGCTGATACTGGCATGCGCTTTTATACTGCCGCTAATTCTGGGCTGGATGGTTAAGCTGTTGCTATTCTCCTCGCAGCGTCGATTCTGGCTACGCCAGTACCTGCTGAGTCGGCTGCAGGCCGCCTCGCGTGGCGCGATCTACGTAATGTCCGGATTCAGCCTGGTGTTGATTTCGATCCTGTTGATCGCGGTGGTCAAGGATGAGCTGCTGGGGTCATGGCAGGAGCAATTGCCTGAGAATATTCCCAACTATTTCCTGATCAATATTCGCAGCGACGATATCGAAGCCGTCGGCGCCTATATGCAACAACACCGGATCGAGGCCTCGACGCCCTTTGCGCTGGCGCGAGCGCGGCTCAAGCAAATCAATTCGATCGATGCCAGCGCGATCGATTACTTGCACCCGCGCGCGGAACACATGATCAAGCATACGTTCAACATCACCCACGCCAGGGAACTGCCCGATCAGAACGAAATCATTGCCGGGGAGTGGCTCGATCCCGATAGCGCAAGGCCCCAGCTTTCGGTCGAGCAGGGCATGGCGGACAAACTCGGGCTCGAGCTCGGCGATGAGCTAACGCTCTCCGTGGGCAGCAAAACGCTGCGCGCGCCGGTTACCAGTATTCGCTCGGTCGTCTGGGAAAATTTCAAACCCAACTTCTACCTGATCGCGAATCCAGAATTACTCGCGGATTTACCGCAAACGGGTTTGCTGAGCGCCTTTATCGAGGAACAGAACAAAGCTGATCTCAAACAACTGCTGCAGCGTTTCCCGTCGATTACGCTGCTCGATATCACCGAGTTGATGGCGCGCGTGCGCGGTATTGTCGACAAGGCCAGCGTCGCCCTGCAATTCTTTTTCCTGTTTGCGCTGGCCTCGGCGTTGATCGTGCTGCTGGCGGCGATTCAGACGGGTCGACACGAGCGTGAGATCGAGTCTTCGTTGCTACGCGCGTTGAGTGCGCAGACCAACCAGTTGTACCGGGTGCATATCCTCGAATTCACCCTGATGGGCGCATTGATCGGTTTTTTCTCGGCCTGTTTCGCAACCGCTGCCGGTTGGGCCATCAGCGTCTATTTTTTCAATATCGAGTTTCATTTCTCGGCCGCGGTATGGGTCTACGGCCTGCTGTCTTCCTGCCTCGTGCTGACGATTGCCGGCACGTTGGTCAGTCGCAGGGTTTATAATGTCTCGCCGATGAAAATTTTACGCTCCTGATACGGTCGATCGTGAACAGCGCCGCTCAAAATCCTTTTATTGCCGAGGCCACCGCGCGGATCGGCTGGGACGAGCAACTCGCGGCGGCGCACGAGTATGCCGCGGCTGTGGTGCAAGCCGACAAGAGCCTTCCCCACGGCATCGATGTCGCGCTGCGGGTGCTCGAGATGGGCAGCGACCGCGATGCGGTAATCGCAACTCTGCTGAGCGATCATGAGCTGCGCAATGTGCTGGACAGCAAGGCGATTGAAAAGCAGTTTGGCAATAAAATTGCCCAGCTGACGCAGGGAGTCAACCAGCTCAATACTCTCAAGGACGGTTCGTCGGCGCGCATCGATAGTCCGGAGCAGGCCGAGAAGCTGCGGCGCCTGTTAATGGCCATCATCGGTGACGTGCGGGTGATGCTGATCAAACTGTGTTATCGCGTCGAACGACTGCGCCTGGTGAAGCATGGCGACTACGAGTTGCGGCGGCGGATCGCGCAGGAAACACTCGATATTTATGCGCCGTTGGCTAACCGGCTGGGCATGGGTTTGCTCAAATGGGAACTGGAGGATCTTGCCTTCAGGGCGCTCGAGCCACTGGTGTACAAGCGTATTGCAAAACTGCTGGAAGAAAAACGCAGCGAGCGCGAAGCCTTTCTCGAGCAGTTCACGACGCAGTTGAAAGCGCTGCTGCAAGAGCAGGAAATCGACGCCAACGTGCAGGGCAGGGTCAAGCACATCGTCAGTATCTGGCGCAAGATGCAACGCAAAAACCTGGAATTTCATGAGCTTTTCGACGTGCGCGCGGTAAGAATCCTGGTTGAATCGGTTGCCGACTGCTACGCGGTGCTCGGCGTCGTGCATACGACCTGGCAGCATATTCCCAAGGAATTCGATGACTACATCGCCAATCCCAAGGAAAACGGCTACCGTTCGCTGCATACGGCCGTGGTTGCCAAAGACGGCAAGATCGTCGAGGTGCAGATACGCAGCTACGAAATGCATGAGAATTCCGAGCTGGGCGTGGCCTCGCACTGGCGCTACAAGGAGGGCGCCAAACTCGATAAGCGCATGGAATCCAGCATCGCGCAAATGCGCGACCTGCTGCAGGGCACCGCGGAAGAGGTTTCCGATGCGATTTCCGAAATATCGACCGAACTGGGCAGCGACCGCGTCTACGTATTTACCCCGACCGGACAAATCGTCGATATTCCGCAGGGCGGTACGCCGCTGGATTTTGCCTACAGTATTCATTCCGAGGTCGGGCATCGCTGCCGTGGCGCCAAGGTCAACGGACGCATCGTCAATCTGACCACGGTATTGCAGACCGGCGACGAAGTGGAAATTCTGACGACCAAGGAAAGTCGTCCCAGCCGTGACTGGATGAACAAGAACCTCGGCTTCATCCAGTCGGCGGGCACCCGCTCAAAGGTGCGTAACTGGTTCAACCACCAGGATTTCGAACAGAATTTGCTCGACGGAAAAGCGATTTATGACCGCAGCCTGAACAAGTACTCGATTCACGACGCCGACCTGAAGCAGCTGGTCGCGCATTTCAAACGCAAGGATGCGGAACAGTTCTTTGCCGATATCGGGCGCGGCCTGATTACCCCGCCTCAGATTCTGGGCTTTCTGCAATCCGAGCCGGAGCAGGATCCCTTCAAAAAAATCAAGAAAGAAACCAGGGCGCCCGCTTCGAAAGACGAGGTCAGTATTCATGGGGTCGGCAACCTCATGACCCAGTTCGGGCGCTGCTGCAAGCCGGTGCCCGGAGATGCGATCATCGGCTTTATTACGATCAACAGTGGCATTACCATTCATAAGCGCAGCTGTTCGAATATCCTGTCGCTACCGGAAGAAAAACGACAGCGCCTGATCGAGGTCGAGTGGGGCCAGCAAAGCGGTTCGGTTTATCCGGTAGAGGTCAGCATGACGGCCTATCAGCGCACCGGCCTGATGCAGGATATCAGCACGATACTGGCCAACCTCAAGATCAACCTGCTGAATGTCAATTCCAACACCAACCAGGATGAGCAAATGGTTTACACCCGGCTGACGATCGAGATACATAGCGTCGATGAGCTGGTACTCATTATCGACAAGCTGTCGCAGTTGCCCAATGTCCAGGACGTGCGGAGAATCGCCTGAATGTCGGCAGTTAATGAACAGTCGTTAATGGATAGCGCTGGATTGGCGCTTAACCGGCGCTTCTGTATTGCGCCGATGATGGACTATTCCGATCGTCACAGCCGTTTTTTCCTGCGCCTGTTTTCAGACCGTATTCTGCTCTACACCGAAATGGTTACCGCGGCCGCGATCGTGCATGGCGACCGCGATCGCCTGCTTGGTTTTAGCCAGGAAGAGCATCCGCTCGCGGTGCAGCTGGGCGGCTCGGATCCGGAGCTGTTGTATCGCGCGGCCCGAATCTGCAACGATTATGGCTACGACGAGATCAATCTGAACTGCGGCTGCCCCAGCGATCGGGTGCAGTCCGGAAGCTTCGGCGCCTGCCTCATGCGGGAACCCGCACTGGTAGCGGATTGCGTAGCGGCGCTGAGATCGGCGACCGCGATGCCGATCACGGTCAAGCATCGCACGGGTGTAGATCAACAGGAAGACTATGATACTTTCGCCGGCTTTGCCGCGGCGCAAATCGATGCGGGCGCCGAGGCGCTGATCGTGCATGCGCGCAACGCCTGGCTGCAGGGGCTCAGCCCGAAACAGAATCGTGAAATTCCGCCGTTGAAATACGACTGGGTCTATCGCCTGAAGGCCGATTTTCCGAGGCATGAAATCATCATCAATGGTGGTATCAAGACCTTGGCTGACTGCCTTTTGCACCTGCAGCATGTTGACGGTGTGATGCTCGGACGCGAACCTTACAATAACCCCTTCGTATTGCATGATGTCGATGCGGTGATTTTTGCCCGCCAGCCGCGTCAAAACTCCGATCGTATCGCCATGTTGCACCGGGTTTACCCCTACATCGAAGCGCAACTCGACCTTGGCATACCGTTGACGCGTATGGTGCGACACCTGATGGGGCTGTTCAATGGCGAGCCCAATGCCCGGCGCTGGCGCCGTTACCTTAGCGAAAATGCCGCTGGCAAAACCGCCGGTGGCCAAACTGCCGGGATCGAAGTTCTGCACCAGGCCGAGCGCCTGCTGGGTTAATCTGCCAATGCGAAAACACCTGCGTTATTTGATTCTGTTATTGATTCTGTTGTTCGTTGTGGTCAACGAAGCGGTCAATAAAATGCGCTCCACCAGCTGGGATGAATCCCTCTGGGTGAGCATTTACGCGGTCAACGGTGACGCTCGCAGCGCGACCGACAAATACATCGACAGCCTGGAATCACGGGATTTCAAGGCGATCGAGGAGTTCGTCAACCGTGAAGCCCGGCGCTATGGGGTTCCGATCGAAGCACTTGAAGTCGCTTATAAAGGCCGCCTGCAGTCGCATCCGCCACAGCCGCCATCGGGGCGGAATATCCTGGAGAATATCTGGTGGAGCCTGAAGTTTCGGGCCTGGGCCACGCGGCGCGCCTGGAGCAGTGACGGTGATGATGGAGATATTGAGCTGTTTGTCAGTTACTACGATACCGCAACCACGCAATCCCTGCGTCATTCGGTCGGGCTGCAGGGTGGACTGATCGGGATCATCAACGCCTTTGCCGATAAATCGTATCGCGGTTCCAACCAGGTGGTAATTACCCACGAACTGATGCATACCCTGGGTGCGAGCGACAAGTACGATGCTGGCAATATGCCGCTGCACCCGCAGGGATTCGCCGAGCCATACCGCCAACCGCTTTATCCGCAAACCAGGGCCGAAATCATGGGCGGCAGGATTCCACTGTCCCCACTGCAGGCCAACATGCCGCAAACCCTGGGTCAGGTCGTGATCGGCATCCATACCGCGGCCGAAATCAACTGGCCCATCGACGGCAGCTAAGCCGCAATTTTTCTGATACTTAGCCGCGGAGATAAACGTAACTGGCGCCGGCGGCGCCGTCACGCGGCTGTGCCGGGCACCAGGCCAGTACCTGCGGCTGGCTGGCAAGCCAGCGCTGAACCAGGGGCTTCAACACGGCGTCACTTTGCGAGCGATAGCCTTGTCCATGAATGACGATGACCAGACGCATGCCCCGTTGCAGTGCATCGCCGACAAATTGCCCCAATGCCGCCTGCGCTTCGTGTTGGCGGAAACCATGCAGATCCAGACTGGCTTCGGGCCGGATCTGTCCCTGGCGGATCCGGCGCTGCAGTTTGGTCTGCATTCCGGTATTGAAATGGGAGTCGCGCGCCGAGGTTGCCTCGGACGGGAAACCGGTCGGCGTTGCGGCACTCTCATGCCGGGGTCGGGCTACGGGCTGTTTACGTTGACGCTGCTGATAGACGTTGATGCGGTCGTTACGCAGTCGCCTGACGCCCGGCATCAGGCCGGCAAAATCGGAATCATCATCGTCGTTCATGGAGTTATCGCGCCGTAACTGTCTATTTTTACCAATATTATCCGAAAATGCTCTCAGACCTACATTCAAATCGGATAGAATTCTTCCCCGATGCATATTCTTATCACTAACGACGACGGTTATCTCGCTCCCGGTATCAAAATTCTCGCTCAGGAACTCTCCCAGGTCGCCCAGATTTCCGTGGTGGCGCCGGACCGCAATAAAAGCGGCGCCAGCAATTCGCTGACGCTGATGCGTCCGCTGCGAGTGGAGCAGTCCGCCGACGGTTTTTACTACGTCGATGGCACGCCAACCGACTGCGTACACCTGGCGCTTTCCGGATTGCTCGATCAGGCTCCCGATATGGTCGTCTCCGGGATCAATGCCGGCCCCAATCTCGGCGATGACGTGCTCTACTCGGGAACCGTCGCGGCGGCGATGGAAGGGCGTTACCTGGGGCTGCCGGCAATTGCGGTCTCGCTGGTTGGCAAGCCGGCCAGGCATTATCAGACTGCCGCGCAGATCACCCGCCGCGTGGTCGAGCGGCTGGCGCTTAATCCGTTGCCCGACGATACCCTGCTGAATGTAAATGTGCCGGATCTGCCGTCCGACAAATTACCCGCGATCCAGGCCACCCGGCTGGGTTTTCGCCACAAGTCCGAACCCATGGTCAGGCAAAGCGATCCCCATGGCCGCCCGATTTACTGGGTCGGCCCGCCAGGCGAAGCACAGGACGCCGGTCCGGGCACGGATTTTTACGCGGTGGAACACGCAACCGCGTCGGTCACGCCGATGCAGGTCGATTTGACCCGGCACCATGGCATCGAACCCTTGCAGCAATGGCTAGATCAATTGTGAATTCATCGGACCGAAATCACCAGGGCATAGGCATGACGTCACAGCGCACGCGTGACCGCCTGATCGATCGCCTGCAGCAGCAGGGAATCCATAATGAGCAGGTGCTGGACGTCATGCGACGGGTGCCGCGGCATTTGTTCGTCGATGAAGCGCTGGCCCATCGCGCTTACGAAGATACCGCCTTGCCGATCGGCTACGGGCAAACGATTTCGCAACCCTTCATCGTCGCGCACATGACCCAGCTGCTGCTGGAAGACGGTGTCGCCAATTCGGTGCTCGAAATTGGCACCGGCTGCGGCTATCAGACCGCGGTGCTGGCGAGTATTTTTCCGCAGGTCTACACCGTTGAGCGCATCGGCGCGCTGCACCAGCAGGCCAAAAAACGCCTCGCCGAACTGGACTTCTACAACGTGCAGTTGCGCCATACCGACGGCATCGAAGGCTGGCCGAATCCAAGCTACCGCTTCGACCGCATCATGATGACCGCGGCCTGTACTGAAATCCCCACAGCCCTGGCGGCGCAACTGGCCGAGGGTGGCGTCATGGTGCTGCCATTCGACAACGGTGTCGACCAGACCATGACCAAAATAAAGCGCAGCGGGGACGATCTGCTTAGCGAGGCGCTGGAAAAAGTTATCTTCGTGCCGCTGTTGCCGGGGCTGGGTTAGTGCGCTTGTTTGAAAATATTTATCACGCGGTCATTCGCTTTTCACGACGCGGCGACGCACCCTATTACCTTGCGCTGCTCAGTTTCGTCGAATCTTTTATCCTGCCTTTTCCGCCACCGGATGTAATGCTGGCGCCGATGTCGATCGCCAAGCCCAGTCGCGCCTTGCGCTTTGCGGCGCTGACGCTTGTTTTTTCGGTGCTCGGCGGATTGGTCGGTTACCTGATCGGGGCCTTCCTGTTCGATCTGGCCGAACCTTTGATTATCGAATGGGGCTACCAGTCCAGGTTTCAGACCGTAATGGGCTGGTTCGGGCAATGGGGTTTCCTGGCGGTGCTGGTGGCGGGTTTCTCCCCGGTGCCTTACAAGATATTCACCATCGCGGCGGGGGTCCTTAATCTGGCCCTGATTCCATTTGTGCTGGCATCGATTCTCGGGCGCGGCGCACGGTTTTTTCTGCTGGCATGGAGCCTGGCGAGATTTGGGAAGGCGATTGAGCCCCGGCTGATTAAATATATCGAAATCATAGGTTGGGCCATCGTCGCGGCGCTGATATTGGCGATTGCCGTATATTATATTTAAACCCTAGAATTCGATTTATGAAATCAGCTATTGCTATCGCTCTGTCCGTGATGATGTTGATTTCCTGCGTCACGGTTAACCCGCCAACCAGGGGGTCGCGCGGTCCTGGTTGGTATACGGTTAAAAAATCCGACACCCTGTATTCGATCGCCTGGCGCTACGGGCTTGACTACAAGCAGCTGGCGCAGTGGAACCGAATCGACTTCAACGCACCGATTCATCCCGGGCAGCGTCTGCGCTTGATACTACCCACGGGCACGACGGTTGCAGGCGGCAGCAGCGACAAGTCGAGCTCCGCGGGCAAGAAACCGAAGTCCAGCAGCAAATCTGTGGCCAGCGCGGGTAGTGGCGATAGCCCGTCCAGCAAGCGTGATCCGAATAAATGGATCTGGCCGACCGATGGCGTACCGCTGAATACGTTCCTCGCATCCCGGCTTGATCGCCGCGGCATCGACATCGCCGGAAAGCTCGGTCAGCCGGTTCGTGCAGTCGCCGACGGCAAGGTGGTATATAGTGGTAATGGTTTGGCTGGTTATGGTAATCTGATCATTATAAAACACAGTGATACCTATTTAAGTGCTTACGCGTATTGTCAAAAGCGCCTGGTACAGGAAGGGGTAGCAGTGAAAGCCGGGGAAATGGTCGCAAAAATGGGGCGCAGGGATAACACGGCGAAACTGCATTTTGAAATTCGACGAAATGGCAAACCCGTAGACCCAATGAAACATCTACCCAATCGATAAAGGAACCTCTGGATGACCAAATCTACCGATAAGTCGCTTATCGAGGATACCGAAATAGCGCCCGAAGACCTGGTGGAAAATCTTGTCGAAGATGAAGAAGCTGCCGAACTGGCGGACGACGACGATGATGAAAACGTGACCGTCATCGAGGCCGCGGATTCCGACGACGACGATGAAGACGACGCTGAAGATGACGATGCAATCGAGGCGGCAAAGTTTGTTGAGCGCCGTAAGCCGGCTGACCGCCGCAAGGTAGGCACGCGCCGCTCCTCCGACGCCGATCCCACCCGGCTTTATCTCAAGGAAATCGAAGTTTCCCCGCTATTAACCGCAGAAGAGGAAGTCTATTACTCACGTCTCGCGCTGAAAGGCGACAAAACCGCGCGCGACAAGATGATCGAATGCAATCTGCGACTGGTGGTCAAGATTGCACGGCGTTATATGAATCGTGGCCTGGCGCTGCTCGATCTGATCGAGGAGGGCAACCTCGGCCTGATCCGCGCGGTGGAAAAATTTGACCCGGAACGTGGTTTCCGATTCTCTACCTATGCCACCTGGTGGATCCGGCAGACAATCGAACGCGGGCTGATGAACCAGACGCGCACCATCCGTCTGCCAATCCACGTCATCAAGGAGTTGAACACCTACCTCCGGGCGGCGCGCAAGCTTACCCAGGAATTGAATCGTGAGGCGACGCCGGAAGACGTGGCCAGGCTATTGAAAAAACCGGTCAAGGACGTTGAGAAAATGTTCAAGCTTGCGGACCGGGTTTCTTCCTTTGACATTCCGATGGGAGGAGAAGGCGAGCGTCCGCTACTGGATGTCATCCCCGATGATAGCAATGCCGATCCATCCAGCATCCTGCAGGATGAATCCGTGATCAAGCATCTCGACAGCTGGCTCGACGAACTCGACGAAAAGCAGCGTGATGTCGTGGTGCGTCGCTTCGGCTTGCGCAATCACCCGCGCGGCACCCTCGAGGAAGTCGGACTCGAACTCGGCGTCACCCGCGAGCGCGTGCGCCAGATCCAGATGGACGCGCTGCGCAAGCTGCGCCGTATCCTCGAGCACAGCGGCTACTCCCGCGAAAACATCATCGAAGAATAATCCCGCCATATAGAATGTCCATCACTCGGCCCGTATAGTCGTCCCAAACGGCGCCCGTAGGCATCTCTTGCGACTGACAGGGTGGCCTGCGGCTTCCCAAAAAAGACTGAATTTCGAAGGGCAAGGCGAGATTCGACATCCATGTCTCAACTCGCCACAGGCGGCATCCATGCCGCCTGACCCTTCGAAATTCAGTCTTTTTTGGCACCCTGTCTTTAGGTCGCAAGAGATGCCTACGGGCGCCTCAAGGATGCCTGTCAGTAATTTAGCTAAAAGCAACCCGGCAATCTGAGTCACTGTAGAGCCTGAGCAATCCGATGTTTCGCGTAAATCCACATGGGGATATGTTGGTGCTTAGTAAAACATCCAACATTCACATTTGTAACCTGCGTTGGAAACGCTATTGCAAAGTTAGGTAGATACTTAAAAAGGCAATCGATGGAGTCCCTTGTGACATAAAGACCGTGTGCCGGAAAAGGGCTATTTTTTAAGGGTCAGGCCGCATGGATGCGGCCTGTGGCGAGTCGAGACAAGGACGTCGAGTCTCGCCTTGCCCTTAAAAAATAGCCCTTTTCCGGGGAGCCGCAGGCCACACGGTCAGTCGCAAGGGGCTCCATCGGTTGCCGTTTGGGATAGTTGTGAGGATAGAAGTTTGGTGTTTGGGTCAGGTGTTGAGGATGACGGCGGCGGTGACGGCGCGGTCTTCGGCGACGAGGATGTTGAAGGTGCGGCACAGGGCGCCGTTGTCCATGACTTCGAGGCCGATGCCGCGTTCGCCGAACAGCGCGAAGGTTTTAGCATGCGGGAATTGTTGTCGTTCGCCGGTGCCGAGCAGAACCACCGCCGGTTGCGTGGCGAAGATGGGCGCCAGGTTTTCGGGGATGAGATCCTCGAGCGAGCGCACCGGCCAGGGGCAGTGAATGCCGCTGGCGGTCAGCACCAGGCTTTGCCGATAGTCGACCTCGTTTATGGTTACGCACGCGGGGCCATAGGAGGTGAAGCGGTGACTGCTGGTAACGATGTCTTCGGCGAGGGGCATGCCCGGGAGAATAAATTAAATCATCCGGCTGATCAATGCCGATTGCGGTTGCGCGTGGTTGACACCCGGGTATACATTTCTTAAGGTTGCGCGTTCTAAAATTTCCCTGTCTAGGCTTCTGGAGACTTGATTTGAAACCGGTAAAACTGGGTTTGCTCGGTGTGGGTACCGTGGGTGCCAGCACCGCACTGGTGTTAAAGAATAATGCTGCCGAAATAGCCCGCCGCGCGGGCCGCAGCATTGAAATCATCCAGGCGTCAAGGCGTGATATCGCCGCGGGTATGCCGGCGGGGAGCGGTGATATCGAGCTGGTCAGCGATTCCTTTGCGGTGGTTAACAATCCGGAAATCGACATTGTTATCGAGCTGATCGGCGGCTACGATCCGGCGCTGGAGCTGGTGATGCAGGCTATCGCAAACGGTAAACATGTGGTAACGGCGAACAAGGCCCTGATCGCGTTGCATGGCAACGAAATTTTTGCCGCGGCCCAGCGCCAGGGCGTTAACGTCGTGTTCGAAGCCGCGGTTGCCGGCGGAATTCCGATCATCAAATCGATCCGCGAGGGTTTGAGCGCCAATCATATCGAATCGGTCGCCGGTATCATAAACGGCACCGGCAACTTCATCCTCACCGAGATGCGCGACAAGGGTCGGGATTTCGACGATGTGCTGGCCGAAGCGCAGGCCCTGGGCTATGCCGAGGCCGATCCAACCTTCGATGTCGAAGGCATCGATGCCGCGCACAAGCTTTGTATCCTGTCTTCGATCGCCTTTGGCATTCCGCTGCAGTTCGATGCGGTTTATACCGAAGGCATCAGTGGCGTTTCCACCGAGGATGTCGTCTATGCCGGCCAGCTCGGTTATCGTATCAAGCACCTGGGCGTTGCCCGGCGCAGCGACCAGGGGATCGAAATGCGGGTGCATCCCACGCTAATTCCGGAGAAGCGCCTGATTGCCAACGTCGACGGCGTCATGAACGCAGTGCTGGTGCAGGCCGACAAGCTGGGCCCGTCGCTTTACTACGGCGCCGGCGCCGGCGCCGATCCGACTGCCTCGGCGGTGATTGCAGATATAATCGACGTCGCGCGCACGATTACCACCGATGCGCAGAACCGGGTTCCGCACCTGGCTTTTCAACCTGATCAGATTGTCGATATCCCGATCTTGCCAATCAGCGAAATTCAAACCGCCTACTACCTGCGCATGCAGGTCGACGATCGCCCGGGCGTGATGGCGGAAATCACCCGCATCATGGGCGACAACGATATTTCTATCGAGGCGATATTGCAGAAGGAACCCGAATCCGGCGTCACCCGGGCGACGATCATCATGCTGACGCAAAAGATTCGCGAACGGCAGATGGACGCTGCCATCGCCGCCATTACCCGGCTCGATGCGGTGCACGGGGATGTCCACCGTATCCGGGTCGAGACGCTGGATGGCGATTGAATCGGGAGTGTCGGGATCATGCCGATTGGCCCGATAGTCAGACTGCGACCCGCGCATCTGAATCAACTCGAGGCCTTGTTGGCTAGCAACGGCCTGCCGGCCGAGGATTGTGCCGAGCAGGGGGATATTTTTTGCGGTATCTTCGATCGGGATGAACTGCTCGCCGCCGGCGGGCTGGAAGCGGCGGCCGACTATTGCCTGCTGCGCTCGATTGTCGTGAAGCCGCATTACCACGGTCGCGGGCTGGGGCGCGCGATAGCCGAATTTCTGCTCGAACAGGCGCGCGCGCAGGGCAAGGTGGCGGTTTACCTGCTGACCGAGACCGCGGCGGAATACTTCGAAAAACTGGGGTTCAGCCAGGTGGAGCGCGCCCATGTGCCGGCGGCGATCGCCTCGACCCGCCAGTTCTCTTCACTCTGCCCGGACAGTGCCCGTTGCCTGATGACCGATCTGTCGCGCGACTGGCCGAGGCTAACTGAGCCACGATGAATCCGCGCGCTAGCGCCAGCACAGCCCCTGGATTTGCCGAGTTCGTGATCCTGATTGCGCTGATGATTTCGCTGGTCGCGCTGTCGATCGATGCGATGCTGCCGGCATTGCCGGAAATTGCCGCCGACCTGGGCGTTACCCGAACCAACGATAGCCAGTACGTAATCCTGGTATTTTTCGCCGGCATGGCGTTTGGACAGCTTTTTTTCGGACCGTTGTCGGATTCTGTCGGCCGCCGACCTGCGATCCTGGCGGGATTGTTGCTGTTCGCCGCCGGCTGCCTGTTATCGATCGTCGCCGTCGATTTTACCCAAATGCTGCTGGGTCGCTTGCTGCAGGGACTGGGCGCAGCGGGACCGCGCATCGTCTCGATCGCGCTGGTTCGCGACCGCTACCGGGGGCGCGACATGGCGCGCGTCATGTCCTTCGTCATGACCGTGTTCATACTGGTGCCGGTGTTTGCGCCGGCGGTCGGCCAGGGTATTTTGCTGATAGCCGACTGGCGCTATATCTTTATGATGTTCCTTGGCCTGATCCTGGTCGTCGGATTATGGTTCTGGTATCGACAGCCGGAAACCCTGGCGCGAGAGAACCGCATCGTCTTTTCCTGCGCGCAGTTGCTGCTCGATATCAGGGGTATTTTGCGCATTCGAGCCGCGCTCGGATATACGCTGACGATGGGTTTTATCTTCGGTGCGTTTCTTGGATACCTGAGTAGTTCGCAGCAGATATTTCAGTTTCAGTACCAGCTGCACGATCTGTTTCCACTGTACTTCGGAATTCTCGCCACCGCGATAGGCTGCGCCTCGCTGTTCAATGCGAGCCTGGTGATGCGTTTTGGCATGCGGCGGCTGTCGCGAATTTCGTTGATATCGATCTGTCTGCTGTCATTTCCCTTTTTCCTGCTGTCCCTGTTTTTTGACGGACATCCGCATTTGATCCTGCTGATGCTGTACCTGCTGATCCTGTTTTTTTGCTTCGGTATCCTGTTTGGCAATCTGAACGCGATGGCGATGGAGCCGCTGGGTCATATTGCCGGCCTGGGGTCGGCCGTGGTGGGCTCGATTTCGACGCTGATTTCGGTCGCCTTCGGCGTTATCGTGGCCGACTCCTATGACAACACGGTGCTGCCACTGGTGCTCGGCTTCGCGATTTTAGGTCTGGCCGGATTGCTGGCGATGCGCTGGACCGAGGCGGGGCTCGTAGCGGAAACCTGAGATTGATCGTCTAGGTTTCGAGAAATTTCAGAATTTCAGCCTCGATATCCTGTTTTTCGACCACGTCGGGGTGCGCGACCGGTTTGTCGAACAGCTCCGCGATCACTGACGGCACGCCGATGTTGGCGCGCTCGGCGATAGCGGCCAGCGCAGCACGATCGCTCTGCCCTCGATTGCCGTTGATCGCGGCGTCGATCACCGGCGCAAACTTGGTCCATTCGGCGGTCGAGTAAATAATGTTTACCTGGTCGGCGAACGCCGCCGAGCGGCAGGTTTTAAAACAGGTGGCGGTGTGGGGATCCAGCAGGTAACCCTGGTCGAAAGCCTGTTTGATGAACTGCATGCTTTCCTCGTCGGAGCAAAAGTCGGCCGCAAAAACAGCCTTGATTCGATCATGTTCATCGGCTTCGAGCTGGTAGCAGCCGTGGTCGTCGAGCTGCTGCATCAGTGCGCGTGTGCGCGCCGCGCCGAACAGGTCAAACAGCACGCGCTCGACGTTGGAAGACTTGAGTATATCCATCGCTGGCGAGGTGGTGGCGATCAGTTCGCGTTTACTGATATCGTAACGTCCGTGTTCGATCCACTCGGTGAGCACGTTATTGGCATTCGAGACGATGACGATTTTTGCCACCGGTAATCCCAGGCGCCGTGCATAGTAAGCGCCGAGTGCATTGCCGAAGTTTCCGCTCGGGATATGCAAAACAACCTCGTCGCCGAGCTCGATTTCCTGCTGGCGCAGCAGCGACAGGTAGGAGTGAAACTGGTAAAGCATCTGAAAAATGATGCGTCCGAAATTGACCGAATTTGCCGCAGACAGTGAAATATCCAGTTCGCGCAGGCGCTGCTTGAAAGTCGGCGAGGCCAGTAACGACTTCAGCGCGGATTGCGCATCATCGAAGTTGCCATGTATACCGATGACTTTCAGATTATCTGCCGTCTCGGTGACCATTTGCAGGCGCTGCACGTCCGAGGTGCCGCCAGCCGGGTAGAGACAGGCAACGCGAATATTGGCGCGGTCGCGAAAGGTTTCAAGCGCCGCTGGGCCGGTGTCACCGCTGGTCGCTGTCAGAACCAGGTACTGCTGATTGTGGCGTTGCGCCAGGTCCGACAGGATCAGGCCAAAAGGCTGTAATGCCATATCCTTGAACGCGCGGGTAGGGCCGTGATAGAGCTCGCTGACGAACAGCCTTTCGTCGATTTTCACCAGCGGCGCGGGATCGTTTGCATCGTCGAAGCGACTATAGAGGGCGAGTGCCTGGCGCAGCACCGACTCCTCGATATCGATATCGAGATGCTGCAGCAGCGCCAGCGCCAGTTCCTGGTAAGTACTGTTCAGGTGGCGCGCCAGAAAATCGGCCGGGATCGGATTTAGCTGCGCCGGGCTGTAAATACCCCCGAAGGATGAAATCGGTGACAGTAGCGCCGCAGCAAAGCTGACGCGGGCATCGCGAGTGCCGTCGTTTCCGCGGGTTTCGGTGAAGATCATCAGGGGCTGGCGGTCTCGTTCGACCGGTAAAAACGCGAATTATATCCGCCTACCCCGACCTAACAAGCTGTTTTGTGACAAATTCGGGACAAATGCCCTCAAATACCGGTAGAGAGGAAGCATTTCACTTCTACTGGACCAGATTTATGCGTAAAATTCATCGCTTGACCCGGCAGCCAGTCATTGCCGGGGTATCTTGATTGGCTGAGCCAGAGTATCTGTATTCAATCCGATGTCGGTGACCGCAAAAATTAATTTACTCGATTACAATCGAGCCGCGCTCGAGGCGTTTTTTGTCTCCAATGGGGAAAAACCGTTTCGGGCGAAGCAGTTGATGCAATGGGTGCATCAGCGCGGCGTGACCGATTTTGCATTGATGACCGATATGTCAAAGCAATTGCGCGAGTTTCTGCAACAGAATTGCTGCATCGAGCGCCCGCGGATCCTGACCCAGCAGAAATCAGCCGACGGCACGCGCAAGTGGCTGCTGAGCGTCGATGACAGCGACAACGCCATCGAGTGCGTATTGATTCCGGAGAAATCACGCATGACCCTGTGTGTGTCTTCCCAGCTGGGCTGTACGCTGAACTGCAGCTTTTGCTCGACCGCCAAGCAGGGATTCAACCGCAATCTTACGACCGCCGAAATCATTGCCCAGTTGCACTTTGCGCACCACAGCCTGCTCGCGGAAGGATACGAACAGGGCGTAACCAATGTCGTCATGATGGGCATGGGCGAGCCTCTGCTGAATTTTGACGCCGTGATCGCGGCGGTAGACATGATGTGCGATGACTTCGGTTACGCGCTCTCCAAACGTCGGGTGACGATCAGCACCGCCGGGGTGGTGCCGGCTATGCATAAACTGGAGCAGGTGACCGACGTCGCGCTTGCGGTATCGCTGCATGCGCCCAACGATCGCCTGCGCAATCAGCTGGTGCCGCTCAATCGCAAGTATCCGATTCGCGAGTTGATGCAGGCTTGCCATAGCTATATCGATGGCTACAGGAGCCGCAAGATCACCTTCGAATACGTGATGCTGGACGGTGTCAATGATGGCCTCGAGCACGCCCGCCAGCTGGTCAGCTTGATCGGCGAGATGCCCTGCAAGCTGAATTTGATCCCCTTTAATCCTTATCCGCATGCCCTTTATCGCTGCTCGGATCAGGACGCCATCGATCGTTTCCGGGATTACACCGCGGGCAAGGGGATCGTGACCGTGACCCGACGCGCGCGCGGCGACGATATCGATGCCGCCTGTGGGCAGCTGGTAGGCGCTTTCCACGACCGCAGCCGGCGCAGCGCCAGGTATCAATTGAGCCTCAACGAAATCAAGGGGGTGACGCTTGCGCACCAATAAAATTGTCGCACTGATTGTACTGCTCGGACTGTTGCAGGCCTGTATTGCGGTAGATCCGGGAAAAGGCAAGAACCTGAAAGCCAGCGCGATCAATGTGCAACTGGGTATCGGCTACCTGCAGCAAAACAATCTTGACCTCGCCAGCGAAAAACTGACCAAGGCGTTAAGCCAGGATCCGAACTCCGCCTCGGCACATAATGCCTATGCCATTTTGCAGGAACGGCTACTGCAAAACGACAAGGCCGAGTATCACTACGAAAAGGCAACCAGCCTCGATCCCAAGAATTCGCAGGCCAATAATAATTATGGCGCATTTCTGTGCCGCAACGAGCGCGAGCTGGATTCGGAAAAGTACTTCCTCGCCGCGCTGAAAAATCCACTGTATAACACGCCCGAGTACGCCTATACCAATGCCGCGATTTGCCTGCTTCAGGTTGATCGCGTGGAACCTGCGATCGAGTACCTGCGCAAGGCAATAGCGGCGAAAGGCGATTTTGCGCCGGCATTGCTGGCAATGGGAGATATACTCTTCAAGCAGGGTGATCACGCCAATGCCAGGCGCTACCTGGAGGGTTATCACAAGGTTGCCAAGCCCAGCCCGAGAAGCCTGTGGATTGCGATTCGCAATGAACTGGAGCTTGGCGGCACAGGCTCAGGCTCGATCGATCGTCTGGGCGCGCAACTCGAACAGAGTTTTGCCGATTCCGACGAGTACAGGTTGTGGCAGGAGATTCGTTAGCATGACGGCGGCCGATGACAATACCAGTCAGGAATCCCGACCGACGGGTATCGGTCCGGGCGAGCGGCTGCAGGCGGCGCGTATCCAGAAGGGATTGTCGCTTGCCGACGTCGCTTCACGCATGCACCTCAGCGCCAGTATTCTCGAGGCCATCGAAGAAAATAACTTCGAAGAAATCACCGCGCCGATATTCGTCAAGGGCTATCTGCGCCACTATGCCCGGATCGTAGCGCTCGATGAAGACGATATGATCCAGCAGTATATCGAGTACTACTCGGAGGAAGATCCGCCGATTTCCTCGACCAGCAACATGGTCCCTGAATTGTCGGTTACCGACGCGCGAATCAAGTGGACCACTTACCTGGTTATCCTGGTGCTCGCGGCGCTGCTGGCAGCATGGTGGTGGAACAAGGCGCAAAACGAGGAACCGACGATTTCTCTGGATACACAAACTACCTCCCCCGAACAAATCGATCAGGCGGTTGCGGAAAGCGCCGATAGTGAAATCGAAGCCGCTTCGGAAACCCTTGCCCAATCAGCGGAATCGGTTCAAGCGAGTACCCAGCAACCGGCTGTCGAACAATCCACTCAAGCGCAGCCCGAGATCGGCGAGCCAGAGACCACCGAGCCTGATGCTACCGAGCCTGAGGCTACCGAGGCGGTAGCGGCCGAACCGACCGAACCCGTCGAAGCGCCTGCAATGCAGCAGCTCGAAGCAGACGCCAGCAGCGCAGATGATCCTGCCGGTGCAGCGGCCGAATCCACTCAGCCAGTTGTCAATTTGCCCGGCCTGATCGCCCCCAGTGGCTCGGACAAGCTGCGCCTCACGGTGATTGCCGATACCTGGGCCGACATCAAGGATAGCTCCGGTTACCAGATGGTTTACGATTTGTTGCGCACGGACCAGTCGGTGGAATTAACCGGCGCCGCGCCGTTCTCGATTTTTCTTGGCAACGGCCACGGCGTTGAAATCGAATTCAACGGCGACGAGGTCGATTTCTCTCGCAGAATCCGTGACGACAATACCGCTCGCCTCAAGATTGGTGGATAGCAAGAGGTCAAGCGTGGCAGAGTTATTACAGGTTATTCGCGGAATGCACGATATTCTGCCAGCAGACATGCCTGTCTGGAATCAGCTCGAGGATGAGTATCGAGCGTTGGCGGAATCTTATGGCTATCGCCAGATTCGGACTCCCATTGTCGAAAAAACCGCATTGTTTGCGCGCTCGATTGGCGCCGTCACCGATATCGTCGAAAAGGAAATGTACAGTTTCGACGATCGCAACGGCGACTCCCTGAGTTTGCGGCCGGAAAATACCGCCAGCGTGGTGCGCGCCGGCTTACAGGCCGGCATGCTGCAGGATCAGCAACAGCGGTTGTGGTATTGCGGACCGATGTTTCGTCATGAGCGGCCGCAAAAAGGGCGTTACCGCCAGTTTCACCAGCTGGGTGCGGAGACCTTTGGCATCGCGGGTGCCGATATCGAGGCTGAACTGATACTGCTGGCGGCCCGATTCTGGAAAAGGCTCGGCCTCGAAGATATCGATTTACAGATCAATAGCCTCGGCAGCAGTGATTGCCGGCAACGTTTCCGCAGCATTCTGGTCGAATATTTTCGCGCTCACTACGACGCGCTGGACGAGGACAGCCAGCGGCGTCTGGAAAGCAATCCGCTGCGTATACTCGACAGTAAAAATCCGGATATGCAGGCCCTGATCGAGGCGGCTCCGGCGCTCAAGGACAGTCTCGACCAGGAGTCGCGTGATCATTTTGACGAATTGACGGATATTCTCGATAAGAACGGGGTCCCATATCAGGTGAATCAACGCCTGGTGCGGGGGCTGGACTACTATTGTCACACCGTATTCGAATGGGTTACCGATACTCTGGGTGCGCAGGGTACGGTTTGCGGCGGTGGTCGTTACGATGGACTGGTCGAGCAGCTGGGCGGCAAGCCCAACTTCGCCGCGGGGTTTTCGATGGGTTGCGAACGACTGGTATCTATGCTGATCGACCAGGGCAAGGCGCGCGCCGAATCCGGCTGTAACGTATACCTGTTAATGCGTGGCGAGAACAGCGTCGCCCTTGCGCAGCAGTTGGCTGAAGCCCTGCGTGACCACATGCCAGGACTGGAACTGGTGGTGCACGCGGGCGCCGGCAGTTTTAAAAGCCAGATGCGCAAGGCCGACAAGTCGGGCGCCAGCATAGCGCTGATACTCGGCGAATCCGAAATCGAAGCGGGTACCGTGGCGGTGAAGTTTTTACGTGAAGACAGGCCACAGGAAGAGATCCTGCAATCTGAAATAACCACGCAAATGGCGTCGTTACTGGGTAATAACTAGAGGGTTTAAATGGAAACCGAAGAAGAACAGGTCGAGAAACTAAAAGCCTGGTTGAAAGAAAACGGTCTTTCGATTGTTTTGGGTATCGTCATCGGTGTCGGTGGCATCGGCGGTTACAACTACTGGAATCATGTGCAGGAGACTACCGCGGCTGAAGCTTCCGCTCATTTTAGCGAAATGGTTGCGGCGCTCGAGACGGGAAACCATCAGGTAGTGCAGGAGCATTCCGATATTCTGATCAACGACTACAGCTCCACCGACTATGCCTTGATGGCGCAGTTGGCGCTGGCCAAGAGTCATGTCGGAAAAGGTGAGTTCGACAGGGCCGCGCTTGCCCTGCAGCAGGTCGTCGGCAGCGGCGCGCAAAAGCCGCTGGCCTATGTCGCGCGTACACGGCTCGCGGCATTGCAAATTCAGAATGGGCAGATCGATGACGCCCTGACCACGCTTGGCGCCGAATTTCCGCAAGAGTTCAAAGCCCAGGTCGATGAATTGCGAGGTGATGCCTATGCCTTGCAGGGTAAGGTTGCGCAGGCGATCGAAGCCTATCGCAATGCGCAGACGGCCAGGCCTGGACCCGTCAGCGAGGCTTTTCTGCGACAGAAACTCGATGATCTGGGAGTTCTGGATTGAAGCCAGCGGCAAACCTGCTGATTTTGATCCTGGCCGGCTTGCTGGTTGCCTGTGCATCCAGCGTGGATAACAGCGAGCCACCCGCAGCCCTGACCAAAATCGAAGACAAGTTGCCGCTGGTGATTAACTGGAAGGTCGATACCCAGGCGGCCGTCAATGCCGCGTCCTACCGATTGCGGCCCTTGCAGTTTGGCGATCGGATTTACAGTATCGATACGCGCGGCTCGATCGTCTGTGTCGACGCAAACTACGGTACCAGACTCTGGCGCTACGAAACCAAGCTGGCAGCGATAGCGGGCCTGGGGGGTGGCGGTAACCGGCTCGTCGTGACTTCCCGCGATGGCGATATTGCGGCCTATGAGCTGTCCGCCAACGGCCTGAAGGCGCTCTGGAAGATTCGTATCGATAGCGAAATACGTGCCGTCCCGGTACTCGATCGGGATCAGGTATTCGTGCGTAGCGTCGACGGCAAGTTGCGCAGCCTGGCGATCGCCGATGGCAGCCAGCAATGGCTGGTGTCGCGGCGGGTGCCGGTATTGTCTTTGACCGGCAATAGCGAGCCGCTGGTCGATGGGCAGCTGGTATTTAGCGGTTTCGATGACGGCAAGCTAATTGCCTACGATCGCGGCAATGGTGAAGTCAGATGGGAATCGACCATCAGCATACCCACCGGTCGATCCGAGGTAGAGCGCCTGGTTGACCTCGACGGGCGGTTTGTATTGCGCAACGGTATTATTTACGTGGCCTCGTTCCAGGGGCGCCTGGCGGCGGTGCAGGCGGTAAGCGGGGACCTGCTCTGGTCGCGTCAGTTTTCGAGTTACCAGTCGATTGCGATCGATGATGATGCACTTTATCTGAGTGCTGACAATAGCGATCTATGGTCTATCGATCGACGTACGGGTTCGGCATTCTGGAAACAGGATGTGCTGCATGCCCGCAAGATAACGGCGCCCACAATTGTCGGTGACGGGGTTGTCGTGGCGGATCTCGATGGTTACCTACACTGGTTCAACCGTAGCGATGGCAAACTGGCCGGTAGAATCCGCATCGGCGATGCCAGGAGTTATGTGCAGCCGGTTGCCCGTGAGGGTTCGGTCGTAACGCTGGACAAGTATGGCCAGTTAACTTCGGTATCGCGACAGCAATGATTCCCGTTATTGCGTTGATTGGTCGGCCGAATGTCGGTAAATCTACGCTCTTCAATATATTCACCCGCAGCCGCGACGCAATCGTTGCCAATGAACCCGGTTTGACCCGTGATCGTCAGTACGGCGTCGGCGAGCGTGCCGGCAAAACGTTTATCGTGGTCGATACCGGCGGCCTCAGCGGTGAAAAGCAGGACCTGGACGACTTGATGGCGCAACAGAGCCGGCTCGCCATGGAAGAGGCGGACGAGCTGGTCTTCCTGGTCGATGCGCAGGACGGTCTGACCAATGGGGACCGCCTGATAGCCGACCTGGTGCGGAAATCCGGCAAGTCCTGCCATGTCGTGATTAACAAGATCGACGGCTCGGATCCGGATCAGGTGCTGGCTGATTTTTATGCCCTGGGATTCGATAATTTGCAGTCGATATCCGCGGCGCACAGGAAAGGCACCAGCGTTCTGCTCGACCATCTACTCGCGCCATATTCCGAGCAGCAGGAACCGGTGGAAGCATTTTCCGGACCCCTGGTGGCGGTTATCGGCCGCCCCAACGTGGGCAAGTCCACGCTCATCAACCGGCTTGTCGGGCAAGAGCGCGTGGTTGCCTTCGACCAACCGGGCACGACCCGGGACACCATTGCGGTGCCCTTCGAGCGGCACGGTAAATCCTACACCATGATCGATACTGCCGGCGTGCGTCGGCGCGGCAAGGTGCACCAGGCGATCGAAAAATTCAGCGTTATCAAGGCCCTCGAGGCAATCGAAAAATCCCAGGTCGTGATCCTGGTAATCGATGCGCGTGATGGGCTTACCGATCAGGACCTGACCTTGATGGGTTACGTACTCAACGCCGGCCGCGCGCTCGTCATCGCGATTAACAAATGGGATGGTCTCGATGCAGAGCAGCGTGACCAGATTCGCAGCGCGCTGCAACGCCGACTTTCGTTCGTTGCGTTTGCGGCGCAGCATTTTATCTCGGCCAAGCACGGTACCGGCGTTGGCGATCTGATGGTCTCGGTTGACCAGGCCTATGCTTCGGCCTGCCGGGATCTTAATACGCGATACCTGACCGATTTGCTGGAGGAAGCGGTGTTCAAACACAATCCGCCGTTGCACCATGGTCGACGCGTCAAGCTGCGTTATGCGCATCAGGGTGGGCGTAACCCGCCGCTCATCGTCATCCATGGCAATCGGACCGAGCATTTGCCCGCCGTCTACCTGCGCTACCTGACCAACTTCTATATCTCCAAACTGAAGCTCAAGGGTACTCCGCTACGAATTGAGCTAAAGGCGGGAAAAAACCCCTTTGCCGATAAAAAACGCGCTAAAATGCGTAGAAAATGAGACAGAGCCGGAAAAAATCCAGAAAAAGGCCTGAAAATCGACAAAAATCCTGAAAAACCAATTATTTAGACATAGACTTTAATTCATGGGATTACAGCGAATCATGGTAACCAACGCCAAGGGCGGTTGTGGTAAGACGACGATTACCACCAATATCGCCTCGCACTACGCGCGCCTGGGTAAAAATGTACGCCTGTTCGATCATGACTCCCAGGGGTCGTCGCTGGCCTGGATTAATCGACGGCCCGCGGATGCGGCTCCGATAACCGGGATCGATGCTTCCAAAAACTCTGATCATCGCCTGACGCGCTCCTGGCAGCTGCGGGTTCCGCCCGAGACCGATGTCTCGATAATCGACTCCCCGGCGGGAACCGATATTACCGAGCTCATAACCCTGTTTCAGCAAAATGACTCGGTGCTGATTCCGGTTTTGCCATCGCCGATCGACATCCACGCCACCGCGCACTTCATCAAGGCTTTGCTGACTACCGGCAGGGCGCGCAAGAAAATGATCCGCCTGGCCGTGGTGGCGAACCGGGTGCGTAAAAATACGCTGATGTACCATTCGCTGGAGCGCTTTTTGTTCGGCCTGAATATTCCCTTTATTGCAAGCCTGCGCGATACACAACTTTACGCCCGTGCTATCGAGCTGGGTATTGGTGTGCAGGAGATTTCGACTTCCCGCAACAAGGTCGACAAGGAGCAATGGGCGCCAATTATTCGCTGGCTGGATACGCCGGTGATGAACGAGCCTGCACCGGTCACGCGCCTGTTCGACCGCTACGAACAGTAGTCCTCTCCGCCGCTACGGCAACCCGCTTTTCCTGCAATAATATTTCATAGCAAGAACAGGTGTAACTATTTCAAATATTGCGTTTTCACAGCGCAACGGCGCCAAAGCCTATGCTATGATTGCGCGACTTTTTTGCCACGGTATTACCATGAAATTGATTCGTCTGATTTGTCTTAGCCTGTCCTGCATTGCGGCCATGTCGACGGCCAACGCCAACGATTTCGAAGCCTTGCTAAGTAAGGAAACAGCTCAGTTTACGTTTCGCTCGGATTCGAGCCTGATCGGCTGGGGTGGATCCGATCTCGGCCTTGGCCTGTTTTACAACGAAGAAAGCGATTTCATTTTGCAGGCGAGCCTGCTGCAGATGCGCCAGGCATCGGAGCAGAATCCGCTGACCTTCGGCGTTGGGGTAAAGGCTTATCTCGGCCAGCTCGACGAT
The DNA here is from genome assembly GCA_963768295.1 of uncultured Gammaproteobacteria bacterium. Lineage (GTDB taxonomy): Bacteria > Pseudomonadota > Gammaproteobacteria. The sequence goes on along the minus strand of CAVYHN010000009.1, from coordinate 232,214 downwards.
CCCGACGAAGACGTCTTCGCATTTGGCATCGGTGGGCAGATCAGGTATACCATTGCCGGAACCATGCCGATGGCGGCTTACGTCGAAGCTTACTATGCCCCTGAAATCACCAGCTTTGGCGACACCGAGGCAGTGCTTGATTACACCATCGGCTTTCAGATCGAAGCCTTACCCCAGACCGTCGCTTTTATCGGAATACGACATCTCGAAATCGAGGGCGACGGTGGGGATTACGAGGCCGACGACGACAACATCCATTTTGGCGTGCGCCTGACGTTTTAGCCTGCCTGTTACACGACTATCCCGGCCCTGATTTTGCCCCGGTGCGTCCGCTCTGCCCGGCGTCGGCTGCCCGCATGAAAGCATTCGCTATGCTAGTGCGAAACGCAGCCTAGTCGTCGAGAAACAATGCGGGATCGATCCAGATCCCGTTCAGCCCCAGGCTCCAGTGCAGATGCGGCCCGGTAACGCGACCGGTGGCGCCGACCTTGCCGACGACCTGACCTTTTTTGACTTGCTCGCCGATTTCGACGTCGATTTCGCTGAGGTGGGCGAACATTGATATCAGGCCCTGGCCGTGGTCGATATACACCAGGTTGCCGCTGAAAAAGAAATCGCCCAGCTCGATCACCGTACCCGCGCTCGGGCTGAGTATCGGGGTGCCGCTGGCGGCCGCTATGTCCATGCCGCTATGCGGGCGGCGTTGCTGGCCGTTGAATACCCGGCGACGTCCGTAACTGCCGCTGCGCGTACCGACTACCGGTAACAGGAAATCAACGTCGACCTGCGCCATCCTGTAATGATTACGTGCTTTTTGTTTGCGCGCTTTCTCGGCCAGGATGCGCTCCATATCGCTGGCGTAGGGGTTGACCTTGCGCTTGTCCGTGATCGTGATATGTTGCGTCGTGTACTTTTTGTCGTCGACCTGGAAAAACTTTTTGCGGATCTGACCGGCAGCTTTGGCTTCGATAAAATGCTCGCCCGGTTTCAGGCTTAGCGGCAGCCCGACCAGCGCGTTCGTTTCCCCGTTGATAGTGGCGACCAGCACCGGTTTACCGCGAAAGCGGAAATCGCGCGGGTCGTCTGCCCCGAGCTTGATCATGGCGATGCCACCGGGTACCAGCGACTGGCGCGGCAGCGCCCCGGCGGGGAGCAGGTAGAGCGACATCAATATCAGCAGGACGAAGCGCAAAGCAGTAAGTTATGCAGTAGAAGAATACGCTCGCAGTATGCGAACTTTTAAACCGCGGTCAAGGTCATAATTAAAATTTCTGCCCGCAAACTGCCGGCGCGCGCGGATGCGCCGAGCCCTTGAATAAACCTGGAAGAATATGTCCGATCTTGGAAGCATTCGGGACAAGCTGCTGATTTTTGGCGGTCCCTACAGTAATCTCGCGGCGACCATCGCGATGCGGCGGCGCGCGCAGGAACTCGACATCGATGCCGAGCGCGTCATCTGCACCGGGGACCTGGTCGCCTATTGCGCCGAGCCCGGGCAAACCCTGGAACTGATTCGTGACTGGGGCATTCACGTGGTGATGGGTAACTGCGAGGAATCGCTGGCGTTTAGCGAATCCGACTGTGGTTGCGGTTTCGAGACGGGCAGCAGTTGTTCCACGCTCGCGATCACCTGGTACCAGTACGCCGATCGGCGCGTCGTGGCCGAGCAACGCCGCTGGCTGCAATCACTGCCACGTCAGATTGACTTCGAGATGTCGGGCACCCGTTTCAAGACGGTGCACGGCAGCCCGTCGAGCATCAGTGAATTCGTGTTTGCCTCGCAGGATGGCGCCCGCAAGCAGGCGCAAATCAGGCAGGCCGGGGTCGAGGTTATCATCGGCGGCCATTGCGGGATCCCCTTCGGGCAGCGGATCGGCGATTGCCACTGGTTGAACGCTGGCGTTATCGGCATGCCCGCCAACGATGGCGGCAGCCATGGCTGGTACATGCTGATCGATGCCGAGGATTCCGCGTTGAACGTCAGCTGGCATCGGCTCGCATACGATCATGAAAGCAGCCGTCAGTCGACCAGCGCCGCCGGCATGCCCGAATACGGCCAGGCGCTCACGAGCGGAATCTGGCCGAGCATGGACATCCTCCCCGAAACCGAACGCCAGCAAGCCGGCCAGCCGCTAAACCTCCCGCCACTCCAGATTTAGTTCCCAGTCTTTATGTCGCGAGGAATCGTAACGATTGCCTCAATGATTTCCAAGTTAGTTACGCACAGCTATTGTCGGGATTGAGTGCCTTTGGAGAAATTCAATATCCAATACAGGTAAGGTATCTAAGGTGTTTATCAAAACATTCTGTAAATGGAGATACTTTGTTTCGATTTAATGGATATGTGACTTCATAACCTTGCATGCGGCAGTTTTTGCAGGCTAGACAAGAACTGCCAGTTCGCCAGTTGCCGTTCGGAGAGATGCTCCAGCAAATATCGGAGAGCGTGGGATTTACTCACGCTCGGTGGGATTGGGGGGAGTCGCGGTGGTGGTTGGAGCCGTGTCGAACTGTTCGACCCAGAGCAGGGTGGCGCCGGCGACGGCGACGGGCATGGCGAAGAAATTGATGATGGGGATGCTGGTCATGATCATGACCCCGCCGCCAAAGCCGAGTGACAGGCCACGCCGCTCCGCCAGGCGTCGCTTTTGCTCGGCGAATACTAGGTCGTGATTGCCCATCGGGTAATCGAAGTATTCGAGTGATAGCAGCCACGAACCGAAAACCACCCATAGAACCGGTGCGATAATATTAACCACCGGAATCAGGCTGATCAGAAACAGGCCCAGCGCCCACAGCATGATGTAAACCAGCTTGCCTAACTGCGAGCCAATGGCTTCGATTGCCATCTGCATGAAACTGATATCGGAGGAAACCGGCCGCCCGGTCAGCTCCGACTCGATTTTTTCCGACATTAGCGCATTGAAGGGCGCGGCGATGATGTTGGCCACGGGGGTGAAGGCAAAAAACACGGTTATCGCCGCCAGCACGCCGAAAAACAGCCAGATAAACGACTCGATGAAAGCCAGGAATCCAGGCACGAAGGACATCAGCCATTCGACGAAAGGCGTGAACAGGCTATAGCCATACCAGAACAATGCACCAAAAAGCAGAAAATTGATCAGTAAGGGAATGATGACGTAGACCCGCACGCCGGGCAGGTTGAGCAGGCTAAAAGCGCGCGCCAGCGCCCGGGTACCTGTCGCGATGTCGGCAAACATAGTCAGCGAGCCTAGGGTAAATCTACCGGCTCGGGCGCAATCCAGCCGCTCGCGCGATGTTCGACGGCGATGCGGGTATAAACGCCGCCGCGCACGTTGAATTCTGCATTGATGCGCATGAATCGCGGCGCCACCGCAGCTACCAGATCCGACAGCATCTGGTTGGTGACGGCTTCGTGAAACGCGCCCTGGTCGCGATAAGACCAGAAATACAGTTTCAGCGCCTTGAGTTCGAGGCATAGCTGGTCCGGCACGTATTCGATTTCGATGGTGGCGAAATCCGGTTGCCCGGTGAGTGGGCACAGGCAGGTGAACTCGGGCGTATCGATATGAATCGTGTAATCGCGCTCCGGGTTCGGGTTATCGAAGGTGTCCAGCGATGTAGAAGGCCGAGTGCTTGTCGTAGAAGGCCGGGTGCTCATAATGTCTACTCATGGTTATTCGGGCGGCCGCTGCTTTCCCGTCCGCGGCGCGCCATTATATATGCGCCTGCGGAATAGGCAATTATTTGCGGCGAAATACTGCTGCCGTGAATCGCAGATGGTATACTCAGCCCGCAAAAATTTACCCTGGAATTTCTCGCTCGAATGCGTCTCAGTCAAATTAAAATTTCCGGCTTCAAGTCTTTCGTCGATCCGACCAAAATCGCCTTTCCGGCCAATATTACCGGCATCGTCGGCCCCAACGGATGCGGTAAGTCGAACGTTATCGACGCGGTGCGCTGGGTTATGGGCGAGTCTTCGGCCAGAAATCTGCGTGGGGAATCGATGGAAGACGTCATTTTCAGTGGCTCTTCCAGCCGACAGCCGGTGGGGCAGGCTTCGGTTGAACTGGTGTTCGACAATTCAGACGGACGCGTGAAGGGGGAATACGCCAAGTACAATGAAATCTCGGTCAAGCGTATCGCCACTCGGGCTGGGAAGTCGAAGTATTTTCTGAACAACACCCGCTGCCGTCGGCGCGATATCGCCGACATCTTTCTCGGCACCGGGCTCGGACCGCGCAGCTACTCGATTATCGAGCAGGGCATGGTGAGTCGGATAATCGATGCCAAACCCGACGAGTTGCGGGTTTATCTGGAGGAAGCGGCCGGGATTTCCAAGTACAAGGAACGGCGTCGAGAAACCGAGACGCGCATGCGCCACACGCGCGAAAACCTCGATCGCCTGATCGATTTGATCGAGGAGATCGACAAACAGCTGAACCGGCTCGATCGGCAATCGAAAACCGCGGAAAAGTACAAGTCCCTGAAGCAGGATCAGCGTCGGCTCGAAGCCGAAAGCCTGTTGTTGCAAAAGCAGGTTTTCGATGATGAAATCGAAGCGCAAAAGCGCAAACTCGCCAGCACCGAAACCGCGATGGAAGAGCGCACCGCGGGCCTGCGTGAAACCGAGCGCGAGATCGAACAGGTCCGGCAAAAACTGGGCGCGGCCAGCGAGCAACATAACCAGGTGCAGGGGTTGTTTTACAAGCTTGGTTCCGATATTTCGAGCAAGGAACAGACGATTGAATACCAGAAAAATCTGCGCCAGCTCAACCGCCAGGAACTCGCCAGTCTCGAGCAATCGTTACAGGAAGCGCAGAAAATGCTGGCTGACGATGAGGCCAGGTTCGATGAACTCAAACAAAAGCTTGAGGAAATATCGCCCGGGCTCGAATCCAGCAATGGCAGTTTGCGACGACAGCAGGAAAGATTGACGCAAGCCGAAGAGAAAATGCAGGAATGGCAGGAGCTGTGGGACCAGTTTCGGCGTGAATTTCACCAGGTGCATGAAGCCGCCCAGATCGAAAACCGCGGCATCGAGCACATCGAACGCCAGGTGCAGCGTACCGATCAGCAGCGGGCGCGCCTGCAGCAGGAGCTGGATACTCTCGACGCTACCGCCGCGGTGAAGGAGATCGACGAGCTCGATGCAAACGTCAATGCCAGGGCCGAGGAATATGCCGCGACCATGGCGCAGGCGCAATCCCGGGCCGATGAAATCCAGCAGCTGCGCAACAGTTGCGCAGAGTATTCCAACGCCCTCGACGAAAGGCGCAACCAGGTGCAGACCCTGCGCGGTCGGCTGAGTTCGCTCGAGGCCCTGCAGCAACACGTACTTGCCGAAACCAGCGATGAAATCCGGGACTGGCTGGAACGCAATAACATCGATTCGAGCCGGCGCCTGACCGGCCTGGTCAAGCCCAAGGGCAATATCGACAAGGCGCTCGAAGTCGTACTGTCGTCATTTCTCAGCGCTTACTGCGTCCGGCCCGGTGAATCGATACCCGATGCATTCGTGCCAAATCACAACCTGTCGGTTTTTGATTGCGAACCGGTGCCGGCACGCCCGGCGGAGCGGAACTGGTCCAGGTTGAGCGATTTTATCGAGTGTGAAGTCGATTTGACGGCCATTCTCGACGGCATATATCTGTGCCAGGATCTACAGGATTTACGCGCCAGGCGACCCGAGCTGAAATCGGGCGAAAGCCTGGTGACGCCGCAGGGGTTGTGGGCCGGCGGCAACTGGATCCTGCAGCTGGGTGATGACGACCAGCATGCCGGCATGCTCGCACGGGCCCAGGAAATCGAGCAGATTCAGGCGCGGCTGAGCAATATCACGCAGTCCGCGATGGCGATGAAATCGCGCTATGACGGCGACCGGCAGCGCCTGCAGGCGCTAGAACAGGAATGGGACCAGGACCAGAAATTGCTGGCGCAGCTGCAGCATCAGCTGACCGAATTGCGGCAACAATTGAGCAATCTACAAAACCACGCGGAACAGGTGCAAAACCGGCGCCAGCAACTGCACAGCGAACTGGCTGAACTCGATGACCTGAAAACCGGTCACACCAACGAGCTGCAGTCGAACAGCGCCAAGCGCAACGAATTTCTCGAGCAAATCACGCAAATGTCGGAGCTGGAATCCGGTCTGCTGCAGCAGAAGGCGCAACTGCAGCAACAACTGGTCGAGACGCGGGAAGCCCTGCAGCAGGCCCGGGAGAGCGCCCATCAGCAGCAGATTGAGCAGCAGGCGTTGGAGTCGGAACGGCGCGCTACCCGGTCGAATATCGATCGGGTGAAGCAGCAGAACGAGCAGTTCAGCAAGCGCATCGGCGAACTCGACAGCGCGATCAATAACGCCGAAGACCCCATTGTCGAACTCGAATCTGCATTGCAGGAACTGCTGCAACAGCGCAATAAAAATGAGCAGGAACTCAACCAGTCGCAGCGCGCCGTGGGTGAAATCGATAACCATCAGCGCGAACTCGAAGGCGAGCGTAATAATCGCCAGCAGCGGGTCGACGAGCTTCGTAATCAGCTCGAACAGGAACGTATGTTGGCGCAGGAAGCCAGAATCCGGTGCAACACCATCGAAGAGCAATTACAGAAGTCTGGCCAGGATGTCGCAGCATTGCAGCAAAACCTCGATACCGAAGCCGAGCTGGAGGAGTGGAGCAGGCGCCTGGAGAAATTGAATAATCGCATCGAGCGCCTGGGGCCGATTAATCTGGCGGCAATCGACGAGTACCAGGAGCAGGCCGAGCGCAAGCAATACCTGGATGCTCAGCACCAGGATCTGATTTCAGCCCTGGATACGCTGGAAGATGCAATTCGCAAGATCGACCGGGAAACCAAGGATCGATTCAAGGAAACCTTCGAGCAGGTCAACACCCGTATCGGCGAAAGGTTCCCCAAGCTTTTCGGTGGTGGCGAAGCCCACCTGGAAATGACCGAAAATGATTTGCTGAATACCGGTGTGCAAATCATGGCCAGGCCGCCGGGCAAACGCGTGACCAATCTGCAGTTGTTGTCCGGTGGCGAAAAAGCGATGACCGCGGTGGCGCTGATTTTCGCCATTTTTGAACTCAACCCGTCGCCGTTTTGTATGCTGGACGAGGTCGATGCACCACTGGACGACGCGAATGTCGGGCGTTTTTGCTCGATGGTTGCGGAAATGTCGGAACAGGTACAATTCATCATGATTACGCATAACAAGATTACCATGGAAATTGCGCAGAGCCTGAACGGCGTTACCATGCATGAGCCTGGCGTGTCGCGCCTGGTCTCGGTGGACGTCGGTGAAGCGGTGGCCCTTGCCGGAGTAAAGTAATGGACGCGGCCACGTTCAGATGGGTACTTGTCATCATCGCTGTGCTGGTGGCGCTCGCTATTTACCTTTTTGGTCAGCAGCAGTCACGTCTGCGTAAACGCAACGCGATAGAAACCTTTACCCGTGAAGAAGTCGATTCGGCCTTCGTCGAAGACGAGCAATTGCGCTTCGAACTCAATAATCTCAACCAGATTCTGCAGGATAACGAGGCCGAGGAAAATCTCGACGAAATCCAGATTAATCCCGCCATGGAAGCGCAGGAAACGCCGTTTGCGTTGCCCGATCCCGAGATTTTCGTGCCGACGTCGCTGGCCAGCAAGGATGCGGCGCAGCTCATCAGCTACCATTTGCGGCATGGTGATTTCAGGCTGATCACCGGTGAAGAGGCGAGCGCCGCGGTCGAACAGGTTGGTCTTGAGCTGAACAACGATGCTCTACTCGAGTATCGCGAGGAGGGCGAGCTTGCCTTTCAGGTAGCCAGTCTGAGCCCGCCAGGCGATTTTTCCGCGCTGGAGCGGCTCGAGTTCACGACCCTGGGATTAAACTGTTTTATCGACCTCGATGTTTGCGACAATCCGCGTCTCGCCTTCGAGGCGATGCTGAAAAAAATCGATGAACTGGTGCGCATGCTAAACGTAAAGGTTTACAAGCCGAGCCAGGAACTACTGACTATTAGCGATGTCACCAGTGTTCGTGATCAGCTTTCCTGAATCTCCGCTCGGTTAAATCGTGCCGCTTCCCAAATCCATCCAGGCCGAGGCGGCAGAACTGAGGCAGGCGTTAAACGAGCATAACCACCGTTATTACGTGCTCGACGCGCCGGTAATCACCGACCAGGCCTACGACCGGCTATTTCGCCGCCTGCAGCAACTCGAGCAAGAATATGCCGAGCTCGTCAGCGCGGATTCGCCGACGCAACGGATCGGCTCCGAACCGGCCAGTCATTTCGAATCAGTGGCGCATGAAGTCGCGATGCTGTCGCTCGACAATGCCTTCGACGAGGAAGAAATGCTCGCTTTCGATCGCCGCTTGCGCGACAAACTGGATCATCAGGCGCCGCTGGCTTATTGTGCCGAACCCAAGCTCGATGGGCTCGCGGTCAGCCTGCTGTACGAGGCCGGCGAATTGAAGCGCGCGGCCACCCGGGGCGACGGCCGCAGCGGCGAGAATATAACCGCCAACGCGCGTACCGTTGCATCCATTCCGTTACGTTTGCTGGGTGCCGATCTGCCCGAACGCATCGAAGTCAGGGGCGAGGTGTATATAGAGCTTGCCGGATTCGAGGCGCTTAACCGCAAGCAGCAGGAAACCGGCGGCAAGGTATTCGCCAATCCTCGCAATGCCGCTGCCGGCAGCCTGCGGCTGCTTGATTCGCGCATTACCGCGAGTCGCCCGCTAAGCTTTTGCAGCTACGGCATCGGCCTGATCGAAGGCGCCGAGTTGCCTGCAGGACAGTACCTGCAAATGCAGTACCTGCGCGATATCGGATTACCGATAAGCCGGCAGATCGAGTTACTCGATTCGATCGACGACTGTCTTGATTACTATCGTCGCATACTCGATCAGCGCGATAAGCTGGCATTTGATATCGATGGCGTGGTGTTCAAGCTCGACGACAGTCGGCTGCAACGCCAGGCCGGCTTCGTCTCACGCGCACCACGCTGGGCGATCGCCTACAAGTTTCCGGCCCAGGAGGTCATGACGCGATTGCTCGAGGTCGATTTTCAGGTGGGCAGAACCGGCGCCCTGACCCCGGTGGCCCGGCTTGAACCGGTCGCGGTCGGTGGCGTTATGGTCAGCAACGCGACCCTGCACAACATGGATGAAATCGAGCGCAAGGATATCCGCATCGGCGATATCGTCATTGTGCGTCGCGCCGGCGATGTCATCCCGGAAGTCGTCGCACCGGTGCTGCAGCAGCGCGACGGGGATTTGCCCCGGCCACAGATGCCGCTGCGCTGCCCGGTTTGCGATTCCGAGGTATTGCAGCAACCCGGGCAATCGGCCTTTCGCTGTATCGGTGGGCTGGTCTGTGCAGCCCAGCGCAAGGAGGCAATTAAACACTTTGCCTCGCGCAAGGCGATGGATATCGAAGGTCTCGGCGATAAACTGGTCGAGCAAATGGTGGAGCAGAATCTGATCGACTCGGTAGCCGAGCTTTATCATTTGCCGCTGGAACAGGTCGCCGGGCTGGAACGCATGGCGGAAAAGTCTGCGCGCAACCTGCTGGAGGCACTGCAGCAAAGCAAGCGGACCACGCTGGCGCGATTTATATACGCCCTCGGGATTCGCGAAGTCGGCGAATCCACCGCCGAGTCTCTCGCCGCATATTTCGGCGAACTCGATGCGGTCATGGATGCCGATGTCGAGAGCCTGCAGCGGGTCGAAGACGTGGGCCCGGTGGTGGCTGAAAATATCCGGCACTTTTTTGACCAGAAAAATAACAGGGCCATAGTCGAAAAGTTGCTAGATGCCGGCATAACCTGGCCGCTAATCGAAGCCTCGCAGCAGGCGCAAACCCTGGACGGTAAGACTTACGTGATCAGCGGTACGCTCGAAGGATACGGTCGTGACCAGGCGGCCAGCCTGCTCAAGGCGCGAGGCGCCAGGGTTAGCGGCAGCGTATCGGCAAAAACCACGGCGGTTATCACTGGCGAAAATCCGGGCTCCAAGGTCGCAAAAGCAGAGGCCCTGGGCGTGGAGATTCTCGGCCAGACTGAATTCGAAGCGCTTATTGGAGAAGATTCGTGATTCCTGAGAAAGCACAGCACGAGCAGCTCAGGAAATACACCTACTCGATCTACATACTGCAGGCGCTGGGTTTTGTGACCGGAGGGATCACTGCATTACTCGGCGTAATCATCAATTACATCAAGGATGAGGATGTGCGTGGTAGCTGGCTCGAGTCGCATTTCAGGTGGCAGAAGGCGACCTTCTGGTATGGTTTGCTGTGGACCCTGCTGGGTATACTGACCACCTGGATTTTCATTGGCTACGTGGTGTTACCGGCGGTTACCATCTGGCTTATCTATCGCATAGCACGTGGCTGGATTTATCTCGTCGACGGTAAGAGAATGTATCCGCTAACAACAGGAGAGAACAGTGAATGACGATGAGCAATGGCGCAGCAAACTGAGCGCCGAAGAATATCGGGTATGCCGGGAGAAGGGTACTGAGCCGCCTTTCAGCGGCGAATATAACCATAACCATCGGGCTGGGAAGTACCTGTGTAAATGCTGTGGCGAGGAATTGTTCGACTCCGGCGATAAATTTGATTCGGGTTCGGGCTGGCCTTCCTTCGATAAACCAGCCGCTGAGCAGGTGATTCGTTACGAGGAAGACGGTAGCCTCGGCATGCGTCGCGTCGAAGCCATGTGCGACCGTTGCGGCTGCCACCTCGGGCATGTCTTCGACGACGGCCCTGCGGACAGCACCGGCAAGCGTTATTGCATCAATTCACTCGCGCTCGATTTCAAGACCAGCAGCGATGAATGAGTCGGATTTTGACCAGTTGGCGGAAGACACCATGATGGCGATCGAGGAGGCGATCGACGACTGCGGTGTCGATATCGACTACGATACCGCCGGCGGTATCCTGACGCTGGAGTTTAACAACGCCAGCCAGATCATCATCAACAAGCAGGCGCCGTTGACCCAGATCTGGGTGGCGGCGCGTTCTGGCGGTTTTCATTTCGATTTCGATGCCGACGCTGAATGCTGGCGGCTGCAGGGTGGCGGCGAGGAGTTGTTCAGCTGCCTCGGTCGTTACTGCAGCGAACAGGCCGGCGAGGAAGTCGTCCTCAAGTGATTGTCCGATTTTGCTGCAGAGCGGCGGCTTTGAACCTTGTGCTGCACTGGCTGGCAAGCTGAATCGCTGAGTGTATATCAGTCGGAGGTAAGCCTGCACAATGCAGGCATAAGAAGTGAGTTCATCGAAACGAAAGCTGCTCGAAACCCTGGTCAGGTACTGCTTTGTCCTGGCAATAATCGCGTTTCTCTACACGCTAATCGACTTCGCGGTTGATATTCGTCCCAGCAGCATTCAGAGTTCTTACCGCTTCGAACTGCGAGATATTACGCGTGATCAGGCCAGAATATTACGCCAGGATAACCTCGCAATCCTGGTCATTAAGCGTTCCGAAGAAAGCATTGCACGGCTGATGGATTCCGGGGAATCCCTGCAGGACCCGGAATCTGCCCAGAGTCGCCAGCCTGAATTTGCGCGCAATCGCTTACGTTCGAGTCATCCGGCATATTTTGTGAGCTATGCGATCGGTACCGACCTGGGCTGTCCGCTCGCGATCCTGGAGCAGGAACTGGGTGAAGCCTGCGGCCCGGCACGCTATGATTTTGCCGGCAGGGCGCTGAAGGGCAAAAACGAGTTTCAGAACCTTGCCATTCCGGATTATAATTTTACCAATGATTTCAGTATCTTAACCATTAGACCCTGAACAGGAACCATTACCATGCCTTCATTTGACGTTGTCTCCGAAGTTGATCACCACGAATTGAGCAATGCGCTCGACCAGGCGAATCGGGAAATTGGGACCCGCTACGATTTCAAGGGTTCGAACGCGCGCGTCGAGGCGACGGACAACCAGTTAACCCTCGAAGCCGAATCGGAATTCCAGGTCAAGCAAATGGTGCCGATTCTGAAAGAAAAAATGTCAAAGCGCGGCATCGACGTCGGTTGTCTCGAATTCGGCGAAATCGTCGAAATGAATAAACGCGCGCGTCAACCGGTCACCGTCAGGGAAGGGCTGGACAAGGATCTGGCACGCAAGATGGTGAAGCTGATCAAGGATCGCAAGCTCAAGGTTCAGGCCGCGATCCAGGGCGAGCAGCTCAGGGTTAGCGGCAAGAAGCGCGATGAACTGCAACAGGTGATGCAGCTGCTGCGCGAAGCCAGCCTCGGCATCCCGCTGCAGTTCAACAATTTCCGCGACTGAGCCTGGTTCACCTGTGCTCGTTACTCCGCTAGCCCCGTGTCAGGTCATCCCCCGGGTTTCGGAGCCATTCTTGCGAGTCCCAGAGTCATCCTCGCACAAGCGGGGGTCGCGTAACGCCGCGCTTACCGAATTGGAGCAAAAGCGACAGCTGACGATTGCCCGGCCTGCCTACGCAGTCAGGTAGACGTCGAAGCGAATGGTCTTTTCGCGATAAACGATATCGGGCCTGATATCGGTCAGGCTGCTCGACTTTGCCGGGCGTTTGACGACCACGCGCTTGCGCGCTTTTTGCAGCGCTAGATCAAAAACCGATTCGATTTCGCGGTTGTCGGTCAGGCGCTGCAGGATCTGCATTTCCTTGGCGGGTTTGGCGTTCGATTTATGCGCTGGAAACATCGGGTCGAGGTAGATGCAATCGAATTCGTGGGCTTTATCGAGGCCCTGCAGGTACTCGCCGGCTTCGACATTTTCGAGGGACATGCGGCGGGCGATCCCGGCGCCCGCCGGATCCTGTGCCAGCGTTTCCCGGGAGCAGGCGAGGACGGCAAACACCAGGCTATTCTGTTCCACCATGGTGACCTGTTGACCGTGACTGGCAAGGATAAGGCTATCCGCGCCCCAGCCGGCGGTGAGATCGAGTATTTTATCGATGTTGCGGGTCTTGTTGTTACAGGCTTTGAGTAGCGCCTGGTTTGACTGCCTGGCGCGCCTGGCCAGTGGCCCGCTGACAAAACTGTGATGAAAACAGAGTGCTGGTTGCACTAGCCTGATAGCGATGCCCCTGGTGTCCGCTGCAATCTCCAGATCGACTGGGGATAAGCCGGCGGTGGCAAGCAGGCGATCGAATGCGGCGGGTGAGCAGGGTTCTATCAATAGTGCGGTGGTTTCTCGTTGTCGGAACTGATGTCGCCGGGGAGTTCCGTTTTCAGCGCTTTTATCTGATCCCGGAGTTGTTCGATGTTCAGGGTCAGGCTTGAAATTTCCCGATCATGCTGCGCGACCGCGTCGTTTAAGGCCTGGACGGTGTATTCCTGCTCGGAGTAAAGCGTTTCGAGATGCTCTAACCTGGCCTGGAGTGATTCATTCACAAAAATAACCTTTGCCAAATCAGACGAGTTTAACAAAAATTATCCTGGCTAAAACATATAATGATGGTTTACCGGCAGCGCAATCAACCGCATAATATGCAAATTCCAACCTGTATGTGCGTTACATCGCAAAATACGAATGAGGTTACCCGTGAGCGATTCACAAATAGATAAGATAGCCCAGATAGCCGAGAGAATTTCGGCCGAAGAAAACCGCCGCACCAGACAATCGCATACCATTACCACGCTGCTCGAGGAAAGGCAGCAGGTGCTGGTGTCGATGTGCGAACTGGCTGAACTCGAGTCGGGCGACGTGCCTCCCGAGGCCGTGATTCATAACCTGCGCGGCTTTAACCAGCGACTGGTCGACTATACCGCGCTGGGGCATTTTGAAATTTATGAAAGAATCATCGACGGCAAGGAACGGCGCGGCAATATCAAGCTGGTAGCCGATCGGGTATACCCCTCGATTTCCGAAACCACACAGCTATTCGTCGACTTCAATGACAAGTACGATGGCGCCGACGAAGCCGACAGTATCGTCGATCTCTATCAGGATCTGTCGTCGATCGGCGAGGCGATGGCCGATCGCATCGAATCCGAAGATATGCTGCTGCGTGAAATCAGCGACAATCTCGAAAGTCCGAGCAAATTCCTCTAGCTCGACGCATCTGCCGCCTGGTTGTGGCTTACATCCTCGGGCGGGATGCCAGGAGTGTCATTCCGGTGAAAGCCGGAATCCAGTCAGGCAATTTCGCGCGTAGCGCGCACCAATTACCCAGGCAAATTTCACCACGCGGGCTTGCGATGGAATGGTTCCTGTTGCTGGGTCCCGCTGGTCCGACGCATCGGGTCAAGCCGCGGGATGACAATTGATCGTTGCGGGATGAGGGTTTTCAGGGCAGCACCTTGTTGAAGGGTTTAACCGTGACCGCCGCATAGGCGCCGGCTTCGATGTAGGGATCGGCATCGGCCCAGGCCTGTGCCGCCTCCAGGGAGGCAAATTCGGCAATGATGATACTGCCGGAAAAACCTGCCGCACCAGGGTCGGGGCTATCGATCGCCGGGTTCGGCCCGGCAATGATCAGACGGCCTTCGTCCTTCAGTGCATTCAGCCTGGCGACGTGAGCTGCGCGCACCGACAGGCGAGCCTCGAGGCTGTTTTCGTTATCGCTGCCGACGATACTGTAAAGCATCAGCTGGTCTCCTCATCTGTATTCGGCATGTACCGCGCAAGATAAAACGCCTGCGCGACAACAAAGGCGATGGTCATGCCCATCAGTCCAAACAGTTTGAAATCGACCCAGGTATCCTCGCTGAACTGCAGGCCGAAGGGGTCTATTTCGGGCGCCACGATCAGGTTGGCGATGCCGGCGACGACAAAGAAAGCAACCCAGGCCAGGTTCAGCTGCGCCCAGACGCGCTGTTCCTGAATCTCGATTGCATGACCCATCATGCGCTGTATCAGCGGTTTGCTGCCGATGAACTGGCTGCCGAGGAAAACCAGCGCGAATAACCAGTTGATCGCGGTCGGTTTCCACTGAATAAAAACCGGGTCCTTGAGTGCCAGCGTCGCGCCACCGAAAACGATCAGAATCGCGAGCGTGATCAGCGGCATCTTTTCGACTTTTTTGACGATGATCGCGGACATCACGACCTGCACCAGGGTCACCAGGATCGCCGCCAGCGTGGCCAGGTAGATCGCGTCGGAGGATTCCCCCGGGGTTAGCTGCATCAGCGGAATCCAGTCGTTGACACCGAGAATCAGTTCATCCGGCAAATCGAGGTAAAACTTGTAGAGGATGAAAAACAGGAGGATGGGGAAAAAATCGAAAAGCTGTTTCATGCGCGTCGGAGATTGATAAAGCAGGCCGCATTCTAACCTAAAAATACCGCTGCTGGTGACTATTGTATGACTCGATGATAAGCTCGGGCTTCGTTAGTCAATCCTGCAACTACCGTGAATCCTAAAAAGTTTTTCTATCTCGCCGGTTTGCCGCGCACCGGCAGCACCGTGTTGGGCGAGATCCTGAACCAGAATGAAAACATCCACGTATCACCCGCCTCGCCGCTAAGCGAGATCGTCAGTGAGGTGCTGGCCAAGTGGCGCCAGGACACGGTTACGCTGAAGGCTTACAAGCATCCCGAGCAACTGCCCAACGTCTGGCGCGGAATTCGCGAGGGGATGTACCAGCACCGTCCCGAGCCCTGCATCATCGACAAGTCCTGGGCCTGGCACATGAACGATGCCATCGACTCGACGCGCAAGATCCTGGGCGAAGAAATGAAGGTGATCTGCACCGTCGATAACATCGCCGATTGCCTGGCTTCATTCATCATGCTGATTCGTTCCAATCCGGATTATGTTTCCTATATCGACGAATACCTGCGTAACCAGCGGCTGCAAACCAACGACGCCAATCGCTGCATCGCGATGATGGATCCGAAAATTGCCACCAGTGTCGGCTGGTGTTATGAAAATCTGAAACAGACCTGGCAGGGCGGGAACCGCGACAACCTGTTGCTGGTCGAGCGCGCCGAACTGGTGCATTCGCCGCAGGCTGTTGTAGAGAAAATATACAGCTTTCTAGAAATTTCGGAGCTGGCAACCTGGGGTGACGATCAGGGTCATTATTTCGATCGTATCGAAAAGGAGATCACCGAGGACGACGGCGCGGCTTACGGCATTCCCAACCTGCACAAGCTGGGCCCGCAACTGCGCGACCGTAGCTGGAGCGCGAAAGAGGTGCTCGGTAACCAGCTGTTTTTCAAGTATAAGCGCCTCGAGTTCTGGCGCCCCAAAAAACGCAGTTTCTGAAACCTGCCGCTACGCCTGCGCGAGCGGGGTTGCTCGAATAGCAGTCATTCCGATGCATCCCAATGATTTAGATCTTTGCTGTCTTCGTTACAGTCCGGGCTTACCGAAAAAGCGCAGACAATAAAAAAGGGCTCCCGAGGGAGCCCTTTAGGTACTGCTTTAAAACTTCGATATTACTCGATGTCGTACTTCAGGACTGCGCGCAGAACTGTCAGGTCGTCATCAGAGTCACCGCTGTCGTCATCGTACGAGACAAGCTCGTAGTAAGCGGTGGTTTTGCGACCCAGGCTCTGGGTGTAGCCGAGAGTGATCAGCATCTTGTCTTCGTCGTCGCCAGAGGTAGATGATGCAGATGCCGCATCGGCACTCCCCATTTCTAAGTGCACGTAGGCGTTACCGATGCCGAAGTCTGCAACAATGCTGCTGTCATCGTCTTGTGTCATGAAACCGAAGCCCATTGAAACCATGCCAGCCGAGATGCCGTGCAGGGTAATACCGATAATATCTTCGTCGTTGCCGGCGCTACCTTGAGCCGTATCAGAAGCAGTGTTTTGCAGCGCGATACCCAAAGTCATGTCGCCGATGCCGAAGCTGGCAGCCAGTTCGATCTGATCGGGCAGTTCTTCTTCACCTTCCCACAGGAAGTAACCGGTGGCGCCGATAGTAGCCGCGCCAAAAGTACCGGCGTAGCTGACTGCGCCATCGGTACGACCACGATAGTTAACCATCGCGTAACCAGAACCCCACCAAGGGTTATCCAGCGGGCCAACTACATGGTTGTAAAAAGTGTGGTAAGTCTGACCGATGGTCATGCTACCGAAGTCGCCTTTCAGGCCGACATAGCGGTGACGCAGGCCGATGTCATCATTCGAAGATGTATTAGAGCTTGCGAAGTCAACGTCCCACTCGTAACGACCGAAACCGGTCATGCCGTTGCCGAGATCGGTTTCGCTTCTCACGCCGAAACGTGAACCGAAGCTGCGCATGCGCACATCGGAGATACCGCCAGTGTCTACGTTTTCTACACCGATACGTGCAGATGCATACAGGTCAGCTTGTGCTGCCATCGGAGTAGCGACAGTGCCGGCTACTGCCAATGCTATTGCAGAAGTTTTAAAGTTCATGTGTTATTACCCTTAAGTCAGTTATATGTTGTGCTTAGGAATAAGTCGTCGCGAGTGAGTAATGCGTAAGCAGAAAAAGCCTTACCCCGACGCTTATGGGAAAGCATAATAGTCAAATTCGACACAATAGCAACCCTGTTTGGTGAAAAAAAACAACATTTTTCAAATTTGTTGCATAAATGTAACAAATTTGGGCGAATTTACGGGCGATTCCTCGGATTGCACTGAATTAACTCGGCTAATGCGCTGATTTAAATCATTTTTCCAAACGTTGTTTTCTTCCCAAAAAATTCCTGTATGATCGCCGCCGTTGCGAGTCGAGTAATCCATGGCCCAGTTCTTCGAAATTCATCCGGATAATCCCCAGCGGCGCCTGATCCAGCAGGCGGTCGCAATCATCGATCGCGGCGGGCTGGTGATTTATCCGACCGATTCGAGCTACGCGCTGGGTTGCCATATCGGCGACAAGACGGCGATGGAGCGCATCCAGCGCATCCGCCGCACCGACAAGGATCACCACTTCACCCTGGTCTGCAGCGATTTGTCCGAAATCGGCACCTACGCCAAGGTCAGCAATTCTGACTACCGCCTGATGAAAAGCCTGACGCCGGGTCCGTATACTTTCCTGCTCAGGGCGACCTCGATCGTACCGCGCCGGTTGATGAATCCGAAACGCAAAACCATCGGGGTGCGCGTGCCGGACAACAATATCGTGCACGCCCTGCTGCTCGAGCTGGGCCAGCCGATCATGAGCAGCACCCTGATTCCGCCCGGGGGACAGCAGGCGCTGGATGATGCGGTCGAGATCCGTGAAACCTTCCAGCACGATGTCGACCTGGTGATAGACGGTGGTTTTTGCGGAGTCGAACCGACCACCGTAGTCAGCCTGATCGATGGCGTTCCCGAAATTCTGCGCCATGGCAAGGGCGACGTTTCGTTCCTGGAGTAGCGTTCCAGGGTCCTTTAAATTAATGGTGGTTTGTGCCGATAGCGCTTTGTATAATCCGCGGCAGATCCATCATTCTCTGGAACATCATTATTAACACCATTAGTCCAAACAATCGCGTGCTGTCGGGCATGCGTCCTACCGGCCTGTTGCATTTAGGCCACTATCACGGCGTTTTAAAAAACTGGATCGAGTTACAGCATAGCTACGAATGTTTTTACTTCGTCGCCGACTGGCACGCGTTGACCACGCATTACGAGGATCCGTCGATCATCGCCGTAAGCTCCCGCGACATGGTGATCGACTGGCTGGCCGCGGGCGTCAATCCGGGCAATTCGACGCTGTTTATCCAGTCGCGCATTCCCGAGCACGCCGAGTTGTTTACCCTGCTGTCGATGATTACGCCGCTGGGCTGGCTCGAGCGCGTGCCGAGCTACAAGGACCAGCAGGAAAAAATCAAGGACAGGGATCTCGCCACCTACGGCTTTCTCGGTTATCCGTTACTGCAGAGCGCCGACATACTGATGTACAAGGCCAGTTTCGTGCCGGTGGGCGAGGACCAGGTGGCGCATGTCGAACTGACGCGCGAAGTGGCGCGACGCTTCAACCACTTTTATGGTCGCGAACCCGATTTTGAGATGAGGGTCGAAACCGCGATCCGCAAAATGGGCAAGAAAAACGCAAAGCTTTACCGGAATGCGCGCAAGCGTTACCAGGAGCAGGGCGATTCGGAGGCGCTGTCGATCGGTCGTGCGCTGCTGGAGTCGCAGCAAAATATCAGCCTGAGCGACCGCGATCGGCTGCTGGGATATCTCGACAGCGAGGGCCGTATCATTTTACCCGAGCCGCAGTCGTTGCTGACGGTGTCGTCCAAGATGCCGGGCGTCGACGGGCAAAAGATGTCTAAGTCGTATAACAACACGATCGCGTTACGCGAGGCGCCGGACGAAGTCACGCGTAAAATCAGAACCATGCCCACGGATCCGGCTCGCATCCGCCGCACCGATCCGGGCGATCCGGCAAAGTGCCCGGTGTGGGAGTTCCACCAGGTCTATACCGACGAAGCCACCAGGACGCAGTTGTCTGAGGGCTGCAAGACCGCGGCCATCGGTTGCGTTGACTGCAAGCAGTACGTCATCGATTCGGTCCTCGAAGAGTTGAGACCGATCCAGCAGCGCGTCAAGGAATACCTGCGCGATCTTTCCGCGGTCGATAGCATCATCAACGAGGGTTGCGAAGCAGCGCGCGACGTGGCCCAGGACACCATGGAGGAAGTCCGCAAGGTGATGGGGCTGACCGGGCGCAAGTGATGGACAGGGTTTTCGCCAACAGCGCCTCGAACCAGTCGGAAATGCCTTTCGCCCTGGTGGAGGGTGAGCCGCTGACGATGATTCCGCAGGATTTGTACATCCCGCCGGACGCGCTGTTGGTGTTTCTCGAGGCTTTCGAGGGCCCGCTCGATTTATTGCTTTATTTAATCAAGCGCCAGAATATCGATGTCCTCAATATTCCGATCGCGGCGATTACCAAACAGTACATGGAGTACATCGCGCTGATGGAGAATCTCGAACTGGAACTGGCGGCCGAGTACCTGGTGATGGCGTCGATGCTGGCGGAAATCAAATCTCGCATGCTGTTGCCAAGGCCGACCGAATCGCAGGAAGAAGACGATCCGCGCGCCGAGCTGGTGCGCCGGCTGCAGGAGTACGAACAGTTCAAGCAGGCCGCCGAAGACCTCGAAGGGATGGACCGACTGGAACGCGAAATTCACCTCACCAGCATCGATATACCCAAGTTCAAAGTCAAACTGGCCTTGCCCACGGTCAACCTGAACGACTTGATGAGCGCGTTTCGTGACGTGGTCAACCGTGCCGAGCAGTTTGCCAGCCACCATGTCGATCGCGAACCGTTGTCGGTGCGCGAGCGCATGGTCATCGTGCTGGAGCGGATTTCGGCCGAGGAATTCACTAACTTTACCGACTTCTTCGATCCCGCCGAGGGCCGTATGGGTGTCGTGGTCAGTTTCATCGCCATCCTCGAATTGCTCAAGGAGTCGCTGATCGAACTGGTGCAGACCGAACCCTATGCCCCGATATATGTGAAAGCGAATTCGTAAAATGGAAATCGACAAACTCAAACCGATCCTCGAAGCCCTGTTTGCCGCCAGCGACAAACCACTCACGGTCAACCAGCTATTTGAACTGTTTGTCGGTGATATCGAACAGCCGAATAAGGATGAAATCCGCCAGGCGGTCCAGGAACTGGTCGAAAAACACAAGGATGGCGGATTCGAGCTGAAGCAGGTGGCATCGGGTTTCCGCTTCCAGGTAAAAGCGGATTTTGAAACCTGGGTGGTGCGCCTGTGGGAGCAGAAACCGCCACGCTATTCGCGCGCTTTGCTGGAAACCCTGGCGCTGATCGCTTATCGCCAGCCGATCACCCGCGGTGAAATCGAAGATATCCGCGGGGTCAGTGTCAGTACCAACATCATCAATACTATGCAGGAACGCGACTGGATCAAGCCGCTGGGACATAAAGACGTGCCCGGCAGGCCGACGCTTTACGGCACCACCAACTCCTTTCTCGACTATTTCAATCTGAAATCCCTGAACGAGTTGCCGACGCTCGCCGAAATTCGCGATCTCGATCAGTTTAATCCTGAATTTATCTTCGCCGATCCCAGCGAATCCAGCGAATCCAGCGAATCCAGCGAATCCAGCGAATCCAGCGAATCCAGCGAATCCAGCCGAATCCAGCGAATCCACCGATTCCACCGATTCCACCGATTCCACCGAAGCTACCGCAGCGACCGAGCCCATGAAGCCCGGGAAAACCCAAAAGACCAAAAAGACCAGCGCCGACTAGGCCCGCTACCCCTGATCTGAATGGCGCTTGGCAAAGGCTGGCATAGCGTTGCGTCGAAGCGCCGCGAAAGCAGGTATTCCGGCCCTGCTGTAAAACTGCCCTTCGCAGGAATTCCGCTGGCGCGGGAGTGACTCCAAATGCCTGGCCCCAGCGACTAGCCTCCTGCCGCCTGGGTTCGGGTAGTCATCTTTAATGAAAATGGCGTGGCGGCCGATATAGTTGCCATGCTAAGACTGACGCGATCGATACTGCTGCCGGCGCTGGTTTGCGGCCTGCTCAGCGCCTGCAGCGAGCAGAAACAGGCGCTCGACACCTGGGTGCATGCCGACACCGGTTCCTACGGCGCCGCCATCAGTCCGGACGGCAAGTATTTGCTGACCGGCGAGATAGGCGGCTTCGCCCGCGTCTGGGACTTGCAGAATAATACGGTCAAATACAGCGTACAGCACGAAGACGGCGCCGAGGGTGGCATCATCAACGCGGATTTTTCCGAACTCGGCGACGTGCTGGTTACGATCGAACAGAATTCGATCGCCCGTTGGGCGGTGGCGTCGGGGCGGCTGACCGGTTACTGGTCCTGGCCGAAGCTGACCGATGTCGCGGTTTCGGCGGATGGCCGCCACGCGCTGATCGGCAGCAGAGACAACCAGGCGGTTTATTTCGACATGGTCGCAGGCGAGATGCGCTACGTATTCCCGCATCACCAAAAGGTCACCAGTGTCGCCTTGTCAAAAGATGGTCGTTTTGCGCTTACCGGTTCCGATGACTGGCATGCGAGCCTGTGGGACCTGTCCAACGGCGAGCATCTATGGTCAAAAAACCTGAAGTACAAAATCTCGCTGGTGGCGCTGTCCGACGACGGCGAACTCGCGCTGGCCGGCGCGTACATCGGCGATGCGCATGTTTACGCGACGCGCGGCAAGGGCAGCCTGGTGTCGCGTCTCGATGAAGTCAAGATGACGCTGGTGTCGGCCGACTTTTCCGATGACAACCGCACGCTGGCCACCGGCAGGGCGGCCAAGGCCATCGATATCTGGGATGTCGCCAGCGGCAAACGCCGGGAAACCTGGAAGCCGCAGGTCAAACACCAGGTGCAACCCGACTCGGCCACCATTCTCGATCTCAGGCTCGATACCAACGCCAAAACCCTGATCTCCGAATCCTCGTCCGGCATCGGTCAGCGTTGGGCGGTGAACTAGACTCGGCAAGGGTTCGACGGTTAGCCGAGGTCCTCGATTAACGGTGCCAGCTCGGTCTGGTAGCGGCGCCAGAATTCAACGAATCCCTGTAAATTGGTTGTCTGACCGGGCTTCTGCTCACGGTTTTTACCGATCGCATCGCTAGAAATCCAGGCCTGGTTTTATCTGCCGGCAGCCGGCACTTTCACTCTCGGTGTTTTGTGGGTCCGGTCAGGCTCGAGATGACGGGAATTTTTTCTACCAACCTGATATTCTGCGTGCGAACAAATGCGATTGACACTTGCGGATTTCGTAATTCACCCATGCGTAACAATAAAGCAATAAAGTACTATGAAGAAGGCAGATTACATCAGTTCCAGGGGGAATTGTCAGTCGCCGAGCGCGCCTATAGAAAAGCGATTAAGGCGGATCAGGATTTCGTCGAAGCCTATAACAATCTGGGCAATGTCCTGGTCGATCGGGAACGACTGCAGGAAGCAGCAGGTGCCTACAGGAAGGCGATAAAAATTCTGCCCAATCATCCGATGCTGCTCAATAATCTCGGACATGCCCTGCAATTGCAAGGCGAAAGTGATAAAGCTATCGGCTGGTTCGAAAAGGCGATCGCCCAGGATCCGAACTACGTGGACGCCTACGTTAACCTTGGAAATGCCTTGCGTTTTATCGACCGGCCCGAGAGGGCGCTCGAATACTACAGGCAGGCAACGACAATCGACCCGGGGCATGCAGAAGCATTCACAAACATGGGTATTTTGCTCATGGAATCGAAAGATCCGGAAGCGGCCGTCGCTAGTCTTGAAAGGGCTGTCGCGATCAAGCCTGGTGACACCAGGGCTCACTTCGAACTCGGAAACGCCCTGAAGGATCAGGGTCAAATGTCGAGGGCGATAGATTCCCTGCATAAAGTGCTGGAACTGGATCCCGGGTATTCGAACGCGTATGCCAGGCTCGGCGACTTTTACATGGAATTGGGGCAGTGGCAGGAGTCATCGGAGAACTACCGGCGCGCAATAGCGCTGCAACCCGATAACGGCGCGGCATTCCTGGGCCTGTCCCTGATCAAGAATCTGGATCCGGATGAAGAACTGCTCGATGCAATGGAGCAGCAGCACCGGAACCCGGGTATTTCGCCAAAGAATCTGTCGCATATTTGCTTTGCCCTGGGTAATACCCACGCCAAACGGAAGCATTACGATAAAGCCTTCGAAAAATTTAAGCAGGCTAACCAGTTGAAGTGGTCATTAGAGCAATACGACGTGGAGCAAGAGATCGCATACTTTCAAAAATTGAAGAAAGCCTTCAATCCCGGCGTTTTTGATCAGGCCAGCACCGCTGGTTCAACAGATGTGACACCGGTTTTTATCGTCGGCCTGCCGAGCTCGGGCAAGACCCTGGCCGAGACAATGCTGGCCAATCACCCGCAGGTCTGCGCCGCCGGTGAACGGCACTGCTTGAGAAACACGTTACTCGACCTGGGAGATTTGCAGAATCCTGATGCCATGGTTAAGAAAATACTGGATTTATCCGAAGACGAGATCGGGCGGTGTGCACAAGTATATTTTGATGAAATGCAGCAATTTTGCGTCGGTGATCCGTTCGTAGTCGATACCATACCGATTAATTTCTACTACGTTGGCTTTATCAAACTATTGTTTCCGAAAGCAAAGATTATCCACTGCTGCCGACAACCGATGGATGCCTGCTGGTTTCTTTACCAAAGGTCTTTTCGTAACAGGGCATATAACTATTCAAATGACCTCGATGCGCTCGCGGCCTACTACAAGGGATATCGAGAGTTAATCGAGTACTGGCATTCAGTGTTGCCGGGATTCATGTACGACCTCCATTACGAGCAGTTGGTCTCGGACACGGAACACGAATTGTCCCGGCTGCTGTCCTATGTTGGCCTCGAGCGGGATGTCGCCTGTCTGGGTCAATACGAGAATGCTCCGCTGCATCAGGATGAGATTGGATGCTGGCGGAACTATCAGGACTATTTGGAGCCGCTGAAGGCGGCATTGGAATAGCGGTCCTGATCAAGAGAAGGCTTCTCTTTTCTGGATAAGCTGGTTTCTCCAAAAAAACGCTCTCCATTCTTAGGAGTGGTAATCATTTCGATGGTCGTGCCTGGTTAACTGTATAATTCCCCGATGGAACGCATTCAGAAATATCTTGCCAACCAGGGCGCGGGCTCGCGCCGCCAGATCGATGCGCTGCTGCAACAGGGGCGTATCAGTGTGAATGGCAAGACCGCCAAACCGGGTGACCAGATCGACGGGCGTGAAAAGGTCGCCATCGATGGTAAATTGCTGCGCCTGCAGCGGCAGGTCGCCAAACCAAAGATCCTGATGTACCACAAACCGGTAGGCCAGGTTTGCAGCCGCGCCGATCCGGAAGGCCGCGAAGATGTCTACCAGCACCTGCCGAGTCTGCAGCACGGCCGCTGGGTCAGTATCGGCCGGCTCGATCTCAACACCAGCGGACTGCTTTTGTTTACCAATGACGGTGAGCTGGCCAATCGACTCATGCACCCCTCCTTCGAGGTCGAGCGCGAGTACGCGGTGCGCGTGCACGGCGCGGTAAGTCTCGACATGTTGCAGCAGTTACGCGACGGCGTAACGCTCGCGGATGGGCCGGCGCATTTCGACGATATCCTCGATTCGGGCGGCACCGGCAGCAACCACTGGTATCACGTGGTGTTGAAAGAAGGCCGTAACCGCGAGGTGCGCCGCCTGTGGGAAGCGGTCGGGGTCGAGGTCAGTCGCCTGGTGCGGGTACGCTATGACGAATTCAAGTTGCCCAAGTGGCTCAAGCCAGGCAAGTCCCGGTTTCTCGACGAAGCGGTGGTCAAAAGGGTTTACCAACGTCTCGGCCTGGCTTCCAAAGAAAGTGATCCCCGCAAAAACCGGGACAACCGTGGCGCGAAGCGGCCGCGCCGAAAAGCCTGATGGGCGCCAGCAAGATAGGCCGGCTGTGCCAATCGATTTTGCCACCCGGATTCGAACAGGTTAAGCGCCAGTTACCGGATATCCAGGCTTTCCTCGAACAAAATCTGCCCGAGCCGGTGAATCGGGCGGTGACGCTCCTGACCCTGAATTCCGATGAAATCGTGATCGCCGCGAACTCCCCGCTGGTGGCTAATTATCTGCGTTTGCACGGCAAGGAAATTCAGCAGCAGTTGCGCGAAACCTTCAAACTGGAGCAAACCCTGAAATTTCGCACCATCCCCGATTCGATGCTGAAAATCGACCTGCTGCCTGAGTCGACGCGCAAGCCCGGGCAGGTAAGCCCGGAGTCGATCGAGGCGCTGCAACTTAACGCGCAATGGATCGAGGACGAAGACTTGCGCGCGGCGATACTGTCGCTGGCGCAAAGCCTCAAAGCCGATTAGGTGCTGATCTTCCGGCCGGCATCGAGGTGTAAAAGGGGACGGAGGGACTAAATTTCACTATTGCCAGCCTGCTGTGATGCTCGATTCCAGCGCATCATCGAGGATAAATACGGGATCAGGCTGGGGCGGTTTCAGAGAGGGCCGCCCAGAAAGAAAGAAGTGGCCATTGGTTAAGAAATACCCTAGCTGACCAAGAGCAGTTTAGCGACATGAAAATTGCCGAGAAATACGGCGAGCAGCCTTTTGGCTCTGGTCAGATGGTCGAAGAAAACCGGCCAGTTAGCACCGTCAACGAATAATTCACGGTTTACAAAATCGGTATACTGTTCTCCGAGTTTCCATGGAGAACTGAAATGGCCACTGTAGCGTTAATCGAATATGAAGACGCGAGTCCCGAGGTGCGCGCTGTCTATGATGATATCCGCGAAGTCAGGCAGACTGACTTTATCAACAATTTCTGGAAGGGTCTGGCGAACAACCCGGCGCAACTGAGCCGCACCTGGGAGCAGATCAAGGCGGTGATGGCGCCAGGCGCGATCGACCCCATGACCAAGGAGATGATTTACGTCGCCGTGTCGGTCGCCAACGCCTGCGAGTATTGCATCCATTCGCATACCGCCGCGGCTCGCGCCAAGGGCATGACCGAGGAACAGTTCGGTGAACTGCTCGCCGTAATCGGCCTCGCCCACCATACTAACGGCCTGGTCAGTTCCCTGCAGATGGAGGTCGATGACGCTTTCAAAGTCTGAGGCCCGTCTATCCGTGGTCTATCCACCATCTGCCAGGTAAAAGGGGACGCAGGGATTAAATTTTTGGCAATAGGGTGGCCGTTAACTTAATTCAAATCGGTACCGAGATAAGTTAACGGTCACTGAAATGTAATTCTGCCTATTATCTTCTACGCGTCGAAATTCTACGTAGCGTGGAGCCGGGGTGGAATCAAATTGCCGTGGGTGAAATTGCCGGGCAGTAAAATCTAGAATATTATTGGAAAAATGGCTTGCGGCCTATTGTTGCAGCGTGATCCGCCGAGTAAAATCGATTCGTTACCACACCCCGACTCATCTTAACCCTGAAGGGAACCATGTTTGAGAATATTGCAGCGGCTCCAGCCGATCCGATTCTGGGCCTCAACGAAAAATTTCTGAGCGATCCTCGCAGCGACAAGATCAATCTTGGCATAGGCGTCTACAAGGATGACAGCGGCAACACGCCGGTTTTGCATTCGGTCAAAAAGGCCGAGACGCGTTTGCTCGACGCCGAAAACAGCAAAACTTACC
This sequence comes from uncultured Gammaproteobacteria bacterium, assembly GCA_963768295.1. Taxonomy (GTDB): domain Bacteria; phylum Pseudomonadota; class Gammaproteobacteria. The sequence continues at coordinate 205,239 of CAVYHN010000009.1, read as the reverse complement.
TCGGTATTCCCGGCAACGCCGATTACGCGCTGGCGGTGCAGCAATTGTTGTTCGGCGCCGATTCACCGATTATCGCCGCAGGCCGCGCGCAAACCGCGCAAACCCCGGGCGGTACCGGCGGGCTGCGGCTCGCCGCCGAACTGATCAGTCGGCAAATCGGCGCGACCCGAGTGTGGGTTTCCGATCCGACCTGGGCCAACCATATCGGTATCTTTCAGGCCGCCGGCCTCGAGATATCGCGTTACGCTTATTACGACGCGGCTGCGCACGATATGGACTTCGAGGCGATGCTGTCCGACCTCGGGCAGGCCTCGGCCGGCGATGTCGTTTTATTGCATGGCTGCTGCCATAACCCGACCGGCATCGATCCCGATCGCGAGCAGTGGGCGCGGCTGGCCGAGTTGTGTTCGACCCGCGGCCTGTTGCCGCTGTTCGATTTCGCTTACCAGGGATTTGCGCGTGGCCTCGATCAGGACGCCGAGGGCTTGCGCCTGTTCGCCGAGCAATGCGATGAAATCCTGGTTGCCAGTTCGTTTTCGAAAAACTTCGGGATTTACGGCGAGCGTACCGGCGCGTTCACGCTGGTGGCCGGCAATGCCGGGGTTGCCGCGACCGTGTTCAGCCAGGTCAAGAGCATTATCCGCGTGATTTATTCAAATCCGCCGAAGCATGGCTCGGCCCTGGTCGCCGCTATCCTGACCGACGCCGAACTGCGCGCAGAATGGGAGGCGGAACTTGCGGCGATGCGCGAACGCATCAGGCAAATGCGCAGCCTGCTGGTGACTACGCTGAAAAACAAGGGTGTCGAGCAGGATTTCAGTTTCATCGAACGGCAGAACGGCATGTTCTCGTTTTCCGGACTGAGCCAGGCGCAGGTTTTGAAAATGCGCGAGGACTCGGGCGTCTACGCAGTCGACTCCGGGCGTTTCAATGTCGCCGCGATGACCACCGGTAACATGGATGCGCTGTGTGACGCCATCGCCGCGGTAATCGATTAGGCAGCGTCCCCCACGGCCTCCCTCCCTGGGTCCAACTGCATATCCCGACTTGATCCGATGCGTCGGAGCGGCGGTATCCAGAGAATCAGGCTTGGTCGTTTCGAACCGAACCCCGCGGGCAAGCCGCGGGTCGATAAAGAAAAAGCCGGTTGAGCGTCGTGCTCGAACCGGCTTTTTGGTGTTTGGCTCCCCCGGCCCGGGCTCGAACCAGGGACCCATTGATTAACAGTCAATTGCTCTACCAACTGAGCTACCGGGGAATAGAGGAGGCGTATACTAAATGAATAAAAATAATACAGCAACCAGATTTGTCAACTCTGCAGAGCCTTACCTGGCGACTTGGGTACATTGAGCGGCAAGCGGGTCGATCGGCCAGAACCGAAGCGGGCTAAACGCCAGGCACAGGCCACTACCCGCACTCTCCAGGCACTCGATATGCCGGGTAGAGGTTACGCCCGACCAGGGTGTCGTGGCGGCCTGTGAGCTCGGTCATCGTCACGCGCGCAGGCCATAATTATCTTCGAGCGCGGCCGCCGACGCGGCCGCGTGGATATTTTCCGGGGCGTTGCAACCAGGCCTGTCGGAGCCTGCACGGATAACATCACGCCCCCGGGCGCGAAGCTGGCTAGCCAAATTTGAAACTGCTAAAGTGGGGAATGGTTTGATCGCGTTTACGCGCTGCGACAATTCGTTGAACACTGCTTGATCCTGTTGGCAATGAATGGGAAACAGGCGCACTATACGTGGCCCTTCACGGCCCGATAAAGCAGCCCGTATTAATCATTAAGATAAAATATTTTATGGCCAGGAAATTCCAGCTAGAAACCCAGTTCGAACCCACCGGCGATCAGCCCGAAGCGATCGATGCGCTGATTCAGGGCATCGAGGATGGGCTCATGCACCAGACGCTGCTCGGGGTGACCGGTTCGGGCAAAACCTTTACCGCGGCGAACGTGATTCAGCGGCTGCAACGCCCGGCGATCATCATGGCGCATAACAAGACCCTGGCGGCGCAGTTATACGGCGAGATGAGAGAGTTTTTTCCGAAGAACTCGGTGCAGTACTTCGTTTCCTACTACGACTATTACCAGCCGGAAGCCTATGTTCCGGCTTCCGATACCTTCATCGAGAAAGACGCCTCGATCAACGAGCATATCGAACAGATGCGACTGTCGGCGACCAAGTCGCTGATGGAGCGCCGCGATACTATCATTGTCGCCTCGGTGTCGGCGATCTACGGCCTCGGCGATCCCGATTCCTATCTGAAAATGCTGCTCCACCTGGTGGTGGGGGATGAAATCGATCAGCGCAGCATATTGCGGCGCCTGGCCGAGCTGCAGTACAAGCGCAACGACCTCGAGCTCAAGCGCGGCACCTACCGCGTGCGCGGCGAAGTCATCGACGTGCATCCGGCCGATTCGGAACGTGAGGCGGTACGCATCGAGCTGTTCGACACCGAGGTTGAAAAAATCAGTCTGTTCGACCCGCTGACCGGTGAAATCAGCCGCAACGTCAAGCGCATTACCGTGTATCCCAAGACTCACTACGCCACGCCGCGCGAGGTTATCCTGGCATCGATCGGTGACATCAAGGAAGAGCTGGTCGACCGCCTGGCGGTGCTCAAGGACGCCAACAAGCTGGTCGAGGCGCAGCGCCTCGAGCAGCGCGTCAACTACGATGTCGAAATGATGCGCGAGCTCGGCTATTGCAGCGGCATCGAAAATTACTCGCGTTTTCTCTCGGGCCGAAAGCAGGGCGAAGCGCCGCCGACGCTGTTCGATTACCTGCCCGATGATTGCCTGCTGTTTATCGACGAGAGTCATGTCAGTGTGCCGCAAATCGGCGCTATGTATAAAGGTGATCGTTCGCGCAAGGAAACCCTGGTCGAGTTCGGGTTTCGCCTGCCGTCGGCGCTGGATAACCGGCCGCTGCGCTTCGACGAGTTCGAGCGCATGTCGCCACAGACGATTTTCGTCTCGGCCACGCCTGGAGATTACGAAAAGAAATTCAGCGGTGCGGTGGTCGAGCAGGTAGTGCGCCCGACGGGGCTGGTCGATCCGATGATCGAGGTGCGTCCGGCGACAACCCAGGTCGACGACGTTTTGTCCGAGATCAACAAACGCGTGGTAAAACAGGAAAGGGTACTGATCACGACCCTGACCAAGCGCATGGCGGAAGATTTAACCGACTACCTGAGCGAGCACGGCGTGCGCGTGCGTTACCTGCACTCGGACATCGATACGGTCGAGCGCATGGAAATCATCCGCGACCTGCGCCTCGGCGAATTCGATGTACTGGTCGGCATCAACCTGTTACGCGAGGGCCTGGATATGCCGGAAGTGTCGCTGGTGGCGATCCTGGATGCGGACAAGGAAGGTTTTTTACGTTCCGATCGATCGCTGATCCAGACCATCGGTCGCGCCGCGCGCAACATCAACGGCAGGTCGATTCTGTATGCCGACAAAATCACTGGGTCGATGCAGCGCGCCATGGCGGAAACCGAACGCCGGCGAAACAAGCAGCTGAGCTACAACCAGGAACACAACATCACGCCGAAAGGCATTATAAAACGCATAACCGATGTCATGGATCTCGGCGAATCCGCGCGTACCGGGCGCGGTCGTGCACGCCTTGATCGCGTCGCCGAATCCACCGCGGGCTACGCGCACCTGAGTGCGAAACAGTTGAACCGCAAACTGAAACAGCTGGAAAACAGTATGTACGAGCATGCGCGTAACCTCGAGTTTGAAGAAGCCGCGCGGGTGCGCGACGATATCGCCGACATCAAGGAAAAATATTTCAAGGCGTCGGAACTCGAGCTGGTTTAACTTGACAGGAGCAGGCGATGGCAATCCATTTCAGTGAACAGGAACTGCAACAACGGCGCGACCGGGTTTGCGCTGATCTAGAGCAACGCGGGCAGCACGCCATCTTGTGTTTCCGCCAGGAAAGCGATTTTTACCTGACCGGCTACGATACCTTTGGCTATTGCTTTTTTCAGTGCCTGTTGCTGTGTGCCGATGGCCGCTTTGCCCTGTTGACGCGCGCGCCCGATCTGCGGCAGGCGCAGCATACCTCGGTAATCGACGACATCCGTATCTGGACCGACCAGGCCGGCAGTAACCCTGCGCGGCAACTGGTGGCAATGCTCGACGAATTCGGTTGCCGCGAGCAAACGCTGGGTATCGAATTCGATGCCTACGGATTGAATGCCGCCCTCTGGCGTCAGATGGAAGCCGAGCTGACTGGATTTTGTCGCGTCGAGGATGCATCGGACCTCGTAACCGGTCACCGCCTGGTCAAGAGTGCAGCCGAAATTGAATACGTGCGGCGCGCCGCCGAGCTCGCCGACGATGCGCTTGACGCGGCCTTGCCGCTGATCGAACCCGGCGCCTGGGAGGGTGACATACTGGCGGCGATGCACAGCGCGATCTTCGCCGGCGGTGGCGATTATCCGGGTAATGAATTTATCATCGGCGCCGGCAAGGACGCCCTGCTGACGCGCTACTTCTCCGGACGCAAGCATCTTGCTGCCGAAGACCAGTTAACCCTCGAATGGGCGGGCGCCTATCGCCATTATCACGCCGCTATGATGCGCACGGTGATTATCGGCAAAGCCGACGCGGAACATTTGCGCATGCACGAAATCGCGTCCGAGGCCTTGCATGCCTGCGAGCAAACCCTGCGCCCCGGGATTGCGGTCGGCGAGGTTTTCGATACGCACGCGCGAATCGCCGATGCTAATGGTCTGCAGCAGCACCGGTTCAACGCCTGCGGTTACTCGCTGGGTACGACCTACACACCGACCTGGATGGATTGGCCGATGCTGTACCACGGCAATGCGCTGATTGCCGAACCCAACATGGTGTTTTTCATGCATATGATCTTCGTCAACTCGGAAAGCGGGCATGCGATGACCTTGGGTCACACGGTTTGCGTCACCGACGACGGTTGCGAACGCCTGAGTCGATCGCCGCTGGATTTAATCGTTGTCGATTGATAAAGCTGTCGTGGCATGCGCCACCAGGCGGGAATCTCTCAATCACAGAATAGTCGCAAGATCCCCGCCTGCGCGGGGATGACACTGTGTGAACATAATGCTGTCATACCGCGGCTTGACCGCGGTACCTATTCTTTCATACGGGGTCTCCGGATCTCGCGGATAAACCGCGGGATGACATTTGCAGCCAGCAGATACGGTATCAAAAAGCTTATTTGTCATACCGCGGCCTGACCGCGGTATCCAGTGAATTCCGTGAATGCAATCGGAATGGCTCCCCACAGTCGCTTGGAGGCATGTACGCGGGCGAGCAGGCCTTCCCAGGCCGCGGGATAACATGGGACCCATCCGGGTAGTCGCCTCGCGGCGTCAATCGATCGATTTGATCAGCGTACGCAGGTTGCTCACAGCGCGGGTGGAAGCGCCGCGACGGCCGTACTTGATGTGATTGTAGAGTTCGATGATACCGGCGATTTGTTCACGCTGCGGCAAATCCCGTTGCGGTAAGCGTTGCAGGAAGGCGCGCGTGTCTTCCGCCGGTTTTTTGCGGAAGCCCTTTTTCGACAGTTTCCTGAGCAGGCGGTTGAACAGGATTTCATAGGCCTGCGGTCGCGGCGGGCGTTCTCGATACCAGGCGATAAACCAGAACAGGGCGGTGACAGACAGCAGCATGAACACCAGCGCGAATACCATGTCCGACCAGTTTTCGATGCCGATCTCGAGCTTGTTCAGGAAATTTCGCTGCTTGCGCTGGTCGTAGTTCAAAACCCAGTCGTTCCAGCCATGCTGCAGGTTATCCCAGCTATACAGCAGGTTGCCGAAGATCGGGTTGCGGTTTTGAATGCGGAAACTCGATCCTTCAGCGGACAGCGCGTCGTCGATTCCCTGTTCAATCCGGCTGGGCGAGACCGCCGCGGTCGGATCGACCCGCACCCAGCCGCGTTCCTCGATCCAGATTTCGGTCCAGGCGTGCGCGTCGGACTGGCGCACGATCAGGTAGTTACCGACCCGGTTATATTCTCCACCCTGGTAGCCGGTGACGATGCGCGCGGGAACGCCGGCGCTGCGCATGATGAGTGCGAAACTGCCGGCGTAGTGCTCGCAAAAACCCCGCCGCGTGCCGAACAGAAATTCATCGACAGAGTTATTGCCGAGCGCCGGGGGACGCAGCGTGTAGATGTATTCCTGCTGGCGGAACATGTTCAAAACTTCGTTGGCGATAGCTGTCGGATTATCGAAGCGTTGCGCCAGCGATTTGCCGAAGGCGATGGTTTGCGGATTGAACCTGTCCGGGTAATCGCGCGTCAGTGCCAGGTAATCGGGCGACTCGTTGAGCCCGACCTTGTAAGCCAGGCGCGACTGCATCGAGTAACGCTTCAGGTCATTAATCTTTTGCTTACTGGTGAGCTGGAAATCCTCGGTCATGAAACTGCCGTTGATCACCCGGGTCGGTATGTCCAGCGCCAGCAGCCAGTGTTCGCCATTCGGTTCCAGCGTCACGGTGTAGTCGATGCCCGGTTCGCTGACGGATATGTTCAAGCGGTGTAACGGCTTGCGTGGCGACTGAGTCCAGCTGAAGCCGTTGTAGTTAGCCATCACCGGCCCGCGCCAGTAAAGCCGGCTCTGGGCTGGAATTTCGTCCTTGAAATCGACCCGGAAGGCAACCTCGTTGCTGCGTATCAGGTTGCTGATCTTGCCCGGCGACATGTGATTGCTGAGACCGGTGACGCCGCCACGTTGTTCGGTCTGCAGCCCCCACAGGGGGCCGGGCACGCGCGGTACCAGCACGAACAGAATCAGCATCAGCGGAACCGATAGTGCAACCAGCTGGGTGCTGCTGCGCAATCGCTGTTTCACTGAAACGCTGTCATCACGTTGATTGAGCGTTATCAATGTCGTGGTGATAACGATCAAGGTGACGAACATCATGACCGCGGTGAGGATGCTCTGCGAATACAGGAAATGGGTTGCGATCAGGAAATAGCACAGGAAAACCAGGATCAGCATGTCGCGATGGCGCTTGCTCTCGAGGAACTTGAAGGACGTCATTACCGTCAACAGCGCCAGACCGGCGTCACGCCCGACAATAGTCCAGTACTCGGCAAAAACACCGATGCCACCGAATAGCACCAGGGGTATCAGCATCCATTTCGGCAGCTCCCTGATCTTGCCGAGGTTTTGCAGACTGCGCCAACCAAGCGAGATCAGGACGATAGCGACGACCCAGGGCGGCAGGTTGACGAAATGGGGCGCGATCGAGACCAGGAAACAGAGACAGACCGCAAAAACGCCGGGCCGGCTGGCGACTTCCTGCGGAATCGATCGCATCGACAGGTTCTGCCTGGTAGGGGTACCCGGGCTAGTCATGTGGCGGCCTGAGCTCCTGCTCGCCCTCCGGCTGGCGGAAAATGGCCAGGGCCTGCAGACAGGTATGCTTGTGCGCATTGCCATAGTCCTGTTCGATGACGAGCCCGGGCAGTCGAATGCCATACTTTTGCTCCTCGCTCTCGGCGGCCAGCACCAGCGCGGACATGAAACTCAGCTTTTCCTCGACCGAGGACTGGGTCAGCAAGTCCCAGTCTATCCATAATGAGGGTCGGGCCTGCCCCTGAAAGGTTTTGGTCAGCAGCCCCTTGCCCTGGGCGTAGGCCTTCCAGGAGATATGGCGCAGCGATTCACCTTCGCGATGTTCGCGCAAACCTGCGAAATCATCCCCCTCGATGGTGCTGGTCGAGGTCTGGCCGTCGTATTGCTCGACCATGGTATGTTGCAGCCTGACGTCGGCGGCCGGATGCGGATAAATCAGGATGGGTATATCGAACTTGAGCCAGCCCCAGGCGTGGAACAGGCCGGTCGGGTAGCGGGTGAACACGGTGATACCGGCGGGCTTGAACTCACCGCGCAGATGGGTCGGAATTTTCAGCTTGGCCTCGGTGCTGCCCTCGGGCTCGAGTTTGACGTATACCGTGGGTTGATCCAGGTACTGGATGCCAATCGCGTAGCGCCTGGATTTATGGCCGTGGCTCAACTCGAATTTGAATTCGCAGTCTTCCCCGCAGAATACCGGCCGCGGAATCTGCATCTGCACCGAAATACCGAGCAGGTTCTTGTGTGTATGCCACAGGCTGAGAATCCCCAGCGAAGTCAGCATGAAGGTCAGCACGAAGGCCATGCTGTTCTGGTAGTTGATCGCCGCCAGAAACAGGAATAGCAGCATGATGGCGAACAGGTAGCCGAAACGCGTCGGCAGTATGTAAAGCCGGCGATTGTGCAACAGGATGCTGTCGCGACTGGGCGGGTTATGGGACTCAAACCAGTTGTCGATGAAACGACGCAGGGATCTCGGTAGTGCAACCGATCGCATTTTTATAGCCTAGGGAATCGGGGTCTGTTCCAGCAATTCATTGACCAGTTCCATGGTCGGATGGCTGTGCTGTTCGGCGGGAGTCAGCCGATGATCGGCGATAGCGCCGAATACCGCCTGGACGTCGCCTGGTTCCACGTGGCTGCGACCGTTCATCAAAGCCCAGGCCCTGCTGGCCTGGATGATCGCCAGCCCGGCGCGCGGCGAAATCCCGTAAACGAACAGGCCGGGGTTGCGCGTCGCCTGGATGAGTTGCTGAACATAATTCAACAGCGGGTCCGAGCAATGGATGCTGTCGACCGCACTCTGAATTGCAATAAAACGATCGAGGCTGATCGCCGGTTGCATTCGATGCAACAGTTCGCGCGGATTATCACCCGACAGCAGCGCACGTTCGGCCGCCTGGTCCGGGTAACCCAGCGAAATCTTCATCATGAAACGGTCCAGTTGCGACTCCGGCAGCGGGAAAGTGCCCGACTGGTCGAGCGGGTTTTGCGTTCCAATGACGAAAAAAGGCGCTTCCAGCTTGTGCGTTTCGCCCTCGACCGTAATCTGTTGTTCTTCCATGGCTTCGAGCAGCGCGCTCTGGGTCTTCGGCGTGGCACGATTGATTTCATCGGCGAGGATGAAGTGGGCAAAGACCGGACCGGGGTGAAAGCGGAACAGTTGCTTCTCTGGATCAAAAATAGATACCCCGAGAATGTCGGCGGGCAACAGGTCGCTGGTAAACTGGATGCGATTGAATCCCAGGCCGAAAGCGCGTGCGATCGATTGCGACAGGGTGGTCTTGCCAACCCCCGGCAAATCCTCGATCAGGCAATGGCCACGGGCGATCAGGCAGCAGACCGCCAGTTTTACCTGGGTCGACTTACCCAGAATGATTGTTTCGATCGCGGCGACCGCCTTGTGGATATCGGCCTGAAGCTCCGCGATCGAGTTATCTGTCGAATCCAGCATTCGAAATCTCGGTCAAAATCATGATTATCGACCAATATTAGTCGAAATCGTTTAATAGTTCCGTGAAATAAGCCCGCATTTTGCGTCAGCATCCCGGATGTTGACGAAATATGCAGGTTAAACACGTTATGCCAGACCGCGGTCCACTCCGGTCCTGATTGTCGATCCAGCAGCGGGGGCCTAGACGGTTTTGCGATGTCCCTCGGGTTTCCAGGCGGGTGAAATCACATCCGGCATGCTCGAGCGGCCGAGCAAACGTGCCGAAGCCAGCGTCATCGCGCCGTAGCGCTGATTGATTTGGTCCATGGCCTGGTGCGTCCGTTCTCGTCGCGGGTGTTTGCGCTGGAACAGGTCGCTCTGGCAGGGGGCTTTCGGATTGAGCGCCACGATACGAATTTGCCAGATTCCCTGACCGCGCCAGTTTTCACTAAGCCAGCGACTGCCCAGGCGAAAAATAACCATTTCGTCGTCGCAGGGCAGCAGCGATCGTTCGACCGTCTTTTGCCAGCCGCGATACTGGCGCAGGCCGAACAGGAACTGCTGCGCCACCAGCCGGTTCGCGCGCAGGCGCTCGGCGAGCTTGTGCGCCATGTGCATCAGGTACACGCGGATGGTATCGACGTCGCGGGTGTTGGGCGGCAGTACCTTGCCATGGCCGAGCGACCGTGCCGCGGGCAGGCTGGATTTGACCGGTTCCGGGTCGAGGCCCTGCGCCATCAGCCAGATGCGTCGCCCCGGGTTACCGAAGCGTTTGCCCAGCACGCTAATCGGCAGTTGCTGTAAATCCTTGCAATGAAGCACCCCGTAGCGCGCCAGCATGTCCGCAATCCCGGAGTTGACACCGCATAGCTCGGTCAGCGGGGTGTCGGCCAGGCTGGCGCGCGCCTGCCAGGGTGGAATGATGGTCAGGCCGTCGGGTTTTTGTTGGCCCGCGGCGAACTTGGCGGTGGTCTTGTCGCCGCTGACGCCGACCGAGCACAATACCCCGGAACTTTCGTAGACGGCACGCTTGACGCGCATCGCCGCTGCACGCGGTCCGCCCCAGAGTTGCTGGCAGCGGCTGAGGTCGAGGAAGGCTTCATCCACCGAAAAGATTTCGATATCGGGGGTAAAGCGCGCCAGGGCCTGCATGATGTTAGCGGAGACTTCGGCGTAGCGCCGCGGGCGGCTGGAAACGCGGATCAATTGCGGGCACAACTGCCTGGCCTGTTTGATATGCATCCCTGTCCTGACGCCATGGGCCCGCGCCTCGTAGGAGCAGGTAATGATACAGGTGCCGATATCGCCATTGGTCAGGGCCAGTGGTTTGGCGCGCCACTCGGGATGATCGACCTGTTCCACCGAGGCGAAGAAGGCATTCATATCCGCCAGCAGAATCACCCGTGGCCAGGGAGCGGGAGCTGGCCGCTTCAACGGTAGGACCTGATCTGGCCGATCACCCGACCCTGGATGACGATACGAGACGCATCCAGGACCTGGTCCTGTTCGCTGGAATTGTCTGCCAGCAGCTGTATTCGGTTTCCGGCCCGGTGGCGGATTCGTTTTAGAATGACCTGTTCGCCGTCGAGCAAGGCCACGACTATGTCGCCATTAGCCGCCTGTTGCTGACTCTGGATGACGACGATGTCGCCCGCGAGGATTCCCGCCTCGGACATCGAATCGTCGCCCACCTGCAGCGCGTATCGCCCCGGGGCGGTCAACATCGCCAGCAGCTCGCCGCGCTGCCGGTCTTCAATCGCCTCCAGCGGGATGCCGGCGGCGACGCGACCCAGCGCAAACAGGCCCTGCGGCCGCGCCGGCAGGGGGGTTATCGGTCTGAAACTGGCCGGTCTGGCGTTCGGGAGCATCGATGTTTTCCTTGGTTTTAGACCACTATAGAGAACAAAACGAGAACTTACAAGAAGAGCCAGATCCACGCCTTCAATAGAAAAAGACAATCGTAAAAATGAACTTTTTGTCTACTCTTTAACAGTCAGATCATTTATAAAGAGCGAAAATCCATGCGTTTCAGATAAAAACTAATGAGTCATAAAGCCTTGATACTCTGTGTCGACGATGAACCCGTCAATTTGGTGATAATGGAGGAGTTGTTGCAGGACAGCTATGAATTGTCGACCGCGAAATCTGGCGAGGGCTGCCTGCAGCAGGTTAGCCTGCAAAAACCCGATCTGATCCTGCTCGACGTCAATATGCCCGATCTCGATGGGCTCGAAACCTGTGAACGCTTGAAATCGGATCCCGAGACCGCCGAGATTCCGGTAATCTTCGTCTCCGCGCTTGCCTCGAAGGAAGAGTTGATGGCCGGCTACGAGGCGGGTGGTGACGATTACATCACCAAGCCGTTCAGCGAAGAAATCCTGCGTAAGAAAATCGAGATCGTACTGGCAAGCCAGGAGCGCAAGCAGGAACTCAGGAATATTTCCGACCAGGCCGTCGAAGCGCTGATGAATAACCTGAGCACTACCGACGAACTCGGCATGGTGGTCAAGTTCCTGCATCAGTGCCAGACCGTAAGTACCCTCGACGAGCTTGCCAGTAACGTATTCGATTGCCTGCGAGAATTCGAGCTCGACAGCAGCCTGCTGATCCTGGACGAACCCGAAAACCGGGTCTGGTTCAGCGACGATATCGACCGCCCGATGGAGAACCAGATTCTCGAGAGCCTGCGCGGACAGGACCGGGTGGTCAATTTCGGCACCCGACTGGCGATGAGTACCGACCACGCCACGATACTGGTGCGCAGTCTGCCATCGACGCCCGAGAAGATAGATAGCGTGCGCGAGCACCTGTCGATTTTGATCGAAGGACTCGATACCAGAATCCGCGCAATGCAAACACAGATGCTGCTGGATGAGCGCCGGGACCTGCTGGCGCGAGTACTGGCCGCAACCCGGGAAAATCTCGGTAACCTTGAGCAGACCTACAAACAGGATCAGGCGCGCTCGGCCCAACTATTATCGGCAATGGGTAAGGCGCTCGAAAAATCTCTGGTCCGGCTCGACCTGAGTGCCCGACAGGAGGCAGCGCTAAAGAAGATTATCGAATCCACCGCCGAGCAAACCGATGCGGTTTACGATCAGGGTTTGAAAATCGGCGAGCAGTTCCAGGGGATCATCGACGATCTATCCAGCGCGCTGGAAGAATAATATCAATCCGTCGACGGGTTAATGAGAGGAGGGGGAGCCGAGGGACGGGAAACGGGGGCGCATTTATTTTCCGGCAAGAAAAAGCAGAACAATGGAAAATAGATGCGCCCCCCTTTTCTGTTGCTGGGGTATAATGCCGCGACTTTGAATAATTGATCTATCCGGCATCATGAAAGACGCAGTAATCGTATCGACCGCAAGAACCCCGATCGGGGTCGCCTTCAAGGGCAGTCTGAACAACATCAAATCCCCGACCATGACGGCGCATGCGATCCGGCACGCTGTCGAACGCGCCGGTGTTAGCGGCGAAGAAGTCGACGACGTCATTATCGGCGCGGTGCTGACCGCCGGCACCGCCGGCATGAACATCGGCCGCCTGTCTTCACTGGCCGCGGGTTTGCCGGTATCGGTGGCGGGACAAACTATCGATCGCCAATGCTCGTCGGGATTGATGGCGATCGCGACTGCCGCCAAGCAAATCATTGTCGACGGTATGGATATCGTCGTCGCTGGTGGTCAGGACAATATATCGGCGGTGCAAAACCAGTATTTTCCGTGGGTAATCGAGCAGGCGGACAGTAATGTCGTCACCCACGCGGAACATGCCTATATGCCGATGCTACAAACCGCCGAATTTATCGTCGACAAGTATGGCATCTCGCGCGAGGCGCAGGATGAGTATGCTTTGCAGTCGCAGATGCGCACCGCCGCCGGGCAGGACGCTGGCGCTTTCGACGATGAAATCGTGCCGATCTCGACTACTAGAGCAATAAAAGATAGGGACACAGGAGAAATCAGCTACGCCGATACGACGCTGGCCAAGGACGAGGGCAATCGCCCGCAAACGACGCTTGAGGGCCTGGCCGGGCTTAACCCGGTAATCGAAGGCGGCAGTATTACCGCCGGTAACGCGAGCCAGCTGTCTGACGGCGCCTCGGCCTGCGTCTTGATGGAGGCGGGGCTGGCCGAGAAACGCGGGCTGCAGCCGCTGGGGATTTACCGCGGCATGGCCGTCGCCGGCAACCAGCCCGAGGAAATGGGTATCGGGCCGATTTACGCGATTCCGAAACTGCTGCAAAAGCATGGACTCGGCATCGACGATATCGATCTGTGGGAAATCAACGAGGCTTTCGCCTGCCAGACGATTTACTGCCGCGATCATCTCGGTATCGACAACGACAAGTTCAACCTGCACGGTGGTTCGATTTCGATCGGCCATCCCTATGGCATGACCGGCGCCCGCCTGACCGGGCATATCCTGATCGAGGGCCGGCGTCGCGGCGCGAAATATGTCGTGGTTTCGATGTGTGTCGGCGGTGGCATGGGCGCGGCCGGGTTGTTCGAGATCGCGTAATGAAAAACCGCCGACTAATCGTTTTTCACATCCTGCCGCTTTTCGTGGTGCTGTTCCCGGCTTTCTGGGTTGTCGTCGTCGGCAATGACAGGATGCTCAAGGGCGAAGCCGGAATTGTCGAAAACATGACCGTTTTGTTCCTGGTCGTGGCGATCGGTTTCTGTGTTTCCGGAATATCCACCGCCAACCGGCTCGGGCTCTCCAGCATGCTCAGGGCCTGGCTGTTCATCATGATTATGGGTTCGGCCTATTTCGCGCTGGAAGAAATATCCTACGGCCAGCACATGTTCGGCTGGGGCACCGCCGAGACCTGGAAGGAATTGAATGACCAGGATGAAACCAATTTGCACAACGTGCACGCGATGTTCGACCAGGTGCCGCGGGCAATGCTGACCCTCGGCATATTGATCGGCGGTATTATCCTGCCGCTGTATCGCCATTTTCGCGGTATCCAGCTGGATCAAAGCGACCGGCTTTACTGGCAGTGGCCGACGCTCGACTGCGTCACCATAGGCTTGCTGGTAATTCTGATCAGGCCGGTACTTGTCGCTCATCGATATCGATTTCATCAATACCGGTGAAATGAAAGAGAACCTGTTCGCGTTGTTTATCTTGTTGTACTGCGTTTCAATCCAGCGGCGGCTCAAGCTGCAGCAGCGGCCGGCCGATGAAACCGCAAGTACATAGCGACCAGTTAACCACCCGGGAGTTTCCGAAATGAAGAAATGTTTGGCTTTTACTGTTTTTGTGGCCCTGATTTACGCGAATCAATCGCTGGCGGGCAACATAAACTATAACTTTATCGAGCTGGGATACCTGGAAGCGGAAAATGATCCCGCGGATATCGATGGTGACGGCTTCGATCTGAATGCGTCAGTCGGCTTTTCTCCGAGCCTGGCCTTCGTTCTGGGTTACCAGGACATAGAGGACGGGAGCGACGAAGCCAACCTGAAGAGCCTGGGTATTGCCTATCACAAGCCATACTCGGCCACTGGCGACATGGTGCTGGGGCTGTCAGCCGTCGAAACCGAGGTGAAGCTGGCGGGCGGCGGGACAGTCGACGGTTCGGGCAACGAGCTCATCCTGGAAATCAGAAACAGAAGCAGCGCGGAGACCGAGTTTTCCATCGGCCTTACCCGGCTCGAAATCGAAGATGATTCCGACTCCGGTTACCAGTTTGGACTCGTAAGTGGAAACCCCCAGGGGTTCCAGTTTGTGCTGAAATACGTCGATCGGGATGATACGAACTCGATCTCGCTGGGGTTGCGTTCCAGCTTTTAACCACTGACCCACTGCCGCCACGGTTCCCGATATTCTCGCTGGCCAGAATCGAGGCAGATTAGCCTCAATTGGGCGGGATCATCACTTGCCTTTCCAGACCGGATCGCGTTTTTTGGCGAAGGCGCTTTCGAGCGCGGCCTCGTTGCTGTCGAAGGCGGCGATTTCCTTCAGGTCCCAGCCGGCGCTGAAGATGCGCTCGCCGCTGCCGGTAATAATGCCGACGCGCAGGTTCTCATCCGCCTGCAGCCTGGACGAGGCTGCGTATATTGCACTGGATACGCCGGGGTTAATGGCATTCGCCGGCGGCCGGTCGATGGTGATTTCAACGATTTGATCATAAATCTCTACCCGCACTTCATGGTTCATTTGCGCACCTGAAAATGTTGTATCTATGGCCGCAATATATGTCAAAATCGCGCCGCGTTCATTGATTGATTTACCGCCATGGCACACTGGTTACAACGCTTGCTGTCGCCGCAGTCGATTGCCATCGTCGGCGCTTCCGAGCGTGACGGCAGCCTGGCCGCGCGCACGCATAGTCAACTGCTCTCGAGCGGTTACCGCGGTCCGGTCTATCCGGTCAATCCGAAATACACCGCGCTGCATGGCGAGACCTGCTACTCGAGCCTGGCCGATCTGCCGCAGCTGCCCGACCTGGTGATTTACGCGATTAGCGGCCCGGCGCTGGAGCAAAGCTTCGCGCAGGCGCTCGAGTTGCGGGTCGGCGGCATAGTCATCTACGCGGCAAATTACCTCGAAAACGATAGCGAGCCGAGGCTGACCGAACGCCTCAGGCAAAAAGCCAGCGCTGCCGGTATCCCCGTCTGCGGCGGAAACTCGATGGGCTTTTACAATTACGACGATAACGTCCTGGTCAGCTTCGATAGCCCGCCGGCAAAGCGGCCGCCGGGCCACATCGGGTTGATTCTGCATTCCGGTTCAGGCATGACTTATCTGGCCAACAACGATGCACGCTTCTGTTTCAACTACGTTATCGCCAGCGCCCAGGAAATCAACGCCAGCGCGGGCGATTACATGGACTACCTGCTGCAGCAGGAGTCGACGCGGGTTATCGCCATTTTGCTGGAAACGGTGCGAGACGTGTCGGCCTTCGTCGCGGCTTTGCGCCGGGCGCGCGACAAATCGATACCGGTGGTCATCACGCGCCTCGGGTCGAACCGAAAAATCGGCGCAGCTGGCGATGAGCCATTCGGGCGCCATCGTCGGCGATCACGAAGCGTTTATCGCGTTATGCCAGCGTTACGGGGCGATTCTGTGCCACGACGCCGATGAAATGATTATTAGCGCAATGCTGTTTGCCGCGGGATGTCGCGTCGAACGCGGTGGCCTGGCGAGCATGCTGGATTCGGGCGGCATGCGCGAGCAAATGATCGATCTCGCCGCGGATTACGCCATTGAATTCGCGCATATCTCGGAGGCAACGACTGGCGTGCTGCGCGCGCATCTCGAAACCGGGCTGGACGCGGTCAACCCGATGGACGGCATGGGTGCACTGGGTAACAACACGGGGCAGACCTATCTCGAGTGTGGCAAGGCGCTGCTCGACGATGCCGATAGCGGCCTGTTGAGCTTCGAATTCGAGTTTCGCGACGGCTTTTCACACTACCCGGAACTGTTCGATGTGGCACGCCAACTGGCGGATTACAACGCTAAACCGGTGGTGCTGATAAACAGCTGCAGTTTCACATCGATCGACCAGACCGCCGCCGAACTGACTGCGCAGGGTATCCCGGTCATCAACGGCATCGATGTGGCTTTGCGCGCGCTGCGTAACCTGATGAATTACCGCGGCGATCCGCTGGCGAATTATGCTGCGGCCGAATTTGAGTTCGATCCCACGGTGATCGCGCACTGGTCACAGCGAATCGGCGCGGTCGCAAACCTCGATGAGGTTTCGTCGCTCGAACTGATGGCCGATTTTGATTTGCCCGTGGTCGAATCGCATCTGATCGAAAATTCGGATCAACTGCTGGCGGCAGGCGCAACCTGCGGCTGGCCCGTGGTACTCAAAACCGCGCAGCCGGGCATCACCCACAAGTCGGATCGAAATGGCGTTATCCCAGGTATCGCCGACCAACAGCAATTGTGCCTGGCCTACCAGGGCCTGTGTTCCAGGCTCGGGGAGCGCGCCGTGCTAATGCCGATGGTGGCGGCGGGGGTCGAGGTTTCACTGGGCATGAAAAATGATGCCCAGTACGGGCCGATGGTGATCGTCGCCTGCGGCGGTGTACTGATCGAACTGCTTGCCGAGCGCGCCTTCAGGCTGGCGCCGGTCGATGCGCAGCAGGCCGCGGCGATGATCGATGAGATTAAATTGGGCCGCTTGCTGGCCGGGGTCAGAGGCCAGGCGGCGGTCGATCGCAAGGCATTGGTCGAACTAATTGTCAGGTTTTCCGCGCTGGTGGTCGAGTTGGCCGATTCGATCGCCGAGATCGATTTGAACCCGGTTATCGTCAACCAGTCCGGCGCTACCATCGTCGATGCCCTGGTGGTAGCGAGGACTCAATAGACAAAATCGGTCTTTTCACTGGAAAACAGGCGCAGTTATCCTTAGCATCTTAATCTGAATGCCAAGAGCACACTGTAAACGGAAGGTCAAATGTCGTTGGAAGATCCGAAAAAGCGCGCCCGTCTGATGCAACTGCTGTGTGGCGGCGCGTTGGGACTTATGCCTCACTATCCTGCGACTGCGAGCTGGTTCGGCCGCGGGACGAAAAAACTGGCCGACGATAGATCGATCTTCACACTCGCGGGCGAGGTCCTGGTCAACGGTCGGCCCGCCGACAAAAACACCCGTATCCGTGCCGGGGACACGGTGCGCACCGGTAACAAAAGCGAGGTCGTTTTCGCGGTCGGCGGGGATTCGTTCATATTACGCGCCGACGGTGAGATGGAAATCGGGGGCGCAGATTTCTTCGTCAGCAGCCTGCGGATTTTGACCGGTCGCCTGTTATCGGTATTCGCCAGGCGTCAGCCGGGGCAGCAGCTCAGCATGACTGCTTCCACCGCGACCATCGGGATCCGCGGCTCCGGGGTTTACATGGAAGTCGAGCCAGAACTGACTTACCTGTGCACCTGCTATGGCCAGGTAGTCTTGAACGCCAACGACGACCCCGACGACAGCGAGCTGATAACCACCACCAACCACGATAGCCCGCGTTACATTACCAGCAAACCCAACCGGGGTTCGCGTATTCGCCCGGCGCCGGTGATTCGCCATACCAATACCGAGCTCAGGCTGCTGGAAAACATTGTCGGGCGCGACGTGCCGCAGCGGCTACGCAAGGCCTATATCAAGTACTAGCCCGCATCATTGCGGACCTCGGTAGCCTCGCCGTGGCAGGACGTACTCCCGCTGGGCCGTGGCGGGTGACGCGGGCTGGAGAACATCCACCGGTCAATACCAGGCGTCCTCCATCGATGCCTTTTTGCGGGCGACAAAATCGAGCAGGGCTTCGTCGATAGCGGGCTCGATCGGCGGCGCCTGGTAGTCTTGCAGCATTTGCCGCCAGCGAAGCCAGGCGCGCTGCCGAACTCGATAACGGCCGCCTCGCGGGCCGCTCAGGCGTGGTCTGACATACAGCTGGAGCGCGGCTTCCGGCGTAATTAGCATAGCCTGCTATACTCATCTGGCATTCATTATGAGTAAATAATAAGGGGTCAGAAATGAATGATATCTACGCGACACCCGCAGCCGATCTTGCGCAGGATATTGCAGCGGATCGCGCCGGCGGTAATATCGACGATGCGATCGCCGGTAATTTCGAAGTCAACATGCTGCAAACGCTGGGCGAAGCCTGGCGCGGGCTCAAGGGCTTTAAGCTAAAATGCCTCATCGCAATATTGCTTTACATGGCCGTGTTTATCGGTGTCGGTATTGCTTTTGGAATATTTACCACCGTTCTGGCTCGAACCGGGGCCGATCCGAGCGTCATCGGCATCCTGAGCATCGTATTCCAGCTCGTGATCACCGTTATCGCACTGCCCATGAGCATCGCGGTCATGGTCATGGCGATGCGTCACGCAAATCGTAAATCGGTATCCGCGGGCGAGATTTTCAGGCACTTTGGCGTCGTCGGTACTTTATTTCTAGCCTACCTGATCATGACGATTATGATCATGCTCGGCATCGTCTTGCTGGTGTTGCCGGGCATCTACCTGATGTTTGCCTACATTTTTGCGATGCCACTGGCGCTCGAAAAGAAAATGGGGGCCTGGCATTCGCTCGAGACATCGCGCAAGGCGACTACCAAAGTCTGGTTTCGACTGGTCGGACTATTGTTGCTAGTATCGCTGATCAACCTGCTCGGCTTCGTGACGCTTGTCGGCTGGATCTGGACGATTCCGTGGACGGTGCTGACATTTTCAATGATTTATCAAAAAATCTTCGGGGTTGAAGCCCACACGCTCGCAGATTAAGGACGGAAGTATTGCTGGATACACGTTATCGGGTTGAGATTCCGGGGGGTATCAACCTGGAAGCCGAGGTTGTCGGACCGATTCCACGATTTTTTGCTTTCGCCATCGATCTGGCATTTCGCGGCGTTATCGTTTTCGTGTTATCGATGGCATCGATTCCGTTCGGCGCCTTCGGTCTCGGCGGCGGCTTTTTCCTCATATTCCTGTTTGCCATCGAGTGGCTCTACCCGGTGTTGTTCGAAGTCTTCTGGCGCGGGCAGACGCCAGGCAAGAAGGCACTCGGAATTTCGGTTATCAACGATGATTTAACCCCGGTTACCCTGGGCACTTCGCTGGTGCGAAACCTGCTGCGCACGATCGATTTTTTGCCCCTGTTCTACCTGGCAGGCCTGGTAACGATGTTGTCCAATCGTCGTTTTCAACGCCTCGGTGACCTGGCCGCGGGTACCCTGGTGATCAGCGTGCGGGAATCGAACCGGCCGGCGCCGCAACGGGACCTGGTTCCGCTGGCGCCGTCGACGCCGCTGCTGCGCACCGAGCAATCCTCGATAATCGATTTTCTGCAGCGCAGCCAGCAGCTTTCGGAGCCGCGTCAAAGAGAGCTGGCCAGCATCCTCGAAGGCATAACGCATGAAAAGGGCGATAACGGGGTGCTGCAACTGCGGCGCATCGGTGCCTGGTTCCTGGGATTACGATGAAGCAGCATAGCTTTGAGCAACAGCACGGGCCAACCTGGCAGCGGGTCGAGGATTCACTGGCAAAACCGGCACAGGCAGACAATAGCAAAGTCCTGGCGGAGCATTACCTGCTGCTGTGCCAGCATCTCGCGATCGCCAAGGAGCGACTTTACGACGCGGCGCTGGTGGAGCGCCTGAACAACCTGGTGCTGGCGCTTTATCGCGAACTTTACCGCTACCGTTCAGAAACCCGGCTCAACTTTTACGCCTTTTTCAAACGCGATTTCCCGTTGGCGATTTATCGCCATCGCTACTACGTTCTGCTGGCTTTCCTGGTGTTCGCCATGCCCGGGTTAATTGCCGGCGCCTGGACCTATTTCGACGAGGAGGCGGTTTACAGCATCCTCGACGCACCCGAGGTGCGCCAGGTTGAGCGCATGTACGACCCTGAAGCGCGCAAACTGGGGCGCGAACGCGAAGCCGATACCGATATCTTCATGTTTGGTTTTTACATCAAGAACAATATCAGCGTCGCGTTTCGCTGCTTTGCCGGAGGCATGGTGGTCGGTATCGGTACCCTGCTGGTGCTGTTTTTTAACGGACTGTTTATCGGCAGTATCGCCGGGCATCTGACCCGCCTGGATTATGTCGACACTTTTTACCCCTTCGTGGTCGGCCATGGTTCATTCGAATTGACCGCGATCGTATTCAGCGGCGCCGCCGGTCTCAGGCTCGGTTTTGCGATTATCAATCCGGGGCAGTTCAGCCGGCTCGACTCGCTGCGACAGGCGGGGCGGGACGTCGTGCCGATGCTGTACGGCATCGTGCTGATGCTCGTGATCGCCGCCTTCCTCGAGGCGTTCTGGTCGTCGAGCACAAGCCTGTCGATCGAAATCAAGTACGCGGTCGGCGCCCTGTTATGGGCCCTGGTGCTGCTTTACTCGTTTTCAGGCCGCCGCTATGAATCTCGATAAACTTCAGATCAACGCCTGTATTCGGTCGGGCTGGCAGTCGGTGGATCTCGGCTTTTTAATGGCGCGCGCCTGGTTCCGGCCGCTCTATTTAGCCGGGCTGCTGGCGATGCTGCCGCTCTCTGCAGTATTGCTGCTGGTATTCTGGAATTCGCCATTCTGGGCGCTGGCGATTATCTGGTGGCTCAAGCCTTTCTGGGAACGCCTGCCCCTGTTCATCGCCAGCCGCAAGCTGTTCGACGAGGAAGCGGGCGTCTGCTCCAGTTTCAGGTCTTTCCCGCTCAAGGATATTCTGCCCTGGCTGTTATGGCGCCGCTTTTCGATGCAGCGCGCCTTCGATAACCCGGTGACCGTGCTCGAAGACTTGCGTGGCGGCAAGCGCCGCCAGCGGCTGCGCGTGCTGCATGGTAAATACAGCGACGTCGCGCTGGGCAACCAGTTCGTCTGCTTTTGTTTCGAATTACTGGTTTGCTTCGGAATTGCCCTGACGATCGATTTCTTTATCCCCGAATCGCTGGGTCTCGAGGTTTACGACAAGTTCGATGACCTGACCCTGCTGGGAGAATGGATGTTTGCCCTGTCCGGATTCATGGCGATGTCGTTGACGATGCCGTTTCACTGCATGGCCGGGTTCGCGCTTTATCTCAACCGCAGAATCGAACTCGAAGCCTGGGATATCGAGATCAGTTTTCGCAGCCTCGCCAATCGCAAGCATGCCGCCGAATCACAGGCGGTCGGTCTGCTGGCCTCGTTGATGCTCGCCGTGATTGTTTGCCTGGCTGTGCCGGGCAGCGCCGACGCCGCCATCGATCACGATCGCGATTCGGCAGCCGGGTTGATCGCGGAGGTTTTGCAGGGCGAGGATTTCGGGCAGGAAAGAACGCTGCGCAAGTGGCGCTTCAAGGACTGGAGCGAAGAAGTCGATGAAGAGGCTTTTCCCGAATGGCTGATCGAGTTTCTCGAATGGTGGGAAGAAAATGTCGACTGGTCGACAGATTTCAGCGGCACCGCTTTCTTGCTCAAGATTGTGCTGGTGGTTCTGTTCCTGGGGTTGTTGACTTACCTGCTAATCCGCTATCGCGGGCCGCTGTCGCGACTGGGCAGCGGCCGGCCCAGGGAAAAAGCGCCCGAAGTTCTGTTTGGCCTGGACGTTACCCCGCAAAGCCTGCCGCCGGATGTGCCGGCACAGGTGATGCGCTTGTGGGACGAGGGCGCTTGCCGTGAGGCGCTGAGCCTGCTTTACCGAGCCTCGCTCTCGCGCCTGATCGACAAGTACGAACTCGCATTTCGCGCCAGTCATACCGAGGCGGAATGCGCGGCACTGGTGAAAGCCTGCGGGATCGAGTCACTCAGCGATTATTTCTGGCAATTGACCGGAGTCTGGCGACAGCTGGCTTACGGGCATCGGGTGCCCGCCAGCGAAATCATACAGGACCTTTGCCGGGGCTGGACGAGCGAGTTATCCGATGAGTCAAAATAGAATTTCGCTCAAGCTCGTACTCGGGCTGATACTGCTCGGCGTTATCGGCTGGTTTCTCTATGCCAGCATCGAGTTCTACGAGGAAACCGAGGAGTCGGGCTGGAGTGTAGATGCCCTGCGTAATCCTTACCTCGCGGCCCAGCAATTCATGAACCGCAGCGGCATCGAGGTGACCGATGTCGACAGCCTGGCCAGGCTCGACGAACTGAGCTCGGTCGGCACTCTGTTCTTCAGCGATGCCAACCAGGTGCAGTCGCCGCGTCAGCTGGAACAGGTGATGGACTGGCTGGATGTGGGTGGAAATGTCATCTACAGCGCCAACTCGACCGCCAGTGAAGACGATCTGCTACTCGGGGAATTCGAGGTGGAAGTGGACTGGGCCGACTACGAAACCGAAAAAAAGAGCGAGGATAAGCCGTTCAGCGAAACCATGCGCGAATATAATCGCCAGCTCGAGCAAGGCAAAACCAGGGAAGAGATTGCACGCGCGCTCGCCGACGATGAAATCTTGTTAACCCGGGTCACGTTTGGCGATGATATCGGCGACGTCGAAGTGGCTTTTGACAACAGCAGAGTTCTGTCGCATCCCTATATCGCCGATGCCGAGTATGCTGCGGGCAGGCATACACCTTTCAGTTGGTCGGTTTCGGAGCGCGGCGTGCACATGATGCAATTCGAGGTCGGCAGCGGCTTGCTGACTATCGTTTCCGATCCGAATATCTGGAATTCCTATCAGATCGATCTCTATGATCACGCCTTTCTGCTGTGGTTGCTGAGTGCCGAGGAGGGGAATTTCGCGATTCTGCGATCGGTAGTGCGCGATTCGATCTGGACGCTGATGCGGCGCAACGCAGGCGAATTGCTGATCGCGGCGGGACTGCTGATCCTGGTCTGGATCTGGCGCATGGGATATCGTTTCGGGCGCCTGGTGCCGCGCGACCTGTCACGCACGCGCGCCATGGGTGAGCATTTTTCGTCGGTTTCTCACTATCTCTGGCACCGTCGCTACGGCAGCTACCTAATTAAGCCGCTGCGTCAGCAGGTGCTGCGGCGAGCCAGCCTGACTCTGCCCGAATTTTCACGCGCCGACTCGGTGCGGCAGAACGAGTTACTCGCCGAGCGCTGCGAGTTGAATCTCGCGACTATCGCGCGCGCTTTTAGCGAACAGGATTTTAACGAAACCTCCTTTGTACAAACCGTAAGACTATTGAAACGGATCGAGCAATCACTATGAATGATGCAACCAGTACTATCCCGGCCGCGCTGAATGCGTTGCGCGAACATATAAACAGCCGCCTGATAGGACAGTCGCAGGTCGTCGATCAGGTATTGATCGCCATGCTTGCCGGCGGTCATGTATTGATCGAAGGCGTGCCCGGCCTCGGTAAAACCCTGCTGGTGCAGGCCATGGCGGCGGGCATCGGTGGCCAGTTCAAGCGCATCCAGTTCACTCCCGACCTGATGCCGGGCGACGTCACCGGGCACGTAATGTTCGATATGTCGCAAAGCAAGTTCGTGCTCAAGAAGGGACCGGTGTTCACCAACCTGCTGCTCGCTGATGAAATCAATCGCGCCCCGGCCAAAACCCAGGCAGCCTTGCTCGAAGTCATGCAGGAACGCCAGGTCACGCTGGATGGAAAATCGATGGAGGTTGGCAAGCCATTCATGGTGCTGGCGACGCAAAACCCGATCGAGCAGGAGGGCACCTATGCCTTGCCCGAGGCCGAGCTCGACCGCTTTATCGTCAAGATCAATATCGACTACCCGCTGGCGCAGGACGAGGTTTTGATCGCAACCCGTTACGCGCTGGAGTCTTTCGGCGGCGACCCGGATGACAGCCGGCAGTTGCTCGATGTGGGGGCCGCGCAACGGCAGTGTGCCGCGATCGAAGTGGATGACAGGGTAGCCGAATATGCGGTTGAACTGGTGCGCGCCACGCGCGGTACCACGCTGCTGCGTCACGGCGCAGGGCCGCGCGCCAGCATCGCGCTGTTACGCTGCGCCAAGGCGCTGGCGTTAATCAACGGCGTCGGTTTTATTACCCCGGACGACGTCAAGGCGATGGTGCTACCGGTACTGCGGCATCGGGTCATTCTCGCGCCCGAGGTCGAAATCGACGGCCTCGGTGTCGATCAGGTGCTCGGCAACCTGCTGGACAAGGTCGACGCACCGCGCTCATGAAACCATCCCGGCTGTTGTTGCAGTTGCTGTTGATATGGTTGCTGGCCGGAATGCTCGCCGCGGCGGCCACCATCCTCGAATGGCCGCGGGTGTTTGAAATCAAGTTGATTTTCTGGAGCTGGTTCGCGCTGCTGGTGATACTGGCCCTGCTCGACGCCTACTCGCTGCGGCGGCCGCGGATCGACGCGCAGCGTTCACTGGAGCCGCATCTCGCGCTCGGCGTGCGTCAGCCTGTCGAGATCAGGCTGGAGAACCAGGAGCCGCGCCGATTGCAGCTATGGCTGACCGATTTTCCACCGGCTCAGCTGCAGATGGAGGGGCTCCCGGTCAGGCTGGAGCTGGATCCCGGGGAGCACGCCAGGCTGCGTTATTCGATTACGCCGCTGCAGCGCGGACTGGCCGAGTTCGGTCGGGTCTGCTGTCGCGTGACTTCGGGCTGGCGCCTGTGGGAAAAGAATTATTTCTACGCCGAGCCGCAACAGTCCAGGATTTATCCGAATTACAAGCCGCTGTTTCGCTCCTCGTTTATCGGCAGCGAACAACTCTACGCCGATCTCGGATTGCAGCTGCGGCAACGCCGGGGCGAGGGTACCGACTTCCATCAGCTGCGCGATTTTCGCGTCGGCGACTCATTGCGTCAGGTGGACTGGCGTGCGACCGCTCGTTTTCAAAAGCCGATCTCGCGCGAATACCAGGAGGAGCGCGACCAGCAGGTCGTATTCCTGCTAGATTGCGGGCGCCGCATGCGCGCGCGGGATGGTGAAATCAGTCATTTCGATCATGCCCTCAACGCCCTGCTGATTTCCGCTTTCGTCGCCTTGCGCCAGGGCGACAGCGTGGGTTTGCTCAGTTTTGCCGGGCAGTCGCGCTGGGTTGCACCGATCAAGGGACGTTTTCAGATCAGCCGCCTGCTGGACCAGATTTATGATCTCGACAGTTCGGCTGTGACCAGCGATTACCTCGACGTGGCGCAGCAGTTGATGACACGTCAGCCTCGCCGGTCGCTGATTATATTGATTTCATCGCTGGAACCGCAGGACCGCGAGGATCTTGCCAGCGCGGCGAAGCTACTGTCGCAGCGTCACCTGGTGATGGTCGCTTCGATGCGTCAGCAGGTTTTGACAGATACCCTCGCCGGCGACGTGGAATCGATCGACGACGCCCTGCGCTATTGTGGGGTCAGCCACCACCTGCAGGACCAGGCCGCGATGTACGCGCAGTTGCGCAGCGATAATATTATCGTTGCCGACACGCCGCCGGCCTATATGCATTCGACCCTGATCAACGAATACATGGCCCTGAAACGCAGTGGAATTTTCTAGGCCGGTTGATGCAAATCAATAGGGATAAGCGAGTCTCGAATAGAATTGTAATTTGATATATCGAAGTTTTAACCCAAGTAACCCGGAAAATGGATGCATTGCCATGTTTGATTCTTTAAGACACTGGTTCGACTCGCTCAAAGAGGAGAGCAAACTTTTCAATCATCGCGACGATGAAATCCTGCACATCGCGCTGGCGTCGGTTTTGTACCACGTGATCAGCGCCGACCAGCATGTCGACAGCAAGGAAAAGCACGAGTTCGACCGTATTCTGCAACAGGAATTCGATCTTAACCAGGCGCAGGTCAACCATCTTTACCAGGCCGCCAAGGGCTCGACCGCGGATGTGCACGGCGACCTGCATACCATCAATTTTTACCTGAAACGCAATCCCGCGATGCGCATGACCTTCATGCGCAAGCTGCTGCAGCTGGTTGACGTGCACGGCACGCACGGGGCGGAGCTGGATCTGTTCTTCGAAGCGCTGCACGAGGTCTTCCCCGAAGTGAAGGAAATCGGAGCCGACGAGGATCTTTGAGGCTCAAGCTCGCCGCGCAAGCCTGTCAAGCGACCCGCTTGCACGAGGACGGCATCGCAGGGTGAAGCTACAGGTCCAAATACCTGCCGAGCTGTTTTTTGGCGAATGCCAGCAGCAGGGTCTGCGCGGCCGACTTCAGGGTGGACAGGGAAGCGTCCTTGAATTCGGCTTTCAATACCTCCCATATTTCCGGTCGATTGATGGCTTCCAGAAATTCGTGACCGGATGCGGTTAGCCTTAGCGGTCGGCTATTCCACGTGAAGTTTCCGCCCAGGGCGATTTCGTAACCCAGGTCGCTCTTCTTATCCAGGCATTCGATGAACTGCTGGTCCTCGAGAATTTGCATGTGAAACAGGAACTTGTCATCGATCTCGATGCCCTGCTGCATGATATCTGCGACCCAGACAAACGAGCGCTCGGATTCGATGAAGCTGTTCAGCATTTTCCTGAGATATTCCTGATCGATTTTCATGCTTATTCCTCCGCCGTTATTCTAATGCCACGAGGCCTTGACTCAAACCTCTGGAACTGCGCAATTTTCTGCCAACTCCGCGGTTCATTGCCGGTCAGCTCACCGAGACGATCGCGCCGGTTATGAAAAGCGAGGCGCCGAGCAGCTTCTTCAGGGTTATCGGATCAGGCGGGGATTCCAGAATGCCGAGATGGCTTACGATCATCGCCATCAGGATTTGACCGCTCAGTGACAGGATGACGAGCTTTCTCGCACCCAGAATCGGAATCAGGAAGGTAATGCTGAGCACGATAAACGCGCTGATGAACCCGGTCAGATAGAGATAGGGGGGCACGGCGCCGATATTCGATATCGTTGCGGAGTTGCCGAAAACCAGGAACAAAAGAATCGAGGTCACCAGCGCCACGAAATAAAAAGTGATGCTTGCGGTCAATGGCGATCCCAGGTACCTGGCGACGGAACTGTTCATCGGCAGGTAGATAGACGATATCGCGCCGATCAGGAAGGCGAAGAGAATGAATATTCCGGTTTGCATTTAAGTTTCCTGTCATTGGTTAAGAAGGACCTGGCGCGTGTTTAACGGCCTGGAGCGATCGCGATGCACTGCCCCGTAGTGCTGGGTGAATGCACAGATCCAGCGTCAGGAATCAGGCTTGACGTCGGAATAATAAATCCGTCCGCTATCGTCGACCCAGCGGTATAATTTTTTGCCGGGCTTTGGTTTGACCTGCTGCTTGTTACCCTGTTCGACGTCAACCGATGTCTGACCGGGCGCAACCGCGGGATCCGCTTCTTCCGCAAAGATGATATCGGCCAGTTCCAGCAGCTTGTCGTTGGTCAACAAATCCAGGGGATTGCCGGAACGGATTTTTTGTTGAAACTCGGCGTCGGCGATGATTTGCTGCACTCTTTTGTTGTTTTTCGCGCGTTGCGCCCGACCCCAGATATCGGTCAGCCGGGTTGCCAGCGCGGCATCAACCGCCTGGTTATTCTGCGTGGCGTCTTCGAGTAAGCCCGAGGCGCTGGCAAGGGCCTGCAGGTCGGCATTGTTCATCAGCCGCTGAAAGGCAGGTAGCTGGCGTACCGTTTCGGCATCGCCGCTGTTCAGCGCCGCCTGGTTACGTGGATCGTTCAGTATCTCCGTCATGTCGTCGCTCTGCGCCAGGCGTTGCGCTCGCTGCACCATGTCTGCCGGTGCCTCGGCCAGGGCTGCGGTTATTTTGGTGACTTCGGGATTGGCGGATCCCAGTGACAGGGCGGAAGCCACGGCCTTACCGGCAACCCGGTTGGCCAGTTTTTCAATCTTGCTCGGGTTTGCCGCCGTAGCGGACTCAAGCGCCGCGGCGGGGCGGGTGTCACGCACGAAAGCAATGCACCAGACGATTACGATGGCGAGCAATATCCCGGTTGCGGAACC
Organism: uncultured Gammaproteobacteria bacterium; assembly: GCA_963768295.1. Lineage (GTDB taxonomy): Bacteria > Pseudomonadota > Gammaproteobacteria. The sequence continues at coordinate 176,641 of CAVYHN010000009.1, read as the reverse complement.
GACCGCGGCGCCGCCGAGCGACGATGCGGTCGAGACGGGCTCATCTTCCAGCAACAGCTTCTTCAGCAGCCAGAACAGAAGGCTGACTAACAGGCCCGCGCCGAAGAACAACGCCAGTGAAGCGAGCAGAAACGCGGCGATGCCCTGTAACTGGAAATGGGCTTCGACCATGCGGGAAGCCTGCCCGGTGTAGAGGAAGGCGCAGATGTAACCCGCCACCACGCTCAGGATCCTGGCCAGTGATTTCAGCAGGCCCTTTTTGTATCCGCGGAAGGCAAAATACAGCACGACGAGCAGAAAGATGATCAGCGACCAGTCCATCAAGACGCGGCTCCGGAAGATAAGTATGGGCCAGTTTCAGGCACTGTTTTCAACCCGGGTTAAAGTCGCCTGGTCCGCCGCCTTCAGGAAATAGGTTTTCAAGGTGGATTTCTGCTTCGACTGTGGATCGTCGAACAGGGCATAACCCTTCTTGATGCGTCCCTTGGCAAAGTATTTTAACGGCTTTGCCTGCCCGCTGGCGATCAACTCGGCCACCTCTGCTGGCGCTAGCTTGAACGCCAGCCCAACCGGCGACCAGGAAGCACAGATGGTTTTGTCGGCATAAACCGCGGCGCCGTTGAAGTAATGTTTAACCGTCAGTTGCGCACTCATCTCGTCGCCGAAATCCAGTGTCGAAATCAGCCCGGTTAATTTATCGACATAGTGTTTCGACATGATTTCCCAACGATTGTCTTTATCCTCAAGCGCTTTGTCCTGGTTCCTGGCTGCATTCAACTTGGCTTTCCTCTCAAGATATTGTCGCCGACTTAATCTTATGCCTCTACCCGGCAGGGTGTCGCCGAATACCGGATTGTAACCCGAGTCGACGCCAGGTGAACCCCTATTCCAGCAGGTTTGCGTCGAGTACCCGCCGGAAGTTGCCGCCAAGCAGCTTGCCGACATCGTCTTGCGACAATCCCGCCGCAAGCAGGGAAGCGGTCAGCCGCGGCAGGCCGGTGGCATCGAATGGAGCGGCAATACTGCCGTCGAAATCCGAACCGAGGCCAACATGGTTGATGCCTGCGATGCTGATCGCATAGTTTATCGCCCGCGTTATTCCGGCGAGGCTGGCATCGCAAACGGCGCCCTTCCAGTAACCAATACCAACGACGCCTCCGTTCCCGGCGATGGCGCGTAACTGGTCGTCGGACAGGTTGCGCACACCCGCACAGGTGCCCTTGACGCCACCGTGCGAGACGACCACGGGTTTGCGCGCGAGCGCAAGCGTGTCCGTGAAGGCGGCGGTGGAGGCGTGGGCCAGGTCGATCGTAATACCGAGGGTTTCCATGCGCGGAATCAGGCGACGTCCGAGATCGGTGAGCCCATATTTCTCACTGCCATGCGCGGAGCCAGCGATTGCGTTATCGAAAAAATGGGCAAGCCCCATCATGCGATAACCGGCGGCATGGAGTTCGTCGAGAGCGGCTTCGCGGCCGCCTAGCGCCTGCATGCCTTCCAGCGCGAGTAATCCCTTGAGGCCGTCGGCGAAAAGATCGTCGCGCCGAAGTACCAGCGATAGCGCTGAAGTTTCGGCCAGGTGGAACAACTCCTCGGCCTGCGCGAGCGCGCGCTGCCGGGGATCGAACCAGGTTGCCGGGGAGCGCCAGGCGGCAACAAACAGTATCGGCAGGCTATCGGAATCGGCCGGGTTGGAGTCGTAGTTCAGGCCCCGCGGCACCTGGGTGACGGCGCTGAATACCTGCAGGTCGATACCGCCGGCACGCAATCGCGGCAGGTCGGCGTGGCCGCGTTGCTGTCGTTTGCCGAGATTCCGGCCCCACAGCAGTGAATCGGCATGCATGTCGGCGACGAAGGCGATCTCATGGAATGCGTGGACCGCCGCGGGGACGGGGTAAGATTCCGTGGCGATCACGGCGTTTAGCTTGTTGTCGTAGTAAGGCAGAACGGCAAAATGCAGCAGGCCCAGCACGATAACCACCAGGCCGAACAAACTCGTCAGCAGTCTGGTCAAAAACTTCTTTATCGGTCTGCCTCCTGCGTGAGCGGCGCCGCTTGTTGTGCGGCTTACTTCAGCTTCGACGCCCAGATGGCGAGCTTGTGTTTCATCGATTTCTGGGATATCTGATCCTGCGGAATCGGCTGGATTACCTGGTCGTGCACCAGCAGGCGATAGATATATTCGATCTTCTCGGTTGCCGAATCGGTTGGCTCGAATTCAACCACGCCGCGTTGTTCGCCATATTTCATGCCTTCGGCAATTGCCTTTTTGACCATTTCTTTTTCGTTTTTGAGCATTTTCATAGGCTACTCCGTTTTGATCTGGCCCCTGGTCCGCTATTCTTGCACGCAACCGCTAGCCGCAAATCAATGTCGAAAGCCGTACTCGAGGACGAAGTATTGCGGCTTCAAATCGGTAAGCGGTTCGCGCAGTTTCGCCAGCTCCTGTTCCGGGCCGTGTATCTCGAGCCGGGTCAGGTCGGCAATCTTCAGCGCTTCGCCGAGCGTAGCGCCGACGTTTTCCAGGTGTGCCAGTAATCCTTCGGCATCCTGATAGCCTTCGCGGCAATGCGCCTGATCACCGTCGAAGCAGAAACCATAATACAGGCACTTCGCCTCGGTACTGGTGAGGCTGACAAATTCCTCGACGATCTCTTTAAATGCATCGAGCTGACCTTGATGAATCTTGAAATAGGGTACGATCGAACAGCATGTATCTTCTGTGGCCATGGTGTCTCCTCCTGCGGTGGCTATTTAGATATTTTAACCTGGTCTCCGGCGCGGCAAACCACGCCCGTCCGGGTATTGTATCCGACTGCCCGTTTAAACGGCAGAAGCTGCGCGTGGCGAGCGATTTGCCCGCTTGCCTGTGATCCTGCTGCTGAAAATGACGGGCATTAAATAATCGCTTTCTCGTTAAACGGCTGGTTGCGTTCGATCCGTGCGTAATTGAAGGGGCTCAAATCGAGCGTTCGGTATTCGCCGTAGGTAATCAGTTCCGCTATGCCGCGCCCCATCGCGGGGGATTGCTGCAGCCCGTGGCCGGAAAATCCATTGACGAAGATAAAATTTTCAACCAGCGTGTGCGGTCCAAGAATTGCGTTGTGGTCAAAAGTGTTGAAGGCATAGTGACCGGCCCAGGAATTTGTCAGTTTGATTGCTTCGAACTGGGGTATGCGACCGGCAATAACTGGCCAGACTTTATTTTCCCAAATGCTGTGGTCCTGTTCGAAGTCATCATAGTCGACAGCCGGATCGTCATCCGGCGGGCAGCCGGCAAGGTAGTAGACCCCGTCGGTTCGCATATGTACGCCGGACGGATCGATTGTCAGGGGCAGGTCCCGATCCAGCGGTTGCTCGGCATCGAAAATGAAAGTATATCGCTTGCGCGGTTCAACCGGGATCTCGATACCAGCCATGCGCGACGTCAGTATGGCTCTTGGACCCGAGGCGTTGACCAGCTTGCCACAGCTTACGACTTCACCCGTGTGCAAGCTGACGCTTTCTATTCGGGTCCCGGCCGCGTTACGGTTAAGCGCAACCACTTCGTTCGCCAGGTATTCAACGCCCTTCTCCCTGGCCGAGCGGCGCCACCAGTCAAACATCGTGGCGCCGTCGAAATAACCCTCGTCGACCAGGTTATGGCTGGCGGCGACAATATCGTCGACATTGTAAAACGGGTAATCGCGTTTGATCTCAGCGGCGGACATGATTTTAGTGCCGGCGCCACAGCTGGCCTGGACTTTTTGGCTTTCGCGCAGAACCTCGGCAAAAGCCTCGTTGTCGGCCAGGTACATGTAGCCGTAACTCTGCAAGGGCAGGTCGGGTACGCGTGGATTATTGCCCAGGTAGGCACGAAAATTCTTAACAAAATCCGCCGCGAACTGAGAGATGCGGACATTTATCTCGCGCGAGAATTGTTGGCGCATACAGCTGTTGGTGTGCGCCGTGGAGCAGGCCGAATAGGATGGGTCCCTTTCCAGCACCAGTATCGAACCGTCAAAATCCGGATTATCGGCGAGAAACCAGGCCACCGACGAGCCATAGATTGCCCCGCCCACGATGACCACATCGTAATTCTTTTGTCGGGGCGGGTTAAAAACTGTCGGCTGGCTCATATCTGGTAACTCGCTGTTTAATGCGCTCGCGCGGCATCGCTATTGCGTATCAACCCTGGGCAAATCTGTTATGTCCTGCACCCAGGCCTGGGCAGATCGACACCAGTACTGGGATTTTGGAACCAGTTGATTTCTCTGTTTTATGGCGCCAACGCGAATTCCGAAAAATGCCGAGCCCTCATCTTCGGGTGCCGCGTAGATCGGGGTTCCGCAATCGGCACAAAATGCCTGTGCGCGTTTAGATCCATTCTCGGCAGTTTTGACATAGATCCTGGGGTCGCCGGTGACTAGTTTGAAACTGCCTTCGACCGCCGGGACAACCGTACGGTAGGCCGAACCGGATAAAGTCTGGCAATCGGTGCAATGGCAAATAATGACCTGTTCGGGATCAACTTCGGCGCTGAAAGTTATTTTGCCGCAATGGCAGCCGCCTTCAATTTTCATCGCTACTCCCCGGCCTGGTTTAATCAGGCCTCGACGTTTGAGAACCCGCGCCGCCTCGGTTTGGCCGTAAACGCTGCGCTTGTCAGGCGCTAGCCGTGCCAGTAGCCGATACCCTAGCGATACAGGAGTTTTCTTGCAAGCCTGCCGCGGCTGGTTCAGTAGAAAAATACATGCGTAGTGTCCATCTTGCCTAGCTGTAGCGCCACGTCAAGCTGCTATGCCGCGCCTGACTACCCAGATGATCAGGCCGATGAGCAAACCGAAAACTGCACCAGCAATCGCTTTAGCGCTAACACTGTCCCACTCGATACTGCCGATAGTCGTTGGCAGATACTCTCTAAGCATGGTTTGAAAATTGGATGGATTGGCTTTTATGATGGCTGCAGCCCATTGCCTGGAAATGTTCCTGCTCCACTCGATGTCTGCTTCCCCGGCGATGGAGTAGAGAAACAAAATTCTGCCCCTGACATGGATAAATGTTGCGGTGACCAGCGCAACGAATGGCACGGAATTTCCCAACTCATCCTGCATGTCGTACTTCACGTAAGAAGAATATGCGAGCCAGCGTTCGGTCTCCGTATGCACGGCTAGCGGGGCATGCTGCGCGATGGATAATGCCAGGTCAACATCGTATTCCTCGGTTATATTGGCATTGATTTTACCCATAGTTTCGTCCATGGCCGCTTTTGTTCTTTGCAGGATTTCCTCATGATTGGTTTTGATTATATTTTTAAACTCTGCAAAGTCGGCCTGCGAAACCGAAGCATCCACTAAAGAAGCCGCGGTTTGCACTGAAAACCTTCTGTCGAGTTCGGGAATCTGGCCACTCAGCGCAGCGGGAATATCGATTTCGGCAATATAGGCTACGAACTCCAGGTTAGATGGCGCCACGAATTGTTGTTGCAATTTGTACAGAGCTTCCATTTTTGGCGTTACCGCGGCATAACCCGGCGGATCAGGGACTTCCACCTCTACTCGGCCAATAGAGATCGCCGCAGCATCTGCGGCTCTTGAGATCAGTAACAGTAAACAGAGGGTGACGATTTTCATATTTCGCTGGCCTTGGGAGTTCTAATTAATACTAGCCTACGCCTGTCTTTAATCTGGGTTGATATCGGTGGTAATGGTAACCGGCTGAAATTGCTCGTTTTTATGCTTATTTCTCGCGGCTATTGGGTTATCCGGCAATTTCTGTTGTTAGCTAGCCCGAAACAGTTGCCCGCCTGCGGATAAATCACCAGGGCGGCTAAGCTCGCTTTGTGGTTCTGCCAAAGCTGGCTTCGGCCCTGCCCGGCAGTGACGCGAGGCTTCGACCAATCCTGTCGAGTACAAAATTCGTTTGCTAATAGGGAAGCTGCAAAAAGCATTGCTATTCGGTCGGGTCGTTGGTAAAAGTGGCATTTTTCCATACAGGCAATCAAGGTCTAACCCGGTATGCCCAAGAAGATATTTAGTCTGGCCGACGCGCGCAAGCTCGCCCGGCGCCGCATGCCGCGGATGACCTTCGATTACATCGACGGCAGCGCCGGTGAAGAACGCGCCTGTGCGCTTAACGTCGAAAAAATCGAGGCGCTGCGCATGCTGCCGCGGGTGCTGGTCAATGTCGAACAGCGCAGTTACCGCAAAAGCATATTCGGGCAGACCTGGGATCTGCCGTTCGGCATCGCGCCGATGGGGATGTGCAACCTGACCTGGCCGGGCGCCGATGCCATGCTTGCCAGAGCCGCTCGCGAATACGGAATTCCGCTGGGCTTATCGACCATGGCCTCGAGCAGTATCGAGACCACCGCCGAGCGCGCCGGCGAACACGCCTGGTTTCAGCTCTACGTCGGGCAGTCGGAAGAAGTTGCCTATCACCTCGTGGAGCGCGCCGAAACGGTGGGTTACACCAACCTGATACTGACGGTCGACGTGCCAGAAATCGGGTTTCGGCCGCGCGAACATCGTAACGGTTTCCAGTCGCCGGTTCGTATCGGCCCGAAGCAGTTTTTCGATTTCGCATTGCATCCCCACTGGTCGCTGCTGACCCTGAAGACCGGGGTGCCGACGCTCGCCAACGTGAATATGGCCGGCGGCAAAAAGTTCAAGCGCAACGAGGCCCGCGGCAAGGTTGACTGGGATTTTCTGGCGCGCCTGCGCGAGCGCTGGCCCGGCAACCTGATTGTCAAGGGTGTGCTCGGGAGCGAGGATTCGGTGCGCATTCGCGAGGCCGGGGTCGATGCGGTTTACGTCTCCAATCACGGTGGCCGCCAGCTCGACAGCGCGCCGGCCGCGATCGATATGCTGCCGCAGATCCGCGCGGCGGTAGGCCCCGATTATCCGCTACTGTTCGACAGCGGCGTGCGCAACGGCGAGGCGGTGATCAAGGCGCTCGCGCTGGGCGCCGACTTCGTGTTTATCGGTCGCCCGTTGCTCTACGCCATGGGCGCCGCCGGTTACAGCGGCCTGCAGGAAATGATCGAATTGATCCGCAGCCAGATCGACATCAGCCTGGCGCAGCTGGGTTGCACCGACATCAATGATATCGATGCCAGTTACATCATCGATAACCCCTTGTCGGAGATTAAATGAAGATTCGTGGCGGCCAGTTGCTCGCGAAGGCATTACAGGAGAAGGGTGTAGACCGGGTTTTTACCCTGAGCGGCGGTTTTTGTAACCCGGCGCTGGAAGGCTTCATGGAATGCGGTATCCCGGTGATTAACGCACCGCAGGAACAGGTCGCGGGCCACCTCGCCGATGGCCATACGCGCATTACCCGCAAGCCGGCGGTATGCCTGGTCGGCCCCGAGGGGTTCGCGGGCGCGGTGCCGGCGATGATGGAAGCCTGGGGCGAACGTTCGCCGGTCATATTCGTCACCGGTTCGAGCACGCTGAAGCGCCAGGGCAGCGGCGGCTTCAAGGAAATCGACGACGTCTCGATCGCAGCACCCCTGACCAAGTACAGCGTTTCGATCACCGATGGCGAACGCATTTCCGAATTCGTCGATCGCGCCTGGAAAATAGCGCTCGGCGGCTACCCCGGCGCGGTTCACCTGAGCTTGCCGGTAGACATCATGTTCAGTTCCTACGAAGAGGACGCGATGCGCGACGAGCGTCCGTTCGACCGTGGCGCCGGCCTGCCGGCGCGCGCCTGGCCCTGCCCACAGGATCTCGAGCGTGTGCTCGATGCGATCAGGCAGGCGCAAAAACCGATTATCATCGGCGGTCACGGGATCTGGTGGTCGCGCGCCGAGCGCGGGCTCGAAGATTGCGCCCGCAGGCTCAATATCCCGGTATTCAACGTGCCCTATCACCAGAAGCTGTTAGCGGAAGCGAGCGACGTCTACATGGGCCTCGCCGATGTGCACCAGTACCATCCGTCGCAGGCGGCGATCGAGCAATCCGACGTGGTCATCATGGTCGGTGCGCGCCTCGATAACCAGATGAACTTCGGTAATCCGCCCTTGTTTCCCGCGAGCACCCGGCTGATTTGCGTCAACGGTTCGCATGAGGAAATCGAAATGAATCGTGCCGCCGACCTGGCGCTGCTGAGCGATCCGGGTGCGTTTTTTACCGCCCTCGGCGACCTGCAGCCGCTGGCGCCGGACTGGATCGAAACCAACCGCGCCTGGCGCGCGCGCTGGGTCGAAGATATGCTCGCGGACATACCCGAGCTCGACGATGATCGCATCCACCCGCTGCAGCTCGCGCTCGAGGTGCAAAACGCGATGAGTGCCGGTGACTGGCTCGTTATCGATGGCGGCAATACGCATTTCTGGTCGGAGATTTCGGTCAATATTGCGGGCCACCGCGGGCTCGAGCTCGGCAATATCCTGCATCCCGGTACCTTCAGTATGCTTGGCGTCGGCGTACCCTTTGCCAGCGCGGCGAAACTCAGCAATCCGGATAAAAACGTGGTTGTCATCAGCGGCGACGGCGCGTTTCTGTCGGGCGGTTCGAGCATCGAGACCGCGTTCCAGGAAAAGCTGCCGATCGTGGTGGTGATCGATAACAATGGCGGACTCGACTGCATTTCGCAGCAGCAGGAGCGCCTGTTTTCGAACCAGCAGCATTTCGCCACCGATTTTCGCGACATTCCGTTCCACTCGATGTTCGAAGGGCAGGGCGGTTACGGCGAGCTGGTCGAAAAACGCGCCGATATCGTGCCGGCAGTCAGGCGCGCTATCGCCAGCGGCAAGACCGCCTGCGTCAACGTCAGGACCGTCGGCCATATCAGCCCGATCGTGCTGGCGACCACGAGCAAACGCGACAAGGCCTCGATCGAATGAAAACGCACTTTTTCAGCGATAGCAGCGTTGCATCCGTGACCGGGTGCCGCCCACTCGAAGCGTCATGTATTCGCATATACATTCCGGTTCTGCGTGCGGATTCGCCGGAGCGCCGTAGCGCTTGCGCGCGCGAAAAAATCGCTATTTTCTGAACGAGGTTTCGATGGCGACGGTATCCTCACATATTCTCGATTCGGTTAGCGGCAAGTCGGCGGTTGGTATCCGCAGCCAGTTATTCCAGCTCGACGGAGCCGATAGGCAACTGCTGTTCGATGTGACTGCCGATGATGAAGGCCGCATCGTCGAAAGCGTCGAAATAGATGACTCGAATCGCGGCAGCGAGTTCGAGCTCGTATTCCACGGCCGCGATTATTTTGCCGGATCGCTGGCCCTCGATTCGATGGTTAGAACCGTCGTGCTCCGTTTTACCATGGACGATGATCAGAAGCGCTACCACCTGCCGGTAATGCTGTCCCCGCATTCCTATTCCACCTGGTGGTCTGGTTAAACCCGGGAAGCTGCTGATATGAAACTCCAGGTATCGCGCCGCCAGCGCGCCACCCCATACACGTCAAGAGTCGAAGCGCTGGGTGTTTCCGGTTTCTCCGTGGTTAATCACACGATACTGCCGAAAGGCTACGCGCGTACGGTCGGGGAAGACTACTGGCATTTAAAATCCCGGGTGCAGTTGTGGGATGTCGGCTGCCAGCGCCAGGTCGAGCTGCGCGGCCCTGACGCCGCGCGACTGGCGCAGTTGATGACGCCACGCGATCTGCGTCGAGCGCGAATCGGACAGTGCCTGTACGCGCCGATGATCGACCAGAACGCCGGCATGCTGAACGACCCGATCATATTGAAACTCGCCGACGATCATTTCTGGTTTTCGATTTCCGATGCCGACATGCTGCTATGGGCCAGGGGCCTGGCCTTCGGCATGGGCCTCGATGTTGCCGTCGACGAACCTGATGTGTGGCCGCTCGCGGTGCAAGGGCCAATGGCGGACGAGCTGGTGGCACGGGTGTTTGGCGAGCAGGTGCGTGAGATTGGCTTTTTCCGGTTTGCAAAATGCGATTTCCAGGGGCATGACCTGGTGGTTGCACGCTCGGGCTTCAGCAAGCAGGGCGGGTTCGAGATTTACGTCGACAGCTTTGCGCTCGGCGGCGAGGCCTGGGATGCGCTGTGGCAGGCCGGCGACGGGCTGGACCTGACTCCCGGTTGCCCCAACCTGATCGAGCGCATCGAGGGCGGGTTACTGTCCTATGGCAACGAAATGACGCGCGAGAATAACCCGCTCGAATGCGGTCTCGAGAAATACTGCCAGCTGGATGACAGCCTCGAATATATCGGTAAAGCGGCTTTGAGCAAAATTGCACAACAGGGTCATGAGCGCGAGATTCGTGGCCTGATTTTCGACGGCGATCCCTGTCCCGCCTGCCAGTATCCGTGGCCGCTGTCGATCGATAAGCACCAGGTCGGCTATGTGACGTCGGCGATCTGGTCACCCCGTTTCGAAAAAAATGTTGCGCTCGCCATGCTGAACCGGGAATACTGGGATAGCGGCACCCGGGTGGCGGTGGCGACCGGCGAAGGACGTCAGCGCGAGGGGTTTGTCAGCAACCTGCCAATGGAGGAGCAGTGAGCGATATCAAGTCGATGAAGTTGTACACGCACGTCGGGCGCATTTACCGCGAACTCGGCGAACTGGGTAAAACCGTCGAAGACCCGCTCAGTGTCGACGAGCTGAGCGCCTTCGACCAGTTGCACTACCATGGCACGCAGGCCCTGGACGTGGCGATGGCGATGATTGGCGTCGACGGGCAGCAACGCTGGCTCGAAATCGGTTCGGGGCTGGGTGGTCCGGCTCGCTATCTCGCGGCCTATAGCGACGCCCATGTCACCGCGCTCGAGCTGCAGCCGGACCAGCATGAAGTCGCCAGCAGCCTGACCGCCAGGTGCGGGCTCGAGGACAGGGTCGAGCATGTTTGCGGTAATTTCCTCGAATTCGAGCGGGCGCCCGCCAGTTTCGAGGCGATCGTCAGCTGGCTTGCGCTTTACCATATAGCCGAGCGGCCGCGACTGCTTGAAAACTGCCGGCGCCTGCTGGTGCCGGGCGGTCGTTTCTATACCGAGGATCTGACCGCCCGCGGTGACATCGAGGATGCACAGCGCAAACTACTGGAGCGCGACCTTTACGCGATCACATTGCGTCGTATCGACGAATACCGGCAAGACCTGGTGAATGCCGGTTTCGAAGTCGAGGTGTGCACCAGCATGAGTTCGAGCTGGGCCGAATTCGTGCGCGTCCGGCTTGCCGCCTATCGGGCCGAGCGCGCGCGCCACCTGCGCGTCCACGGCGAAGCCGCGGTCAACGCGATGACCGATTTTTACTCGGCGGTCAATCGTCACTTCCAGTCGGCCAAACTGGGCGGCCTGCGGCTGTGCGCGCGTAAACCGGCGGTATAAACATGAGTGACTGGAAAAATGCCTACCGTTCTTTTTACTATGAAACCGCCGATTCACCAGAGGATATCAGGCTGTCAGCGGATAGCACTGCGCTGCTGGTGATCGACATCCAGAATACCTACCTGGAAGTCGATTCCGACCCGGTCGAGGCCGAACGCTGGGCACCGTTTCGCGAACGCATGAACGAAACCGTCATTCCAAATACCGTGAAACTGATTGCGCACTGCCGCGCGCGCGGCGTCGAAGTGATCTTCGCGCGCATCGCCTGCCTCAAGCCGGACGGGCGCGATCGTTCGCTAAGCCAGAAGAAGCCCGGTTTTAACTACCTGCTATTACCGAAGGAGCGTGAGGATAGCCAGCTGGTGCCCGAGCTGACGCCCGCGGCGGAAGATATCGTTGTCATCAAGACGACCGATAGCGCGCTCACCGGGACCAACCTGCGACTGATACTGCGCAACATGGAAATCAGCGACATCATCGTTGCCGGGATTTTCACCGACCAGTGTGTCAGCTCGAGCGTGCGCAGCCTCGCCGACGAAAGCTTCGGCGTGGTCGTGGTCGAAGATTGCTGCGCCGCGGCGACCGAGGAGTTGCACCTGAACGAGCTGAAATCGATCAATATGATTTACTGTCACGTGGTGCAGTCCGAAGACGTGCACGACTTCCTGGCCTGAAGGCGGCCGGGCATGCCACAGGCGCCTACCTGCAAGAGCAATAACCCGGCAGTTCATCGCAATTATTACGAAGCGCCGGCCGTCGACCCGGTCGAGCCCGAGATCTGGTGTTACAGCGACCGCCCGTGTTACTCGCCCGGCGACACGATCGCGTTTCACGTCTCCACCACAGCGGCCACCTACAGCCTCGAAATTGCGCGCGATGCGCTTACGCTCGAAATTCTACTCGAGCGCAAGGGCTTGCCCGGTCAGCGCCAGGTTACGCCGCCTGATGCCTCGGTAACCGGTTGTGGCTGGCCCTCGAGTTTCGAATTTAGAATCCCGGCCGACTGGCGCTCAGGGGGATACCGGGTCACTTGCCGGATCGACAGCGGCGACGGAGTGCGCGAGCAGCATCATCTATTCCTGTTGCGCGGCAACCGTTCTGCTCGGCAGGATCGCCTGTTGCTGGTGTCGGCGACCGGCACCTGGTGCGCCTATAACAACTGGGGCGGCTCGAATCATTACGAAGGCATCAGCGGGGCGGATGGCAACCAGTTTTCGCCTGTGCTGTCGCTCGAGCGCCCGTTGCCGCGCGGTTTCGTGGTGTTGCCCGACGCCGCGCCGCGGGCGGCGCTGGCCGCCACGCCGGGCCACGACGAAGCGGTTTCCTACCCGCACATGGACTGGGCTTATGCCAACGGCTATAGCAAGAAATACGCGTCGGCCGGCTGGGCATCCTACGAGAGACACTTCGTTAACTGGGCCGCCGTCGCCGGATTCGAGGTCGACATCGTCTCGCAGTACGACCTGCAGTTGCATCCTGAAGTGCTCGAGGATTATCCCTGCCTGGTGTTTATCGGCCACGATGAATACTGGTCCTGGGAAATGCGCGACAGCGTCGATGCCTACCTCGAAAACGGCGGCAGGGTGGCTCGTTTTGCCGGCAACTTCATGTGGCAGACTCGGCTCGAGGACGAGGGGCGCAGGCAGCTATGCTACAAGTCGCGCGCCATGACCGAGGATCCGATGCACGCGACCCCGAGGATTACAACCAGCTGGGAATTACCGCAAATCGGCCGCCCGGGCGCACTGACCTTTGGTTTGAACGCGATACGCGGGGTCTATGCCGGCTGGGGCGGATGCGTCGCCTTCGGTGCCGGCGGCTTCCCGATTTACCGTCCCGAACACTGGGCGTTTGCCGGCACCGGGCTTGGCTATGGCGATGTTCTCGGAGCGCAGAGCCGCATTTTTGCCTACGAAGTCGACGGCCTCGATTATGTCATTCGCGATGGCCTGCCTTATCCGTCAGGCGCCGAGCAGGTGCCCGACGATATTCAGATCCTCGCGCTCGGGCTCGCATCCAACGTCGAGGTGGCGCGCGCAATCGATCGACAATCCCTGTTCCTCGGCAGCGATGACTGTGAACTGCACGCCGAAATTCTCTACGGTGAAGTCACGCCTGAAACCGTCGCGCTGGCCGGGCGCGGTTCGGGCATGATCGTTGCCTTCCACCAGGGCAAGGGCGAAGTGTTTCATGCCGGCAGCGTCGAATGGGTGGCGGGCCTGCTGCGCCGCGACCCGCAGGTCGAGCAGGTCACGCGCAACGTGTTGCAGCGGTTTCTTAAATGATGAGACGGACACCCGCGGCGCGCACAGCAAGATGAACGTTGCGCCTGGGGGTAGGGGTCGAGGATAATCTCGAGAGTTTTTTCAAACCAGGCTAATTTCAGTGAGGCTTAAATGACGGTTAAGGTATCAAGTATCGGCGCTGCCGACAGAAGCGACTGGGAGTTGCTGTATCACGGTTATGCCGAGTTTTACCAGGTGCCGATGAATACTGAAATTCTGGATACGGTCTGGGGCTGGATCCACGATGACAGTAATCCGTTTTTTGGCCTGCTCGCGAGGGATAAAAATGGCAAGGCCCTGGGTTTGATGCATTGTCGACAAATGCCGTCACCACTGCGCGGCGCGCTGGTCGGATTTCTGGACGATTTATTTGTCAGCCCGGACGCACGCGGGCAGGGCGTGGTCGAAAAACTCTACGCCGCGTTGAACGAACTTGGCAAGGCGCAGGGCTGGCCCTTCATTCGCTGGATCACCGCCGAAAACAATTACCGCGGCCGCGCGGTATACGACAAGCTCTCCGACAAAACCCACTGGGTCACCTACCAGATGCCCGTCAAATAGGATTTACCCGGAGTAACTGCCGGGCCGGGGTATATAGCTGCAGAAAATCTTTTTCACCGACTCGTCGCCATCGCAGGATCTCGGCACCGATTCGAGCGGCGTGCAATCCAGGGCGCACGAGGAAAAGATACTCGAAGCCGGGTCGCGATAGCCGTGGCCGTCTTGCACCGGGTCGCCGCAGCGGAGGAGCCGCGCCAGTCATGCAGGCCGTGGACAGGGTCGCCATTGCGATCGTCTCTGATAACGCTTAGATCAGCCACCAATCCATCCTCCGGTTGTTGGCGAAAACTAATCACGATCGCAATTAATGCAGATCCCCGCGGCCTTTGTCAGCTAGAATTTCCGTCATGATCGACCTGGCAATCCTGTTCGCAATCCTCAGCCTGATGCTGGGCGGACTCAACGAAGTCGTGTTCAAGCGCTATAGCGCCCGTGAGCGTTCACGCGGCATGATGATCAGCGGTATCGGTCTGGTATGGATTCTGTTGCTGGCCGTCGATATCGGGCTGCGTGGTGATGCCATCGATATTGAACCTGCCGGCCTGGCCTATGGCCTGGTTGCGGGCCTGCTGGTCGCGGTCGCGAATATCCTGTTGCTGGAATCATTAAAGCATATGGAAGTCAGCCTGGGCTCGACGATCTACCGCCTCAACACCGTCGCAGTTGTGATCCTGTCGATTCTCTTTCTGGGCGAAGTCATGACCACGCTGAAGCTGATGGGGATAGCCTTAGGGGTGATCGCGGTTTTACTGCTGTATCGTCATCAGACGTTGCATGACCACCAGCGTGAACTGAAGCTCGGCCTCGGGCTGGTGCTCACCGGCGCGCTGTGCCGGGCGATTTACGGCGTAGTGACCAAGGCGGGTCTCAGCGCAGGCAGCGATATGGACCTGTTGCTGCTGACCTCTGCGCTTTGCTGGGTCGTATCCGGCCTGTTTTATGCGCGCTTCATCGAACGCCGATATGCCATCACGCGCCAGAAAATCGTCTACTCGATGCTGTCCGGTTGCCTGGTTTATGGCATTGTGCGTACTCTGTTGGCTGCGTTGGCGCTGGGCGAGGCAAGCGTGGTCATCACCATCGCCAATCTGAGTTTCCTGATGGCTTTGCTGGCGGCGTTGGTGCTGAAAATGGAGCGTCTCAGCGGCAGGAAATTACTGGCGATGGGTTTTGCCATCGGCGCAATCGCATTGTTGACCCGGGCCTGAAGGTTTAGCTATTCATGAAAGTAGTCAGTTACAACATACAGTTTGGCCGCGGCCTGGACGGCGCGGTTGACCTGGTGCGGACCTGCCGCGCGATTCGCGGCGCCGATATCATTTGCCTGCAGGAGGTCGACCAGTACTGGCAGCGCAGCGGCGACTGCGACCAGGCCGCCGAAATCTCCGGCCTGTTGCCGAGTTATTACTCGGTTTATGGCTCGAGTTTCGATGTCGACGCCAGCGCGCCCGCCGCCCATGGCGCGGTGACCAATCGCCGCCGGCGTCACGGCAACATGATATTGTCGCACTGGCCGATTCTGAGCATGCGCAGCTTCAATCTGCCCAAGCAACACTACGCCGATAAATTCAATATGCACATGACCTGCGTCGAGGCGGTTATCGACACTCCTTCGATGCCGCTGCGGGTCTATAGCTATCATGCCGGTTATCTCGAGGCCGCTGAACGGCTCGAACAGGTCGATTATTTTGCCGCTGTGTTGACGGGCTCGCCGACCGAAGGCGGCGCCTGGTCGGGCAAGGCGGATATCGATGGCGACGACTGGAGCAACCGCCGGGACGCACCGGACATGCCGTCGAGCGCGCTGGTTTGCGGTGACTTCAATGCGGCGCCCGCTACCGCGGAGTACCGCCGCCTGATCGATTCGACCGGGCTCATCGATTGCTGGACGCTGGCCGATCCGGCGAATTGCGAGACATCTACGCTGAGGAAGGATATCAGCCGGGATATCAAGGTGTCGGGTAAGATCGACCATATACTGGTCACGCCTGACCTGGGTGCTCGAGTCGAGCAGGTGGCCATCGATGATAAGGCGGACGGGTCAGATCACAAACCGATCCAGGCCGTACTGAGGCTAGCGTGATAGCGCCTTTTTGACCTGGGAACTGCTGATAACCCGGTTATTCCTGACGTATTCCTCGTGGTTTTCCTCGACCCGTGACAGGTCGTAAACGTAATTAACCATGACACCCAGGGAGCGCGCCATACCCTTGTCCGACGGATTTCCCAGGATGTTGATGCGTTCCAGGATCGCACCGTTTTTCAGATGGAAACGGGAGACCGGATCGAGCGGTTCGTTATCGCTGTTTTTCTGTTCCAGAAAATAACTCGCGGCGAGTTTTTCGAGTTCGCCGCGCAGGTCATCGTCGGCCTCGGCGTCAAATTCGGCGATCAGCACCGCAATGCGCTCCTCGACCCTGGCCTGCGCTTCCAGCCAACTGCGAAACCCGGGCGCGGGTGAAATCGTGGCGAAGGTTTTTAACTGCGGAAAACGCAGTTTCAGGCTGGTCGCGACCTGCTTGATCAGGAAATTACCGAAGGAAACCCCGGCGAGCCCGCGGTGGCAGGTCGATATCGAGTAAAAGATTGCGCAAGAGGGATTTTCGGGCGCTTCGACTTCCGGGTCGCGTTGCAGGATTTCGTGGATGCCCCGCGGCACCTGGTCGGTCAGCGCGACCTCGACGAAAACCAGCGGCTCGTCTTCCATCGACGGATGAAAAAATCCGTAACAGTAGCGATCGGCGGGCTCCAGGCGACTGCGTAGCTCGGACCAGTTTTCAATTTCGTGCACCGCTTCATAAGCGATGATCTTTTCCAGGATATGCGCCGGGGTAGTCCAGTCGATCGGTTCCATCAACAGGAAACCGCGATTGAACCAGGCGTTGAACAGGTGGTGAAAATCGGTGTCTATTTTCTTTAGTGCGGGCTTGTCGCGCATCGCCGCGAGCAGGTGCTCGCGCATCTTGACCAGGCGGCGGGTGCCGCCGGGGGTGAGGTTGATGCGACGCAGCAATTCCTGGCGGCCCGGCTCGGCGGCGTCGGTGACACGCAACAGGTTGGCGGCATCGGGATGACGCTCGTATTTATCGACCGCAGTCCTGATTGCGGCGGCGTCGATATCGTAGTCGGAATGCAGTAGCGTGAAAAATTCGAGGCGGTCGTTCGCGTCGAGGCTTTCGTAAGCGTTCAAGATACGTTCGCCCAGCAGCAGGCTCGAATACTCGCCGTCGGAAGCCATCATCATTGCGCACAGGGAAGCGAGAGTCTTGGTTTCCTCTTTGAGCAAATGTTTGCGGATAACCGTTGGCGCCCACTTCGAAAGGCGCAGGGAAGGCATTAAGTCCTGGATGAATTGCATCTGTCTAGCGTCTGATCGTTAGCGGTGCGCAAGTTTAACTTATTGCCGATGATTTGACCGCTCTAACGTCGTCTAAAATGACGCGGGATTAAGCCCCGGCTCCGGGTTGCGGGATTGCCGGGACTTTTGACGGCCGCGCCGCGCGGGCCTACTGGTAAATGATTTCGGCGGTGAAGTTGATTGTCGTATCGTCATAGTTCAGATGCGACTTGAGCTCCTGCCACACCGACTCGGAATTGATGATTCTGACGTGATCGGTGTTTTTGGTAATCAGCAGTCTGGTCAGTGGATACTTGGCGCAAAACCGGGCGGAATCGGAAAAGGAACTCTCGGAATCCGACTCGGCGTGCGCGATGACTGTCATATCCCCGTATTTATCGAGGTTGCGCGCCAGTTCCAGTTTCTGGTACTCGCTGCGATAGTTTTTCGCGAAACGGTTGGCGTATTGCTTAACCAGATCGGCGTGAAGCCTGAGCTTGACCAGCTTTTTCAGGAAATAAAGCTTGTAGTTGAAAATTGGAGAAATCAGGAATAGCGGCGTATCGCGCACCAGCGCATTGCGTGCCGCGGCGATAGCGATACAGCCGGTCGAATGCCCGACAATCGAATACAGCCCGTCGCTCGACTTTCTTACCATTTCGAGTATGTGGTTGGTCGTGGCCACCGATTGGTGCAGGGTCGCGGGTTTCATTTCGCTCTGGCCGTGACCCAGGTGGTCATATGCCAGCGAACTGAATCCGCACTGCGCCAGGCCGCGCATCAGCGGAAAGAACTGTTGAGCACTGCCGCCCCAGCCATGCACGAACACGACCGTCGGGCCCTTACCGGTCTGGTAAACCTTGACGATGCCATCATTGGTTTTGATATCAGCCTGGTTAAAGTCGCGCGGCAGCTTGGTCGGCTTGGCGTCCTTCGCCTTCGGCACGAACAGCATTGAATCGATTTTGTTATTGGTCCAGCCGGGTATAAGCCGGGTCATCAGGCTGGCCTTTTTCTTGGCAAATGTCGGAAACAGATTATTAAAATTGAAGCTACCTGACAAAGATGAAACCTTTTCCATTCGCTGGAAGCCCCCTTATTTTTATGGCTTACAATAGTAACTGAATTTATAGGATGAGACGGTCGACTTGTGGGGTAAATATGTCACAGGGAAACTAACAAAAATGTGGCACTGACAGCGTTTTCAACCAGAGGGAATCAGGGAAAAGCGAAAAATTTCAAGGGCTTATTTCATATATGTAATGTAGTTTCTGCTTACGACCAGAAATCCGACGGTTCGCGGTGTCCGGTTATCACACCGCGGGTGTTGGTGATTGGGATACGGCAACGCGCGGCGAGCGCCTCCAGTTCGTCCGTATGCAGTGCATCCAGATGATTTAGTACAGCCAGCAGCGTGACTTCGGCCGCGGCGGTGGTGCCGTCATCGATTTTGAGTGCGACACCAAGGCTCTTGTCCTTCAGGGCGGCGGTATAAACGCCGTCCGCCCCGGTTTTGACGATGACCCGGCGTCCGGTCAGTTGCATGACTTCGCTGCACAACCGGCCCGAGCCGGCGACCATGAACGGGTTCTGCGCGATCGCGGTGGTGATGCGATCGACCGCGGCACTGCGGTCTGCGATCAGATCGTCCGGCACCGCCAGGCGGGCGAAGGCGGTCGCCATCGACTGCAGCGGCATCGCGATCACCGGGATGCCGCAGCCGTCGTAACTCCAGGGCAGTCGGCGCATGTCGACATCCGCCATCTCGCCGAGGGAATCGAACCAGCGCTGTTGCGCCGGGTGTTCGCGCCCGATATAGCCCTCGGTTGCTTCGCCCAGGAAACGGGCGGTCGTCAGCATGCCAGTATGCTTGCCGGAACAGTTATTATGGATTCGTCCCGGTTCCTGGTGATTGACGATTAGCGCGGCCGCGGTCTGGGCGTGTAGCGGCGCGTGCGCGCCGCATTCGAGCGCATCCTCGTCCAGGTCTAACCGTTTTAACCAGTTATGCACCGTCTCGGTATGGGCGGGTTCGGCGTTGTGCGACGAGCAGGCCAGCGCAAGTTCGGCTTCGCTCAGGCTGAAATGATCGGCGGCACCGGTTTCGACCAGCGGCAGCGCCTGCAGCGCCTTGATCGCGGAGCGCGGGTAAACCAGAGCATCTACGCTACCCCAGGAATGCACCAGCTTGCCGTTGGGATCGCACACGGCGATGGCCCCGCGGTGGCGATTTTCGATAACCTCACCGCGCAGTGTGTTTACCAGGATGGGATTGTTCATTACTCGGATCTCCGCGGCCATAACACCGGAAACCAGTCTTCTCGCAGTTTCTGACCGTCAGTCATGTCGTGGCCGGGATAGGGCGGTGAAGTGCGTCCCTGGCGCTCGGTGTAGTGTCCGTCATCGCCGACCCAACGCATCGAAAAGGCACGCCGGCGACGATTCTGAAAATTACCGCGGGCGCCATGCACGGTGCGAAAATCGAACAATACCGCATCGCCCGGCTGCATTTTCCATTCGAGAATGGTTGCGCCGCAATCCGGATCGTCGAGCTCCGGCAAGGTCATGTATTGATCGTTCTGTGCGCCGTAAAAATCGGCATCGTCGAGCCACTTGACCGGTAGCACCGGCTTCGGCCAGCGCTGCGAGCCCGCCACCAGGCGCAGCGTCTCGGCCTGCGATACAGGGTCCAGCGGCAGCCAGAAGCTGACGGTTTGCGTGCCGTCGGCAAAATAATAGGGCGCGTCCTGGTGCCACGGGGTGGGTTTGGCGGTATTGGCTTCCTTGACCAGCACGTGGTCATGAAAAAACTGCGCGCTGTGCGAGCGCATGACCCTGGCCGCGAGTTCGGCGGCGCTGGACTCGGTAATAAAGCGCTGAAACTCGGGAATTCGCTGCCAGTTGCAATAGTCGTCCCAGAAGCGGCCGCTATCGTCCGCGGTCACGTTTTCGGAAAAGTAGGGGCCGGGTTCATCGTGGTTGCGTTCGACCCCGGCGCGTAGCAATTCGATCCAGTCGGTGAAAACCCCGCGCAGGCAGATGGCGCCGTGCTCGGCGTAGGCCGAGCAGGCCAGGTCGTCTATCGTGTCAAAAGATTCGTTCATGGAGTTGCAGGTTGTCGAAACGGCCATCTTTGTATCGTAATCAATGCGACACCGGCGATTGCCAGGCATCCACCCGCGGTAATTTTAACAGTCAGCGATTCGCCAAGAAAGAATATGCCGCCAATTACCGACGTCACCGGCAACAGCAGCAAAAACGGCATCACCTGGTTGACGCTGTAATGTCCCAGCAGCCGATACCAGATCGCGTAAGCGAGTGCGGTCATGATCAAACCGAGGTAGGCCACAGCGGCCCATGCGCTGATCGATGCGGTTTCGATCTGAGCGATCTGATCGCTTTCAAGGATAAATGAGGCAATAAATAGCTGTGGCGTTGCAAACAGCGCGATCCCGCTGATCAGGCGAAATCCCCCGAGGTTACCGAGTTTTTTGATCATGATCTGGCCTACGGCCCAGGTAAAGGCGCCGCCGATGACCATGAAAGCGTAAATCAGGTCGCCCGACAGTTTCGGCTCACCGATGATCAAAACTGCGCCCGTAAACGAGATCGCGATGCCGCAGCCCTGTTTCAGGGAAATTCGGTCGCCCAGCACCAGCCACGCCATCAACAGGCCAAAGGGTACTTCGAGCTGTACCAGCAGCGCCGCGGTCGACGCATCGATGCCGCGCACGCCGTTGAAGGTCAGGCTGTACTGCAACGCGGCGCTGACCAGGGATATCCAGAACAGTTGCTTGAATATGCCGGGGGGTGGGCGGAAGAACCAGATCAGGCAAAATGCCGTCAGCGCGAAGCGCAACGCCATTAGCAAAATCGGCGAGAAATGCGACATCGCCGCCTTGGCGACGATAAAGCCCATGCCCCAGATGACCGCGACCGAAATCGCGAGTAACACATCAATCGGTTTCATCGAAATCGACAGGATAATTCGATAGCCTCAATCCTCCAATCGATATCTGGAAACCGCTTGCTACGCCGGCTAATCCCTGACTACGGTTACCGAGCAGCCGGCATGGCGTGCGACCCGCGCCGAGTTGGGCCCAAGGAGGAAATCAGCCAGTGACGGGCGATGCGCGCCCATCACGATGTGATCGATTTTCAAATCCTTGGCGGCTTCGACAATCTCGCGATACACGGTGCCGTTTTCGACCACGACCCCGGCCTGCATTGTCTTGGGTACGGACTTGTCGGCGATTTCCCGCAATTGCTTGGCCGCGTCATCCTTCCATTCCTGCAATGGATACTCGGTAGAGCCATGCATTTCGCCACGGATCGCGTAGCGCTGATCGATACCCGGGGTAATGCCCGGGATGACGGTCATCAAGTAGACCTGGGCGCCTTCGACGCCGGTCGCCATCTGCACGGTTTTTTCGATTACGCCAGCCGAAAGGTGCTCATCTTCGAGGTCTATGGGTGCTAAATAATTTACCATCGTTTTGTCTCCTGGTTAGCTTGCGTAGTTAAACATCTTCCGGCATTTTGAAATCGCGCGGGCTCGGCAGTGCGATCAGGTAAAGCACCCAAATCGTAAACAGGATCATCAGGATATTGATGATCGAGACGTCCGCGCTGAAAGGCAGCGACTTGTCCACGACCGTAATTTCAGGTACCAATGAACCGTGGACCGGGATAGCCGGGTCGATAACATCCATTGTCCCGAGTGAATCACGGATCGACTCCACCGCGCTGGCGCTGACGGGAATGGCTGCGCTGGAGTCGATGCCGGCCGTTCCGGGTCCGACCTCACCTGCGGTTTGCACCGTCTTGGCGGGGCTGGCGAGCACAAACTGGGTGCTGACCGTGGTGACTGCGCCCGACTGATTGGGATAGGTGCCTGCCGGGATCGTGGCGGGTCGGATAAAGCTGAATTTCGCGGTATGTCCGCCCTGCGCCCATTCATCCAGGCTGACCAGTTTGTAAAATCCGTTTCGCATCAGGGTTGCGATCGCGCGGTCCTTCGACGGCGCCATCAGGAATACCCCGTCGTGATTGCCCTTGGTCATTGCCAGCAACTGCGCCCGTGCGCCCTCGTCGGAATGCAGCACTTCAACCTTGCCGGCCATGCCGAAGGATTGCAGCAACATGGCCAGCACCTGTGCCGAGCCAGATCCCTTCGGCCCGGTGGCGATTTTACCCATGTCGGTAATGGAGTCAGCGCCGTTGGCGAGACCGACCAGGTGGCCGGATTTATATCCGAGTACCGCAAATGCCTCGGCATTGCCTTTAGCCACCGGGCCTTCGTCGCCCAGACGATAAAAGGCTTCGGCGCCGACGATTGCAACCCGCGCTTCACCGGCAGCAAGCGTTTCCAGCGGCGTAGCGCTGTTGGACAGGTCGAGATCGCTGCCCGCGTAGCCGGAGCGAATCGCGCGCAGAGCCCTGGCGGTATCGATACCGCGGCTAACGCCGGGGTCTCCGACCACGGCTATCTTGGCGGCACCGCTACCCCTGGCGTCTTCCGGTAACAAGCCCTTTGAAACGAGAAAGTTAGCGGCCACGCTGGCCGCCGACTGCGCGTCCAGGTCGACCGCCTTGTTCATCGCCTGCATGTCCGCCGGGGTTATTTTTCCGGTCAGTTTTTCCAGCGTTGCGCGCAAGCCTTTCAGGCTGGCAAGCGCATCCGAGCGCACCAGTGGTGCGACCTCGTAGACCGGGAAGAAACCGAGGTTATCCGCGAGCACGACCAGGTCGTATTCCGCGATCTGGCCGTCGGTCATAAACAGCTCACCAACATCGGAGGTGCCGTCCAGCAGCGCCGAAACGATCTTGTCCTTGCCCTCGGTGCCGACTGGATGGGTGGTGGTGCTCGAACCGGTGATGCCGTAACGACGGTTCATCTGCTGCAGGCCATCCGCTGGGCGTTGCACAAAATCCTCGTCCACGACAAACCTGATGCCCGACTCGCTGGTCAGGTCGCCTATCGTGCTCACGCCGAGGTCCCTGGCGCGCTCGCGCGTCATGACCATGGCATAGTCGTTGGAAAAGCCGAACTTTCCGGTCAACTCCAGTCCCAGCGGCTTGAACAGTTTCTCGACCGCCGCGGTCGAGGCCGCGCCATCGCTGGTGGGCGCCTGGCCGAGAAAGGTCAGGCTGGTGCCGTTGTATTCCGGGTAAACGTCGAGCACATCCTGCTTGACCGCTTCCATGATCTTCGGCGTCAGGCCGAACGGAATGCTGCGTTCGACCTGAATACCCTCGGCCTCAGCCATCTGGGCAATCATTTCCGCCAGGATCATGCTTTCGGCAAAGGGCTTGGCGCCGACGCGCAGGCTTTTACGCTCTTCTCCACCGCAAGCGGCCAGGACAGCGCCTAACAGCGCCACGACAATGTATTTTGTAATCATTTTATTCATCGTCGTATCCCCCTAAGCTGCGCTTTCATCGGTTGTGCTGGCGCCGGAAACCGGGCGCACCACGGTGTGCGTCTCCCTGATCTTGGGATCCTCCCGCACGACTCTGAAAAAGGCCGCGAGCTGCATGATGATGATGAAGGTGAATGGAATTGCGCCCGTAATCGCCATCACCTTGGCGACCTTGACGCTTTCGGTGACGATCGTCGCGACCGTGATACCGGTGATGATCAGGCCCCAGGTCAGCTTCAGCTTGGTGGGTGGATTGAGACTACCCGAGCTGGTCATCATGCTGATGACGAAGGTACCCGAATCCGCGCTGGTCACCAGGAAGATGAAGATCAGGCAGACCGCGAGAAAGTTCAGCAGCGTGGTACCGGGGAAGTATTCGAAAAAGGCGAACAATGCGCCCGCCACGTCGGTGAACACCTTGTCGGCCATACCGCCGGCGCCAAACATCTCGATATGAATCGCGGCCCCGCCGAAGGCGGCGAACCATAGCATTGAAACGATGGTCGGCACGCCAACCACGAAGATGACGAACTCGCGAATGGTGCGGCCGCGGCTGATACGCGCGATGAAGATGCCGACGAATGGCCCCCAGGCCAGCCACCAGATCAGGTAGGTCAGGGTCCAGCCGTGAAACCAGTTCCAGGACCCGGCCGGGGTGTAGGCGTAAGTCTTGAACGACATCGGAATCAGCTGGATCAGGTAGTCGCCGATCGAGTAGATGAACGACTGGAACAGATACGCGGTCGGGCCGCCGAACAGCACCACCAGCAGGATCAGGATGGCGACGACCATGTTGATGTTACTCAGAATCTTGATGCCCTTGTCGACGCCGGTGCAGGCGGACAGCAGGAAACACACGGTCATCACGGCGATGATGATCATGCTCATGGTGACATCCTGTTCGGTGCCGAAGACCGCGCTCATACCGGAGCGCACCATCAGTGTGCCCATCGCCAGTGACCCGGCGAGGCCGAAGATGACCGCGATAACGGCGAGGATATCGGCGGTATTGCCGATCTGCTTCAGCGTGCGCTTGCCGAACACGTTCTTGAAGCCAACCAGGATCGGCGTCGATACCATCGACGGCAGCCCGAGCCGGAAGGTGAAGTAGGCGATGACCAGCGCACAACAGCCGTAAATCGACCAGGCGTGCAGGCCCCAGTGCAGGTTGGTGATGACCATCGCGTTGCGTGCCGCCATCGCGGTTTCGCCTTCGCCGACGGGCGGTGTCATGAAATGATAGATCGGTTCCGCCACGCCCCAGAACAGCAGGCCCGAGCCCATGCCGGCGGCGAACAGCATCGCGACCCAGGAGCCGGTGCTGAATTCGGGCTCGTCATCGTCGGCGCCGAGCTTGATATTGCCGTACTTCGAAAAGGCCATGAAGCCCATGATGACGAGGAAGGCCGTGCACAGGGCCAGGAAATACCAGTCGAGCGCGGTGAGTGAATAGTTCACCAGCCATTGCGCGGAGCCGGTCATCGAGTCGGGATCGGCAACCCCCCAGATAGCGATGGCTGCGCACAGCACCAGTGAAACGATCATTACGGTGTTCATTCGATAGACCCCCTTCGTGTGACCCGGTAAACCCGGTTTATTTTCTTATGCCCTGGCAGCGAAGTGACCGCTCATTGCTGTCTAAGCGCGGTGCATAAATTTGATTTGGGCAAGGATAAACTGAATTCGTGCGCAAGTCTAATGGACTATCAATTTCAATGATCTTCCTGAGGCGAGCGTGTAACTCTTTGATAACGCTAAGTTTTTATCGGACTCTAACTAGCGTGCGGCAATAATGCCCACTTCCACCAGCAGGTCCGGCGATGCCAGCCTGGCTTCGATACAGGCGCGGGCAGGCGCGTCGCCCGCGGGCACCCAGGCATCCCAGATCTCGTTCATTTGTGCGAAATGGCCGATGTTTGCGATCCAGATCTGGGCCGATAGAATTTTGTTTTTGCCGGATCCGGCCTCGGCCAGCAGCGTCTCGACCTTGTGTAATACCTGGCGGGTCTGTTCCTTGATATCGGCCGTTGGGTCGTCGGCGACCTGGCCGGCGAGGTAGACGCTGTCGCCATGGATGACGATCTGGCTCATGCGTTGGTTGGTATGCTGACGGGTGATGCTCATGCTGCGCTCCAGGTTTAGCGATTGACGGTAAGAATCTTGCGCGGATACTCGGTGATGTACTCGCTGCCGGTTGCGGTGACCGCGATCGAGTCGCCGATGCGTCCGCCGAGACGGCCGTCGACGCTGATGCCGCCATCGACCGCGAAAGTCATCCCCGCCTGCAGAACGGTTTTATCCCCGTGCTTTAATTCCGGAGACTCGAGATAGGCCATGCCGATCGAGCGCCCGGTGCGATAACCGGTTTCATAACCGCGCTCACGGTAGACTTCGTCGGCGGCCTGGGCAATCGATTCCGCAGTGACCCCGGGCCGGATTGCGGCAATAGCCGCCTGCTGCGCATCGATTGCCGCCTGCTGCACCTCGGCGGCCTCGTCGCTGACTTCCTTGATGAAGAACATGCGATCGAAACCGAGCTTGTACTGTTTGAACTGCGCCATGTTGCAGAAACAGAAATACACCGGGTCGCCCTTGGCCAGCGGCTTGACGCTGGCGCGGCGATGCACCATCGAGGTGTCGCGCCCCGACTGCATGATTTGCAGGTTATGAATCATCGGCGAGATGAAGGCCTCCCAGCCTTTGGCGGTCAGGAAACCGGCCGCCTTGCGCGTACCGGCCTCGATTACGGCGAGTGCGGCCTCGTACTCGGGGCGTCCCTCGCCGAGGGCGCCTTCGGCGCCCTGCATCATTGCACCGGCGATTTCGCCGGCCTGTTTCATGACCTCGATTTCCTCGGGTGACTTGATCATGCGCATTTCACCCATCAGCGGCGCGATATCCCGCAGCCTGATGTCGGGTAGCTGATCGTCGAACCAGTTGCGCACGATCGGCGGCAGGGCGGCGAGTTCGACGCCGATTTTGCCCGGGTTATCACCGATCGCCTGTCGCAGTACGTTTTCCCAGCGCCTGGCGCCGGCGTCTTCCCAGGTGGCGATATTTTCGACCCAGGTCATGGCGCCCACCATTTCGCTTTCCATTAGCGGCGTAATCACCAGCGCTGCCTCGTCGGGCCGTATCAGCAGGAAGGTGGGCCGGCCGAACTCGACCGAGAGATAGCCCCAGAATCCCGCGAGGTAGGCGATAGAACTCTCGTCGGTGATGATGGCAAGGTCAATCCCGGCGTCCTTGAGGCGCGATTGAAATTCGGCGGTGCGCTGGCGGGCCTGGTCTAACATTCTAAATTCCTGGATAGCGGCGGTAGACCGGTGTATATATCATACCGTTTCGTGCAAAGGAATATTTAACGCATGCCGCCATCGTCCATACTGGCCCCGGCGCCGACTGACATCCGTTTCGACGCGGGCCGCCATGCGCGCGCCAAGATCGGTTATGTGCTGCTCGCAACCGAGCAAACCGTGCAGGACGACGTCCTGACCCTGCGCCCGCCCGACGTTGGCATCCACTTTGCGCGCGCCGCCATCCCCGATTCGATCACCAGCGAATCGCTCGCCGCGCAGGCCGACCTGCTCGCAGATTGCGCCGCGACGCTGTTGCCCGACGGCAGTCTCGACGTGGTCTGTTATGCCTGTACCTCGGGCAGCCTGGTGATCGGTGAAGAGCGCGTATTCGCGGAACTCAGGCGCGGGGCGCCCAAGGCGCAAGCGACATCGTTGATCACCGGCGTTATCCGCGGTCTGAAAGCCCTGCAGGCGCGGCGTATCGTGGTCGCGACACCCTATCTCGACGAAGTCAATCAACGCGAGGTCGACTACCTCGAACAGGCCGGTTTCGAAGTGGTTTCACTGTGCGGGCTGAACCTGGAAAAAGACAGCGACATGGTGCGCGTCGCGCCGGACTATATCGCCGAGTTCGCGCTGGCGCAGGACCGCGCAGATGCCGATGCGATTTTCATCTCCTGCGGTGCCTTGCGCACGCTCGACGTCATTGCTGAAATCGAGGTCAGGGCGGGCAAGCCCGCCATCTGCAGTAACCAGGCGATGATCTGGGATTGCCTGCGCCTGGCCGGCATCGACGACCGCTTCGATGGTTACGGTCGCCTGTTGTCCGAATTTTAGTTAGCTGGATCGAAGCTGACCCGGGCGGGACGCCGTCAGTCGATCGTGGCCGGTTTTTTACCGTCGGTCAGCGTAATTTCCACGCGGTCGCCGCTGGCTAATTGATTCACCGAAGTCACCAGCCTTTCATCCTTGCTGACGGTGGCGAATCCGCGCGCCAGGGTTTTCAGTGGGCTCAGGGTGTCCAGCGAACGCGACTGTAGCGACAGCCGGTGTCTCGACAGCAGCAGCTTCTGACGCATCGCGGCCTGGTGATTTTCTATCAGGCGCGTCAATTTTTCGCGCTGGCGAGCGATTGCAACCTGCGGGCTGGTCTGCGTCAGGGTCGCCTGACATAATTGCAGGCGGTGGCGGTCTTCGCCGAGCCGGAATCGAGTTTTTTCAACCAGAGAATCGCAGGCGTGTTGCAGACGCAGTTTCAACTGCGCGAACTGGCGCGTCGGGTGCTGCTGATCGAGCGCCCTGATCAGGTACTTCAGGCGCTGGCGTGACTGCTCCAGGCGCAAACCGAGCTGACCCAGCAGGCGGCCGACGCGGTCGTCGATGCCCTGCATCAGTTCATTGATATCGGGGGTGATCGTTTCCGCCGCAACCGACGGCGTCGGCGCGCGCAGATCGGCGACGAAATCGGCGATGGTGAAATCGATCTCATGACCGACGCCGGTGACCAGCGGTAGTGGATAAGCGGCAATATCGCGCGCCAGGGCTTCATCGTTGAAACACCAGAGGTCTTCCAGCGAGCCGCCGCCGCGCACCAGCAAGACCACGTCGCAGCCGCCGTAGACGAGCACGCGCCTGAGCGCCTCGCGGATCTGCACGGCCGCGGTTTCGCCCTGCACCGGGGTTGGGAACACGACTACCGGGATATGCGGCGCACGCCGCTCGATGACCGATAGCACATCGCGGATCGCGGCGCCGCTGGACGAGGTTACCAGGGCTATCTTTGCAGGGTGGTCGGGGATCGGTTTTTTCGAAGCCGCGTCGAACAGACCTTCCTGGTTCAACTGCGCCTTGAGCTGTTCGTAGCGCCGCATCAGTTCTCCGACCCCGGCGTCCTCGAGGTGATCGACTACGAGCTGGAACTCGCCGCGCGCTTCGTACAGCGTCACCTGTGCCCTGAGCAGCACCTGCTGGCCGTTTTGCGGCTGGAAACCAACGCGGCTGTTGCGCCCTCGAAACATCGCCGCGCGACACTGCGCCTTTGCATCCTTCAGCGTGAAATACCAGTGGCCCGAAGCGGGGCAGGCGAAGTTCGATATTTCGCCCTCGATCCACAGCGTGCCTATGCCCTGGGATAGCATCTGCTTGACTTCGAAGTTGAGCGCCGAAACCGTCCAGATGGCTTCGGTGGTGGGTTGCGCTGGCTGCATGCATTCGAACCTGGATGAAATTCAGCTGCTATTCTAACTCAAGCAGTCTTTTCCTCCACCCTGGCGCTGGCGCCGCCTAAATTAATACCGGTTTCGGCACAGATTCGGATAATCTCACTTACGCTCAAGCGCGCATTAATTTATAATCGCGCTTTGTAACAGACCCGCCGGAGCGACAATGCGTATCAGCCAGGAAGCCCTCACTTTCGACGATGTATTACTGGTGCCGGCAAAATCAGAAGTACTCCCCAACGAAGCGCAACTGCATACCCGCCTGACGCGCAATATCGAGCTCAATATACCGCTGATTTCCGCAGCTATGGATACGGTAACCGAAGCCAGACTCGCGATTTCCATTGCGCAGGAAGGCGGCCTCGGTATCGTGCATAAAAACCTGTCGGTCGAGGAGCAGGCGGAACAGGTCGCCAGGGTCAAGAAACACGAAAGCGGGGTTATCAAGGACCCGATCACGATTTCTGCCGGTACGCTGGTGCGCGACGTGATCGCGTTAACCGAACAACGCAAAATCTCCGGCTTACCGGTCATCGGCGAACATGGCCTGGTCGGGATTGTGACCAAGCGCGATCTGCGCTTTGAAAAAAATCTCGATCAACCGGTTTCTTCGATCATGACCCCGCGTGAAAACCTGGTTACCGTCAACGAAGGTGCCGACAAGGACGAAGTGATCGAATTACTGCATAAGCACCGGCTCGAACGGGTCCTGGTGTTAAGCGATAGCGGTGATCTCAAGGGCATGATTACGGTCAAGGACATTACCAAGGCGACCGATTTCCCGCGTGCCTGCAAGGATGAATACGACCGCCTGCGCGTCGGCGCCGCGGTCGGCACCGGTGAGGATACCGAGGCGCGCGTGCGCGCCCTGATCGAAGCCGAGGTCGACGTCATCGTCGTCGATACCGCGCACGGGCATTCGCGCGGTGTGATTGAGCGGGTTGCCTGGGTGAAAAAGAATTTTCCGAATACCGAGGTTATCGGTGGCAATATCGCCACCGGAGCCGCGGCACGGGACCTGGTCGATGCCGGCGCCGACGCGGTCAAGGTCGGTATCGGTCCCGGGTCGATATGCACCACCCGTATCGTGGCCGGGGTCGGCGTGCCGCAGATTTCGGCGATCAGCAATGTCGCCGAGGCGTTGCAGGGTAGTGGTGTGCCGCTGATAGCGGACGGCGGTATCCGTTTCTCGGGCGACATCGCCAAGGCGCTGGTCGCCGGAGCCCACACGGTAATGATCGGTGGCATGTTTGCCGGCACCGAGGAAGCCCCCGGGGAAGTCGAGCTGTTCCAGGGCCGCTCCTACAAGTCCTATCGCGGCATGGGTTCGATCGCGGCGATGCAAAAGGGCTCGAGCGACCGTTATTTCCAGGCCGACAACGCCGATGAGAAACTGGTGCCGGAGGGCGTCGAGGGTCGGGTGCCTTTTAAAGGGCCGTTGACCAATACCATTTACCAGCTGCTCGGCGGGCTACGTTCGAGCATGGGTTATGTCGGTTGCGCGACCATCGACGACATGCGCACCCGGCCCGAGTTCGTCAAGGTAACCAACGCCGGCATGCTCGAATCGCATGTACACGATGTGACGATTACCAAAGAAAACCCCAACTACCAGGTCTAAAGCCATTGACTGATCTGCACGACGATAGAATCCTGATCCTGGATTTCGGTTCGCAATACACCCAGTTGATCGCGCGGCGCGTGCGCGAGGCAGGCGTTTATTGCGAAATTTTTCCCTGGGATGCCGAGTTCGGGCACATCGAGGAATTTGGCGCGCGCGGCTTTATTCTGTCGGGCGGTCCCGAGTCGACGCTCGATAGCGAGAAACCCGTGGTGCCGTCGGCGCTGTTCGATCTCGGGGTGCCGATTCTCGGTATCTGCTACGGCATGCAGGCCATCGCCCAGCAACTCGGCGGCAAGGTCGAGAACGTCGGCAAATCCGAGTTCGGCTACGCCAGCGTGCGCGCGCGCGGGCATACCGAATTGTTGCGCGATATCCAGGACCATGAGACCAGCGAAGGCCATGGCATGCTCGACGTGTGGATGTCGCACGGCGATCGGGTCGCCGAGTTGCCGCCCGGCTTCAAGCTGATGGCGAGTACCGACAGCGCGCCGATTGCCGGGATGGCCGACGAGGAACGGCGCATCTACGGATTACAATTCCACCCCGAAGTCACGCATACGCGCCAGGGTGTCGCGATTTATGCGCGCTTCCTGCACCAGATCTGCGGCTGCGCCTCGGAATGGACCTCGGCCAATATTATCGATGCGACGATGACCGACGTGCGCGCGCGGGTAGGGCAGGAAGAGGTCGTGCTCGGGCTTTCCGGTGGCGTCGATTCGTCAGTGGTCGCGGCCTTGCTGCACCAGGCCATTGGCGAGCAATTGACCTGCATCTTTGTCGACACCGGTTTGCTGCGCTATCGCGAGGGTGACCAGGTGATGGAGCAATTCGCCGAACATATGGGCGTGCATGTCATCCGCATCGATGCCGAAGAGCGCTTTCTGGCGAAACTCGCGGGTTTGAGCGATCCGGAAGACAAGCGCAAGGCTATCGGCAACCTGTTCATCGATATCTTCGAGGAAGAAGCAGGCAAGCTCGACAATGCCAAATGGCTGGCGCAGGGTACGATTTATCCGGACGTGATCGAATCCGCCGGCGCCGCCACCGGCAAGGCGCATTTGATCAAGTCGCATCACAATGTCGGCGGCCTGCCGGAAGACATGAAGCTCGGCCTGGTCGAACCGCTGCGCGAACTGTTCAAGGACGAAGTGCGCCAGATCGGGGTCGAACTCGGCATTCCGCGCGAAATGGTTTACCGGCATCCTTTTCCCGGGCCCGGTCTCGGGGTACGTATCCTCGGTGAAGTCAAAAAGGAGTTTGCCGACACCTTGCGGCTGGCCGATCACATATTCATCGAAGAACTGCGCACGCATGACCTGTACGACAAGGTTTCACAGGCATTCGTCGTGTTTCTGCCGGTCAAATCGGTCGGGGTTACCGGTGACGGCCGCCGCTACAATCACGTGGTGAGCCTGCGCGCGGTCGAGACCATCGATTTCATGACCGCGCGCTGGGCCGATCTGCCCTACCATTTCCTCGATCACGTATCGCGCCGCATCATGAACGAAATAGAAGACATCTCGCGCGTGGTCTACGATATTTCCGGCAAGCCGCCGGGCACCATCGAGTGGGAATGAGGTTGTCGGCCGACATCTATTTCGAGTCGCCTGATAGTCGTGTCGACTGATCTGTTCCGTTCTCAATGCTGAAAGGCATCTTCTTAATTTTTTTGTTCCAGCTAGCCGGCGAGGTGATACAGAAGTTGCTCGAACTGGCGGTGCCTGGTCCGGTGATCGGGCTGTTGCTGCTGTTGCTAGCGTTACTGTTGACCCGAGCTTCGAAACGCTCGTTCAAGATCGAACTGGAAATGAACCTTACCGTTGCCTCCGAGCAGCTCCTGGCGCACCTGCCGTTGCTGTTTGTCCCGATCGGCGTCGGCGTGGTGATGCATATCTCGTTTCTCGAAAGCAGCCTGTTAAAGGTGCTGGCGGTGATTTTCATCGGCACCGTGCTGACCGTCGGCTTCACCGCGCTGGTGATCGAAAAAATCCAGGATCGGGGAACCGTGGATGACTGATGAGCAGAAACTCTACAGTATCTGGGTTTATCTCCAGGCAGAGCCGCTATTCTGGCTGACCCTGACGGTGGGGGCATACCTGGCAGGCGATTATTGCTACAAACAGACCCGGCTGTTTCCGTTATTCAATCCGGTCGCGCTCGGTATTATCATTGTGAGCGCTGTGCTGCTGGTATTTAACGTCCAGTACGAGCGCTATTTTGATGGCGCCAAGTTCATTCACTTCCTGTTGGGTCCGGCCACGGTGTCGCTGGCCATTCCCATTTATAAAAAATGGGAACTAATAGTAGCCAACGCCAAATCGATTGTTACCGGCGCAATACTGGGCTCACTGTTTGCGGTTTTGATCACTTACGCGCTCGCGCTTGGCCTGTCGCTGGACCGGGAAATCATCATCAGCCTGCTGCCCAGAAGCGTCACCGCGCCGATTGCCATGGGTATCGCCGAGTTGACCGGGGGGATACCCTCGCTGACTGCGATTATCACGATAATTACCGGTATTATCGGGGCTGCGTTCGGCACTTTTACGCTTGATCTTCTGCGCGTAAAAAGCATGTCCGCGCGCGGCTTCAGCATCGGGCTGGCGAGCCATGGCATCGGTACCGCCAGGGCGATGAGCCGCAACGATACCGCGGGTGTTTTTGCCGCCGTGGCAATGGGATTGAGCGGGATCGTAGCATCGCTGATCATTCCGTTGATCATTGGCATTCTGAAGATTTGACCTGGCTGCAGCGGGAACAGGTTGCCGAGCATCGGGTTTCCTGAGATAAAGATTTCTGATTTGGGGAGCGGGACCAGGCGTGAAACTGATAACTAACGACGAAGCGGGCATGCGTCGGGCGCTGGCGCAGGCCGAAATCGCCGCCAGCCTCGACGAAGTGCCGGTTGGCGCGTTGCTGGTCGATGCCGCGGGTGAAGTATTAGCCGCCGGGCACAACCAGCCGATAAGTTCGCAAGATCCGAGCGCGCACGCGGAAATCGTCGTGTTGCGCGCTGCCGCAAAAAAGCTTGGTAATTATCGCCTGCCCGGCACCACGCTTTACGTGACGATCGAGCCCTGCACCATGTGTGTAGGCGCCCTGGTTCATGCCAGGGTGGCGCGCGTGGTTTACGGCGCGAACGAGCCGAAAACGGGGGCGATCGAAAGCGCGCATCGGTTGTTCGAAAGCGGTGAATTCAACCATAGACCAACAATCGAGGCTGGTATTCTGGCCGATGATTGCGCCGCCCTGATGACCCGGTTCTTCGCAAATAAACGCGCCGCCAGAAAGTAACCCGTCGTCCCGCGGTTTAACCGGGTTGCGCAGGTCGCGGGATGACAAGAAATCACCCGTCATCCCGCGGTTTAACCGCGGGATCCAGAGAGCCAGGGATAATCTTTTAAACTGGATCCCGCGGTCAAGTCCACTACTGTCCGGTTAAGCATCCGTTAATTGTATTAATTGTCACCCCGCGGTATGACAAGTTTGGAGAGTAAAATTTCACAGTCCCTATATGCAAAAAATGCGAAAGACCCGATACTACGAGGCTCTTATCGCCTCAACAATTTCTAAACCGGACAGTAGTGGATCAAGTCGCGGGATGACAGACGTCTGATCAGGTCGCCGTATGACAATATTCAGTCAAGCCGCGGTATGACAATATTCGAGCAAACGTCGGTATGACATATCCAACCGGTCAAGAGTAGTCGCAGCAATACGGCGCCTAGAGACTCGGCGCCAGCGGCGCGATGTCCTGCTTGGGTTTGCCGATATCGCCGGATTCACGTAGCGCCCTGGTTTCGAAGCCGATCAGGTACTCGTAGTACTGGCGAATGTTTTCCACGTACTTGACCGGCTCCCAGCCGCGCGCATAGCCGTACCTGGTTTTTTTATACCATTTCTTGCGCGCCAGCAGCGGCAGGTTTTGCTTCAGGTCGATCCATCGATCGGGATCGCCGCCGCGGCTTTGGGTGATGATACGGGCGTCCTCGACATGGCCGAAGCCGACATTATAGGCGGCGAGCGCAAACCAGGTGCGATCCGGCTCGGGGATTTGCGCCGGGATACGTTTCAATACTCTGGCGATATATTTCGAGCCGCCGCGTATGCTCTGCGCCGGATCCAGCCGGTTTTTGACTTTCATTTGTTTTGCCGTCGCCTGGGTTAACATCATCAGGCCGCGCACGCCGGTGGGCGATTTGGCACGCGCGTTCCACAGAGATTCCTGATAACCGATGGATGCCAACAGGCGCCAGTCGATCCCGACTTCCTCTGCCGCCTGTTTGAACAGCGCCTCGTATTTCGGTAAATGCGTTCTGATGCGCCGGGTGAAGGTTCGAATGTCCGAGTAATTGAATTTTTCGACGTGACTGTAGTGACGATGGACCAGTTGCTCGAGGCGGCCGTCTTCCTCGATTGTCTTGAAGAATGCTTCGATCGCGATGGCCAGGCTGTCGTCATCGCTGTAATTGTACGCCCAGCGTAACTGGCGCGGTTCGCCGATTTCGAAGGCAATGCGCAATTCCGGGAAGTAACGCCGCTGGAGCGCGATTTCGTGCGAATCGGCGAGGATGTAGTCGACCTCGCCAGCTTCGACCTGTTCGATCAGTTCCTCGGTTGCGATATCGTCGACTTCGACCCAGGTCAGGTCCGGATATTGCTCGATCAGGCCGTGCAACAGCTTGACGTGAGCGGTGCCGCTGATGACATGCAACGACCCGCCAATCAGGTTGCGAATCTTCTTCGGACGGTCCGCGTTGAACTTGCGGTACAGCACCTGATTACTGACTTCGTAATAGCGGGGGCCGTAGGCGACCGAGCGGCTGAAATCGGATTCGCCTTCGGACAATCCGGCGGCAGCGATGTCGCCGGTGCCGAATAGCAGCTCCGGGTAAAGTTCACTAAAGTTCGGCACCGTGATGAAGCGAGCATTGACGCCAATCGATTCTGCGAACCAGGTGGCCAGTTGATATTCGAAGCCGTTGGGTCCGTCGATATCCTGGTAATAGGTAGTCGCGCTGTTGAGCGTTAGCACGTTGAGATAGCCACGCTGTTTGATCTTGTCCAGCGCGCTGCGCGCATTTTTGTCGATGCCAGGGGAAATGAGCAGGATGACCAGCACTCCGATCGCCGCGATCAGACCTGAAATTAATTGAACTCGATGGGCAATTGGGGAAAGCTCAACCACGGCCTAGCCTCGAGTTTCGCGTAGACTACTGTCTACGAGTAAACACCCATTCGCGGTCGTCGGACAGCTCGGGACGATAGCTGTAGCCGGCGTAATCGAAGCCCTTTAGCGCCGCCGGCTGATCGATTTTTTTGTCGATCAGGTAACGCGTCATCAGCCCGCGCGCTTTCTTGGCGAAGAACTGGATGAACTTGTACTGACCGTCGCGATACTCCTTGAAAGCGGGGGTGATTATTTCCGCTTTCAGCTGTTTTGGCCGGATTGACTTGAAGTACTCGCCCGAGGCCAGGTTGATCAGCGTTTGCGAGTCGGACTGCTTCAATTCCTGGTTCAAGGATTTGGTAATTCGATCGCCCCAGAACTGGTACAGGTTGCTGCCCTGGTCGGTGTCGAGGCGGGTGCCCATTTCGAGGCGGTAAGCCTGCATCAGGTCGAGCGGACGGAGCAATCCATACAGACCGGACAGTATGCGTAAATGGTCCTGGGCAAATTCGACGTCCTCAGGGGTCATGCTATAGGCGTCGAGCCCGAGATAGACATCGCCCTTGAAGGCAAACAGTGCCTGGCGTGCGTTTTCCGGCTTGAACGGGGTTTTCCACTGCTTGAAACGCTGCTGATTCAGTTCGGCGAGACTGTCGCTGACACTCATTAACTTCGAAATATCGTTAGTGGAGAGCTCGCGCAGGCGCCGCACCAGTTTGCGCGACTGGGTCAAATGCGCCGGCTGGGTGCAGGCATCCGTCACCGTTGGCGTATCGAAATCCAGGGTTTTGGCGGGCGAGATAACGGTTAACATATGGCTTTGACCGAAAAAAGAACGCATGTTAGCAAAAATACAAGGTCAATTTAGTGAATTTCGTTGCAACTCGGCCAATCCTTAGTGAACTCCCGGTTTTGTCTTAATCATAGATTGAAGCGGACGGTCAATGTTGAGGCATGTTTTCCTTGATGCGAGGGATATCCCGGTTCGTAAATATTCTGCATGGGGGTGCCCCAGCGGGTGAGGAGTCGCTGTGTCCGGAAAGATTTGGAATGAGCATCCCCGGCCCGGGGCTACTCTGCGAACAGCAGCTTGAAGCAAAACCGGATTCTCGCATGCCAAGTTTCAACTATCGGGGACTGACTGCGAAAAATTCAGGAATTAACTTTCAATCCGTTTTCAATATGAAACTGAAATTGATAAACTAGGCTCCCAGTGACCCCACAAACTGACGCCTGACCTCCGGGCAGAGCAAGCCGGACTTTGCTTGCTGGACGATTGTTGGAGCATCCAGGGACGAATATAAAAAGGGAGAGTTTTATATGAACGCGAAAGGTAGTCGCATTATTCTCTATTCCGTAGCCGCGCAGGCCCAGCAGGAGCGGTTAGTCCAGCAGCTTGCGGATGTCGGATACACTCGTATTGTTATAGCAAAGGACCATGACCAGCTGGAAAGACTGGTGCTCGATGGCTCGTTTGCTGCCCTGGTTTTACTGTTTACGGATGCCGCGTTTAGCCAAAACCAGCTGCTCGATATATTGCCCTCGAGTAAAACGCTTCCCGTTATAGGGTTATTTTCCCAGGATTGCGCGCGCTTCGAACTACCTTTTGTCCAGGTCTGCCATGAAGTAGCAGTATGGCCCTGTACCAGGCAGGAACTCAATTATCGGATAGGAAAACACATATCGAGCTTCGATAGATAATTCCGCAATGGAACGAAACTTCTTCGTAAAAATGAATATTCTGGGTAATTCTCCCGAGTTTCAGAAGGTGCTCGATAAAGTCAGCAAGGTTACAAAATGCGATGCGCCGGTTTACCTCGATGGTGAAACCGGCACCGGCAAGGAGCTGATTGCCCGCGCGATTCATTACCTGGGTGGACGCAAAGATCATCCGTTTATTGCAGCGAACTGCGGTGCTTTTCCGGATCAGCTGATTGAAAATGAACTTTTTGGACATCACAAAGGTGCCTATACCGATGCACGCGAATCAAGTAACGGCCTGGTCACGCAAGCCGAAGGGGGAACCCTGTTTCTCGACGAAATTGAGGCGCTGTCGCCAAAGGGCCAGGTTACCCTGTTGCGATTTATCGAAGACATGACCTTCCGCCCCCTTGGCAGCAATGCCGCAAAACTGGCAAATGTTCGCGTTATTACCGCGACTAACGAAAGTGTCACCAGACTGGTGGAAGAGGGCAGTTTCAGGAAAGATCTCTACTACCGGATTAATGTCATGAGTATCGTGTTGCCGCCACTGAGAACGCGCGCCGGGGACATCAACCTGTTGGCTGATCATTTTATCCGTCGCTTTCAGATTCAGTACAATCAGCCTGAAACAGAATTACACCCTGATACGAGGTCCGCTCTCAAATATTATGATTGGCCGGGTAATGTCAGGCAACTTGAAAACATGTTACACCGCGAGTTCCTGCTGTCTGACGGCAAATACATTGTTCTCGATGAAATCGAATCGACGACCAGGGAACGTCGAAACCCGGGTGGCGATCGACGCATGCTAAAAAGATTCGGACAGCCGTTGGTCCAGGCAAAAAACAGCCTGATCAATGAATTTGAACAGCATTACCTGGCCTCGGCGCTGGATCGAGCCAAGGGAAATATTTCCGAGGCGGCTCGATTGGCCGGTAAGGAGCGCAGGTCCTTTACCCGCTTGCTGCAAAAGTATGAACTAGACGCCTCGCGCTACAAAACCGGTCAGTAAAAAACCCCAAACACCCCGATATTTTTCACCTTGCATCGGTAGACGTGCATTGCCCGTCAATTGCCCATCCCGGGTACTTGAAAGCGGAATGGAGATGAGGCTTTTTTACCTCAGTCAGCTTTCAGGACAAACTCATATCTATATGATTTTCCTTACTTATTTTTGAACGGCTTGTTTGCTCTAGGGTAAAAATGCCCTGGCCAGGATATGCGCTACGAAACGAATTTGTATTTGTTTCAATTGCTTAGCTATCTGCGGCTGACTGGCATGATTGGTGCAAATATAAAACAAAATGAAAGAGGCATCCTTTGTGTGTAAAGAAGATGACGTCAATCTTATTGCCGCAGAAATCATGACTTACCTGCATAAACGGCCAATGGCGTCGGATTCGCTCGATGGCATTACGCATTGGTGGCTGGTAGAGCAGGCAATCGTGAAGAACAAGAAGCTGGTAGAAGAAGCGCTCGCCCAACTGACACATGAAGGTAAGGTTGTAAAGAGGGTAAGCAGTGATTCGGAGGCGATCTTCAGTCTGGATCCAGCCCATAGATGAAGTTAGGTATAGAAGAATTTTCAACAGCGAGATCTTTCGCCTGGAATGGAAAAAATTTTTCTGAAAGACATTTTGAATGACCATCGTGCAACAGAGCGTCTGATGTTCGCTCTCTTTCGAGTTCATTCGAACGGTTTAATTTGAGCAAAATGACAAAACACAAGACATAAGGAGCGTCCGATATGCCGTCTGTATTGAATTACCCTGGAGTATACGTTGAGGAAGTGCCCAGTGGTGTCAGAACCATCACTGGAGTTGCAACCTCCATCACCGCTTTTGTCGGTCGCGCCCTGCGTGGCCCCGATGACGAGCCGGTTCGCGTGCAAAGTTTCGCTGAATTCAGCCGCATCTTCGGCGGGCTTTGGCAACCGAGTCCAATGAGTTACGCGGTTAGTCAGTTTTTTCAGCACGGGGGCAGCGATGCATTGATCGTGCGCGTAACCAATGCGGCCGACACGGCGACCCTGACGCTGGACACTTCCGGTGGGGGCACGCTGGTGCTGGAAGCGGTTAGTCCCGGCGAGTGGGGCAGCACGCTGCGCACGACGGTTGATCACAGTACCAGGGATACAAGTGACACCCTGTTGTTCAACCTGCTGGTCGAGGAAATGGACCAGCCCGGTGGTAGTACGGTTGTCGGTTCTGAGCAGTTTCGCAATGTGTCGGTCGATCCGAGCAGCGAGCGTTTCGTCGATACCGTACTGGGCGAACAATCGGCACTGGTCAACGTAAACACGTCGGCACCGGTCGACCAGAGCCCGACGGACGTCACCGCAACGGTGGCGAATCCCGATGGCACCGCGAACGATGGCACGCTTGGCACCAATGGCAGCCCGATCACCAATACCCAGGTCGACGGTGATCGAAACGCACGTAGCGGAATTTTCGCCCTCGAGTCGGCGGATATCTTCAATCTGTTATGCATCCCGCCGCTGGAGCGCGACGTGGATGTACCCAATGGTACCTGGGCAATTGCCGCGGGCTACTGCCAGGAGCGGCGTGCAATGCTGATCGTCGATGCCCCGGCAGCCTGGACAGTTGCCCCGAGCACCGCGATTAGCACCGCAGAAACCGGGGTGAACACTTTGCGCGGCGTTATCGGCAACGACGACGCGATCAACACTGCGGTCTATTTCCCGCGTTTGCGCATGCCCGATCCGCTCAGCGAAAACCGCCTCGCCGAATTTGCCCCTTGCGGCGCGGTTGCCGGAATCATGGCGCGTACCGACGTGCAGCGCGGCGTCTGGAAGGCGCCGGCCGGCCTCGCGGCGTCTTTTTCCGGCGCGCAGGGATTCACTTACACGATGACCGACCAGCAAAACGGAGTGCTGAATCCGGTTGGATTAAACTGCCTGCGCAGCTTTCCGGTTGCTGGGCATCTGGTGTGGGGTTCGCGCACCCTGGCTGGGGCCGACCTGCTGGCTTCGGAATGGAAATACATTCCTGTACGACGGCTGGCTTTATTTCTCGAAGAAAGCCTGTTTCGCGGCACGCAGTGGGTGGTTTTCGAGCCCAACGACGAGCCTTTGTGGGCGCAAATCCGTCTCAATATCGGGTCTTTCATGCAGAATCTGTTCCGCCAGGGGGCGTTTCAGGGGAGCACGCCGCGCGATGCCTACTTTGTTAAGTGCGATAGAGAAACCACTACTCAGAACGACATTAACAGCGGAATCGTGAATATTCTTGTGGGCTTCGCGCCACTCAAGCCCGCCGAATTTGTCGTCATCAAATTCCAGCAAATGGCCGGTCAGGTCGAGGTATAAGGAGATAAATTCATGGCACAGTTCAGCGTAAATGCAGACAGATTCGATCCCTACAAGAACTTCAAGTTCCGGGTGAAATGGGATGGCCGCTACGTCGCCGGCATCAGCAAGGTCGGTGCGCTCAAACGCAGTACCGAGATGGTTGAGCACCGCGAGGGTGGTGATCCGTCGACCTCGCGCAAATCGCCCGGTCGCAGCAAGTTTGAAGCCATCACGCTGGAGCGCGGCGTCACCCATGACACCGAGTTCGAGCAATGGGCCAACAAGGTGTGGAACTTTGGTTCGGGGTTGGGCGCCGAAGTTTCTCTCAAGGACTTCCGCAAGGATCTCATCATCGAGGTTTACAACGAAGCCGGGCAACTCGCGCTGGCCTACAAGGTATTTCGTTGCTGGGTTTCAGAGTATCAATCTTTGCCTGACCTGGATGCAAACGCCAACGCCATCGCCATCCAGACCATCAAGCTGGAGAACGAGGGCTGGGAGCGGGATTACGACGTTACCGAACCGAGCGAACCAAGTTTTACTGAACCGGCCTGATCGCTGTGGCAGCAATGACAGCGGAACGTCTTTTGTCAGCCTGGGAGCAGGGCGTGCATCGACATCCTATCGATCGCGCGCTGTTGCTGTTATCGCTGACAGAATCGGATTTCTCGGTTGAGCAGTTAGCCGACCTGCCTTTGGGCAGGTGCAATGCGGCATTGATGCAACTGCACCTCGATTGTTTCGGGGGCCGCCTGGGGGCCTGGCTCGATTGCCCGGCCTGTGGCGAGCGTATGGAGTTCGAATTGAACGCGGCGCAACTGCCGCCGATCCAGGTCGACAAGGTCGACTCGATTGAAGTTGATGGCTATCGTTTCAGACTACCGACCAGCAGGCATCTTGCAAGACTCGTTAACGGCAAAAATGACGCGCAAGCAGCCGCACACCAGTTGCTTCAGGACTGCGCCGAGTCGACGGAATCGTTGCCTGACGAGCCGCGTCGATTGATCGAGTTAATGCGGGCAGTGGAAGCGGCGGTCGAGGCCAAAGATCCATGGACCAACATTGCGCTCGAAGTTTGTTGCCCGGCCTGCGGACGGGAAGACCTGGCCGATTTCGATATTGCCAGCTTCCTGTGGAACAAAATCGAGCATCGCGCGCGTCAACTACTCGATGATACCCATTTGCTGGCGCAAGCCTACGGCTGGACCGAATCCGATATTCTCGAGATGAGCGAGACTCGCCGCCGGGCTTATCTGGCGAGGTTGCAATCGTG
This sequence comes from uncultured Gammaproteobacteria bacterium, assembly GCA_963768295.1. GTDB lineage: Bacteria > Pseudomonadota > Gammaproteobacteria. The sequence goes on along the minus strand of CAVYHN010000009.1, from coordinate 134,147 downwards.
AGCGGATTGTTTACACGTCTCGCCCGGCATGCCGTGGGTCAACCAGGCAACCTGGTACACGCCGCGTCGCCGACGCCCTACCAACAAAGCACAGAACTGGCGTCGACCGAACAGGTTTTTCCGCAATCGGAGGCTGCCACGGATTCGGTCGTAAATAATCCGCAATCGACAGCTGGATCGACGCCGCCGCCCGGCATCGTCGCTCAGTCCGATGCCCGGACAAAAGCCAGTTCCGTCGATGAGCCCGGTCGTCTACAGCCCCCCGGTTTTTCCGAGCAGCCAGGCAACGATCGTATCGACGCGCAGCGGGCGATGTCGGATTCAACTGGGGATGCGCTGCTGCCGCGGCAAGCTGCCGACCCGATAAGCCAGGTAGATGATTTGGCCGCGGTTACGACAGGTATGCAGAACAGCGGCGTTTTCGATCGCCAACAGAAGCATGAGGTAGAAACTGTCGCAGCGGCTTCGGCCACGGAGAAAATTATCCTTGAAACCCTGGTCGACGATCAGCCGCGAAATTTTGGAGCATCCCGTCAACAGCAAGCGTCGCCAGTCGAGCCAAGGACTCCCGAACCGCTATTGCCATCGTTTGCAACTACGCCAACCGCAAATTCAGTGGCTGCCATGCAAACCCCCGAAGTCACATCGGATACGCCCAATGAAGTGCATGTGCACATCGGCCGAATCGAGGTAACCGCGGTACAGTCAGGCGAACCTCGTAAGCGCAAGGCGAAAGCCGCGCAACAACCCATGTCGCTGGATGACTATCTGGCGCGCAGGCAGCGGAGCTGACGATGAGCACTGCACTCGCTATCGCAGGTGTAACCGCCGTGTTGCGTGATCGATTAAACGACGGACTGGTTAATCACAATGTCACCGCCGTGCTCGGTAGTACGGTAACCGTGAGCGTGAATCCCCCGGATCGCGTCGTGCCGGCCGACACCAGCGAGGCAAGCCAGCTCAACTTGTTTCTGTACCAGGTAACGCCAAACCTGGGATGGCGTAATGAAGGTTTGCCGTCGCGCGATGGCTCGGGCCGACATCGGCTGACCAATCCGCCACTGGCGCTGGACCTGCATTTTCTGATTTCAGCCTACAGTGGGGCCGATCTGCACGCCGAAATATTGCTGGGCTATGCGATGCAGTTGATGCATGAGTTTCCCGTTATCACCCGGGAAATGATCCGCACCGCGCTGAATCCGACCCTCGATGTCGGGCTGGATTTACCACCGGCATTGCGTGCCCTGGCCGACTGTGGGCTTGCCGATCAGGTCGAGCAGCTGCGCATTTCACCACAGTTTCTCAACGGCGAGGAAATGTCCAAACTCTGGACTGCGACGCAGGCCAATTATAGGCCGTCGGCAGCCTATCAGGTTTCCGTAGTATTGATCGAAGCCACCGAAACCACCCGCCCAACGACCCCCGTGCTGACGCGAGGCCCGGTAAACCTGGTATCGGGTCGCGAGCGCGGCGTGGTGGTTACGCCTAGCCTGATACCGCCGCTACCAACCATCGAAGCGGTGCTGCCGGACGGTAATCAACCGGTGGTGCGACTCGATGAAGCGGTGACCCTGCAAGGCCATCATCTCGACGGTAGCTCAAGACAGATACGGCTGCGCAACGATCGCTTCGGCGTCGACGAATTGCTTGCCGCCAGCGGTCCGAGCGCCGCCGATAATATGCTGTTCACGATACCGGCAGCACGCGCTAACGATTTTCCTGTCGGCGTCTACGACGTGACCGCGTTACTGGTTCCGCCGGGTGAAACCGATGCCCGCGAAACCAATCGCATGGCCTGTATTATTGCGCCCAACATTACCAATTTGCCGCAGCTGGTGGCTCGCGATGGCAATGGCGACGCCGCAATCAACATTACATTCACACCGGCACTGCGCACGGGGCAAACGGTTTCGCTATTGCTCGGGCAGACTGAAATCGCACCGGTAACAATTGCTGCACCCGCCACCAGCCTCGATTTTGTCGCCGTCGATGCCGAAGCTGGTGCGCCACTGGCACGACTGCGCATCGATGGCATCGACGGTCCGCTCGCGGATCGAAGCCAGGAACCGCCGGTCTTCTTCGATTACAGGGTAACAATCTCGTGAATGCTCAGGTGGATATCAACTGGAGCGCTGACAACCAGCAGTTGCTGGCCGCCGAATTCGCCCGCTTGCGTGCGCTGCTCGGTGAAGGCGATCCGTCCTCGGCGCAGGCACAGATCGATACGGTTCAGCAACGCATGCCGACGGCTTCGGCCATCGATACCTTGACCCAGTTGTTCGAACTGAGCGATTTCGAACGCGATCTGCTGCTGTTGGTCGCCGGTGTCGAAATGGATTCGCAAATCGCCAGCCTATGTGCCGACGCCAGTGGAAACTCGCAGAAACCCTGGGCCAGTTTTGGGCTCGCGCTGGCGGTGCTGCCGAACTCGCACTGGAGCGCGATCGCGCCACTGGAGGCGTTGCGACGCTGGCGCTTGCTCGAAGTCGACGATAGTGCGGGAATTACCACGGGCCGGTTAAAACTGGATGAGCGCGTGCTGCATTTAATCGGCGGGCTGAATTACCTGGACCATCGTTTACGCGCGCAATTTGTAGCCTTACCCAGCGCCGGTTTGATGGCTGAAGAGCATCGCGAAATCGCGCGCGAAGCCGGTGAAAAATTGCTCACCCAAAAGGGGCAGTGGCCTTTTGTATTGTTGAGCGGAAACGATGAATCTGGCCAGCGGGATGTTGCCGCGATCCTGGCGCAGGCACTTGGCGTCTCAATGTTCCAATTAAATGCTACCGATATCCCCGCGTCTGCGTACGAGCAGGAAGCCATGTCGAGTTTGTGGCAACGTGAATCCGCCTTGCTCGGTTGCGGTCTGTTGATTAGTCACGGTGGCGAAGCAAATGAAAACCTGTCCCGCTTTGTCGAACGATTAAACGGGCTCGTCGTTATCAGCGGCAAATCGGCACCGCAGCTCAAAGCCCGAAGTATGCGTTTTACTGTGAATAAAATGGATCCCCCCGGACAACGACAGTTATGGCTGACCGCTCTGGGTAGCAAAGCCGATAGCCTGCATGATGAACTCGACAGCCTTGCCAGCCAGTACAGTCTCGACGCGTCCCGTATAGCGCGATGCGCGGAACAAGTTGAAGGTCAGGATCGCGAACGCGATATCGATCTGCTGCATCAACTTTGTCGTGGTGATGGCGAAACCATGAGCGAGCTCGCACAGCTGATCGATGCGCGCGCCGGTTGGGATGATTTGATTCTGCCCGAAAGTCAGCGCGCGACACTGCAACAGCTCGCGGTGCACACGCGCCACCGAATCACGGTGCATCACGATTGGGGGTTTGCCGATAAAAGCAACCGCGGATTGGGCATCGCGACCCTGTTCAGCGGCGAAAGCGGTACTGGCAAAACGCTGGCCGCGGAAGTGATCGCCAATAGCCTGGGTCTGGCGCTGTTTCGCATCGATTTATCCGCCGTGGTCAGTAAATACATCGGCGAGACCGAGAAGAATCTGCGCAAGCTGTTCGACGCCGCCGAAGATATTGGCGCAATCCTCCTGTTTGACGAGGCCGACGCATTGTTCGGCAAGCGCAGCGACGTCAAGGACAGCCACGATCGTTACGCCAATATCGAAGTCAGCTACCTGTTACAGCGCATGGAGGCCTACCGCGGGCTGGCTATCCTGACCACTAATCACAAGGCGGCGCTGGATACCGCGTTCCAGCGCCGTTTGCGTTTTGTCGTGCACTTTCCATTTCCCGACGCGGTACAACGCGAGGCCATCTGGCGCTGCATTTTCCCGCCTGGCACGCCGCTGGATAACCTCGATTTTGCCAGGCTGGCGCGTCTCAACGTCGCCGGCGGAAATATCCGCAACATCGCGATGACCGCCGCCTTCCTGGCGGCCGAAGCGGAGACGGCGGTAACCATGGCGCAGTTGCGCCGCGCCGCTCAGCTGGAAGCGGCAAAGACCGAAAAAACGCCATCCGAAGCTGAAATCAGGGGGTGGGTATGACCCGCGTCGTAGTGCATATCGATAAATTGGTGCTACGCGGGATCGACCGCGCCGACGCGGCTGCGGTTTCCGCCGGGATCAGAGCACAGTTGAAATCGCTGCTGGTCGAGCCGGGAGTTGTGGTGACACTGGCGACCGCGGGCAACCGTTCCCGGATTAAGGCGGGTACTGCGCAGGTCGATCAAGCTTGCGGCGCCTCCAGCGTCGGCCGGAATATCGGCAACCAAATCGCAAAGGGAGTGGCAACGTGAGTCGCCAATCGATTAATCATATAGTTACGCCAACTATCGTTGATTCTGAATCGGACTTGCTGAGGCGAAAATCCAACAGCGATGAAAAATCAACCGTTGATAGCAGTTATCAGAAAATTAACAGTAACATGCATGATTTCAGCCGAATTTCTGTGTATCCCCAGTCATCGGCAAATCGTCAGCAGTCTCCAGGGCCAATCCCAGATACCGGTCAACAACAAGCCAGTCTTCAACAAGGCCTTCACCAGAACCAAAGGAAAGTCGAATGCTACCCTTTCCGGGCGACTCTCAAACGTCAATCACCCGCTACTGCAATACCAACCAGACAGGATTCGTTGCCTGGAACCGAACCGGGTGATAGCGAACTGGTATCCGTGCTGGAACGGCTTGAGTCTGGCGCGGAAAACGATTCTGCGAGCGTAACGCAGGAAACAGGAAGCTTTGGCGCGTCGCCCGATACATTGGCTAGCGGCGCAATAGGAGTGCCGGATATTGTGGTACCGGAGCTGGCGGTCTTGAACAGAAGTGATGCTGTGAATGGCGCGTTTACCTATAACGGCAGTATCGCTCGCGGAGGTGCCGCACCGGGCGGCTTTGGCGTTACCAGATCGTTCAGCTCCAGCCTGACAGGTGTGACTATCACCCCTAATGCCGGAACCTTTGATGTCGCTGCAACCTTTGAACACCCCATTACTTATCAGGTCAGATCGGGAACAGGACCGTCCAGTCAGAAAGATATCGCCTCCGATACTGACTCTGACATAACGCACTCAAATTACACAACGGTAGTATCAGATTTGACACCTGATATGTCTGATCTTAATGGGCGGCCTCCGCGTGCGAATTTCTGGGCTGAAGATTTAACCCTGCGTCACGAGCTAGTTCATGCGAACGATGATAATGCCAATGGACCCGGAGCAATGGCAACTGTGACAACCTGGCTGAATGGCCAGGTGGCGGCTAGTGTCGCTCAGGTACGTACCTTGCTGGGGAGGCTGCCTGGTCGCTTCGCCGCTGCGCTATTGGCGGCGTTATCTACACCGGCTGGCGAAAGACGCGCTTACGGAGATGGCGCACCCTTGTACCGGACACGTGCGAATTCGATCAAGGCTAAAGGCGACGCTGGTGACTATCGCGGTCTGTCAACGGGAGCCAAAGCGGCTATTGGGGCGGTCGGTGGAGCGGCGGTTGGAGCCGGGATTGGAGCCGCGGTTGGCGGTCCCGTTGGTGCGCTTGTGGGAGCTGGTGCAGGGGCTTTAGTGGGAGGTCTGGGTTCACTCCTGTTCTAGTTATGAAAATAACCAAACTACAAGCTGGATGTATTGAGGCAGGAGTGAAACCGATCTTGTCACTGCGTTGGCAGACAATCAATTTTTTCGAGGTGCCGAAATCGTGACTCGAGAACTGGCCAGTCAAACATCGAACAGGCTCAGCGCGGACGCAGGCTGGCTATTGCCGCGCAAATGCGATTGCGGCAACAAGGCTTCCCCGATCAATGGTGAATGCGAGGAGTGTCAGACCAATAACGCTTCAGGTTTGCAGGCCAGGCTCGCAATCGGCGCCAGCGACGATCCGCATGAATACGAGGCCGACCGCACGGCAGCTCATGTACTGAGTATTTCGGAGCCTTCACCCGACGGCTTGAGTAAAGTTTCGACACCGCTTGTTCATCACCGACCAATGCCACCGGCGAAAAGCGGAGGTAACTCTGCTCCGAGGACAGTCACCGAAACCTTAAAAACGTCTGGCGAACGACTCTCAGCTAAAACACGCACTTTTTTTGAGCCTCGATTTGGCTACGATTTCAGTCAGGTCAGAATTCATGATGACGCCCAGGGCGCTGCTTCGGCCCGTGCTGTGGGAGCGAATGCTTACACGGTTGGAAACCATGTTGTTTTCAATCGAGGTCGCTATATGCCGGATAGCCCAACGGGTAAAGTTCTGTTGGCGCACGAGTTAGCTCATGTCATTCAACAATGCCGGCCGGGTGGCGCGAATCTGAGTACCACACAACGCGAAGGCGAGGCGCGGCGGGTCAGTTCGGCAATTTCGCGCGGCGGCCCGATGCCGCGGATTTCCGCGGCCAGCCCGACCATTTCGCGCGATCCCGAGCCAGGCAGCGAAGACGATGCATCCTTCGCGGCGACGATGGCCGAGGCCACCTGCGATATCGGCGCCTTATGCCGCTTGAGCCACCGCGCGCCAACGGTAGTCACGCATGCGCGCTTGATGCGTGCTTATTCTCAATGCCACCCGGGCATTTCCTCGGTTAGTCTGATTGCGGGCAATCCCTGCCTGACACCTAACTTCGGCCTGCCGTTGCTGCCGACCGCTCGCGGACCCCGCCGCGCGCATGGACCGGTAGCGGCACCCGGTAGTTCACCCGGGGCCACCAGCAGCAGCGGCTTGTCGCTACCTTCGACTACGATTCGCTTTAATCTCGGGGCAGCCGCATTTACGGTCGACTTGCCGGCGTCGCTCGCGATTCGGCTGCCGGTACCTTTCCGCGGCGCCGAACGCGTCGTCTTTTCGCTCAACGCAAGCACCGATGAGTTTTCGTTTCGAGTCACCATTAACGCGGCGCAACATGTACGCATCATTGCCAATGCGGGCATGACAACAGAAGGGGTCGGATCGGCGGGTTTGACCGTACAAACCACCCGCACCACCTGTCAGGCAGTCAGTCCGACAGCGGCCCGTTCGGCGCTGCAATCGGCCGGCACCCGCTTGCGCGACGCAATTCAGGCGGTGCAGACACCGCCTGTTCCCGACCCTGATGCAAGTGAGCTCGCGCGCACTTTTGCACCGCATGCACGCTACGCAGAAGTCGTCGCCGCGGTTGCCCACCTGAATTCTGAAATCGAGCGAATCCAGGCGCCGTGTCGCGAAGTGCCGGTGGCCTCGTTTAACTTCGGCGCGCAAGGCCAACTCGTTGCCCCCGATGATCCGGAAGATCGTGGTGCCCCCAGCTTTATCGGCGGCTCGGTACGCGTGCATTTTTGAACGAGGAGCAGATTAGATGACTGGATTTAGTAATTCCCCCCGAATCATCAAAGGCGGTCTGGTTTTGATCGACCCCGAATCGGCCAGCGTACGGCGCGTGATCGCGCTGCAATACAACCCGGACACGCTTACGCGCACACTGCAGCCGCAGCAGATGGGCGACGGCGCCGATAAATCCGAAGCCTTGCGGCTAAAAGGCCCGGCGGTGGAAACCCTCAAGCTCGAGGCGGAGATTGACGCCGCCGACCAGCTGGAATTTCCCGATCAGCACCAGAACGTGGTGCAGTTTGGCGTCGCGCCGCAGCTCGCGGTGCTCGAGGCGATGGTCAATCCGACCGCCGCCGATATGCTCGCCAATAAGGCGCTGGCCAATGCCGGGACGCTGGAAATCGCGCCGATGGAGTCACCGTTGGCGCTGTTTGTCTGGGGCGCGAATCGCATCGTGCCGGTAAGGGTGAGCGAGTTTTCGATTACCGAAGAAGCCTTCGACACCGCGCTCAATCCGATTCGGGCCAAGGTCAACTTAGGTCTGCGGGTATTGTCGGTCGATGACCTTGGCTTCGATCACAAGGGTGGCAGCCTGTTTATGGCCTATCTGCAATCGCGTGAACAACTAGCATCGAAGGCGGCAACCGTCGGCTTCGATGCGCTGGGTATAGGAGGAATACCATGACAGATCCATTAAAAGCCTTCATGCAGGCGAACGCGCTCAGCGCCCCCGCCTTTGCGCCGGATAGCCGTTACCATGGGCTCGACACGACGCAATGGACGCGCGCCGACGGCCTGGTGATCACCTATGTGCGTCGCCGTTTTCTGCCACCGCCGGAAAACTTCGCCACGCTGCAGGAACATCGCGTGGCCGACGGTGACCGGCTCGATAATATAGCCGCCAAATACCTGGCCGATCCGCAACAGTACTGGCGCCTGTGCGACGGCAACGGTGCGATTCGCCCCAACGAGCTGACCGAAACAATCGGCGATATTTTACGCATCACGCTGCCCGAGGGCGTGCCCGGCGGTACGGAGGTCTGATGGCGGGCGCGATTCATCTCAGTTTGTTAATTGGCCCGATTATTCCGATACCGGTACCCGCGCTGATGATCGACGCGCTCGAATCGGTCACCGCGACGTCGTCAGCAGATTCCAACAGCGGTTTTCAGTTGCGTTTCAAGATCAACAGCAAGTCGGAGCTCAATACTATTTTCCTGATCGCGGCGGGGCAGAATACGAACCTGGGCATGCCGCCTTTGCGCGTGGTCCTGCTGGTGACTATCAACGGCCGGCCGCAACCTTTGTTCGACGGCGTCACCACCAATGTGGAAGTGCAGGCCGGGCAGAACGGTCAGCCGGGCAGCATCACCGTTACCGGTGAGGATTTGACCAGGGTCATGGATATGATCGACTTCAGCGGATTGCCTTACCCGGCCATGCCAATTGCCGCTCGTGTGGCGCTGATCTGTGCCAAATATGCCGCTTTCGGAATTATTCCGCTACCGATTCCTGCACTGTTTCCTGATGTACCGATCCCGCTCGAGAAGATACCCGCGCAACAGGGAACCGACCTCGCCTATATCCGCCAGTTGGCTGAAGAAGTTGGGCACGTGTTTTACATCGAACCCGGCGAGGTGCCGATGACCAACATCGCTTACTTCGGACCCGAGATCAAAGTCGGACCGCCGCAACCGGCGCTGAACCTCGATATGGATGCACACACCAACGTCGAATCACTCAATTTCAGTTTCGATCCGACCAAGGGTGTGTTGCCGATAGTGTTTATTCAAAACCAGATGACGCGCGTGCCGATCCCGATCCCGATTCCGAATCTGAATCCATTACAGCCGCCGCTGGGCGCATTGCCGACACCCATCGCCAACATCAAGATGATGAAAGACACCGCCAAGATGAACCCGATGCAGGCAATTTCCAGGGGTTTGAACGAGGCGAAGAAATCACAGGATTCGGTTAGCGGTAGCGGCAGCCTCGACGTGCTGCGTTACGGGCGCCTGCTCAAGCCGCGCAAGCTGGTCGGCGTGCGCGGCGTGGGTGTCGCATACGACGGCCTGTATTACGTCAGCAGCGTGACCAGCACGATCAAGCGTGGCGAGTTCAAGCAGAATTTCAACCTGACCCGGAATGGTCTGATTTCGATAACCCCGACGGTGCCAGCATGACCGAACGTTACTACGGAAAATATCGCGGCGTGGTGTTGAACAACATCGATCCGATGCAGCAGGGCCGATTGCAAATCCAGGTGCCGGATGTAGCCGGGCTCGTGCCAACCAGCTGGGCGATGCCTTGCGTACCGATCGCCGGTGTGCAAAACGGCATGGTCGCACCGCCGATGATCGGATCCGGAGTCTGGGTCGAGTTCGAGCAGGGCAACCCGGATCATCCGATCTGGGTCGGTTGCTTCTGGGGCAGTGCGGCAGAAATACCCGCGCTGGCATTGGCGTCGCCGCCGGGCACTCCCGCCATCACCTTTCAAACGCCGCTGCAAAATGGATTGACGATTTCCGACCTGCCGGGGCCGACCGGTGGGATCATGTTGAAAAGCGCCACCGGGGCAACGCTGATCGTCAATGACACCGGTATTTATATTCAAAATGGTAAGGGTGCGGCGCTAACCCTGGTCGGCCCTGCGGTCACGATCAACAACGGCGCGCTTTCGGTGATTTGAGATGCCTGGACCCTTACTCACCGTCACTTCAACAGTCATGTGCGCTCACGGCGGCACGGCAAGCGCGACCGCGCCAAATCCACGCGTACTGATCGATGGTCAACCCACCGTATTAATGAGCGCGCCCTGGGTGATCGCCGGTTGCCCATTTAACGTATCCGGCAGCCCCGTTCCCTGTGTGACCGGGCAGTGGACGGTTGCAGCGACGCGGGTGACCTCCAACGGGCAGCCGGTGGTACTGATGGATAGCCAGGCGGTATGCGTACCCAACGGTACGCCGCTGCTACCGGTCGTCGCGCAAACGCGGGTAATAGGGAGTTAGTCATGAGCCAACGGGTACATTTCCCCTACCAGTTCGACGGTCGCGGCCGTACCAGCGATGTCGACGAGGCAACCTGGATTCGCGGCCTGATCGAGCAGGTCCTGTTTACCGCGCCCGGCGAGCGCGTCATGCGCCCTGATTTCGGTAGCGGGCTGCGCGAGCTGGTGTTTGCGCCCAACAGCCCGGAGGTGGCGGCGACGACGCAGTTTCTGGTGCAGGGTGCGTTGCAGCAGTGGCTGGCTGATCTGATCACGGTTGAGTCGGTCGAGGTCGAGGCGGTCGAGTCGAGCCTGACGGTGACCGTACAGTACCTGATTCGCCGTAGCGAAACCCGCCTGCGCGACAGCTTTACCCAGGGAGTCGGCACATGATTTATACCTGTTGCGAAGAAAACCGCCGCGCGTCGGTCGAAGTACACCCGACCCTCAATGGAATCGACTGGCTCGAGGTGCTGGATCTCGACGCACCGCTCAATAGCCCGCGTCAGCAAACCCTGATGCTGCGCCTGCTGAAGCCGGTGCCGGCAGGGATTGGCACCGACAATATACGCATCGAAGGCGGTGAGCGCATCCGCAACCTGGTGATCGAATGGGTAGGTATCGCCAGCGCTCCGCCAGCAACGGCGAATCCCGCCGAGCAAACCTTCTTCACCGCGCTGGACGACGCGGATCAGGTGTTGTTGGTGCGCACCAAAACGTCGGGTGACTTCTCGACCTATAAACTGCGTCTGGTGCAGGGCAGCGCGAGTGACGCGCCACTGCCGGATTTCGATCCGCGCCTGTCCGCAGTCGACTTTGCCTTCAAGGTTGAGTGCCCGAGCGACTTCGACTGCGCGCCAATCAACGACTGTCGCGAACAAGCCGGCAGCGCACCGGAGATCAACTACCTGGCGCGGGATTACAATAGCTTGCGGCGGTTGGTGATCGACCGGCTGAGCCGGCAAATGCCTGGCTGGAAAGACCGCAGCCCCGCCGATCTCGTTACCACGCTGGGCGAACTTATCGCCTACGTCGGCGACTTGCAGCACTATCAGCTCGACGGCGTCGCCACCGAAGCCTATCTGCATAGCGCGCGCCGCCGCACCAGCCTGCGCCGCCACGCGCTGCTGGTCGATTATAAAATGCATGAAGGTAGTAACGCGCGAGTCTGGCTGCACCTCGAGGTCAGCGGTGGGCCGTTTAACCTGCCTGCCGAGTTGCGTTTTTATACCCGCGTTCCCGGGGTGCCGGCAAACGTAATCCCGGCGTCGTCGGATCAGCGTGCCTTGCTGCGGGCGACGCCGCTGGCGTTTGAACCGATGCACGCCGCAACCCTGCGTAGCGAGCATAACGACTTCGAATTTTACACCTGGGGCGATGAGCGTTGCTGCCTGCCAACAGGCGCGACCACGGCGACTCTGCTGGGTCACTGGCCGGATCTCGTGGCTGGGGAGGTTTTGATTTTCCAGGAAATGATCGGTCCGCTCAGCGCTGCGCCCGAGGATGCGGACCCGGCGCACCGGCACGCGGTGCGGCTCACTTCGGTGCGGGCGCTCGATGGCACCGATCCGCTGCTCGACCCGCTCGACGATACCGAAATTACCGAAATACACTGGCACGCGGACGACGCGCTGCCATTCCCGTTGTGCCTGTCGTCGGAAACCGACGAGGCTCACGGTAGCGCGCTGATCGATAATGTCAGCATCGCGCTGGGCAATAACTTACTGGTTGATCACGGTTATACCATCGATACCGAATCGCTGGGCAAGGTACCCGCGGCAAAATTGCAGTATCCGCCCAGGGCTGGCGATCCGTGCCGGCGCGATGCACCCGAACCGTTGCCACCGCGTTACCGGCCGCAACTGGCAAAGGGCCCGCTGACGCAACAGGGTACGGTGCTGAAGACACGGCTCGAGAACGGCATTCGCCGCAGCGAGCGCTTGTTGTTCGACCCTGATGCCGCTGCCTGCGCGGCCCTGCAATGGAAAACTCCCGATACCGTGCCGTCGATTAGTCTGCATGACGGCGAGGATGGATGGGATGCGCGCCGTGAATTGCTTTCCAGCCGCGCCAGTGACAACCATTTCGTCGTCGAAATCGAAGATGACGGCGCAACCCGGATTCGCTTCGGCGACGATGTTCATGGCCGCCGACCCGATTACGGTGTCGGCTTTGCAGCTCGTTATCGCATCGGTAACGGCGTCGAGGGTAATGTTGGTGCAGACAGCATCGCGCACGCGTTGACGACCGAGGGCCGCATTACGTCGGTGTCTAATCCGTTGCCCGCCAGCGGCGGAGTCGCCGCCGAGACTGCCGCCGAAGTGCGTCGCCATGCGCCCTATGCATTTCGCACCCAGGAACGGGCGGTGACACCCGCGGACTATGCCGAAGTCACCGAAAGGCTCGACGGTGTGCAGCGAGCCGCGGCGGGTTTGCGCTGGACCGGAAGTTGGCACACGGTGTTTACCACGGTCGATCGCGATGGCGGTGAACCGGTCGACGCGGCATTTGGCGGTGCCGTGATCGAACATCTGGATCGTTACCGCATGGCTGGTCACGACTTGCGGGTCAAGGACCCGGTCCACGTATCGCTCGAAATCGATATGCTGGTATGTGTCAATTCGGATTATTTTCGCAGTAACGTGAGGCTCGGATTGCTCGATGCATTCAGCAGCGGTATCCGCGCCGACGGTGAACGCGGGCTGTTTCATCCGGATAATTTTAGCTTCGGACAAACGGTGTTTCTGAGTCCGCTCTACGCCGCCGCGCGCAGCGTGCCGGGAGTCGATTCGGTGCAGGTTACGCGGTTTCACCGCCAGGGGCAGGAAGATCCCAAACCAAAAGCGGATGGTTTCATGGCGTTGGGGCGGCTCGAAATCGCACGCCTCGACAATGACCCCAATTTCCCCGAGCACGGCGTGCTGCGGCTCGATTTGCACGGAGGTAAATAATGGCTGGCAAATCCGATAATCGCGCTGACTGTCACTGCTGTACCGGAGTCGACGCCAGTACTCCGCAGCGAATCGAAAATCCACCGGGTCTTTCGAGCATCAACTATCGCATCGGCAACTACAGCGATTTTGTCGAATCGATGCAGGCACGTTTGTCCAGTGTCGACTTCCCTGCGTTGGCGGGGTTGAGCACGCGCGAATCCAGCGATTTCAGCATCGCCTTGAGCGATGCGCTCGCCTGTTCGCTAGATGTGCTCGGTTTTTACACCGAACGTTACGCCCAGGAGCATTACCTGCGCACCGCCACCGAGCGGCTCTCGGTGGGTGAAATGGCGCGGCTGATCGGATACCGGCTGGCGCCGGGCGTCGCCGCCAGCACGCATCTGGCGTTTACCCTGCAAAGCCTGCCCGGCGCGCCCGCTGAGCCGATCGAGATTCCGCCTGGCACCCGGGTTCAAAGCGTGCCCGGTCAGGATGAAGTGGCGCAGACTTTCGAGACCGTTGCAAAGACCTCGGCGCGCGCCGAATGGAATGCGATTCCGGTGCAAACCTCGATCTCATGGAAACCGCAGTCGGGGGATACCGAGTTGTGGTTGGCCGGTATCGACACCCAGCTTAAGGCGGGGGATGCGATTCTGATCGTTGGCTCGGATCGAGTGATTAATGCGGGTAGTGAGCACTGGGATGTGCGCGTGCTCGCCAGCGTCGAAGTCGATACCGACAATGCGCGCACCCGGGTGACCTGGAATCATCCGCTGGGCAGTAGATTTCCGACCATGAGCCCGGCGATACGCGGCATCGAGGTGCACGCTCTGCGCCAGCGCACCGCGCTGTTTGGTCACAATGCGCCCGATCCAAATTTGATGAGTCGCGGGACCGACACCACGGGTTCCAATATCACCATAAAAATTGACACCGACGCGTCGCCCTGGGTGTGGAATAATTTTGAGATTGATGGCACAGGTATCGACCTCGATACCGATAACGACAAGATAACCACCGGTAGCTGGATCGCGCTGGTTTCCAACCAGGCCAGTCAGGGCAGCGCCGAACTACCGGGTTACACCGAGCTCTACCGCGCCAAAAAGGTGATTCACCGAACGCGCAATGATTTCGCGCTTTCCAGCAAAATTACCCGCATCATACCTGACACCACCGAAAACCTGACTGCCGGTCGTTACGAACTGAGGCGCACGCTGGTGCTGGCGCAGAGCGAAAAGCTCGAAAGTTACCCTGCGCCACTGTTCCATCCGCTCTACGGCGACGCGCTCGTCTGCGGCGAACTCGTCGAGGGTTTGCAGCCCAACCAGCCGCTGGCTGTGTCAGGCACACGTCAGTGTATCGTGATCGCCGCCGGGGTTACCGGACTGGCATTGCAGCTCGACGATGGCGGCAGCCGCAACCTTAACGAGGGTGATGAACTGTTTATCATCGGATCCGCGGCGCGGCGTATCGGTTCGACCCTGGTGGCGCTCGACGCGGCCAGTTTTTACGCGTTGATCGGTTCGAGTAGCGCGCGCCTGCGGCTGCTGCTGCTCGATCGCGATGGCAACAGCGGCAAGCTCGATGCCAAAGGCAATCAGGTGCAGCTGCAGGCGAGCCGGAAAGGCGACGAAATCATGCGCGAAATAATCTTCATCGCCAGCGGTGACGATGCCGTCGATAGCGATCGCGATCGCACCAGTTTGAAGCTGGCGGCACCGCTGGAACATGTTTACGAGCGCGCCAGCGTTCGTATTAATGCGAACGTGGCGGCGGCGACGCATGGTGAAACCGTTGACGCGCTTCTCGGTAGCGGCGACGGCGGCAGCGCGAATCAGCGCTTTGCCCTCAATCAGTCACCGCTGACTTACGTCAGCGCCAGTACGCCGAGCGGGCGGGCATCTACCCTGCAGCTGCGGGTCAACGATGTGCTCTGGGAAGAAGTGCCGGCGCTGTACGCGAGTGACGCCGACGCACGTGTTTACGAAACCAGGCAAAACGACGCAGCGACCACCACCATCCAGTTTGGCGATGGCGTCGAGGGTGCACGACTGCCTAGTGGAGAGAGTAACCTGCGTGTGAGCTACCGCAAGGGCCTGGGTGTGGGCGGTAATGTTGGCGCGGGTAAACTGAGCACCCTGCTGTCACGACCGCTGGGCGTTACCGAGGCAATCAATCCACAGGCGGCAAGCGGCGGTGAAGATGCCGAAACGCTGTCCCGCGCCCGTGACAATGCGCCGTTGACGGTATTGACGCTGGAACGGGCGGTTTCCATCGACGATTACGCCAACTTTGCGCGAGCCTTCTCCGGGATCGATAAAGCGCATGCATTGTGGATTCCGGCCGGTCCGGCACGCGGCGTCTTCCTCAGTATTGCCGGGGTCGATGGAGCGCTGGTCGCGGAGTCCAGCGAAACCTTCGGCAATCTGCTAGACGCGCTCACCAGTTACGGCGACCCGCTGGTGCCATTGCGCGTGGTCAATTACAGCGATGCGCGCTTCCGCTGCGGCCTGTCGGTAAAGGTGCAGGCCGAATACGAAGTTGACAAGGTGCTCGAAAAAATCGATACCACGTTGCGCGACCATTTCAGTTTTTCCGACCGCCGATTTGGTCAGGCCGTATCGGTCGATGAGGTCGCCGCGGTTGCGCAGGTGGTTAAAGGGGTCGAAGCGGTGCACGTCACCCGCCTGCATCGCGTCGGCGAATCCGTCGACACTGTCCCACGCCTGTTTTCGAAGTTGCCGCTAGCCTCGTTGACCGAACTACCTACAGCCGCCGAATTGCTCACGCTTGCGGATGCAGCAATCGAACTGGAGGTGTTGCCATGAGCTTTGACGCGCAGACATTGTTCGAATTATTACCCGCCGTTCATCGCACCAGGGACCGAGAACAGGCGGCCAGGCTGCCAGATCTGCTTAACGCCGCAGAGCAGGCGGAACTGGCTGCGCTGGAAGTGCTGCCTTCTCCGACAGAAGAAGAGCAGGAGCGGATTGCAACGCTGCAGGACAAGGCAAGCCGGGGACCGCTGGAGTCATTGATCGGCATTTTCGCCGAACAAATCGGTGTCGCCGAGGAAAACCTCGATCAACTATTCGACGACCTGTTTATCGAAACCTGCGCCGACTGGGTTGTGCCCTACATCGGTGACCTGATCGGGTATCGCAGCCTGCATTCGGTCAGCGCCCGAATTGCCAGCCCGCGCGCCGAGGTAGCGCATACGATCGCGTTGCGCCGGCGCAAGGGTACCGCGCTGGTGCTGGAACAACTGGCGCGCGACGTTACCGACTGGGACGCGCGCGCAGTCGAGTATTTCCAGCGCATCAATACCACGCAATACATGAACCATATCCGTTTGCATAATCTGCAAGCGCCGGACCTGCGTGCCGCTGAAGCGCTGGAATGGATCGGCACCGCCTTCGAGACAGCCAATCGAACGGTCGACGTGCGCCGCATCGAAAGCGGTCGCGGACGGCACAACATACCTAACGTGGGGTTGCATCTGTGGCGCATCCAGGCCTACCGCCGGCGCGACACAGCTGCGGTCCGCGACAGCGAGCGGTGTTACCGCGTGAGCCCGTTAAATCACGACCTCCCGCTTTATAATCATCCGTTAGCCGAGGACGATATCAGCCACCTGGCGGAACCCGACAACGTGCCCTGGCCGTTATCGCGGCGCCGTTTAAGCAGACATCTGGCGCGTTATTATGGCATCCGTGCGAGCGCGGGCGCCGCCGAAGATAATACCAACCCGAGCCTGACTATCAGCGTCGACGGCACGCTGATCGAACGCGATCAGGTTCGTATTTGCAACCTTGACGATGACCTCGCCGGATGGGCACACAGCCCGCCACCGAACGGAGTTTATGCGATCGACCCGGTGCTGGGGCGAATTGCACTGCCGCCGGATGCCGACGATCCCATCGAGGTTCGTGTGAGCTGGCATGAGGGCTTCAGCGCCGATATCGGCGGTGGCGAGTATGAGCGCGGCGAAAGCCTGCCAACACCGGCCGAGACCCCCGTGCAGGTGCCCGACGATCAACCCAGCATTGCCGCCGCGTTGATCGCAATCGCAGGCGATGGTGTGATTGAAATTACCGACAGCAGCCGCTACAGCGAAACACTCAACATCGATGTGGTTGCCGACGGAAGCGTCGAAATTCGGGCCAGTAACGGCCGTCGACCGATTCTCGACCTGGGTGGGTTGACCATCAGCGGCGCTGAAAACAGTGGTTGCACGCTCAATGGTCTATTGCTAACCGGCGCGGCGGTCGACGTGCCCGCGGCAGGCGGCAACGTCCTGGAACGCCTTAACATCATACACTGCACTTTGGTGCCGGGCATCGCTCTGAGCACCAACGGAGCGCCACAGCAGCCAACCGTACCCAGCCTCAAGCTGGGCATTGCCGGACTCGATACCGAAGTCGAAAAATCGATACTGGGCGCGGTATATAGCCATGAGCGCGCCAGCTTCAGCGCTATCGACAGCATCATCGACGCAACCGCGCGTGACGGCGTTGCCTTCGCCGCCAGCGACGGCGATTCACCGGGCGCCGCGTTATCGCTGATCGCCTGCAGCGTAGTCGGCAAGGTGCATTGCAGCGAAGTCGGCCTGATTTCCAACAGTATACTGTTCGCGGCGCTGACCACCGGCGATACCTGGGCGGCGCCGGTGCGGGCCGCTCGCAAACAGGTTGGCTGCGTGCGTTTTTCATGGTTGCCGTTTGAGTCGATCGTGCCGGCGCGGCATCGCTGCCAGCCCGACTCGAGCCAGGCCGCACAAAACATCGCGCCGCGCTTTAGTTCGCTGCGCTTCGGCACATCCGCATATGCGCAACTCACCACCAGCACGCCGGCCGAAGTTCTGCGCGGCGCGGATGACGAGAGCGAGATGGGTGTGTTTCATCATTTATACGGTACGCAACGCGAGACCAATCTACGGATTCGTCTCGCCGAATATCTGCGAGTGGGTTTGCGTGCCGGAATTTTTTACGAATCGTAAAGGAGTACTGACATGAGTTTCGATTTAAGCCGAGTTCGATTTGACGCCCGCCGTGATTTTCTCGGTGTCGTGATGCAGCAGGGGCGGGTGCAGCTGGATTCCGACTGGAACGAATGGGCTGCGCAGCTCGCGCGGCGCCTGCAGGCTGGTACGCTCGACAGCTTTGGCGGTAACGTGGTGCCACGTATTACCCCGAATGGTTTCAAGATCGAAGCCGCCGGTGGTGCGTTGTCTATCGGGCCGGGGCGAATTTACGTGGATGGATTGCTGGCGGAAAATCACGGCGGTACACCAGATAACTGGGATCCATTGCTCGCTGAATTGAGCGGTACTACGGCGATTGATTTTGCCAGTCAACCCTACTACAAGAATCCACCGGATTTGCCAGACGGCGGTCCGCACCTGGTCTATATCGATGTCTGGCAGCGCGATGTCACCGCCTTGCAGGACCCCGACCTGATCGAGCAGGCAGTGGGTGTCGATACCACCGGGCGGCTGCAAACGGTATGGCAGGTTAAAGTTCTGGAAGGCGTCGGAAATATTACCTGCGCAACCCCCGATGATGAAATACCGGGCTGGCAGGAGATTACCGCGCCTTCAGCGGCACGGTTGTCAACCAGCACCGATGACACCCCGGGCGAACCCGGCCCCTGCGAAGTGCCTCCAGACGCGGGATACCGTGGCCTGGAAAATCAACTGTACCGGGTTGAAGTGCATACGGGCGGGCCACTGGGCACTGCAACCTTCAAATGGTCACGCGATAACGCCACGGTAGCCTCGCGCGTAACGCACATTAACCCGGCGCGCAATCGGATCACGATCGAGAGTATTGGCCGTGACGATGTGCTTCGGTTCAACGATGGTGACTGGGCCGAGGTCACCGATGACTGGCTGGAGCTGAATAATTTGCCGGGCGAACTGCGCCGCATCAGCGTTGCCGGTGGTGTGGACGAAAACGCGCGCACGCTGACATTCGATACTGCGCTGACCGCCGGGCTGTTCCCGGTCGACGGCCAGCAGGCTACCGATGCCTTGCGCAACACCCGCGTGCGGCGTTGGGATCAATCGGGTCAGATACGCAGTGAAGACAGCACCGCGTTGGAAAACCTGGACGACGCCGGCAGTAGCGGTGCAATCGAGATTCGCGCAGCCGGTACGCGCCTGTTTCTCGAGTACGGCATTCTGGTCGACTTTGATCTGGTGCCGGCAGGTGGCGCGGCGACCGGCGAATTCAAGAGCGGCGACTACTGGGTGTTTGCGGCCCGCAGCACTGACGCCAGTCTCGAAATACTCAATAGCGCGCCGCCGCGCGGCATCCACCATCATTACGCGCGGCTGTCGGTGGTTGACTTCCCCGACGACGAGTCGGATTGTCGCACGCTGTGGCCGCCAATCGCCGACGGCGACGATTGCGCCTGCACCGTGTGTGTGACCGCGGAGGGCCATAACAGCGGCAGTGCAACGATTCAACAGGCTATCGACAGTATCAAGGATAGCGGTGGAACGGTATGCCTGGGGATCGGAACCTATAACCTGAGGGCGGCGATCAACGTGATTGGCGCCCGCTCGTTGCGCATCAAGGGGCAGGGCTGGGCCAGCATGCTGCTTGGTAGCGCGCCGGGCGGCATAATCGATATCGTCAACGGTTACGGCGTCACACTGGAGGACTTGACCATAATCGGTTCCGCCGCACAATCCGGTGTTACCAGTATGATCAGCGTACGCAATGTGGTTGATTTTCGCGCCGACCACATCAATGTACTAGGCCTGGCGGTCGGTGACGGCACCAGTATTGCGATAGGTATGACGGGTTATGTCCTGGGCGCGAGTATCAGTGACTGTGGACTGGTCGCTGAGCGCGGTATCGCTGCCGTCGGAGGCGGCGATAGCAACTACCTGCTCGGCGCCGAACTGCGCGTGTCCCGTAACCTGTTTTTCTGCAGCCAGCGCGCGGCGAGCTTTGAAGACTTCAGTCTGCATTACGGTGACACTCGCATTACCGACAATCTGATGCTGGTAGGCAACCAGGCCGCCGTGGTCGCCAGCGGAGCCGTGTTGGACGGCTCGGTGATGAGTATTGCAGACAATGTGATTTACACTGGCGGTGATGGGATCCGGGCGGGTGTCGATGGTCTGGCGGTTGAGCGTAACGAAGTCTACGGCATCGGCGCGCGCAGTGGTGACGGCATCCTGCTGCTGGAAGGGCTTGATCCACAGGCTATTAATAATGCGCGCATCACCGACAACCGCCTTATGTCTATGGGCGGAAACGCGATTGCCATCACGCATCGCGTCGAAAACGCGCGCATAAGCGGCAATCGTATCGATCGCATCGGTCTGGCGGCCCTGGTCATGAATGAGGGCGCCTCCGCCAGTTATCTCGATTTCAGCAGCAACCAGTGCCGTGATCTCGGGCTGGCGATTGAAAATTCCAATGTCGCCTTTGCGGCACTGCAGTTAATCCGTGTCGAGCAGGGAGACCTACGTGATAATCTCGTTGCAATGGTCGCACTGCAGGCGGTTGCCAGCCCGGCAATCGATGGCTTACGCGCCGTTGCTGTCGGCCAGTTGCGCGTTGCCGGCAACCGATTCTATGGCATCGGCCCGGATCGAATTAGCGCGCCTGTCAGCGCACTACATCTGTTGCCGCCGTTCGATCGTGTTGCTATCGATGACAACAGTATCGAGCGCATCGGTGGTCAGGACCAGAACCCAGCCCTTATCGAGTGGCGCGCGATAAACATCCTGCCCGATCGGACAGGCGCTACGCGATACGCTGCCGCCGCCAGCTACTTCGACGTCGGTGAGGGTGCATATATGCTCACGACCACGCGCGCGATAGCATTTCCCAGGTTAACCGCCGCCGTGTCGATTCGCGGCAACCAGTTACGTGGTCATTCCACCAGGGTGCCGCTGAACCAGTGTGGTTTAGTCGACGAATGCCTGTTTGCCGAAAATCGATGCGAGGTAATTGGGCAGGTTGAGAAAGAGCCGATTAACGGTGAGATCAGCGCCAGGACAATCACAGTGAGTAACAATCGGCTGATCGCGCCGAACGATCTGCAGACCCTGCATTTACACCCGCAGATCGAAAGGGCCATCGTTATGGGTAATACCAGCACCGGCGGTATCGCGGTAGTAAGTGGCACTGCGGTGCCAGATCCTATCGACTTGACTAACATTATTGGCGTTTAGAGGAGAGCAGAAATGGCCATTGCAACCTTTCGTGGTGAACGCAGCGTAAGCGAAATCACCAATAAACTATTTACCAAACTGACTCCATTGCAGCGTGAAAAAGCCGAAACTGCGCTTCTCAAGGCGAATCCGCAATTGAGTAATATTCGCAAGCTACCCAAGGGTTCTATATTGCGGGTGCCAGATCTACCCGAGCTGCGCGCAAAGACCAATCGCAGCCTGGAAAACCCGGACGATCAGATCGTAAAACATATAACAGAATCGCTTGACGCCTTCAGTAAACACATGCGCCAGCAGGTTGGCAGCGAACAAAAATCGGTCAAACAGCAGGTCGCGTTGCTTAAAAGCGCCAAGTTTAAGAAAGATATCTCGAAATCGGAGCAACTACAGGCATTGGCAGCGGACGCCAATAAGGCGCTCAGCGTGCGCTCCAAAAACATCGCCGAGCGGCAAAAGAAAGTCGATGAGACGATCAAGCAGGCGATGAAGGATCTGAAGGAAGGTTTAATCTAGCAGTCGATTTGCCAATAGTGAATATTTTAACCAGGTTGACTCGCACAACGCAGCAGCTGTTGTAGGTGCCTGAATAAAACCAGATCTGATTGGCGATAAAGTATACGGGTCGTTCACTGTCGGCTAGAACATTGATCCCATTATCATGTTCAGGTAGGCTTCTCGCCCTGATCAGGAGAGGTGTCCGAGTGGCCGACAAATTTGCCGGGAGCAAATTTGGACGCGCATAAGCGCGGCTCCGCAGGGACAGCCCGAGCAACGAGCACCCCTGGAAAGTGTATATACGTTAATCGCGTTTTGAGTCTATCCCGCTCCCAACCTTGTCAGCAGTCACTCAAAGCAAACTTTGCATATTTGTACGGGAATAACCTGTTGAAAATGGGTGTTGCCCGAAATACCGGTGAATCAGGCCATCTTCATGCTTTCGGATATTGCTAGAAAAACCATGATCCTGTAATCTTCGCGGCCTTATCTGGAGAGGTGTCCGAGTGGTTTAAGGAGCACGCCTGGAAAGTGTGTATACGTTAATCGCGTATCGAGGGTTCGAATCCCTCTCTCTCCGCCAGACACAAAAAAGCCCCGCTTGCGGGGTTTTTTTGTGTCTGACTGATAGAGCGGCGCGATGAGAAGCCTGGGTTCGACAAATCGCGGAAGCGATTTGGACCGCCGCCAGGCGCCCCGGCAGGGGGTCAAAACGCGAGCCGACCTCGCGTTTTGAGTCTATCCCTCTCTCTCCGCCAGACACAAAAAAGCCCCGCTTGCGGGGTTTTTTTGTGTCTGACTGATAGAGCGGCGCGATGAGAAGCCTGGGTTCGACAAATCGCGGAAGCGATTTGGACCGCCGCCAGGCGCCCCGGCAGGGGGTCAAAACGCGAGCCGACCTCGCGTTTTGAGTCTATCCCTCTCAATACCTCCTCAATACCACCTGAAGCCGCAAGGCAGTGCTTTTTACTGTTCAGTCGTCGTCGATAGCTGGCGCGTGATTGGCGCCATGAGGGATATGTTTGCAGTCCAGGGTTCGCGGCTTGCGACCGGGCTGACGAGGGTAACGCTGTGAAAAGTATTTCTATCCAGGTGGGCACCAGGTAATCAGGTAACTTGGTTCCGGGCAATGTATTAAGTTAACTGTTACCCTGATGCGTCACATAATGGATTAGTCCCAAACGACCTGGTCTACACAGACTTCTTGGGTTCACCTGGAATAACATTTATTATCTGCCGGGCAGACGCCTTTGTATCCACGACATCCACTATCAACATAGTCAATTGAACATCGAATCAGAAATCAAATTCTCGCTTAATGCGGCAACCACGCAAGCCATCCTCAAATCCCGCCTGATCGAGCGTTCATCGACCGGTAAACCGCAACGTAAGCGGCTGCAAAGTAGCTATTTCGATACTCGGCAACACCTGCTGCGCAAGGCCGGCGTATCGCTACGCGTGCGCCGCTCAGAAGACAGTTTCGAACAGACGATCAAGGTGCCCGCAGCGGGTCCGGTCGGCATGTTGACTTGCGAGGAATGGAACGTCCACCTCGAAAGTGATGAACCCGATCTGTCAAAATTCGACAGGGCGGTCCTGGTCCACTTCAATCCGCACCGGCGCAAGCTGAAACTGCAGCCGGTTTTCACGACGGATGTGAAGCGGACCACAATCCAGCTCAATCGAGGCAAGACCAGGTTCGAACTCGCGGTCGACGTTGGCACGATCGAAAGCCATGGCAAAAAACCTTGCCGATCGCCGATCTGCGAAATCGAATTCGAGCTGCTGGCGGGTTCGCCACTGGCGATGCTGGAATTCGCCCTGCAATTGAGCGAACAGTTCGAACTTCACCCGGAGCACCGAACCAAGGCAGCGCGAGGCTATGCGCTGGTGCGTCCCGCACTCGGTCCGCGACCGACGAAGGCGAGTGACAGGCCGCTCGATCCGGACATGACGGTAGGTGAGGCGTTCCGCCAGATCGTCTCGGGGGCCCTGTCGCAGCTGTATAGCAACGAGATCCCGACGATCGAGGGTAAGCCCGAAGGGATCCACCAGGCACGGGTAGCGATCCGCCGCATCCGCGCGGCGCTGCGCGCCTTCAAAACGAGCCTGCCTTACGATAAGCGCAAGGCTTTCAACGGCGAGTTTCGCTGGTTTCAGCAACGGCTTTCGCCCGCGCGCGACTGGCACGTATTCCTCGACGAAACCGTACCGCGGATCCGGCACAAGCGGCCAAATGCGCGGGTCAATCTGGACCGGCTGCGCAGGATTGCGCTACGCGAAAGACGCCGCGCCACAAACGAGGCGAAAGCGGTGTTTCGCAGTCGGCGTTATACGCGGCTGTTGCTGCAGTTTCAGTGCTGGCTGCTGGCCCTCGAGCACGAAAACCGGCAATGCTTCGATTCCAATCTGGAACCGTTTGCACGCAAGGTCCTGAAAAAGACCCGCGGCGATTTTCTCGTGGATAGTCGCCCATTTTCGCGCATGACGCCGGACGAATTGCACGAGCTGCGCAAGCGTGGGAAGAAAGCCCGCTACGCGACCGAGTTCTTTGCCGGTCTGTGGCAGACCGGATCGGCCGTGACCGGTATTGCGATGATGAAAGCGCTCCAGAACGAACTCGGTGAGGCGAACGACGCGGCCATGGCGCGTCAGGTTCTCGCGAGTCTGCAGCCGAAGGCGCTGAAACCGTCGACTCTCGAGCTGGTACACAGTTGGTCGGAGCAACAGGTGCGCAGAAATATCAGGTCGGGGCAGTTAGTCTGGCGCAAGTTTCAGGATACGAAGCCGTTCTGGCTGGAGCCGACGACCGCCGACAGCTGAACTCGGAACCGGTCGGGCGCACTAAATATGCTTTATCCATTGCTATCTGCCATTCGCAGCTGTTATGTTCTCGTCTTTTGAAAATGGGGGCGGAGGGAGTAAAAAATAATCTCTCCGTCCCCATTTTTGTCGTTTTTTACGACCAACTGCTTTAGGCTGAGACGGGTTCGCCAAAGACTGCATCCACCGCCAGACAAGGCCTTAACTAATTAATAGATGAAGCTTTTTTATAGCCAATTCTTCCCCGGCATTTAACCCGCCAAATCAATAAGCTGCCAGTTCAAGTTTGAACTGACGCTCACTATGGGAATTACAAATGGCAATAATTGTACCGAGCGAACGTTCAAAAATTTACGGTGAGCGGCAAAAAACGACCCAAGCCGGAGTCTCTCTTTTTGATTTGCTAACTGGTCCCTGCCTATCGTCCCAATCCATACCAGATAATTCTAATCCCCCAAACCAGAAGGGTCGCTTGCGCGATTGGAGGGTTCAGATTTCACGACGGTGTTACTGGTGCGGACGGTTGAAACTAGCATATCGGCATTAATTAAATAGCTATTAACTATTTAATCAATAATAACAATTGATTATATAAAATAAATGGCGTTTCGTATAATGCCCGCCCTAACTCGCGAACGAAAGGAGCGCAACGATGAGTACAACCGCAGCAAAAGTTACCGGTCAATGCCCGGTGATGCACGGGGCGATTACAACGGGCAACACGTCGGTCACGGAATGGTGGCCCAACAACCTGAACCTCGATATCTTGCATCAGCACGATACCAAGACCGACCCGATGGGGGAGGACTTCGATTATCGCGAGGCGGTCAAGTCGCTTGATGTGGAAGCGCTGAAGAAAGACCTGCATGCGCTGATGAACGAAAGCCAGGAATGGTGGCCCGCGGACTGGGGGCATTACGGCGGCCTGATGATCCGCATGACATGGCACGCCGCGGGCACGTATCGGACTGCCGATGGTCGCGGCGGCGGCGGTACCGGCAATCAGCGCTTTGCGCCGCTCAATTCCTGGCCCGACAACGGGAACCTCGACAAGGCACGTCGCCTGCTGTGGCCGATCAAGAAGAAATACGGCAACAAGCTCAGCTGGGCCGACCTGATCATTCTCGCAGGCAACATCGCCTATGAATCTATGGGCCTGAAGACCTTCGGCTTCGGCTTCGGCCGCGCGGACGTTTGGCATCCGGAGAAGGATATCTATTGGGGCTCGGAGAAGGAATGGCTGGCGCCATCCGATAACCCGCACAGTCGCTATTCCGGCGAAAGGGACCTGGAAAACCCGTTGGCCGCGGTAATGATGGGCCTGATTTACGTAAACCCGGAAGGTGTGGACGGTCAGCCCGATCCGCTCAAGACTGCCCGGGACGTGCGCGAAACCTTCGCCCGCATGGCCATGAACGACGAGGAAACCGTGGCCCTGACTGCCGGCGGCCATACCGTCGGCAAAGCCCATGGCAATGGCGACGCCGCACTGCTGGGGCCGGAACCCGAAGGGGCCGACGTTGAAGCGCAGGGCCTGGGCTGGATCAACAAGACCGGCCGGGGCGTTGGCCGAGATGCGGTCACCAGTGGACTCGAAGGCGCCTGGACGACCCATCCGACCCAGTGGGACCATGGCTATTTCGACATGCTGCTTAACCACGAATGGGAATTGAAGAAAAGCCCCGCGGGCGCCTGGCAGTGGGAGCCGATAGACATCGAGGAAGAGGACATGCCGGTTGACGCCGAGGATCCGTCGGTTCGCCAAAACCCGATCATGACCGATGCCGATATGGCGATGAAGATGGATCCGGAGTATCGAAAAATCTCCGAGCGCTTCCATGCGGATCCGGCCTATTTCGATGAGGTGTTCGCCCGGGCATGGTTCAAGCTCACGCACCGCGACATGGGACCGAAGGCGCGCTACATCGGTCCTGATGTGCCCAGCGAAGGCCTGATTTGGCAGGATCCGGTTCCCGCGGCCAACACGAGCTACGATTTGGACGCTGTCAAGGCAAAAATCGAAGCCAGTGGTCTAAGCGTTACCGAGATGGTCACCACCGCCTGGGACAGTGCAAGAACCTTCCGCGGTTCGGACAAGCGCGGTGGTGCGAATGGTGCGCGAATCCGCCTCGCCCCGCAGAAGGACTGGGAAGGCAACGAGCCCGAGCGGCTTGCCACGGTACTTGGCGTACTCGAGGGTATCGCGGCTGATACCGGCGCAAGCGTGGCCGATGTCATCGTTCTCGCCGGCAACGTCGGCATCGAGCAGGCGGCGAAAGCAGCGGGCCACGATATCATCGTACCGTTCGCACCGGGGCGCGGCGACGCAACGGACGCGATGACCGATGTCGAATCGTTCGAAGTGCTCGAGCCCATCCACGACGGCTACCGCAATTGGGTCAAGATGGACTACGCGGTGAGCTCCGAAGAGCTCATGCTCGACCGGACTCAGCTCATGGGGCTTACCGCGCCCGAAATGACCGCGCTCGTTGGCGGTATGCGCGTAATCGGCACCAACCACGGCGGCACCAGTCACGGTGTGCTCACCGATCGCGAAGGCGCGCTGACGAACGACTTCTTCGTCAACCTGACCGACATGAGCAACACCTGGGTGCCTGCGGGTGACAACCTGTACGAAATCCGTGATCGCAACAAGGATGAGGTCAAATGGACGGCGACGAGAGTTGATCTCGTATTCGGGTCGAACTCGATTCTTCGTTCATATGCCGAAGTCTATGCCCAGGATGACAACAAAGAAAAGTTCGTGAACGACTTTGTTGCCGCCTGGACCAAGGTCATGAATGCCGATCGCTTCGATCTGGCCTGACTTGCAATAGTCGCTGCTCGCCAGGTCGACAGCTTACGCCAGGTGAACACTTCAAGTGGAGTGTTCACCTTTTTTGCAGCAGAGCGCAAATTGAACACCGTAACCCAGCTGATATTCGGAGACTGCTCGGCGCCCTTCGATCCTTAGAAAAAATGACAAATGCCTAACGCAATCCACTGAATTATGAATGACCGGTTTTGGCCGTAGAATGCCTCCCAGTCCAGATTGTTGAGGGTCTCCTATGGAGAAACCGTAGTTAGATTCAATAGATTTATAGCGGAGATCGACACTGATCCTTTTTACGGTCCACAAAATCGCCACGGCAAGTAGAACTCAGACAATCCAGATCCCACCACCTGCAAAACCATCCGATTCGAACATTCCGACAGCTCCGATATTGCGTTAACCAGCTGGCAATCTGGTTAACTCACTACCACGAATTGCCCCATCATGCCGGCATCCTCGTGCTCGAGAATATGACAGTGGAACATGTACGGCGCTGTTGCGTCCGCATAGTTTTCAAATTGCATGATGAGTCGAACGCGTTCACCGGAATTCACCAGCACGGTGTCCTTCAATCCCTGCTCGTTGGCGCCCGGCGGTCGACCGTCGCGCTCGATAATGCGGAATTGAACGTCGTGAATATGAAACGGGTGCGCCATCGGCGAAGTGTTGGAAATTTCCCAGACCTCGATGTCTCCAAGTGGCACACGCGCATCGATACGCTTGATGTCCATCGACTTTCCATTGATGCTGAAGCCGCCGCGTCCCATCCCCATGCCCATATTGAGGTTGAAGCGCCGGGTTCGAACGGCTTCGTTGTAGGCCCAGTTGCGTGGTTCAATGAGACGTGTCGGGACTTGCTGTGCGGCGGATGTCACCCGGGAAGCGTCGCAGCGCATAATCGGAAAAGGACGGTCGTTCGCAGCCATCATACCGCCCATCATCCCCATCATGCCGGTTCCTCCGCCGGGACGTCGGGGCAGGGGTTTGTGGCGCAACATGACGCTTTCGCCCGGCGTAAATTCGACCAGGATTTCAATCCGTTCACCGGGTGCCAGGATGCTGCTGCGCATTTTTACAGGTTGCGCCAGCAAACCGCCGTCGGTCGCAATCTGCAGGAATTCACGCTGGTCTTCGAATTCCAGGTTATAAATCCTTGCATTCGAACCATTCAGTATCCGAAACCGGGTCAGGGTTTTTTGCGCCTCGAAGCGCGCGAACGCGGTACCGTTGACCAGCATGGTTTGCCCCATCACGCCCATCATTCGATCGTGCATCGAACTGGCGTAGCGTAACGAGCCATCCTGATTGAACGAGCGGTCCTGCAATATCAGCGGAATATCGTCGACACCGTATTGCGACGGTAAATTCAGATTTTTGCTGTCCTTGTCATCGATATAGAACAATCCGGCCAGGCCATGGTAAACCTGAATCCCGGTGCGGTGATACATATGCGAGTGATACCACTGGGTGCATGCGCGCTGGCGAATTTTGTACTCCGACGACCAGGTTTTTCCCGGCGCTATCACCTGATGCGGTCCGCCGTCCATCACGGCCGGAAGGTTGAGGCCATGCCAGTGTAATGTCGATGGTTCGGCAAGCAGGTTCGTGACCCTGAACCTGACGTCGTCACCCTGTTGAACCCGCAGCACCGGCCCGAGATAGTGACTATTGATACCGACCGTCGGAGTTGGCCGGTCACCGAGAAAATTACTGACGCCGTATTGCAGGGCCAGGTCAAACCGGCGCGCACCATCGATCAAACGCCCTTCCTCGAGCGGCGGTAGCGCGAGAGGATTCCGGAACCAGGAGTCCGCTTCGGCGGCAGCCACAAGCTGGTGAAATCCGGGTGCCAACAGGCCGAATCCGCCCAGCGTGACGCTCTGCAAAAACTGCCTGCGGTCGAGCGCCATATTATATCCTGGCCTTGCGCAGGCGCAGCGCGTTGGTGATTACCGACACCGAGCTGAAACTCATCGCCGCCGCGGCAATCATGGGAGATAGGAGTAAGCCAAATATCGGGTAGAGCACGCCGGCCGCGACGGGAACGCCCAGCGAGTTGTAGATAAAAGCGAAGAACAGGTTCTGGCGGATATTGCGCATCGTGGCCCGGCTCAGGCGCCTGGCGCGCACGATACCGCGTAGATCTCCCTTGACCAGGGTTACGCCCGCGCTTTCTATGGCCACGTCGGTGCCGGTGCCCATGGCAATGCCGACATGCGCCTGCGCCAGGGCCGGGGCGTCGTTGATGCCGTCACCCGCCATTGCGACCGTATTACCCTCGGCCTGCAGTTGCTTGACGATATCCGCTTTTTGATCCGGCGAAACATCGGCCTCGACCCGGTCGATACCAAGTTTGCCGGCGACTGCCTGTGCGGTGGTCAGGTTATCGCCGGTTAACATGACGATCCTGACGCCCTCGGCATGCAGGTCGCGGATGGCCTCGGGTGTGGATTGCTTGACCGGATCGGCGACGCTGATCAGGCCGGCGGCTTTGCCGTCGATTGCAACCAGCATCACGGTTTGTCCTTCGGCACGGGCGGCATCGGCCTGCGTCGACAATTGTTGCGCGTCGACCGCGAGCGCCTGCATCAATTTGAGATTACCGAGCGCCACGGCACGTCCCTCGATACTGCCAGTCACGCCTTGTCCCGTGATCGATTCAAAATGGTCGGTGCCGGCGAGGCTGATCTCTTTTTCCTCGGCGCCACGCACGATGGCTTCTGCCAGTGGGTGCTCGCTGGCGCGTTCGAGGCTGGCGGCAAGGCGCAGTACAGTTGCTTCGTCGAAATCGTCGCTGGCGACCACGGCAACCAGGCGGGGCTTGCCTTCTGTCAGGGTGCCGGTTTTGTCCACCACCAGGGTATCGACCTTTTCCATGACCTCGAGCGCCTCGGCGTTCTTGATCAATACGCCCAGCATCGCACCTTTACCGGTACCAACCATGATCGACATCGGTGTCGCCAGCCCGAGTGCACAGGGACAGGCGATGATCAGCACCGCGACCGCGTTAATGATTGCATAGGCAAGCCGTGGTTCGGGCCCGACCAGTCCCCAGACGATCATGGTCACGATCGCAACCAGCACGACCGTCGGCACGAAGTAACCCGCCACGACGTCTGCCAGCTTCTGGATCGGGGCGCGTGAGCGTTGCGCCTCGCTGACCATGGTGACGATCTGGGCCAGTAGCGTATCGGCGCCAACCTTTTCGGCGCGCATCAGCAGGCTGCCGGTGCCGTTCACGGTTGCGCCGATCAGGGTATCGCCAGCGTTTTTTTCTACCGGTATCGATTCACCGGTGACCATCGATTCATCCACGGCGCTGCTGCCGCTGGTGACAGTCCCGTCAACCGGAATTTTATCACCGGGTCTTACGCGCAGGATATCGCCGGGCACGACCTGATCCAGGGGAATATCTTCCTCGCTGCCATCGTCGCGCACGATGCGGGCGGTGTTCGGCGCCAGACCAAGCAATAGTTTAATCGCGGCATTGGTATGACTGCGCGCGCGCAATTCCATCACCTGTCCCAGCAACACCAGGGTGGTGATCACCGCCGCCGCCTCGAAATAAACCGCAACCGTGCCGTCGGCGTGCAGCATGTCTGCCGGGTAGATCCCGGGAAACAGCAATGCGATTACGCTATAGCTCCAGGCCACGCCGACACCGATACCGATCAGCGTGAACATATTGAGATTCCAGGTTTTGACCGATTGCCAGGCGCGCACGAAGAAGGGCCAGCCGCACCACAGTACGACCGGCGTGGCAAAGACGAACTCGACCCATTGCACCGTTTTCATCGCCAGACCGTCCGGCAGCAATGCGGGTGCCAGGTCTGCCACCATGGCTAACAGGAATACCGGCAAGGCCAGCACGACGCCGATCCAGAAGCGCCGACTCATGTCGATTAACTCTTCATTCTTTTCCTCGATTTCGATGGTACGCGGTTCCAGCGCCATGCCGCATTTGGGACAGCTGCCGGGATGGTCCTGCACGATCTCGGGGTGCATCGGACAGGTATATTCGGTGCGGGTGTTCAAAACCGGCGCGCCGGCGACCTCGAGCGCCATGCCGCAGCTCGGACAGCTAGTTGGATGATCCTCCTCGACCTCGGGGCACATCGGACAAATGTACAGAGCCCCGGGAACGGGCTCGGCACTAGCCGCGGCATTTTGTGCCTCGCCGCTTAAATATCCCGCCGGATCGGCGCTAAATTTTTTCTGGCAGCCCGCGCAGCAAAAATAATACACGGCACCCTCGAACGGGTAACTGTTTTCAGCCTCTTCGGTTACCGTCATGCCGCACACCGGATCGATCAATTTATCCAGGTCGGGGTTGAGTTTTGAATCTCCCATCATTTAGTCCAGCGTCTGATACGAGCTCGAGTATAAAGCCTGTAGCAGCTACAGGCGCAAGTAGATCGTCAACCCTTGACTGACTTGAGTCAATAAATCGATTCTTTTAGGGAAGTGGCGAGATCCAGTCTACTCTAGTTATTGATAGCGAGAACGTGTTTCATGCCCGCTTCGAAATGTCCCGGTATATTGCAGGCGAAAACGACCGTATCCTTGCCCATGAATTTCCAGGATAGCGTTGCGGATTCGTCGGGTGCCAGTGAAACGGTATTTGGATCATTGTGCTGCATATCCGGCATCTTCTGCATCATCCGCGCATGGTTCACCTGATCTTCCGCATTGCCGATAGAAAACTCGTGTTGAATCTGGCCGTCGTTCCTGACCTTGAATTCGATGGTTTCACCATGCCTGAGCCCACCCAGGGCGGGTTCAAATTCGAAACGCATCGTATCCTGCATCGATACCGAGATACTGCGATCGGGAATACCCTTGCCGGGTTCACCAACGCTAAATTGCATCTTGCCGTGACTATGGTCGTGAGTACCACTGGCCATTAACGATGACGAGAATAATGCCAATACTATTAATTCTGTTACGAATTTCATGTGCTCTGTTTCCTCGTTGTTACAATAAAAAAAATTAGTCGAAAAATTAAAACTAAAACCAGAACCGCAGTCCCGCGACCAGCTGTGTTTCGCTGGTATCTTCGCCGGCCGCTTCGGCAATATCCTCGGTATCGCCAGGCAGTCGTTCATAATTGATGCCCAGGTAGGGCGCAAACTCGCGACTGATTTCGTAACGCAGTCGGAGCCCCGCTTCAATCTCGGACAGGCCCGAGCCGATCCCCAGTTCATCGTCATCCTCGCTGAGCCGTTTGATTTCGACCTCGGGCGATAAAACCTATTTTTGCGTGAGCATGAACTCGTACTCGGCCTCAAAGCAGAGTTTACGCTGCGGACAAATAGCTTCAGGCTCTCAACAGCGTCCAGATTCCGATGCCGACAAAACCAATGCCGGCAACGTAATTCAAATGTTTTTCGCTGACATAGGCCGATATTGCACTGCCGGCGAGTACGCCGATCGCCGACGCCAGAATAAGTGCCAGCGAAGCGCCAACGAACACGGTTAACTTGCTCACTTCCCTGTCGGCCGCAAACAGCATCGTGGCCAGTTGCGTCTTATCGCCGAGTTCCGCGATGAAAACGGCAACAAAAACAGTTAACAGTACTTTGTATTCCATGGTGACAGGCCCTGGTAGATTTTCTTGCGTGCATCTTAAAAGACATATGGGCAAGGCAAAAGTGATAATTTACAGTGCATATGGAAGCGTCCATGATTACTCGCGGCCGCGCTGATCGGTCCAGCCTGGCTTGACGACGCAGGCGCAACAGGTTTTTGCGGATGTGCTCGAAGAGTCGAGCGGGATGAAAGCAGAATTGCAGATATTGCCCGCTGGCGCATTGCTGGAGAATTACGCTAAGCTCGAGGCTGCCTTGCGTAACCTTAACCAGCTCGGCAGAATTAACCAGTTGATTGAAAACTGATGAAGAGCATTCGCCACGATCTGGGCTACGGCAACGGCCACGATGAAGCCAGGCTAAAATTCCTGGTTGTCCGCAGGACAGGCGAAAAATGTTGGAAGGCCAGGTCCTGGTGTCAGTTTATAGGGTCAGGTTAGTTGGGTTTTTCATCCGGTATCGGTTTTTGATGCCGGTAGATACCAGGTGACGTCGGGCATTCTGAAAAGGACTTCATCAAGACCTGGATAGCTAAGCGATCCAGGCTGGGGGCATGATAGCTTCCTGCTTTGGCTGACGATTTTCAGGGGGTGCGAATGACTGTAGATAAAAGACAAGGCACGGGGAACGAAAATTTTTTCAATATAGATGCGCTCGACCAGGGTATCGGCAGGCAACTGGCCGACGGCATGTCGACGCGAGTATTCCCGGGCGAGGAGGCCATGATTTCGGTAGTGCGAATCGAACCGAATAAATCTGGCAGCCGGCATTCACATCCACAGGAGCAATGGGGCTTGTGCGTCCATGGATCAGGCCGGCGCTGGCAGGATGGTGCCGAATTCAGGGTCAGTGCCGGAGATTTCTGGCGTACGCCGGGCGGAATCGAGCACGGTTTTACCGCGGGGGCCAATGGCGCGGTTATTTTTGACGTGTTCGCGCCCCCGCGCGAAGAGTACACGAAGGCTGGCAGTGGTTTTGGCCCGTCCTCGGAACAGCAAGGCTGATAAAAGAAGAGCCGGGGAATTGCGAGACCCCGCGCTTGCGCGGAGATGATTCCAGCTAAGCGGAATTGGCGCCGCCTGTTTTAGCGGATGACGAGAACCGAACACTTGGCGTGACGCACGACCTTGGCCGCGGTCGAACCGAGGAAATAATCCTGCAAGCCCGGGCGGTGCGAGGCCACGATAATCAGGTCGACCTCTTTTTCCTCGGCGACGTCGAGAATTGTGTTGTAAGAATGGCCGGTGCGAACTTCGATATCCATCTTCCTGCCGGTGGCGTTCGCGATGGCTTTCAATTCGTCACGTGCCTCTGTCAGTGAATTGTCGATGAGGTTGGCGGGTAGCGAGATCGCGGCCCAGTTGGGAATTTCTTCGACGACATAGAGCAGAATGATTTTGGCATCCTCGGCCGCCCGTTCTATTGCGTCACCGATATTCTTCTTACCCTCAGCCGCGTGAGCCATATCGATGGGTACTAGAATTTTCTTGTACATAGTTAGCTTTCCCCTTAGTTAGCGGATTGTGGATATTCGATTCACCCACAAAAAACCAAGTTTAACCATGATCGCATAGTCCGGTCTACACATTGATTCATATCAATCGGCAGTTATTCATCGGCAACGCTGATTCTGACCGACAAACCGGCCGGCAGGCCGCCGTCCGTCGCAAATTGTACCTGCAGGCTTGTTGCCGGATGATTGTTGTCACCGCTGTTGATCTGCCTGCCGATGCCGATAACCCGCCCCTGGTAGGTCTGCTTTTGAAAGCTCACCCGGGCTTTGCGCTGCAGCAGCTTCTCGCTCCATTGTTCGAGTGGCAGCAACGCGCTAACGATCATGGATTTGTTATCGACGATCGTGAGCAGCGTCTGGTTGCTAACCCGGGTGTTGATGTACTGCCCGGGGCGCGCTTCGATAGCCAGCACGATACCGGCTATCGGAGCGCGGATTTCTGCCTGCGACAGGCGGTATTCCGCCCGCGCCAGTTTCGCCTGGGCGGCCTGCAACTTCGCCTGCGCGATTGCGTGATCCTGCTCCGCGTTCTGCAGTTCCACCAGGGCGAGCGAATCGCGATCGAACAGCTCCTGTGCCTTTTCCAGTTCGGTCTGCATTTTCTCGACCCGGGGAGTGAGCGCGTCGGTCTCGGCCCTGGCCATGTCCGCACTCGCCCGCAAACTGGTTGTCTCAAGCGTTAATAACAATTCCCCCCGGGAAACCTGCTGGCCGACCGCAACGGCTATCGATTCGACGCGGGCGCTGACGCTACTGTTCAAGTCAAGGCGTTGGGCAAAATCGGTTTGACCGTCCAGATCGAACGCAAAAACCGGCGCAGATCCGATAACAAGCAAAAGGGTCAGCAGGAAACGCATGTTGATCTCCATTTATTGAGACGAGGTTGGCTGATGCAGAAATTCGCTGCCGACTAGCGCGGCCAGGCGCTGATAAGCGAGTTCGTAGGCATAAAGCGATCGCAGGCGCCGGCTGTTGCTGCGCGAATAAAGCACCATCGAATCACCGAGATCGGTCTTGAATTCAAGCTCGTACTCGGCGCGGCTGCGGTCCAGATACCTGTCGCGGTAGTCCTGCTCGATGGCATGCCCCTGGAGTTTTCAGCTGAAGTTGCTGAATTTTCTGCCATAGCTCGAGTACTTCGAGGCGCAGGTGCGATTGCGACTGTTGCTGGTCTGCCAGGGCAAGCCGGTGTTTTGCCTGCGCCAGGTCTATTTTATCCGCAGACGCCGCCGAGTAGATCGGAATCTCGAAGTAGAGGCTGGCGCGCCAGTCGTCGCGCAGCCGGCTATCGCGTTCGTAGCTCGAGACTTCGAGTTCGAGATCCAGGCTGGGATTGTTGGATGATTCGGCGATGCCAATCGCTGCCTGGGCGGCCCGCGCCCGGGCGTTGGCGAACCGCGCCTCGGGGCTGTGGGTCAGCGCCTGTGCGACCAGGGCGTCGAGATCGTCAGGCAAGTTTCGCTGCCAGTCGATCAGTGGAATTTCGAGATCCGAGGACAGCTGCTCGGGATAACCCATGAACTCGGCCAGCAGGCTGCGCGTCAGACGCTGCTGGTGCACTGCCAGCGAGCGCCGCTGGCGAATCAACTCGTATTCGGACTGCAGGCGCAGCACCTCGATTTCCGCCACCAGGCCGAGCGCCTGGTCTTCTACCGCGTTGTCATAGCGGATGAAACCGATCGCGAGGGCTTCGTTTTCGGCAATGAAATCATTGTCGGCGTTGAGCACGGCGAAATATTTTTCCATGATGTTTAGCCTGCGTCGCTCGAGCATCAGGTATTTCTGCTGTTCCAGCGCCTGCAATTGCAACGCAAGGTAGCTCTCGCGTGAATTCTGCAGGCCGAAATCGTATAGGGGTTTGGATACAATCAGGCTTGCTGCATTGTCACCGTCATCGTCGCCGGGTAGTGCAAAATCGGAGGTACCGACTTCGCGAAATCGGCCTTTGAGGTCGATACTGAAACCGGATTCGCCCTGTTCGATCCCGAGTTCGGCTCTGAGCGCCTGTGATTGCTGCTCGATTTGTACCAGATCGAAATGCGCCGGGTTGCGGGCGGTTTCGAGTGCGGCCTCGAAGGTCAGCGGTTCAGGCAGCGGATCGGCACTTGCCGCGACCACAGGTAGCGCAACCAGTAACCAGAAAATCCCCGATCGAATGGATGCGGTTAAGGTCATTGTCTCGACTTATACCCCGGTTCAGTGAAGCGCAGCGATGGCTGGCTATGGTTTTAACGCAAACGCTTTAAAGCGTCTTATTTTTCTTCATTCGTTTGTAACGCGCGAACTTGATATTGCGACCCGAGTCGTCTTTTTGCAGGTAGACCTGGTTGACGATGTATTCGCCCATCCACATGAATTCCTGCATGCCCGAGGTCGCGCCTACGTACTTGAAGATGCGCTTACCCTCGAGATCGTAGAAGGCGAGCATGGGCGTCGCGCGCACCCGGTTCTTGCTGGCAAACTCCTTTTGCGTAGTATCGCCGCCGTCAAAATCGACGATGTCGATGTCGCCTTCGATATCGATTGTCAGCGAGTGGAAATGCTGTTTGAAATATTCCTGGACTTCAGGCTGGTTAAGCACGGTTTGTTTCATGCGATGGCAAAATGGACATTCGTCCATCTCGAAGAAAAGGAAAACGCCCCGTTTTCCTTCTTCGCGTGCGATTTCGAGTTCCTCGGTCAGATCGCCCAGGGATTGTTCAAAAAAGAACTGGTACGGATCCCGCGGGGTCGAGGCCTGGAGCAGGGCCGGCAGGGCCCAGAAAAGAATTGCGAATGCGAGAAGCTTTCTTGCCATCATCGTTGTGATTCAGTTCAGGCCGCCCAGCTTCCCATTTTTGCATTCGCTTTTCAATAACTACCTTACTGCTGCGCTGGCTGTTGTGCCTGCGCCGGAGCCTGCGCCGGAGCCTGCGGAGTCATCATCGTGGTCCATGCATTCGGATCGAAAAAGTTGAAACTGGCGTTCGGGTTGGCGTAGCTTGCGCTGGTACCACCCGGAACATAAGCGCCAGGATTCATCCAGGACATGTAGGTGTTCGGGTTCATGAATGCCTGGTAATTGGCCGGATTCATCGGTTGCATGTAAGTGCCGGGGTTCATGAACTGCATGTAAGCCATCGGATTCATCATGTTCATGTAAGTGGCAGGGTTCATGTAAGCGCTGTATGCGGACGGGTTCATCCACGCCATCATGTTGTTCGGATCCGCGAACTGCATGTAAAACTGCGGGGTCATGAACTGGCCGTAGGTCGCCGGATTCATGAATTGCGGGTAGTTCATCGGGTTCATGAAAACGCTGTATCCTTCCGGACGCGCCAGGTTCATGTGCTGAACATTGGGAACGCCGGCGTTCATCGTGCCCATCCAGGCGAACGGGTTCGTCATTGCGGCTGACGGAGCGGGAGTGGTGGCAGGTGTTTCTGTCGCTAATGCGCTACCGGTCCCGAGGCCTAAAGCTAATACTAATGAAATAATAATTTTGTTGATCATAGTGAGATCCCCCTAAAATGAATCGTCCATTGTATTAGGAAAATCTAATATACGAATATATATTCTGGGATAGATTATAGGGTTATCGGGTATATAGCCGGTTAACGCCCGGTTTTTTCCTGATTTTGGGTTGCAGCCCCAATCGCAGGGCTTAATATGTGCGTCTGCTTGAGCCAATTGCAATGAAGACAATTATCGACAAACCCTTCGGGCTGTTAACGATTTTTGCCAGTTTACTGGGCATCGAACTGTTTATTTTTTACCTGCTGGTCGATAGTGGCCTGCTGCCGACGCTGCTGGCCGAGGATTACAGTTTCATCTCGCGTGCGATTCTGCTGATATACCTTTGCGCCAGCCTGCACGTGATGCTGGTGTCTTACACCCTGTCGATCGAGGGTAATGATCTCAATGAAGGCGCCACGGATCGGGCCACGGGCAGTAACGTGCGACGTTATTTCTCGCTATTGCGCGGAGCGGGCAGGGATCAGG
Organism: uncultured Gammaproteobacteria bacterium; assembly: GCA_963768295.1. GTDB lineage: Bacteria > Pseudomonadota > Gammaproteobacteria. Next base: position 95,541 of record CAVYHN010000009.1, on the reverse strand, counting down.
AAGAATCCGGTGAGCTGCTGATTGACGTGCTCGACGGGCGCTGCCGCGGGCAGTATCGGTTTGGTTACGTGGTTGCGGACCTGATGCTGAAGCTCGGGCTGCTCGGCACCGTAATCGGTTTCATCTTCATGCTGGGGGCGCTGGTCGACCTGAACAGCATCGATATAACCGTGATGCAGAAGTTGCTCGCGCAAATGAGCGGGGGCATGAAAGTCGCGCTGTTTACGACCCTGACCGGTATGAGTTGCGGGGTGTTGCTGAATATCAAGTATCAACTGCTCGACTGGAGCGTCGATCACCTGCTCGACGACGTGCGCGAACAGACTTACCGCTACAAGACCAGATGAAAGCAAACCGTCATAGTCACCGGCTCTCCGATCCCTTCACCGATCTGCTGTTCAATACTTTGCTCGGTTTCACGCTACTGTTTTTCATTTCGATCATATTCATGAACCCGATCGCGAAACTCGGCAACATTAACTACAAGGCCGAATACATCATCACGGTGAGTTGGCCCGAGGATCAGCCCGACGATATCGATCTGTGGGTGCAGGATCCTTACCAGGAGACGGTTTCCTATCTGCGCAAGGAGGCCGGCTGGTTGAATCTCGATCGCGACGATCGCGGCGATTTGAATGATACGGTCATGATTAATGGCAGGAAGGTGGTGCATCCGATCAACCAGGAGGTCGTCACCATTCGCGGTATTATTTCGGGGGAGTATATCGTCAACCTCCATTACTACGAGTCACAGACCAGTAACCCGGTCAAAACGGTCATAAAAATAGAGAAGGTCAATCCGGTGTTGCGCCTGGTCTATATTGATCAACACGTAATGCAAAAGGTCGACGATGAAAAGACCATACTGCGCTTCGAGCTCGACGGTAACGGCGAAATTATCGGCATGAACCAGATCGAAAAAATCCTGACGCCTTACCGCCTCGACCCCGAGCAACTGTCGCCGGATTCGGAGCAAAAAATTTGATTACGTCTGTTCTTTCGCTGGCATTGGCGTACGTATTCCTGCTATTTCTGCTATTGCTGGCAATTCTGAAAAGCGAGGTTGGCGCGGGACTGAAACTGGTGCTGGTGGCCCTGTGCCTGGGCTTTTACCTGTGGCATTACAGCATATTGCAGGCCTACCTGGGCTGGCCGGCCGAGGATGGGCTACCAGAGAATTTCGAGCTGGTCAGCGTTTTTACGGTAGAGCCGGATCTGAAATCCGACGATCCAGGCGGCATTTATCTCTGGGTCAGGGATCTCGAAAGCGATCGGCTGGTGCCGCGATCATTCCGCCTGCCCTATCAAAAGCAGCTGCATCAGCAGGTTGACAACACCATGAACAAACAACGACAGGGTGAGCGGTTTGTGGGATCGCCGGTCACCGGTGGCGCCGGCAACGGGACCCAGATCGAATTTGAGCCGGTGCGGCGCGACAGCCAGTCGCATAAAGCCTTGCAACCATGACGAGACGCTCGAATTATACCGGATGATCCGCGGTTCGCGGTTCCGGCTTCATGCTGGGGCACCAGCCCTGATAGCACCGGGGCGGCAGCGTCACTAGCCCTGCTGGTCGATCCGCAAGATAATGAAACTGCCGTAAAAGTAGGGGGAATCCAGCATTTCGCGGCTTGCCCGTAGCAGCATTTTCCGGGCCTCCTGCCTGGTTTCCGCCGACAGCCCGGGAACCGCCAGGGCGACTTCCAGCCACAGCGTCATCGGTGAGTAAAATACCAGATCGGGGATGATCCACTTGCCCGGGGCAAGCGGAATCAGGGAGCGGGACTTCTGCTGCCAGCGATCGTTCTTCAAAAATAACAAGTGGGCGTTTTCAGTCAAACGCCGCGAACTATCGATGGCGACTTCGTTGTCGAAGCGTTTGCCGTAGCTAAAAAAGGCATGCGCCACCTGGGCATAGTCTTCCAGCACCGCGTCGGCGACGCCGGCATTACCCGCGAAACGAATCAGCGCTCCGTTATCGTAAAACTCGGCCCGCATACGCTGGAACAGGGTTGCGGCAGGTTCGGCAAAGCGCTCGTCGATGTCCGCGGCAAGGGTAAGCGCTGCGAGCATCATCGCGTTCCAGCTGGCCAGGCGTTTACTGTCGGCGGGCATGCTTGAGCTGCCGCGCCGTTTCAGCTTGGCGAGAATGCTCGCGTTGCGCCCGGCTTCACCGGATGCGGCGGGCCCGCTGAGCGCCGCGATCAGGAACTCCTCGGTATTGGCATCGAACTGCCCCTGCTGCGCCAGGTAATCGACTTCGTCCCGGGTCAGCCGGCCCTCGAGCTGATCACGCGTCCACAGGTAGGCGCCGCCTTCCTTGTCGCTGCGATCGACGGCAGACAGGCTGGACATGTAACCGCCGTCCGGGTGTCTCAGGCTGGTTTCGACAAAATCCAGCGTGCGCAGGGCGATATCGGCGTAACCCTTGTCCGGCCACAGGCGGTGTGCCCTGAGGTAAAGCGTCGCGAGCTGGGCGTTGTCGTACAGCATTTTTTCATAATGCGGAGTTTGCCAGTCGGGATCGGTGGTATAGCGGAAGAAGCCGTCGTTAACATGGTCATACAGGTTCTTCGTCGTCATCGAGTGCAGGGTCAACTGCACGAAGTCGGCGACATCCCGATCGAGTTGTGGAAAGCGGCTGATAATATCCAGCAGCGCACCCATCTGCGGCACGTTCGGAAACTTGCTGGTATCACCAAATCCGCCCTGCATTTCGTCCGCGGCCAGCATGGCCTGCGAAACAAAAGCATCGACCAGCTGCCTGGCCGGTATATCCGGCGCCATAAAGGCCTGGTTTTCGAAGTCCTGCATCTGCGTCAGGAAGAATTCCTGCGCTGCCGCGGAAATCTGTTCGTGTTTGCTGCGCCACTCGGCCTCGAGTTGCTGCAGTACCTCGATGAAGTTTGCGCGCGGCAGATAGGTGAATCCGGTTACCGGATATCCGTCCGGGGTCAGGAAGACGTTCAACGGCCAGCCCGCCGAGCCGCGGATTTTTTCGACGAAACTGATCAGGCGCTGATCGAGGTCGGGGTCGAGTTCGCGATCTACTTTGACCGCGATGTAGCCGCGGTTGAGAACGGCGGCGATCGCCTGATCGCGATAGCTCTCGCGCTGCATGACATGGCACCAGTGACAGGAAAAATAACCGATCGACACGAAAATAAGGCGGTTCTCGGCTTTCGCCCGGGTGAAAATCTCGTCTTGCCAGGTCTTCCAGTCGACTGGGTCTTCGCCGTGCAGGGCGAGATAGGGCGAAGGATGCCCACGCAGCTGGTTGGCCGCAAGCGCGCCACTCGCAGCTGTCAAAATCAGGAGCGGTATTAAGATAAGCCGTAAAACAGGCAAATGATGCATTATTTGTCCGGTATCAAGAAGATTTTCTCAGGACGCAAAATACTACCTCCTTGGTAATATTGAAAGTATATTAGAAATCTCTAATATACTTTCAATAATTTCTTATAACCCTTGAGTTGAGAGTCAGACATGCGCCTGTATACAAAGAGCCTGGTTTTGCTTGTCGGGATGATTCCGGCGGCGATTTTTGCAGCTGAATCGCTGCAAACTGTTATCTCCGAGCGGGTATCGATGCCGCTTCAGTACTGGGTTGACGGCGTCGTCGAGGCACGTCAGCAGGCCACCCTGTCGGCCGAAGTCGCGGGCAAGATTGAAAGCGTCAATTTCGACGTCGATGATTTCGTCGAACAGGGCGAAGTCATCCTGCGCATACGCGATCTCGAATATCGAGCACAACAGCAAAAGGCACAGGCGGCCCTGGACGAGGCCAACGCGAATCTGCAGGACATGCAACTCGAGTTCGAACGCAGCCAGAACCTGCGCCAGCAGAAGCTGATTTCGCAGGCGGTGTTCGACAAGGCCCGCGCCAACCTCAAAGCGGCCAAGGCGCGTAAGGCATCTTCCGAAGCCAGCCTGGCGCAGGCCGACGAGCAGTTGGAGCATACCGTCCTGCGGGCGCCTTATAGCGGGGTCGTGGTAGAGCGTCATGTCGAACCGGGGGAGACAGTCAGCCCCGGGCAGCCCATTATGACCGGATACGGGCTTGGGGAATTGCGGGTTTCGGCCCAGGTGCCGCAGTCGATAATCGGCGGGTTGCGCCGGTATCGCAGCGCGCGGGTGGTTCTGCTGGAAGACGGGCAGACGCTGGAAGTCTCGAAAATAACCATTCACCCGTTTGCCAACCCGCAGAATCACTCGTTTCCGGTGCGCCTCGACCTGCCCGCGATGGAGAATAAGCTTTATCCGGGTATGCTGGTCAAGGTCGCCCTGTCCTTTGGCAGCATCGAGCGCCTGTTGCTGCCGCAGCAGGCGCTGGTATCGCGCTCGGAGGTCAATGCGGTGTACGTGATTGCTGCCGATGGCAAGCTGAGCTTCCGCCAGGTTCGCCCGGGCAATCGCTATGGCGAGCAGGTGGAAATCCTGGCCGGGCTCGATGAAAACGAAGTCGTTGCACTCGATCCGGTTCGGGCCGGGATCGAGCATAAACGCCAGCTGGATGCGGTCAAATGAGCAACTCCCTGGGCCCATCCGGTTGGGTGGCGAAGACCTTTCTGCAGTCTGAAATTACGCCCCTGCTGGCGCTGATAGGGTTGTTGCTGGGTGTTTTTGCCGTGCTGATCACCCCGCGTGAAGAAGAGCCTCAGATCAACGTCACCTTTGCCAACGTGTTAATTCCGTTCCCCGGGGCAACCGCGTTCGAAGTCGAACAGGTCGTCAGTACCCCGGCCGAACAGGTACTGTCCGAAATCACCGGAATCAAACATGTCTACTCGGTGTCGAAACCCGGTATCGCCATTCTGACGGTGCAGTTCGAGGTCGGTGAAGATCGCGCGGGGGCAATCGTAAGGCTCTACAACAAGGTTTTTTCGAATGCCGACTGGTTGCCGCGTAACATGGGTGTGGGGCAGCCTATCATCAAGCCGCGAGGCATCGACGATGTTCCGGTCGTGGCCCTGACTCTGTGGAGTCAGGATCCGCAAAAGACCGGAGTCGATCTGTTACAGGTGGCGCATTCGCTCGAGGCCGAGTTGAAGCGGGTTCCCGGTACGCGCGATATCTATTCGCTGGGGGGGACTCCGCGCGCGGTACGGATCTTGATCGATCCGGTAAAGCTCGCCGGATTCAACATCGATCTGGAGCAGATAAAAAGCGGGATTATCGCTGCCAATCAGTCGCGCAATGCCGGTAACCTGGTGTCTGATAATCATGAAATCACACTGCAGGCGGGAACTTTTTTAAGCCAGGCCTCCGAAATCCAGGAACTGGTTGTCGGTTTATCGGATGGCGTCCCGGTACTGCTGCGCGATGTCGCCACAATCGAAACTGACCCATCGCAGGCCGAGCAACTGGTCTGGTTTGGCACCGGGCCGGCGGCGGCCGATAAGGGCATCGATGTCAACGGGCGGTTTCCAGCGGTAACCATCGCCATTGCCAAGAAACCCGGCAGTAACGCCATCGAGGTGGCGGACCAGGTCATCGGCCGTATCGACCAGCTGCGGGGTATTGTTATTCCGGCGGGGGTAGAGGTTACGGTAACGCGTAACTACGGCGCCACTGCCAATGAAAAAGCGCTTACCCTTATACAGAAACTGGTGTTTGCGACCGCGGTCGTCGTGTTGCTGGTGGTCTTCACCCTGGGCCTGCGCGAGGCGGTCATAGTCGGCGTCGCGATCGTGGTCACGCTGGCGCTGACCCTGTTTGCGTCCTGGGCCTGGGGGTTCACCTTGAACCGGGTGTCGTTGTTTGCGCTGATATTTTCGATCGGCATTCTGGTCGATGACGCGATCGTCGTGGTGGAAAATATCCATCGCCACATGCTGCTCGGCAAACGCAATCTGGTGGAAGCGATTCCAATTGCCGTCGACGAAGTTGGCGGGCCAACCATCCTGGCGACGCTGGCGGTGGTCGCTGCACTGTTGCCGATGGCCTTCGTGACCGGTTTGATGGGTCCCTATATGAGCCCGATCCCGATCAACGCCAGTATCGGCATGCTGATCTCGCTCGCGGTTGCGTTTATCGTCACCCCGTGGCTCAGCTTGAAGCTGCTGGGACACAAAAGTCACTCTGAACACGGGACCGAAGCCTCGGTTCAGCGCCTGTATCCACTGTTCAAGCGCCTGTTCGATCCATTGCTCGACGACGCCAGGGGGCGTCGTAACCGCTGGTTTTTGCTGCTCGGCATCATCCTGTTGATTCTCGGTTCGTTAAGCCTCGCCGGGTTCAAGCTGGTGGTGCTGAAAATGCTGCCATTCGATAACAAGTCCGAGATCCAGGTTATCGTCGATATGCCCGAGGGCAGCAGCCTCGAACAGAACGCGCGCGTTATCGCGGAGCTCGGCGACATGATTGCCACCGTGCCCGAGGTGACCGATTACCAGGGATACATCGGCAGCGCGGCGCCGATAAATTTCAATGGGCTGGTGCGTCAGTATTACCTGCGTGCCGCGGCAAACTTGTCCGACATCCAGATCAACCTGCGGCACAAGTCCGAGCGTGAACGTAAAAGTCATGAAATTGGCCAGGCTATTCGCGAACCGCTACAGATCATCGGCAAGAAATACGGGGCAAACGTGAAGATAGTCGAAGTGCCCCCCGGACCGCCGGTACAGGCGCCGTTGGTAGTTGAAGTTTACGGCATCGATTACCCGGGCCAGATGCAGGTGGCGCAGGAGATACGCAAACTGCTGGAGCAAACTCCGGATATCGTCGATGTCGACGATAGCATCGAATCCGAATCGGAGCGCTGGATACTCAGTATCGATCGCGAAAAGGCCACGCGGCTGGGATTGAACCAGGCCAGTATCGCCAGCGCAATCGCGACCATGGTCGATGGCGAGGATGTTGGCTATCTGCACCGTGACAACCTCAAGTATCCGATACCCTTACGCCTCGAACTGGCCGAGGGTGACAAGGCCGATATCGGCAGTATCCTATCGCTCAATATGCGCTCAGCCCACCATGGTCTGGTACCGCTGTCCGAGGTGGTAACGCTGGTCAAGGCCAGCAACGAGCGCAGTATTTATCACAAGGACCTGCTGCCGGTAGTGTTCGTTACCGCCGATATGGCGGGCGATCTGGATAGCCCGCTGTATGGCATGTTCGATGTGATGGAGCAACTCAAATCGGAAGTGATCTCGCCGTTACTCGACAAACCGATCGAGCAGTACCTGATCAGTCAGCCGGATAATCCCTATCAGTACAGCCTGAAATGGGACGGTGAATGGCAGGTCACCTATGAAACCTTTCGCGACATGGGCCTGGCCTATTCGGTCGGCCTGATCATGATTTACCTGCTGGTGGTGGCGCAGTTTAGATCCTATTCGGTACCCCTGGTCATCATGGCGCCGATTCCCCTGACGGTAATCGGAGTGCTGCCCGGCAATGCGCTGTGGGGCGCCCAGTTCACCGCCACTTCGATGATCGGCATGATTGCGCTGGCGGGCATTATCGTGCGTAACTCGATCTTACTGGTGGATTTCATCAATCAGCAGGTTGCGGCCGGCACCGCCTTCAAGGAAGCGGTAATCCAGGCGGCCGTGGTGCGCGCGCGACCGATAACGCTAACCGCGCTGGCCGCGATCCTGGGCGCTTTTTTCATTCTCGACGATCCGATATTCAACGGTCTGGCGATTGCATTGATCTTCGGTATTCTGATATCGACCCTGCTGACGCTGGTCGTAATCCCGGTGGTTTACTACGCCATAAAGTTCAGGGAGTTTGAATGACTCAGGGTTTCGGCAGGTAGTGTTTGCCGTTGCGTGCGACGAAGTTCCATAGCGCCTGCGCCGATGGCAGGAAGCGTTTGTTGGCGTGCTTTACGACGAACCACTTGCGGTTGATCGGCGTGCCCTTGACGTCGAGCGCAACCAGGCGTCTTTCCTTGAGTTCGGCCGCGACCGTGTGTGCGGATATGACAGCGATACCCATGCCTGCCATGACGGCCTGTTTGATGGTTTCGTTACTGCCGAACTCGAGGCCGGATTTTGGCAGGCCTTTACGGCGGGCAAACAGTCGGTCGGTAACCGAGCGCGTGCCGGAACCGGGTTCCCTGAGCAGAAAGGTTTCATCCTTCAGTTCGCCTAAAGGAATTCTGGCCTCTTTTGCCAGTGGATGATCGGGTGCGGCGATTATGATCTGCGGATGATTGCTGATGAACTCCTTCTTGACCTCGAAATGCTCTGGTGGCAGGCCGGTTATGGCGAAATCAAGTTCCAGGTTTTCCAGTTTCTGCATGATGGTTGCGCGGTTGCCGACCTGCAGCTGAATCTTGATGTCCTGGTAGATGCGCATGAATTCCGCCAGCACCATTGGCGCAAAATAACGCGCGGTGCTAACCACGCCGACAGAGACCACGCCGTGGTCGATTCCTTTCAGTTCGGTAACCGATTCGCCAAAACGTAACAGGGCTCCCTGGATTTCTTGTGAAAGATCGAACAGCCGCTGACCGGGCAGAGTTGGAATTAGCCCTGAATCGCCGCGTTCCAGCAGCGGAACACCGATTGCCTTCTCGAGGTCGCGCAGCTGGAGGGACACGGCCGGGGGTGTCAGGTGTAGTTCCCGGGCGGCGCTGGATACGCTGCCGGCATTCACCACGGCCGCGAAACCACGAATTTGTTTAAGCGTTAGTTGGCGTAACCATGGGTAAAGTTTTTCTTTCATTATTGTAAAGTTTATTAAACTTTACTAAATATGCAAGCGACAACAGAATACCCGCTTATCAATAAGTTTGAACGTGATATGCGTATGACATCTGGAATCAGGCTTGAGCAGCAACTCGCCGCATGGGCACAGCGAGACGGAGTCCACCAGGACCTCGCGTCCATCATCTGTGTCATTGCCGGCACCGGCGCAAAGCTGGCGCAGCTGATATCCCGTCAGGGTAAAGCCGAACAAACCGAGGCAACTGGCCGCAGCAAGCCTGACGGCGAAATGCCTAAACCGCTGGAAACGCAATCGCAGGCGCTGTTCGAAGAAGCCCTGGGCAAATTACCCATCTCTTTTCTCGCCTCCGAGAAAACCACTGATCTGCTGAAGATCGACCCGGCTGCAAACCTGGGCGTTGCCATCGATCCGCTCGATGGTTCCTCCAATATCGAAACCAATACCTCTATCGGCACTATCTTTTCGGTGTTTTCTGCCAATACCGACAATCTTTTCGAAAACAAGCTGGGTGATATTCTGCAAGCCTCGGGATTTCTTTTTTACGGGCCGCAAACCCGCCTGGTGCTGACCTGCGGTGATGGTACCTACAGTTTTCTGTTTGATCCGGATGACGAAAAATTCTACCAGGTCGGGGATGCGCTAAAGGTGCCTGCCGGTCAGCGCGAGTTTGCCATCAACACGTCGAATTACCGCTTCTGGGATGACAGCGTACGCTATTTCATCGATGACTGTGTCGCCGGTGAGGATGGTCCTCTGGGTGAAGATTTCAATATGCGCTGGAACGCGTCGCTGGTTGCCGAGGCCTATCGAATCCTGGTTCGAGGCGGCGTGTTTCTTTATCCGGGTGATTCCCGTCAAAACTACGGCAGCGGCCGTTTGCGTCTGCTCTACGAAGCACTCCCGCTGGCTTTCATTATCGAACAGGCAGGTGGCATGGCGAGTGACGGTGTCGAAAGATTGCCGGACATGAAGCTGGCCTCGCTGCACAAGCGGGTACCGCTGATTTTCGGGTCCAAAGACCGGGTACAGGAAGTCATCGACTACATTTCCGGCGACGCCGTCGAAAGCACCCGCTTCCCGCTGTTCGAAAATCGCAGCTTACTGAGAAACTAGGGTTCGTCCATGTCCAGAAAATATCCCATCCTATCCATTACCGGGTCGTCAGGCGCGGGTACCTCGACCGTCAAGCACACCTTCGAGCATATTTTCTTTCGTGAAAATATCAGCGCCTGTTTTATCGAGGGTGACGCCTTCCATCGCTACAATCGTCAGCAAATGAAGGCGGCGATGGCCGCTGCCGAGGAAACGGGTAACGAGAATTTCAGCCATTTCGGTCCCGAAGCAAACCTGCTGTCGGATCTCGAGGATGTGTTCCGTCAGTACAGCGAAACCGGCACCGGCCGCACCCGCCACTACGTGCACGATGAGGAAGAAAGCCAACGCTTTGGCGTTGCGCCGGGTGAGTTCACCGAATGGGAGCCCTTCGCGGAGGGGACCGATTTACTGTTTTACGAAGGATTGCACGGCGCGGTCAAAACCGAGCAGGCGGACGTTGCACAATATGCCGATCTCAAAGTTGGCGTGGTGCCGGTCACCAACCTCGAGTGGATCCAGAAGATTCATCGTGACAAGGCTGCACGCGGTTATTCCGCCGAGGCGATTACCAACACCATCCTGCGGCGCATGCCGGATTATATCGAGTATATCTGCCCGCAGTTTACCAATACCGATATCAATTTTCAGCGGGTGCCGATCGTCGATACCTCGAACCCGTTTATTGCGCGCTGGATTCCGACCGCGGATGAGTCGATGGTCGTGATTCGCTTCGCCAATCCAGCCGGCATCGATTTCCCTTACCTTTTAACCATGATCGACAAGAGTTTCATGTCGCGCCCCAACGTTATCGTAATTCCCGGAGGCAAGATCGACCTGGCCATGCAGTTGATCTTTACCCCGCTGGTGTTGCAGATGGTCGAACGCAAGCGTCGCGCGGCTTAATCCTGAGGAACTGAAATGGATACCAAGTTTGAAAAAGATCTGAGCAAAATCGAAACCCGTCGCGCAATGGCGAATGCGATCCGCGCGCTATCGATGGACGCGGTACAAAAAGCCAACTCGGGGCACCCGGGCCTGCCGATGGGCATGGCTGATGTCGCCAGCGTGTTATTCGCCGATTTTCTCAACTTCGATACTGCCGCCCCGGACTGGCCGGACCGCGATCGCTTCATTCTCTCCGCCGGGCACGGTTCGATGCTGCTCTACAGCCTGCTTTACCTGTGTGGTTACGAAGACATGACGATCGACGAAATCAAAAATTTTCGCCAGCTCGGCGCCAGAACCGCGGGTCACCCCGAATATGGCTACGCCCAGGGCATCGAAATGACGACTGGACCGCTGGGGCAGGGCATCGCCACCGCGGTCGGCATGGCGCTGGCCGAGAAAAAGCTCGCCGCCGAATTTGGCGATGATATTGTCGATCACTACACCTATGTGCTCGCGGGTGACGGTTGCCTGATGGAAGGTGTCAGCCACGAAGCCATCGATTTTGCAGGGCACCTGCAGTTGTCTAAACTGATCGTGCTGTTCGACGACAACGGTATTTCTATCGATGGCGCCACCAGCCTGACCACGTCGACCAATCAGCTGGCCCGGTTTGCAGCCTGCGGCTGGGACGTAAGCTATATCGATGGTCATGATCCAGTCGCCATCGCCGCTGCCATTGAAAACGCCAGAAAATCGGAAAAACCCTCGCTAATCGCCTGTAAAACCGTGATCGGGTTTGGCGCGCCAAACAAGCAGGGTAGCGCGGCAACCCACGGCGCACCGCTGGGTGAAGCAGAAATTGCGCTGACCCGCGAGGCCCTGAATTGGACTGACCCACCGTTTGCAGTGCCGCAGGATCTGTTGACCGACTGGCGCGCCTGTGGCCAACGCGGCGCCGCCGCGAGACGGCAATGGCAGGCCCGGGTCGATGCCATGCCGGCGGATCGTCGCAATCGTTTCGACGCCATGCAGGACGGCTCGTTAGGTCAGGAATTTGAAAACTGCATCGAACAATTGAAACAGCGCTTTAGCGCCGAGCAACCCAAATTGGCGACCCGCCAGTCTTCGCAGCAGGTGCTCGAGTCCCTGATGGATGCGGTGCCGTGGCTGCTCTCCGGCTCGGCCGATTTAAGCGGTTCCAACGGCACCAGGCCAGGCAATGCGCAATCGCTCACGCGCGACGATTTCGGTGGTAACTATATCCACTACGGCGTGCGCGAGCACGGCATGGCCGCGGCCATGAACGGCATCGCCCTGCATGGTGGCTATATCCCGCTCAGCGGCACGTTCCTCGCCTTTGCCGATTACAGCCGTCCGGCGATCCGTCTCGGTGCGCTGATGAAGCAGCGCGTTGTGCACGTCATGAGCCACGATTCGATTGGGCTCGGCGAAGATGGTCCCACCCACCAGCCGGTGGAGCAGATTGCGTCCTTGCGTGCGATGCCGAACCTGATGGTGTTTCGACCCGCCGATGCGGTCGAGGTCGTGGAATCCTGGGCCTGTGCGCTGACGGCGACCGATACGCCCTCGGTCATGTGCCTGTCGCGGCAGGGACTGCCGACGCTGCGGCGTAAACATCGAGCGGAAAACCTGAGCGCGCGCGGCGCCTACCTGTTGCGCGAGCCGCGGGGCAGGCGCAAGGCGACCTTGCTGGCGACCGGATCGGAAGTTCAGATTGCGCTCGAAGCCGCGGACATGCTGGCGCGTTTCGGCGTCGAAGTCGCAGTCGTATCCATGCCCTGCTGGGAATTGTTCGAACAGCAGGCACCGGAGTATCAGCAACTTGTGCTCGGCGGTGAATGCCGGGTTGCGCTCGAAGCCGCGTCGCCCATGGGCTGGGATCGCTGGCTCGGTAAACGCAGCTCGATTATTGGCATGAACGGATTTGGCGCCTCGGCCCCGGCGGAAGATTTGTACCAGCATTTCGGTATCACCGCGCAGGCCGTACACGACGAAGTGCGCCGATTGTTACAGATTTAATTTGGAGAGAATTTAATATGGCAAGAATCACGCTAAGACAGTTACTCGATCACGCCGCCGAAAAGGGTTATGGCGTGCCGGCGTTCAATATCAACAATATGGAACAGGTGCTTGCGATCATGAATGCAGCAAGCGCAGTCGACGCACCTGTAATCTTGCAGGCTAGTCGCGGCGCGCGCGCTTACGCCGGCGATACCATGCTCCGCAAGATGGTCGAGGCCGCGGAAGAAATGTATCCGCAGATTCCGATCTGCCTGCACCAGGACCATGGCAACGATCGCGCCACCTGCGTGTCGGCGATGCAGGCCAGTTTTACCTCGGTGATGATGGACGGTTCGCTCGAAGCCGATGCCAGGACGCCGGCGAGCTACGATTATAACGTCGAGATCACTGCCGAAGTGACGCGTATCGCGCATGACATCGGGGTTTCGGTCGAGGGTGAACTCGGCTGCCTGGGTTCGCTCGAAACCGGCGAGGGCGAAAAGGAAGACGGCCACGGATTCGAAGGCAGCCTGAGCATGGATCAGCTGCTGACCGATCCCGACCAGGCGGTCGATTTCGTGACCCGTACCAAAGTTGACGCGCTGGCCATCGCAATGGGTACCTCCCACGGCGCCTACAAATTTAGCCGTAAGCCCGATGGCGAGATCCTGGCGATGAACGTGGTCAGGGAGATCAATCAGAAGCTGCCCGAGGTGCACCTGGTCATGCATGGATCGTCGTCGGTGCCGCAGGAGTTGCAGGATATTTTCAACCAGTTTGGCGGTGAAATGCCGCAAACCTACGGTGTGCCGGTCGAGGAAATCGTGCGCGGTATCAAACACGGCGTGCGCAAGGTCAATATCGACACCGATTGTCGACTGGCGATGACCGGTGAATTCCGCCGTATCGCCGAGCAGGACAAGAGCCAGTTCGATCCGCGCAAGTTCCTGACGCCGGCCCTGAAGGCGATGGAAGACCTCTGCCGCGATCGTTTCGAGCAGTTCGAAACCGCCGGCAACGCCTCGAAGCTTAAACCGATCAGTGTTGCCGGCATGGCCCGTAAGTACGCTGGCGGCGAGCTCGATCCCAAAGTTGCCGGTAAATCGGCTGCCTGAATTCATAATCTGGAGTACGAATCATGAGTACCAATAAGACCTACGACGCGGGCGTAAAAGATTACCGCGAAACCTACTGGATGCCTGATTACGCGCCGAAGGACACCGATATCCTGGCCTGTTTCAAGATCACGCCGCAACCTGGCGTGCCGCGAGAGGAAGCCGCAGCTGCGGTCGCAGCGGAATCATCCACCGGCACCTGGACCACGGTCTGGACCGATCTGCTGACCGATCTCGATCATTACAAGGGCCGCGCCTATTCGATCGAGGACGTGCCTGGCGACGACAGTTGTTTCTACGCGCTAATTGCCTATCCGATCGACCTGTTCGAGGAAGGCTCGGTGGTCAACGTGTTCACCTCGCTGGTCGGTAACGTGTTTGGCTTCAAGGCGGTGCGCGGCTTGCGTCTCGAGGACATACGATTTCCGATCGCCTACGTCATGACCTGTAACGGACCACCCAACGGTATCCAGGTCGAGCGCGACAAGATGAACAAGTACGGCCGTCCGCTGCTGGGCTGTACGATCAAGCCCAAGCTCGGCCTGTCGGCGAAAAACTACGGGCGCGCGGTTTACGAATGTCTGCGCGGCGGCCTCGACTTCACCAAGGACGACGAAAACGTCAACTCGCAGCCGTTCATGCGCTGGAACCACCGCTTCGACTTCGTCATGGAAGCGATTCACAAGGCCGAGGCGGAAACCGGCGAGCGCAAGGGGCATTACCTCAACGTGACCGCGCCAACGCCCGAGGAAATGTACAAGCGCGCCGAGTACGCCAGGGAGCTGGGTGCGCCGATCATCATGCACGACTACCTGACCGGTGGTTTTTGCGCCAATACCGGTCTCGCGCAGTGGTGCCAGGAAAACGGTATGCTGCTGCATATCCACCGCGCGATGCACGCGGTACTCGACCGCAACCCGACTCACGGCATTCATTTCCGCGTGCTGGCCAAGGCACTGCGCCTGTCCGGCGGTGACCATCTGCACTCCGGCACCGTCGTCGGCAAGCTCGAGGGCGACCGCGAGGCGACGCTGGGCTGGATAGACATCATGCGCGACAAGTACATCAAGGAAGACCGCAGCCGCGGTATATTCTTCGATCAGGATTGGGGTTCCATGCCTGGTATCTTCCCGGTCGCCTCGGGCGGTATTCACGTCTGGCACATGCCGGCGCTGGTCAGCATTTTCGGTGACGATTCGGTGCTGCAGTTCGGTGGCGGTACGCTCGGTCACCCCTGGGGCAACGCCGCCGGCGCCGCCGCCAACCGGGTTGCGCTCGAAGCCTGTGTACAGGCGCGTAACGAGGGCCGTGAGATCGAGAAGGAAGGCAAGGACATACTCACCAATGCGGCCAAGTCCAGTCCGGAACTCAAAGCGGCGATGGAAACCTGGAAAGAAATCAAGTTTGAATTCGATACCGTCGACAAGCTCGACGTTGCCCATCGATAAGAGGATAAGACCATGAGTGATATTCAAGACTATCAATCGAGCCTGGCAGATCCGGCCAGCCGGAAATTCGAAACCTTTTCCTACCTGCCGGAAATGACCGCGGAGCAAATTCGTCGGCAGGTCCAGTACATCGTCGCGCAGGGCTGGAATCCCGGCATCGAACATACCGAGCCGGAAAATGCGGCCGACAATTACTGGTACATGTGGAAATTGCCGATGTTCGGCGAGGATGATGTCGATACCATCATCAACGAGTGCGTCGCCTGCCATAACGCGCATCCCAACAATCACGTGCGCCTGCTCGGTTTCGATAACTTCGCGCAGTCGGCCGGTGCGTCGATGGTCATTTACCGCGGCAACCCGGTATAGGCCGGTCTCATGGACGAAGCTGCAAGTCAGATGCGAATTGTCGAAACCGACCGTGAGCAGTATCGGGTAGCCGAGGAACCATACTATCGTGCGGTCGCGGACGAGGTCGGGAATTACGAGGCGGCTTACAGGGTCCGTATGCCGGTGATGCTTAAAGGCCCTACCGGCTGCGGCAAGTCGCGTTTCGTCGAGTACATGGCGTGGAAGTTGCAAAAGCCGCTGATCAGTGTCGCCTGTACCGAGGACATGACCGCTTCCGACCTGGTTGGACGGCATTTACTCGATATCAACGGCACGCGCTGGCAGGACGGTCCGCTGACGCTAGCCGCGCGCATCGGCGCCATTTGCTACCTCGACGAAATCGTCGAGGCGCGCCAGGACACGACCGTGGTGATCCACCCTTTGACCGATCACCGACGAGAATTGCCGCTCGAAAAAAAGGCTGAGATGGTGAAGGCGCACGACGATTTTCAGCTGGTGATTTCATACAACCCGGGTTACCAGTCACTGATGAAGGATTTGAAACAATCGACCAAGCAGCGTTTCGGCGGTATCGACTTCGACTATCCGCAGGCCGATACCGAGGCCGATATCGTCGCCCACGAGGGTGGTATCGATCAGGCAACGGCGAAAAAGCTGGTGCAGGTCGGTACCAGTTCGCGCAATCTCAAGGGGCATGGGCTCGACGAGGGTATGTCCACGCGTTTGCTGATTTACGCCGCGCAGCTGATGGTGCAGGGTGTCGACGCCGCGGCCGCGTGCCGCATGGCGCTGGTAACTCCGCTTACCGATGATCCCGATATGCGCGATACGCTCTACGCCGCCGTCGATACCTACTTCTGATGAGAACCTCGCGTCATTTCCGTGCAAGCGGGAATCTCCCAACGATGGCAAGATTCCCGCTTACGCGGGCATGACGATTGTTAGTCATGCATCCCGAGCTCGCCGAATACCTGCAGTGCATCGACCCCGAGGATCTCGGTAACCTCGAAGCGGTCGAGGCGTCCTGGCTCGAGGCGCAACGCATTATGTCGCCGCAGGGACTGGAGAATTATCTGGTCGGCATCAAGGCCATGTGCACGCTGGGCAAGGGCCAGGACCTGGTGTTGACCTACGTGCAGGAAATGCCGGTGGTAGCGAAGGAGGTCGGCGAGGATATCGTGCCGGATACGATCGAGGCCATTATGAAGCTTGCGTCGCTGACTTCAGGCGCGGTAATCACGCTGATTCTCGCCAATTTGCCGCTGGCGGCAACACGGCTTGGCGATGCCGACCTGCTGCGCGGTTACCTCAAGTTATTGCACCAGCTCGCAGGCAAGGCGCCACGCGGCCTGCGCCCGATGATGGAATCCTTAAGCGAACTGTTGTCCAAACTGACGCTGGGCGGCCTGCGGCGCTGGGCGACCTGGGGTGCACAGGCCTATCAACGCGATTTCGCAGGCCAGGCTGCTTACTTCGGTGTCGCTACCGAAACCTCGAAGTCGGTCCTGCAGCGCGAGCGTAGGGGTACCTTGTTCGTCGATAACCACCGCAAGCTGAATTTTTACCTGCGTGCGCTGTGGGCGCGGGCGTTTTTCATGCGCCCGACCGCGGACGATTTCGAAACCCGCCAGGGTAGCCGGCCCTATATCGAAGACTACCTGGTTCACCTGCCCGACGCTTTCGATCGCTATGACGGCATCGACGGCATCGATGTCTACCGCGCGGCGGCGGCGCATGCGGCCGCGCATATCGTTTATACAGACGCAACGATGGTTGGCGACGAACTTAGCCCGGCGCAGCGTTTAATGGTTGAAATCTTCGAGGATGCGCGGGTCGAGTTTCTCGCCTACCGGCAGTTTCCGGGACTACGGCGGCTGTGGCTGCGATTTTTCGAACACGCCCTCGAAATCGCCTCGGCGGAACTTCATCCGGTCTGCGCTATCATGCTGCGTCTGAAGCGCGCGTTGCTGGACCCTGAATACAGCGATGCTGAAACCTGGATTAACGATATCGTCGGCCGTTACCGCGAGTTGCTGCGGGCAAACGCGATCGATCGACCGTTGTTGCGAAAATTCGGCCTCGAATTTTTCGACCGTGTCAGCGCGTCTGAACAGCTACCGGCGCTGCGCCTGTTGCAGGATTCAGCGGTGCCATATCGCGACGATAATCGATATTTCTGGGCATTCGACGCAAGCGGCCTCGGTGCCGGGGAGTTCGAGCAGCTGCCCTGGCGGCAGCCGACGCAGCGCAAGTATGTCAATCTCATGCAGATGGTCAATGAAATCGACTCCGAACTCGAGGATGGCAGCCCGCAGGAAGTCTGGGTGCTACCGACCGAGTTGTTTCCCTACGAGGACAATGGCGTCAGCTACAACGAATCGGAAGGCGTCGAGCCCGTGTCCGAGCCGTTTCATTACGACGAGTGGGATTACCAGGTGCAGTTGGCGCGCCCGCAGTGGACCAGCGTTATCGAGCGGCGGCAGAAGAAAGCTGATCCCGAGGTTATGGACAAGATCCTGGAAAAGCACAAACCAATCGCCAGTCGCATCAAGTACCTGATAGACGCGCTGCAACCGCAGGGCATCGTGCGCAAACGCGGTTTCGAGGACGGTGACGAGCTGGACATCGACGCCGCGGTGCGTGCGATGATCGATATCCGGCGTGGCATCATGCCGGACCCGCGAGTCAATATCCGTATTACGCGACACCTGCGCGATTTGTCGATGATCCTGTTGATGGACCTGTCGGCCTCGACCAACGACCGTATCGGTGACCTGAAAGAAGATGACGAGGGTTACCTGGAGCAACCCAGCATCCTCGACCTGACGCGCGAAGCCAGCGGATTATTGTCCTGGGCCGTGGATTCGATCGGCGACAACTACGCCGTGCACGGATTTGCCTCGGATGGACGTCATGACGTGCAGTATTACCGATTCAAGGATTTTGAAGAAAGCTACAGCGACGACAGTAAGGCCAGGCTGGCCGGCATGAGCGGCGGCCTGTCGACACGCATGGGTGCGGCCCTGCGTCACGCCGGCTATCATCTGGGACAGCAGAGCAGTCGCAATCGCCTGGTGTTGCTGATTACCGACGGCGAACCGGCCGATATCGACGAGCGCGACCCGCAGTACCTGCGCCAGGATACCCGGCACGCGGTCGAGGAACTCGCCGTGAGCGGCATTCATACCTACTGCCTGACGCTGGATCCGAACGCCGATAGCTACGTGTCGCGCATCTTCGGCGCCAACAACTATTCCATCGTCGATAATATCGAACGTCTGCCAGAGCGACTGCCCCGGGTATTTTCCGCACTCACGTCATAGTAGGAAAAAGTAATAATATATATAGCTATAGGGTTATTACATTGATATTCATGTTTTGTTAATTTTGCATGGTTTAAGCTTTGCGTTTTCGAACTAACAAAAACTGATACGAGGTTATCATGAGAATTTCCGCAATTATCGCCATCCTGGCCCTGAGCGGCCTGATCAACACTCCGCTGCAGGCGGGTGACGCCGGTGCTGGCGCGAATACATACATGGCCAAGGGCTGCGTGGGCTGTCATGGCGCCGCGGGCAAGGCGCCGATCGCCCCGACCTATCCCGCACTTGGCGGTAAACCAGCCGATTTTATCGCTGCCGAACTGAACAAATTCCGTTCCGGCGAACGCAACAACCCCATCATGATGCCAATGGCGGCAAGTCTGAACGACGCCGATGTCGCCAATCTCGCGGCTTACCTGGCTGCCCAGTAGGTGCCGCAATGCCGCTCAGGCGCTAGCCGATGTTAACTCGCTGTAGCGACAGTCAACCCGATAGTCTCGAGTCGGGCAATTCTGTAGCTGTCGATAAAATCAGGCTAATCCTGTTCGATCTCGATGGCACCCTGGTCGACAGCGTGCCGGACCTGGCCTGGTGCGGCAACGAAATGCTGCGCCAGCTCGATTTGCCGCAGCGGCATCTGGACTCGGCGCGCGCCTGGGTTGGCAATGGGGTCGAGCGTTTCGTCAAACGCTTTATTAGCGGCGAGATGGATGGCGAGCCTGAGGAAGAGGTTTTTCATAGCGGGCTCGGGATTTTCAATCGGCTCTACGCCGATAATATAAGCGGGCGCAGTAATCTATATCCCGGTGTCAGCGAGGCCCTGCAGCGACTTGCGGGGCTGGATTTGCACCTGGCCTGCGTTACCAACAAGCCGGAGCCCTTTACCTCGGAATTGATCGCGGCGATGGGGCTGGCGTCCTATTTTGAACTGGTGGTTGCCGGGAATACCACCGCCAGGAAGAAACCCGATCCGATGCCGTTACACTACGCGGCGGATCACTTTGGACTGGATTACGCCGAATGCCTGATGGTGGGTGACTCGAGCAACGATGTCAGCGCAGCGCGTGCCGCGGGATTTTCGATTGTCTGTGTACCTTACGGATATAACCATGGCATCAGTATAAGCGAATCCAGTCCGGACCTGATTGTTGATAACTTAAAAGAACTGGCTGACATGTTTGCCTGAGGGGGCTGTAATGAATCTGAATCGAAGAGAGTTTATTAGATTAATGGGACTGGCCGGCGCGGCCGGTATCTTTCCCGCTGCCGGCTATACGGCGGCCGACGGTGACGCGAAAATCTACGACATGCCGGCTTTTGGCAATGCGCGCATACTGCACTTCACCGACTGTCATGCGCAGTTGAACCCGATTTACTTCCGCGAACCCAACGTCAACCTGGGGATAGGCGCCGCTTTCGGCAAGGCGCCGCACCTGGTTGGTAGCAACCTGTTGCAACACTTCGGCATCCCCGGCGGTGGTATCGAGGAGCACGCCTATACCTACCTGAATTTCGAGGAGGCCGCGCGCATGTTCGGCAAGGTCGGCGGCTTCGCCCACCTGTCGACCCTGGTCAGGAAACTGCGTGCTGAGTACGCCCAGGGGCGCTCGCTGTTGCTCGATGGTGGTGATACCTGGCAAGGCTCGGGCACCGCCTACTGGACCCGCGGGCGCGACATGGTCGAAGCCTGCAACCTGCTCGGCGTCGACGTCATGACCGGGCACTGGGAGTTCACCTACCTGGCAGCCGAGATTCTCGACAATGCCGGGGTTTTTGCAGGCGAGTTCGTCAGCCAGAATTGCAAGGTCAAGGAGGATGCGCTGTTCGATTATGAACTTGCCGACCTGGGTGATTTCAACGAAGACAGCGGGCATGTATTCAAACCTTACAGCATTCGCGAAATGGGCGATTTGCGTATTGCCGTCGTTGGTCAGTCTTTTCCCTACACGCCGATCGCTAATCCACAACGCTTCATTCCGGACTGGACCTTCGGTATCAACGAGGACGATATGCAGGAAATCGTCGACCAGGCGCGTGACGAGGAAAAACCGGATGGCCTGATCGTGTTATCGCATAACGGTATGGATGTCGATCTGAAAATGGCTTCGAGGGTGAGCGGTATCGATGCGATCTTCGGCGGCCACACCCACGATGGCGTACCCGGTGCGATCCCGGTGTCGAATCCGGGCGGCAAGACGCTGGTCACCAATGCTGGCTCGAACGGCAAGTTCCTGGGCGTGATGGACATGGATTACAAGGGCAAGAAGCTGCGCGAATTTCGCTATCGGTTGTTACCGGTTTTTTCCAACCTGTTGCCGGCGGATGCGGAAATGAGCGCCTATATCGAGCAGGTACGCAAGCCGCATCTCGGCAAGCTGCAGGAAGAGCTTGCAGTCGCTGAAGACGTCTTGTTCCGCCGCGGTAACTTTAACGGCACCTTTGACCAGGTGATCTGCGACGCGCTGCGCGTCGAGGGCGATGCCCAGGTATCGCTGTCGCCTGGCTTTCGCTGGGGCACCACGGTATTGCCGGGGCAGGCGATCACGATGGAGCACGTCATGGATCAAACCTGTATCACCTATCCCGAAACCTATGTGCGCGAAATGACCGGGGAAAATATCAAGCTGATTCTCGAAGACGTGGCCGATAACCTGTTCAACAAGGATCCCTACTATCAGCAGGGCGGGGACATGGTGCGCCTGGGCGGGCTCGATTACAGTATCGACCCGCAGGCGGATGCCGGTGCGCGCATCTCGGACATGCAACTGGATGACGGTACGCCGATCGCTGCCTCCAGGAGTTACAAGGTTGCCGGCTGGGCGACGGTGGGTTCACAATCGGCGGGCGCGCCGATCTGGGATGTGGTGGCCGACTATCTGCGGCGCGAGGATACCGCGCGTATCAGCAAACTGAATACGCCGAAGCTGAAGAATGTTGCGGGCAATCCGGGCATGGCCTGAAACTAGTCAGGGCTTTCGTGGACAACTAGCCGCAAGGCCGAGAGACTTTCGAGCAGCGACGAAGATTCAAATTGCAGGACTGTCGCGGATTCGAGGCTAGAATCTGAGCGCGGAAATTATCTCGTTCAGTTTATGTTGCGCACCATCCTGTCCTATGAGTTCGGCATTGCTCGCCGCCTGGGCCAGTTCCCGCTGCCTGATTTTTTCCTGGTACTGCTCGTTACAATCGACGATGGTTTGTTTGATATCGTTCAAATGTGACTGGATGTTGTCCATGTCGTTGGTGTAGGTGTCAATGCATTCCCCCGAGTTCTTGTCGATTTTCGCTGCTGGGTCAATCTGTCGGCCGAGCGCATTAAAGTCTTCGCACCAGTCGAGCGGCGCCTTGCGCGAAAGTTTGAAAAATAAATCGATGTAGGCTTCCTTGCGTATCCTGGGAGGCCGTTGCTCATCGATACCCAGAATCTTGATTTCCTCAAACGTACTCATGCGGTCTTGCTCCTCGTTGATGCGTCTCTATGCCTGATCTGGGTGCTAATCATCTACGCGCTGGATTTTTTGTCCACGACTGGCTCCGGGGCTTTTTTCTGGGTTCTGCGGGCGGCGTAGGCGGAGTAACCCAGCGCTGATCGCTCGTTCAAATTTGCTGCGAACTCCTCGGCGTGCAGCCTGACCGATTTCAGGCTTCCCGATCTTTTTCCCGTAATCGCGGAATCACCTTCACCGATGGTGTACTGGTACCAGTTATCGCCGGAAATTCCCGCCGGAGGCTCGATTTTCTCGATACTGATAACGTCGAAATGTCGTTCGAGGGTTTTTTCGGATTCATCAGACACGTTATTCACCTGTATTATTTCGCTCTTGCAGCTGGGTGTTGATTAGAGTTACCACGACGATGACGACGATGCTTTTGTCCCAGCTTCGCGGGTTCGCGGGCATCGCCTTTTATCGCTTCAGTCGAGGCGTAACCGGCGACGATCTGTTGCGGTATCTTACGATTGATCAGTCGCTCGATGTCTTTTAACTGTTTCAGTTCTTCGCCGCAGACCAGCGAGATGGCCTGGCCCTCACGACCAGCGCGCCCGGTACGGCCGATGCGGTGGACGTAATCTTCGGCAATATTCGGCAGTTCGAAATTGACCACATGGGGCAGTTGCTCGATATCGAGACCGCGTGCGGCAATATCGGTGGCGACGAGCACCTGCACCTTGCCCATTTTAAAATCAGCCAGCGCCTGGGTGCGCGCGCCCTGGCTTTTATTGCCGTGAATCGCGGCGGCATTGATGCCGTCGGTAATCAGCTGCTTGGTCAGTCGATTGGCGCCGTGCTTGGTGCGGCCGAATACCAGCACCTGCTGCCAATTATTGGAACCGATCAGGAAAGATAATAATTCGCGCTTGCGGCCCTTATCGACCGGATGCACGATTTGGTCGATGATTTCGACCGTTGTGTTGCGTCGAGCGACTTCAATCATTGCGGGCGACTTCAGCAGCCCGTTTGCGAGTTTTTTGATTTCGTCGGAAAAGGTGGCGGAAAACAGCAGAGTCTGTTTTTGCTTTGGCACTAGCGCCAGCAGTTTACGGATATCGTGAATGAAGCCCATATCCAGCATGCGATCGGCCTCGTCCAGCACCAGCAGTTCGACTTTTGAAAGGTCCACCGAGCGTTGACCTACGTGGTCCAGCAGACGCCCCGGGGTGGCGACAAGAATGTCGACACCGCGAATGAGTTTCTGCTTTTGCGGGTTGATGCTGACCCCCCCGAAAACCACGGTCGACCTCAGTGGCAGCCATTTGCCATAGTCCTCGATGCTCTGGGTAACCTGGGCCGCGAGTTCGCGGGTCGGGGTTATGATAAGCGCGCGAATCGGGCGACGACCCTGTCCCTGTTGCTGGGAGGCGCAAAGCTTCTGCAGTATCGGCAGGGTGAAACCGGCGGTTTTACCGGTTCCGGTCTGGGCGCTGCCCATCAGGTCCCGGCCCTCCAGGATCAACGGGATTGCCTGCCTTTGTATCGGCGTAGGTGAGCTGTATCCTTTATCG
The DNA here is from genome assembly GCA_963768295.1 of uncultured Gammaproteobacteria bacterium. Taxonomy (GTDB): domain Bacteria; phylum Pseudomonadota; class Gammaproteobacteria. The sequence goes on along the minus strand of CAVYHN010000009.1, from coordinate 71,618 downwards.
GATACGGCACGGATTAACTCGGCCCTGAGGCCAAGGGATTCAAATGACATGTATTGAAATTCTCCAGAAATCGACCCGCAATGCACAACTGGTGTGAGAGAGCGGTCAGGGTAGATTTACGTGTGTTAAATAAGCAGGGAATCGCGAGGGATTTCCGTATGAATGGCGGTACAGACCGATAGGTACCGAAGCGGTAATGATACACGAATCCTGCGCAAATAGGTGATCTATCTCGAAAAGAGTTGGTTTCGGCGGATTTCAGTTTGCAAGTCCCTGTGGAGATGTCCCAAAATTTAATCGTCCAGCGGCTCGGCGGCGCGATAATTGTGTTCGATGTACATGACGGCGGCCTCGACGCGCGAATGCACTTTGAGCTTGCGCAACACGGCCTTGACATGCAGCTTGACCGTGCCGTCCGAAATCCCGAGATTGCGTGCAATCAGTTTGTTGCCCTGACCCTCGGCCATCAATTCCAGGATTTCGCTTTCACGCGGGGTGAGTTCGCTGAAGGGGCCCTTGCTCTGCGAAACGGTCATGTCACCCTTGACGAAACGCACCAGTACCGAAGTCAGCGGTGGCGCTACCACGGTCTTGCCGACATTGATATCCCGCAGCGCGGAAACCAGGCCGTCGGGTTCCATATCCTTGAGCAGGTAACCGCTGGCACCGGCTTTCAATGCATCGAGCAGATCCTGTTCGTTCGAGCTGGTCGTCAGCATGACGATGGGCATCGTCAAACCCAGTTTCTTTAAATGTTTCAGCACGCTGATGCCGTCGACGATCGGCATGCGCTTGTCGAGCAGGATAATATCGGGTTTTAGTTCCTGGGCCAGCTTGATGCCTTCGTTACCGTCGCCGACCGCCGCCAGCACCTCGATATTACGCCGCTGCAACAGGCTGATCAGGCCTTCGCGGAACAGCATGTGATCGTCGACTAACAAAACTTTTAAACTCATGGTCGTAATCCTTTGAATCTAAATTTTTTCATACAAAAACTGGTCTGTCGGAATCTCCCGACTTTCCACAAACTGTTCAACCTCGGCGTGGAGCTTTTCGTCACTGCACAGGTAATAATCGAAATCGGCACGGCTTGCCGGGGCTCAGCCGTTGCATGATAGCATCCCCCGGATGTTCGCCGTCGGCAGTTGTCAGCGCGACATATTCGAAGTTGTCGAGCGCGTCGTTCCAGGCCCGGCAAAGATTGTTGAGATAATGTGTTTGGTCACTGTCGGCGATCCAGAACAAGTAGATTTTTTCGGCGACGTCGAGCGCCATTGCATGTTCGATCAAGCCCTTGATCGAAGCGAAGCCGATGCCCTGGGCAATGAATACCAGCGGGTTCGCGGAGTTTTCATTGAGAACGAACGAGCCAACCGGGCCTTCCAGGGTTAACAGGTCGTTCGCCTTGGCGGTTTCATCGAGATAACAGGCGACCGGATCCTGTTTATCGAGGGCGATGTGAAACTGCAGGTTCATATCGTCGCAGGGGCAGCTCGCGATCGGATAGAAAGCGGAGCCGACATTATCGATGGACAGGGTAGCGCCCTGGCCTGCGAGGAAGCGCAGGCGGCTGGTGCGCGGTGTGCGCGTGCTGACGATCATGACCTCGGGATTGGGGTGATCGATTTTCCTGATCCGGATTGGGATGCTCTGCCTTGGGATATCGCCGCTGTCGCGGGCTTCATCCGCCTCCAGCACGACGTCGGACATCGCCGTGTTGCAGCAGCCGAGGATGTAACCTAGCCCTTTTTCGGCTTCGGTAAGGCTATAGTCATGGTGTTTAATCTTGCGCGTATCGCCGGACACCACGCGCAGCTTGCACAGACCGCAATTGCCATTGCTACAGCCGTAGTTCAGCGCCAGTCCGCCGCGCAGGCCGGCTTCGAGAATCGACTCGGCGCCCTCGATGAAGAATTCGTGATTACTGGGAATAACGGTTGCCTGGGCCGACATAACGCGCAAAAAGGTCTCGTTTACAAACGGTTGGTCGATTGTATCATCGTCGACGGTCATGTTGCTTACGGCCTGTTCGAGCCAGGCCTGCAATTGTCGCAGCGCAGCGGGCTCTGCGGTCAGCTTTTCAACTTTTTCAGTCAATTGCCCGGTAAATTCCTGGTAACGTCCAACCAGGCGTTTCTGGCGTGACAGATCTTCGCTGAGTGACATGATACGCGATGTCAGGGCGACGTTATCCGGTTTGCGTACGCTGCTATCCGGATTGATAAAAGTGGCCTGTTCGATTATCTGCGCGACCCTTTCGAGCATGCTCGAATCCTCGATTTGCGCATTGGGGTAGGCATGCAGCAGGTCGGCGAGCACAATTTCCCCTTCGAAGGTTTTTAGTTCTCCAGCCCTGATCTGCTGTTGCAGCGTGCCGCGCTTGACCCCGACCAGGCGTGCCGCGCGTGACAGCGAAATTCGTTTTGCCACCGTTTTAGCCTGTCGATTCCAGCAGTTCCCGGGCCGATTCAGCCTTGAACTGGAGGTGAATCCGGGTACCGTCTCCGGGTTCGCTTTCGACGTCGATCTCGGCACCGATCTCGGATGCGCGGTCACGTAAGATATTCAGGCCCAGGTGGCGTCCACCCTCGGAAACGACGGTCGATTCATCGAAGCCGATCCCGTCATCTTCGATGATCAGAATATTGTAGCCATCGCGGCATATTAGCAGCACCCGCACAACCTCGGCCTGACTGTGCTTGCGGATATTGGCCAGGCATTCCTGCACGATGCGCAGGACGTTTAACTCGACGTCGGGAGAGAAATCCTGTTCCGGCCATTCGTTCTGAAAATATATCGGAATGCCGGCGTCTTCCTGGCAACGCCGGATAGTTTCCTCGATCGACGGAATCAGTCCCTGTTCGTCCATCGGCACGCGGAAATGCGCGATCAGCTCGCGTAACTGGGTGTTGGCCTGATCGATGGTGTACTCGATGCGTTCCATCTGATGCCAGATGGCTTTTTCATCGTCAGAGTGAAAGGTTTCATCGATGACTCGAATCTGGATACGCAGGCTGGCGATGGTTTGCGCCAGTGAATCGTGTAATTCATGTGAAATCCGCGTGCGTTCCTGCATAACCAGCAGCTCGCTTTCTTCCTCGAGCAGGCGGAACTTTTCCACCGCGCTGCCCAGGTGTTGACCAATGCTGATCAACAGGTTGCTATAGCTATCCAGTTTGAGCGCCGTGTCGTCGGGAAAAAACAGGTGGATCGCGCCGAGCACGCTTTCACGATACTGCAGCAATATCGACAACACCATCAGTTGTTCCTGGTGCGCCGAGTCATCGGCGCCAAAAACGGTCACGTAGTCGAGGCGATCGATGCGGTATATCCGGTCGAGTTTGATCTCATCGAAGGGGTATTGAATCGACAGGAAATGATCGGCGCTGGCAAGAAAGGTGTGATTGATCTCGCCGATTGATGCGACCACGTCCTTTTTATTCTTGCCCTTGAACTGGCGAATAATCCCGGCGCTGGCGTTTAAATTATTGCACAGGGATTTTAGCGACCTGTCGAATAGTTCATTGAGGTCGCGGGAAACGTTGATACTCGAGGCGACGTCGTAGAGTATTGCCAGCGACCTCGATTCGCGGGTAATGTGATCGGTATGCTTTTGCAGTTGTACTTCGGTGTCGCGCGACAGGTTTTTGATCATGTTACCGAGCATGTTGATATCACGCGCCAGCTCGCTGAAGTCGCTATCGTTCGGCAGTTCAACCCTGGCATCCAGATTGACGCCGCGCATCAGGTCGGCCCAGTCGCACAAGCGCAGCAGCGGCTGCAGCAATTCACGCCAGATTTCCCAGAACAGCAGCAGCAGCAGTCCGACCTCCAGCGCATGCATCCAGACGACATACGGCTGCAGGCCGATCGATACCGGGTTTTGCGGATTGATCACCCCCAGCAGGTTAAGCAGCAGCAGGGAGAGGATCGCAATTGACAGGAGCAGTAGACGGAATCTGCCGCTTTTCAGCAGGTTGCGTTTTTCCTTGTCCAGCCGGACAAACCAGGCGTTAAACAGGTTTGTCTTGCGTACCAGTTGGGGATCCAGTTCAGGCATAACGCGAAAATCGGTTGAACATGACGGCTTCACTGCTCTTTGATTCGCGTCAGTATACCGCTTTAGTGTTTTAAGCGAAGCCTGTGCCTGGAATTTTTACTGGCTGGGGGCGACGTAGGTCGGATCGTTGGGATTTAAAAAGATAAACTCGGATTTTCCCGGTTCCAGCTCGACATAGTCGATCGTCATGCCTTCGGCCAGGCCCTTGCTGGTTTCTGCAACGACCAGGTCGACCCCGTCGAAATTGAAGAAGCTATCTCCCGGCAGCCGCTGCTCGTCGAAACCCATGGCGTAGTGAAAACTGCCGTCGTCCTGTTCCTTGATCGCGATTCGCAATGGCGTCGATCCCATCTCACCCTGGGTGGCGGACAGTTTAATTTGTTCCAGAGCCGGAGTCGTTACACTGATCATCGCGTTAGCCCGTATATTGCATTAAGGGGGATCGTTCAGGATTGGCCGCCAGATTTTTCCTGACAAAATCGCGAGGAGCGATTTTGGGCGCACTTAAGTGCGGCCCCGCCGGGGCGAGGCGCATGGCAACGCCGCCCATTTCGTTCAGGTATAAACTGTATTTTCGTAAATTAGATAAAATATCAGCTAACCAACTGTTTTTATTAATATAGTTCAAGATTTTTCACCGCCTTCGTGCCATTTGCGAGCCAATTACAGGGCATTGGCAATATCGGCCGTGGGCGCGAGCTTGCTGCGCTTGACGAAGCCGAGAAAACGTTTAACCCAGGGGTTTGACTGAGTGTTGCGCTGATGGGTGTAGGATGCCAGCAGGTTACGGTAAATCAGCCCATCCTGCTGTTGCTGAATTCCAGTGCCCCTGCGAACCTGGTAAGCGAAGTTGCTGTTTTCGGGTAAACCGTCCAGCGAAGAATAGTGAAATTCGTGCGCCTTTAGTGTGTTTGCGCCATGCCCGGGTAACATCCAGGGATGTTGATCGCTGATTTCCGCCAGTTTGACGTAGCCGCGGCCCTGCGGTTTTTCGTGCATGCTGCTGCTGGCCGGCAGCGCGCCGACCATAGCGTGTTTTGCGCCATTCCAGCTCAGGCTTTGCGACAAATACATGAGCCCGCCGCACTCGGCGTAGGTGGGCAAGCCGGTCTCGACTGCCGTCCTGATCGATTCGCGCAGGCTGACGTTAGCCGCCAGTTCGGCTGCATGGCGCTCGGGAAATCCGCCGCCTATGAACAATCCGTCCAACGCGGGCAGCCTGCGATCACGGGTAGTATCGATCGGAATCAGTTTTGCTCCGGCCTGCTCGAAAGCTTCCAGGTCGCCCGGGTAGTAAAACCCGAAGGCGCGGTCGCGGGCGATGCCGATACGCAGACCTTTGAATTCAGCTTTTTGCTGCAGCGGCAGGGCCGCGGGCTCGACCGCGCCGGCCTGACGCGATATTTCGAGCAACTGGTCGAGGTCGACACAAGCGGACACGGCGCTTTCGATCGCCGCGATCTTCTGTTTTGAATGGGGTTCTTCATATCCTGGAATCAGGCCAAGATGGCGCTCGTCCAGACCGAGCGCGGCGGAATTTTCGAGGGCGCCGAGAAACGGAATATCGGTATATTCCTCGACCGCTGCCCGCAGTTTCGATTCGTGCCGCTTGCCACCGCTCATGTTCGCGATCACGCCGGCAATGTTGACTTCTTCATCGAAGACCTGGTATCCGATCAGCAGCGGCGCAATGCCACGCATCGTGCCGCGCACGTCAATGACCAGTATCACCGGGCTTTGCAGCGACTTGGCAAGCGCGGCATTGCTGTTACTGCCGTCGAGATCGAGCCCGTCGTATAATCCCTTGTTGCCTTCGATCAGGCAGATATCTGCTTCCCGACTCCGGTGGCAATAGTCGTCTATGGTTTCCTGTTGGCCGGCGACAAAGAAATCGAGGTTATAGCAGGGCTTGCCGGCGGCCATGCCAAGCCAGATCGGATCGATGTAGTCGGGGCCTTTCTTAAACGGTTGTACCACCAGCCCGCGGTTTTTCAGGGCAGCGCACAAACCAATGCTGAGCGTGGTTTTCCCCGAGGATTTGTGTGCCGCGGACAGGAACAGGGACGCCATGAATTATTGCGCCTCGGCGCTTAACGCTGTGGGCATGATGGGCAACACGCGCAGGGCGAGCAGGGCGATCAACAGCGCTGCCGTGATCCCGCCGCAACCGAGCATCAATTCCCACGGGCTCGGTGCGTAGGCGTTGACAACGCCATCGTAAAAGCCACTTTCGACGATATAGCCCGGAAAGATATTCAGCGGATAGGCCTGGCCGCCGACGATAATGATGTAGAGTTGCGCAAAGGCGCCGACAATCACCAGCAGGCAGGCGCTTACCAGCGATTTGCGCGAATTTTGCAGCTGCGGCGTATAGATCAGGGCCAGCGGCAGCAGGTTGCCCAGGCCGATCTGGATAAACCAGAAGAGAAAGGTATAAATTCCACCGTCCATCAGGATGAAAGACTCGAAGCCATGATTCTGGGCGCCATATAACTTGGTCAGGTGAAATACGAGCACAAAGTAAAACACGCTGGCGGTAAAAATTCCCAATAATTTGCGCAATCGTCGCAGGTGCGAAATATCGAGTTCGCGCCGGTCGAGGCTAAAACTCAACATCAGCAGCAGAATCAGTATTGCCAGCCCGAAGGCAAAGGACATGATAATGAACATCGGCGCCAGCAGGGCGCTGTCGTAGGACTCACGCGCCACCAGGAAACCGAAGATCGAACCGGTACCGGTGGTCAGGGCCAGGCGCCAGACGAAGGCGAGCAGTCCTGCGGGTTTACTCCAACGCTGCATGCGCCGTTCCATCATTAGCCACAGGTAAGCCATGACGATGACCACGAAACCGCTGTATAGAATAATGTTCCAGGCAAAAATCGACTTGAAGTTGTAATGCGTCATCGCCACGATAAGGCGCTCGGGACGTCCCAGATCGAGTAGCAGAATGGCGAGTCCGCCAACCAGCAGGGCGATCGACAGAATCGCTGAAAAACGCGCCAGCGGTTTGTAGGCCTGTTTGGCAAAAACCGAGGCCAGCGAAGCGATATTGAGCGCGCCGGAAGCCGCGACGATGAGAAATATCGCAAACACATGGGGCAGGCCCCAGACGATCTGGTTGGTCATGCCGCTAATATGATGGCCCTCGACGTCCATGTGGTGGGCGCTGGCGACACCCATCAGCGCGATCACCGCCAGCACCAGCAGCAATCCCCAGTAACGGGAACCGCTGGTTTTGACTTCTGCATATTGTATCGGCGCCTGCATTTTCATAAGCCCTGATAGCGAACGCCGGGGTTTAGCCCCATATCGGAGCGTAAGCGGGTGCCACCGAGCTCCCGCAGGCGCAAGGAAATCTCGCTTTGTGGATCGTTCAGATCGCCAAATAGAATGGCTTTGGCATCAGCGCGATTAACCGCTTCAGCACAGGCCGGCACCGCGTTCGCACCGTCACGATCGATGCGGTGTACGCACAGGGTGCAGGATTCGACCGTGCCCTTGCCGCGGGGAGCTACCGGCAGTTGGTCCTTGAGGTTTTCATGAATAAACGAGCGCGCCTTGTAAGGACAGGCCATCATGCAGTAACGGCAGCCGATGCAGGTATGTTTGTTGACCAGTACAATACCGTCGGCGCGTTTAAACGATGCCCCGGTGGGGCAGACGTCGACACAGGGCGGGCTTTCGCAGTGCTGGCACATCATCGGCAGAAAAATCCGGTGACCGGTTTCGCGATCCTCCAGCTTTACCTTGCGTATCCATTGCGCGTCGGTTTCGGAACCGCTTTGTGCCTGCCATCCGTGTTCGCGCTGACAGGCAGACACGCAGGCGTCGACGTCGGCTTCGCTGAGTGCGTTGGTATCGATGAGCAGGCCCCAGCGTGCCTGGCTGTTCAGGGGCGCAGCCGCTTGCCCGGTTTTGTAAAGAAATATGCCGGGCGCAACCAGCGTGGTCGCAACGGCGGCAGCGCCCTTGAGAAATCCACGGCGCGATGGCTCTGCTGGATTGATTTCTGAGCGAGGTTTCATTGGTTAACCTCTAACCTGCGCGTCAGCGTGGTCGCGGTCAGTCCGCCGCCGGGTGCGTCCCAGGCCGTGGTTGCCGGGCTGAGCAGACTTTGCTGCTGCTCTACCAGGCCGCGATCCGCGTGGCACTCGAAGCAGTCGATCTTGACGCTGGTGTAGGCGTGGCATTCGGCGCAAAAGTGCTGCGGATCTTCGTAGCGAACGACTTCGCCGGATGCGCTCGCCGGATTGTGGCAATTCATGCAGCCGACCAGGCTGTAACGGCTTTCGCGCTCGCCGTTGATGACCGTTTCATCACGTTGATGCTGCAGAAATTTCATATGGTTGCGGCGCATCAGCGCCACCGGTTCGACGCATTGCTCGGCGCTGGCCGGTTTTTGCGGGCTCGGAATGGCGATCTCGCCGAAACCCGAGGTGGGTTTATCCGCCGCGCTCAGTATCGCTGTCGGCGCCAGGCTCAACAGCGAAAGAAGCAGCGTCACTCGCAGTATCGGGGTCAGGGCTCGCATCGTCGCAACTGCTAGTGGTCGCCCAGCGCCATATCGATGTAACCCGTCGGGCAGACATCGGCGCAGATGTGGCAACCGATACAGCGGGTGTAGTCGGTGGCGACATATCGACCCATGGTCTTTTCATCCTTCTTGACCCGGTACACGGCGTCCTGCGGGCAGTAAATGACGCAGTTGTCGCACTCGAAGCACATGCCGCAACTCATGCAGCGACCCGCTTCTGCCACCGCCTGCTCCTGATCCAGGCTCTTGACGCGCTCCTCGAAGTCGCCGAGTACGTGCTCGGAGTCGGGACCGTGGGATTCACGCAGGCGACGCGCCTCGTAGTTGAAATGCGACAGGTACAGGCGTTCCGACGAAATAATCTCGTTGGCGGCGCGGTCTTCGTAATTATGCACGGCAAACCCGGCTTCATTGGTACCCCAGGTGCTGACGTGCTCAAACTCGGAAGGTTCGAGTTCGACCTCCTTTAGCTTGTTGAGCAGGTTGAAATGGTGCACGTCGACCTTCGGGCGCTTGTTGAACTCGGCGCCACCAAGGTAGCGCTCGATACTGTCGGCAGCAATCGATGCGTGGCCGATCGCGGTCGTCAGTAAATGCGGATTGATGATATCGCCGGCGACAAAGTGCCCTGGTTTGTCGGGATGCTGAAAAAACTTGTCGGAGTTCATCAGGTTGCGCTCGTTTCCCAGTTCCTCGAAGCCCCTGAGATCGCCGCCCTGGCCGATCGCGGAAACGATCAGATCGCATTCGATCTCGAACTCGCTACCTTCGACCATCGTCGGTGCACCGTTTTCGATGGTGCACTTGGCCATTTTCAACGCGGTGGCGCGGCCCTCGTCGTTGACGACGATTTCGATAGGCATTACGCCGTCATAAATTTTCACGCCTTCGCGCAGGGCGTCCTCGACTTCGTGCTCGGTCGCGGTCATTTCGGCGCGCTCGAACAGCGATGTCAAGGTCACCTCTGCACCCTGGCGGGAAGCCGCGTAGGCTGAATCGTGGGCGGTGAAACCGCCGACGACAAATTCGGTGAGCTGATCCTTGGGCAATTCGTCGATCTTGCCGAGACGACGCGCCACCGAGACCACGTCGATCGAGGTATCGCCACCGCCGACGCAGACCACGCGATCCGCGGTAACCTGCAAGGCGCCCTTGTTGAAAGCCTCCAGAAACGCGACCCCGGAAATGCAGTTGGGCGCATCGCCGTGCTCCAGCGGCAGACCGCGGCCGGACTGGCAGCCGATAGCCCACAATACCGCGTCAAACTCTTTTTCAAGTTCCTCGATACTGACGTCACTACCGACGCGAGTCGCCATGCGGGTATCGATATACCCCATTTCCAGGATGCGGTTGATTTCGTGATCGAGGAACTCGCGCGGGGTGCGGTAACCGGGGATACCGTAGCGAAACATGCCGCCGAGGTCGTCGTGTTCGTCGAAAATCGTGCTGGCGATGCCCTTGCGCCGTAGTTGATAAGCTGCCGCGAGACCGGCCGGACCGCCACCGATAATGGCGACCTTGTGTTGGCTCATCTGCGGCAGGTCGCCGAACTTGTAGCCTTCGCGCTTGGCTGAATCACCGATGTATTGCTCGACCGCGTTGATGCCGACGAAATCGTCGACGTTGTTGCGATTGCAGCCCTGTTCGCAGGGAGCCGGGCAGACGCGTCCCATCATCGATGGAAACGGGTTGGCATCGGTCGAACGCCTGAAGGCATATTCTTCCATGCTGACCCCCTCGGGCGGCAGTTCGATACCACGCACGATGTTGAGCCAGCCACGAATGTCTTCGCCGGACGGACAACTGCCCTGGCAGGGTGGGGTGCGGTGCACGTAGGTCGGGCATTTATACGACGTATCTTCGTTGAAAATATTCTCGCCCAGTGAACGCCAGCGATGCACACCGTCCTCGTATATCCTGAAGGTGAGTTTCTTGTTCACTTCCTCTTCTGACGCTGCCATCTTTATCTCCGTCTTAATTCATCTCTAATGAAGCTCGGTATAAGTCATCCTGACTTAGCAGAGCACGAAAAACGTAAAATGCGATTTTTCGTTTTTCTGCATTATTCAATTGCTTACGCGATTGAATAATGGCGGCACATCCCTGTGCCGCAGGAATCTCTGCATTTCGCAGAGACTCCTTAGGTCTATTGTTCGGTGCCCAGCACGATCGCGTTGCTCACCAGCTGATGCACGCTGACGACCTGGTCCATCTCGAAACCGTAGTAGGGCAGGATCTTGCTGAACTGGCTTTTGCAGATCGCGCAGATCGCCGCCAGGTGAGTCACACCGTGATCGTCCACCACCTGCTTGAGCGCTTCCATCCGCGGCAGGGATCCCTTGACGCGCAGCTCGACCAGGTCGTCGGTCAATAATCCGCCGCCGCCGCCACAACAAAAAGTCGCTTCCTTGATGGTGTCGCTGGGCATGTCGTAATAATGGTTGCAGCTCGCCTTTATCACCGCGCGCGGGATCACGAACTGACCGCCTTCGAAATCGCCCATGCGCGAGCCGCGCGAGACGTTGCAGGAATCGTGAAAGGTCAGCACCATGTCGTCGTTGGCTGACGGGTCGAGCCTGAGCGCGTTGCGCTGGATCAGGTCGTAGGTGACTTCGCAGACGTGCTGCGGCACCGGGTAGTTCGGGTCGAGAAAATCGAAGGGGCCCGCGAGCGTATTGAGGAAACTGTAGGCGACGCGCCAGGCGTGCCCGCATTCGCCGAAGACGATGCGCTTGACGCCCAGTTCCAGTGCCGCTTCGCGCACGCGCAACGCCAGCTTCTGCATGTTGTCGTAGGAGCCGATGAACATGCCGAAATTGGCGGCTTCGCTGGCGTAACTGGACAGCGTCCAGCTCAAACCGGCCTGGTGAAAAACCTTGGCGTAGCCGATCAGGCCGTCGACATGCGGTTCCGCAAAAAAATCGGCCGATGGCGTGACCAGCAGGATATCGGCACCCTTTTCATCGAGCGGCATGCGCACGCTAACCCCGGTCTCGTCTTCGATATCTTCCTCGAGACCTTCGAGCGTGTTGGCCAATGCCGGTTCGGGCAGGCCGAGGTTGTTGCCGATAGTTTGCGCCTTGCCGATGATTTCGTTGCAGTACTTCTGGCCGACACCGACCGTATCCATGACTTCCCGCGCCGCCATCGAAATTTCGGCGGTATCGATGCCGTAAGGACAATAAACCGAGCAGCGGCGGCATTGCGAGCACTGGTGGAAGTAGCTATACCACTCGTCGAGCACGTTTTGATCCAGGTCGCGCGCGCCGACCAGGGCAGGGAAGTACTTGCCGGCCAGCGTGTAGTAACGGCGATAAACCGAGCGAAAAAGGTCCTGGCGCGCGACCGGCATGTTATTCGGGTCCGAAGTGCCGAGGTAGTAGTGGCATTTATCGGTGCAGGCGCCGCATTTGACGCAGCTGTCGAGAAATACGCGCAGGGCCCTCGAGTTATCGACCAGTTCGCCCATTTTGTCGATGGCCACCTGCTGCCAGTTATCGATGAGTTCGCCGGGGAAACCGAGCTTTTGCTGGTGATCTTCCTTGGCGTAGTAAGGCTTGCTATGCGCCATCGAGCCGATTTCGATCGGCGGGATCTCGGGATAGGGTTTTAACGCTGGAGTTTCGAATTCGGCCATGCTTGCTTCTGCCTCAACCAGCCGATTCGGTAGCTGCCGAATCGCGCGTCGGCAGGTGTCGCTTTTCGCGCGGATTATCGATCTGGTTGCGGGTCGGGCTAAAGAAAACACCCGGTGCGTGCAGCAATTTGCTGAACGGGAAGATAATCATCAGCAAAGCGACCATCAGCAGGTGCAGATTGAGCAGCGAATCGGCCGGCATCGGTTGCCAGTCGAAGTACATCAGGCCGAGGAAAAACGCCTTGACCGCGACGATGTCGGTATGCGCGACATACTTCATGCCAAGACCGGTCAGGCCGATGCCAATCAACAGGGCCAGCATCAGGTGATCGGACGGTGAAGAGATATAGCGCACCCGGTCAACCAGCAGACGGCGCGCCCACAGGCCCGCAAGCCCCGCGACCATGGCGAAGGCGGCATACTTGCCGAGCGGCTGGATCAGGGTCACCCAGGACCAGACCGGATCGGTGAAATAGCGCAAATGTCGCAGCAGGACGAACAATAAAGCGGCGTGAAACACCCAGCCGAACAGCCAGATCCACTTGTTCGACTTGAACAGGCTATTGAATAGCGTCACTTCGAAAAACATGCGCCTGACCACACCGGACGCGGTTGTCGGCGCCGGGGTTGTCGGAATGCGCAGTGGTGCCGGCGTTACCGCATACAGCCTGATATGGTATGCCAGGCCGATAAGCAACGTAGCGCTTGCAAAGTAAAACAGTAACGTGAATGCGATCGTCAGCAATGACATGAAAACGTCATCTCCGGGCTTGCTAAGCCGGGAAGGGATGTATTTCCTTTCCCGGTAGAGCCGCTAGTCGGGTTATACGCAGCCGGTTGGCTTCGGCAGGCCCGCGTACTTACAGGCTTGCTTGGCCGGTCCGTAGGGGAACAGCTCGTACAGGTACTTGCTGGTGCCCTTGTCCTTACCCAGTTTTTTGCCAACGGCCTTGGTCAGTACTCGTACCGCCGGGGCAATCTGGTATTCCTCGTAGTAATCACGCAGGAAGTTGATCACTTCCCAGTGGTTTTCGTCGAGCGTTGCGCCATCGGCTTTCGCCATCTCGTTGGCGAGTTCGTCGTTCCAGTCAGCCAGGTTCACGAGGTAACCTTCTTCGTCCGTTTCGTATGTCTTTCCACCTAGTTCAATAGCCATTTTCTACCTCAGCTTGGTTAATATAAATTCAGCAATCAAAGCCATGACTGCGACTTGTCATAATCCGTTGTCAGTTTTACAAAGCCGTCGTAATCGACCAGCGAGATGCCATCGATCATATTGTCCGGGTTGATACCCCGGGCCTGGAGATCGGGCTCTAACGCGTAAATTTGATGATTTTCGAGCGCCTGTTGCACTCGCTCCGAGGCGGCCGCATTCTTTAGCGCCGCGTAAATCCCATCCTCGATCAGCAAAATGGCCGAGTCGGGCCGCGCCAGGCGCAGACAGGTATCCAGCGAGTTTCTGTCATAGGGTGATTTGTTAACAATATGCAATACAGACATTTCCAATTCCGCTAAAAATTCAGGATTACATCCTGTTGTTCGATTATTTCAGCCAGTTCGGCGCTGCTGACGACGTGGATCGAATCTTTTTCGGCCCAGTCGTCATCCTCGTCTTCGTATACCAGCGGCATCAGGTCGTCCTTGGCGAGGCCGCGCAGTTCGAGCGATTCCTGCTCGACGTATATCTTGCTGACTTCGTAGTCGCCCAGTGCCCTGTAGGTCGGCGTAAAATTCTTCGATCCGAGCGCGGCGGTATCCTGATTCTGCATTAGCTGGTAAACGCCATCGTCGACAAATGCCAGGCTGACATCCTGTTCGAATGCGGCGGCGATGAGCACGACTTCGAGCGACTCCTGGGCATAAATGCTGCCGTGAGGCGCCTTGCGGTTAATGTATAAAAACTTTTTAGTCGCCATAGCTCAATCACCAAATACGATTAAACGTTCAGCCTGAATGCCGGCATCGATCAACTGGCCGAGGCCTGAAATCTGAAATCCCGGCGCCATATTGTCACTGTCCTTGCCGGCGCGCCTGGCTTCGTCTTCGTCCAGCAGACCGCGGCGCTGCGCGGCCGCCACGCACAGGATCAACTCGACATCATGCGCCTTTGCCAGTTCGGACCAGCGCTCGCTGATGTTGCGGTCATCCTGCGGGGGCACGCTCAGGCGGGTACCGTTGTTGACGCCGTCGTGATAGAAAAACACGCGTACGATTTCATGCCCGGCGCGCAACGCCGCGGCGGTGAAATGGTAGGCCGTATCTGACGCCTGGTGCGTGTAAGGACCTTCGTTTACCAGTATTCCGAATTTCACTTGCGCCCCCGTTAAAAGCGGATATGCGTCGACGCGTTCAGTGAGCGTCTCGATCCACGCCAGTTATCGACGTGATACTTGGTGAACGGCAGTTCGGTCAGCTCGAAAAATCGCGGCCAGCCGATACGCTCGATCCAGTCATTCAGGCGTTCCCAGTCGCGTGCATTGTCCTTGTAAGTCTGCAAAATCTTCTTCACGATCGCGGTCGCCTCGGGCCAGCGCGGCGGATTGTTCGGGATTCCGGCGGCGACAAGCTTCTGGAAGGTGGGTTTGCTGCGCGCGTTGGAGTGATTGCCGCCAACCCAGATCGCCAGCTTGGTGTGCTCCGGGTCGTTGATTTGCATCGGTGTGCAGGGCGGGTAACAGGCGCCGCAGCAGATGCACTTTTTCTCGTCGACTTCGAGCGACGGCTTGCCGTTTACCAGCGCCGGGCGTATCGCCGCCACCGGGCAACGCGCGACTACCGACGGACGCTCGCAGATATTGGCCACCAGGTCATGATTGATTTTCGGCGGCTTGGTGTGCTGCACGTTGATCGCGATATCGCCCTGGCCGCCGCAGTTGATCTGGCAGCAGGAAGTCGTGATGTGCACGCGATTGGGCATGTTCCAGTTTTTGAACTCTTCGATCAGTTCGTCCATCATCGATTTGACCACGCCCGAAGCGTCGGTACCGGGGATGTCGCAGTGCAGCCAGCCCTGGGTGTGCGATATCATCGCGACCGAGTTCTTGGTGCCGCCAACGACGAAGCCTTCGTTTTCCAGCGCCTCGATCAGGGGTTCGACCTTGCTGCCGTCGGCTACCATGTACTCGATGTTGCTGCGGATCGTGAAGCGCACGTAGCCCTCGGCGTATTTGTCGCCGATTTCGCACAGCTTGCGTAAGGTGAAAACGTCGAGAATACGCTGGGTGCCGGCTCTGACGGTGTAGATCGCATCGCCGCCGTGCGCGGTGTGTTTCAAGACGCCGGGTCGGGGATCTTCATGAAAAGCCCAGTCGCCGTAATTTTTGCGCATGACCGGATGC
The DNA here is from genome assembly GCA_963768295.1 of uncultured Gammaproteobacteria bacterium. Classification (GTDB taxonomy): domain Bacteria; phylum Pseudomonadota; class Gammaproteobacteria. Next base: position 56,049 of record CAVYHN010000009.1, on the reverse strand, counting down.
ATGTACTGGAATCCATCGGGGCATCCAGATTCAGTCGGGGTACGTTGGCCTTCTATCATTATCGGGCTCCTGCAATTGTTTCAAATGACATGTTCTCTAACCTCAGCTAGCGCCGGTTCAAGAAGCCTGCTGTTGTTCGGCCTTGCGGTCGAACCACTTTTTGGCTTCGATATCCCAGTCGTCCATGCGTACATAGGAACTGGTGCGGGTTTCGGCAATCATATTCGGATCGACTTCGACGCCGATGCCCTCGAGGAAATTAACCAGCCCGATGCGTTCCACCATTTCGCCGCAACGCTCGTGCTCGAGGCCGTTTTCGGCCCAGAAGTCGATGACTTCCTCGGCCAGCTCGGTTATCGCTGCGTAGTCCTCTTCGTCCTCGAGTTTCATGAACGGCACGATCACGGTACCCATCAAATCGCCGATCTTGAGCGTGCGCTTGCCGCCCATCAGAATCGTGACACCCTTGTCGTCTCCGGGTGACAATGCTTTCGGCACGACGTTGAGGCAGTGCATGCAGCGCACGCAGTTGCGATTATCCACTTCGAGCGAGTCGTCGTCGTTCAGCGATAAGGCGTTGGTCGGACAGCGGGTGATGATGTTGTCGATCGTATGTTGGCGACCCTTGCTAGCGACATATTCCTTGAAGACTTCCTGGTCGACTTTCATGTCGTCGCGCCAGGTGCCGATGATCGCGAAATCGGAACGTTCGATCGAGTTCATGCAATCGTTGCCGCAGCCGGAAACCTTGAATTTGAACTTGTAGGGCAGCGCGGGGCGATGCACGTCGTCGGTGAAGTTGTTCAACAGGGTGCGATGGATGCGCATTTCATCGGCGCAGGATTGCTCGCAGCGAGCGGCGCCGACGCATGACATGCCGGTACGTACACAGGGCCCGGCACCACCGAGATCCCAGCCGTACTCGTTGATTTCGTTGAAAAAATGCTGCGTATTTTCAGTCGTCGTGCCGATGAACATGATATTACCGGTCTGCCCGTGAAAAGTGACCAGGCCAGAGCCGTATTTTTCCCAGCTATCGCCGAGCTGACGCAGCATGTCGGTGGTGTAATAGTTGCCGGCGGGTGGTTGCACCCGCAGCGTGTGAAATTCTTTAGATTCCTCGAAAGCCTTGGCGACCTCGGAAAAACGCGGGATGATTCCACTACCATAGCCATAGACGCTGACGGTGCCGCCTTTCCAGTAACCCTTGCGGGTTTCATATGAGTGTTCGAGCTGACCCAGCAATGAGTTGGCAACGCCGTTGATGCGCTCGTCACCGTGTTCATCACGTAGGCGCTTGATGCCGGAGATAAAACTTGGCCAGGGACCATTTTCGAGCTCGTCGAGCATAGGGGTGACATGTACTTTTTTAGCCATTTGATAATGTTCCCGTTTGTCTGTTTTGAACGATTCCCGGTTTTGATGACCAGAAAAAAATCACGAGTTTACCGATATCCATCCTCTCACGGGTTCGGTGACTCGCTGCTGATGGGGCGTAGTTTGGTAGAATAGAGCCAAATGAGCCATCCCCCGGTTGGGGTGCTGTAAAATCGAAACTTATCCCCATCGAGATAGGCTTGATTTATATGCCCATTCAGAGTTTTGTTTGGCCCCGGATTTAATCACAATAAGTTTATAATAATCAGCTAGTTATGAAAAACAGTCGATTAGTATTCGGCCTCCTACTGATGGGATGCTCCAATCGGGCCGCGCGTGTAATAAAATTCCCCTTGTTTCATTCTTGCCTTCTATTAGCGCCTGGACCAAATTTGAACGCAACATTAGACCAAATGACTGCCGCACTCAAGGAGTGCGACGATAAATCGCCATTCCTGCTGGAAAACGAGGGTGCATACCAGGCGTGGCGCGCGCGCAAGCTTAAAATCCGGCAACGATTGGCCGCCGACAGGGTATTTCAGCTCGATCATGCAGCGCGTTTGCCAGAGTCGCAGCTGGAACAGGTTCGTCAGCAGGTAAGCGCGTATAATTTTGCGCTTTTTCAATCCGAGGCTGGAATCGACAAACTCGAGTTCCTTGCGCTTAACCGGCAGTTTGGCCTGACTCGGCTGGACTCCAACCTCGGCGCCGACGCCGACAGCGTGACATCGCTGCGGGTTGTCGATGACGGGGATGATCGCGCCCAGTATATTCCCTACACCAACCGCGCATTGAACTGGCACACCGATGGTTACTACAATTCGCATGACTGCCGCATCAACGCGTTTGCGCTTTACTGTGTCAACCAGGCCGAGCGCGGTGGCGGTAACACGCTATTTGATCACGAATTGATGTACATCCTGATTCGTGACCAGGCACCGGAACTGCTGGCGGCGCTGATGGCCAGCGACCTGATGCGGATTCCGCCCAATATTCAGAATAACAAGCTTATTCGGGCCGAAGAGTCTGGCCCTGTGTTTTCGATACAGCCCGAAAGTTGCGGCTTGCACATGCGATATAGCTCACGCCCCCGCAATATTGTCTGGAAGTCCGATAAACGCAGCGAACAGGCGCTCAACCTGGTGCGGGAAATCCTGATGGATAGCGAGTCGGTCATCGAGCTGCGCTTGCAGAACAAGCAGGGCATTGTTTGCAATAATATACTGCATGGCCGCCAGGCGTTTCATGACCAGCCGGAGCCGCCGGGTCGCCTGATTTACCGGGCGCGCTATTACGACGCGGTCGATCTCGACAGAGATCTCAAGCCGGAATCGGCGAGCGCTTAGCGATCAGTTATGTTCTGGCGTGAAGACAAGCAGGCGCAGGACGAGTACCGGGTGCCCGATGACGTCTTCGACCTGGTGTTTAAATTACGCGGTGATAGTCTCGACATCGACCATGCTCATGCCCTGTCGGAGGCATTACAGCGCCATTTGAGCGCGGCTATCTGCGCCAGGATAGGCGTGCATGGCATTCGCCTGGCGGGTTCCGGCAACGGCTGGAATCGCCCCGAGAAGATTGACGCGGAACTGCCGCTGTCGCGTCGTGCGCGCCTGATCATTCGGGTACAACAGGACGATAGCGACGCCCTGACGCAGATTACCAACCAGACGCTGCAGGTTGGCAGTCAAGCGGTTGAAATTGGCGCCAGCTCGGTTCGAAAGCTGTCGGACATGAGCACCATGTATGCGCGCGCTATCCGCTGCGACCGGGAACAGTCGGAGGATGATTTCATGCAGGAAGTCGCCGTTCAACTGGCCGCCATGGGCATCAATGTCAGCAAGATGATGTGCGGCAAGTCGGGCGCCATTCGCGCCGGGGATGAAACCATCTTTACGCGCGCCCTGCTGGTGGCTGATCTGAAACCGGAGGAATCGGTCAGGTTACAGCAGCGGGGAGTGGGCGAGGGACGCCTGCTTGGTTGCGGCCTGTTCGTTCCGCACAAGGGGATAGACGCGGTTTTCGAGATTCAGGATTAGATTAATCAACGAGAGATTGTCGAGGATAGAGAATGAGTATTAGTGTTGAAGGCACCGAGATTCCCGCTACTGCTACGGGATTTCTGGAAAATATCGAAGACTGGTCGGAAGCCGTGGCCAGGGTGATGGCGGAGCAAGACCAGCTGGAACTCAGTCAACGGCACTGGGACCTGATTAATCATCTACGCGATGAATATATCAATAATGGCGGCAATCAGCCGAATACCCGCAACCTGGTCAAGGCTATGGCTAAAACCTGGGGTGACAAGTCGGTCAATGCCAAAACGCTGTATGATTTGTTTCCAGGTGATCCAAGCAAGCAGGGCGGCAGAATTGCCGGTTTGCCGGAGAGTCGGAGAAAAGGCGGCTACTAAGATTTAGCAAACAACCAAGATTAAGACGACTGAGGAAAAGCAATGAGTGAAAAGCAGGAAATCATCAAGCAGATGATCGAGATGCAGCGCGAGTTCATCGATCTCGAGCAAAAGGGCGAATTTTCCGCCGAGGAATACTACGATAGTGACGGCGATTCCGAACTGGCCCGGTACAAGCAGGCTTATAACGACCTGGCGATCAAGCTGGTCGACATGGCGCACGAAGAAAAGGGTTCTCATCGTTAAACTGCGTCAGACTTCGGCCCACATGCGGAACAGGTTGGCGTAGCAAAGCTCGACGCGCTTGAAGGCCGGGTTATCGTCTTCGAGCGCAAGCGACTCCCTGGCCTGATCGAGCTGCACCAGTATTTCTCGCTGGTCGGCGCGGCGAATATAACTCTGGACCCAGGTTATCGCGACCAGGCGTTCGCCCGAGCTAACCGGTTTTACCGAGTGGAAGCTGGTCGACGGATACAGAATGGCGTGCCCGGCGGGGAGCTTGAATTCGCTATTGCCCTGGGAGGATTCGATGCAGAGTTCGCCGCCCTCGTACTCCTGCGGCGGGTTCAGGAAAATGCTGATCGATATGTCGGAGCGATATCTCGAGTTCATTGGGCCCATGACCGGATCATCGATATGACCCCCGTATTCCATGCCGCTGGTGTAGCGTGCGTAGATTGGCGCACAAATTCTTGCCGGCATCGCGGTTTGCAAATATAGCGGATGTTGCACCAGTTGGGTCATGACAACGTTATTCAGCGCGTCGAAGGTTGCCTGCTCCGGCGCCAGCTCCTGGTTGTTCTTGTTGACCTGGGCGTGCCTGCCCGCGCTCAGTTTGCCATCGACGAAGTTGCCCTGGCGCAGGACCGAACAGACCGCCTCGAGCTGGGTGGAGTTGAGCAGCTCAGGAATTTTTACAAGCATAGTTTTCTAAGGACTGTCGATTGAATACAAGCATATATTTTATAAGGATTGCCGAATGAATATAACCGTCGAGTTCGATGATAAGAGTTATGCGCTGGATGTGCCAGAAGCGCTGGTCAGCGAAGCCATGGGCTTTTTCGAAAAAATGGATTCTGACATGAACTGTGGTTGGCAAATGAGCCGCTGGTGGGTGCCCGACCCCGATCTCACCCAGCGCTGTCAGATTGTAGCCGACAAGCTGTTAACCGCGGTGCAAAAGAACAATACCGAGGCCGCGCTGCTGATGTGCGCCTATATCCTGCACAAGAAGCCATCGACAAAACGCATTCGGATCAATACCGATGGTGAAATTCAGGGCAACGAATTTCTCGACGACTAACGCGACCGTCCCTGCGGCTTCTGTCAGGTCGCTAACAGCGCTTCGATCAGGCCGTATATCAGTAGCGCGAACCCGGGGAATACAGTGATGGTGCCGAGGGCATAAGAGAGGTATACCAGCCTGTTTGCCAACGACCCCTCCAGTCTTAGCCCACGCTCCCCCCAGATGGCCCTGATGCCCATCGCCAGCATCGAGGTCCAGACAAAGAATATGATGAGCCAGGCCGCGGTCGACGCCAGCCAGAAAGGTAACGCGGGATACTGAATGAGAGCCGCCAGCGCCAGCAGCATTACGCCTCTGCCGGTGCCGCCTGCATGTAGCAGATGCCAGGCCGCCTGATCCTGGCTGTTTAGAATAGCCAGGTAAAGAAACAGGCCGGCGAACAGGCTGACGGTGAGGACGAGGGTGCCGTTGAGCGCGAGAATGATAACAAGTTGATCCATTGCTTCACCTTGCCGTTTGCTTAACGCACAGACTATAGCGCGTCGTGGTTGGTGTTAAAAAGTTCATCGTCGTGTAGCGCCTGGTCAGGCGAACACAACCCAGGTAGTGGCGATGTACTTATGGCCCGATTGCAGGGTTTTGCCGCGATGCAGATGCGTCCAGAATGGAGGAAACAACACCAGCCGGCCGGCTGCGGGCGCAATCTCGATTTCCTGGTACTGGAACTCGGTTTCGCCCCCCTGATTGCTCAGGTTGTTGAGGTACCAGATGGCGACCAGTTGGCGCATTGCGAATTCGTGGCTGCCACCATCGATATGCCAGTGGTAAAACTCGCCCGCATCGGTGCGCTGAATCGCGTAGCCGTTATCCTTGAACGGGCCGCCGAAATAGGGAAAGGATTGCTTGAACTCGGCCAACGCCTGACTCAGTGAGCGAAACAGTTCGCGGTCGAGGTCCTGCCAGTGAGGTTTGCCGCTTAACGCCAGGTCAGTCGAGCGCTTGATCGAATCGTCGAAATCCATGGTCTGGCCGATACGCCCTGGATATTGCTCATCCTCGAGTTCTTCGAAGCGTCGGATCATTTCGCTACAGACATCCAGCGGCAGGGCATGCTCCTTTAAAAATACGAAGCTGCCTGGTTTTACTTCGAAGATCGTTTTTTCCATCCAGGAATCCGGCTGCCGCAAAGCCTGAAATTTAACCTGTTTAAAACGGCGCGAATATACCCATGTTGGATAGAGTTTGCGCCTGCAAATGGCGGTATGATCCGCGCGATACAATTTGATACATTAATTCTCTTTTTATTCCGGCCGGAGGCAAAATGAGGCAAAAGATCTTATCCGGGTTTTTCCTGGTACTGTTTACGATAGCGTTCGCTACCCCGGGGTACGCGACCAATTCCGATACCGCCAAGGAAAAACGCTGGGCGGAGCAGGTTATCGACGGGTTACTGGATGGCGATGAGCTGTGGTTGACAGACAATAGTGGGCACGAGTTTCTGGGTATCCTGACCGAGGGCGATACTGACTCGGGGCGCGCGGTTATTCTGGTGCACGGCATCGGCGTGCACCCAAACTGGCCGGATGTGATTTATCCCCTGCGCGAGGGCTTGCTCGAGCATGGCACCACCACGCTTTCGATTCAGATGCCGATTCTGGAAAACGACGCTGATCCGGGTGATTACAGGCAGCTGTTTGAGGAAGTTCCCGGGCGATTTGCCGCCGCCTGGCAATACTTGAATGAAAACGGATATGAAAGCGTTACGATCGTAGCGCACAGCATGGGAACCTCTATGTCGGCATACTACCTTAGCAGGGCCAAACCGCATGGTATCGAGTCATTTGTCTCTATTGGTATGGGCACGGGTATCCTCGAATCAGACAATTCAGAGTTACTGAAAATGATCGATGTCGACATCCTGGACCTTTACGGCAGTCAGGATCTCGAGCCGGTCGTTACCAATGCAGCTCGGCGAGCCACGGCGGCAAATAGTCGGACAGGAAAGAAATTTCTGCAGATCGAGGTAGACGGTGCCAGTCATTTTTTCCAGGGATACGAAGATGCACTTAAGCAACATGTTATCGATTGGCTGGATAGTCGGCGCAATTAATCCAGGCGCTGGTCGAAATGGTACGCCTTAAAAAACGCTGGAACCAACAAGCTGCCCCGAGGACACTGGCGCAGATGGCTAACGCCATCGGCGCCTCGATCTGGAAGCTGGCGGCAGAGGTGGTGCTTAATCTCGAAAATGAAAGTTTCGAGACCGATACCCAGGCGCAGCGGATCGATATCATGGAAGAGGTCGTCTGCTACCTGGTACATGTCTGCGACCGCTGGATCTACTCCAGGGCGGAGCAGGATCAGCGCGCCGAGTTCATTTCGGCACTGGTAAGGGATCTGGGGCGTATGCTGGAAGACAGCCGGGTAGACGTGCAGGGCGCGGGCGAGTACCAGGCGGAATTCTTCGACAAGGCCAACCAGCGCTCGGGCGACTATGCTCGTTACAGCTACAGCGAGGGCGAGGGTGGCAGTTTCGCGATGCGGTGCCGCCTCGGCGATTGTGTACAGGCCACGATGGGCGAACGCGACAGTCGCTGGATTCCGGATTTTATCGTTGGCCGGGAAGCGCCGGAGATCGAGACAGCCCTGCAGCGTTCGCTCGCAGGGCTGGTGTCCTTCGACAGGACTGACTCAGGACAGGACTGACTCAGAGTCAATTTGATTTCAGGTGCTTGCCACCCAGTTTGAAAAATTCTCGGTGGATTTGGCGCCGCCGTCTTCGTAGCCGGCTTCGTAAGCCTCGGTAAGACGTTGCTCTTCGCGCATCGGGTGACCCAGAAATCCACCCTGCCAGCCGAGTATGTACTCTTCCTGTACATTCAATTCTTCCATCTGGGTCGTCGCGTCTCGATAAGCCTGGTTCATCAGAAACTCCTGTAGTTCAAACTAATTCAAATTCGGTTGAGGTTAACAAAAATATTTTGGCGCCGGTATATCCCAAATAGCTCGTGGCTCATACCACCTATCTGCAGCGGGCTAATCATCTTCGCGCATCATCAGGTAATACTGATACTTCATCGTGGCGGCACTGCCGGCGATGATCGACAGGATTGTCAGAATCGAGCCCAGCGCCAGGGTTGAAACCCCGGAGATACCCTGGCCAATGGTGCAACCCATCGCCAGCACACCGCCGATGCCCATCATCACGGCCCCGACGGCATGCATCAGGAAATCGTTCCAGGACACAAACCACTCGAGCCGAATCTTGCGAAATATCAAGGTGTATAGAAAAGAGCCGAAAACGACGCCCAAAACGGTGGCGACGCCGAAAGTCAGGAAGGTGGCCGCAAATCCCTCTTTCAGGTACTGCGCGATATGGCCGGTCGGGCCGATGAATGTAAGCGATTGCGCGCCGGTGAAGAAGGGTGGGCTGTCCATAAAATCGAGCTCTTCCATCAGCCTCAGCCCGCTGGGACCGGCGGTGACATACCAGGCGACCACGATCAGCAGGCCGATCACCAGTCCCGCGCTCAGCAGTTCGAGATTATTACGAAAATCACTTGCCTTCAGGATCCAGAAAAGCAGCGGCAGAGCCGCCAGCAGGGCGACGATTAGCCCATGCGTTGCGCCCCATTCGACGCCGGCAAGACCAAACACCACCGCGGCGATATCCTGGCTCGGGATATCGCTTAACGAAAAATCGATGCTAAGCGGCAGCATCCACTGCAGAAATCCGTTGTAGCTCAAGTTGGTGAACAGCATGAACCAGGCGCATATAGCCATGATGGTCAGTACTACCAGCGACTTCATGTTACCTTCACCGAGGCGCACCAGGGTCTTGTTACCGCAACCGCTGGCCAGCGTCATGCCGACGCCGAAAATCAGGCCGCCGAGCAAATGGCGTAACCAGATGAAGTTGGCAACCCGGTAGGGCGGGTTCGAGGTTTCGTTGCTGGTCGTGAGCGACAGGTCGATACTGCCGGTGTATTCCAGAATGCCGACCCCCAGGATCGCGGTCGCGACCGCCAGCATCCAGGAGCGCATGCGGTTTAAATCGCCCATGTTGATCCAGTCGGAAACCGCGCCCATGGTGCAGAAGTTCGCCTTGTTGGCGATGGCGCCGAAAATAATCGACAGACCAAAGGCCCAGAGTAGTGATTGAGTGTAGAGATCTAGTTCCATGGTGGGCTGTTACTCAGTAATTAAACGGTTCGGGCAAAGCGGCCATTATTTCTCTGTGCCAGACGCGACGCGACGGCCCCGGCAACCTTCATCAGGGCGTTCTCGATCGCGCCAGGGGTGGACATAATGCTGAAAAAGATGGCGCCAGTGTCGCTCGCCATCATTATTGGTAAACGCGACCAGCTGATTGCGATTCTGAAGCGGCCGCAGAGCGACTGAGTATCGGGCATAAGTATCGAGTATCTGAAAATGACGAGCAGCCGTTGCTGCAGCTGCTCGTCGCTTCGGGTCTAAAAACTTGCTAAAACCTGATTACATTCTGCGGTTGTAGCTCAGCGCCAGTTCGTATTGATACATTTCAATTTCGATCTCCTGGCTTGGATCGAATGCACTGGTGCCATCAACCGAATTGCTGGGTGCATACATCGCCGCAAAATCAAGCGAACTCTGGTTACTCAGCTGCCGGGTAAAGCCGAAGGTGAAGTGCTCCTTCATTACGCCGGGAGCGAGGATATTAAAAAGTACTTCACTACTTGGGATCGGTTGGTCGCCGTTGCTGTAACCGACGCGCCAGGTGTTTTTGTTATCCTGCCATTGGTAACCGACCTTGAAGACGACGATATCTTCCCAGCCAAAGCCGCCACCGTCACTGCCACCCAGGCAGCCGTCGCCGGTGCCGCCGCCGTCTGGTGCTGTTTGTGGGGCACAATCAGTGGTCAGCCTTGCGATCGGATTGGAAACCGCGGCGACATCCTCATAATTGATACGCTGCAGGTCGGCTACAACAACACCGTTTTGGCCGACGTCGACCGATACGCCGATGGTGAAATTGGAGGGAATGTCAAAATCGCCGTCTTCGGCAAACAACCCGGCATAATCATCAAATTCACTCATATCGATTTTCGGCTGGTAAGCCGCACCAAAACGGAATCCCGGCGAAATTTCGGCCTGGTAGCCGAAACGCAAGCCGATACCGGTAGCAGTGTCATGGTCGTTGTTGGTCAAGTTTTCCGGATCTGTCGAGAAGGGGGCAAAATTTCCCAGACCTGTCGCTTCGAAACGTTGGTAAACGATGATGCCGCTGACGCCCCATGAACTGGTTGGCGATAGTTTGGCGGAATAGGTTGTCGAAATGAATAACTGGGCCAGGTCCACCCCGGCTTTGCCATCACCGTAGGTGCCCTCCAGTGAAACCATTGGACTGGGAGGGGGCTGTTGTGACCATACTACCGCTTCACCGCCTTTGTATTCGGTATTCAGCCCGCCGTTGCCAAAAACGGAAACGCCGAGGCTGGAGTCGCTGTCGAGCAGCCAGTTGTAGCCGAAACTCGGAACCAGGAACAGTTCGTTTTCGCTGTCGATGCTTTGATCGCCGTTACCGACACTGAATGGGCAATTCGGCGCGGGCGGTACAGTACAATTTGTGCCCGCAGGAAAAGTGATGCCTTTGGACGAGTATTCACGAACCGGCGCAAATGCCGTGATGCCAAGGTCGTAGCGCGCTCCCTGCCAGACCATACCGGCGGGATTGTTAGCCGCGGCGAGCGTGTCCTGGGAGTAGGCCGCGCCAGCGCCGCCCAGCCCTTTTTCTGCAACACTGATACCGTGCGCGAAATACCCGTTGGTGGCCCAGACCGATGCCGGGAATGTCGCTGCTGCCAGAGCGGCTGCAAGTAGCTTAAGTCGAACAGTATTCATAAATTTCTCCTCGTGTTCGCTTGGTTTTTATAAGTGCTTATTGCTAGATGAACAGGTTGACGTCCGATTCCCCGGCAAATTCGAAAAAAGTGGTGGCGCCGGCATAGTCGATGCCGTCGATAAACTCGCTTGGCTGCATATCGAACAGGTCGACCGTCATCTGGCAGGCGATCATCTTGACATCGGCTTCGAGACACAATTCGCGCAGTTCGGCGACGCTGGCAACGCCTTTGGATTTCATCTTGGATTTCATCATGCTGCTCATCATGGCTTCCATCCCCGGAAGCGCGGTACCGATGGTCGGAAACCACTTGTCCATGCCCATCGGCATCGGCATGCCGGGATTACCGAGTGGTGAAACCTTGAGGTTTAAATCCTTTTTCAGCAGCTGCAGGCCGTAAAAAGTAAAAAAGATCTGGGTATCGTAGCCGATTGCGGCCGCGGTAGACGCCAGGATGAAGGGTGGGTATGCCCAGTCCAGGGTCCCCTTGGTGGCGATAATCGCCAGTTTTTTTTCCGACATATTTCGGCTCCGAAACGAGATGGAGGCCCGGGTCTACCTGACTCAGGCTTTTTTAATGTAGTAGTGATATTTGCCTTCGGCTTCTGAACTTTCGAGCAGTTCGTTACCGGTTTGTTTGCAAAAGGCGTCGAAATCCTTGACTGAACCCGAGTCGGTAGAAATGACATAAAGCACTTCGCCAGTATTCATCTTGGTCAAAACTTTCTTGGATCTGAGGATAGGAAGCGGGCAGTTGAGGCCAGTGGCATCGAATTTTTCGGTGTATTCAGACATGTTCAGTTGATTCCCCTGCTGATGGTTAAACGATAGTCGCAAACCATATGTTTTAAAGCCTTCGAGTAAACGCTACTTGATCTGTATCAAGCACTCGATACAACACTTAAAAATAAATAGTGCCAACCTTAGTTTAAATATTGGCCTGATAAAACTCCCCAGTTTGATAGTCGACTACCCCATTGGGGATAAAAAAATGCCGGGTTAAAAAACCCGGCATCTTTAAACATCATAATGAGCTCGGTATTTACTTTCTGGCCCCCGGTCCGTTGACCGCGAGACCGTTACTCATGTAAGTATGAAAGTACTCGAGAGCACGGTATTCCTCACTTTGCGCCGGATAATCCTTGGCGCGCACCTGTTTGTTACAACCACCGTAACGACGATGCGTGGTGCCGATGCCGCCCCACTTGGAGCGATACACGGGAAAATGTGTCAGGTGCCCGAGCGCGGGGCTTAGCAGGTCGGCGCGCACTTTGTTGCCGGAATAGAATTTATGGCAATCGGCGCAAGCCATGTTGAGTTGGCCGCGCTTCTGGTAAAAGTGCTTTTTGCCGCGCTCGTAGGCCGCGATCGCACGCGGATCGTTCGGGATCTTGATATCGAAAATATTGCCGCGCGAGGTAAATGCCATATATGCGGAAATGTCTGCGATCGGACCCTTTTTCCACTTCAACTTTTTCTCGCCGTTGGCTTGGCGACACTCGTTGATCGCAAGCTCGAGCGTAATCACTTCGCCGCGGTCGGTATCGAAGAAGGGGTAGTTCTGACGAATGCCGATGCCGCCGTTTTCGAAACAGCTGGCATAAGTTTTACCGTTGGCGAACGGTTTATTGAACAATTCTTCGCCTTTACTCATATTCAGCTCGTAAGGCGGGAATTCCTCTATTTCTTGCCATTGCTCGCGTGATGCAGCATCGATCGAGTATACCCCGTTGATGAAATCATCGAAGGGTGTGGCCGGAAAGCGTTTCTGATAATAATCCCGAAACTCCTCCAGGTCCTGTTGCGGTGTTGCCATGCCACTCAGTGGTAGCGCAAGCAGCAGGGCAATGCCCAGGGTTGCAAATATCTTTTTCACGACTGGTCCTCCTCGTATTATTTTGTAAGCCGCGGCTTACTTGATAGCAGCTTCGGCGGTATCGCCCTTGCCCATGTTATCGACCCAGGTGATTTTGATCATGTCACCCGCGGCACCGCCCTTGAACTTGAACGAGAGGTAGGGATTTTTCGAAATCGCGCCGCCCCAGTAGGCCGTCATGACCTGGTTGCCTTTGTGCTCGGCGGTTACTTCGGTGATGTGGTGCGCCGGAATTTTTTTGCCGGTTTTCGAATCTTTGCGCAATCCGGTTTCCATCGGGTGACTCATCAGGGTCTTGACCGTAGTGATGCCATCCTTTGTCTTTGCGCGAATTTTTATAGAAGCCATTTGTTTATCTCCAATGCTTTAATGTCTGAAATTATCCGCCGCAACCGCCGATGGTGACCTTTACTTCCTTGGTGGTGGAGTAAAGTTTGCCATCAGCCTTGACTACGGCAATAACATTAGCGGTTTTGCCCATCTTGATTCGAGTCGAAACGAACGGCTCGCAGGCAGCAGAAAGCCGATAGCTAGAAGTCAGGGGCGTTGCGTTTGACGCTGCGATGATCGAAATAGCGTCGACGTTGCTCATGCTGGCGGAGACGGTGACCGGCACCACGGCGCCGTTTTCGGCGATATCGGGCGCTTTGAGTTTGATGGAGTCCGATGCGGTATGCTGATCGGAACCCATCGCAGCGGACATTGCTCCATTGACGTCCTTGGCTTCGAATGCCGCCTTGGCATAGGCGCCGAGTGCGCGTTGCGGGACCAGGACACCGGTACCGACGGTTACGGCGGCACCTACAAAGGTGGCCGTTTTAATAAATTTACGACGTAAAAGATTCATCTTTTGTTCCTCGTGCGATGATTAAATTGTCTGGACTATAGGGTATTAATAAATTCTGTAACCAGATCGACTTCCTTCTCCGACAGGATCCGGTGCTTACCGAAGGGCGGCATGATGGAGTTTGGATTCTTGACGGTAGGGTCCCAGATCTGCGCACGCAAATCAGCCTTGTCTGGAAAACGGGCTTTCATCGCGATAAGCGGTGGTCCGATATTCCCCGGTAGTGCACCCCCGGCGATCATATGGCAGCCCAGGCAGTTGCCTTTCTTGCGATCGAAGGCGACTTTCTTGCCATCCGCGACCATGTCGGCGCTGGCAATTCCGCCAAACAGGGAAATGCAACAAAGCAGTAAAACTGCCCCGGTACTACTGGTTAATTGCTTTATCGTCATGCTCATCCTCCTCGATGATTGTATAGTTGCCGCTCCAACTGTTTAGGCGGCGATATTTTTGTAAGCTGAAAGCTACAGACGCAGTTCGATGGCTGAAAAAGTACGTAATCGAACCGCGAAAGACCATACCCATTAGGGGGTAACTTATAACCAACCCGGTCAGGATCGTCAAGCCTGCAGTGGTTTTTGTATGCACTAGGGGATATTTGATCTTCCCGCGAGGATTGGTAAGGTGACAGCCTAATTTAACTGAACCCGTCAACCAACAAAAATTAAAAGAGGAAACATCATGCCTGTTCGTCTTGTCGCTATCGCTGCGGTCGTTTTGTCGATGTACATGCTTCCCGCCACAGGCCAGGAAAATAGTGCGAACCCAGATCCGGCCGCCAGCCCCCAGGCGATAAATCCGTTACAGAATCCGTTTTATCTGTTTCCGTGGATGGCGAATACCACTCCGGGCCTGTCGGCTGAAATCAATGCCCAGGGATTGTCCAGCGAATGGATGAACATGCAGTGGATGATGATGATGGCCAACCATTTCATGAATGCGCCGATCGACGAAGCAACCCGATTCGGTATTCTGGACGCCATGCTGCGCGCCGCCAATACCCAGATGCTCGAGGGTATGCTCGGTGGGCCCAACCAGGCCAAAATGTGGATACCCTCGCAGAACCTGCGTAATGTTCCGCCCAATACGGTGTCGGAGGCGCTCTCGGACGAAGCCAAGCGCAACATGTATCAGAGCCTGATGATGCTGAGCCCGCTATCCTTACGCGACATGATCTCGATCATGGCGGACAAGATGCCGGTCGCCGAAGATGTCAGTTTTGACGATGCAGTCGATTCGATGAAACTGCGCGCCAACGAAATCAATTTCAAGTTTGTCGGGCACAGCCCGCTGTGGAAGGATATCGTCGCGATTACCGGTGACGAAAATACGCCACGGGCTGAAATCTTCAGTTTTTGTGACGCCACGGTTGCGCGCAAGGTGCTGGATCATGCGCCCGAGTTCATCGTCTTTATCCCCTGTCGCATCGCGCTGATCGAGGACGCCGACCGCAAACTCTGGGTTATGACCCTGGACTGGGACGTCAACTGGCTCAACCTGGCGCAGAATCCGAACAGCGTGCTGGACAAGGAATTGCGCGACGAGGCGATCAGAATCCGCGAGGGAATACGTTACATCATGGAAGGCGCCGCAAGCGGTGACTTCTAGACAAATAAGGCGACGCGGCGAGTTTGCGGCGTCATCCGCAATTAAACGAACTTCAGGAGTTCAGAATGAACAACAACATGATCAAATTATCGCTGGCGCTAATGCTGGGTTTGACCGGCACGCTGGCGAGCGCGGCAGAGTCGACCCCGGAAGGGGCCACGCAGGGCCAGGACACGATGTCATATGCAATGCAGAAATCGATGGACCCCAACGTCTGGACCAAGCTCATGAGCAGTATGATGAGCGGCGAGTTGCAGGGCCAGCCGATGATAGCCTCCTGCGTCGATTGCCATACCGCTGAAGATATCGCGCGCTATCAGAAAGATTATGGCGGCATGATGCATGCAATGAATCCGATGATGCAGGCGGCTAATCCCCAGCTTTACGGCGGTGCCGCCGGCGGCATGATGGCGCCGATGAGCGGGATGATGAATCCGATGACGGGCATGATGGCGCCGATGAGCGGGATGATGAATCCGATGACGGGCATGATGGCGCCCATGAGCGGGATGATGAATCCGATGACGGGCATGATGGCGCCGATGAGCGGGATGATGAATCCGATGACAGGCATGATGGCGCCCATGAGCGGGATGATGAATCCGATGACAGGCATGATGATGGCGCCGATGGGTATGATGAACCCTATGATGATGGCGCCGATGATGGGTATGATGAATCCAATGACAGGTATGGGCGGAATGCCGGGGATGCCAGGTATGGGCGGAATGCCCGGGATGCCAGGCATGGGCGGAATGCCCGGGATGCCAGGTATGGGCGGAATGCCCGGGATGCCAGGTATGGGCGGAATGCCCGGGATGCCAGGTATGGGCGGAATGCCCGGGATGCCCGGGATGCCAGGTATGGGCGGAATGCCGGGGATGCCTGGTATGGGCGGAATGCCGGGAATGCCGGGTATGGGAATGCCGCCGATGGGTATGATGCCGCAAATGCCGGGAATGCCTGGAGCGGGAATGCCGCCTATCGGGGCGCCCGCAATGCCGGGAATGCCACCGATGGGTATGATGCCGCAAATTCCTGGAATGGGCGGTGTCGCCCCGGGAACTATGCCTAACCAACAGGGCATTATGGATCCGAAGCAGTACGAGCAATTTTACAAGCAGTGGACCGACATGATGTCCAGGATGAACCCGCCCCAGCCTGAAGCCACTGAAACCCAATAGGTGTTCGTAGAGTCATGAAAAGAACAATTCTATTAACCCTGTTTGCGGTTTTGCTGAGCGCATGCTCGGGGATTCCCGAGGACAAGGAAATCGAAACCATGGTGCGCGACAATCTGCTGACCGATGGTCTGGGTGATCTGTTTGTGCTCAAAAATTTCAAGAAAGCTAACGGGTTTCGCGAAAGCGATAACGTTTATATCGTGGATGTTGAGTACGACCTGGAGTTCCAGAAGAGTTTTATCGATGTGGTGAAAGAGATCCGCGCCGATCCCACGGGGCCGCAGTACGGCACATTCGGTTCCAAGCTCGTGCTTACGGCCATACAGTCAAACTTCGGTCAGTTCGACGTCGGCGATAAAATCCACAAATCGGAAAAGGTGAGGCTGCACAAAACCGAACAGGGTTGGCAGATCGCGCAGTAACGAAATAACTGGCCGGATGAACTAAGCCATCCGGCCAGCCTGTCAAAACCTGCAGTACTAGATATGCAGGTTATCTTTGGTTTGTGAAGTGGCCTGCATATATCCGAGCATACCCTGGGCTTCGGCTTCACGGGCCAGTTTTTCCGCTTCCTTGGCCTTACCCTCTTTCAGCATCTTTTCTGCCTTCTTGATCATCTTGCCGGTGTCACGCCATTGACCGCCAACCGACTGGGCTTGCTTCTGAGCATCCTTGGCGTCGGCAATGGCATCATCGGCGGCCCCGGCGAATGCGGTGGTCGTGAATACTGCGCCGGTTACCGCGATTGTCGCGGCCAGTAGTGTGTTTTTCAAAGTATTAGTCATAACGTAGTTCCTCCTCAAGGATGATTTAATCATGAAATGATTCATAGCCCCAGATATCGGTATCGAATCCGGATTCTCTAATGTGATCGGCACGTGCCGAAATATAGCGCTGGAATTCAGGTTCGTCGAGGTACGCCTTTTCCAGCACATAAGCGTACACCGATTGAAAATGAAAAGTCTTGATAAATGCGCTGATGCGCATGATTTCTTTGCCCTGCGGGTCAAAAAACACCAGCGAAGGCGTATAGGTGATGCCGAGATCCTGCGCCCACTGTCTGGCGGTTGTTTTTTCCCCGGTGGGTGTTATCAGTCGCTGACTCGAACCGACGTCGAGCTGAACGTTATCGGCCCGCAGCACCAGTTTGCGGGTGGCCTGGTCCTGCAGTATTCGCCGGTGCATGGTCTGGCATTGTTCGCAATTCACCGATTCGAAATAAACCACCAGCGGCTTGTCTGAATCGGCAATGACTTTGCGTAGATCTTGCGTATCAAGGTAAAAATCTTCGGCAATAAGCTTGCCCTCGGTCGTTGCCAGCTGGTCTAGCCGATATTGCGAGAAGCTGAGCTTGTGTTCGAGCTTTTGCGCGACATAGTTGAGCGCCGCACGGAAATCCTGCGGTGGATAGTAGCCGTTCAGTCGTAACACGACCTTGCCGGATTCATCGAGAAAAACCAGCGTCGGCGTGTATTGCACCTTGAGCGCCGCGGCGAACGTCTTTTCGGTAAAATCCCGCCCGGCGACGCTGACGACTTCACGGTCACCCCACAGGTTTAGCGAAATGCCGTCGAAGTTCCTGATGATAAAGCTTTTGAGCTCGGGGTCAGCGAAGTTTTCCGTGACCAGCTGGGCGCAGTAGGGGCAACCTTCCTGATGAAAGTAAAGCATGACTCGCTTTCCGGAAGCGGCGGCCTCGGCCACGTCTTCTTCAAACTCGAGAAAACTGTCCTTGAACCAGTCCGGCTTCTCCGACGGGATAGCGCCGTAGTAATTGCCGAGTTTCGCCTCGCTGGCGAGAGCAGATTGCGGCGTGATCGACAGCAGCGCGATCAGGGCCAGGAAACGGCCAGCGGCGGTTAACCGGGTTATTGATGATATTAATCTCATGCTGTGCGTGTAGTCAGGCTAAGGGCAGACACTCCGATTATGGTTCTATTCTGGCTCGATCCAGGCAGCCTATCAAATTCGTCGCCATGATTCATCGCTGCCAAATCCGGCGCATTGTGTTAATTCCTGTCAGCCGTGATTGAGCCTGGCCAAAGTCGAATTGTGCCGCGCGGCCGGTAGCTACGTAAATATCGATTTCTGGATAGGCGCAAACGGACCGTGCTGCCAGGTTATCTGGCCTGGCGAAAGTCGCCGTGATGATTGAATGTATCAATTCCACCTATTGTATTTCCCAATAAGGACAGTATATTTACGTATTTAGCCAACCATATCTAAAGATAGATATGGGTCGCCTTTATGTTTCTTGTTTATCTTTGGCGAATCCATTTATCGAGCGGAGTGAAATGAAATTGAAACAGCTAATACTGGTATTTTTCGTCGCCTTGCAAACGATTATCTTCTCTGCTGCATTTGCCTGGTCGCCACTGGATGGCGTCGAAACGGTCGTCGAAAGAATGCATCATTGCTATTTGACCACTGCCAGTGGCGAAGGAGAGGAGGAAGGCAGTAAGGAAAAGGGAGAAGAGGAAGAAGAGCCGGACTGCGACTAATCTGACAGCCTATTTTAATCCACACAACTAACACACAATCGAAAATCCTTTAGGAGGATATGGAATGAAATCGAATTTACTGAAAACTCTGATGCTGACTTGCAGCCTGATCTGGAGCGCCAGCGCGATGGCGGCAAAGCCGGTCGGCATTACACCTGGCATGATGGATGCTACCGTCATGCACGGCGGCAAGGAAGTAAAGATTATGCGCGACCAGAACAACAAGGCCGTCGTAAATCCGGCCTTTGCCAAGACCTCACGTCCCTGCCCACCGTTTTGTATTCAACCGATCATGCTGGCGCCTGGAGTAGAAACGCTGGGTGAGACCGAAATCATCGATTACCTGGTCAGGATGAGCAAAGGCGACAAGTCCATACTGGTGGTCGACTCGCGCACGCCCGACTGGGTGCAAAAAGGTACGATCCCCGGTGCGGTCAACATTCCATGGACCGCGCTCAACCCGGCCAAGGGTGCGGATCCGATTTCAATCGGCGAAATCATGGAAGACCAGTTCGGCGCCAAGTCACTCGAGGGGCTGTGGGATTACACCGACGCGAAAACCCTGGTCATGTTCTGCAATGGCATGTGGTGTGGCCAATCGCCGAACAATATCAAGAACCTGCTCAAGTTCGGTTACCCGGCGCATAAAATCAAGTGGTACCGCGGTGGTATGCAAAACTGGTCCAACCTGGGCCTGAGCGTGGCCAAGCCTGCCAGCTAAGCGGACTCATCTCTGCAGGGGTTGCTGTGCAGCGATGCACAGCAACCCCAGCGCGAGTAACGCCATGCACTTGCGTTTTATTGCTCTGATACTTTTGGTTTTTACAATCGCCGGTCCCGCGACCGGCGATTCCGTTGCCATGATTGCGGTCACCGACCTGCGCCAGGAAGCGCGCCTCGCCAGGACCCGCAATCTGTTGCTGGTGATCGAGTTTTCCAGCGAGTATTGCGGCTATTGCCGCAAGCTGGAGGAGCTTTTCCTGGTGCCGATGCAGCGCAACGCGGAGTACCGTGACAAGGTCCTGATTCGCTACATTTCGCTGGACAGGTATGAAACTCTGATCGATTTTGAAGGTCGATCGATGAGTACCCTCGAATTTGCGTCGCGCTACGATATTTCACTAACGCCAACGCTGTTGTTCATCAATAGCGATGGCGTAGAACTGAGCGAGAAACTGGTCGGCATCTGGTCTGAGGATTTTTATGGCGGATTTATTGATAATCGCATCGACGAGGCACGGGAAAAACTATAGCTTGCGCTTTGGCTCCCTGATGAGACCTTTTATGCTTCTGCTGCTAGCGGCTCTGGCGTCGATTCCGGCGCAGGTCCTGGCAACTGACGAGGTCGAGCAATTGCTGGCCCGGGCTGAGGCGCCAGCAGGCGTAGTTTTCGAAATTGTCGAAGCTGATGAAGACGCGCTTGAGGACCTGTTGCCACGAGTGCAAATGGCGATCGAGAAGATTCGAGCGCGCTTTCCGCAAACCGAGTTTGCGGTCGTATCCCACGGTCGGGAAGAGTTTGCCTTGCAGTCGAAGTACCAGGTCGAAAACGCGGAGATCCATCAGCAGGTGCAATCGCTGGTCAGCGATGACGTGCCGGTGCACGTCTGCGAAACGCATGCGGGCTGGTATGGCGTGAGCGCCGAGGATTTTCCGGAATATGTCAACCTGTCGCCGACGGGTCCGGGGCAGATCAGCCTTTACCAGGAACT
Organism: uncultured Gammaproteobacteria bacterium; assembly: GCA_963768295.1. GTDB lineage: Bacteria > Pseudomonadota > Gammaproteobacteria. Next base: position 35,404 of record CAVYHN010000009.1, on the reverse strand, counting down.
GGGGTATGAGTTGATTGTCGTCGAATAGTTAACCTGGAATCAAAAAATGCCATATTTTCTCTACAAGATGAGTTCCCCAGCCGGTCTCGATCTGGTCAAGAACCTGGAGCTGCTGGAAGTGTTCGATGCTTTCCGTGACGCCAAGACCCGGGCCAAGCGATTGCGCGCGCAAAATACCGATGCTGATTTCAGCTACAAGGTCATGTTCGCTGAAAACCAGCTATCTGCCGAAGAGCAGTTGCTCGAAAAACGCGAGCAGCCGGTGCTGATGGAACATGAACGTTAGGCTAGTGATCCGGGTTGGCCAGTTGGCGCTGCTGCTGGTTATCGGGCAGGCGCTCGCCACGGAACCGGACTTCGCACGCGAGGCACGCCTCGCCGATGAAATCGTCGACGTGATTCTCGACGGCGATCCCGAGTGGCTGGAGGCCGACGGGCGCGAGTTCCTCAGTATTTACACCGCGGCCGACGATGCCAGGGCGGGGATTTTAATCCTGCACGGGCGGGGGTTTCACCCCGACTGGGCGGATACCGTGAATCCGTTGCGGGTGGGCCTGGTCGAGCATGGCTACTCGACCCTCGCTTTACAAATGCCGGTGCTCGAAAAGGATGCCAGGTATTACGACTATATTCCGATATTTCACCACGCGCATGCTCGCATCGAAGCGGGGATTAAATTCCTGCGCGACAATGGACATAACAAAGTAGTGTTGCTGGCGCACAGCTGCGGCGCTCATATGGCCCTGGACTGGATCCGGGCGAAAAACGACCAGAGCATAGATGCCTACGTGGGTTTAGGGATGGGTGCGACGGATTACAGGCAACCGATGCACCAACCGTTTCCGCTCGACTGGATGCGGGTTCCGGTCCTCGATCTCTACGGGGCGAATGATTACCCGGCGGTAATCCGGCTGGCGCCGGGCCGCAAGGAAATGCTCCTGCAGGCGGGTCATCCCAGGTCACGTCAGCTGGTGTTACCCGAGGCGAATCATTATTTCACCGACCAGGGCGATCCGCTGGTCGCTGCGGTTGCGGACTGGCTCGGTCAACTGGAGCTGTAGCAATGCGGCTGCCGGTTCACCGGAGGGCTTTGGTTTGCCTGATCCTCGTCCTGGCGAGTGTTGGCTCAAGCCTGCGCGCCAGTGAGCATCGCCCACTGCTGGAATTACCTGGCGGGCAGGAACTGGAAATACAGCGTTTTCCCGGTTCCGGTAGATCCCTGCTGCTGTGGTTGCCGTCTGAACGCGGCTTCGGCAAGGCGCATGCGCAACATGCCCGCAGGCTGGCGCAAATGGGCTATGAAGTCTGGCTGGCCGACTTGCATGATGCCTATTTTGTCGAACGCAATCGCCGCAGCATCGCCAAATTTCCGCTAGATGATATCGTCGCAGTGATCGATGCAGCCATCGCCAGCTCCGATGCCGATGTCTTCCTGCTGAGCAATTCGCGCGGCGCCCAGCTGAGCCTGATTTCAGCGCGCGAGTGGCAGTTACGGAACCCGGGCAAGACCCGGCTCAAGGGGGCCTTTCTGACGCACGCGCATCTTTACCAGGCACGCCCGCGAGTTGGTGAAGTGGCGAGCTACCTGCCGATTGTCGCCGCCACCAATTTGCCGGTTTATCTGCTCGACGCCCAGTACTCCACCCGTTCGTCGCGTATCGGCGAACTGGCCGCGGCTCTCGGCGCGGGCGGCAGCCAGGTGTTCACCCAGGTTGTACCGGCGGTGCAGGGCGGCTTTTTCGCGCGTGATAACAGTGAACTGAGCGAGCGCGACCTGGTGGCGAAACAGGCCTTTGCCCACACCATCGATCGCGGACTTAAACTTCTGGCGCAGACGACAACGCCAGGCACGGCGGCGGCTGGCAATATCGACACGCGTCGGATTTCGCGCATCAGCAGCCAGGAGTCGGCGCTGGCAGAACTCGAAAATCCACTGCAGGCACCGACCTTCAGGTTGCCGAATTACCATGACAGCAGCTATGCGTTCGACCAGCGCAACGGGCAGGTGGTATTGATTAATTTCTGGGCGACCTGGTGCAAGCCCTGCGTCGCGGAAATTCCGTCGTTGCATCGGCTGCGCGCGCGCATCGAAGACCCCGCGTTTGAAATCGTCACCGTCAATGTCGGCGAAGAGCGGGATCGAATCGCAAGTTTTCTCGAGCGGGTGCCTGTCGAGTTACCGCTTTTGCTGGATATTGACAGTAAGGTAGCCAAAGAATGGAAGATTTATGTTTACCCCTCGAGTTATCTGGTCGATGATCGCGGTCTAATCCGTTACGCTTACCTCGGGGCACTTGAATGGGATTCACCGGAAATCATCTCGATCATCCAGAACTTGCTGAATCATCGCTGAGCCATCCCTATACGCGGCTTACGCCCGATCACGTGATCGACGCGGTGGAGTCCACTGGACGCTTAAGCGACGCGCGCATACTGGCGCTCAACAGTTATGAAAACAGGGTCTACCAGGTCGGTGTCGAAGATAGCGACCCGGTAATTGTCAAATTTTATCGTCCCGAACGCTGGAGTAGTCAGCAAATCGACGAGGAACACCGTTATAGCCAGTTCCTGTTCGACCACGAATTACCGGTAGTGCCGCCTCTGGTCATCGATGCCGACACCGAATTCCCGACGCTTGGCAGTCACGATGGGTTTCTATTTGCGATTTATCCGCGTCAGGGCGGCCGGGCGCCGGAACTGGATAATCTGGAACATCTGCACCAGCTGGGGCGTTTCATCGGCCGCATCCATGCCGTCGGGCAGGGGTTTCGGTTCGAACATAGACTCAGCCTGTCGGTCGATCAGTCCAGCGCCAATGCCGACTACCTGCTCGATGCGGGGTTTATTCCGTCCGACCTGGAAGCCGCGTACCGGGCCATAAGCGGCGAAGTGTTGCAGGCGATCGCGACGCGACCACCGGATTCGAAGCAGTACCCACAGATTTCCCTGCACGGCGATTGCCATAGCGGCAACGTGTTGTGGCGCGATGATTGCCCGCATTTCGTCGATTTCGACGACTGCATCAGCGGTCCGGCAATCCAGGACCTGTGGATGCTGCTCTCGGGTGACATCGAAAATCAGCAGCGGCAGCTGCTTGAAATCGTCGAAGGCTATGACATGTTTTATGATTTCGACCCAGGCGAACTCAGGTTGATCGAGCCACTGCGCGCCATGCGCGTGCTGTATTTCAATGCCTGGCTGGCGCGACGCTGGGACGACCCGGCTTTTCCGTTGGCGTTTCCCTGGTTTAATAGCCCGCGCTACTGGTCGGAATATATTCTCGAGCTAAAGGAATTGGTCACCGGGCTGCAGCAGGCGCCGGTCACCATGCCCGATATCTAGCCCGCATATCTCACCGGTTTCCTGCCGCGGCGACGCTATGCCGCGCCCTGGCTGCCTTCACCAGGCCAGCGCGCTCGACATAGTGTCTACTATGCCTGCGTACTCTCCGGACATTGCTTGCGGTTACCGGCAAGCAATGTCCGGAGCGGTCGTGAAAACCAGGCAGTGCACGACCTATCGCCGCCTCGCTGCGAAAATCGGTGAGATATGCGGCCTAAGTTGCAGGCAAAAAAAAGGCCCCCGAAGAGGCCCGCAAATATTGCGCGATTAAAGCTAAGTTACGTGCGTTGTCACTAATCCGTTAGCGAAGTAGTAATCAGAGTCGGCCGTTGCCGGTAGTAGCCGGATCGAACCGGGCTCCGATACTTAACCAAATAAACTCATAATTGATAGAAAGTGTGACTTTTTTCTAATAAATAATGAGATTTTGTTACATAACGAAACGAAGTATCGCCCGAACCGATGTGTAATACATCACCCAAATGGGTTAAATTGCGCAGTTTTTAGCCTATCATCGAGTTTGCAATTCACGCCGATAATTCCATGAGAACACCCGTTACACTTGACCAGTCGCTAGTGGAGCAGATCGCTCGTAACCTGGACCAGTTCGACCCGCGAGAGCAGGCGCTGGACGGCCGCGCCCATGCCGCGGTTGCGTTTACGCTGGTCGATTGCAGCGAACCGGCCGATATCGCAAATATTCCCCACCGCAATGAAGCGCGCGCGCAGGCGGCCTACATCCTCACCACGCGGACCTCGAAGCTGTCCAGCCATGCGGGCCAACGCGCCTATCCTGGCGGGCGCGTGGATCCTGGTGAATCGGCGCTCGAGGCGGCCCTGCGCGAACTCGAGGAAGAGGTCGGCCTGCGCCTGGACAGCAACCAGGTGCTCGGCCGGCTCGACGATTACGCGACGCGTTCGGGTTACGTCATAACCCCGTTCGTCGTCTGGGGCGGCAGCAATGTCAGCCTGACGCCGAACCCGGCCGAGGTCGAAAAGATTCATCGAATTCCGCTGGACGAACTGCTGCGGAAGGATGCGCCTATCCTCGAAACCATCGCGGAAAGCGATCACCCGGTGCTGAAGATGCCGTTGGGTGATGAATGGTTTGCCGCGCCCAGCGCCGCAATCGCTTACCAGTTTCGCGAGGTCGCATTACTCGGCAGAAAGACGCGAGTCGCGCATTTCGAACAACCCTATTTTGCGTGGAAGTAACGCACCCTCGTCATTTTGCGCCACGGTTATCGCGCTGCCTGTCGTTAGAAGATCCCGGCTCGCGGGCCGGGATGACTTCGATCCGAGTCATGCTGATGCGTCGGACCGCCGCGTTAACGGGAATATTGCATTGCCTGCATGCGTTAAAGTGCCTGTCCATACGAGATTGACTCTATTTACCCGAGCCTGATTACGAGAACGACTAATGAATCTTGAAATTTTGATTAAACAGCATCGAGCCGAGTTTACCTCGGTGTTCGATCCGGCGTTAAGCGCAAGCAACACGATCTATATGGAACTGTCCTCGACCAACAATGAGCTGGAAGGACTGGGCGAGTCGGAGCAGGATGCGGCAATTCTGCAACGTATCGCAGCGGCGGGCGCGATTGCCGGGATCGGTGGCTATCTCGAAGACCGTTCCGTGTACAAGGACACTGATCTGTTCCAGGGGGATGCCGAGCGTTCGATCCATATCGGTGTCGATGTGTTCATGCCGGCGGGGACCGCGCTTTACGCGCCGCTGGACGGCGAGGTGCACAGCTTCGCCAATCGGCAGGTGTACGGTGATTACGGACCGGTGATAATTCTGCAACATCGCCTCGATGATTTCGTGTTTCATACGCTTTATGGTCATTTAAGCGAGGATTCCTTGACCGGTCTGGTGGATGGCAAGTCGATTGCGGCGGGGGAGAAGGTTGCGGAAATCGGCCCTCGTCCGGTTAACGGCAACTGGGCACCGCATCTACATTTTCAACTGATCCGGGATATGCAGGGCAGGCACGGGGATTATCCCGGGGTGGTGCGTCCAGGCGAGGTCGATTTTTTCCGAGAAAATTGTCCGGACCCCAATGCTCTGCTGCTGACTTAAGCAGCAGGAAATATCTGCGCTACTACCTGCAACCAGAGCGAGCCGATACCCAGCATTATGAGCGCATAGGGCCAGTTCCAGAAGGCGAGTTTCCAGCTCGGAATGCCGTAGCGACCCTGGAACACCAGGGTGGTGCCGGATAGCGGATTCGAACAGGTGCCGAGATGCCAGGCAAAAAGGAAGGTCGCCGCCAGCAAGTTCGGATCCGGATTCAGCGTCATGATCATCGGTGCGAAGCTCGAAATCATGATAATCGGGTGAATCCCGCAAAACGCGCACAGCAGCATGATGGCCAGTACTTCGGCCGCGGTGATGGCGTCAAACTGAGTGAACGGATTTTCAAAAACGCCGTGTGTGATCAGGGCCGAAATGCCCCCGGCGAGCACACCCGCCGCAAGGAACAGGCACAATTCGTTGACGATTCTGGGCAAACCATCGGTAACGTGGGTTTTCAGGCGCCTGAACGAATCTCTGATTCCATGGCGCAGGATCAATACCGAGCAGGTTATCAGCAACGCGGAAATCGCGATTAATACCAGGATCGGAGTGCTGGCCATCAGCTGCGCCAGCAACACCACGGTGACGACCAGAATGCCCGGCACCAGGAGCGCGTTGAGATGGGTCGGGTAACCAACAAATGATTCCACCTCTTCGGGATAGCGGATGCGGGCTTCGAGATAAACTCCGACAAAGCCGATTAACATGAAGGGAAACCCGGCAATAACGATCCACAGCAGGCTCGCATCGCTGACATAGGTCAACACCACGGCCATCGCGGCGAAGAACGGCGACCAGGTGGATACACCGCAGAATATCCGGGTAAAAGTCTGTGCGGTGAAGCGTTGTAAGGGGCGTTTACGGTGAATTCGATCGGAAATCAGGATCGGCGCGGATATGTTGATCACCGAGCTGGAGAGGTTGAGTCCGAGGATGGTTTGCAGAAACGCTTTCTTGCCCACGGGCAGGATTTCGTCCTGCAGGGTATCCGGAATCATCACTAGTCGTAAAAAACCGACCGCAGCAATCATCGTCATCAGTCCGGTATTCGAGCTGATCAGTAAATCCGGATCCACCGCCGCCGATTGCATGTGCGCGTAAGCGATCAGGCCGAAACCTGCCAGCAGAATTAGCGAAACCTGGATTTTCAGAATCCGCGAGGTATCGATGAACAATAGCAAGGCCGCGCTCCAGGCTGCGATACCACCGATCCACAGCGGGTTAAACTCGAAATGCAGTAAATTCAGCTGGGTAAGAATCGTGATGCCGATCATCAGCAGAATCAGCATTCCAGCCGTCTGATGACGCCGCGGTTGGGTTAAAGTGTTGATCGGTGTTTTCCATGCAGGGTAACCCAGCGAAATGTTACTCTATTTCGAGCACGGTTGACCCCTGGTTTGTCATACCGCGTCTCGACCCGATGCGTCGGACCGGCGGTATCCAGAGTTCAACTGGATCCATGTCAAACTGAATCCCGCGGTTAAACCGCGGGATGACAGATTCGAGGCGAGTTGCAGGCTGGCAGTTTCAGGGCAAGCCGCGGGGTGACAGTTACAATCATCTACTAGATGCTCAATCGGACAACGGTGGGCCTGACCGCGGTGTGACAAGTTAGATGACTGGCGGAATCCTGACGATTCAGCATGCGAATCGACGGAGTTGTAAACCCATGCCGTTGACGGGATGACAGCCGCTACTCGTCTGCGTCGCTGCCGCGGTGCATTTCGATTTCGTGGTTGATGCCTTCCTCCTGCAACAGCTTGTGAATCGCGTTGATAAAAACGGCCGACTGTTGATAAGAGGTGTCGCGAAAGCGGATAGTCACCGCCAGCTCGTCGGGATCGAGCTGCAGATGAAACTGCCCGGCGGGTTTGAGGATCTTGCGGATTTCGTCCCAGTCCGAGAGGCGGTCATCGGGCTCCTTGGAGAGGGCGCTTTCGATAAACTCAGCCAGGCCCTCATCGATATCGGCAATGTTTTTGCGGATATCGGGCGGCTTCTGATTAACCTGCATCTTCAGCAGCTTGCCCAGCGTCGAGGCGCTGAAAGGCAGGCTGTTGGTTAGCATATGAAACGCCATCACGCCAAGCGCATAGATGTCGGCACGGCCGTCGAGCAAATCGCCGTTGATAATTTCCGGCGCGATATAGGAGGGCGTGCCCTCGATGTTGACGTCCTTGTCCTGCGGCGGGCCGGCGATACCGAAATCGGTGAGCTTGATGTTGCCGTAGGCGTCGACGACGATATTGGACGGCTTGATGTCGCGGTGGACGATACCCTTGTCGCCGTGGTTATGCGCATACTGCAGCGCGCTCGCAACCTGTGACAGGATTTCGCGGGTTTCGATCAGGTCAAACGCACCCTTTTCTTTCAGAATCGCGGAGAGGTCCTGGCCATGCAGCTTTTCCATGACGATGAAGCGGGTCGAAAATTCATCTATGACCTCGAACACGTTGACGATATTGGGATGGTTCAGGCTCGCAATCGTCTTGGCTTCCTGCTCGAATCGATCGCGAAACTTGTCGTCGTAGGCGAGCTTGTACTTCAGCATCTTGATCGCCACTTCACGTTCCAGCTCCGGATCCCAGGCGTTGAATACGGTCGCCATATTGCCTTCGCCGAGCTTGCCCCTGAGTTCATATTTACCGACGCGGTTGATGCCGCCGTTCTGCGCCATGCGACTGGTCATCAGCTGCGTCATCACCTCGGCGAAGTCGGGGTGTTTCTCGATCAAATCCTTGAAGTGATCATGATCGAGGTAAAACGAGGTGGTGTCGGTCAGGGCGACGATGTCGGCGGAGTAGGTTGAATTGATCAGTAGCGAAATTTCGCCGACCACTTCGCCCTTCTTGAGCATGATGCGGCGTTTGATATCGCCCTGGGGATCGGGGATCTGGACTTCCACCTTACCTTCGAAGATAAAGTAAATGCGGTTGCCCATATGGCCTTTTTCGACGACCATGTCGCCCGCCTTGAATTCGGCGATTTCGATATGCTCGGCAATGTCTTCGATGACTTCGACGTCGAGGTCCTGCAGGATCTTGACGCCCGACAGTATTAATACGACTTCGTCAGTATCGATTGACATTCAATAGCCCTGGTCAGTGTGGCCGCTAGCTAAACCGAGCATAGAAGCGGATAGCGCATACTTTAGCGCCACAGTTCACATATAGGTAATTATTCTAGAACAGTCCAGGATTTAGTGGGGATGCCGCGGTCATGCCGCCATCGAGGGTATAACACTGGCCGGTGGCGAAAGCGGCGTCGTCGGAAGCCAGCCACAGTGCCAGTTTGGCGATATCGTCGGGTTCGCCGAAGCGGCCCGCGGGATGGCGCGCCAGCGCATCTTGCTTCGCCGCTGCGGGATCATTCGCGAGCGCAAACGCGGCGTCCGCCATGCCGGTCATGATCCAGCCGGGGCTGATCGCGTTACAGCGTATATCCGGACCGTGGTCGACCGCGATCGAACGCGTCAAACCCTGGACGAAGGCCTTGGAGGCATTGTAAAGCGCGAGCCCGGGGTCGGCGGTGGTGGCGGAAATCGAGCCGATATTGATGATCGAAGCGCCTTTGGACATGATCGGAATACAGGCGCGGCAGAGCATGAACACGCCCTTCGCGTTGACGCCCATCAACCGGTCCCAATCCCCGTCGGTGGTCTCGACGATAGTTTTTTCGATCTGCACCCCGGCGTTGTTGACCAGGATCGAGAGTTCACCAAATTCTGCCACAACCCGGTCGGTCAGCGCGTCGACATCGATTCGGTCGGCTACGTCGGTGGTTTCCCAGATTACCGCTGCCGGTAAATCATCGGGTCTGGACCCACGACCACATACCATCACGCGGGCGCCCGCGGCGACAAAACAGTCGACGATAGCGCGCCCGATCCCCTGGCGGCCGCCAGTCACCAGCGCGGTTTTTCCTTGCAGGCGGCTCATAGTTTCATCTGCTGGACCTGGGCGCTGAGGCCGCCATCGATAACCCATAGCTGGCCGGAGGCATAACGAGCTTCATCTGATGCCAGCCAGTTAACCAGGTTGGCGATGTCTTCCGGCGTGCCGTAGCGTCGGATTGGATGTACCTCGCGCACCGCCTGCTTTAACGATTCGATATCGCCGGATTCACCGAAGAAACTTTGCAGCATCGGGGTATCGACGTAGCCGGGGCAAATTGCATTGACCCGGATGCCTTCCGGACCGTGGTCGCAGGCCATGGCCCGGGTCAAGGCGTGCACCGCGCCCTTGGTTGCACAATAAGCCGCGAGGCCCGGATCGGCGATGTAGCCGTCGTATGAACCGAAGTTGATGACGCTTGCACCCTCCGATCTGCGCAACAGGGGCAGGGCGTATTTCGAGGTCAGAAACATGCCGGTAACGTTGATCGCAAAGATCCGGTTCCATTCATCGAGCGTCGTATCTTCGATGGTCTTCTCGATTTCGATACCGGCCGCGTTGACCAGGATATCGAGACTCTCCCAGCGCGCCGAGAGTCCGCTAAAGGTTTCCCGGCAAACTGCTTCGTCGGTGACATCGTAGGCAGTGAATTCAACCCGTTCGGGCAGCTCACCGTGTTGCGCCAGATCCGCGGCGATCACCTGTGCGCCTTCGCGTGCGAAACGTTCACAGATTGCGCTACCGATACCGCCGGTGCCGCCGGTAACGAAAGCGGTCTTGCCTTCGAGCATCATGCCGCCGTCTCGCTGGCCTGCTGGTAGGCCTGCAGGATAAGTCCGTGAAAATGATGCAGCGCATGCTCGCTGGCGCCGCTGCCCTCGATATCGACCATGTAACGCCCCGAGCTGAAGGCCGGCGTGTTCATGCCGCGCTGCACGCTTTCGACCAGTCCGATGTCTTCGGGCTGCAGCACTTCATCGATAAACCTGAGCGCCTCTTTTTCGGTCTCGTTGGGTTCGGCGGTTTCGAAAAAGAAATCGAATTCCTCGTAAGTTTCCTGCTCGTTGATCGGGTAAAAACGCCATACCATGAAGTTGCCGCGGCCGGGATAACGCATCAGGGTTATATTGGGCCATAAAAACCAGACCGCATGGTCGGTGACGGTTGCATCGGCGATGTCGTAGGCGCTGTTTTCACCGACCCTGGCCTTGGCCATGTGGCTCGAGTAGATACCATGGGTTTCAACCCTGTAGGTGTCCATGTCGATCATCGAACTGAATCCCTTGTGCGCGACCGGGCAGTGGTAACACTCGAGAAAATTATCCACCACCGACTTCCAGTTGGCCTTGATGCGATAAGTCAGACGGGTCGAAAAAGTCAGTTGCCCCAGGTCCGGTGCGTACTGCATGACTTCTTGCGCCAGGTCGCCCGACTGCTCGGCCAGCGGCGCCGCTGCGGGATCGAGATTGACAAAAACCAGGTGGCAAAAGACTTCGATCTGCACCGGCTCCAGGCAGATTTCCCGTTGCCTGAAATTTTCCAGGTACTCGGAGCGGGGCGCGTTTACCAGGGCGCCATCGAGGTCATAAGTCCAGGCGTGGTAGGGGCAGGTGATGCGTTTGGTCTGACCTTCGCCGGAGAGCAGTTCGTGGCCGCGATGTTTGCAGACATTGTAAAAGGCCCTGAGATCGCCTTGCCGGTTGCGCAGCGATAGAATACTTTGTCCCTCGATATTCATGGTGACGAAATCGCCGGGATTGCGCAGTTTTTCTGCATGACAAAGGAACTGCCAGCTGCGACGAAAAACCTGCTCGCGCTCGACCTGCAAGAACTTCGGGTCGATATAGCAGCGGGTATTGATCGAGTGGGAACGGGTCGCGATCTCGTCGTATCCGCCCCTGATCTGGCTTAATTCGTTGTGACTGAGCACGGAGCTGGACACGGAAATTCTCCCTCGGCTAGCGTTACTGGACTATCTATACAGGCAAAGCAGGCGAAAATTTATCAGCTCGCCGGCTTTACCGATTGTTGAAATGCGACATTTAATCATGAAAACTATCGGATTGGAGCATGCTCGTGCAATATTTGGTTTCTACGCGCGGGGATTTGATGGCTCGCTAAACTAATGGACAGACAATGAGTGGAACGACCGGTACGCGAAAACGAAAACAGTGGCACTACTGTCCCGACCTGCCGATACGGGTATCGCCGCTGTTTAGCCATCCCTTCAAACCCAGGGCTGTGTTGAAATGGTTTGTCCGTGGTTGGTTCCCGGTCTCGGAAAACCTGATCATACTCGTGCTTTCAATCCTGTCCTGGTTCTTTTTCCACCCCGCGCTGGTGCGCTGCCAGGTATTCCAGTTCGACTGGATAGCGCAGATTTTTTTCAGGAACCTGGCGCTGATGTTTCTGGTGGCCGGAGGTCTGCACCTTTACTTTTACGTGTTCAAGCAACAGGGTGACGAGCGGCGCTACGATGCCAGGCCGCTGGCGGAAAAAAGCCGTGTCTTTACGTTTAACAACCAGGTCCTCGACAATATGTTCTGGACCTGTGCCAGCGGTGTAACGGTATGGACCGCCTACGAGGTGTTAATGATGTGGGCGCTGGCGAACGGCTACGCGCCGATGCTGAAAATGCCGGGAGATTTCCTCTGGTTGCTGCTGCTGATATTCCTGATACCGATCTGGGAGACGCTTTACTTTTACCTGATTCATCGCCTGATCCACTGGCCGCCGCTATATCGGCACGTGCATTACCTGCATCATCGCAATACCAACATCGGACCCTGGTCCGGGCTGTCGATGCACCCGGTCGAACACATCATCTATCTCGGGTCGGTTCTGATTCACTGGGTGGTACCGGCCAATCCGCTATTGATTATTTATCATTTACAGCACTACACCCTGTCCGCCGCGACCACGCATACCGGCTACGAAGGACTGGTTTCTGGCGGCAAGATGAGGCTGGCGCTGGGGACTTTTCATCACCAGATGCATCATCGATTTTTCGAATGCAACTATGGCGGCCTGGAGATCCCCTGTGACCAATGGGCCGGTTCGTTTCACGACGGTACCCCGGAATCACATCAACAATTTCTGCAAAAGCGAAAACTGAAGACACAAAGCGCGCAGGGATGAGCCAGGCGTTGATACTTATTTGCCAGATGTGCCCCGATTTATTGCTGGATCTGTTGTTCTAGAGCCTGCTTTTGTTTATTTGCGGTATCTAGAATTAGCTGATTGACATCATTGGCTTTTTTGATGGGATCAGCCGGATAATTCCCGGCAGGTTGCGCGACTTTGTGATCGCCGCCACCTGGATACCCCTTAAGCACCAGAAGGGATACGATCACAAGCGAAACCAGTAAAAGTAAAATGCGCATAACCTTATGAGTATAGCTGGAATGCAGGCATCCATGAGATATCGAATAACGACCAGGAACGCGGGCTCAAGTTACGCCCGCCGGGTAGATCACGCGTGCAATGATTAAGCTCCGTGCCTATGTTATAAACCAGCGGTAAATCAAAAAAGAATCAGCCGCGAAAGATGAAAACACTGCTTGTGCTTGCGCACCCACGAAAAAATTCCCTGACGGCGGCTGTTGCCGACATCTTCGCTGCAGGCCTTGAAAAAAATGAACACGAGGTCGAATGGGCGAATCTCGTCGAGGAAGGTTTTGATCCGGTTTTACGTGAGGAAGATGAACCGGACTGGGACAATCCAGGCAAGGAATACTCGCCTGCAGTGCGCCGCGAGATGGATCGGATCGAGCGCAACGATGCTACGGTCATGGTGTTCCCGGTCTACTGGTGGTCGGTGCCGGGCGTGCTCAAGGGATGGATCGACCGCGTCTGGAACAACGGCTGGGCCTACGGCGATGCCAGCTTCCCGCAACGGCGTGTCTGGATGATAGGTATTGCCGGGAATACGGCCAGTGGTTTTGCCAGCCGGGGGTACGATAGCGCGATGTCGGCCCAGCTGGATCTGGGTGTGCTTGATTATTGCGGCGTGCAGGAACGACGGCTCGAACTCCTGCACGGATCGATCGAGGGTGAATCATATGTGGATCGTATTTTGCTTGATGCCGAGAGCCTGGCATCCGAGTATTAGGCACAGCCGTCGATTGCTTTAACCGGCCCCGGGGCCAATAACCTGTCACTGATAGTGGCGTAACTACAATCCCTGATTAACTGTTTACCTTAAAGCAGGCCTTCGGATGCGCGCGATGAACTTTGTGTTTCGGCCACGAACAGACATTGATATAAATGATCGGTATGACTTAAGTGGAACTAAATCGTATTTCTAGCGTAATATGCAATATAGCGAATAAAAAGGTTGCCCTCTAATAATTATTAACAGGCGAGCGGCCTTTTAAATGTACTGTTATGTGTTTTGGCAGTGACAATCAATTCCTAATTCGAAGCGGTGAATTTGAATTTCGAATTATCTTAGTTTTTCACCATTAATTTAGAGAGAGTTGGTATGAGTAAAGGTACAGTTAAGTGGTTCGATGCTGCTAAAGGTTTCGGTTTTATTACTCCGGAAGATGGAAGTAAAGATTTGTTTGTTCATCATTCAGAAATTCAAGCAGGGGGAGAATACGCAACATTGAATGATGGCCAGGCGGTTGAGTTCGAAGTCGGTCAGGGCCAGAAAGGTCCCTGTGCAAATAAAGTTGTTGCTGTTTAATCTATTACACATAATTAGTGGCTAAACGGGTGCGCTACGCGCGCACTCGCTTATTCAGGCGTTAACGGCTGCTAAGGGCAGGAAGCAGCCCTTGACGTTTCAACTCTGAGTGTCTCAGTCGCTTTCTGCCTCTTGTCGACGATTGCCGAGCGTCTGCTTTTTGAAATTTCGGCGCCGTCTCTAACCTGTTGGGCGTTCAGGTGTTTGATCCAACTAACGGACTTTTTCGTATATCCCTCTAAGAATATCGGGCGATAATCTTGAATCCCGAATGAAATAAACCATGTCTAGACGTCATCTGTTGAAGATCCTGTTAGCGTTCCCCTTTTCCCTGGGGGGTATTTTCAGTTTCTCTTCCGCATCGGGTGCCAGCCAGGGAGGCATTTCCATGAAACTCGTAACTGCGCTCAGGTCAATTGGAAGCCCAGTTTGTATTGCCGAGGCTCAGAGACTGGAAGTCGCTATGAAGCGCAATTCTGGAACGATTAAGTTACATCTGCGGAATGCGGCGCTAGACGTTCAAAGTGCAGAAATAATAGCTGACGCGTTGACCTCTTTATCGGAACATGATTTGTCCCTATTTACCTCTTTAAGTCTCAGTTATAACGGGGACCTGGGCGACGAGGGCGTTACGAAATTGATGAACGCGCTGCCTGGGAATCTGGTAGAGCTTGGTGTTGTGGGCTGCAAGGTCGGCGATCATGGGGCGGAAGCAATTCTTCAATGGGCAGGTGGGGCGCGAAATCTGCGGATGCTGTGTATCGAGGAGAATATCTTTTCTGAGCAGATGAAAGCTCGGCTTATCAGATTTGGCGATCAGAAACCCGATCTACTGTTGGTTGTGTAATCTTGCCTCAGGTTGAGGAGCATTCCAGTAATGCACTGCAGATTAATCTCCCGCTTAAAAGGATGCGGATAAATTCCCGATACGGCTTTCATCGGGCGAGATGCCCAGGCCGGGCGCCTGCGGCAGTTCGAGGTGGCCATTGTCGATGCTGATGCCGTTTTCGGGGTCGTAGTGTTCCTGGTAATAAGGCGCGCCGATCCAGACGCCCTCGAGCAGCTCCGGGGCCACGGTTGCCCCGGCGTGAACGCAGGCCGCGGCAATGATGTCGCCGCCGGAGGTATCGTCGCAGGAGTGGGGCAGCGAGCGCGCGCTGCAGATATCGCGCACCGTGGCGAACGCGTTCAAACCCCCCAGTCGGGTCAGCTTGAGGCCGAAACCATCGCACAGACCGAGTGCAATCGCGCGCAGCACGTCGTTGAGGGTTTCGGTATTCTCGTCGAGGTAAAGGGGGTGCTGCAATTGTGCTCGGATCGAGGCGATCTCTTCCATGCTGTTGCAGGGTTGTTCGATCACCATGGGGATCTCTCGGCAGGCGAGGCTGAGTAACAGCGTGTCGCGCGCCGTCAGGCTGCGATTGGCGTCCACCGCCAGCCGAACCCGGGTGCCAACAGACTCCCAGACTTTGTGGACTACCGCGATATCCGCATCGATGCCGCGGCCGCCGCACTTGATTTGCAGGCGCGGGTAACCCTGGTTCGCTTTTTCCAGCGCCTGCCTGGCGCTATCCTCCGGCGACGCCATGCCGATGGCATAGTATGACGGGATACGCTCGTTGATGGCGCCGCCGAGCAGATCGCAGACCCGCATCTTGTGATGCTTGCCGATCAAATCCATCAGCGCGATGTCGAGCGCCGCCTTGGCCTGGTTGTGGCCGTTCAGCTGTGCGTCCATGCGACGGCGCAATAGCAGGGGCGTTAAGGCGGATTCACCGATCAGGGCCGGCGCTATCTGAGTCAGGGCGGCCCTGGCCCCGAGGGCGTGTTCCGGCTGGTATGTCGGGCCGACCGGACAGGTCTCCCCCCAGCCGACCAGGCCGTTGTCGCAAACCAGCTTCACGATCGTCGAATCGAGTGACTGCAGTACCGTGCCAGCCATGGTGTAGGGCTGCTTCAACTGCAGGTCTTTCTGGTAAATATGGACTTCGCCGATGCGCATCGCTAGACCTTGCACAGTGCGTAAACCGCCTGCGGTTCGGCGATGCCTTTCATCTGCTGATGTCCGAGAAACTCTGACGGCGTCTCGATCAACCCGGCAAATTTTTCCGAGAACAGGATGTTACAACCGAGTTCCTTGGTCAGTGACTCGAGACGCGCGGTGCGGTTGACCGCCGGCCCCATGACGGTGAAATCGAGCCGGTCGGGTGCCCCGACATTGCCGTAAACCACCTCGCCGACGTTGAGGCCGACCCCGAATTCGATTATCGGTAGGCCATGCCGACGACGGCGATGATTCAGGCTCTCGAGTGTACTCTGCGCATCGATGGCGGCGTCGATCGCGGCGTTGCAGGCGGTTTGCTCGCACATGTTGTCGTCGATCGGAAACACGATCAGCATCGCGTCGCCGATGAAGCGTAATATTTCCCCGCCGCGCGCGTTGACCGCCGCGGCGACAAACTCAAAATAATCATTCAACATTTCCAGCAGCTGTTGCGCGGGCAGCGTTTCGGTCAGATGAGTGAAGTCACGCAGATCGCTGAACCATAACGCCGCATCTATCATATCGGCATCACCACGCTTGATCATGCCGGCGAGAACCTTTTCGCTGGTGCGTTTGCCGACATAGGTATTCATCAGCGAGCGCGACAGGTAGCGCAAGGCATGCACTTCGAGGACCGGTGCGAGGTAATCCCGAACCTGGCGAAAGCTCTCGATGTCCTGGCCGCTGAAACCATCTTCTTTCTTGGTGCAGATGATTATGGCCGCGCCCGGCTGGGCGACTTCACCGAACAGTACCGGCAGCGCCAGGTAATCGGTAAAGCCGTCTTCGGCCAGTTCGGTATAGGCGCGGTGCGCGTCTTCCGGCAGGCTGGTTAGCCGTTGGCGCACGCGCTTATGGGTATCGTAGATTGCCTGTAACGGGCTCCCGATATAGCGTTCGGTGTCACGCACGCCGTGCGAGGCGTTAATGGGCGTGGTCGCGTCGGTCGACTTCAGCCAGGTTTCCGAGGTGGCGACCAG
This sequence comes from uncultured Gammaproteobacteria bacterium, assembly GCA_963768295.1. Lineage (GTDB taxonomy): Bacteria > Pseudomonadota > Gammaproteobacteria. The sequence continues at coordinate 18,375 of CAVYHN010000009.1, read as the reverse complement.
TTGCGGATTGAGCGTCAGCAGTGACACCATCAGGCGATCTATCGATGCACCGTGCTCATTCATCTTATGCGCGAGCCGCTGCACGAACTTCATTAGTGCTCTCGATACGGCGGCCCTCGCTGAATACCCAGTCGAGGATGGCCTGCGCGGAGCAGGCTGTTGCGATTGGCAATTGTTGTGTTGACATTAATCGGTAGCGTTAGGCAATAGGGATGCTGCGCGGTTTCTTCGCTTCTCGGTCGAAAGCAGAATGATACCCGAAAGTACGATGACGATGGCGCCCGCAAGCATCGTCAGGGTCGGTTGATCGCCCCAGATCAGGTAGCCATATCCGATCGCGATGATAATACTGATGTATCTGAACGGGCTAATGAAGGAAAGTTCACCGATTCGGCTGCCAATGATGAAAAACAAATAACCGCAGTAGAGCACCGCGCCGAGCCCGATGAACCACAGGTACCAGCTCAGGTCGGCTTCGCCCCAGCCCTGGAATAGCGAGTAGACGCCGCCCCCGAGCATGACGATCCAGGCGTTGGTAAACGCGACCTGGGAGGATGGAATATTGTCCGGCACGTAGCGGATCGCGATATCGCGCAGGGCGATGAAGAAGGCGCAGGTGATTGGGAAAATTACCGCCCAGGAAGCCGCTTCGGTAAACGGGTTGCTAATCAGCATAACGCCGCCGAAACCGATCAAGATCACCAGCCAGCGATCCAGCCCGACATTTTCCTTGAGCACCAGCGCGGCCAGCAGGGCCAGGAAAATGGGTGACGAAAAACCAAGCGTCGACGCGACCGCGATCGGCAGCAGCGACAGACCGGTTAAAAAGGCCAGCGTACCGCCCAGCTCGAACAGGCCGCGTAGCAGGTTCCAGCGGTGCAGCGTACGGCGGTCGAAAACCGGTTGCCGACGCAGCAGCATAACGCTCGCGAATATGACGCAGATCAGTGCGCCGCGCAGGAACATGATTTGCCCGACGTTGAATACCTGGGTGATGTGTTTGACGATGGCGTCATTGGTGGTAATCATCGCCATCGCGATAACTATGAACAGGGCGCCCTTGAGATTGTTGAATTCCACGCCGCGCAGGGTAGCAGCAAGACTAGGTTTGCTCGAGCAAAAATTCCCGTAAGTGCGGCTGAACCCTGTCGCTGGCCTCGATCATCAACGAATGTTTCAGGCCTTCGAGAATCAGCAGGCGGGAATCGGGCAATTGATCATGGATATAGCGGTTCAGGCGCGGGTTACAGCCGCCGTCTAATTCGCCGGTCAATACCAGGCAGGGGCAGTTGACCTTGAATAGCCAGGGCGCCATTTCGGTAGTGGCGTAAATCCAGAAGACACTCAGAAAAACGTCCGCGGGCGTATCTTTTACCTGTTGCAGTCGCGCCGCGATAACTTCAGGGTGGGCCTCGACAAAGTCATCGGTGAACCAGCGCGCGACAAAGGTGGCAAGGGTTTCGATGATGCCGTCGTTTTCCATCGCTTCACCGACCGCACGCAGCCGGGCGAGATCGTCGTCGGTGCGGCCGGCGGCGGTACTGAGCAAAGCGACGCTCAGGGTCTGTTCGGGGTAGGCAAGCGCGTAGGCGGGGCCGATCATGCCGCCGAGCGAATGCCCGGCGATGTGGATCCTGTCGTGGCCGAGCTTCTGCCGCAGCGCCTCGAGATCGTCGACCAGGTCGTCGAGCGAATAGGGGGTCGGCGGGACCGGGCTGTCACCGTGGCCGCGCAGGTCGTAGCTGACGCAGGTGAATTCATCCTTGAGGCCGTCGACAATTTCATCCCAGGTGGTTTTGCGCGAGCCGATGCCGTGCACCAGGTAGAGCGCCGGCCCCTGGCCCTCGATGCGATAACTGACGTCGACCGCGGCCATCGACGATTATCCGGCTTTGGCGACGGGTCGGTCGCTGAAATGCGGCATCACTTCCTCGGCGAAACACTGGATCGATTCCAGGATCTCGGCCTGCTCGACGCCAAAATTAACGTTCATGATGAAGCGGTCGACCCCGGCCTCGGCATAGGGCGCGAGCTTGTCGATCATTTCCGACGGCGTGCAGATGGTCAGGTTTTGCGCGGTTTGTTCGAGCGTCATCTTGCGCGGCAGGGGTTTGATCATGCCGTTTTCGACGATTCCCGGGCCGGTAAACACGTTATCGAAACGGCTGTAGTAATCGTGCGCCATCTGGATTTTACGCTTGCGGTCGGCGTCGCTGTGCGACAGAAAGGTCACCCGCGACAGCGACAGGGTCTGCTGCGCGCCGGCCGCGCCGAGTTCCTGCTTGCCCCGGTTGAAGGCGTCGACCTGGTCGAGCATATGCTGATGGTCACCCGACAGCGGCGTAGTCTGGATGTGGAAGCCGCGCTTGGTGCAGGCGTAAATCGCTTCCGGCACCAGCACCGCCATCATGAGCGGGATCTCGTTAACCGGACGCGGCATGATCGTCAGCGGTTCGAACCGGTAGTACTTGCCATCCCAGGAAACTTCTTCTGCGGCCAGCAGGGCCTGCAATACGTTGAGCGATTCGTCGAATTTTTCGCGGCTGATTTCAAGCGGCACGCCCATGCGCTCCATTTCGAAGCCAAAGGCGCCGCGGCCGACGCCGACCATCAGGCGGTTATCGGTAAAAATATCCGCGCACACCAGTTCGCCGGCAAGCACCCGCATGTCATGTAGCGTCAGCACCGATACCGCGGTAATAATCTTGACGTTTTGCGTCTGGCTGGCGATTTTGACGGCGAACTGCAGCGGCGCCGGCATCATCAGAATGTTGAGTAAATGGTGCTCGGTAATGCCGACCGACTCATAGCCGTATTGATCGGCGCAGCGGGCCTGTTCGAGCATGTCGGCGTAGACGCGATCACCGCCATAGGATTTGTCCGGGTAGTAAGCTGAAAGCTGAATACTGAAGTGCATGCCTGGTCTGCGCCAATTACCTGATCAGGGCATTTTGCATTAGCCATTATGATTTGACCATCGGAAAATTCAGCGGCCAATTTCGAAAATTCGAAACCGGGGTGGTCGATGAGGCTGTGATACGAGTCAGCTACCCGAATTCATCGAGGTAGCCGGTATTTTGCGCTGCTCGGCATTCCGGACTGATTTGATGCATGTCATGTAGATGCAAAATTTATAACTTAGAATCGGATCAATCGAGTAGCGGAATGAGCACATGGGGGATTCGTTAAAAGACTTGCTGGAAGCCGAGGCGGAGGCCGAAGCGATCGTCACCGCGGGCGAAAAAGAGCGCGACCGCATTATTCAGAAGGCGCTCGACGACGCCCTCGATATGGAGCGTCAATTCGAGGATCGCCTGCCCGAAATGCAGCAATCGTTTAGCCACAAGGCGCAGGAGCGCGCCGCGCAAACGATTGCCGAGATGAAGCTGCGCTACGATGAGCGTAACAAGACCCTGCGCGAGCTTGCCGGCAAACATGAAGCGGAAGCGCTGGAGCGCGCGATCGCGTTGATTCTGGCCAGCGAACAGGCGCATTCGTGAGCGGCTTTGCCAGCGAATACCTGGGTACCCGGCTAACGGTTCTTGCCAGTCGATTGATCAGTTTCGAGCAATTGATCGATTTTATCGAGCTGGATCTCGAGCGGATTATGGCGCGGGTGAAACAACGCAGCGGATACGACTACGATATCGATGCTGCGAATCCGCGCTGGATCGAAGCCCAGTTGAGCCACCGCGCGCTGGATGAATTCCTGATCTTGCTGCGGCCTTTTTCCGGCAGTGAGCGACGTTTCTTCCAGTTTGCTATCCGCTGGTTTGAACTGGTTAATCTCAAGGTGTTGATTCGCGGTAAGTTCAGCGGAATCGATAGTTCCGAGATCGAACAGCAGCTGGTTGACCTGCGCAGTTTCACCGATTTACCGATCAAGCGCCTGCTCGAAACCGATGATCCCTACGAAATGCTACGCCTGCTCGAAACCACTGCCTATGGCGGGATTGTGCGCCAGGCCAGGCGCATGTACGAGGAACACGGCAATGACCTGTTTCTGCTGGATGCGACCATCGACCGGAGTTTTTTCATCGACCTGAAGCATCACGCACGTTTCCTGCGTGACGAGGATGCCGCCAATGTCCGTCAGGTCATGGGTGGGCTGCTGGACCGTTTCAACCTGCTATGGCTGCTGCGCTACCGCTTTGCCTACGAACTGTCCCCGGCGAAATCGTTCTACCTGCTCACCACGACCGGGAATCGCCTGCATTCGGCCGAACTGATGCGGCTCGCCAAGATGGACAGCATCGAGGAAGTGATCGCCGCGCTGCCCGAGCCCTATCAGCGGCTGCTGGCAAATATCGGAAGTATCTCGGATATGGAAATGGTGATGGAGTACTACAGCCTGTCGATTGCGGCCAGGGCGCTATACCGACGGCCTAATCTGTTGGCGCGCACGTTTGCTTATATCGTGCTGCGCGAAGCCGAGGTGCGGTTTCTGCAGGCATTGATCAAGGGCAAGCAGCTCGGCTTCGATAACGACCTGATTAAACAGGCCATGGGCGCGGTAGCCTGATGTTGTCGACACCGCTGGAGATGAGAAAAGTCGGCCTCTACATGGTCGACGCCGATGCCCAGGCGGCGGCGATGGCGCTGGCACGCATGGGGGTGCTGCATCCGCTGGAGGATTCCGCGAGCGGGCAGGTGCTGCAGGACTATCCGGCGGCGGCTTACCAGGCCGTGTACCATGATCTGAATTCGCGCTTCGGCAAGATTTCCGGTTTCCTGCAAACGCCGCTACCGGCCCCGCTCGAGTCGGATGATCTGGTGACGCTGGATCAACTGCAGGTACTCGATCAGCAACTGAAACAGCTATGGGCGCAGATTTCCGCGCTCGAGGAAAAAATTCGCAGGCAAAGCGAAAAGGTCGGCGCGATCCGCCAGCTGGCTAACAGCCTGCAAAAATTCTCTTCGCTGGATCTGGACCTGGGCCGCCTGCGCCGGCACGGGAGATTCCTGCGTATCACCGTGGGCACCGTACCTGCGGAAAATTTCAGCCAGCTCAGGCGTGCGCTGTCACTGACTCGCTTCATGATAAAGGTCTTTTACACGAGCGAGGGGATCAACCATGTCGTCGTGTTCGGACCCAGTCAGCAGCGTGAAGAGGTTCACGATTTACTGCAGTCCGCCGATTTTCGTGGATTAACCGTGCCCGAGGAGTTTAGCGGCAGCCCGGCGCAGCTGCAGGCGGATCTTGATCGCCAGATCGAGCAGGCGGAGGCGCGCATGCGGCAGTGGCGGCAGGATATTGCCGAACTGATCACGGCCGACCTGGCCGCACTGCAGTCGGCGCAGGATTTGCTGCTGAGGGCTCGGCCTTACGCCAGCCTGGCGACCGTGCTCAGAGGCAAGGGCGGGCTGGTTTTTCTGCAGGGCTGGGTGCCAGCCGAGCGCGAGGAGGGAATCAGGCGGCAGCTTGCCGAGCAGCTCAAGTTTCCTTTTCAGCTGGAGTTTTCCGAACCCGAGCAGCAGGAGTTCGATAGCGTACCGTCGCTGTTGAAAAAATCCTGGTTATTGCGGCCGTTCCAGGGCCTGGTGAAAAACTTTGGTATGCCAGGGTATCGCGAAGTCGATCCGAGCGGCCTGTTCGCGCTCAGTTACGTTCTGATGTTCGGCATGATGTTCGGCGATATCGGACATGGCGCGGTTATCGCGCTGCTAAGCCTGCTGTTCTATCGACGTTATCCGGCTATCACCATCGTCGGGGTGCTGGCTGGAATGTCGTCGGTCGGCTTCGGCTTCGTTTATGGCAGCCTGTTCGGCTATGAGCACGTGGTGCCGGCGCTGTGGATGTCGCCAATGCAGGACCCGGTGCAGGTGCTGTTGCTGGCGGTTCTGTGGGGCGCGGGTTTCATTGTCGTCGCCAACCTGCTGGCGATTCGAAATTTTTTCGCCGTGGGTCAAATCGACCAGGCCTGCTATAGCGGCAAAGGCCTTGCCGGGCTGGGGTTTTACCTGGCGGCTTTCTATGCCGCCTACCAGGTCGCGTTTAACAATCATTTCGGCTGGCTGGAATTCGCTTTGGTGGCATTGCCAATGGCGGTGATCGTGCACTATCAGTGGCGCCAGTCCGACGGTGGCCTGGTGGAACGGGTGCTGGTGGTTTTCATCGAAGGCCTGGAACATATCATCAGCAATGTCTCCGGCACGCTTTCGTTTCTGCGGGTCGCGGCGTTCAGCCTCAACCATATTGCACTGGCCGCCGCGGTCTTCGCCATCGCCGGCATGCTGGGCAGTTTCGGCCACGGGGTCACGGTGCTGCTGGGCAATATTTTTATCATCGTGCTGGAAGGCGCAATCGTTGCCATCCAGTGCCTGCGGCTTGAATACTATGAAGGCTTTTCCCGTTTCTTCAGCGGTAAGGGCCGGGCCTTTGAACCGCTTAAATTCGAAACCTGAATCTATGGATAATCGGAGCATACCATGACGATTTTGACCTTCCTGCTCGGCGCGAGCGCACTGGGTATTGTGTTATCTGGACTGTATTTTCTGCTGGTTCCGGGAGCGAGCCGACGGCTGACGCCGCGCTGGATGAAAACCGGTGTCGTCATCAACCTGCTGTTATTCGTCGTCGGCATCGCCGGTATCCTGATCGGGGGCGTCAACGAAGTCATGGCGGCGGAAGATGCTGGCGCGGCTGGCGCCGAAATCAGCCTGGGCCTCGGACTCGCGCTGCTCGGCGCCGGCCTGCCCACCGGCCTGGCGACCATCGGCGCCGGCATCGCGGTCAGTTCGGTCGGCTCGGCATCGCTGGCCGTGATTACCGAAAAACCGGAAATGTTCGGCCGCACCCTGATTTACCTGGGCCTCGCCGAGGGTATCGCGATCTATGGCCTGGTGGTGAGCATTCTGTTGCTGGGCAAGATTTAATGAAAATTATCGCGATCGGCAATGCCGCCCTGATGGACGGCTTCGCGCTGCTCGGCATCGAGACCTATGCCGATGCCAGTGCCGATGAAATCAATGAGTTGTTAACTCAGCTGGTGCGCAATCGCGAACGCGCGCTGGTTTACCTGCAGCAGGATCTGATGAGCCAGGGCATCCCGATGATTCAGCAGCTGCGCGCCCAGGGTGGCTCGATTCTGATTTGTGAAATACCCAACCTGCATACCGCAGACGATTACCAGCCCGAAGTCGAAAAACTGATCGGGCGCGTACTCGGCAGCTCGGTTCTGGAGCAGCAAGTTGGCAACTGAATCGGACCAGGTCAGGGCGCTGCAGCAGGCGATTCTCGAACGCGCGCGCGAACTGGCGGATGGGCATATTTCGCAGGGAGAAATGACGCGCGGCAAGATCGTCGAAGACGCGCGCGAAAAAGTTAAACTGATGGAGCAAAAGGAACTGCTGTCCGCCAGGCTGCACTCGGAGCGGGAGTATCAGCGCCAGGTGCAGGCCAGTGAACTGCGCATCCAGGCCGAGCTCGATCGCAATCGCTGGGGACTGGTGCAGTCGGTAATGGACAAGGTCACACGCCAGCTGGTTGAACTGCGCAAGGACGATGCCGCCTATCGCCCGGTGTTCGAGCGTTTACTCAAACACGGTGTTGCGAGTCTTGGGTCTGAACAGTTGGTCGCCACCCTCGGCAACGAAGACCTGGCGCGCTTCCACGACGACTGGGACTCGCTGGTAAGGGGCTGCTGCGGTGACCGGGTGGCAGTCAGGCTATCGCCCGAAGCCTGCGTTTGCAGCGGCGGTCTCCGGCTGGTATCGAAACAGGGCGACGTCATGCTCGACAATACTTTCGAGGGCATCATTTCTCGGCGGCAAGACGCACTGCAGCAGCTGATTTTCGAACGCCTGTTTTCCACCGTAGCGACCAAGGGCAGCGTATTCGATGGGTGAGGTAATCGAAGTCAACGGTCCGATCGTGACCATCCGCCAGCCGGGTATCCGCAACGGCGAGCAGGTCAAGATCGGGCGCATGAACCTGATCGGCGAGGTGATCCATCTTCGCGAAAAGGACGCCCTGGTCCAGGTCTATGAATCGACCGAATCGCTGCACCCGGGGGAGCAGGTCGAAGGGCTTGGCCACCCGCTGACGGTCGAGCTGGGGCCCGGGTTGACTCGGCCAGATCTTCGATGGCGTGCAGCGCCCTCTCGACAAGATCATGCAGATGAGTGGCGAACATATCAGCCGTGGGCTGGAAATATCCGCGCTCGACCGCGAGCGCGTCTGGCACTACCTGCCTGATCCTGAAATAGTCGTCGGTAAGCGCCTGCGCGGCGGCGAGATTCTCGGCACCGTCAGGGAAACCGAATCCATCGAGCATCGCGTGCTCGCGCCGCCGGACTGTAGCGGTGAAATCATCGAGCATGCGCCCGAAGGCGACTACAGCATCGAGGAAATAATCGTGCGCCTGCGGCTGGACGACGGCCCGATAGAAAGCCTCAAAATGTATCACCATTGGCCGGTGCGCCAGCCGCGACCCTATCATTCTCGCGCCAATTCCGGGCTGCCGCTAATCACCGGTCAGCGGATCCTGGATACCTTTTTCCCGATGCTGAAAGGCGGTAAAGCGGCAGTTCCTGGCCCCTTCGGCGCGGGCAAGACGATTGTTCAACAGCAGATCGCGCGCTGGGCCAACGCCGACATAGTGCTCTACGTTGGTTGCGGTGAACGCGGTAACGAGCTGGTTGAAATCCTGCAAACCTTTCCGAAACTGACCGATCCTTATACGGGACGTTCGCTGATGGAGCGCACCTTCCTGGTCGCCAATACGTCGAACATGCCGGTGGTGGCGCGCGAGGCCAGCATCTATGTCGGTGTCACCATGGCGGAGTATTACCGTGACCAGGGTTACGACGTGGTCATGGTCGCCGACTCGACCAGTCGCTGGGCCGAGGCCTTGCGCGAGGTCGCGGGCAGGCTCGGACAAATGCCGGTGGAAGAGGGTTACCCGGCTTACCTGGCATCGCGCCTGGCGGCGTTTTACGAACGCGCCGGCACCGTCAACACGCTTGCCGGGAACCACGGTTCGGTGAGCCTGATCGGCGCCGTCTCACCGCCCGGCGGAGATTTTTCGGAGCCGGTAACGAGCCATACCAAGGAAATCATCCGCACCTTCTGGGCACTGTCGAAACCGCTGGCCGATGCGCGCCACTATCCGGCGGTATCCTGGCTCGAAAGCTTTACCGATTACGCGGATCGGGCGGCGATCTGGTGGTCGGAAAACGTCAGTCAGCAGTGGGGTTTGCGCCGCCAGCAGGCGTTATCGCTGCTGGCGGAGGCCGATGAACTCGAGCGTATCGTAAACCTGGTCGGTCCGGAGGCGCTATCCTCGTCGCAACGCTGGGTGCTCGAGAGTTCGGGTCTGATCAAGGAGGCGGTGTTGCAACAAAGCGCGCTGGATCCAGTCGACAGCTACTGTTCGCCGCAGAAGCAGTTTCAGTTGCTGGACCTGGTGTTGCGGTATCACGAAGGCGGCGGCGAACTGATCGCTCTCGGGGTGCCGGTCGAACAGTTGATCGAGCTTGAATTCGGCAGCGGGCTTAAACGGCTCAAGTCGACGGTCGCGAACGACGATTTGTCGCCGCTCGAAGACTATGCCCTGAAGATCCGGCAGGGCTTCGATGCGATGCGCGTGGAGTACAGCAATGACAACGGGGCGGCATCATGAGTGAACTCGAATACCGCAAAGTCAGCTCGATCCACGGCGCCCTGATGTTCCTCAAGGGTGTGGAAGGCGTGGCCCTGGGCGATCGTGTCGCGATCCGCGACAAGGATGGGCGGCGACGCAACGGGCAGGTGATCCGGACCTCCAGGGAAGTCGTCCTGGTGCAGGTCTTCGAGGGTACCGACAATCTCGACCTGGAAAACACCTGGGTGCGCTTTCTCGACCAGCCTTTCGAACTGGCGCTGTCGCCCGATTTGCTGGGGCGTAACTTCAACGGCATCGGCGAGCCGCGCGATGACCGCCCGCCGATTATTTCCAGCCTGCGCCGCAACGTTAATGGCTCGCCCGTGAATCCGGCGGCGCGCGCCTATCCGCGTGAATTTATTCAGACCGGGATCTCGACCATCGACGGGCTCAACTCGCTGGTGCGCGGTCAAAAACTACCGGTTTTCTCTGGCTCGGGACTGCCGCATAACCGGCTAGCGGCGCAAATCGTGCGCCAGGCGAGGCTGCCCGGCGACAGCTCGAATTTTGTCATCGTGTTCGCGGCGATGGGTGTGTCATTTTCCGACGCGCGTTTTTTCGAGCATGAATTCGAGTCCAGCGGCGTCTTACGCAACGTTGTCATGTTCGTCAACCTGGCCAACGATCCACCGATGGAGCGCCTGATTCTGCCGCGCACGGCGCTGACCGCGGCCGAATACCTCGCCTATGAACTCGATCATCACGTGCTGGTGGTGATTACCGATATGACGAATTACGCCGAGGCTCTGCGCGAGGTCGCGACCGAGAAGGGCGACGTACCGTCGCGCAAGGGCTACCCGGGATATCTTTACTCGGACCTGGCCGAGATTTACGAGCGCGCAGGCAGGCTGCGCGACCGCCACGGCTCGATCACGATGATTCCGATCCTGTCGATGCCGAGCGACGATATCACCCATCCGATTCCGGACCTGTCCGGCTACATCACGGAAGGCCAGATCGTGTTGAGCCGGGAATTACACAGCAAGTCGGTGTATCCGCCGGTCAACGTGCCGCCGTCGTTGTCGCGCCTGATGAAGGACGGCATCGGCAAGGACGATACCCGCGAAGACCATCCGCGTGTGGCGAGTCAGCTCTACGCATCCTATACGCGAGCGCTGGAGGCGAGGAACCTGGCCTCGATCATCGGCTCGGAGGAGCTGTCGGAACGTGACCGACGCTACCTCGAGTTCGCGGATCGCTTCGAGTCCAGCTTCGTGCACCAGGGCGCGGACGAAGAGCGCAACATTATCGAAACCCTGGACCTGGCCTGGGCGCTGTTATCGCTGCTGCCCCCAGGCGCGTTGAGCCGGGTGAGCGAGGAAGATTTACACAAGTATCACAGCTGGGATGGTTCCACTTAGATGCAGGACCGGCTTAACATACCGCCCACCAAAAGCTCGCTGCTGGATCTGAAGCGCAGGCTGACTTTCCTCAACGAGGGTTACCGTCTGCTCGAGCGCAAGCGCGAGCTGCTGACGCGCCTGGTTTACGAAAAGCTGGCCGAGTACCGGCAAATGAATACATCGACGCGAGCGGCGATGGCGACCGCGTATCGCTGGCTCAGCATTACCCAGATGCGCATGGGCAGCCACCGGATTCAGCAACTCGCGATCGGCATGCCGCAGGCGGTAAAAGCGAACGTGCTGCCGCGGCAAAACATGAGCGTGCAGTACCCGTCGGTGGAGATACAAAAATTACCGTTGCTGCCGGTCGGTATCCTGGCAACCGACGCCAGTCTCGATGAAACCCGCTCCAGTTTCGCCGACATGGTCGTCAGGACGGCGCAGCTGGCCGAAGTCGAAACCGCGCTGCGGCGCCTGCTGGAGGAGCAGCGCAAGACCCAGAAGCGGGTCAACGCGCTCAAATACAACGTCATCCCGCGCTTCGAGCGCACCATCAGTTATGTCGAAGCCAGCCTCGAGGAAGAGGAGCGTAACACGCTTTTTCAGCTCAAGGTGCTGGCGCAGAGGGCCTAGGCCCGGCTGGTCGGCAGCATGGTGCCGCACGCGGTTGCTGAAACCCGGGTGTTTCGTCTACCCGGGATCAATCGCCTGTTCTCGGCGATAAGTCCTTCGACTGGTAAAGCAGGCCTTGCCGCACCAGCCATTTTTCGACCTCGACCGCGATGAGTACCACCAGGGGCAAACTGAAGCAGACCGCCAGCTCCGCCATGGTCAGCGGTTTGGTATGAAATACCAGGTTGAAAAATGGCAGGTAGATGACCATCAGTTGCAGAGCGACGGTAAACACAACGGCGCCCAGCAGCGGCAGGTTAGACAGAAAACCCTGCGTAAACAGGGATTCCTTTTCCGAACGTATCGCCATCGCGTGGACCAGTTGACACAGCGTCAAAACGGTAAAAACCACGGTTTGCCAATTGTCGGATCCGCCGTGAAATGCCCAGGCCTGCGCGCCCAGCGAAAGCGCGGCTATGAGCAAGCCTACCCAGACGATATGTTGCCAGATGCCGCCGGCAAAGATGCTTTCGTCGGGGGCTCTCGGCGGTCGTTGCATGATGCCGCGTTCCTGGGGTTCGGCCGACAGCGCGAGGCCTGGCAGCCCGTCGGTGACCAGATTGATCCACAGTATCTGGATCGGGATCAAGGGCAGCGGCAAACCGATGAAGGGCGCCAGGAATATGGTCCAGACCTCACCGGCATTGCTGGTCATCGTGTACTTGATGAATTTCCTGATGTTGTCGAAGATGCGCCGACCTTCGCGTATCGCCCTGACGATGGTGGCGAAATTATCGTCTTTCAGCACCATGTCGCTGGATTCCCGGGCAACGTCGGTGCCTTTCAGACCCATGGCTACGCCGATATTCGACTGTTTCAAAGCCGGTGCATCGTTGACCCCGTCACCGGTCATCGCCACATACTCGTTACACTGCTGCAGGGCGCTGACAATTTTTATTTTCTGCTCGGGCGAGACCCGCGCATAGACATGGATGTCCTGCACCCGAGCGATGAAATCGTCGAACTCGATTTGTTCCAGTTCTTCCCCGGTGAGCGCGCCATTATCGGTGCTGATGCCCAGTTGTCGGGCGATAGCGAGCGCGGTGCCCGGATGATCGCCGGTAATCATCACCGGCGTGATGCCGGCCGAGCGGCAATCCTGGATCGACTGGAACACCTCGTCCCTTGGCGGGTCGGCCAGGCCCACCAGGCCCAGCAGCGTGAGTTCATTCTCGACGGCGTCGGTCGACAAGTCATCGGGCAGGCGATCGAAGCGGCGCAGCGCAAGCGCGAGCATGCGGTAACCCTGTTGCGCCAGCTGGTCCGATTGCTGCAACAGCGCATCGATGTCGATCGCCTGCGAGCCCGATGTCGTCAACTGATCTCGACATCGCGGCAGCAGGTTTTCGGGTGCGCCCTTGCAAAAAACGGTGACCTGGTCCTGCATCTGATTCAAAGTCGACATGATGCGGCGCTCGGCATCGAAAGGCAGTTCCGCCAGCCGCGGATAGCGTTCTTCCATCGCTGATTTTTCGAAACCCGCTTCCATCGCCCCGAGATACAGGGCGACCTCGGTGGGATCACCGACAACCTGTTGTTTTTCGTCGCGGATAACGTTGTTGCACAGGGCCATGCCCTGGCCGAGCAAATTCCATGGTTCTTCGTGGTTACCGCTTTCGCTCAGGCTGGCGACCTGTTTGCCGTCGGCGGCAACAACCGCGAGGCGCATCTCGTTAAGGGTCAGGGTGCCGGTTTTATCCGAACAGATGTAAGTCACCGAGCCCAGGGTTTCCACCGCTGAAAGCCTGCGCATCAAGGCGTTGTGGCGTCCCATTTTTCTGGCGCCGATGGCGAGCGATATGGAGATTATCGCGGGCAAGGCTTCGGGGATGGCGGCGACCGCGAGGCTGATGGCGGTTAACAGCATTAACAGCTTGTCTTCACCGCGCCACAGGCCGCTGACAAATACGATTGCCGCAATTGCGAATATAACCAGCGCCAGGCGATGGCCGAAGTGAGTCAACCGATTCTGCAGTGGCGTCATAACGGTTTTTGATTCCCGCAACAGGCTAGCGATGTGGCCGAGTTCGGTGTGCGCGCCGGTCGCAATGGTCAATCCCATGGCATGGCCGCGAGTCACGTTGGTCCCCTTGTACGCCATGTTGTATCGTTCAGCCGGCAAGGCGGCCGCATCGGCGATCGTATCCGTGCTCTTGGCTACGGCTAAGGATTCTCCGGTTAACGGCGCCTCGTCGATCTCGAGCTGCGTCGTCTCGAACAGGCGCAGATCGCCGGGCACGATATTTCCTGCCTCGAGGTAAACGATATCTCCCGGCACCAGGTCCTCGGTGTTTATCTGATGCAGCTGGTCGCCGCGGCGAACATTGATTACCGGTGAGGTCAGCTTGCGCAGCGCGTCGAGTGCGCGCTCGGCCCGATATTCCTGAACCGATCCGATCAGGGCGTTAAGCACGACGATGACCAGGATCACGATGCTGTCAGAGAATTCTCCCATCACGCCGGCAAGCACCGCGGCGAGTAACAGAATCACGATCAGGATGTTGCGAAACTGGGCCAGGAATTTTTTCAGGAACGAAGTCCTGGCGGAGCCTTCGATCAGATTTAATCCGTAGGTAGCGGATCTTGTAACGGCTGCGTCGAGCTCGAGGCCATGGCGCATATCGACCCCCAGTTCAGCCGCAAGTTGCTCACAACTGCTGGTATGCGGTGCCTCTGGGGGTGCCGTGGATGTCATGCGAGGATAGTACCAAGCTTTGTCCCGAAATCTATCTGAGGTAAAAGCTGTCATCCCGGCGGGTAGCGCTGCCTTTGCGGATCTGTGGAGGCATAAATTCTGTTATCTCGCGGCTCGACCGCGGGATCCAGGCTTGCCTCGGTCTGGACCTGCTAGCTCTGGGGGGGGCACGCCGGCGATTCCTGGCTAACGCGCTGGGCAAAATTGCATCGGCCAATTTTGCAAACCTCCGATGCGCTCCATTATGTCTCTCATTTCGACCTGAAGACTTGTTGCAGGCGGTGGACCTGCTGTAGAATCCATGGCTTCGGTCGGAGTGTGGCGCAGCCTGGTAGCGCACCTGTCTCGGGGTCAGGGGGTCGCAGGTTCGAATCCTGCCTCTCCGACCATCTACTCGATATTAAAGGGCTCCTGCGGAGCCCTTTTTTGTGGCAAACGGATTGTCGCTGGAACCCAGTGCAACCAGATCCACCAGGCTAATAGCCTGTTAGAAAACCGATGTTTGCCCGTGAGTGGTCGCCTCGATAGTCTTGCAGGTGCGTCGAAAACGCTATCTGCTTTCGCTGAGTCGGTGCCGCCGATTCCTGCTGTTCTAAATAACGGACGCTAAGTTCCTGAAGATCAGCTTTCGAGTTCGACCCACAACAGTCACTCCAGATGAGAAATAAGGATTAATTCCAGAACCTGCCATCCCGCGGCTTGACCCGATGCGTCGGACCGGCGGGATCCAGTATTTAAAGAGCTAGCCTGCATTGGTTTATAAACTGGATTCCGGCTTTCGCCGGAATGACAGGAATTGGCCGATTCGAGAAGCTCAGCAAGCTGATCTGAGCTTCTCCTTCGGTGAAAACAGACGCTCAATCTGGATGAATCAGCGGCGAATAGTTTGAAAGCCGTAGGTAAAGAAACTGGTATACTGTTACGGGATTTACGGAGTGTGCGAGCGGTGTAACCGAAGGAGTATGCAATGATGAACGATCCTACGACCAACCTGCCCGACGAGGTCGCTGCCATTGGGCGCTGCGGCTACGTCGTGTTTACGGACGAATCGCTGCCGACGGAATTTCGCGAACGTTTCGACGCCGGGCGAATACCCGTAACAGCGATTCGCCACGTGCGTCAGTGGGGTTTGCAGGTCGACGACGAGTTCGAATTGCCAGGACATGAACGAACCAGGGTTCCTGACGAGGAGCTGTGGGAAGTCAGCATTCGCGCCCGTGACGGCTCCACTTATGAGGTGAACGCCGCGCTTCTGCGCCCCGCGCCCGAGTAACGCGCGGCAAAAGTGACAGCAAAAGGGGTCATGCCTTAGGAATCAAGGGGGAATCAAGGGGCCAGTGTCGATTGATCTGGTTATCTAACTGGGCGTCCGTTCCTGGCCGAGGCTGTGTGAAAACTCCGGACTAAAAGGTAAAATACAGATTTCCAGTTTGAGGCCGAATCATGAGTGGATTCATTGAGGGCGAGAACCGATATCAGTCCACTTTGTTCCCGGAAAGCGTCGATGATTACATCGAAGAAGACAGCGTGGTTCGCGTCATCGATGTGTTTATTGATCGACTCGATATCTCGGGGTTGGGTTTTAAGGCAGAAGCCGCCGAGACCGGTCGGCCCGGCTATCACCCGCGCACGATGCTCAAGATCTATGTCTATGGTTATCTCAACCGGGTGCATTCCTCGAGACGCCTGGAGCGTGAAGCGAAGCGTAATGTAGAGTTGATGTGGCTGACCGCTCGGCTGGCGCCGGATTTCAAGACCATCGCGGATTTTAGAAAGGATAACGGTGAAGCGATTCGCCTGGTGTGTCGTGAGTTCGTGATGCTGTGCCGCAAGTTGAACCTGATCGGCGATACGCTCGCGATCGATGGCAGCAAGTTCAAGGCGGTGAACAACCGGGATAAGAACTTCACGCGGGCAAAGCTGAAGCGCCGCCTGGCCGAGGTCGAGGCCAGCATCGAGCGTTACCTGGACGAGCTGGATAAAGCCGACCAATCAGCACCGCCCAGGGACACCCGTTCGCTCAAGGACAAGATCACGGCCCTTGAAGAGGAGATGGACCGCCTAAAAAAGTTCGAAGTCCGGATGCTTGAGGCGCCGGACCAACAACTCTCGCTGACCGACCCCGATGCCCGCTCGATGAAGAGCCGTGGCGGCGGTATCGTTGGCTATAACGTGCAGACGGCGGTGGATATAGATCATCACTTAATCGTAACCCACGAGGTTACTAACGTGGGCAGCGATCGGCGCCAGTTGACCCGGATGGCGCAACAAGCCAGGGCAGAATTAGAGACGGATCACATCACGGTGCTGGCTGACGAGGGCTACTACAACGGCGATGAGCTACGCGCCTGTGAAGACAACAACATCACCGCTTACGTGCCTCACTCGTCGACCTCGCACAACAAGGCGAAAGGCCAGTTTGATCGCAGCGAGTTCCACTACATCGAAGCAGACGATGAGTACGAGTGTCCCGCGGGCGAGCGCTTGATCTATCGGTTTACGCGCGAGGAAAAGGGCAAGCTGATCCGGCGTTACTGGTCATCTGCCTGTACCCACTGTTCACTCAAACCCCGCTGCACGACCGGCAAGAATCGACGGGTGAGTCGCTGGGTTCTCGAGGAAGTGGTTGAACGTGCCGCCGCGCGCCTGGCCGAAAAACCCGATGCCATGCAAATCCGTCGAGCGACGGTCGAACATCCTTACGGCACATTGAAGTGCTGGATGGGTGCGACGCACTTTTTAACGAAAACCCTGGATCACGTGAGTACCGAAATGAGTCTTCATGTGCTCGCTTACAACATGAAGCGGGTAATTAACCTCGTTGGTACCAAGAAACTGCTTGAAGCGATCTAACCGGATCGCTCGTCTAAAATAAATCGACGATTGCCACTCGAATATTGTTCAAACTCGATGAGCAATCTCTTACCAGGTTATCTGATGCGTGCCTTAACTCTGGTTTTCACACGGCCTCGACCCAAAACAGACCCTTGTTTAGACAGACAATGTTACAGCTACGGTCCGAAACCTCCCGAAGTAGTGTGCAATATTTGCGGTGCATAATCCCCACCTACAAACCAACCAGTTGTTGCATTGATGAATTTGAAATCTTTTACACTATTAGAACTTGAAGATTGTTTAGTCCAAGTAGCTCCGCCATCTTGAGTTGTAAATATTTCGCCTTTATCTGTCCCTACCCAACCGTTTTGCGAATCCACAAAATAGACTGACTGAAAGCGGCCAGTTACTTGTAGGTTTTGTGGTTGCCACGAGGTACCGCCATCGGTAGTTTTTGCAAAATATGTTATGAGTTGAAATGGCGGTCTAGTTCCTCCGGCGACCCAAACTGTTGTTTCATCCAGAGCAAAAATTGAATTGAGGTATAAAGTTCCGGTGTACTGGTTAGTCCAAGTTGCACCACCATCATTCGTATACAATATTGTTCCAGACCCACTTACCCAGCCTGTAGTTGCGCTAATAAAGCTCGCATCCTTTAAGTGAGTTAACGAACCAGTGTAATTTTGTGTAAACCAGGTCATGCCTCCGTCAGTAGTATGGCAGATCCTACCAAACTCCCCGACAACCCAAGCTGTCAATGTGTCGACGATTGAAACACCGTTAAAATCGGTGGCGGTCGGACAGCTTTGGCTACTCCAATTGATACCTCCATCGGACGTAAATAGGATCTGCGAGCCCTCTCCGACAGCCCACCCTGTTGTTGAGTTTACAAGGTCAATATCACGAATGTTGGGCAAGGTTATTTGAGTTGTCCAGGTTGTGCCTGCGTCGGATGTGTGCGCAATACCACCTCCTCCGGCAACCCATCCATTGAATGCATCAGTGAAATCGACAGCTGACAGATTACGAAGAGAGGGAATAGCATCAGTAATTTGACTACTCCAGGTCAATCCACCGTCAGACGTATTTAGAACTACTCCTCCTTCTCCCACCGCCCACGCAGATAAGGGGCCGACTGCCGATACTGCAGTCAATTGGTTTGTTACACCAGAAACCTGAGTAGACC
>CAVYHN010000008.1:0-80270 GCA_963768295.1 uncultured Gammaproteobacteria bacterium | reverse complement strand
GAAGACCGCGCGCTGTCAAGGTCAGACATTAAAGCGGAAGTGCACGACATCACCCTCATGCATGATGTAATCCTTACCCTCGAGTCGCCATTTGCCGGCATCCTTGGCGCCTTGCTCGCCGTTACCGGCGATAAAGTCGTCGAAAGCCACTACTTCGGCGCGGATGAAGCCCTTTTCAAAATCGGTATGAATTACCCCGGCCGCCCTGGGGGCGGTATCACCGACGCGGATAGTCCAGGCACGCACTTCCTGCGGGCCGGCGGTGAAATAGGTTTGCAGGTGCAGCAGCTTGTAACCAGCATGGATGACGCGGTTCAGGCCCGGTTCGTCGAGCCCCATTTCCTGCAAAAACTCTGACGCCTCTTCACTGTCGAGTTCGGCGATGTCTGCCTCTATCGCGGCGCAGACCGCGACTACTTCGGCGCCCTCGCTGGCCGCAAACTCGGCGACGGCGTCGAGGTGCGGATTGTTCTTAAACCCGTCCTCGGAAACATTTGCGATGTACAACACCGGCTTCGCAGTAATCAGGTGCAGATCTTTCATCCAGGGTCGTTGCTGATCGCTCGGTTCGAAGTTGCGCGCACTGGTACCGCTCTCAACGTGCGCCTGCACCGCCAGCATGAACTCGTACTTGGCCTTCGACTCCTTGTCATTCGATTTCGCCTGCTTGGCGGCGCGCTCGGTCTGGCGCGCGATCGATTCCATGTCGGCGAGTAACAGTTCGGTGTTGATGGTTTCGATATCGCTAAGCGGATGAATCCGGTTGCTGACGTGCGCGATATCCTCATCCTCGAAGCAACGCACGACCTGGGCGATGGCGTCGGTCTCACGGATGTGCCCGAGGAACTGGTTGCCGAGACCCTCGCCTTTGGAGGCGCCCGCAACCAGCCCGGCGATGTCGACGAACTCCATCGTCGTCGGGATGATCTTTTTCGGCCGCACGATATCCGCCAGCTGTTGCAGGCGCGGGTCAGGCACCTCGACTATGCCAACGTTGGGATCGATGGTACAAAACGGATAGTTTTCGGCGGCGATGCCGGCTTTCGTCAACGAGTTGAAAAGAGTCGATTTACCGACATTGGGCAAACCGACGATGCCACATTTGAATCCCATATTATTGCTGTCTCATTCAGGTATGCAGGGCCTGCATCGCCTTGTCGATGCGCCCTTCGAAAACCAGCGGCAAAACCGCAAGCGTGTCGCGGTTGGCGCTGTCGATAGCGCTCAGATCCGCCGTCGATGGTTTGTGTAAAACGTAATTGATCACCTGCTTGCTGTCTCCCGGGTGGCCGATACCGACACGGATACGAAAAAAATCGCGACTGCCGAGATGACTGATGATATCGCGCAAACCGTTGTGCCCGCCATGGCCGCCTGCCTGCTTGATGCGATTGGTGCCCGGCGGCAAATCGAGCTCATCGTGAATTACCATAATTTGCTCGGATTTTATCTTGTAATAACGCGCCAGCGCGGCGACCGCCTGACCGCTGCGGTTCATGAAAGTCTGCGGTTTGAGCAGGTAGACGTCCTTGCCTTCCACCTTGAGCTTGCAGTCGTCCGCGTTGTAGCGTTTTTCAAACCGAAAATTTACCGAGCGCTCCTGCGCCAGCAGATCGATCAGCCAGAAGCCGGCGTTATGGCGCGTATCAACGTAATCGGCCCCGGGATTACCGAGGCCGACTATCAAACGAATATCTGCGGTTAGCGCAGCCATAGAACGAGTTAGTCTTCGTCGCTGGCTTCGCCTTCAGACTTTTCACCACCTTCAGCAACTTCACCGTCTTCGCCAACCGCGGTTTCAGGCGCTTCAGGTGCCTCTTCCTCGACCACTTCTTCACGTGTCTTGACCACCGACAGCACGCCGACGTTATGGTCGTCATGCTCGATGTCTTCGACGTCTTCGAGGTGAGTCAGCGAAACGATCTCAACGCCTTCAGGCATCTGAATATCGGTCAGGTGCAGAATCTCGCCCAGGTGCAGATTCTCGGCATCGATTTCGAGATACTCCGGCAGGTTTTTCGGCAATGCGATAATCTCGACCTCGGTTACCAGCTGCGTCATCATGCCGCCGTCCAGTTTCACGCCAACGCAGTTTTCGGCATTGTTGACATGGATCGGAACCACGACCTTGATCGGCGTATTCTGATCGATGCGGAAAAAATCAGCGTGCAGCACCTTGTTCTTGTAGGGATGACGCTGCAGATCTCGCAGGATAACTTCCTGCTTCTTATCGCCAACACGCAGTTCGATAACCTGCGTATAAATCGTTTCGTTTTCGAGTTCATGAATGAACTCGTTATGCGGAATAGTGATCATGGCGGGATCTCTCTCGCCACCGTAAACGATTGCTGGCACCAGGCCCTGGTGTCTCAGGCGGCGGCTCGCACCTTTCCCCGAGTCAGAGCGTAGTGCAGCTTTCAAATGTATAACGTCTGACATTGCTGTACTCCAAAAATAAAAAACCGTCCGTAGACGGAGGCCTGTCTTGCGACCAGACAGGATCAACGAATTTCGGCTTACAGCCGAAATTTCCGTGACACACGAATGTGCCAGCATTTTTCGATCACGCTGGTGATTGAAAAATGAAGAAAACCGTAAAATCACATCTTACGGTTTTCGTGCTCCACCAAGCCAGGTTGACCTATGCAGAGCATGATACCAACAGCCACTTTCGCTGCTATCGTCAGTCCATGTAAAGCGAACTGACCGATTCTTCGTAATGAATGCGGCGGATCGTCTCCGCCAGCATACCCGCTACCGAAACCTGGCGGATGCGCGTGCACTGCATCGCTTCTTCCGTCAGCGGTATCGTATCGGTTACCACCATTTCATCCATGGCAGAATTCTCAATATTTTCAATCGCCTTACCCGACAACACCGGGTGGGTACAGTAGGCGAATACGCCCTTGGCGCCATGCTCCTTGAGCGCGGTTGCCGCCTGGCACAGCGTGCCGGCAGTATCGACCATATCGTCGACGATGATGCAGGTATGACCCTTAACCTCACCGATGATGTTCATGACCTGGGCCATGTTCGGCTGTGGTCGCCGCTTGTCGATGATTGCGAGTTCGGAATCATCGAGCTGTTTTGCGATCGCCCGGGCGCGCACCACACCACCGACATCGGGGGAAACCACGATCATATCCGGATACTTTTGTTTCCAGATATCGCCCATCAAAATTGGCGAGGCGTAAACGTTATCCACCGGGCATTCGAAAAACCCCTGGATCTGGTCCGCGTGCAGATCAATCGTCAGCACCCGGTCCACGCCGACGCCGGTCAGCATGTTGGCGATCACCTTGGCGGTAATCGGTACCCGCTGCGAACGCACCCGCCGGTCCTGGCGCGCGTAACCAAAGTAAGGAATTACCGCGGTTACCCGGTCCGACGATGAGCGCTTAACCGCGTCGATCATCACCAGCAGTTCCATCAGGTTGTCATTGGTCGGTGCGCAGGTCGGCTGGACGATGAAGACATCCTTACCGCGCACGTTTTCGCCAATTTCAACCGATGTTTCGCCATCACTGAAATTGCTCACCGAAGCAATGCCGAGTGGAATATCCAGGTGCCGCACTATCGTGCGGGCCAACTCAGGGTTGGCATTCCCGGTGAAAACCATCAAGTCATTCGAGGTTACACTGCCAACCATCGGCTCTCTCGTTTGCAAAAAATCTCAAGGCTATTTGCCGGACAGTACGCTCTGCACTATCCTGGCAAGTACCCTTTTGTATGGCTGGGCCGGCTGGATTCGAACCAACGAATGCCAGGATCAAAACCTGGTGCCTTACCACTTGGCGACGGCCCAATAAACTTTTACGCCGGCATCCCTGCTGACTTTGTCTCCAGTTTCCGGAACGGATTGTCAATCCGCGCCGGCTGGATTGCGAAATACATCCTGTATTTCGCCCTTCCGGACGGCCTTCGGCCATCCTGCAGGGCCGCGCTACGCGCGTCCAAAATCGCTCCCGGCGATTTTGTCGAACCAACGAATGCCAGGATCAAAACCTGGTGCCTTACCACTTGGCGACGGCCCAATAATACTATTCAGACCAGCAACCCGAGTTGCTGGTGCACCGGGCTCACGTTCAATGCCCTGGCAACAAACGCGGTCCAGTTCTTCGGAACCCGCGATTTTACTCCTTCTGCCTGCTCAAGGCTATCGAAGGCGGCAAATACGCAGGCGCCGGTACCACTCATTCTGGCTGGCACATACTGACCCAACCAGTCAAGCGCGGCCGCTACCTGTGGATACAGCTTGCGTACCACCGGTTCGCATACATTAGTGCCCGAGCCGCGCAGAAAGGCGCGTATTGTGAGCGGATCGCAGTTGCGTGTCAATTCTTGCGCGGCAAAAATTTGCGCCGTGGAAACCTCGATTTTCGGGTCGATTACGAGGTAAATCGGCTGCTCCAGCTCGAGCGGCTGCAGTTGCTCGCCAATACCGGTTGCCCAGGCCGCCCGGCCGGTGACGAAAACAGGTACGTCGGCGCCGATTTCGAGACCAATTTGGGCCAGTTGCTCCAGCGACAGGCCCAGTTGCCAGAGCTGATTCAGCGCCACTAGACAGGTTGCCGCGTTTGAACTGCCACCGCCAAGCCCGCCGCCGATCGGGATATTCTTCTCGATCGCGATGCTGACGCCCGCTGTAACCTGGTAGCGCGTCTGCAGTAGAGTCGCAGTTTTGAGCAGAATATCGTCGGTCGCGGCCACCGGCGAGTTACCCGCGCGGCGCTCGATGCGACCGTCCAGATTGCGCTCGAATTCGAGCCAGTCGCTGAGGTCGATAAACTGGAACACGGTTTCGAGCAGATGATAGCCATCGTCGCGTCGCCCGGTGATATGCAACATCAGGTTGAGTTTTGCCGGGGCGGGCAAGCGTAAAATCTCCGCCATGTCAGTTGAACTCGGGAAACAGGTCAGGTGGATCCTGCTCGGCTTCGGATTGCTGCCAGCGTTCGATCACAAGCTTCAGGGATAAATCATCGCGACTCAGTTTTATTCTACGCGGAAACTGCGGCTCCAGGGGCGCGTCAAAGTAGTCGAGATAAACGATTGTCCAGCGGTCCTGGCTGATCGAGCGCGCCCGGCCGCGCGAATCCAGGCGCCGGCTGAAATCAACGCCGGGTTGCGGCATGCCGCGGATCCAGTACTCGAGGCCACTAATCGGCAACGACCAGCCGATGACGTCCTCGAGCAACGCTTCCGGTGTCGCATTGGTAAAAATCTGGCCATTGGGCAAGCGCAATCGGTAGCTGTCGCCAACGGTGCCATCGATACGGAATACGCCCTGCCCGAAGGGCGCTTCCAGCAGCAACATGAACCAATCAGCGTCGCGCTGCCAGCTCAGGCCGATGTTATAAGCCTCCCCTTTCAGCTTCAGCGCCGCCCGCGCATGGATATCCCAGCTATCCACCGCGCCCATTGCCTGCTGCTGGCGGGACCAGAGCTGCTGCGTCTGCGCGCTACCGGACGGGCCGTAGAGTTGGCTGCAGCCGGTAACCGCCAACATCAAGGCGACAAGGAAACTGAAACGAAACAAGCGTGGCGGGTACTTCAGGGGATAAAGCGCTGCATCACGGTTTCCAGCGTGGGATCATCAGGCGATTTTTTTAACGCCCTTTGCCAGACTTGTCTGGCTTCCTGCTGGTTGCCGCTAACCCACAGAACTTCGCCCAGATGGGCCGCAATTTCGGCATCATCGAATTGCGACAACGCCTTACGCAACAGGCTTATGGCTTTGTCATAGTCGCCCAGGCGGTAATGCACCCAACCCCAGCTATCGATGATAGCCGGGTCGTCGGGCATTATCTCGATTGCGCGTTTGAGATAACCGTAGGCTTCCTCGTAACGATCGGTTTGATCTGCCAGGGTAAATCCAAGTGCATTGAGCGCGTGCGCATTGTCGGGTTCGGTTTTGAGGATGGCACCGATGTCCGCTTCGAGTATATCGATACGCCCGAGCTTCTCGGCCACCAGCGCGCGCGCATAAAGCAGATCGCTGTTACCGGGGACGATGCCGAGCGCGGTATTGAACACCTCCATCGCCTGCGGATAACGCCGAGCGCTGCGCAACAGTTCGCCCTTGCTAATGTAGATTCGCACCAGGGATCCGTCCGACTGGCTGCCCTTGAGCATTGCATCCAGGTGCCCGAGCGCCTCGTCGGTGCGTCCCAGCAGGCCGAGCATATCGGCAACACGCAGGCGCGCATCGAACTTGTACTCGCCGACGAACACCTTCTCGTACCACTCGATCGCTTCCTCGTACAGCTTGCGATTCTCGTTGATGCGACCGAGGTAGTATTGCGCCTCGCCCTCGCGCTGCTTGAGCCTGACTAACATCATCATGTATTTTTCGGCATCGTCCAGACGCTGCGATTCAAGCGACAACAGGCCGAGCGTAAAGAGCAGTTCGGCATCGTCCGGGGATGCCTGGTGCAGTTTTTCAAACTCGACCCGGGCAGCTTCATACTGCTTGACGTCAACCAGCAGGCGCGCATAGGTCAGGCGCAGGCTCTTGTCCTCGGGATTGCTCTCCACCGCCTTGCGCAGGCTGATGACCGCTTCGCCGGGGCGACCCAGCCGCAGTAACACTTTGGCGCGCGCTGAGTGCACGCCGTCGATCTCGATGATGGACATCGAGCGATCGAGAAACCTGAGCGCTTCTTCCGAGCGACCGTTTTGCGCGGCCAGCATGCCGTGCAGATACTGGGCATAAGCCCTTTCGGGGTACTCGAAAGCGATGCGTTGCGAAACCGCGAGCACGGTATTGGCATTTTTCTCGCGCGCCAGAATTCCCAGCAACGGCGGGAACAGCTCGGCGTCATCCAGTTCGCTGGTTCGGATCAGCCCATCGAGATAGGTGAACGCCTCCTGGATCTTGTCCTGGCGCACATAAATCGCGGCAATCACCTGGCGCGCTTCGACCCGGTTCGGATCCAGCTCGATCCAGCGTCGGGCGGCCTCGATCGCTGCCTCCAGGTTTTGCCCGTAAACCGCAACGCGCACCGCGCGTTCGGCAATTTCGGGATTATCCTGTGAGCGCGCGACCTCGAGATAGTGCTGCACCGCAAGCGCGGTATCGCCCTGGTTGAGGGCTATTTCGGCGACCACCAGGGCGTAGGCCGCATCGGCGACCGGATCCTGCTGCGAGGCAAGCGGAGTTACCTGCGGCAACGATCGCCCGAGCAGGGATTTATCCTGCGACGATACCTGCTGCAGACTGGCACAGCCCGCCAACAGCAACGAGGCCGCGAGCAGGGAAAAGCGGAAGTTTTGACTGACAGAGCTCAAGATCGTCTCCGTAATACTGAATTTATAGAGTGTAGCATCTCGATGTAGGATTGTATTTAGCCTGATTTGTTCCATGAATGTTGTATTTGGCAGGTTTATACCCGAAAATCTCGGGTTGGCACCACACCTTCCCTGAATCATGGCCTTATTGTCCCTTGGCATCAATCATTTAACCGCTCCGGTCGATATTCGCGAAAAAGTCGCGTTCGCGCCCGAGCAGATGAGCCGGGCGTTGCATGAATTGCAGGATATCCCGGCGATCAACGAATCGGTTATCGTCTCGACCTGCAACCGCACCGAGATATACTGCGACGCTTCATCGGATTGCAGCGAAGTCATTACCCACTGGTTAACCTCGCATCACGGCATCAACGATGAGGGATTATCCCCCTATATCTACCTGCACAGCGACCAGGAGGTCGCACGTCACCTGTTCCGCGTAGCGTCCGGCCTCGATTCGATGGTGCTCGGCGAACCACAGATTCTCGGCCAGCTGAAAGATTCCTACGATCAGGCGCGGGGTGGCAATACCATCAATTCGATTCTCGATCGCTTGTTTCAACACTCCTTCAGCGTCGCCAAGCGGGTGCGTACCGATACCGAGATCGGTTCCAATCCGGTTTCGGTCGCATTTGCTGCGGTCAACCTGTCGAAGCAGATTTTCGGCGACCTCAATCAACTGCACGCGCTTTTAATTGGCGCCGGAGAAACCATCGAGCTGGTATCGCGACATTTGAAGAGTCAACAGATCGGCTCGATGACAATCGCCAATCGCAGCATCGACCGAGCCAGGTTGCTGGCCGATCAGATCGGCGCCGATGCGGTGCAGATCAATGCCGTGCCGGAACAACTGGCGCGCGCCGATATCGTGATTTCGTCGACCGCAAGCCAACTGCCGATTCTCGGCAAGGGCGCGACGGAATCGGCATTGAAACAACGCAAGCACCGGCCCATTTTCATGGTCGACCTGGCGGTGCCGCGCGACATCGAACCCGAGGTCGGCGACCTGCAGGATATTTATCTCTATACCGTCGACGACCTGAAATCCGTGGTTGATGGAAATCTGCGCGGGCGCGAACTTGCCGCCGAAGCGGCCCAGGAAATTATTAACCTCGAAGTCACCGCCTTTAACC
Organism: uncultured Gammaproteobacteria bacterium; assembly: GCA_963768295.1. Taxonomy (GTDB): domain Bacteria; phylum Pseudomonadota; class Gammaproteobacteria. The sequence continues at coordinate 71,847 of CAVYHN010000008.1, read as the reverse complement.
GGTGGTTGCGAATCCATCAGTCGGCCGATCAGATTCGCCAGCTGCGGGACGGTGCCGAATTGATCAAACAGCAGGCCCTGGAAAAAGCGCTGGCACAGATCAAAAACGACTCCGATCCGGAGCAGGCGATAATCCGCCTCGCCAACGAAATCACCAACAAGCTGATGCACAAACCCACGATTGAAATGCGCAAGGCGCTGCAAAGCGAAGATGAAGAACGCGTCCGCTTACTCAAGTCGCTGATCACCCCTGACTCGCATTAACCTATGAAAGAATCACTGCTTAACAAGCTGGAAGCGCTGTGCGCACGCCACGAAGAAATTGCCGGACTGCTGTCCGATATCGAGGTGATCAATGACCAGGATCGATTTCGCAACCTGTCGATGGAATACGCGCAGCTCGAGGACCTGGTGAGAAACTTCAGCGCATTTCAGCAGGCGCATCAGGCACTCGAATCCGCGCGTGAAATGCTCGACGAGGACGACGCCGAAATGCGCGAAATGGCCGAAGAGGAAATCGCCGACAACAGCGCAAAGATCGAAGCACTCGAAATCGAGTTGCAGAAATTGTTGCTGCCGAAGGATCCGAACGACAGCGCGAACGTTTTCCTCGAGATTCGCGCCGGCACCGGTGGCGACGAAGCCGCTATTTTCGCCGGTGACCTGTTCCGCATGTACAGCCGTTTCGCGGAAGCAAAGAAGTGGCAACTCGAGATACTCAACAGCAGCGAGGGTGAACATGGCGGTTACAAGGAAATTATCGCTCGCATCATCGGCAATGGCGCCTATTCGCAGCTGAAGTTCGAATCCGGCGCCCACCGCGTGCAGCGCGTACCGGAGACCGAATCGCAGGGTCGTGTGCATACCTCGGCCGCCACCGTGGCGATCATTCCGGAAAGCGAGGAAGTGCAGATGATCGAAATCAATCCGGCCGATTTGCGTATCGACACCTTTCGCGCCTCCGGCGCCGGCGGCCAGCACGTCAACAAGACCGACTCGGCAATCCGCTTGACGCACCTGCCGACCGGCACCGTGGTCGAATGCCAGGACGAACGCTCGCAGCATAAAAACAAGGCGCGTGCGATGTCGCTGCTGCAGGCACGGATTTACGACGCCGAGAAACAGAAACAGGACGCCGAGCAGGCCGCCGAGCGCAAGTCGCTGGTGGGTGGCGGCGATCGGTCGGAACGCATCCGCACCTATAACTTTCCCCAGGGACGAATGACCGACCACCGTATCAATCTGACCCTGTATAAACTCGATGAAATCATGCAGGGCAACCTCGCCCAGGTGGTCGATCCCTTAATGCATGAATACCAGGCAGAACTGCTCGCCAGCCTGAGTGAAGACGATCGCGGATTGAACTAACCCGGAGGCTACAGCACATGACGGGACCAAAAAAAGCGCGCGCTATCGGCATCAACCACGTGGCTCTGGAAGTCGGCGATATCGACCAGGCGCTCGAGTTTTACGCTGGCTTTATCGAGTTTGAATTGCGCGGGCGCAGCGAAGACATGGCGTTTATCGATCTGGGCGATCAGTTTATGAACTTTTCCACGGGTCGAAAGCAGGCCGCAGACGACGCGCGCCATTTCGGGCTGGTCGTTACTAATCGCGCACTGGTGGCCCAGGCCCTGGATTCCATGGGCGTCTCCCTGCTGCCAGGTCCATTCATGGATTTTCTCGATCCCTGGGGAAATCGAATCGAAATTATTGACTATGAGTCGATACAGTTTACCAAGGCCCCACACGTACTGCGCGGAATGGGTCTCGGCGGACTGGAAAAAACCGCTGACGCCATAACCGAACTGACTGAAAAAGGCATGGCGCCCGATTAGTCTGGTAACTCCCCACCATTGCGAACCTTTGTCATCACGCAGCTTAGGACAGCAAGAGCATCCAGCATCGCCGGGGCGCCGGATCGGTAAATCCCGGTGCGCGACCGCGGTATCCGGAGTAACCAGGTAGCGCTCTGCGGGCGCGATTTATTGACTGGGTCCCGCGGTTAAACCGCGGGATGACAATTAGGTGAGCTCTGCACTCTTCTCATACAAAAGGTTTCTGCGCTCACCAGCGCAGCAAGAGCAGCAAGAGCAGCAAGAGCAGCAAGAGCAAGGCGAAAATTCATCGAAAAGCGTGTGCAATACGAGCGCTTTCTGGAAAGCCGCTGATTATTCAGGAAGTTTCTGGCGCCGCTAGTGGCGTCAGAAAAAAAGAGGCCGTCCCTGGCCACGTGATATCATCAATAGTTCGGGGGGAGGAGATATTGATGTACACAATTACTATATATAGGCGAGATCCCGTATTTCCATAGTGAACCAGTTCATAGTGTATGTGTGAACAAATCGACAGCGCCATCCGCTGGGCCACGCGGCGTATCGAGACCTGTAGCGAAAGCGCGCGCCTCGATGCCGAACTGCTGCTGTCCCACTGCCTCGACAAACCGCGCAGTTATCTTTACAGCTGGCCCGAACAGGAGCTCAGCGATTCCTGCTGGCAGTGCTTCCAGGGCCTAGTGCGCCAGCGTTTGCAGCCGACGCCGATTGCCTACCTGCTGGGGAAGCGCGAATTTTTCTCGATGGAGTACGTAACAACGCCGGCGGCACTGGTGCCAAGACCCGAAACCGAGCTACTGGTCGAACTCGCATTGCGGCAACTACCTCCCGACAGGCCGCTGCGCGTATGTGATCTCGGCACGGGCAGCGGAATCATTGCCATCACCTTGAAGAAACAACGGCCGCTGACAACCGTTTGCGCAACCGATGTCGATCCGGGCTGCCTCGCGCTGGCGCGCGACAACGCGCAGCGGCACCAGGTTGACATTAACTTCATCGAATCGAACTGGTATGAAAATCTTCCGCCCGATTCAATGTTCGACCTGATCGTCTCGAACCCGCCTTACATTGCCGCCGATCACCCCTTTCTCTCGCAGGGCGATCTCCCGGCCGAACCGGCGATAGCGCTAACGCCAGGCAGCAGCGGCCTGGAGGCGCTCGAGATAATCATCGCTATAGCGCCGGATCATCTTTCAGCGGGTGGCACCCTGATCCTGGAGCACGGTTACGACCAGGAAGCCGCGGTGGCCGACCTGCTGCAATCCCACGGCTTCACCGAAATCCGCTGCGAATCTGACTATAATGACCTGCCGCGCACCACCATCGCCAACCTCACCCTTAAGTAACGCCGTTAAACATCACCGTGAAAACCGGATAAGTGCTAATCCTGATCGCCTTTTGCGGGGGAAATTTTACCGATACGAGCAAATTTCCTCTTTATCAGGGGTTTTCTGGCGTCGCGATCGGCCCGAGAGCAAGGCGAATTTGTGCACGATGGCGCGAGCGTCTCGTGCATAAATCCAACGCCGCTATCGAGTCGCGTAGCAGCCAGAAAGATTTGATAATCAGGGGGGGTGGGCGTAGGCTTTCTGCATGGAAGACGCCGACCGCTATCGTTGTCGCCACATCTACCTCAAGCAGAGCGACGATCCGGCCCTGCAGGCACATGCCGCCTGCGCAGCACTCATCAATCTGGAGGGCATTGTGCTGGCCGCCCCGCATAGCGAATACAGCGTGCATATCATCTACTCACTGGACATACTCTCCTTCGAACTCGTGATCGAACTGCTCGGCGAACTCGATTTCGAGATGGACAATTCATTCCTGATGTCGCTACGCAACACCATTTTTTGTTACCTGGAGGACAATGCACGCGATCATATGCAAATCGAACATCCCGACGATCATCGAGATGAGGGTGAGAACCCCGAAATTCCGCATCAGAACAACGACCAGTACTGGGAAGACTACCACTAGATGTACGCGATAACGCTGGCTGATATCGCGGTGGCTTTCATTCCAGTTCTGGTAACCCTGGTCATCATATTTTTCTGGTCCGACAGCATTAAACAGGCAAGCATCGGTATGCTGCGCATGCTGATTCAGCTGTTGCTGATCGGTTATGCGCTGAATTACATATTCAACGCGAATGACCAATGGATCATTCTCGCGGTCCTGAGTTTCATGCTGATTGCAGCCAGCTGGATCGCGCTCGGTGCTTTGCCGGTAAAACGTTCTACTTTGCTGGGTTACAGCTTGATCGCCATCGCCGGCGGCGGCATCTTCAATCTGGCGCTGATTACCCAGGGCGTATTGCATGCCGATCCCTGGTATCAACCGGCCGTTATGATTCCCCTTGCCGGCATGATCTTCTCCAACGCGATGAACAGCGTCAGCCTGGCGGGCGAGCGACTCTACAGCGAATTGGGCCACCATAACAATTTTGCCCGTGCCCGGAATACGGCATTACAGGCGGCCATGATCCCGTTGATAAATTCGCTGCTCGCGGTTGGCCTGGTATCGCTGCCCGGCATGATGACGGGGCAAATCCTGGCCGGCACCTCGCCGCTGATCGCCGCGCGCTACCAGATAATCGTCATGTGTATGGTGTTCAGTTCGGGCGGAATTTCAGCTGCCCTGTTCCTGTGGTTGATACATTTGCGCAGCGTGAAACAAATCGAAAAAGGAGGTGTCGAGTCATCTGGGTAATTCTTCTTCTGGTTATAGCGATACCGCTGGCCCTGGCGATTTATCTGGCCACCCTGGACGGGCGTTTTCGCGTAAGCCGCAGCCTTGAAGTCGAGGCGCCGGCAGAGGCCGTGTTTGCCGCTATCGTCGATTTCAAATCCTGGCCGCAGTGGAGCCCCTGGTTAATGCACGAGCCGGATACCGCTATCGTCTACAGCAACGATTATCAGCAGGAAAAAGGATACTATAGCTGGAATGGCAAGACGGTCGGTGCCGGCAAGGTGACCCACGTCAAGATAACGCCACACAGCAGTATCGACCAGCAGATCGAGTTCACGCGGCCGTTCAAGTCTTTCAATCAAATCAGCTGGAAATTCGAAAACCTTGGGGCGCGGACGCTGGTGACCTGGGAAATGGCGGGCAGTATGCCGTTTTTGTTTCGTTTTATGGCCCGGCGCATGGAACCGACGATCGGCCGCGATTTTGAGCTTGGACTGGCGCTGTTCAACGGTTACATGAACAATGCGGCGGCGCACCCGGCGATTAGCTTCGTTGGTACACAGCTGCTGGAGGATTTCAGCTACTGGTCGATTCCCTGCAATGGCAACCTGCGGCAGCTCGAAGCTGCCCGCCAGCCGGCCATCGAAACGCTGACCGCGGCCGCGGCCGGCAACACCGGACTGGCGCTAACGCTATACCACCAGTTCGACCCGTTGGCATCGAATTACCAGACAGAAATCGCCATCCCGATCAGCGACAACGCAGCGCAGGCGAATTACACGCGACGCGAGTTTAAAGGCGGGTCTTACTTCCACATGACACTGCGTGGTGACCACGGCTATATCCCCCTCGGCTGGTACGTGCTGTCCTGTCACTGCCGCATGCAGCGGATCAAACTCGACAAGTCACGCCCGGCGCTCGAGATTTACCATACCGCTCCCGCCGATGTGAGTCACAGCAATCAGATCACGACCGCATTGTATATGCCAATCAAGTAACGCCGCCTCTGGTTTCACTGTGCCTTGTCGCTGCAGCTCGTTTCGAGCCCGTCCAGTCAGCTCAATACAATTCGCCCCGCTACCTTGCGGTCCTTGAGCATCTGTAAGGCCGCCGGAAGGTCGGTAAACGGCCGGGTATGGCCGATCCTGGGGCGAATCTGCCCCGCCTCCAGCATCTCAGCCAGCCGCGACCATTTTGCAGACATCAGTTCTGGATTCTTGCTGCAGGTGAGACCGAAGGACGAACCAATGATGCTCTGGTGTTTGACGAGTAGCTGGTTCAGCCGCAACGAGGGGATTTTTCCGGAGGCGAATCCGAGCACGATTACCCGACCACCATAGCGCAGGACGCGCAGTGACTCTTCGAAAAAGCCGCCACCAATCGGGTCGATAATCACATCGACCCCTGCCGCGACCACGGCCTGAATATCTCTGTGAAGATGACGCGAGCGCGATGAAACAATATGATCCGCGCCACAGGCGAGCGCAACTTTCTCCTTGCCGCTATCGCCGACACAGGCAACCACGATCGCATCGCGTTGCTTGGCCAGTTCGATACAGGCGGTGCCTACTGCCCCGGCGGCACCACCGATGACAACGACTTCGCCTGCGGCCAGACCCGCCCGCTCGAGCGCCAGTTCGGCCGACCCGTAAGAAACCGGGAAGGCGGCAGCTTCAGGGGTCGGAATCGATTCCGCAATGGAGATGACCTGGGCAATAGGGGCAACCACCTTGTCGGCATATCCGCCGTGTCTCACATAAGCGGCCACCTTGGCACCGACATTCAATGACTCGACGCCCGGGCCGACCCGGGTGATCCGGCCGGCGACTTCCGAGCCCGGCACAAATGGGAGATCGGGATGCACCGTGTAGCGACCCGAAATCAACAGCAAATCAGCAAAATTTACCCCGCAGGCTTTGACTGTAATTTCTACCTGACCCTCACCAGGTTCTGGATCCGGCATATTACCGAGTTCCAGTTGGCTGGGCCCACCCCAGGTCACACATTTCCAGGCACGCATACACCCTCCCGGGTTACCGTTTGCAAACGGCTTTGAACAGCCAGTCTTGACAAAAGGCATCCCGCGGTCAAGCCGCGGGATGAGATATTTTCTATAGTACAGCTTAGTGAGGCACCACCGTAGATCACTCGGCAATTGAAAGTTTTTGTCCCCCGACCGGCGCAGGCCGGTTTGCGCTCTCGGCGCAACCGGCACTCCGGAGCGCCGGACCGGTACATCCTTGTACGCGAGCGTCTCGCGCAAAAATCCAACGCCGCTATCGCAAGCGCAGCAAGCCAGACCTGGGCGGCTGCTTGGCATAACCGAAACATTCACGGCATTGAGGATTTTTTGTTCGCCTGGCCGTCGCGAGCGCAGCGAGAGCAAGGCGGAATTTTGCGCGATGGCGTGAGCAGTACAGACCGTACGCGAGCGTCTCGCGCAAAAATCCAACGCCGCTATCGCAAGCGCAGCAGGCCAGGCGACAAAAAAAAGGCCGGCTTTGCAGCCGGCCTAATGTCGTAATCGACAATATAACCAAAGGAGGACATCGTGAGAGGGGTTAGGTGTTCTTAACCCTTAACACTGTTATGTATATAGGTCAAGATTTTAAAAAAACCAGTAATATTTCGATAAACGGTATAAAAAACAGTGTATATGGGAGCGATACCTGATCTCTTTTGTTATTTTAATCCTTTAAATAGCTGATTTTTATATATATTTTTCCTAATTGATGAAAAAATACATTTTCTCAAAAAAATTTCAGGTTATTTTACTTCCGCGTCAAACGCCGAATCAGGCTCGACGTATCCCAGCGACCACCACCCATCGCCTGCACTTCGCCATAAAAGTCGTTAACGATGCGTGTAATCGGCAATTCAGCCCCGTTTCTCTCGGCCTCCTCGAGACATATCGCGAGATCCTTGCGCATCCAGTCGACCGCGAAGCCGAATTCGAACTCGTCGTCGAGCATGGTATTGCCGCGATTTTCCATCTGCCAGGAACCGGCCGCGCCCTTGGAGATAACTTCGACGACCTTATGGCCATCGAGACCTGCGCGCTGCGCAAAATCCAGGCCCTCCGACAGACCCTGCACCAGGCCGGCGATACAGATTTGATTAACCATCTTGGTTAACTGTCCGGCGCCGACGTCGCCCAGCAATTCGGCCGCGCGCGCGTAGCTCATGATGACCGGGCGCACCATCTCGAAGGCCGACTGATCGCCACCGATCATGACGGTCAACACGCCATTCTCAGCGCCAGCCTGTCCACCCGATACCGGCGCATCGAGAAACGGAACATGAGATTGCTCGGCAATTTCGCGCGCGACATTAGCCGAAGCGGTAGTATGATCGATCAGGATTGAACCTTGCTTGCAACCTGCAAGCGCACCGTCGTCGCCAAACACAACCGAGCGCAGGTCGTCGTCGTTTCCAACGCACATGAATACGAAGTCGGCGTCTGCCGCAGCCTCGCGCGGGGTTAGCGCGAAGTCCCCCGCATACTCCTGGGACCATTTCTCGGCTTTGGCGGCAGTGCGGTTATACACTCTGGTTTGATACCCGGCCTTGGCGAGATGCCCGGCCATCGGATAACCCATGACCCCGAGCCCGATAAAGGCAACTTTTTGCTTGCTCATTTTTACTCCTGATGAATATTTGCAGCGGCGATTTTACACCAACGCAGGATAAGCTGCCTCAGTTCGATACTCAGGCGGGCTGCAAATTGGCCATGCTCGCGATCAGCCACTTGCTGCCGGCGTCCTCAAAATTCACCTGCACACGCGATTGCGGGCCCTGCCCCTCCAGATTCACCACGATACCATCGCCGAAACGGGCGTGGTTGACGCGCTGACCGACGAGCAGGCCGGTATCCGCCTGCGCGCGTTCGCGATGCATGCTCGGCGCTGCCTGCACCCCCGGACGCGTGAAACTGGCTTTCGGCCGTACTTCCTGGATCAGGTCGTCCGGAATTTCGCGCACGAAACGTGACAGCATATTGTAGCTCTCACTACCGAACAGGCGGCGCACTTCGGCGCTGGTCACCACTAGTTGCTCGCGTGCGCGCGTGATTCCGACGTAACACAGACGCCGCTCTTCTTCCATGCGCCCCGGCTCTTCGCTCGAGCGTTGATGCGGGAACAGCCCCTCTTCCATGCCAACCAGGAACACCAGCGGAAACTCGAGCCCCTTGACCGAGTGCATGGTCATCAACTGCACACAATCTTCCCAGGCATCGGCCTGGCCCTCACCCGCTTCGAGCGCGGCATGTGCGAGAAAAGCATCGAGCGTAGACATGCTCTCCTCGATCAGCGCGTCGTGTTCGTAGCTCTTGCCGGCGCCAACCAGCTCCTGCAGGTTTTCGATACGCGACTGGCCTTTCTCGGTACGGTCTTTCTTGAAGTGCGCCCCGAGCCCGCTCATTTCTATGCTGGATTTGATTTGTTCGCCGAGCGATAAATCCTTGAGCTCGGCGGTCATATGGCGCACCAGGTCGATATAGGCCTGCAGCGCACTGCGCGCGCGCGCACTCAGCTTATCGGATGCCACCAGTTCGAGTGAGGTTGTCCATAGCGTCGCAGCCTGTTCGCGCGCGTGGTAGCGGATTTCATCGATCGTCTTTTGACCGATACCACGGGGCGGATGATTGACGGTGCGCTCAAAGGCGGTGTCCGCGGTCGGGCTCGCAATCATGCGCAGATAGGCAAGCGTATCCTTGATTTCGGCGCGTTCGAAGAAGCGCAGTCCGCCATAAACGCGATACGGCATGCCGCGCGTTACCAGGGTTTCTTCAAACTGTCGGGATTGTGCGTTGGAGCGATAGAGTATCGCGACTTCGTTACGATTACGGCCGTCGGCAACCCAGTTTTCGATGCGGTCGACAACGAAACGCGCCTCGTCCTTTTCGTTGTAGGCCGAGTAAAACATGATGAGTTCACCGGCGTCGCTCTGGGTCCACAGCTCCTTGCCCAGGCGCGAATGGTTGTTGTCGATTAACGCATTGGCGGCTTTCAGTATGGTACCGGTGGAACGGTAATTCTGTTCCAGCCGAATCACCTGCGTATTGGCAAAGTCTTTTTCGAAATGATGGATATTTTCGATGCGCGCCCCACGCCAGCCGTAAATCGACTGGTCGTCATCGCCAACCACGAAAATCGGAGTGTCGCTACCTGCCATCAGTCGCAACCAGGCATACTGAATTGCGTTGGTGTCCTGGAACTCGTCGACCAGGATGTGCTGAAAGCGGCGCTGGTAATGTTCGCGGATGTCGTTGTTATCACGAATCAATTCGAGCACCCGCAGCAGCAACTCGGCAAAATCAACGACGCCCGCACGCTGGCACTGGTCCTCGTACAGCCGATAGATCTCCAGCATCTGCTGCTGGATTTGATCCTGACCGGGATCGATATGCGCCGAACGCAGCCCTTCGTCCTTGTTTTGATTGATAAACCACTGCGCCTGCTTCGGCGGCCAGCGCGCCTCGTCGAGATCGAGTTGACGCACCACGCGTTTGACCATGCGCAACTGATCGTCGCTATCGAGAATCTGGAATCCCTGCGGCAGCCCGGCGGCCTCGTAATGCAGGCGCAACATGCGATGCGCAAGGCCATGAAAGGTGCCGACCCACATCGCCGCCGCGGAAATCCCGAGCAGGGCTTCAACCCGCGCGCGCATCTCGCTGGCAGCCTTGTTGGTAAAGGTGACGGCAAGCACGCTAAAGGGCGACAGGCCATCGACTTCGCAGGCCCAGGCAATACGGTGCGTCAGCACTCGCGTCTTGCCGCTGCCGGCGCCGGCGAGTACCAGGATGGGGCCCGGTTCGGCACTGACCGCTTCACGCTGACGATCGTTGAGGGAGTCGATTAAGTGAGATACGTCCATTGTTGACAGGTTACAGGCTTAAGCGCGCATTGTATCAATTCACAAATCCCGCGTAAGCAGCAATCTCGATTTCAGGCTGTCATCCGGATGCAGCGGAAGGTCGTGCAAGCAGGGATCTTGCCGACGGCGGTATGCCACCAAATGCCTGTCGGCCTAAGTGGACTGTAGATATCTTTGAGCCAGCGAAAGAAACTGAAGAGCCCGGATAAATGCCGACGCACTTCCCGAACTAACTTCCACGCTTAGATAAAACCGTCGAGGATTCTGCCGACCACCGGGGCTTCGTTGGCAATCTTCTGGTATGCATTGATCGCGCGTCGATTCTCGGGGCTGATCTGCAGATTGTACGCCGGTTTATACGTCTTGTCGGTAACCGTTTCCAGCAGTTCGCCGCGGTAGACGTAACCCGAGGACTGCTGGCGTGCGTCACGAAAACCGGCAGCGCTATCGGCAACCGGGGTCACTGGACGTGTCACCGGCCGATCGAGACTGATCGGGAAATGCATGGGTTTAGCTGTGATTATGTAGTTCACGGATCATGCTCGCAGCTTATAGCTCATATCATCAGGAGTGGAAAATTATATTATCAATTCGTCAAAATTTTGGCGACCAGGTTCAACTATCCCATTTTTTTTGGGCAAATAAGTCACTTTTCCGGGCTTCTACCCATTTTTCGCCCCGATCGCTGGTTTCTTTTTTCCAGAATGGCGCCTCGGTCTTGAGGTAATCCATGATGAATTCGCAGGCCGCGAAAGCGTCGCCGCGATGCGCGCTCGCGACCATCACCAGCACGATTTGATCCGCCGGCTCGAGTGCGCCGATGCGATGGATAATCGCCAGGTCAAGCACCCGCCAGCGCTCGGCGGCCCGGTCGGCGATGCCCTCGAGCGCCTTTTCGGTCATACCCGGGTAATGTTCCAGCGTCATTTTTTGCAGCGGATCACCCGCCAGATCTCGCACCAGGCCGACAAAACTCGCTATTGCGCCGACATCACTGCGACCGGCTACCAGTTCCCGCTGTAATGCGACGGTATCGAAGTCTTCATGCTGGATCCTGATAATCATTGCGTGTTTCAACCGAAAAATTGCGCAAAGGGCAGGTATTTTACGAGTTGACCTGCCGTTACCGTCTGGTTTTCGGCAATTTCGACGAAACCATCGGCCCAGACCGTCGACGTCAGCACGCCCGAATCCTGATTGGGATATACCTGCACCCGGGTTTGACCGTCGGCATCACGCGTCAACCGCGCGCGCAGAAACTCACGCCGGCTATCGGGCTTCGACCAGTCGAAATCGGCGGTCAACGGCATGGAAAGCGGCTTATGCCAGCCACGCCCCTGCATGATTTGAATTACGGGGCAGACAAACAGGCAAAAGGTTACGAATACGGATACCGGGTTCCCCGGCAAACCCATAAAGGCGGTACCGTCGATCTGCCCGTAGGCCAGCGGTTTCCCCGGCTTGATGCCGATGCGCCACATGCGCAGTTCGCCGAGTTGCTCGAGCGCGATGCGGACGTGATCTTCTTCGCCCACCGAAACGCCGCCGCTGGTCACCACCAGGTCGGCCCGGGTTGCGGCATCAAGCATCGCCGCCCTGGTTTCCTCGAGGGTATCGCCGACCAGGCCGAGATCGACAATTTCGCAACCCATCGAGGCCAGCAGGCCATGCAGGGTATAGCGATTTGAATCGTAAATCTTGTGCGCGGCCAGGGTCTCACCCGGCTCGACCAGTTCGTCACCGGTGAAAAACATGCCTACCCTGACCGGTTCGAACACCGGCAGGGTCTGCAGACCGACCGAAGCCGCAAGTCCGATATCCTGGGCGCGCAGGCGACAGCCCCGGGTCAGGATGCGGGCGCCGCTCTTGATATCGTTGCCGACAGGACGAATATTGCTGCCGCTGTCGGGGCGACACTCAAAGTTGATACTGTCTTCAGCGGCAACCACCTGTTCCTGCATGATGACCGCATCGGCCCCCGTGGGCACCGGGGCGCCGGTAAATATACGCGCGGCGCTGCCGGGCTCCAGTTCCGTGGCGGCGGTGCCGGCCGGAATTCGCTGTGACAGCGGTAAGGTTGTTGTTCCCTCGGCGGAGAGATCCGCAGTGCTGATGGCGTACCCGTCCATTGAAGACATGGCGCAGCCCGGCACATCGATCCGCGATTCGATCGTTTCGGCCAGCACCGCGCCGAGCGCAGAGCGCAGATCCAGGTCGCAAACCTTGCCAATCGGATCTATGCCGCTGGTCAACTGCGCCAGCGCGTCGTCATAGGCTAGCAAAGCTGTCGTATCACAAGTGTTCATAGGCCAACATTAGACCGCACAGCCGCTATTCAGGCAACCCAATCCTGGCGCTGCATTCAGCCAACCTCGGTGTAATCCTGGCGTTCGCCAATCCAGTTGCGCAGAAGTTTCGCGCGCACTTTCGCATACTCCGGTTGCTGCATCATTTTTGCCAGCGCTTCGACCTGCGGAAACCATTTCTGGTCGCGCATCAGGTCGGCGATTCTGAAACTCATATCCCCGGTCTGACGGGTGCCGAGCACTTCACCGGCGCCACGAATCTCGAGATCCTTTTCCGCGATAGCAAAGCCATCCTGGGTAGAACGGATAATCTCGAGCCGGGTGCGCGCCAGCTCGCCCAGGCTATTTTTCACCAGCAGGATGCAGAAACTTTCACGCGCGCCGCGCCCGACTCGTCCGCGCAGCTGGTGGATCTGCGCCAGCCCGAGCCGTTCCGGATTTTCGATAATCATAATACTGGCATTGGGCACATCGACGCCGACCTCGATTACCGTGGTCGCCACCAGAATACGGGTTTCACCCTGCTTGAAAGCCGCAATCGCCGCTTCCTTTTGCGCCGGTTTCATGCGCCCGTGAACCAGGCCCACCGACAACTGCGGCAACTGCTGGCACAGCGATTCATAGGTCAGCTCGGCGGCCTCGCACTGCAAAACCTCGGACTCGTCGATCAGGGTGCAGACCCAGTAAACCTGGCCGCCTTCGGCGCAGGATTGGGCCACTCGCTGGATCAGGCTGGAGCGCTGCTGCTCGGAGACGATCGAGGTCGTTACCGGCTTACGCCCCGGCGGCAGTTCATCGATTTGCGAATAGTCCAGGTCGGCATAAATCGACATCGCCAGGGTGCGCGGGATCGGCGTCGCGGTCATGATTAACTGGTGCGCCATTTCTCCATCGCGGGTCTTACGCTGCAGCGCGAGTCGCTGGTCGACACCGAAACGATGCTGCTCGTCGAAGATGATAAACCCGAGGCGATTGAACTCGACGCTGGCCTGAAACAGAGCGTGGGTTCCGATCACAACCTGGGCCTCGCCAGAAGCGATCATGCTGGTTTTTTGCGCGCGTTTTTTACCCTTGTCGGCACCCATGAGATTGACCACGCTTATCCCCAGGGGCTCAAGCCACTGCAGGAAATTCTGATAGTGCTGCTCGGCCAGAATTTCCGTCGGCGCCATCAGCGCCGCCTGGTAGCCGGAGCGGATCACCGGCAGGCAGGTGAGCGCAGCAACCACGGTCTTGCCCGATCCGACATCGCCCTGCACCAGGCGAATCATTGGCTTGCCGGCGGCAAAATCCTGCATTAGATCAGCCAGCACCCGCTGCTGTGCACCGGTTAACTCGAACGGCAGCGATTGCGTCAGTGCTTCGAGCAAGTCCTGATCTGGCTCGATTGCGGGCGTCCGCCGGCTGCGAATCTGACGTCGGCGCTGCAGCAGCGCCAGCCGATGTGCGGCGAGTTCCTCGACGATAAATCGATACTGGGCCGGATGCCGATTGCTGGCGATCAGATCGCTATCCGACTTACCCTCCGGGCTATGCAGGCGCAGCATCGCCGAACTGATATCGGGAAATTTATTCTCATCGAGCCAGGCTTGCGGCAGGGTTTCGGCAATGCCATCGGTTTTCAGTTTGTCGATGACCTGCTGCAGGATACGTTTTATCGATAACTGGTGCAGTCCCTCGGTAGTCGGGTAGATCGGGGTCAGCGTCTGCGGCAGCGGTGATGGATTGTCGAGGTCGAGCAGTTCGACCTCGGGATGAATCATTTCGAGTTCTCCCTGGGCCGCCCTGACCTCACCGAAACAGCGCAACCAGTTGCCTTTTTCGAACAGGTTTTGCTGATTGGCGTTGAAATAAAAGAATCGTATTGCAACCACCCCGGTGTTATCGGCGAGCTTGGCGACAAGCACACGGCGCGAGCGCCCGACGCGGCGAAAATGCACTCCGGCGTGTAATACCTCGGCCTCGATCTGACAGCGCCGGCCCGGCTGCAGCGAACCTGTCGGAGTGACAAAGGTACGATCTTCGTAGCGCAGCGGCAGGTGGAACAGCAGGTCGCGTTGGTTATTAAGCCCAAGCTTTTGCAGCTTTTCCGCGATCCTGGGACCAACCCCTTTCAGGTAGCGCAGGTCCTGTTCCGACCAGTGCTCGATTCCATTGCTTGCCGGCATCTGGCATGCAGGCTAGTCGATGACCAGCACCGCGTCCATTTCGACGCCGACGCCCTTGGGCAGCGCGGCGACACCAATCGCGGCACGCGCCGGATAGGGCTGCTGGAAATAGGTTGCCATGATTTCGTTGACGGTCGGGAAGTTGCCGAGATCGGTGAGGAAAATATTGAGCTTGACGACGTCGGCCAGGCTGCCGCCGGAGGCTTCGGCCACCGCCTTGAGGTTGTCGAAGACACGCGTAATCTCGGCTTCGATACCACCGGATACGACTTCCATGCTGGCCGGGTCGAGCGGAATCTGCCCGGAAATATACACCGTGTTGTCGACCTTGACCGCCTGCGAATAGGTGCCGATCGCCTGCGGCGCAGCATCTGTATGAATAATGGTTTTAGCCATTGATAAGTCTCCAGCTCAAAGATTTCGGATTATGCGGGTATTGACCGCGCGAGCAATAATTATCTGCGCCAGATGCGGTTCACCACCGGCAACGAGCGCAGCTTTTTCATGATGCGAGCGAGGTGAATACGATCATTCACCGTCACCACGAATTCTATGGTGGAAATACGACCATCCTTTTCGGTCACGTTAACGTGTTCTATGTTGGACGACATGTCGGAGATCGTCGCCGCCAGGGTCGCCAACACGCCACGCTGGTTGGCCACCTGAACCCGCATATAGGCGAGGTATTCACCCTGGACGTGCTCGGACCACTGCACCGACAGCTGCCGGTCCTCCTTGCCGCGTTCGGTAATATTCGGGCAACCTCGCTGGTGGATAACGATGCCCTTGCCGGAAGACACGAAGCCTGAGATCGCGTCGCCCGGCACCGGCCGGCAACACTTCGCGAAAGAAACCACCATCCCCTCGGTGCCCTTGATCGCCAGCGGCTTGCCAGCAAGATCGAAGGCGGTGGTAGCGTCGTCTTCGATGTCGTACATCGCCTTCGCCACCAGGCTGGAATTGCGGTTGCCGAGCCCGATTTCGGCCAATAACTCTTGCCGATCGGCCATGTGGTACTGCTCGAGCACTTTCTTGAACTTGCCCTTAGGAATCGTAACGTCGCGCCCTTTGATCTGGTTCACCGACTGTTGCAGCAGGCGCCGCCCCAGGGTTATAGCCTCGGCTTTCTGCAACGACTTGAGAAAGTGACGGATATTGGTGCGCGCCTTGGCGGTGTTGACAAAATCGAGCCAGCTGGGGTGTGGTCGGCTGGCTTCCGAACTAATGATTTCGATGGTCTGGCCATTATACAGGCGGCTGCCGAGCGGTGACATTTGATGATCGATGCGCGCCGCCACGCAGGTATTGCCGACGTCGGTATGCACCGCGTAGGCGAAGTCCACTACGGTCGCACCGCGCGGCAATTTCTTGATGTCGCCCTTGGGCGTAAAGACGTAGATCTCGTCCGGGAACAGGTCGACCTTGACGCTTTCCAGAAACTCTTGCGAACTGCCCGACTTTTGCTGCATTTCGAGCAGGTTTTTGAGCCATTCGAGCGCGCGACCTTGCGCGTTGGTGCCGCCGGCCTCACCTTCCTTGTAAATCCAGTGCGCGGCGATGCCCGACTCGGCGAAGTGATCCATTTCCTCGGTGCGGATCTGTACCTCGATAGCGACGCCGTGCGGCCCGAACAGACTGCTGTGCAGCGACTGGTAGCCGTTGGTTTTTGGAATCGCCAGGTAGTCCTTGAATTTGCCCGGTAGCGGCTTGTAGAGATTGTGCATTACGCCGAGCACGCGGTAACAGTCATCCACCGACTGCGTCATGATGCGCACGCCAAAGACGTCGGTGATCTCCTTGAAACTGAGCTTTTTCTCTTTCATCTTGCGGTAAATACTGTGGATATTTTTCTGCCTGTATTTGACCGCGGCTTCGATGTTGGTTTCCTTGAGGCGCTGCTTGATCGCGGCCTCGATGGTATTGAAGATCTCCTTGCGGTAACCGACGACCTCCTTGCAGGCGCTGTCGAGCGCGCGATAACGCATCGGGTAGGCCGCCTTGATCGACAGGTCGAGCAGTTCGTGGCGCATCTTGAAAATGCCGAGCCGATTTGCGATCGGTGCGTATATATCCATGGTTTCATGCGCGATGCGGCGGCGTTTGTCCGGACGCATCGCGTCCAGGGTGCGCATATTGTGCAGGCGATCGGCGAGTTTGATGATGATCACGCGAATATCCTTCACCATCGCCAGCATCATCTTGCGAAAATTTTCTGCCTGCGCCTCGGCCTTGCTACGGAAGTCGATTTGCGTCAGCTTGCTGACCCCGTCAACCAGTTCGGCAACCTCTTCGCCAAACTGGGCGGCGATTTGTTCCTTGGCCGTGGGCGTATCTTCGATAACGTCGTGCAGGATGGCGGCGATGATGCTTTTGCGGTCCATGCGCATTTCGGCGAGAATACGCGCTACCGCCACCGGGTGACTGATATAGGGTTCACCCGAAACCCGGCGTTGCCCCTCGTGGGCCTCGGCACCGACCAGGTAAGCCTGGTAGATTTCCTCGACCTGTGCCGGCTCGAGATAGGCTTCGAGTTCGCCGCAAAGCTCGGAAATACGGGTTTCATCGTCACTGGCGCTGACATCGCCGGCGATAACTTCGAACAGATTGGCGTAGTTCGCCCCCATTACCCTGCTAGATGACCTTTAATGTTATATCAATGGGGTTTTATAACACATTTACAAGGCGCAGGCTCGCTTACTGCCGGCCTTCAAACAGGCCTGCCGTAAGCAATAAGTTGTTGAAAGTAAAAGCCTACTCGGGGCTGTCTTCGGCTTGCATGCTGGCTTGCGCAATCTGGCGGATCAGATCGTCGTCGGTGGCGATCTTTTCGATTTCCGCCTTCGCTTCCATTTCGTCCATCGAGGAAGTTGTAATCAGATTTTCGGCGATCTCGCGCAATGCCAGTACGGTAGGCTTGTCGTTTTCGGGGGGTACGAGCGGCTCGGCGCCCTGCGCGATCTGACGGGCACGACGCGCCGCCAGTAACACCAGGTCAAAGCGGTTTTCGACATGCTCGAGACAGTCTTCTACGGTAATTCGCGCCATTATTAAGCTCTTGATCCAAAAAGGCGCGCAATCATAGCCGAAAAAGCAATAAATCTAAAGGTTTTAAGCCAAAAATCTATTCGATTTCGGCTGGAATCGAATCGACCAGGGCCTGGTTTTTGAGCTTCTGCCGCGCCAGCGTCAAACCCTGGGTATGGATAATCGCTTCGAGGTCGAACAACGCCTGCTCGAAACTGTCATTAATAACGAGATATTCCGCATCGTGGTAGTGCGACATTTCGCGATCGGCGTCGCGCATACGCCGCTCGATTACGCTCTCGTCATCGGTGCCCCGCGCGCGTAAACGCTGTTCCAGCTCAGCGCGCGAGGGTGGCAGGATGTAGATACTGACGGTTTCAGGCATTTTTGCCTTGACCTGGCGCGCGCCCTGCCAGTCGATTTCGAGGATGACGTGCTTGCCACTGGCCAGCAGTTGCTCGACCGAGCCGCGCGCGGTGCCGTAAAAGTTATCGAATACCCGCGCATGTTCGAGGAATTCATCATCGTCGACCATCTGGTTGAAGCGCTCGAGCGAGACGAAATGATAAGCATCACCGTCGATCTCACCCGGCCGGATCGCCCGAGTTGAATGCGAAACGCAGACCGTAACCGCCTCGGCGCGCTTTTCCAGCAACGCCTTCACCAGGCTGGTTTTACCGGCGCCGGATGGCGCCGAAATGGTAAACAGGCAAGCAGTACTCACAAAAAATCCCGTGGAATCTCGGCTCCGCTTTATCGCGGCCGCCTATTGTAATGACAGATCGACTATAGACCAATACACTTTGCTCACTAAACGAATTATTGATCCTATGCTTAGCAAAGAATACCGGGAACGTTTCGCCGGACTCGCACGTGTCTATGGCGAAGCTGCGCTCGCGCCGTTGCAGCAGGCGCATTTCTGCATCGTCGGCGTGGGCGGGGTCGGTTCCTGGGCGGCCGAGGCCTGCGCACGCTCCGGCGTCGGTGGTATTACTCTGATCGACCATGACGATATCGATATCGGCAACACCAACCGTCAGCTGCATACCACGATAGACAGTATCGGACGCTCCAAGGTCGAAGTGCTGCGCGAACGCATCCTCGCGATCAACCCCGAATGCGACTGTCGCGCGATCGACGACCTGGTGACGCGCGGTAACGTCGAGAAATTCGACTTCGCGCAATTCGACTATGTCATCGACGCGATCGATCATGTCAGCCACAAGCTGAGCCTGATGCATCACTGCCGGCGTAACAAAATTCGCTGTGTTTCCACCGGCGGCGCCGGCGGCCTGACCGACCCGACCCAGATTGAGGTCAAGGACCTGACCCTCAGCTTCAACGATCCGCTACTCGCCAAAGTGCGATCAACCTTGCGCCAGCAACTGGATTACAGCCGCAATCCCAAGCGCCGCTATGCCATGGACTGCGTGTTTTCGACGCAACAGCCGCTCTATCCTGCCGCAAATGGAGCGGTCGGTTACGAGAAACCGGAGGTAGCTGAACGCACCACGCTCGACTGTGCCACCGGCATCGGCTCCTTCGTCGGCGTCACCGCCTGTTTCGGTTTCACCGCCGTCGCGCACGCGATTAGAAAATACCTCAAAGCCATTCAACATACCGCCTAATCCGCACTTAGTCATCCCGCGGCTTGTCCGCGGAATCCAGGATCGTGGACTACCCGATCAATCTCGATCCCGCCGATCCGACGCATCGCGTCAAGCTGCGGTATGTCGGAGTGGATTGTAGCAGCATGGGCGAGTGAAGCAGCATACTCGAGCCTTCCTAAACCGATGTATGACAGCTTCTCAAAGCTCGATTGCGCCCAGGTTGAGTCCGTGTTCGCGCGCGCACTGTTTGGCGATTTCGTAACCCGCGTCCGCATGCCGCATGACGCCGCTGGCCGGGTCGTTCCACAACACCCGCTTGATACGCGCCGCCGCGGCATCGGTGCCGTCGCAACAGATCACGAGCCCGGCGTGCTGCGCGTAACCCATACCGACGCCGCCGCCGTGGTGGAAGGAAACCCAGGTGGCGCCGCCCGAAGTACTCAGCAGCAGGTTTAGCAGCGCCCAGTCGGAAACCGCGTCGGAACCATCCAGCATCGCTTCGGTTTCACGATTCGGGCTTGCCACCGAACCCGAGTCGAGATGATCGCGGCCGATCACCACCGGCGCCTTGAGTTCGCCGGAGGCCACCATTTCATTGAAAGCGAGGCCGAGTCGATCGCGATCGCCGAGCCCGACCCAGCAGATGCGCGCCGGCAGTCCCTGGAAACTGATGCGGCTTTGCGCCAAGTCGAGCCAGTTGTGCAGATGCGGATCGTCCGGAATCAATTCCTTGACCCTGGCGTCGGTCTTGTAGATATCTTCCGGATCGCCCGACAACGCCACCCAGCGAAAAGGACCAATCCCCTTGCAGAACAGCGGACGGATATACGCCGGTACGAAACCCGGAAAATCGAAGGCATTCTTGACGCCCTGATTAAAGGCTTCCTGGCGGATGTTGTTGCCGTAATCGACGGTCGGAATGCCCTCTGCGTGAAAGTCGAGCATTGCCTGTACGTGTATCGCCATCGACTTACGCGCCTCGGCGGCAACCGTCTCGGGATCGCTGGCCCGTTTCATTTCCCACTGCTCCATACTCCAACCGATCGGCAGGTAACCGTTGACCGGGTCATGCGCCGAGGTCTGGTCGGTAACCAGATCGGGCTTAACCCCGCGCCTGACCAGTTCGGGCAGGATTTCACCGCCATTGCCGAGCAGTCCGACCGATAGCGCTTCGCCTTTGGCGCAGGCGTCATCGATCATTTTCAGGGCTTCGTCGAGGGTAGCGGCGCGCTTGTCGAGGTACTTTGTGCGCAGGCGAAAATCGATTCGCGCCTCGTCGCACTCGATACACAGCATGCTGTAACCGGCCATGGTCGCGGCCAGCGGCTGCGCCCCGCCCATACCGCCCAGGCCCGAAGTCAGGATCCACTTGCCGCTGGTATCGCCGTCGAAATGCTGGCGTCCAGCCTCGACAAAGGTTTCGTAGGTGCCCTGAACGATGCCCTGGCTGCCGATATAAATCCATGACCCCGCGGTCATCTGGCCGAACATCATCAGGCCCTTGCGATCGAGCTCGTTGAAATGTTCCCAGGTGGCCCAGGCCGGCACCAGGTTGGAGTTTGCGATCAGCACGCGCGGCGCGTCGACATGTGTTTTGAATACCCCTACCGGTTTGCCGGACTGTATAAGCAGGCTTTCATCGTCCTCGAGCTGTTGCAGGCATTCGAGAATCTTGTCGAAGCATTCCCAGTTGCGCGCGGCGCGGCCAATACCGCCGTACACGATCAGCTGCTCCGGTTTTTCGGCAACCTCGGGATCGAGATTATTTTGAATCATGCGGTAAGGCGCTTCGGTGAGCCAGCTCTTGCAGCTTAACTCGCTACCCCGCGGTGCGCGGATCTTACGGCTGTTGTCGGTTCTGTCTAAAGGCATTTTGGTTTCCTCGTACCGGTCGGTTAACGCAGTTGATATTCGTCAGTGGCATAACGGGCGCCGAGTTCGTAGCGATGCCCGGGATAGGTTAATGTCACGTAGGTGACGACCTGGGAATTTTTCCAGGTACGTCGCGTCAGTTGCAGGCAGGGTTGATGACTATCCATCGACAGCAGTGCCCGGGTTTCGGGATCGGGTAATATCGCGCTGACCCGATGCTCCATTTCATCCGGCTTGAATTGTTCGAGCAAATAGGCCGTGGCCGTCTTCGTCGAGAAATCCTGCTCGATGAACGCCGGCATTAGCTTCGGGTTGACGTAACGCGATTCCAGCTGGATCGGTACGTCATCCTGGTAGTGCACCGCGCGCAGATGGTAGACCTGTGTGGCCTCCGCCAGCTCCATCCAGGATACGATCGCGATTGGCGCGGCAATAGTTTCGAGGAGCAATACCCTGGAGTCATGACGTTTGCCGTCTTGCTCGATTTCGAGCGCGATGTCCTGCAATTCGATCAGGCTCGCGTGCCGCGGCATTTCGGCGACGAAGGAACCGAGCCCGTGCACACGCCTGACCAGGCCCGCCTGGGTCAATTCACGCAGCGCGCGATTGATCGTCATGCGGCTGACATCGAGGGCGACGACCAGATCGTTCTCGGAAGGCAGTTTCTGCCCGGCAGGCCACTCGCCGCTGTTGATGCGCTGTTCGATGATCTGTTTGATCTGGCGATAGATCGGTTCCGGCGCCGTCTTGCTGATGTCATCGAAACTGGCGAGTAGCGTGCTCATGGCAGCGCCACCGGTTGACGCCATTGGCCGCCCTGCATGACCGCGGCGCAGGGATTGATGCCGAGACGATAGCTCAGCATCGCCGGACGATTGACGTCCCACAGCACGATGTCTGCCTGCTTGCCGGTTTCGAGCGAACCGATCTCGTTATCCAGACCGAGCGCCCTGGCCGCGTTGAGCGTAACGCCGCGTAACGCCTCGGCCGGGGTCAGACGGAACAGCGTGCAGGCCATATTCATGATCAGCAACAACGAGTGTACCGGCGAGCTGCCCGGGTTGGCATCGGTGGCCAACGCGATCGGCACCCGCTGTTCACGCAGGTCTGCAATCGGCGGCAGTTGCGTCTCGCGTAGCACGTAGTAAGCGCCCGGCAACAGCACCGCGACCGTGCCGCTGGCGGCGAGCTTGCCGACATCCGCGGTGTTCAGATATTCCAGATGATCGACCGACAAGGCGCCCCGCTGCGCAGCCATCGCAGCGCCGCCGAGGTCACTCAACTGTTCGACATGCGCTTTCACCGGCAATCCCAGGTCCTGTGCACGGGCAAGCACCCGTTCGCCCTGCGCGAGGTCGAAGGCAATCGACTCGATAAATACATCGACCGCATCGACCAGGCCCTCGCGCTGCGCCCGCGGCAGCATTTCGTCGCACACCAGCGTGATGTAATCATCGGCCCGCCCCTCGTATTCCGGCGGCAACGCATGCGCGCCGAGAAAAGTCTTGTGGACACGCAGGTTGAATTCCTTTGCGAGCTTCGCCGCGACGCGCAACAGCTTGATTTCATTGTCGCTGTCGAGCCCATAGCCCGACTTGATTTCGAGCGTGGTCACGCCTTCGGCCAGCAGGGCCCTGATTCGCGGCAACGCCTCGGTAAACAGAAGCGCTTCGCTGGCGGCCCGGGTCGCATTCACCGTCGAGGCGATGCCGCCACCAGACGCGGCGATTTCGGCATAGCTCGCGCCTTCGAGGCGGAGCTCGAATTCGTCGGCGCGATCGCCGCCATATACCAGGTGGGTATGGCAATCGATCAGGCCAGGCGTCAACAGCCGCTGCTGGCAGTCGATTACCTCGGCCGCCTCGGGGGTCGGGCGCTCGGCCATATCTCCAGTCCAGGCGATTTTATCGCCGTCGACCAGCAATGCGGCTTGCTGGCGCAACCCGTAACCGGATTCGCCCTCCATCGAAGCGAGAGTTGCGTTGATGAACAGAGTTTGAGACATTTAGCTTTGCTGTGGCCTATACTTGTATATACAAGTATGGTACGCTGCTTTTTCTATAAACGCAACCGGGCTCCACGGAAACTGGGTATGACAACAAAAATCTGGGCTATGTCGGCGCTACTGGCCACCGGTTGGGCCGAATCGGTCGAAATCAGCATCGATGCCGATGGCAATATCGCGACGATCACGCCAGATGCGCCCTATTCTTCCGGGGAACGGGTCGATGTCCTGGTACCGGCGATCCCGAACGTGCATTCGCACGCGCATCAGCGCGCGATGGCGGGTCTCGGCGAACGCGCGGGTAACCGGGAAGACAGTTTCTGGACCTGGCGTAAAGTCATGTACCACTACCTCGAGCGCATTCAACCCGAGCACCTGTTCCACATCGCGGCCCAGCTCTATCTCGAAATGCTCAAGGCCGGTTACAGCTGCGTCGGCGAATTCCAGTATCTGCACCATGATATCGACGGACGGCCCTACACCAGCCGCGCCGAAATGAGCCTGCAGTGCCTGCAGGCGGCACGCGAAGTCGGCCTCGGTTTTACCGCGCTGCCGGTTTTATATCGCTACGGCGGATTCGGCAGCGCCGAGCCGCTGGATGGTCAGAAACGCTTTACCAACGAGGCCGACGGCTTTGTCGATATCGTCCAGTCGCTGCAACGGGCGACTGCCGGCGACGCCAACGCGGCGGTCGGTATCGCGCCCCATTCGTTGCGAGCAATCAATCGGGAATTGCTAGGCGAGGTTATCGACGGCCTCGATGACCTCGCGGCGATCCACATTCACATCGCCGAACAAACCAGAGAAGTCGAAGACTGCCTCGCGTGGAGCGGGCAGCGCCCGGTCGCGTGGCTGCTGGATCATTTCGACGTCGCGCGCAACTGGTGCCTGATCCACGCTACCCACATGGACGCCGCCGAAACCAGGGACATGGCCGACAGCGGCTGTGTCGCCGGACTATGCCCGACTACCGAAGCCAATCTCGGCGACGGATTTTTCAACGCGGTCGACTACTTCGATCGACAAGGTCGCTGGGCGATCGGGTCCGACAGCCATATTTCGATCGATCCGATCGAAGAATTGCGCTGGTTCGAATACGGCATGCGCCTGCAAACGCGGCGGCGCAACGTGCTGGCGTCAACCACTATGGCAAACACCGGCCGCAACCTGCTCGACGCCGCGCTCGCCGGCGGCGCCCAGGCTTGCGGACGCGCTGTCGGTAGCATCGAACCGGGGTACCGCGCCGACCTGCTGGTACTCGACTGCGATCATCCTCGACTCTACGGACGCCGCCAGGATGACCTGATCGATAGCTGGATATTTTCCGGTAACGAAAACCTGGTGCGCGACGTCTATATCGGTGGCGTCAAACTGATCGCAAACGGCGAGCACGCGAAGCAGGACATGATCGCGCAAAACTACCGTGATACGCTCGATCGACTGGCGAGCTAGGAGATTGTTGTGACTAAGGCTTTATTGTTGACCCCTGGCTCGACCGGTCTGACCGAACTGCGCCATATTTATCGTCAGGATCTGAGCGCCGATATCAACGTAGCCAGTAAATCCCGCGTCGACGCCGCCGCCAGAATAGTCGCCGAGGCGGCGCAGAACGATACGCCGGTTTACGGCATTAATACCGGCTTCGGCAAACTCGCGAGCACGCGTATTCCAGCCGAGCATACAACGCAACTGCAACGCAACCTGGTCCTGTCGCACTGCTGCGGCGTGGGCGCGCCGTTACCGCGGGCCGTGGTGCGCCTGATAATCGTGCTCAAAATGCTGTCGCTCGGGCGCGGCGCCTCCGGCGTCCGCTGGGAAATCATCGAGCGCCTGCAAACCATGCTGCGACTCGACATGATTCCCTTGATACCGGGACAGGGTTCGGTCGGCGCCTCGGGTGACCTGGCGCCGCTGGCGCATCTGACCGCGGCCATGATCGGCGAAGGCTACGTATTTTTTCGCGATCACAAGATGCCGGCTGCCGAGGCACTGAAAGCGGCTGACCTCGAGCCGCTGGAGCTAGGGCCGAAGGAAGGCCTGGGTATGATCAACGGCACCCAGGTATCGACTGCACTCGCGCTCGCCGCCCTGTTCGACGCCTGGAACCTGGCGCAGACCGCGCTGGTTTCGGGCGCCTTGACGACCGATGCGTTAATGGGTTCGCCGCGCCCGTTTCGACCCGAAATTCACGCGCTACGGGGGCTGCCCGGTCAAATCGATGCCGCGCGCTGCCTGAGCACGCTGCTCGAAGACTCCATAATCCGTGAATCGCATCGTGAAGACGACATGCGTGTGCAGGACCCCTACAGCATTCGCTGCCAGCCCCAGGTCATGGGCGCCTGCCTCGACCAGTTCCGCCAGGTCGCGCAAATGCTCGAGATCGAGGCCAACGCGGTTACCGATAACCCGATCGTGGTAATCGAGGACGGCTCGATTCTATCCGGCGGCAACTTTCACGCCGAGCCGGTCGCCTTTGGCGCCGACCAGTGCGCGCTGGCGATTTCTGAAATCGGCTCGATCGCCCAACGCCGGATCGCAACCACGGTCGATCCGGCGCAGAACTTCGGCTTGCCGGCGTTCGTTTCTCCCGATCCCGGGCTCAATTCAGGTTTCATGATCGCTGAGGTAACCGCGGCCGCGCTGATGGCGGAAAACAAGCAGCGCGCGTCGCCCTGCTCGATCGATTCGACCCCGACCAGCGCCAGCCAGGAAGACCACGTTTCGATGGCCTGTCACGCGGCGCGACGGCTGGGTGAGATGAACCATAACCTGGCGCATATCATCGCCATCGAGTTAATGATCGCGGTCCAGGGCATAGAGTTGCGCGCACCCCTGGAAACCAGCCCACGGTTGGCCCGGGTCATGCAGCAAGTCAGAAGCGTCGTGGCCCCACTCGAGGGCGATCGCTACCTCGCCGACGATATCGCGGCGATCAAACAGCTGGTGATGGGTCGCAGTATCATCAAACCCCTGGTCGAAGACGGATTGTTGCCGCAGCTGCAGCCATGAAACCGGAAGTGACAACAGGCCAGGGGCCATTGCTGCTGGCCCAGCCGCACGGCGGTCTCGAAATTCCTGACGCGATTCTTGCGCGCCTCAATCCGCAGGGCCAGGCGCGCGCCGATGCCGACTGGCATATCAGCCGGCTCTATGCCGACCTGGTTGCCGAGGCAACGGTCGTCAGCACTCCGATTCATCGCTATGTCATCGATGCCAACCGCGATCCCGCGGATCAGTCGCTTTACCCCGGACAGAACACCACCAGCCTGTGTCCGACCACGACTTTCGACGGCGCAGATATTTATCTTGCCGGCCAGGCGCCTGCGGCCGATGAAATTAGCGACCGCCAGCTGCGTTATCACCAGCCTTACCACGATGCCCTGCGCGAACAACTGGAGCGAATTCATCAGCGGCATGGCTTTGCCATTCTTTTCGACTGCCATTCAATTCGCTCACTCGTGCCTTTCCTGTTCGACGGCAAACTCCCCGATTTCAATATCGGCAGTAACAGCGGCGCAAGCTGCAGCCCGGCTATCGAGGCAGCCGCATTCAAGATTTGCGATGCAGCCCAGGGCTATTCCGCGGTGACCAATGGCCGCTTCAAAGGCGGCTGGACCACGCGCCACTATGGCCAGCCCGAGCGGGGTATGCATGCCATTCAGATGGAATTGGCACAGTGCAATTACATGCAGGAGCAGGCGCCCTGGAAATATGATGAGGACAAGGCCGGCCAGCTTCGTGTTATTCTTGCGTCTATTCTGCAGAGCCTGGTTCGCGTCTTCGACTAAGTTTTCGTTGTCAATGTTAGAGATTACAAAAAAACCCATCGGCATGGGCAAGGAGCGCATATGCTTCGTGCACCCTGAAGACCCGCGCCTGGCGATCAAGATTGCCCGCGATAAGGTCAGTGTGCAGTCGCAGCGCGAAATCAAGTTCTATCGCCGACTGAAAAAACGCGGCGGCGTCACCGACATGCATATTCCCGGATTTCACGGCCTTTGTGAAACCAATCGCGGCACCGGCATCGTCGTCGACCTGGTGCGTAACTATGACGGGGAAATATCACGGCCGCTCAACTGGTACCTCGCCCAGGGTTACCCGATCGAGGATTTTGAGCCGGCCCTGGAGGAACTCAAACAGTCGTTCCTGAAAAACCTGATTATCTTCAACCACGACCTGACGATCGGAAACCTGCTGGTCAAAAAACTTTCCGCCACCCGGATACGCATGGTTGCCATCGACGGACTTGGCGACGTGGTTGCGCTCGCCTGGCTGGACGTTTTTCCGTTCCTGGTGCGGCGCAAGATCAATCGCCGCTGGCAGCGTTTTATCACACGCGTTTACCTCAGCCGCGAAGTTCGACAGCAGCGCGAAGCGCTGGAACAGCATTCGCTACCCGATTAATAGAGGTCAGAATCCACAGCCAGAGTAAATCAGGCAAATGAGCGGGAGCGTTTCGGGGCCACAATCTGCGGCAATCCCGCGCGGCGTCATTCCGGCGTTTCGCGCCAATAATCAGGCCGGCGACTACATGTACCGTATTCAGCCAACGCGTTAGACTCTCGCCTGATGTCACTCAAACTCTATTTTCATCCGCCTGCAATTGCGGCCGGTTTCGCTTCGGTGCTGATCGGATACAGTAGTTCGGCGGTGATCGTGTTCCAGGCGGCGCGGGCCGCCGGCGCGACGCCGGAACAAATCGGCTCGTGGATGATCGCGCTCGGCATCGGCATGGGTTTGACCACCTTCGGCCTGTCATGGCGCTACAAGATGCCGATCATCACCGCCTGGTCGACGCCCGGCGCCGCCCTGCTGGCGACGTCGCTACCGGGAATCAGCCTGCCGGAAGCCATCGGCGCTTTCATCTTTTCCGCCATACTGATTACCTTGAGCGGCCTCAGCGGCTGGTTCGAGCGCATCATGGATCGGATCCCGCTGCCGATCGCCGGCGCCATGCTTGCGGGCGTCCTGTTTCAGTTCGGGGTCGACGCTTTTGTCGCGCTGGAATCGCGTTTCGGACTGGTGCTAGCCATGTTCGCCGTATATCTTGCGGCGAAAAAACTGGTTCCACGATATACCATCCTGAGCGTGCTAGCGGTTGGTTGCCTGCTGTGCCTGTCACAGGGTTTACTCGATTTCTCGGGCTTTGCGGTGACGTTAGCTGCACCACAATACGTTAACCCGGAATTTTCCTGGGAAGCGTTGATCGGGGTGGGCATCCCGCTGTTCGTGGTTACCATGGTGTCGCAAAATATTCCCGGTATCGCGGTCTTGCGCACCGCGGGATATACGGCACCGATTTCGCCGATCATCGGCTGGACCGGGATAACTACCCTGCTGCTGGCGCCCTTTGGCGGATTCGCGATTAACCTGGCGGCGATTACCGCAGCCATTTGCACCGGCCCGGAAGCGCATGCCGACGCCAGCAAGCGCTATGTCGCGGGCCTCAGCACCGGGGTTTTTTACCTGCTGCTCGGTATCGGCGGCAGTACGATTGCGGCCCTGTTCAGCGCCTTTCCCAGCGAGTTCATCTTTGCCCTGGCCGGCCTCGCATTGCTATCCACGATCGCCAACAGCCTCTATACTGCGATGGCTGACGATAGCGCGCGTGAAGCGGCGGTCATAACCTTCGTCGTGACCGCTTCCGGGCTCAGCCTGTTCGGCATCGGCGCTGCGTTCTGGGGGCTGGTCGCGGGTGTGATCGCAACCCTGGTACTTAGTAAAAAATAACAAATCCATGAAGCCATTATTTCATCCAAGCCTGTACCGGTTCGACCAGACGCAACCCTCTTACTGGGAAGCCACCGCGGGCGAGAGCGAGCTCAGGAACGAGACACTCAGCGACGCGCAAAGCTGCGACGTGGCGATCATTGGCGGCGGCTATACCGGACTGTCGGCGGCACTGCACCTGGCGCGAGATTTCAATGTCGACGTTTGCCTGCTCGAGGCAGGGCATATCGGCTGGGGCGCATCGGGCCGCAACGGCGGCTTTTGCACCATGGGCATGACCAAGGTATCGCTGCACTCGCAGCTGAAAAAATTCGGGGTCGAACAAACCCGCGCCTTTCACCAGAGCCAGGCCGACGCGGTCAACCTGGTGCGCGCGCTGGGTGAGGACGAAGCTATCGATTTCCTGCCACAGGGCGACTGCGAATTTATCGTTGCCGACAGCGATGCGCATTTCACGGACTTGCAAAAAGAAGTCGATATCGAACGCAGGCTGCTGGGTCTCGACGCTAGCGTGCACAGTCGTGACGAGTTTCGCGAAATCGGTTACGACTCGCCGCATCAGCACGGCGCGGTTGCGCATCGGCCTTCTTTCGCGCTGCACCCGCTGCGCTACGCGCAGGGTCTGGCCGCGGCGGCGCAACGGCGTGGCGCCAGAATCCATCCGCACAGCGAAGTCATTAGCTGGCGCAAAGAGGGCGACAGCCACCGGCTCGAAACCGCCTGCGGCAGCCTCAGCGCGAAGCAGGTCATCCTGACCGGAAACGGCTTCATGCCGGAGCATCTGCATCACGGCGTGCGCGGCCGGCCGCTGCCGTTGCAAAGCGCGATCGTCGTAACCCGGCCGATGAGCGATGCCGAGCTGCTGGAGAAAGGCTGGCACACCGAAAACCCAACGATAAATTCGAAACACATGTTTTTTTATTACCGCCTGCTCAGCGATAAGCGATTCATGCTCGGTGGGCGCGCCAATCATATCGGCGACCCGGCCGGCGCCGAAACCACATACACCGAACTGAAACAGTCGATCGCCGAGATGTGGCCGCAGTTCGCCGACCTCGAGTACACCCACCAGTGGCGCGGACTGGTTTGTTTTGCGCTGAATTTTCGCCCGTCGATCGGGCGCATGCCCGAAGACAAATCAGTCTATTTCGCCTACGGCTATCACGGCAATGGCGTCAACAGCGCGACCTGGAGCGGGCGCGAACTGGCGAAGTGGCTGGCCGGCAGGGAATCGGGTAGTGGCATCCTGCCGAAGCATTTGCCGGCAATCGTGCGCGGCCGGCCGCCCCGCTTTCCCCTCGCCGCGCTGCGTCGCCAGTACCTGCGGCTAGGCCTTGCCTTCTACCGGCTGCGAGATCATTTTGACTGGTGACGAGCCCGGCATGCTGGCGGTGGCGTTGGTCGCCTTCGGCGCTGGCCTGATCCGGGGATTCACCGGCTTCGGCGGCCCGGCCTTCATACTCGCCATCCTGACGCTGTTTTTCGCTCCCGTTACCATCGTCTCGAAAATCCTGGTGGTCGATTTCTTCACCAACGTCTACCTGTTCAAGGCCTGTTTTCGCCAGATCAACTGGCGTACAACCCTGACCATGGTGATCCCGACGATGATCTTCATGCCGCTCGGTCACTGGCTGTTGATCGAACTCGACCCGGAGTGGATGAAGCGCACCATGGCGCTGATAATTTCGGCCGCCTGCGTGATGATGCTGATCGGGTTTCGCTACCGCCACCCGATGACCAGGAACTGGCTGATCTTCGTCGGCATCTGTTCCGGCGTCGTCTTCGGCGGTACTTATATCGCGCTGGTTGCCGTGGTTTTCATCCTGCTCGGCCCTTATGACAAGGACGAGGGACGCACGCTGATTATTTCCTGGTCGTTTTTCACGGTGTTGGGTTTCGCGTTGATTTCCGCCGTCAGCGGCACCACCGGCCTGGATGACATTATCATCGCGTTACCGGGCGCCGCGACCTATATGCTGGGTGCCTGGCTGGGTTCGCACGGATTTCGCAAATCGAGCGAAAAGCTGTTTCGCCGGGCCGCGATCGCGATCCTGCTGGCGCTATCGATCGTGAATCTGGTCAGCTAAATCCTGGTCTCTGGCCGTGGCGGACATCGAAATCATTAAAAAAATAGCGTCATCCCGGCCTCCGAGCCGGGATCTTGTAACCCCGGGACCCTGGCAAGATCCCCATACGTCGGACCGCCGCTTGTGCGGGGATGACTCAGACTAGCAGAATTAGCCATCCGGCAACGCGCGCCACTCGTCGAAACTGATGCGCCGGCCCGGGTAGGCCGGACTGGTAAACGGCCAGCACTCGGCGATCCAGTTCTCGACGGTTTCGAACAAGTGCTGGTCGAGACCTTCTTCGACGCGCGACTGGCGCACCCACAGAGTGATTTCGACGTCGTAACCCGGCTTGCGTGTCGGGTAAATATACATGCAGCCCAGCACTTCCGCTTCATCGAGGCTGACGACCGTGTAGGCAAACGAGGTGCGCAACTGGAACTCGGTCTGGTGCCAGCCGAGTTCGATGATATCCTGCTCCAGGGTCAATCCCAGAGGCCATTCTCCACCTGGATCGTAAACCGTACGCAGGCGGTCCTCGGAGGTCATCACCGCGTCGTAGTCTTTTACCGCATCGTTGATGCTTAGCGGACGCAGCCGCATGCGTGGAGTTTCCAGTGCTTGCGGGACTTCGAAATCATCGGGCACGATGGGAATCTTATACATGTCAGATACCGGATCAGGCTAAAACAATAAATGGGCTCGGTACCCGATGCAAATAACTATCGAGTGTCACCGTCCCCATTTAAACTAAAAAAATAATCTTGTGCTTTTACTGTTGTTTCGGTTTGGCAAAGAATACAAACGGAATGGCAAAGGGTCCGAATAAGGCGCCCATTACCCCCCAGAATACGGGTTTTGCACCCCGACGTTTTGCAATCTGGTGGCATAGAATAATACAGGCAATGTTAATTGCCGCCGATACTATGAGTAATTCCATATGCTGTTTACGTTTGCCGATTTTTCGCGGATCCTGGATGGCTTGATAGCATAACCGTTCCGGATAAATGATTGTATCTATAATCTGCTCATTACGCTTGCCAATATTCGCACAGGCAGATGGCGCATCGGATCATTCGCGGATCCGAATAGTCATCGTCCCTCAGCGATCTCTTTATGACCGACACCAATACCCGCGTTTCTGCCGGTAGCCAGTTTATATATCTTCAGCAAGTCTTCTTCTGTAACGTCGATAAACGAATCCATTTCACTAAGCGCATATACCAGGTCGGCATGATTGATCGGGGCATATACGTCCGCCGGCAAGACTGATTTCTTTTCCTTCGATGCCAGGAAAGCGGGGTATCTGCGCCATTTGAACAAATAATTAAACAGCAGTGCCACCAGCAGTATCGTCATTGTATTCAAGAGCACCGGTGCGAGAATATATTCAAACCCCAGGGTCTGTATTTGTTCGCCGCCGATAACTGCGGCCAGCGCCGTGGCACCACCCGGCGGATGAATACAGCGGAAATAATACATTGCGCCGATGGCCAGTCCCACGCTCACTGCCGCAGCAACGCCAACCGCGGGAATGAATTGCGCGCAAATCACGCCCACAGCGGCAGAAATGATATGCCCGCCGAACAGGTTCCAGGGTTGTGCGAGGGGACTGTGAGGCGCGGCAAAAAGCAAAACCGCAGAAGCCCCCATGGATGGAATGATATAGATCGCGGTGGAGCTATCCAGGAACCAGTTACTTAGCGTAAAAACCAGGAAGATCCCGAGGCAGCCCCCGATTGCAGATATGATTTTCTCATGGTGAGTATTCGGATTCAGGTCAATGCCCAGATAGTGTTGTAAATTGGTTATTTTCATCATTGTTTCCAGGGCTTAAGCCCTTTTGCCCAGGGTCCCGCGCCAGCGTTAAATCCTGACCGGCTTGTCCGACCGCACGCATCTGTCATGTTTTGCAGCCGCTTTCAGAGTGACCTCTCCGATTCCCGGTGCACCCCCTTGCTCTCATGGCTTATTCATACTAATAACGACAATGCCCAGTCTTTGTTCCGCCTCGACCCGGCGATGCGCTGCGGGCGCCTGTTCGGGCGGATAGATTTTATCGACGACCGCTTTTATCTTACCGGCCTCGATCATTTCCTTGAGTGCGAGTAATTCTTCTTCCGTTTCACCGGCGAAGGCAAACGTCGCCATTTTGTCCGTAAACAGGGATGTAACCACTGATCTTAGCATGTCGGACAGGCGAGGATTTCCCATCAGGTAGCGCCCCCCGGGGTTGAGCAAATCGACGCATCTGGAATAGGAACTGCGCGCAACCATGTTAAAAATCACGTCCCAGGTCTGGCCGCTTCGGGTGAAGTCCTCTTTGGCATAGTCGAAGAAATGGTCGGCCCCAATCCGGCGCAGCATTTCCTCCTTGATGCCGCTGTCGACCGCAGTCACCTCGGCACCCATCGCTTTAGCAATCTGCAGCGCAAAAGTGCCGATGCTCGCGCCGGCGCCGTTGATCAAAACCTTTTCGCCCGGCCGGATGTTCGCTTTGCGCATGAAGTGGAGTGCATTCAACCCGCCCAATGGTACCGCTGCCGCTTCTGCAAAACTCATATTTTGCGGCTTCGGCACAATCGTGTAACTGGCCGGTAAGCAGGCGTACTCGCCGTAGGCGCCAAACCGAAGCCTGGTCGCCCCGAAAACCGGATCTCCCGGCCTGAACCTGGATACGTCTTTACCGACGGCTTCGATGACGCCCGCAAAATATCCGCCCAGTATCTGCTTCTTCGGTTTTGTCACCCCCAGCGCAATCCGCAAGGGTAGCCAGAACCATTTCACCGCGAAATTGAAACTCCGCATTTCACAGTCGGCCTTGGTGGCTTCGACCGCATGGATTTTAACGAGGACCTCATCGTCTCCCGGTTCCGGCTTTTCAACCTCCTTAACCTGAAGCACCTCGGGTGCTCCGTATTTTGTGTAAACAATTGCTTTCATGAGAGTCATCTGGTTTCGCTGATTGGAGTCCATACTGTCTGAGTCTTCAAAAACTTTCGATGCTGGACGGGAAATCGGCCTTGGCTCAAGGGTTGCTTTTCTTTACCGCATAGCGCTCCGCATCGACGGCGCGACTCCGTCGCATCTGACTGCATGCGTTTGTCAGGGATTACGGCTTCGATAATGCGCTGTATGTTCAATACTGTATTCACCAGTTAGTTCTGCGCGAATATCTGCACCCTGTATTTGCTCAACTGTCTTGCCATATGTGGAAACCACGAGTGCTTCGCTCGTGTCTTTTGCAAGAACCGTAATATCAAACCGGCGATAACCATCGGGCTCCGATATACGTTCCAGTTTGTCCATTTCTGCTAAGGCGTCGTCAGTGACAGTGAAGACCTGGCCCTGGATGTTATGCCCGTTGCCTTTGTCCAGAACTAGCCAGGGTGAGTGCCGTTCGCCGACCAGGTACAGCGGATAACGCTCTTTCGTTTCGAACTCACCTCGAAAGCGAATACCCTTGTTCTTTTCAAAGTTGGGGAATCCTTCTTTTAGTGTTCCAAAGACAAAAACCCTGTTCATGGATTTCCCTGATCCCTGATGAGGCCGATGCGTTTTTCATGCGGCATAGTCATGTCTTTACTCGTGTCGAGAGCCAGCCAGTCAGAAAGAAAGGCAACCCACCCCAGTCTATTACCAGCGGTATCCATAACCATTTCCAGCTCTCGCTTATCGGCACAATTAAAATACCTGCTGCCGCAAAGAGTCCGCCAATAATTGGAGCCACGGAAGAGGCGTGTGCCTTACGCATGACAGTCACCCAGAAAATCATTGCGTTGAATAAAATGAAGGCGCTTCCGATCATCAGCAAAGTGACAGCAAATGTCATTTGCGGCCAGTTCACAAATACGACAAGCCAGGCTACCGTTGCCACAAGCCTTAGCCAATCGAGAGCACTAAAAGAATTCTCGTCTGGCATCGCCCTGCCGCCTAACGCTCCGCATCAGCGTCGCGTCTCTGCCACGCCCGACAGCCTGTGGTATCAGGCGCCCTCACCTGCTTTTACTTTCTAAGGTTGATTTAATCATTTTTCCAAAGTCCTTATCCTTCTTTCTTTTCTCGAAGTAAGACATTTCATTGAACGCGGATTCATTTTTCATTTTCAAATAGTTTTTATAGCGTTGTTCAGACAATGCTCCCTCTGCTATGGCTGACAATATCGCGCAGCCTTTTTCGTTGGTATGGGAACAGTTAGTAAATTTGCAGTCCCGAGAAAGCGCGACTATTTCCGAAAACGTTTCGTCAATACCGGTATCTACCGACATGTTGCCAAGCTCTCGCATTCCCGGGGTATCTATCAGCATTGCGCCGTTGTCCAGCTGTATAAGTTCGCGACTTGTCGTGGTGTGCCTGCCTTTACTTTGTTTTTTACTAACCGGTTGAGTTTCGAATTGCCTGCTGCCCAGGATACTATTCAGCAAGGTTGTTTTGCCAACACCTGACGAGCCGAGCAAACAGTAGGTATTACCGGGTAATAGAGAATTTTTAATAGTGTCGATATTTTCCCCGCTCAAACTACTGAATGCCAGCACAGTAACTTGAGGCGCGACGCTCGAGATGCTTGCCTTTATGTTTTCGACCTTATCTTGCGGCATGAGATCACACTTGCTTAGCAGAATGACAGGCGTAATTCCGCGTTCGTTGACCATAACCAGGTAACGCTCCAACCTGCTCAGATTAAAATTGTCATCAGCCGATTGAATAACAAAGGCAACATCGATATTTGCTGCAATTAGCTGAAAATCAACCAGCTTTCCGGCTGTTTTTCTTCTTAGTAAAGTTTTTCTGGGAATGACCCCATGGATGATCGCGTGAGTATCATCATCATAAAAATCTGCGTATAACCAGTCGCCTGTCGTTGGCAGGTCAGTTGCGGAATTTGCGGTATAGAATAGATTCCCCGATAACTCGGCATAAACCTCTCCCAGGCCATTGGTTATTGTGTATCTGTCCTTGTGTACTGAAACGACCCGGGCAATGTTGTGAACAGCGGCCTTGTCAGCGTCAAGCCTGCTTCGAAACCAATGGCTGAATCCTATGCGTTCAAGCTTTTCCATATTTTTTATATCTCGACCTCGCCTGGTACCTGAGGCCCGCATTAGCGGCGCGGCGGCAACGCTGCATGCGTTTGGATACCGTGGACAACTTCAACGGGACAGACACTCTACTAACTTCAACGGGACAGACACTCTACCATTGACACCCATTGATCCCAAGGCGTAGGATTTGTGCATTCTCAGACAAACGGAATTGACTGATGACAAGACCCAGAAAGGCGTTAATCTCGCTCGCTGATACTCCTTACTACCACATTACCTCGCGTTGTGTACGTCGTGCCTTTCTCTGCGGAGTTGACCACTACTCCGGCAGAAGTTACGAACATCGGCGACAATGGGTCGTGGATCGAATACGACTTCTCGCATCTCTGTTTGCGATCGATGTCTGTGCCTATGCTGTGATGAGTAACCACTACCACCTGGTGCTCAAGCTGTCTCCAGATCAACTGTTTGACCGGTCTGACGATGAAATCATGGATCGATGGTGTGCGCTCTTTAAGGGGCCGTTGCTGATCCAGCGCTATCGGGAAGGTGAGGCGCTATCGACCGCTGAAAGCGCCACGGTGAGCGACATTATGAACGTCTGGCGTAACAAGCTTTCCAGTATCAGTTGGTTCATGCGTTGCCTGAACCAGCCTATCGCCCGGCAAGCGAACCGTGAGGATGAGTGTACTGGGAAATTCTGGGAGTCCCGATTTACCTCACAAGCACTAAAGACCGAAGAAGCGTTATTATCCTGCATGGCGTATGTCGATCTCAATCCCGTGCGGGCCGGTATGGCGACCAGTCCTGAGACTTCCCGATATACCAGCATTCAGGAAAGAACGAATCCTTCGTTTGATATAAATCAAGCCATTAATGACCAGCGTCAATGTGGTGATTTAATGGATTTCAAGACGCCGATCAAGCCGCTATTGCACTTCGAAGGTGATCAAAAAAATGAATGGCAGGCTGGCATACCATTTACTTTTCGAGACTATTTAGAACTGGTGGACTGGACGGGTCGTATCATCCGAACGGATAAACGAAGTTACGTCGATATTGCGCTCCCGCCGATATTGCACAGACTACAAATCTCCCCCAGGCAATGGCATCTCAATACCACGCAATTTGAAGCGATTCATCCCAGACGATTCAATCGAGTCGAACCGAATCTCGACGCTGGCTAGATTCACGCAGCTGATTTCGTCAAGCAAAACGACCATCCATTAGTGGATGGCGGGCAGGTTGATTTGAAAAAGGCATCATCGACTCTTTTTCCCGCTTAGTACCGTCAATCTACGTCCACTAGTTATTGTAGCTTCTGGGCTAATGTCCTTGAGTAGAGAGAATAAACATTTTCGTATTGAGAGTGTGTGTCCTGCTTAACTCCTGCTTAACTGAGAGTGTGTGTCCTGCTTAACTTTGTGTCCTGCTTAACTGATGTGTGTCCTGCTTAACTTGAGTGTGTGTCCTGCTTAACTGAGTGTGTGTCCTGCTTAACTTCGGAGTGTGTGTCCTGCTTAACTCATAACTCTAACTTGCTTAACTCTCAAAACTACTCCTGATTTCTAACAGTGGCTTAGACAGAAAGTTTATGTGAATCTGTATTCCAGGGAAATAGGCAGAGTCTGTATAACCGAGTAGTTTTGCTGCGCCTGGTTGCTTGAAAGTGATGGCTAACAGCCCGAGATTCCCGAACAATAATCCCGCTAATCGGGTAGAATCGCGCTCCTACCGGAATCCGTCATGCAAATCGAACTTTCAGCCAAAGCCAGACCATTGAACCAGTACCCGCTCTACTGGGCCGAGTGCTATGACAGGTCCCCGTTTCTGCCGATGTCGCGCGCGGAGATGGAGCAACTCGGCTGGGATAGCTGCGACATCATCGTGGTCACCGGCGACGCCTATGTCGATCATCCGAGTTTCGGCATGGCGATCATCGGCCGTCTGCTCGAGGCGCAAGGTTTTCGCGTCGGCATCATCGCGCAGCCCGACTGGCAATCGGCTGAGCCGTTCAAGGCACTG
This sequence comes from uncultured Gammaproteobacteria bacterium, assembly GCA_963768295.1. Taxonomy (GTDB): domain Bacteria; phylum Pseudomonadota; class Gammaproteobacteria. Next base: position 33,597 of record CAVYHN010000008.1, on the reverse strand, counting down.
GGCAAACCCAACCTGTTTTTCGGCGTCACCGCCGGCAACATGGATTCTATGATCAACCGCTATACCGCCGATCGCAAGATCCGCAGCGACGACGCTTATACCCCCGACGACATCGGCGGCAAACGTCCGGATCGCTGTTCGATTGTTTATTCGCAGCGCTGTCGCGAAGCCTTCAATGACGCCCCGATAGTCATCGGCGGCATCGAAGCCTCGTTACGCCGCATCGCGCATTACGATTACTGGCAGGACAAGGTGCGGCGCTCGATCCTGGCCGACGCCAGGGCCGACCTGCTGCTCTACGGCAACGCCGAGCGCGCCATCGTCGAAGTTGCGCATCGACTGGCGCAGGGCGAGGCCATCGCGGATATCACCGACGTGCGCGGTAGCGCGTTTTTCATCAAGGACCTGCCGCCCGACTGGACCGTGATCGATTCGACCAACGTCGACAAGCCGGGGCGCATCGAGAATCCGCTAAATCCCTACATGATCATCGATGAAACGGTTTGCGACGCCAGCCCCGACAATGACGCGGCGCCGAGCGCCGAGATAAGGCTCGATGGCAAGCTCGCGAAAGTGCATCAAAAGCTCGCGCAGCGGCTGAAAACCGTGGTGCGCCTGCCGTCGTTCAACGACGTCAGCCGCGACCCGGTGCTTTACGCGCACGCCAGCCGGGTACTGCATCTCGAAACCAATCCGGGTAACGCGCGCGCGCTGGTGCAAAACCAGGGTGGGCAGAAAATCTGGTTCAACCCGCCACCGATTCCTTTGACGACCGAGGAAATGGACTATGTCTTCGGTTTCGACTACGCGCGTGTGCCGCACCCGGCCTATGGCGATGCGCGCATTCCGGCCTACGAAATGATTCGCTTCTCGATCAACATCATGCGCGGCTGTTTCGGCGGCTGCACCTTCTGTTCGATCACCGAGCACGAGGGGCGGATTATCCAGAACCGCTCACAGGCCTCGATCCTGCAGGAAATCGAAACCATTCGCGATCGCGTGCCCGGCTTCACCGGCGTCATCTCCGATCTCGGCGGGCCGACCGCCAACATGTACCGCATCGCCTGCAAGTCGAAGGCGATCGAAACCGCCTGTCGACGCCCCTCCTGCGTTTACCCGGGCATCTGCGAAAACCTGAACACCGACCACTCTGCCCTGATCGAACTCTATCGCGCCGCGCGCAACACCGATGGCGTTAAAAAAGTTTTAATCAGCTCAGGGCTGCGTTACGACCTCGCGGTCGAATCCCCGGCCTATGTCGAAGAGCTGGTCAGCCACCACGTCGGCGGCTATCTCAAGATCGCGCCCGAGCATACCGAAACGGGGCCATTGTCGAAGATGATGAAACCCGGCATGGGCAGCTACGATCGCTTCAAGGCGCTGTTTGAGAAGTATTCGAAAAAAGCCGGCAAGAAACAGTATCTGATCCCCTACTTCATCGCGGCGCATCCCGGCACCACCGACGAAGACATGATGAATCTCGCCATCTGGCTCAAGCAGAACGGTTTTCGCGCCGACCAGGTGCAGAACTTCTACCCGTCGCCGATGGCGACCGCGACCGCGATGTATCACAGCGGCAAGAATCCGTTGCGGCGGGTGCGGCGCGATAGCGAGTCGGTCGACACCGCGAAAGGTGAAAAACAGCGGCGTCTGCACAAGGCCTTTCTGCGCTATCACGATCCGGCCAACTGGCCGCTGCTGCGCGACGCGCTCAAGGCGATGGGGCGGGAAGATCTGATCGGCAACGGCAAACAACACCTGCTGCCAGCCTATCAGCCGCGCAATACCGAAAGTTACCGCAGCCCGCGGCGTAAAAACAGTTACCAGAAAAAATCGGCCAGTGCGCGCAAGGGTCGGTTACTGACCCAGCACACCGGGCTGCCGCCGCGCAGCAAGTAACGGCTTACTCCCGGGTGATGACCAGGGCGATCTGGCCGACCTCGAAACCCCACTTGGTCATGATGGATTCGTTCAGCAGTACGCGTTCCGACACCAGGTACATGCGGTCATCGATCTTCAGGTCGATGGTGCCGTCACCATAGGGAATACGCAATACGTAATCCAGGAAGACGCTGTTGCCGGCCACCTGCATCGCTCCTTCGCCGACCACATCGCCCGCGGTTGCGATATATTTTCCTGCGCCAGCGGGTTGCAGCTTCCAGATCCGGGTCTGCTGTTCGCCGTCGTCGAACACAAACTGTTCATCGAGCGTGCCGACGCCGTCGACCCAGGAGGCGTTGATTGCGGCGCTGAAGTAACGAATCACCTGCCCGCTGCGATCCTTGACGATACCGTGCGCGCTGAGTTTGCCGTTAAAAAACTCTTCCGCCACCAGGCGCGGTTTATTGTTGGCATAATCTTCCACCGAAACCGATGAGCAGGACGCAATGGCGAGCAAACCGAATACGGCCAGCGCGCATTTTTTGGCTGAATTCATCACGACTTGGCGCGCGCGCGCTGCACCGAATCGGTCAGAGCCTGATCGCTGATACTGCAGGCCAGCTCGGGTACTTGCTGGTAGTCGTAGCGGATATCGACCACCGAGCCATTACCTTTGCCATCACCGATGTTGGACAGACCCCGATAGCGCATCAGGCGCTGCAATTCGGGATCATAGCCAAGCTCGATCGGCGACACTAACATACGTACGAACCAGTTCGACAACTCGAGCTTGAAGCACTGGTGGTTCTCGGTCGGGTAACTACAGGCGGTCTTTTTAATCCGCAGCTCGATGAGCTTGTCGCGCTCGGCAAACGGAAACAGAAAACTCTGCTTTTCGCCAGCGAGCAGGCTGTCCCAGTTGCTCCTGACATATTCATCGAATCCGGCATCGATAACGACCGGAATCGTACCATCGGTCTGGGTCGAACTGACTTTTTTCGGCTCGGAATTGACCGCATCGAGTACCGCCATCGTCACATTGCCCGCCTTCAGGTCGACCTCGATTACTTCGCTCGAATAGAAATTCTGCTGCACGAAGGACGGCGTTGTGCGGCCCGAACTGTAATCCAGCAGCTTGCGCGCAAGCAAGCTGCCCGTTTCATTGCGATAGATAACTTCCATCTCGTCCGGATTACCGTTGGCGCAGTAGATTTCGCGATAAAGGAATTCGTCACTTTTTAAATCACGGGCCTCGCCAATCACGTGCCCGCTAGTTTCGGCCGCATAGGCACCGGGCAGTGACGCGAGGGCAGTCAACGCCAGCACCAGGCCGCGCCTCATTATAATTTTGCTACTCATGTTTTCAGTCTTCCTGCATAGTAAATACCAGCCGGGAACAGCAGACCCCAACCTACGCCCATGATAGTCAGCGACGTGGCTAAAGGCAGGCCGAAGCTTGCATCCGCGAGAGTGCTGCCGAACCAGTAACTCGCTGGTCCCAGCAACGCCGCAAAGATAACGGCAAGCCACAGGTAACGCTGCATCCAGAACAGGCCATGCATGAAGGTGGTTGCGAACAGCAACCACAGGCACATCAGCCAGATCGGTATGCCGAGCAGGCTGGCATCCGCATAATGGATTACGCCGGTTTGGGCCAGCGCCATGTCCCACAGGCAGCCAACTAAAACAACGATGCCAATAAGTTTCCACTCGGTACGGCTGCTGAGCACCAGCCAGTTATGGATCAATAGCGCCACCAGCGTGAAAGCCACCGCGTAGAAATCGCCACCGACTACGCAGACCAGCCAGCCTATCTGGAACAGCGCCAGGTTGAGCAGTATTTTTTTCATCTCGGCAGATGCGGCCTCAGGCCTGACCGGTTCGACGCCAGTCGGGCTTGGCAAAAAGAATTTGCGAGGTGCCGATAATACGCTCCTCGAATCCACCCTGGCAGTAACACAGGTAGTAGTTCCACATGCGGATAAAGTAATCGTCGAACCCGAGGTCCCTGACCTGGTCGAGCTTCGACATGAAACGCTCGCGCCAGATCTCGAGGGTTTTGGCGTAGTCCTCGCCGATTTCCTGCATGCCGACCATCAACAGGTCGGTGTGTTTCTTGACCGAGGTTAGAATCGCTTCATGGCTGGGCAGTGAGCCGCCCGGGAATATATAGCGCTGGATAAAATCGACGGATTTTTGCGCATACTCGAAACGCTGGTCGGGAATCGTTATCGTTTGCAATAACATCAGTCCGTCATTCTTGAGCAGCGACGCGCAACCGCTGAAATACTGCTTATAGTATTCATGCCCAACCGCTTCGATCATTTCGATCGAAACCAGCTTGTCGAAGCGCCCGCTCAGATTGCGGTAATCTTCGAACAGCACGGTAATTTGTCCATCGAGGCCTTCTGCCCGCACCCGCCGACAGGCCGTTTCATACTGTTCCCGGGAAATCGTCGTGGTGGTTACCCTGCAACCATAGTTTTTTGCAGCATAGATGGCGAGGCCACCCCAGCCGGTACCGATCTCAAGCAGATGGTCACTGGGCTGCAGATCGAGCTTGCGGCAAATGACATCGAGCTTGTAAAGCGCCGCTTCGTCCAGGTTGGCCTGCGCATGGGGAAAAATAGCCGACGAATACATCATTTCGGGATCGAGGAACAGCGCGAAGAACTCGTTACTGAGATCGTAATGGCTCGCGATATTGTCGCGCGCCTGTTTTTCGGTGTTGCGATTGAGCCAGTGGAACAATTTGTCACCTATGCGTTGCACGACTGGCTTGCCGTCATCCATCGCATTCAGAAAATCGATGTTAATCGACATCAGCCGCACTACATCGAGCAGGCTTGGCGTGGTCCATTTACCGAGCATGTAGGCTTCCGCGCCGCCGATCGAACCACCAAAGGCGATATCACGATAAGCCCCGGCGTCCTTGATGACGATTTTTGCCTTGATGCCGCTGCTGTCCTCGGGATCGCCAAAACTATGCAACTCGTCGCCTTCCTCGATTAACAGATATCCTCGTGGCATCTGCCTCAGACGCTTGAGTAGCTGGTTCTTGGCAAAGCTGCCAAGCCAGCCGGGATTATCGGGAGTGTTGACTGCGGATGGATTAACGGTATTCATGTCTTCGTCTTCAGTCTCGTTATTGTCGGTTGATCTAGCCCATCCCGATTTTCGATTGCGGGATGATCGTAAAATGGATTGCGTTTAACCCAGAGTTTTAATGCCTGCCAGTAGATCGCCGCGGCAACTTTCGCTGTCATCCAGGGATGCTGCAACAGAATCCCCGCAAGACTAGCCGCGCTGATTTCACGGCGCTTCAATGCCATGGTCGCATCCACGTGCACCTCGTCGCCTTTCTCGGTTTCGAGATTGAGGCTCAGAATTCCGGCTGGATTATTGCTGCACCAGCGGTACGTCATATCCATCGGATTAAAGGGTGAAACATGCATTGATTTCTGGAAATTAATACGCTGAAAGCGCTGCTCTGGATCACACTGCAGCACGTAGCTCTGGCGTTCGTTCCAGGGCGTGTTGGTCACTTCGACCACGATGTAGCGCAGCTCTTCTTCGGCATCGAAGCAATAGTAGGAACAGATCGGATTGATATTGAAACCAAAATAACGCAGATTCGCAAGCATGCGGACTGGACCGTCATGCCACTGCCCGGTCGACTCGTGAATCCGCTCCCGCACCGCCTGTTTCAGCGGCAGCTTCGCGTCGCCCAGAAAATCGGCACGCTGGAAGCGCGCCGGACGCCAGGATTTCGTCGACCAGAATGGCGAAATGGCAAAAACCTGATCGAGCTCGTCCAGATCCAGGTACATCATGAATACCTGGTAGGTAAACTTGTGCTGGTGCGGCCTGAAGCGACGGTGGCGCAGATAGCCCTGGTAGATCGAACTATGCATACGCGACTTCTGGCAGCAGCGACGGTGCCGGCGCTGGCGCGAGCTGGTTGATCGCATCGGCAACCCGGCGACCGCTGACGACACCGTCTTCGTGAAAGCCGTTACCGAGATAGGCGCCGGCAAACCAGGTACGATTGAGCCCGTTGAAGTCATCGATCTTCGCCGCCGCGACTACGGAATCCAGGGAAAACACGGGATGGCTGTAGTTGAAAGTTTCGATAATTTTGTCTTCGGCTATCGATTCGGTGGCGTTCAAGGTAACACAAAACGTGGTATCCGACTCGAGGCCCTGGAGTATGTTCATGTTGTAAGTCAGCACCGCCCGATCCTGGTAACGCTCGCGCAACCAGTAGTTCCAGCTCGACCAGGCGAGGCGCCGTTGCGGCAACAGTTCGCAGTCGGTATGCAACACGACCTCGTTCGACTGGTAGGGAATCGAAGTTAAGGCGTCGCGTTCGGCGTGAGTTGCATCGGCCAGGAGTTTTAGCGCCTGATCGCTGTGACAACCAAATATTACCTGGTCGTAGTGCATTGTCCGTCCATTCGCCATCACCAGTTCGATATCGTCCTGGCGCCGCCGCACCGATGACAGCTTTGCGTTGACCTGAATCGAATCCTGAAACTCACGCGTTAACGGCTCCAGGTAACTGTTCGAGCCACCCTTGATGACATGCCACTGGGGACGATCGTTGACGCTCAACAGTCCGTGGTTCTTGAAGAAACGTGTAAAGAACAGTAGCGGGAAATCGAGCATGGACTCGGTCGATGCGGACCAGATCGCGCATCCCATCGGCAGCAGGTACTGGAAAATGAACCCTTCGCCGTAGCGGTTATCGTCGAGGTACTCGCCGAGCGTGGTAGCTGGCGATATACGCCCGCTTTCCAGATCGCAAACCGCCTCGCGGTTGAAGCGCAGAATATCGCGCAACATTTTGTGAAAGCCCGGGCGCAGCAAATTGCGGCGTTGCGCGAAAAGAGTATTCAGGTTGTTACCGCCGTACTCGAGCCCGCTATTATCGCAGCGCACACTGAAACTCATTTCGGTGGGTTTGGTTTCGACTCCCAGCTCTTCCATCAGTTCGATAAACCGGGGATAGGTCCAGTCATTGTAAACAATAAAACCGGTGTCTATCGCGTAATCCCGCCCCTGGTGTTCGATGTCGACGGTGGCGGTGTGACCGCCTATCCTCGGCGCCGATTCGTAAACCGTGATGTCATGCTTGTGTCTCAGGTAATAAGCAGCGGTCAGGCCGGAGATTCCGGCACCGATGATAGCAATTTTCATTTTCCAGCTCCCCGTTTGGATTCGGTGTTGGCGTGATCGGTTTTCGGTGCGACCATTTTTTGCCAGACCCCTGGCAACAGCTTCGACAATGCCAGCATCGCGGACAGGCGCAGCGGAAAGCTGTAACTCAGGGGGCGTGATTCGATATTTTTTACGATACGTGCCGCCGCCTGATCGACATCCATCAGAAACGGCATCGGAAAATCGTTCTTGCGCGTCAGCGGCGTGTCCACGAACCCCGGGTTGACGATGGTGACATCGATACCTTCGGCGCTCAGATCGAGGCGCAGGCTGTCGCAAAAGTACTGCAGCGCCGCCTTGGAGGCGCCGTAGGCCTCGGCCCGCGGGAATGGCGCCGCGGTTACCTGCGAGGCCACGGCAACGATATGCGGCCTGCCGCCGGTCGACTGGCGCAACAACGGCAACGCCATTTTGACGCAGTTGACGGTGCCAAAAAAATTAATTTCCATGACGCGGCGGATCGCAGCCCAGTCGGGCTCGGGAAAATCGAGATACTCGCAGTTGCCGGCGTTCAGAATGACCTGATCGAGATCTGGCGCGATTTCCAGAATACGCTTGCCGGCGGCTTCCAGCGCCGTTTCGTCGGTGATATCGCAGGGCAAGGCGACGATATTTGCGTCGAGTTCGACAAGCTTGTCCAGTTCCGCCCGGTTGCGTGCGGAGGCGATGACACGGTTGCCCTTGCCGGCCAGCGCCAGCGCCAGGCTGCGCCCGAGACCGCTGCTGGCGCCTGTGATCCAGATCGTGCGCTTGGATGTGGTAGACATATTATTAACTCACCAGGCGCAGTTTAAGCCAGCGGGTAACGTTGCCGAGCAACGGCAACTGCTCATAGAGCATCGCGCCCATGTCATAGAAATCTTCGTGAAACTCGATTTTATCGCCGATTTTAAGATGGCTTACGCCGCGCACGCTAATCAGGCGGTTGCCCAGCTTCGGGTGTTTGAAATGCATCATCCACTTGATATAGGCTGCGTTTTCGCTGATCAGTTCGTCGAGATACTCGAAGCGGCAGTCGCTGAGATCGGAACACATCGAGGTGAAATAGTCTTCCAGCTCTACCAGGCCTCTGATCTCGTGCACCGGGTCTTTAAAAACGACGCCTTCGTCATAGATGGTTCGCAGCTGGCTCAGATCCGATTCATGCAGGACTCTAAAATATTCCTTGAAGCGCTCTACCATTGGGGAAGTAGTGTTCATTCAGTCATTCGCTCTCAAATAGCATAAGGTTAATGGGGTCTTAATACGGGCTCTGCATTGTTTTGGATCACCGGTGATCCATATCCACGACACAGGCGTAGTAATGCCTGTAACCAAATGTCGAGCACCGATATAATGCAGGCGATGAGCAAAAGAAAAGCCCCCAGTGACAAGCTAGCAGCGTTGAGTGCGTGCATGACGCGCATAGCCAACGACCGCGACAAGTCCGCCTTCGCGGAGCTCTTTGATCACTATGCGCCGCAGATCCGCGCCTACAGTCTCGCTCGCGACCAGGGCGCGGACCTCGTGGCCGACGATCTGGTGCAGGAAGTCATGACTCGTGTCTGGCTGAAGGCGTCGAAGTACAATTCGAATCTCGCCAATTTAAATACCTGGATATTTACCCTGGCGCGCAACTGCCGAATCGACTACCTGCGACGCAACAGCCGCTACGTCACCGAAATCGATCCCACTGACATCTTTAATGACATGGAAGACGAAGGTCCCGGGCCGTTTCAAATGGCTCAGCAAGGCCGAGCTGAAGAAAGTATCAGGGCAGGTCTTCAAGAGCTGCCGCGAGAACAAGCTGAAATTCTAACCAAGGTCTACCTGGAGGGGAAAAGCCATCAACAAACCAGCGAAGAGTTGAAACTGCCATTGGGTACCGTGAAGTCACGGGTGCGCCTGGCGTTAAAGAAACTCGAAGTACTGGTCGTGAGGTAATCATGGAAAAAGCAACCAACCATCCCTATGACGAATTACTGGCCGCCTACTCCGCTGGCAGCCTGCCCTTGAGCCAGGCACTTTGTGTTTCGGCGCATCTGGAAAACTGTAAGTCCTGCGGACAGAAACTGCAACGCCTGAACCGCGTCGGCAGTCAACTGATGCAACAGCTGAAACCGGCGCGCGCTTCGGAGCAGTTGAAGAACCGACTGATTGACAGCCTCGACGCCCTGACCGACGAGCCAGCTGAGCACGAACCGACCAAAGTCGACCCATCGGTACCACGTTGCCTGCATCAGTTTATCGACAGCAACTACAATGACCTGGCCTGGAAACGTGTATCTGCCGATATTCACAGCGTCGAGTTATGCCGCGACAGCAATGGCGCCAAGGTCGAGTTGCTGAAGATCAAACCGGGTGGTTCGGCCACGACTCATACCCATCTCGGCGATGAGTACACCGTAATCCTCGAAGGCAGTTTCTCCGACGAGGAGGGACTTTACCGGCAGGGAGATTTTATGGTCAGGACCGACAACGACCAGCATACGCCGGTTGCCACCCAGGACCGCGAATGTATCTGCCTCGCGGTAACCGAGGGTCCAATCCAGTTCACCGGCTTTGTCAGTCGCTTGCTGAATCCCTTCATTCGGCGCGGTTATGCTTGAGCCGGGGCTGATTTCAGGACTTCAAACTCGTGCCCGAATCTGACGGGCACGAAAAAATCCTGCTCGGCATCAGCAGTTGCCTGATCGGTGAGAAAGTTCGCTTCGACGGCGGCCACAAGCAAAACCGCTACGTCCTCGACACGCTTGGCAAGTATTTCAGTTACCGCCCATTTTGCCCGGAAATGGCAATCGGTCTCGGTGTGCCGCGCGAGACCATCCGCCTGGTCTACATCGACGGCCAGCGCCAGGCAGTTGGTAACAAAAACGCAGCGCTCAATGTCACCGACGCCCTGATTCAGAGCGCACAGGATCAGCAATCCTGGCACCAACAAATCTTCGGTTATATCGTGAAGAAAGATTCACCCAGCTGCGGCATGGAGCGCGTCAGGATCTATCATGACGATCATCCACAGCGCAACGGCGTCGGCATCTACACTGAAACAATGATGCGGAATTTTCCAACCCTGCCAGTCGAGGAAGAGGGTCGGCTCGGTGATCCGGTACTGCGTGAAGGGTTCGTTAAACGGGTCTTTGTCTACAAGCGCTGGCACGATATGCTCGCCAACGGCCTCGACTGGGCGGCGTTGACCGAGTTTCACGCGCGCCACAAGCTAATCCTCTACAGTCACAACCAGGACCTCGGTCGCAAGCTCGGGCGCGAGCTCTCAGCGGCCCACAGCCAGCCCATTGAAGACTATGTACCGAGCTACCTGACGCAGTTGATGGATATTCTCAAAATTTACGCCAAACGATCGAACCACGTAAACGTGCTCGAGCATATTCGCGGTTACCTGAAAAGAGACCTCGACAAGAGCGACAAGCAGGAACTATCCGAAAGTATCGAAAACTATCGACTGGGATTGCTGCCGTTGATTGTACCGATCACGCTATTGCGTCATCATTTTCGCAAGATTCCCAACGGGTATATCGAGCGCTCCTATTACATGCAGCCGCATCCCGACGAATTAATGCTGCTCAATTCACTCTAGCAACTCCTGTCCAGAAGCGAACCTATTTTTGAAATCCCGACCCCCCAGCCTGCTCTGGTTTCGTCAAGACCTTCGACTCGCCGACAACCCGGCGCTGCGGGCCGCTGCCGAGGCGGGCAGCGTGCTGCCAATTTATATACTCGACGATGTCAACGCCGACGCCTGGAAGATGGGCGCGGCAAGCCGCGCCTGGCTACAGCATTCGTTGACCGCGCTGAACCAGTCGCTCGGCGGCCGGCTGCAGTTTTTTCGCGGTGACGCACGCAGCGTCATCGCAAGCCTGGTCGAGACGCTGAAGATAGACGCGGTTTTCTGGAATCGTTGCTACGAACCCTGGCGCATCGGACGCGATGCGCAGATAAAAACTGAGCTGGCGACGCGCGGCGTCGAAGTCCGCAGTTTCAACGCCTCGTTGCTGTGGGAACCCTGGACGGTCAGCAAGAAAGACGGCACCCCTTATCGTGTTTTCACACCCTACTACCAGAAGGGTTGCCTGTCGCTAGCGCCACCGAGGCAGCCGCTGGCGCAAACGGAAAATTTGCAGCTGCACGATTCAGAGGCGCCGGGTAGCCTGCCATTGCCGGCGCTCGAACTTTTGCCCAGGCACGACTGGCACCGGCAATTACTCGCTAATTGGAAAATCGGCGAAGCCGCGGCACAGCAAAAGCTCGAAGCATTTTGCAGCGACACGCTGGACGACTACCGCAGGGGTCGCGACTTTCCGGCGATTGACGCCACTTCCCGGCTTTCGCCACATCTGCACTTCGGCGAACTCTCGCCGCACCAGGCCTGGCACCGAATCGAACATGCCGCAATGCATGTCGGCGGCGACGGTCCGGCACACTTTCTGCGCGAGCTCGCCTGGCGTGAGTTTTCCTGCTACTTGCTGTATCACTTTCCGCATCTACCCGAAAAAAACTTCAATCCCCGCTTCGACGGCTTTGAATGGCTAGCGGATGATTCCGGGATTCTGCAATGGCAAAAGGGTAACACCGGTTTCCCGATCGTCGATGCCGGGTTGCGCGAGCTGTGGCAAACCGGCTATATGCACAACCGTGTCAGAATGATAGTGGCATCCTTCTTAATCAAGAATATGCTGATTCACTGGCGCGGCGGTGCGAACTGGTTCTGGGATTGCCTGGTAGACGCCGACCTGGCCAGCAACAGCGCCAGCTGGCAATGGTGTGCCGGCTCGGGTGCCGATGCCGCGCCCTACTTCCGTATTTTCAATCCGGTGTTGCAAAGCGAAAAGTTCGATCCACAAGGCGAGTACCTGGTCCGTTACTGCCCGGAACTGACCGCTTTGCCGGTACGGTATCGGCACAAGCCCTGGGAAGCCCCAGCGGAGGTGCTGCAGGCGGCTGGCGTAAACCTGGGGGTCGACTATCCGCGACCGATACTGGATTTGAAAACCACCCGCGAGCGCGCGTTAGCCCGCTTCAAGGCGCTCGCCTGAACGGGCGCGGCGCGGTCCTCAGGCCGCTTCCATTTCCTTGATGTGTTCCTGGCAGCGTTTCATCGCCGCGGCCATTTGCTTGCCGCTGGCATAGCGCGATTGCGCTTCCTTTTGTAACGATTTGTTGACCACGTTGTTGACGCAATTCGGCAAGTCGGCGCGATAGCGACGAATATCGGGGTGTTTTTCGTTGGCGATGTTGTACATCAGGTTGGCGATGGATTCGCCCTTGAAAGGTAATTCTCCGCTGAGCATCTGGTACAGGGTGACCCCCAGCGAAAACAGGTCGGCGCGGCCGTCTACCTTCTTGCCGGCAAGCTGTTCGGGCGACATGTAGTATGGACTGCCGAGTACGGTACCAGTCTTGGTTTTGCTGGCATCGGTCAGGCAGGCGACACCAAAATCGGTAATCTTGGCAACTCGCTTTTGCTTGTCATAAATGATATTGGCCGGTTTGATGTCGCGATGCACGACGTGCTGTTGATGCGCATAGTCGAGCGCCAGCGCCATGCTAGCGATAATTTCAAACACCTCGCTTACCGGTAACAGCGTCTTGGGCGTACTGTATGCGGTCAAATCCTTACCCTTGAGATAATCCATTGCGATATAGGCCAGGTCCTGCTCATCGCCGACGTCGTAAACCGTGACGATGTTCGGATGATCGAGACGCCCGGCGGCCTCGGCCTCGCGGAAGAAACGGGTACGTACTTCGTCACGCATGTCTTCTTCAAACTCGTCCGACAGCATCATGGTCTTGATCGCCACGGTACGGCCGATCTTGTCGTCGTGGCCAAGGTAAACCATCCCCATCGCCCCGCGGCCAATTTCAGCGTCGATCTGGTAGCGACCCAGTTTCGGTTTCTGAATCCCTTCCTTGCTGGAAATCAGGGTTGGACCGGGGCCGGTAGTGTCCCTGCCTGCGAGCACCACGGTATTCGATGCCTGTTCGTTTTGCTGTACGCGATCTTCGACGTCATTGTATTTCGGATCGTGTTGCTGGATGAGTTTGAATACCGACACTGCCTTGTTGAACTGACGTTTACGCTCGTAGTCGAGACCGAGATTGTAAAGCTGACTGAGCAGCGACGCATCCACCTTGCAGGCGCGGAACTTTTCGAACGCCTGGTCCAGATTGCCCTGGGCGTGCAGCGATTGGCCGAGTTGTCGATTGGCCGCCGATAAATCATCCTGAACCCGGGTTAAACGCGCATTGAAATACTGGCGTGTGCCCAGTACCAGGTGACCCGCAATCAGCATCACCACCGCCGTCATCATCGGCAGCCATAGCGCCTGCGAACTCATCAGAACGAAGTGCCCGTTGAAGATCATCAGGATCAGGAACAGGCTCAGAAAAAAAGCCGTGTTGGTACGAAAGCGGCCGAGGACAAACATCAGGTAGAGACCAAGCACCAGGATTATTCCACGTAACGCCCAACCGGCCCATTCGGGCAGGCGGTAAATATCGCCGTTGAGCAAGCTCGATACCGTATGCGCCGTTGCCAGCGTCGGGGATATCGATTGACCGCCGGGCGTCAGGCGCGGCTGCGCCAGTCGCGGGGAAGTCAGGCCGACAATAACGATTCTGTTGCTGAACTCACTCCTGTCTACACTGCCATCGAGCACATCGATCAGCGAATAGACTTTGAAAGCCGGCTTGCCGTTTTTGTCGCTATAAAATCGCGGGTAGATATTGAAATCGATATCCGCGCCAAGATCCTTGCCACCGAGCATTGGGCTGATACTGGATCTGGATTCGATATGCTGCATCGACATTCCCTTGCTGCGGGTGGCGAGCATTAACGCAAACGACGGCAAAAAATCGCGGCCATATTGAATGATCAACGGCTCACTGTTGAAATGTTCGGCAAAATTGAAGACGCCTACCCCGCCGACCTGTTTCGCCAGTTTCTCGATTGGCGGAAACAGTTCCGAGGCCCTGGTGACCGCGGGTGAAGGCCAGCCAAAGCCGCGGTCGCTTTTGCCGTTTATGCTGACCCTGGGGAGGGTAAATTTTTGCATGTACTTCGGCAAAGACGGCGTCAATCCCGGTAACGGCTCGGTAGTCGGAATGTACTGCATCGACAGCACGATTCGGCCCCCGGATTTAAACGTCTTGGCCAGGTTGTCATCACCTTGCAAGGCCGATTCGGTCTGACGCAGCACCCGGTTCACGCTACGGCTCAATTTCTTTTGCTTGGTCAGCGTTTTTCGCAGTTCGGCAAGCGATGTTAGGCCGGCCTGGTACTGCTCCGTATCGAAGGGCATGGTAAACCCGATCACGCTCGGCTTGGTACTGGTTAACAGCTTCATGGACTCTGCCAGTACGTCGCGCGACCAGGGCCAGGCGCCCAGGGTTTGCAGCGACTTGTCGTCGATCGCTACGACCACGATTTTTTCGTTCGGCTCCCGCGCGGATGAAAACTTAACCCCAAGATTGTAAGCCTGACGATCAAACACGGAAAACAGCCCGATTTCCGCAAAAGCCAGGAACAATAAAGTGATGACCAGTCCTATGAACCAGTCCCTTTTAAGCAGGGATTTAAGTAACGACATTCAAGCTATGCTATATAAAAAACCAGGTAGCCAATTGATGTCTTATAGCTTATTAAATCTGGATTGTCTGCTTCGTTAACCAACAAATTGCTCGGGTTTTGCCCAGGCGTCATTTTTCCGGCAAAACTGTGACGCAGCCCGCCATTCGACCTATATCTGGCCAATATGGACATACTGTTGTGATACGAATCAAATTACAGTCTAATTCAGAACCATGTCAGCTCGGCTTACTCTCTATTTATTCCTTAGTGTAAAAAACCGGACAACGCATGCCTGATTCGATCAAGCTATTGTCAACCCAGCGGTTTCGGCCATTCTTTTTTACCCAGCTGGCGGGCGCGTTTAATGACAACCTCTACAAGAACGGGTTGACCATCTTTATCGCTTTCCAGGCCGCCAGCGTGTCCCAGGAAGATAGCAATGCCCTGGTTAACATCGCGGCCGGATTATTCATCCTGCCTTTTTTTCTGTTTTCGCCGATCGCCGGTCAGCTTGCCGACAAGTATGAAAAATCCATGCTAATACGACGCATCAAGCTGCTCGAAATCGCCATCATGCTGCTCGGAGCAACGGCCTTTATTTTGCACAGCCCGGCAATGCTGGTGGCAATTTTGTTTTTAATGGGGACACAGTCTGCGTTATTCGGGCCGGTTAAATATAGCCTGCTGCCGCAGGCGCTGAAACCCGGTGAGCTGGTAGGCGGTAACGCCATGGTTGAATTCGGCACTTTCATCGCAATCCTGCTGGGATTAATCGTCAGCGTTTACGTCATGAGTCTCGGTAACGCCGTCATGGCCGTTGCGGTGGTCGTCACTGCCTGTGTTGGATACTGGACCAGCCGTGGTATCCCCGCGCTTGGCGCCGGCGACCCCGAGCTAAAAATCAGTTTTAACATTCCCCGGCAAAGCGTCAGTATTCTACGCGACGCTCGCGAGAATCTGACCGTATTCTACTCGGTCATGGGCGTCTCCTGGTTCTGGTTCATCGGAATTACCTATATCACGCAGTTGCCCAATTACGTACGCTATGAGCTCGGTGGCAACGAACAGGTTTACGTATTATTGCTGGCAATGTTTTCGATTGGTATTGGCGCCGGTTCGTTTTTGTGTGAAAAACTTTCTGGCCGACTGGTTGAAATTGGCCTGGTGCCGATCGGTTCGCTCGGCCTGACCCTGTTCGGCGTCGACCTCTATTTCAGCCAGGGTTTATCGGCCGGGGACGAGCTGATCGGACCGGTGGCATTTATTGGCGCGAGTTCGAGCCTGCGGGTGTGTTTCGATATCATCATGCTAGGCGTCTCCGGAGGTTTGTACATCGTGCCGCTGTACGCCCTGATCCAGCAGCGCAGCCCGCTGCGTAAACGTTCGCGCATCATTGCCGCGAACAACGTTTTGAACGCCTTATTTATGGTGGCTGCTTCGCTGTATGGACTATTCGCGCTGTCCTCCGGGGTTTCGATACCCGTACTTTTTGTAATCATGGCCCTGATGAACGCTGCCGTCGCCATGTTTATTTTCATGCTGGTGCCGGAATTCATCATGCGCCTGTTGATCTGGCTGCTGGTGCATACGATTTACCGGGTCGATAAAACCGGGCTCGATAATATTCCCGATGAAGGCCCCGCGGTTCTGATTTGCAACCACGTCAGTTTTGTCGATGCGCTGGTCATGGCCGGCTGCGTGCGGCGGCCGATCCGTTTCGTCATGTATTACCGGATTTTTCAGCTACCGGTGCTTGCCTTTATTTTTCGCACTGCGAATGCAATCCCGATTGCGGGCGTACGCGAAGACCCCGTGATGATGGAAAGCGCTTTCGAGCAAATCAGCGCCGCGCTGCAGCAGGATGAGGTCGTGTGCATTTTTCCCGAGGGAAAATTGACCGAAGACGGCGAGATGGACAACTTTAAATCCGGGGTGAGCCGCATTCTCAAACGCGATCCGGTGCCGGTAGTCCCGTTGGCCCTGCGTGGCCTGTGGGGCAGCTTCTTCAGTCGCGCCTACGGTAGCGCGATGTCGCGCCTGTTACCGCGCGGCATGTTGAGCCGGATCGAGTTGGTCGCCGGTGAACCAATCAAAGCCAAAGACGCCACGCTCGAACTGATGCAGGAACGGGTATTGGAGTTGCGTGGCGAGCGACGCTAATCGCCCATCATCAGCCCCGGGTTATGGCTGAGTAGGCTGGTCAGGAATTTAGCCACCGCATCCACTCGCGCCACGTGACGCAAATCTTCGTGCACCAGTAGCCAGTAAGTGCGTTCCACCGATATCTGCTCGGGCAGCACCACCTGCAGGCGATCCTCGTGCTGGGTCATGAAGCAGTGCACCAGGCCAAGGCCGATGCCATCGAGAATCGCATTGTACTGCGCACTGACGTTGGTGCTGCGAAACACGATATGGGCGTTTTTAATCGTGTTGTCGAAAAAGCGCAGTTCCGGCATTTCAATCAGGTCATCAATATAGGAAACGAAATCGTGCCCGGACAGGTCTTCGGGACCGCTAATCGGTGGATGCGTCGCCAGGTACTCGCGCGAAGCATACAATCGCAGCCGATAGTCGCACAGTTTCCAGGCGACCAGACGGCCGCTTTCGGGGCGTGAAAAACTGATCGCGATATCGGCCTCGCGCTTGGACAGGCTCATGCGCCGGGTTTCCGCGACCAGCTCGATTTCGATATCCGGATGTTCGCGGCGAAAACGGCTGACATGACGCGCGATCACCTGCGAACCCAACGCTTCGGGCGTCGCCAGCCGCACCGTGCCCCCGAGGCGCGCATCCTTGCCGGCAATATCCTGATAAAGCTGATTCGAGCGGGTTTCTATCTGTTCGGCCAGCGGCAGCAGGCGCAGGCCCGCATCGGTCAGCTTGTAACCATTCGGTGACTTATCGAACAAACGCACATCGAGTTGCTTCTCGAGTGCGGTTATCCGTCGGCTAACGGTGGTGTGGTCGACGTGCAGGCGCGCCGCCGCGCGCAGCAGCTTGCCTTGCCTCGACAATTCAAGGAAATAACGCAGGTCGTTCCAGTTGTACATGTTCGCCTCGTTTAATCTGATTCCAGGTCGCTTCGATGGGAACAGAGCTGAAGATCTGTCCCCGGGTTTCCCGGCTTTTGAAGCTGCCACCCTGGGCCGTTTGTAACCGATAGCGCCGTGATTTTTGAGCAAGATCTAAGGAGGTACTGCGCGTAGGTCCATTGCGTATTAATAATACGCAATGAATTGAGCATAGCAGCGACGCGGAGATCACTCAAAAGGCACAATGTTATGTGTATTTTTGCAGATCAATTGTGAAATTAGAACTATATCTTTGCATAAATATCCTGTCTATACTGCGCGCCTGATTATCGACCAACCTCTATTTTACGGAGCCAACATGAGCCAGCCAGCCGCAGCCGTTTCCCCCGAAATCACCCAGTTGAGCCACTTTGTCAACGGCGAGCACGTCGCCGGCAGCAGCGGCCGCTTCGGTGATGTTTTCAATCCCACCATGGGTGTTAAAACCAGCGCAACGCCGTTGGCGTCGAAATCCGAGGTCGAGGCGGCGATCGCGGTCGCCGAGGCGGCCTTTCCCGCGTGGGCCGCGACCTCGGTGCTGCAGCGCTCGCGCATCATGGCGCGCTACGTGCAGCTGCTTTACAAGCACCAGGAAGAACTGGCAACGCTGGTCTCCAAAGAACACGGCAAGGTCATCGAAGACGCGATGGGCTCTGTGTTACGCGGTATCGAGGTCGCCGAATTTGCCTGTGGCGCGCCGCATGCGCAGAAAGGCGAATTTTCCGACAATGTCGCGCGCGGCATCGATATCTACTCGATGCGCAAACCGCTGGGCGTCGTCGCCGGAATTACGCCATTCAACTTTCCCGCGATGATTCCGTTGTGGATGGCCAGCATGGCGCTGATCACCGGCAACACCGTGGTATTGAAACCCTCGGAAAAGGATCCTTCATGCCCGCTGCGTCTGGCCGAACTTTTTATCGAAGCCGGTGCGCCTGCCGGGGTGTTCAACGTGATCAACGGTGACAAGGAAGCAGTCGACACGCTGCTCGAAGACGAACGCGTCAAGGCGATCAGTTTCGTCGGCTCTACCCCGATCGCTAAATATGTTTATGCCACCGCCACTGCCAACGGCAAACGCTGCCAGGCCATGGGCGGCGCCAAGAATCACATGCTGATCCTGCCCGACGCCGACCTCGAAGACGTTGCCAACGCACTCATGGGTGCAGCCTATGGTTCCGCGGGTGAGCGCTGCATGGCGATTTCGGTAGGCGTCTGCGTCGGTGACGAAGTCGCCGACAAACTGATCGATATCCTCAAGCCACGAGTTGAAGCCTTGCGCATCGGCGCGAGTCTCGACACCGGCCTCGAGATGGGTCCACTGGTAACCAGGGAGCACCGCGAAAAGGTCATGAACTACATCCAGATGGCGCAGGATGAAGGTTCGCGCCTGGTCGTCGATGGTCGCGACTTTGTTTGCGACGGGCACGAAGACGGCTATTTCCTCGGCGGTTCGCTGATCGACGATGTCAAACCCGAGATGCAGTCCTACCAGGAAGAAATCTTCGGCCCGGTGTTGCAAATTATGCGCGTCGGCTCCTTCGAGGAAGGCGCGGCGCTGGCCACCGATCATCCCTATGGTAATGGGACCTCTATATTCACCAAGAATGGTGCCGCGGCCCGCACCTTCGCCGACAAGGTCGAAGTCGGCATGGTCGGCATCAACGTGCCGATTCCGGTACCGCTGGCCTTCCACAGCTTCGGCGGCTGGAAGTCATCGGCCTTCGGCGATCACAATCAGTACGGCATGGAAGGTTTACGCTTCTATACCAAGGTAAAGACGGTTACCTCGCGCTGGTCCGACACCGGGCTCGAGGCGGAATTCATGATGCCGGTGCTAAAATAAGGCAACCTCGCTTGCGTCCAGGTCCGCTGCCTGCTTTTATCGCCACCCTCGTTTCGATGGGGGTGGCGTTTTCGTTTTTACACGCCCTTATTTTATGGCTGAACCTGCCCGACCTGGCTGCATTGCTGATGTTCGCGCTTCCGATAGTGGCCTATATCGCATACTGCACGCAGAATTCGCGCCGCCAGGCGCTGCATTCGGCAATCAGGATTTACGCCACTTTTGCGGCCGTGGTACTGGCGTCCACCGGCCTGGTTTACCTGATCGGCTAGTTGTTGAAAGAATAGTCGTAGTTTTGCGTGCCGCTGGCGTTGAATACCTGCGCGTGAAACGAAACGATCACGCGATCTTCCGCGCCATTGTAGGGGAACGGCATATGCTTGATATGCGCTGGAAATATGCAGAGCTTGCCATTCTCGGGGTACGAATCCCAGTTGTTGTCATGCAGATACAGATTACCGTAATCGCCGAATCCGCCGGCCATGTGTTCCACATGCGGCCCGTAGAAGCGCGTGACCCCGTTCGGCTGCTTGCCACGATCTGACTCGGGCGAGGTGCTGCAATCGCCGGCGCGCACATAGTAAACGCCCGACCAGGAACAGTTTCCATGGACGTGCATTTCATGAAAGGAGTAACCGTTAGATATCTGGAACCACAGGCCGGTCAGGGTTACGCTGACTTTTTCGCCCTCACGCCAGAGCCCGCGGTTAGCCTCGGTCGCAACCTCGACGATACCCTTGCTGATGAATTCGGCAAGCTCGTTCAACTCCTTGTGCAATGGATACTGGCTGAGCAGATCATCGTCACTGGCATAGGCCTGCTGCGGTTTGCTCTGCTCGCGATCGCGGTGCTGGTAAAACAGGTCCAGCAGGGCCGGATTGATCTTCTGAAAATGGGCAAAACGCTTGGCCAGTATCGTCGTCGGCCACAGCTTGATGATATTCGGATTGCCATCCGCCCGGGTTTTTTTAGCCATAGTGATATTGCTGCTTTTCGGATGAACGTATGATACGGGAATCAGGGCAGCGATGCCCTGTTATAACGGTTGCATTTGTCGATATACGCCTGGCTGCTTTTCGGCATCGGCACGCGCGCACTCGCGATGTAACTAATCAACCGCCGACCCTCCTGAATCAGGTCGCGACCGTAGGCTACGCGCATGCGTAACATCTGGGCGGCATCGTCGGGTAATTCGGGTTTGAAGGCATCGAGTTGCTCGCCCAGGGCGACGAAATTCGGCCATACTCGAAAAATCACTGGATCCTTTTTCATGGTTTCGGCGGTCTGCCGGGCCGCCGTCGCATAATCGACCATCAAATCCTTTATTTCGGCGAACAGGGCGCGGCTGCAGAACACCTCAATCATGCAATCCGCGATCATATCGATATCACGCATGCTCTGCGCGATTTTGATGAAACGCGATTTGTAAAAATCCTCCACCGGCATGGTAAAGGCCTTGAAAGGTTCGCCCCAGACTTCGTCGATTCCCTCGCAGCCACTGTGATGTTTAACCTGCCGGCCAAGCGCCAGCGCTTCCTGAAAACAGTCGCTACACTCGCGCATCAGTTCGTTGTTATGACTGACCTGAACACCAAGTTCGCCAAGATCGACGATTGAGGTAAACAGGTCGGTAGCGCGGTTGAACAGGGCGCCAGCCAGCATGGCTGCATTGACGCGCCTGCGCTCCGGATCGGTTTCGCTTTCATAGGCCTCGCGCGCCAGGTCGAGGCTCTTGCCCGGCGTATTGATGCCGGCTTCGGTATGATGAAAAGCGCGTCGGGTCAGGCTATCGATTAAACGTTTGCGATTGGCCAGCGAATCCTGCAGCGGAGCGTAGTAACGAATCCAGTAGCCATCGTAGAAAACGTACTCGATCGTATCGACACTGCGGCGATCGCCGTTTGCTGCTTCGGGATTACTGTGGTTGGCGGTTGCCATTGGGTCCGCGGGTCATTTCTAACATTAAGGATCTGACAATAATAAAACAATCCGGCTACAATGTTATGCAATCTGTCGAGGTAATCAATTAAATTTTTGAATACAGGTAACCACTGGCGCCGCGCGATAGCTCAGCCTGTGAGCCCTCGCCAGTTTAGAATATGCGGGTTCCGCAACACGATTCTGGCCCCATGGCATTAACCATTCTTAGTTCAAACCGCGTCGAGACACTGCAGTCCAGGCTGGTCCAGCAGCTCGTGGCGATGCCGCCAGCATCGCCATTCACGCCGGAAATCATCGTGGTTCCGACTTACGCGATGGCGCGCTGGCTGAATCTGCGCATCGCGCAGCAACAGGGCATCGCGGCGAATATACGTTACCCGCAACTGGGTGAATGGGTCTGGTCGCTGGCCAACACGGTTTTGAGCGACAGCCACGACCGCGATCCCTACACCGGTACGTTAATGGGCTGGCGAATTTTTACCATTATACCGCGCTTGCTCGGGCAGGCCGCATTCCAACCGCTCAGCGCATACCTCGATGACGACTACAGTGGCGTCAAGCGCTGGCAACTGGCGCAGCGTATCGCCGGCTGCTTCGATCGATACCAGTCCTATCGTCCGCAAACGATCCAGCGCTGGTCAGCCGGTGAAGAGCATCATTGGCAGGCGCGGCTGTGGCGAGCACTCGTCGTCGATGTCGGGCAGCCACACCGTGTCGATCTGATCGAAACCCTTAACGCTCGGCTGAAGCACGAGCCCGTTGAGCTCGAACTGCCCGCCCGAGTCAGCCTGTTCGCTGTTTCGAGCCTGCCGCCTTACCTGATCGAGCTGGTGCATGCGCTTGCCGGCCGGACCGAGATCCTGCTCTACCAGCACAGCCCGACCGATCATTACTGGGCTGACCTGGCGAGTGCAAGACGGCAGGCAAAACAACGCCTGCAGGATCCGGTTCAGGCCGAGTACCTGGATGCGGGCAATAACCTGCTGGCTTCCTGGGGCGCGCAGGGGCAGGCGATGCAGGATTTGCTGCTCGATTTCGGCTCGGTAACCGCGGCGGAAATCGAGGATAACCGACCACCCGGCCTCGATAGCCTGCTACAACGATTGCAAAGCAGCCTGTTCGAGCTGGTTCCGTCGGAGCGTCGTATCAAAGCCGATGACTCGCTTAGGGTTAACATCTGCCACAGCCCGATGCGCGAATGCCAGGTTTTGCATGACCACTTGCTGATGCTGCTGGATCGGCATCCGGACCTGGCAAGCGAAGATATCCTCGTAATGGTGCCTGAAATCAGCCGCTATGCACCTTATATCGAGGCCGTGTTCCAGTATGACGGCAGCAACCTCCGTCCGAACCTCGGCTGGAACATTTCCGATATCAGCGTTAAAGACGGGCATCCTCTGGTACAGGCTTTTCTGCAGCTGCTGAAATTGCCCTCGAGTCGATTCACCCGCTCCGAGATTCTCGGCTTTCTCGAATGCGCCGAAATCCGGCACTGTTTTTCTATCCGGGCGGCTGCGCTAGACGAAATTCAGCGCCTGGTCGAGGCGGCGCGGGTACGTTGGGGCGTCAGCGCGAGTCATCGACAGGATCTCGGGCTGCCCGCGATGCACGAGAATACCTGGCAGCAGGCCTGGGAGCGCTTTTTTGCCGGCTATGCCATTTCCGGCGATGCGCTCTGGCAGGGTATAGCGCCGATTACCGATTTCGAAAGCGAAGCGGCCGAGGCTGTGGCCCGCTTCAGATACCTGTTCGAGCGCCTGACCTATTGGCAGAACAGGCTTTCGACGACAACCAGCGCCGCTAACTGGCAACAGCAACTGCATCAACTGGTAGACGAGTTTTTCGCACCCCGCAGCGTTGCCGAGGATCAACTGCTACCGTTGCGCAATGCCATAAGCGAATTGGCCGAGTCGGAAGCGGTCGAGTTAACGCCGACACTGGTCAGTTACTGGATGGAAAAACAGCTCGCCAGCAACCAGCAGGCGGGCCGCCTGTACTCGGGCGGAATAACGTTTTGCGGTATGCAACCGATGCGCAATATCCCGTTTCCCGTGATCTGCGTGCTCGGCATGCAGGACAGCGCGTTTCCGCGTCGCGAGAATCCGCCCGAGTTCGACCTGATGCGACGACACTGGCGTCCCGGCGATCCGCGCAAGGGGGACGAGGATCGGTACCTGATGCTGGAAACCCTGCTGTGCGCGCGGCGTTACCTTTACTTCAGTTACAGCGGGCGCAGTCTCAGAGATAACAGCGAATGCCAGCCGTCGGTGTTGTTGCGCGAATTGCTCGACTACATCGACAGCAGTTTCGACAACGCTAGCGGCAGGGAAAGGCTCAGCGAGGAACTGATACAGATTCATCCGATGCAGGCGTTTTCAGTGCGCAATTTTAAACAGAAGCCGCCCGGTTACAACAGCTACTGGTATGAGGCGGCCTGTCGACTGTTACATCACCAGCCATCGGAGGCCGACCCTGCCTGGTCACAACAACCGCTCGAATCGGCACGGCAGCCCGGTGAAAGCGTCGATCTGGAAACCCTGATCAGGTTTTACAGGCACCCGATCAGGTTTTTCTTCAGTTCCCGGCTCGGTATCTTCATGCCGCCGGACAGCCTGGAAGAGGACGAGGAAAACTTTACCCTGACCGGTTTGCAGAACTGGGCCCTCGCAACACGACTCGCCGAGAACAGGCTGGCCGACATCGGTAGCGACGACGCAGAGCAGTTCTCGGCCCAGGGTCTGTTGCCGCACGGCAGAGCGGCGCAATCAGAATGGCTGCGTCTTCAGGAAAGCTACCGGCCGCTGCTCGATCGCCTGCAGGATTACTGCGGCCTGCAGGCGCTCGCTCGCCCGATCGATTGCCGCCTGGAAGGCGGACAGGCGCTGACGGGTCAGGTCGGCGCCTGTTACCCGGGCACCGGGTTGATGCATTTCAGCGCCAGTAAGTCATTGAAAAGCCGCGCCGTGCTTTCACTCTGGCTCAGCCATCTCGCGCTCTGTGCCGCCGAGCAACTGGCGGATGACGAGTACAGTCAGCTTATTACAGCGCAGCATAAAGGCATTCATTATGAAAAAATCGGCGCCGCAGACGCCGCGGCGTTACTCTCGCCCTATCTTGAAATTTTTCACCGCGGGCTGGAATTCCCTTTACCGGTATTCCCTGACAGCAGCTATGCCTGGGCTCGCGAAGCCGACCCGGAAAAAGCAATGAAGAATGCGTTGTCTGCCTGGCAAGGTGGCAGCTTCCGCGACGCGCCGCCAGGAGAACGCGAAGACGAGTTCATTCGGCTGGCGCTGCATAACAACAGCCAGAATCCGCTCGAAGACGAGTCGTTCAAGGACTATGCAGGCCGTATTTACCGCCCGGCGATCGAGCAGGACAAATCAGCATGAGCCCATCCCGGGAAATCAGGATTCTCGATGCCGAGACCATCCTCGGACTGGAGCTGCGCGGAACGAAGCTGATCGAGGCCAGTGCCGGCACCGGTAAAACTCATACGATTGCGGATCTTTACCTGCGCCAGATACTGGCAGGCAGGCAAGTCTCGGAAATCCTGATCGTCACCTATACCAACGCGGCCACCGAAGAGTTGCGCGGGCGGATTCGACGCCGACTTTACCAGGCGTCGAGCCATCTGCAGGATTCGGGCGAAGACAGCGATCCGTTCCTGCTACTGCTGCGGCAGGCCTGGCTCAATCTCGACCCCGATTCGCAGGCCGTGCAACTAGGGCGTTTGCAACTGGCATTGCGCAGTATGGACGAAGCATCCATTTCGACCATACACAGTTTTTGCCAGCGCAGCCTGCAGGATTACGCGCTATCGGGTAACCAGCTATTCGAAACTGAAATGCTCGCCAACGATGATCCGCTGTGGGAAGCCGCGACCAGAGACTGGTGGCGCAGGCAAACCTATACCCTCGATCGTGAGGCCTGGTCAATCGTCAGCAACGCGCTGAAGAATGTCGAGGCCCTGGCTACTTCGCTGCTGGAATTGCGCAACCGGCCTTCGGCAAGAATCCTGCCAGCCCAGCGAACAGGCCCGCAAGAGCTGTTGCAGCAGCCACGGGAAATTGCCCGCGCACTCCATCGCCTGGCGCCGATCTGGCAGCAGCAGCACGCTCAAATCGTCGAGATTGTCACGACTTCACCAGCGCTGAGCCGGACCCAAAAGTTGCCCTATCACCCGAAGAATTTGTCAGACTATCTCGACGACGCCGACCGTTTTTTTTGCATGCAGGATCCGATCGCGCCCTTCGCCAACTTCGAATATCTGGGGACAGAGTGGCTCCACCAAAACTCGACTAAAACAAAACGCGGCCAGGACGGCAATCTCGAGCACCCCTTTTTTCAGGCCGTCGACGGCATCGCAAAAACCTGGAGGGCGTTTACTGAAAGCCTGGGAGCGCTGCTGCAGGCGGCCGCATTCGAAGACGTCAGCAAAGCGGTGCTCGAAGTCAAGCGCGAAACCGCCGTGCTCGCGTTTCAGGATCAGTTAACGCTGCTGCTGGAGGCACTCGAATCAGGCAATGGCGCCGAGCTGGCGCAACATCTGCGTCAACAGTACCCGGTGGCGATGGTCGACGAGTTTCAGGACACCGACGATATCCAGTACCGCATATTCAGTAACATCTACCTGTCGGCCGATGACGTCAGCCTGACCCTGATAGGCGACCCCAAGCAGGCTATTTACAGCTTTCGCGGCGGCGATATATTTACTTACATGCAGGCCAGGTCGCTGGCGAATATCGGACTATTCAGTCTGCAGACAAACTGGCGTTCACAGCCGAGCCTGGTGACCGCCGTCAATACCCTGTTTTCACAACGGCAGGATAGCTTTATCTATAGCGACTCGATCGAATTTGCACCGGTTACGGCGGTCGATGAAAACCGTAGACACGCGCTGCTGTTTGGCGGCGAGCCTGCCGCCGGGATGACACTGTGGCAGCTGCCCCGTAAACAGCCGGATAGTAATTACAACCGCGATGAAATTCGCAGGCTGATCAATCGTGCGGTTCTCACGGAAATCATCGATCTGCTGGATTCACGGAGCGAGCGCAGGGCAAGCATCGATGGCCGGCCAGTCCAGAGCGGCGATATTGCAATTCTGGTGCGACAGGCGTCGGAAGGGCAGGCGCTCGGTCGCGTGCTGCAACAACACGGTATCGCTACGGTGACGATCGGTCGCGACTCCGTGTTTCACAGCGAGGAAGCCCGTGGTCTCTATGCTTTACTAAGCGCAGTCTCACAGCACCAGGACAACGCCTTTGCATCGCGCTCGCTCGGCTCCAGCCTGCTCGGTCTGGATTACCGGCAAATTGCCGACATCGTGGATAACGACGACGCCTGGCAGGCCTGGCTGGACGACCTCGCCGAATTACACCAGCTGTGGGAGCGCCAGGGTTTCATCGCGATGTTTCAGTCACTCTTGCACCGCTTTGACCTGGCGGCGGCGCTGGCAACAAGGGATAACAATGAAAGGCGTATCACCAACCTGCTCCACCTGGCCGAGCTGCTGCAACAACAGTCGTCGGCCTGCGCGGGTATATCACCGCTGCTCGGCTGGTTCGCCAGGCAGTTCGACGAGCCCACGCGGGAAGACGCCGAACTCCGGCTCGAAGGCGACGAATCGCTGGTCAGGATCGTCACGATTCACAAAGCCAAGGGGCTGCAGTATCCGATCGTATTCGTGCCCTTCCTGTGGTCTTGCCGGCAGGTAGACAAAAAAAGCGCGGTTTATTTCCACGACGAGGAACTGGCGCCTTGTTTCGACCTTGGATCCGCTGCATTCCAGCAGAACTGGATAACCGCGGAAAAGGAACGTCTGGCGGAAGATTTGCGCCTGCTCTATGTTGCGCTGACGCGCGCGCAATCCCGGGTCTACCTGGCCTGGGGCCAGGCCGGCGATGCAAGCCGTCCCGGTTACGCCAGCCAGACCGCGCTGGCTTACCTGCTGCATTCGCACCAGGCGCCGGCCGATCTCGATGCGGTATCCGCGAATGGATTTCCCGCGGAGATGGATTTCGAGGTCGATCTGCAAGACCTGGTCAAGCGGAGTTCGGCCAGCATCGAGTTGCGGTCATTACCCGAATTTAATCCGACGGCTGATTTTGGTCTGTCGTCAGCTGAAGTAGCCACCCCGGAACTTGCAAGTTTTTCACGCACTAACCTGCAACACTGGCGTATCAACAGCTTTACCGCGCTGACTCGCGGCATTCACCAGCCGACCGGTACCGGCGTGGTGTCCAGCCTCGGCGACCCCATCCTGGACTTTCCGGCAGGTAGTCACATCGGCCTGTTGCTTCATTCGCTACTCGAAAATCTCGATTTCCAGCAAAGTATCGAATCCCAGTGTGAAACGCTTTTGCCTCGCTTCGTCCCCGGCACCGGCCTGACCGACGAACATGCGCCAATACTGCTGCAGTGGCTGGATAATATCCTGAACACCCCGTTAGACGGGAAAGCGTTAAGCCTGGATCAACTGCCAAACGGCAGGCGGTTAAACGAGCTCGAATTCGATTTCGCGCTGGATCATCTCGATATCTCGGCATTGAACCGCTTCATGCAGTCCCTCTCGCCGCGGCCGGTGCTGGATGTCAGCAGCCCCGAATTCGGCGGCCTGATTACCGGGGTAATCGACCTGGTGTTCGAATACCAGGGGCGCTATTACCTCGCTGATTACAAAAGCAATTTTCTTGGCGCCAGCCTCGAAGACTATCAACCGTCGAAATTGCAGCAGGCAATGCTGGATCGGCGTTACGACCTGCAATCGCTGCTCTATTCCGTGGCGTTGCACCGCTATCTTGCTCAGCGTCTGCCCGATTACGATTACGGGCGACACTTCGGCGGCAGTTACTACCTGTTTCTGCGCGCCATGCGGCCGCAGCAGGGAAACCGCTACGGCATTTACTTCGATTGTCCGGATCGCGCGGTCATCGAGGCATTCGACCGCTTGCTCGAGTTCAGCCCTGCGCAAGAGGTATTGCAATGACGGCATCGCTATACAGCCTTGCGCGCCACGGCGATATCAGCTGGCTCAGCTATTATTTCGCGGTATTTGTCGCCGGCCAGGATAATTCTCCGGTTGACGAGCTGGCGGGACTGAGTGCAGCGCTGGTGAGCGAAGCCAATCTCGCGGGTAACGTCTGCATCGAGCTGGGCCATTTCAGTGGCAAGCCGCTTTTCAGATCGGCTCGCCTTGACGACGTGGAAATGCCTCGCGGCGTTGATATAGCCACCTGGCGCGAACGCCTCGACGCCAGCGCCTGCGTAGGCGCTCCGCAACAGCGCGCCCCGCTAACGCTGGATGGCGAACGGCTGTATCTGAACCGATTCTGGTACTACGAGGACTTTGTCGCGGCAAAGATAAGATCGATGCTTGCCAGCGGCAAGCATAGCGATCCGACCAGCATACAGCCCCTGGTAGATGCAATGTTCAGCGACGCCGCGCAAGCGGATCCCGATCAGAATAAAGCCGTGTTGAAAGCTGCGATCTATCCATTCAGCATAATTTCAGGTGGCCCGGGTAGTGGCAAAACCTCAACCGTGGTTCGCATTCTCGCATTGCTACTGACGCTGGACCCCGACTGTCGAATCGCGCTCGCCGCGCCTACCGGTAAGGCCGCGGCGCGCATGATCGATTCGATCCGCGGGCGCATCGATCAACTCGACGTCGACAACGCCATCAAACAGGCCATACCCGGCGAAGCCAGGACGATACATCGCCTGTTGCACTACCGTCACCACGGCTTTGACTACAACGAACGAAACCCGCTTCCTTTCGATTGCGTGGTCATCGACGAGGCGTCGATGATTGACCTGAAGCTGATGTACCACCTGCTGGCCGCCCTGCCCTCCGATACGCGCCTGATTTTACTCGGCGACCGAGATCAACTGGCTTCCGTGGCCGCCGGCAACGTGCTAGGCGATATTACGGGTCACGGTCTGGATAGCGGCGGCGCCCTGGTTACCGATTCAATCGCACTGCTCAGCAGCAACTACCGTTTCGATCGTGGCAGCGCAATCGGCCAGCTCGCACAACTGGTCAACCGGGGCAAAAATGGGCCGGCACTGGATTTACTACGCCAAAACGACCACGGGCTCACCTGGTATGAGAGCAGTCAAGAAAAACTCGATGCGGCTGCGCTCGGCTGGCTCAGCGATGCCTTTCAACCGGTTTTCGAAAGTGATTCGCCATCGGCTGCCCTGGCGGTATTCGAGTCTGTCAGAATCCTGACCTGCACCAACCTCGGACCGTTGGGAGCAGAAACCATGAACCGATTGATCTCGAGCGAAATGCTGGCGCGTAACAATTTGCCACCGACCGAAACATTCAGCGGCTTGCCCATTATGATTACCCGCAACCGGCACGAACTCGGCCTGTTTAACGGTGATACCGGCATCCTGTGGGAGTTCGAGGCCGGCTTGCGTGCCTGTTTTCGTGACTCCGACGGCGGTATCCGCGAACTGTCATTATATCGCCTGCCTGATTTTACTCCCGCCTGGGCCAGCACCGTGCACAAATCCCAGGGATCGGAATTCGACTCGGTACTGCTGGTAATGCCGGCTGATCCCGATTCGGAAACCCTGTCACGCGAGTTGCTGTACACCGCTATCACGCGGTCGCGGCTAATGTTTTCCCTGCATGGTTCGAGCACCGCGGCAGCCGCCGCGATCAAACGCATCACGCGGCGTCACTCCGGGCTTGCGCAAAAGCTGGGTTGGGGCGAATAGTCGTCCCTGCCGATAGCTTGATTTAAGCGCTGAATGTACTAAACAATCAATGTAACCAGATAAGGAACCGGCGCGCTTACCGGTACAATGACTCTCCCCGCTATTACCGGTCCGCATTTCGATATGAGTAATCCCGGCCTCGGCCTAGCCCTGATCGTCGATGACGAAAAGACCAATCGACTTATTCTAAAGTCATTACTGGTAAAACTGGGTTACGAGACGATCGAAGCCGTCAACGGACAGGAAGCCGTCGACCTGTTTCATCAGGCGAATCCGAGCATCATTTTCATGGATGTCATGATGCCCATACTCGACGGCTATGAGGCCACGCGCCAGATAAAAGCCGCATCGGTCAATCATTTCGTTCCCGTTATTTTTCTGACCGCAATGAGCGATGAGGAAGCGTTGGCGCAGTGCATCGAAGCCGGCGGCGATGATTTCCTGGTCAAGCCCTATGACAAGCTAATCCTGCAAAGCAAGATACGCTCGATGCAACGCATTGCGGCACTGAATCGTGAAGTCCAGGGCATGTACAGCATGATCCACCGGGAACAGGAGATCGCCGAATCGGTCTTCATCAACGCAATTCAGAGTTCCAATATCGAAAACCGCTACCTGAAACAGGTCGTTCGGCCAGCGGGTATCTTCAGCGGGGACATGGTGTTATCGGCCTATTCTCCTTCGCGCGACCTGTTTTTTCTCACCGGTGATTTTACCGGGCACGGATTGCTTGCCGCGCTCGGCGCAATGCCAGTGTCGGAAGTGTTTCGTGCGATGACCACCAAGGGTTTCAGCCCGGAAGAAATACTCACGGGAATTAACAAGAAGTTGAAATCCATGTTGCCGGTCGGTATGTTTTTCGGCGCCCAGCTGGTAGTCGTCAACCACGACCTGGAACATGTTCGCGTATTCAATGCCGGTATGCCGGATGTGATTATCGTCGACGGCCAAACCCACCAGATCAAACACCGGCTGAAGTCAACCGGCCTGCCGCTGGGCGTCGAAGCTAACATCGACCCCAAGGAAATTCTGCAGTACGCGCCGATTTCCTATAACGACAAAATTTTAATGCATAGTGACGGCCTGACCGAAGCGCGTAACGCCGATGACCAGGAGTTTGGCAGTCAGCGTTTGTTCGAATCGATTGCAAACGCGCCTAAAAATGAAATTTTCGACCAGATATTCGATAAGCTCGACCAGTTTTGCGGCAATATCACTACCCAGGCCGACGATGTAACGCTGGTAGAAATCACCTGCGTGCACGAAGTGCTCCCCGAAATCGAAGTGCACGATTACATCAAGCCGACGACCCACACGATGGGTGACCGCGGGGAATGGAAACTTTCGATGCGCTTCAACGGCAGTCGTTTACGCGAAACCAACCCGGTGCCTATCCTGGTTAGTTACCTGATGGAAATGGAGGAGCTCGAGACCGAGCGGCAGTCGCTGTTTACGGTGATGACCGAGCTTTACATCAATGCCCTGGATCATGGCGTACTGGGGCTTGATTCCAATCTCAAGACCGATCCGGACGGATTCGAAACCTATTTCCAGACTCGTGAAAGCCGACTCGCCAGTCTCGACAGCGGTTACGTGATTTTTAACCTCTCGGTCGAACAGGATTCATCGCGACGCAGCATTTTGCTGCGCATCGAAGACAGCGGTCAGGGTTTTGACTACGAGAGCCAGAATACACTGCTTGCGCGGGATACCGACCTCAGCGGCCGCGGCATCATGCTGATTCAGGATTTATGCGAATCGCTGGAATACCACGGCAAGGGTAACATTGCGATTGCGCGATTCAGCTGGGGCACCAGCTAGCGACGCGCAAGCTGTATTGCCTATTGCGACAGTTCCTGCGTTACCAGGTAGTTCATGATTTCGATCATGCGCTCGTTGCTGCCGGCAAGCGAGGCTGATACCAGGTATTTGCCATTGACGATTATCGCCGGCACGCCGCGATGCCCATATTTCTTTTCTTTCTGAATATTCTTGCGAATCTGGGTTTCAACCGGGAAGGAAAAGTAATTTTCGCGAAACAGCTTTTCATCAAGGCCCAGATCCGACACGAATTCGGCGAGTGTATCGAGGCTGGTCAAGCGTTGGCGCTTGAGATGGATCGCGTCGAACAGCGCCTTGTGCGTTTGATCGAGGACGTTCATCATTTTGAAGGCGTAAAAGGCGCGCGCGTGTTCGGTCCAGCGGGGATTCAGGGAAGAAGGCACCTGCTCGAAAACCACTCCGTCTGGCAGACTGGCTGACCAGCGTTCGACATAAGGTTCGAAACGAAAACAGTGCGGACAACCGTACCAGAAGATTTCGGTCACGACGACCTTGTCGGGCTGCGCAGTCTTGACCGCAGGTGAAATAGTCTGGTAATCGGTGCCATCGACAAAGGCCGATTGCGCAAGCGCGTTACCCGAAACGAGCATCAGGGCAACAATACCCATAAGCCAACGCTTAATCATAATAATTCTCCTGAAATATATCGCTCACCTAGTGACCTGATTTACCGCAAATAGTTTAATCACAGCGTATCCCCAGTCGGGTTAACCGCTGCTGAATAAAATCACCAGCGGTATTACTTGATTCCCGCAATATAGGCAGCAACCACTTTCATTTCCATGTCCGACATGCGCGCGGAAACGTTACGCATCATCCGGCCGGTATCATTAGCCCGCGTGCCCTGTTTGAACGCCTGCAGCTGGGTTACGATGTAATCCGGGTGCTGTCCTATCAGCGAAGGCCAGCCCGCGCGGGTTAGTGAAGGCGTATGGCCATATTTTTACCAGCGAAGCCACGCCCGCCATGAAAACCATCAACAGGATAAACGTGGCGATCAAGGTCGACAAGCCGCCGAAAAATCGGTCCCGTAACGGGTTGGCCTTCGGCACGTAGGGCACGCTGCGCGCCGTCACAATTGCCGTGGCGCGACGCTGTACGATCCGATCCGCAATAAAGGCCAAGACCGTCGGTATCAGCAAAATAATGCTCACCGTAGCTCCCATCCCGAAATTCTGCTGCCCGATGACCTGTTTGTAGATATCCACTGCCAGGATATTAAACTGCCCGCCGACAACTTTTGGCGCACCAAAGTCAGTGAAAGACAGGGTAAAGGCCACAAACACAGCGCTTAACAGGCCGAATTTGATGCTGGGAATGGTCACCATAAAGAAAGTCCGGATTTTACCGGCCCCCAGAGTTTTCCGACGCTTCATATAGCCGGGCATCCGTATTGAAAGTGCCACCAGCAATATCATAAACGCCGGCGGAAATGTGAAAACGACCTCAGCGATGACAATTCCGGTGAGTCCATAAAGGTGGATGTCCCAGGCCAGCCA
>CAVYHN010000007.1:0-59040 GCA_963768295.1 uncultured Gammaproteobacteria bacterium | reverse complement strand
GACCGTACCCCTTAATGTAAGCCACGTCTGATGTGGGAATTTAATCATATCAGGCAACTCGCTTAGCGAACACCGCAGGCGGTATTCGACCCAATGAACGATGTGGTCTGACGTGATTGAAATGTCTTTGCCAGCTCTCGATGATTGAGCGGGCATCGACCAGGCTGGCAAACCAGTGAAGGTTTAAACAATAATCCCTGAACTTGCCATTGAACGATTCGACGAATGCATTTTGTGTCGGCTTTCCAGGTTGAATGAAATGTAACCTGGTGCCCGTTTTCTTCGCCCAGAAGAACATTGCCTTGCTGGTAAACTCCGGGCCGTTGTCGCAGACAATCGTCTTCGGTAGCTGACGCTCTAGTCGATCCAGTTCACGGGCAACCCGATCGCCAGAGATCGAAAAGTCGACAACCTGCAGTACGATCTCGCGCGAGTAGTCATCGACAATGTTCAACACTCTAAAACGGCGACCATTCGCGAGCTGATCCGAGACAAAATCCATCGACCAACGCTGGTTCAGGCAATCGGGTATCAGCATGGGGGTTCGCGGCCTGATGAGCTTCTTGCGGCGCTTGGTGCGAACCTGAAGGCCCTCTTCTCGATATAGCCGGTAGGTACGCTTTGGATTAATGACCAGGCCTTCTGTCTTGAGCATGTCGTGCAGCGTCGGATAACCGTAGCGAGGATAGCGTTCTGCCAGTGTCTTTAATCGTGATTTCAGTGGTTCGTCCTGCCGCACTTTCAATGGGCGCCAGGACGCAGATCGGCTGAACCCCACCAGCCGGCAAGCACGGCGCTCACTGTATCGACGTTTTTTGAGGTGTTCCACGGCCCGACGTCGATGCGCGGCCGTTACCACTTTCCCTCGACGAGCTCCTTCAATGCAGCCTTGTCGAGTTCGGCTTCGCCGAGCAGGCGTTTGAGCTTGGCATTCTCCTGTTCCAGCTCACGCAGTCGCTTGGCCTCGGACACTTCCATCCCGCCGAACTTTGACTTCCAGCGATAAATCGTGTTCTCGGCAATGCCATATCGTCGAGCCATGTCTGGGACCGAGGCACCTGCTTCATGCTCCTTCAGGATCGAAATAATCTTTTCTTCTGTATAACGTTTGCGCTTCATTTTGGGACCTCCCAGGGTCAGAATTATAGGGAAATCCCACATACAGGGTGGCTCGAATTACGGGGGTACGGTCAAATCTAATTATACATGTCACTAATTTGGGGATGGTTACATACGGAGTAATTCGGTAGATTAGTAAGGTTTTTTTAGTAAAAACTAAGAACTGGAAGAAAAGTTATGGCAGAGACTAAAAGAGATGCTGGGGATGTCATTCTCAAAATTGTTATAACCGTGGTTGTTCCTATTACCCTTGCTGTAGTTGGAATCTACGGAGAAAGGATCATAGCCGAATACAACTCTTACGAACAACAGTTGGAGCGCATGGGCAGAAGCGCGGAGGCCGAGACTTCATTTCGGCGACAAATGTTTGCGTCTCTTTTTACTGATTTTGTCGACCAAATTAGTGAAACTGATGATCCAGTCAAGCTAGACGCTCTGACAACAAGATTAGAACTCTTAGCAAGAAACTTCGCAAGTTTTTTGAATTTTCAGCCATTATTTCATCAACTAAAACGGAAGATATTAGAAATACACGCTGAAGACTCAGCCATAAATAGAGGCATTATTATAGAGAGCCGAAATGACTATATTAAACGCTTAGAAATCGCTGCAAAGAGTGTATTAAATGAACAACTCCAGCAGATCGATCCGTATGGTGTCAGGATAGATATTCGGATTCCATTAAATTTTTTTGATGGCATTAATACTGAATACAAATGGCCAAGACATTCTATTTTGGACCAGCTAGGTGATTCTGACATCACCAACAACAAGGAGATTTATAAACAAATAAATGAGGAAATGAGTTTCATCGAATTTGAAGGATTTCGCTACCAAATTGAAATTGGCGTAGCAGAACCGGACTTCAACCAAAAACAGGTGAGAGTTAGGTTATCTATCGGGGAGGAAGGATATCGCATGAACCGAAATTCGACTTTTACACTTCATAGTTTTGCCTTTCCGCTAGAGAACTTTACAAATCTTGAGCGCGATCATCGAGCAGCAGTTACCTTGCAACATTTTGACGATAAGTCCCTTACGATAGGAGTACACGTGTTTCCAGATATTCGTAAAAGGTCTTTCCGAAAGGATCAATATGGTTTTTTTAACTGACACTAGCGAAATCAGCCGATCGCAAATTAGACACTAGTACCTGTCCATTGAAGAGGAAATTATTGGTTCATTTCGACGACGCAATTACTTGCGGATGCCGCGCAAACACATCTAATTAGACTGCAGTTACTCTGACAAAGAAAAAAATGATCAGCGTCCGAAACTGGCCGAATCGAGAAGCTCAGAAAGTTCAATTGGGCGTCTCCTTTGGAGAAAACACCCAGCTTTAAAAGAGTAAATAACAAGGCAATTTGTAGTGGTCTAATGATTCCGGACACCAACATAGGTGGTAAAATTGCCGCCGTACGTGAGGTGTTCAATGAAAAGACAGCGGCGATCTTTTTCTACAGAATATAAACATGAGGCAGCGTGCCTGGTGCTGGATCAGGGGTACTCCAGCCCAGAAGCTGGCCGGTCATTCGATATCGGTGAGACAGCACTTCGGCGCTGGGTTCAACAGTTGAAGCTAGAGCGTGGTGGTGGCACTCCGATGAGTAAGGCGCTGACCGGAGAACAAAAGCGAATACAGGAGTTGGAAGCCCGGGTGAACAATCTAGGGGGTCAGTGTCGATTGATGGTTTCAGTTCAATCGACACTGACCCCTTCGATTCGGCAGACGAAAATCTCAAGGCTATTGAGGCGGTTCCAATCCGAGCGCAGTTACCATTGCTTTTTGTAACCCGACGGCCATTACCTGTTTACAACAGCAATACGCGCACTGCGATACTGAACCAACGAATTAATTCGGCAAATCACGCCCCAGCAGCATGGCGAGAAATAAGTCTCGGGCATTGTTGGGCCGATCGCGATAAATCTCGAATTGTGCGTGTTGCGCAGTGGTCGCCACGTTCAGATCGATGCCCCACATCG
Organism: uncultured Gammaproteobacteria bacterium; assembly: GCA_963768295.1. Classification (GTDB taxonomy): domain Bacteria; phylum Pseudomonadota; class Gammaproteobacteria. The sequence continues at coordinate 55,938 of CAVYHN010000007.1, read as the reverse complement.
GGGTGATGCCAGTTGGCAGCATCGAGTAGCGGATATCGATTAACACGTTGTCACGGCCGGGATCAGGAACTACGTAGCCGTTGGCAAGCCTGGAGAATCGCGCGATATCGCGTGACAGAACCGATTCCCCTGTGAGTTTCGGAAACTCTCGCTCCAGGTCGAATGCCCGCGCGGAGCCTCCGGGGTAGACTCGGTTCGGACCCGGGCTGATCCGGATCGCGTCGACGTAGAACATATCGTTGCTCTGGTATACCGAGCGCCACAGGACCAGGTTTGCCAGCGTTGGTTTGACGATAATGCGTGCTACCTTGTGCCCACGCTGTGCGGCGAGTTCGATCGCGGACTGCAGTGCGGTTTGATGCTGCCACAGGCCGAGTAGCAGATATGCACCGGCCAGCGTCAGTCCGACGCGGGCGGGAACTGGTTTGCAGTACTTGAATCCCAGAATAAGCCCTATCACCAATACCAGTGAAAATATCGGATCGATGATTGCGATGATGCTCCAGGCGATACGCGTGTCGCTGAACGGCCACAGCAGATGGGTGCCATAACTGGTGCAGGCATCAAGCAATCCGCTGGTGGCATAACCCAGCAATGCGTACCAGTAAATTCTTTTAAAACCGAGGCGTTTGCGCAGCAATGGCCAGAGCAGCAGCGCCGCGACCAGCGCGCCGACCGGGATGAATATCAACGCGTGGGTAAAGTGTCGGTGAAATTCGACGTTCAGCAGCGGATCGTCGCTCGCGCTTATCAAAATATCGGCATCAGCCAGTAACGCGGCAGCAAATCCTGTTGCTGCTGCGATTCGCGATTCTTTTTCGTTGGCGAGCGACAGCGCCAGCGCGCCGCCCAGCACACCCTGGGTTAGCAGGTCCAACAGTTAAACTCCGCAGGTTATTGTTGTTAAATCCGGTGACAGTATACAATTTCGGGAACGGTATACCTATTCGAATCAAGGCGGTCAGTGTCGATTGATAGTTTCAGTTCAATCGACACTGACCCCTTCGATTACTATCTCTCGTGCCCGCTAGCGACCAGCTTGCAGGGCATTGAGCAGGATTTCGCGCTCGCTGGATAAGGCCTGGACATGGCGTACACGCACATGACCGAATCCGCGAATATGTTCCGGCAGGCTGAGTAGTCGAATTGCGCTGCCGATATTGCTTTCGGTCAGTCTGTCATGCACCAGTTGCATATCGTCCTCGTATTGTTCAATTAACTGTCTGGCCAGTTTCCCCTCGTCGCTATAACGAAACGGGTCGAGCAGACTTCCGCGCAAAAAACGCAGTGGAGCCATGAGTTTGAATAGTCGTTGCAGCCAGGCGCCAACCACTCGCTTGGTGATCTCACCAGTGTGAGAATTACGCCTGGCAAATGGCCAGGAACCGATATAAAACTTGAGCTTCGCTTCCCCGTCGAAGGACTCGCTTAAGGCGCTGGAGAATTTCTGATCCGAGTGGAGCCTGGCAATTTCCCAGCCATCCTTGAAGGCCAGCAGTTTGTAATAGTAGCTTGTGGCGGCCGCAACCAGTTCCTCGCCACGGCCCATCGCCCGGCAACGATGTGCAAGGCGCTCGATAGATCGCGCATAGCGTTCCGCATAGGCTTCGTCCTGATATGCCACCAGCCTGGTTTTCCTGTCATCGAGCAGCTTTTCGGGAGCTTGATTTTCGACCTGGGCATTGCCGGTTTCTGTCATCGCCTGCTGCAGAACGGACTCGATGCATGCCCGATCATGTATCAGCAGACGACCCAGTTCGAAGGCTTCGATGTTGGTTTCCACCGCTACACCGTTTAACTCGATCGCACGCAGCAAGGCGGGCTTCGAAAGCGGCAACGCGCCTTGCTGCCAGGATGCGCCCAGCAACATCGTGTTGGCGTAAATCGCGTCACCCAACAGGGCTTGTGCGATTCTTTGCACCTCGAAATATTCGACACGCTGCTGGAATACGGCGTCGATACGTTTGAGCATTTGCGTTCTGTCCAGTTGCCAGTCGGGATTGCGTGAAAAATCGCTGGTCGGCACCAGCATGGTATCGACCACCGCGCGACCGGTTTCCGCATTGGCTCGCTTGAGCGATTCATCGGTTGCGGCGACGACAATATCGCAACCGATTAACGCATCCGCTTCTGCCGCCGCCACTCGCGTTGCTAACAGGTTATCGGCGTACCTCGCTATCTTGATATGCGAATGTACCGCACCGTACTTCTGCGCCAGCCCGGTGACGTCGAGGTTGGAGCTGTATCCGCCATCGAGGTGAGCGGCCAGTGCGAGTGTCTGCCCGACGGTCACCACACCGGCGCCACCGATGCCGGCAACCAGCACCGCGTAAGAGCCGTTGATCGCCGGCAGTTGCGGCTCGGGAATCGATACCGCGCCTGTATCGAATGACAATTCTCGATTGTGTTTCCGCGGAGTCGCACCCGTGACCGTCACCAGTGCCGGACAAAATCCTTCCAGGCATGAAAAGTCCTTGTTACAGCTCGACTGGTTGATCCGGCGTTTTCGTCCCAGCGGGGTTTCCAGCGGTTCGATCGCCATGCATCCCGAAATGGTCGAACAATCGCCACAGCCTTCGCATACCTCGCTGTTGATGAATACGCGTTCGTCGGGTTCGGCCCATTGCCCGCGTTTGCGCAGGCGCCGTCTTTCGGTGGCACAGGGTTGATCAAACAGCAGTACCGAAACTCCCGGGTAGTCGCGTAGTTGCTTTTCCAGGAAGACGAATTCTTCCCTCGGGTGGACGCTGGTACTGGCGGGAAAACGGTGGTTGGAATACTGTGCCGGCTCGTCGCTGACCAGGCAGATCTTGCCGACGCCTTCCGCGTGTAATTGCTCGATCATCCGCGGGACACTGATTTCGCCATCGAGAACCTGCCCGCCGGTCATTGAAACGAAGCCGTTGTAAAGCAGCTTGTAGGTAATCGGAATGTTAGCCGCCACCGCTGCCCTTATCGCCAGAATCCCGGAATGGAAATAGGTGCCGTCGCCCATATTGGTGAATACATGCTTTTCATCGGTAAAGGGCGATTGTCCGATCCACATCGCGCCCTCGCCACCCATCTGTGAAAAGAAACTGGTCTTGACCGGGTCGATCAGCACCGCCATGGAGTGGCAGCCGATGCCGCCAAGCGCGCGTGAGCCATCGATAACCTGGGTCGAACGTCCATGCGGGCAGCCCGGGCAATAGGAAGGCACGCGGGTTGTGACCTGCGCAACCGCGGACAGTAAATCTCGGCGCTGCGGCGTCGACAGGCCGCAATCCGGATCATGTTCGTGGGCGACGCGGGTGATGATGGCCAAGACCTGGTCCGGGGTAATTTCGTCAGCGGACGGAAATGCAGGCTCGCCGTTGGCGAAGCGTTTGCCGATAATCACTGGCTGGTTGGCCTGCTCGTAAAGAATGCTGCGCAGCTGGTCTTCGATGAGCGGCCTTTTTTCCTCGACCACGATCAGCATATCGATATTTTGGCAAAACGCCCTAATAGCTTCGGGATCGATCGGCCAGATCAGTCCCAGTTTCAGTATCGAAAGCGCGACCGAACCCAGCCTGCCATCGCGATAACCGCCCTGGCGTAATCCCTGTTCGACATCCTGGTAAGCCTTGCCCGCCGTAACAATGCCGATGCGGGCATCGGGATTCTCGTGTATCACCCTGTCCAGACCGTTCAACCTGGCATAACAGACCGCATCCGGCAGGCGGATATCGAACAGTCGCTGTTCCCGCACCAGCGGCGCCCAGCCCACCGCTTCCAGTGGTTGTTGCTCGGGCAGCTCGATTGCGGGCAGATTCTGGGTTACCTCCACCGAGCGACCGCCTTCGATGACGTCGGTCACCAGTTTCATGCCGACCACGCATCCACTGTAGCGACTCATCGCGATTCCATGCAGCCCGAAATCGAGTACATCCTGTGCATTGGCGGGGTAGAGCACCGGAATACCCGCAGAGACGAAATTGATGTCCGAAAAATTGACCACGGTCGACGACCTCGCAGCGTGATCGTCGCCCGCAAGCGCGAGTATGCCACCGTGTCTGGAGGTACCCGAATGATTGGCATGGCGCAAAGCATCCAGCGCGCGATCGACGCCGGGACCCTTGCCGTACCAGATGGAAAAAACCCCGTCGACCCTGGCCATCTCCTGGTCTTCGAGATACTGGGTGCCCCAGGCCGCGGTCGCCGCGAGTTCCTCGTTGACACCCGGGACGAATACGATGTTATTTTCCTTGAGCAGTTCACCGGCGCGCCACAGTTCCATATCGTAACGTCCCATCGGCGAGCCGCGGTAACCGGAAATGAATCCGCCGGTATCAAAACCCCGAAGATTATCGTTGTATCGCTGTTGCAGGGGCAATCGTACCAGTGCCTGCATGCCGGTCAGGTATACCCAGCCTTGTTGCAGCGTCAACCGATCTTCCAGCGTCATTTCAAGGCGGCGTGGATACGTGGGATGGTTCATCGATATTTCGACAGCATCTAGGTGAAAACCTGATTATAAAGGGATTGGTCGTGATTTACCCTCTGCAGAGAGTATCAGGATTCTGGTGTTTGATTCTGAAATGGATTTAAACAACCACGAATACGGCAAATCATATTCGATGTGGGAAATTTGCGGGAATTAGTTATGTATTGCTGTGCTCGCTGGTGAATCGTATGCAACGGGTGCCCCGATATGCTATTGATAAATAAGAAAAAGCAATTGCCTCGCCATGTTCATAATGATGCGGTGCCCAGTTCAAATCAGGGCGTAGCCACTAGCTTCTATATTAAAAACAGCCATTTAAGCGCAAGCATAGAAATTAGGTGTATTGGGATTTCGGGCATGACGCGTAAACTGACAAAAGGAGTTGGTATCTACTGACATTACGGTCAATGCCACAGAATTGCACTACGGCCCGATGAGAATACGCCCCGGTTATTTGAACTCCTGGCCCAATGGCTATACGATGCAACCAGAGCGTTTGCCCGGTGAAATACCGCGTTCCTGCTCGGATAATAATATAATCAGCTGTGATATACAGTCTGGAGTGAGACACACGCCATGGCCCTGCATCGTTTCTTGACGTTATCTAAATCGTCAAAAACAAGTAAAGTCGTTCCTGAACTGCGCGAAGTAACGCTGAAAGCAAATGCACACATTTCAGACGAGACACTACTGGAGTATCAACACGACCTCCGCACTAACTCGACCTACTTTAATATAAAACTCACGCTGAATCCTGTAAACACTGATATCTCTGCATTGCAGCAATTTTTAATTGTAAATGGTCTGTGCGATGAGTTCATGTTTGAACTTGACTATGATAATTCAATCATAACGTCCGCAACGGACTGCGATACCAAGGAGGAGTTACTGGTTGAATATGCAAAAAATACCTGTAACGAAAAAATTTCTCGTGAACTAGAAATCGCTGAAAAGTTGCTGAACACGGATGCAACTGATTTTTTTACCTGTATCGCGAAAAAAGTCGACAGCCTGTTAGAGGGAGAAATCGACTCCGCATCGATCGAGTCTGGAGCCATCCCGCTTACGGAAAAGAGTTCCAACATCTATCTGGAGTGGTTTTCGATAATCGAACCCTGTATCCAGGAATTAGTTGGGGTCGCTGGCCTCGAAACCACGGAATTCTCGATCGAAAATCCATTTGAACTTATCGATCTCGATCGGCTTAAACCGCTGGGCAGCATGTTTGGTGAGATTTGCGAGGGAGCCACTTCCTGGGGGCCGCATACTACGCAGGTCAGAAAATACCATGTTGGGTCTGTCAGAATATGCCCCAGCGACAGAATTTCAGAAGAACAAATCAAGAAATGTATTGCGCATTGCGCCGCTACATTTTTTGTTAACATTGCAAAATCCCCATTGGGTCGAAAGTTCCAGGATTCTGCATCTGACCTGCAGCAAAAGTATATTGCACTTGCAAAAAAGCATTATGAACTTGTGGAATCGATAATACAGGAAGAGAAATTTGCCAGTGCCAAGCAAGCCCATATCAATGCAAATATATTAATTGATGAGCTTGGTGCGGAAGCTGAAAGACTAAAACTTGCTATTGAGCAAAATTTACATTTTGTGGCAATTTATTATGAAACCCTGACAAATCACATACGATCCGAGATTGAGATCGCGCTAAAGCAGAATCTTAAAGAATTATATTCCTGTGAAAACGTTGATGTTTCATCATCAATTAAATTTGTCGGGTCTGACCCGGGCAACTTTTCCCTGCGCGGAGAGCTTGGAGCGATCAATTCGCCGGGATTACTGACATTACGAATCAGCCAAATAGTCATGAGCTACTTCAATGAACATCTCTGGCTGACTAAATTAAATATTAACAAACCGGAAATTGAAGTGCTGGCAAAATATGACACTGGTCACGCTGGAAGCGAGGCAGCACTCAGCGGTGAATTTGTTCTTGTGAAAAACTTTATTCTCGACCGTAATGTACCGAAAAATTCGGAATTGATAATTGAAATAAATAAAATTGCGCTCGATTTTGACCGTGATGGCGATGAAGTTTCAATTTTGCGCGGCATGGCTCAGGAGAGATAGGCTCTTAATTCTTGTGCAGGCGTTTAGTGCAAATCACTCGTAATGGATGGGGCCCTTTTCGAATCGGGGCTTAATCGCAGCAATAACGAGGTCAGGCTGGTCTTACCCCGGTTACCGCAGGCTTGCCCTGTCATATCGCTCAACGGGGATATAATCGAGAGTCCTGTTCCCACCGGGTCGCGGTTTATCGAATTACGGGGATACGGTCATAACCACCATTATTTCAATGACTTTGTGTCGTTTTCAACCCCGCGCTAAGCTCAAAGTCAGGGGTTTTTCCCATGATGGATTCTACAAGCTCTCCCGGATTGTCGATTTCGATCCATCTGTAGTGGGTTGAATTACACGCCCGAATGAGCCACTTTTTCAGATATTTGCAGTTAGTGGATAACTCTCGTCAGAATCCGGACAGGATATCTAAATCAAAGAGTTGACCGATGCGGATTGATGTAATGTTTACTACAAATACTGGTTCACATATCGAGAGTTCATATCATGATGTACATTTTTTATTGAAATCAAAGCTATATTGAGAGATATTGATGCTGTTTCAATCTTGAGGAGCATGCTGCTTAAATGAGTGAGCACCCCCTTGGCCAGTCAATAAGTCAAAATTACAATGGAACAATTGCTGCACCACCTGAATCTGTACTGGCAGTCGGTGATCGAGTATTTCGCGTTCGACGTCGCACTGCTATCCGAACTGGACATGATTATCCGGTTGGCGCTACAGTTTTGCCTGCTACTTTGTTCGGCCTTCTTTTCAAGCTCTGAAACCGCTCTTTTTTCTCTCTCCCGACTAGATTTACAACAGCTTCGCAAGGAGCAAAACCCCCGCTCCGAAACCATCCACGAGCTGCTGGACCAGCCAAGAAAGCTGATCATTTCGATATTGAGCGGCAACGAGCTGGTCAATATTGCAGCCGCGGCAAACATGGCGTCAATCCTGGTTACGCTGTACCCGATAGACAGGGTGGTCATGATCAACCTGCTGGTGATGGTGCCGCTATTGCTGCTTTTCGGTGAGGTCACCCCGAAAACCATTGCGGTATCCAACCCGATGAGATACAGCACGCGCATCGTTGCGGTACCCCTTGCGCTCTGGATAAACCTGATTTCGCCGATACGCTGGGCAATTCGAGGCATCGCTGACTGGATCACGACGCGAATCGTCGGTGAAGTGAAAGCCGCGGACAATATTTTGCAGGTCGACGAGTTTCTGACCCTGGTGGAACAGGTGTCGGAAGAAGGTGAGCTGGACGCCACCGAACGGGCGCTCATCTATAACTTGCTGGAAGCCAACGAAACCGAGATTGTCGAGGTCATGACGCCGCGAACGCAAATGGCATTTCTCAACGTCGAAATGAGCGTCCCGGAGATCATCGAAAAATTCGTCGCCTATCGGCACCCCCGGGTACCGGTTTTTAAAACCCATCGAGACAACATCGTCGGCTTTGTGCATGCCGAAGATATTTTGCGCCTGGTGCTCGATGATGTAGATCAGACGGAACTGCGGCATGAAGATATTCTGCATCCGCCCGTGGTCGTGCCATTGACTAAAAAAGTCGATGAAATGTTCGATTTCTTTCAGGTGAACGAGGTGCGTGCCGCAGTTTGCCTGAATGAATTTGGCGGGGTAGAGGGATTTATCACCATGCGTGGGGTATTGAATTTCATCTTTGGCGATATCAGTGGCGGTTCGCGCGCTACCGCCGGGTATTACGAAGAAAAAGACAACAACATTTACGAAGTGCCCGGTGATATGAAATTAAACGAATTCGATAATTTGACCAACTTTGGCATTGAAGACCCGCGGATGACGACAGTCGCGGGGTTTGCCTTTCGCCTGTTAGATCGCTTGCCGCGTAAAGGCGACAAGGTGGAGTTCGAAGACATCATTATCCAGATCCTGGAAATGGACGATCACCGAATTTCGCAGGTGCGGGTGGCCAAGGGGGTCGACCCTGAAGACTTCGACCAGAAAGAAGGTGTTGTTCAGGCTGAAAAAGAAATCGATCCGCGGGCGGAAACCCGAGCAGAAATCGATGACACTCCGGAAGACGTCGATGATTCGATCGAGTACGAACCGGAAGACGAGACAGACATGGTGGAGAAAGCGTCATGACCATCCTGTGGCTAATTTTCGGAATTGTTGTCTTGTTGCTGATCAAGGGTTTCTTCTCCGGCTCGGAAATCGCGCTGGTTAATTCGGACAAGGTCAGGCTGACCGCCAAGGCAAACCAGGGCCACCGCGGCGCCAGGGAAGTCCTCGAATTATTCAAGACCCCGGACATTATGCTGGGCACGACCCTGGTAGGCACCAATATAGCTACCGTCGCACTCACCAGCCTGGTCACCGTTTTGTTTATCGGCCTGTTTGGCGAGCGCGGAGACTTTTACGCGTTCCTGGTATTTACCCCGGTTCTGTTGATTCTCGGGGAGATCGTCCCGAAGAGTATTTTTCAACAAAAATCCGATGTAATCGCGCCCATTGCCATATATCCCCTAAAAATATTTTCGATGCTTTTTTATCCGATCGTTTTTGTTTTTTCGCGTATTGCACGACTGCTGGCTCGGCTGCTGGGTGGTGGAAAAGTCGAACAAAACCTGTTTATGACGCGCGAGCAGATTCGTTCGGTGGTCGAGATGGCTGAGCGAACGTCTTCGATCGACGCCTTCGACCGGGGCCGTATACGCCGGGTTATACGGTTCTGCGATACAACCGTGGGTGAAGCGATGATCCCCATATCCGACGTGACGGCCATTAGTCACGTTCGCGGGATATTGAGAGCAATCGCGACGGTCCGGCGTAAAGGCTATAACCGCTTGCCGGTGTACAAGGGAAATATCAGCAATATTATCGGTATCGTAACGCTGACCACCTGGGACTTGATGGAAAAATCTACAACCCAGAAAAAACTGGAGGATTTGATCAAGCCTGCACAGTATGTGTTGCAGCTTCAAACCATCGATGAACTGCTGCCGATTTTACGCCAGCGGGAAGATCATATGGCAATTGTCGTCGATGAGTACGGTTCGGCGACCGGCATTATTACCATGGAAGACATTATCGAGGAGGTAGTCGGCGATATCGATGTCGGTTACGATTTCGAGGAGTACCTGCCGCGCAGGAAAAAAGTATTCGAGACACTCGACGACGATTCTTACCTGGTCGATTCACGATTGTCCGTATCCGAAGTAAATGACCTGCTGGAAATAAATTTGAACACCAAGGTCTCATACACGATTGGCGGGCTGGTAATGAACCAGCTCGGTCATATTCCGGAATACGGCGAAAGTATGATTGAACAAGGCTATAAATTCAGCGTCGATAAGCGTACTGATAAAGCGATAGTAAAACTGAAAATAGAATCGGTGTGACCGACACGATTGCCGGTAAGACCCGAGCCCGTCACACCAGCTTATTCCGACCTAATAACGTAATAACGAATAGCGGGAACAGCCATTTAGCCTTATTCAACGGGGAAACGGTCGCGAGTCCTGTTACCACCAGGTCGCGGTTTATCGAACCAGGTCTGCCTTGATCCAGATGCTTTGATTGCTGCGGCTTTGCGTCGAGCTGTAGCTGCCAGTGCCGCTTTGCTCACGCTTGAGTTGCTCGCTGACGCCGCCGATCAGCACCCATTCTCCGATGCGTCCACTTATGGTGGTTTTGGCCTGCTGGGTTTCGATGTTGCCACCACCTGTATTAGCCTGTGAATTCTTGAACGGACTAACCTGCAGAGTGACGTTGTCGCCGTGGATACGCGGCAGCACGTAGAAGCCGGTAGTCACATCCTTGTATTCGATACCGCCTGCAAGCGTTTCGGGAACGATCCAGTTGCTGCCTGAGAAATAGGGAATTTGTTCGCCGGTTTCGATATAGGCCTCGGTGCCTTCGGTCACGCGTATCTGGTGAATCGGATTGTCTTGCAGACGCATGCGGGTACTGCTGCTGTTGAGGTTGCCACTACCATTTTGAGTACTGTAAGTGATGCTGCCGCCGGCATCACCGGTTTGCTCTCTCCTGGTTCCAATGTCGACACTGGCAGCGCCGCCTTCGATTTGAATATTGCCGCCGATACCCAGGGCGCTGAGCCCCCGGGTGCTGCCCTGGAAAACCGATATCTGCAGTACTTTCGAGGCAATATCCAGCACATCGATCATCTCCTTTATCTGAGCCAGTGTTTGCGGTGACGAGCGCAGAAAAATTTTGAAACCCTGCCCCGTAATCGCGTCATCAGCGCCCAGCATCGGTTTGACGATGGGAATGATTTCCGCGGCTGGACGGTTCGACAATTGAATAGTCGTTATGGAAGCCGCCTGAACGGTGGATACCAGCAACACCAGGGCAAGTATTTTGTAAGTCAGTTTCATCAGATATGCAGCCACCTTAAACCGGTGTGTGCTTCGTTGTGCTGCCAGGCTGTTATTTTGCATAAATAAAAGTGAACTCTATTAGTTAAACAGTTTAGCCGAAAAAACAACTATCGTGGATTTCGAGGACCTTGCTGAATCCGAAGCACCGGTCTTTGGCCGGCTTTAATCCGGATGGCAGTTAACTAATCGAGTAAACAACGAGGGCGTGTTAGATGCGAGAAATTGCCCAACATTTCTGCATTCTCTACAGGATCGTGAGCCGAGCGGAACAGCAACGGGAAAGGGCGTAAACCCGTTGACGTTGGAAAGATAGACCTGGACCTGTAACAACGAAAGTGCCGGGCGCGAAGCGCCCGGCACATAGCCGACAATCTGCTACTTGAACTTCTTGATGGCGCCGCTATCGAGTCGCTCGAGATAGCTATTGAGTTCTCGTTTCACAATAGGCATGAGACAGTAGAGACCGATGATATTGACAACCGCCATGGCGAAAATAGCCGCATCGGAAAAGTCAATGACCGGGCCCAGGTTTGCCGCGGCGCCGATAATGACGAAAATGCAGAAAATCACCTTGAAAGTAATTTCCTTGTTCTTGCCTTCTCCAAACAGATAGGTCCAGGCCTTGAGGCCATAATATGACCAGGAGATCATGGTTGAAAAGGCAAACAGCACTACCGCAACCGCCAGCACATAGGGGAACCAGCTGAATGCGCTTTCGAATGCAGCGGAGGTCAGACCAACGCCCGATGCACCGGAAGCGGTGACGATGCGACCGCCCTCGGTGATGTAATTGCCGGTAGTCGCATCGATGGTCAGCTGACCGGTAATAATGATAACCAGCGCGGTCATGGTGCATATCACCACGGTATCGATAAACGGCTCAAGCAACGAAACAAAGCCCTCCGTGATCGGTTCCTTGGTGCGCACGGCGGAGTGAGCTATGGCCGCAGAACCAACGCCCGCCTCGTTCGAGAACGCGGCTCGTTTGAAGCCCTGGATCAGTGCGCCAACCATACCCCCGGCCACGCCCAGCCCGGTAAAGGCGCCGGTAAAAATCTGTCCAAATGCCCAGCCTATCTTGTCGGCATTGACGATAATGATAATCAGGGCTGCGGCCACGTACATGACGCCCATAAAAGGCACGACTTTTTCGGTGACCCTGGCGATCGATTTCAAACCGCCGACGATAACCGCGAAAACAACTACGGCAAAAATCACACCGGTGATCCAGCCGGGATAGCCGCCTAAAATCCCTGATATCTGTTGATGGGCCTGATTGGCCTGAAACATGTTGCCGCCACCGAGCGCGCCCAGGATACAAAATACCGAAAACAGTATGGCCAGGAATCTACCGCCCGGCAGCCCGCGCTCGGCGAAACCCTTGGTCAGGTAGTACATTGGGCCACCGGAAACCGTGCCGTCTTCGTATTCGTTACGGTATTTGACCCCGAGGGTACATTCCGTAAACTTCGAAGCCATTCCCATCAGACCCGCCAGTATCATCCAGAATGTTGCGCCTGGACCGCCAATGCCTACCGCCACGGCGACACCGGCGATGTTACCCAGACCGACGGTTCCGGAAAGCGCCGTTGCCAAAGCCTGGAAGTGACTGACTTCGCCCGCGTCGTTGGGATCCGAATAGTCCCCCTTGACCAGCGAGATTGAATGGGGGAATGCTCTAAACTGGATAAAGAAGAAGTAGAAGGTGAAAATCGTCGCTGCTACGACCAGCCAGCCCACTATCCAGGGGAAGCTAGTGCCCGGAAAAGGGCTAAAGATAAAGCTTACAAACCAGCCTGTTGCGCTGGAGAATATCTGATTAACGCTATCGTCGATCGATTGCGCTAAGGCGGGGATTGATAGAAATGCCAGCCCGATCGCGGTGACGCCCGCAATAATTTTTTTGTTTTGCATTTTTGATGTCCTGTTTTCTGGTTAAGGCACGAGGGTGCAGGGCACCGGTGCAATTTGCGCCATGGTCACGGCGACAGATCCAAAAACCCGCGCGGCAATGCTGCTATGACCCGTGCGACCGACGAACATTTGTGTCGCGCCCTCTTTTTCGGCGATGTCGACCAGCGTCTCGGCGACATGGCCGTACTTGATCACCGAATCAACCTCCACGCCTTTATCCGATACGGATTTGACGAGAGTGTCTACCACGGCCTTTTTTGCGCGGTCGAGCTCCTCGCCCCGGCGCTTGTGCCGCTCTTCGATTTCTTCGGGTGTCAGGAACGAATAAGGTGACCACTCCAGAACATGCGCGATTAGAATCGACGCCCCTGTCGTCCTGGCATGTGCTACAGCAAAATTCAACGCTCGTTCGGAAGCGGAGCTTCCATCGCAAGCAACAATATATTTTTCAGACATAATCTCCCCCTTATGGAAGTCTGCGCACCACAATTGGTACCCGGCAAGCTTACCTTGATTGGAGAAGAATTGCTGCTGGCTAGTCATCGGTTCGGATCCTTGCGCGAGCCGAAGAAAACAGTAGGGAGGTATAGGGTCAGGTTTAACATTCCAGCATTAAGGGCGAGTTTCGAGCAGGGCCCATTGCTAAAGTGCGTTTATAGATTGGCAAGCCAGCCCAGGCCTGTCGCAGCGATGATAATTGGCATTTGCGAAAACGTAAAAGTTGTTGCCCCGACGTATTGTCGGTTACCTGCAAGCCGCGAGTTGCCGCACCGGGTTCGGCGCGGCCGGGCGAATCGGGAGCTTAACGCCCGTAGAAAGATAGGGCGATGCTCAAGATAAGACTGTTACCAGGTAATCTGCTTATCCGGGCCTGAGGATTCTGGGTCAGCCCTGATTTCAAGGAAATAACGCCTGTTTACTTTTTCGAGGTCGACCCGTGTAGAAACTCGCCCAGGGCATGAATCGCGTTCAGCGCGGTTTTCAGTCTCGACACCGAGGTGAATTCCGGCCAGCTGGAAAGCTTGACCACGACCATGTCGTCGCCGGGGTCGACGTAAATCAACTGGCCAAAAACGCCTCTTGCCATGAAGCCCGGGCGGTCGACATCTTCGATCCAGAACTGGTTACGATAGCCGCCGTTCGGGGCCGCTTGCGTATAGGGTTCACCGAACAGGCTGTGGTCCGCGTTGTGGATGTCTGCGACCCATTCTGCGGGCACCAGCTGTCGGTCTCTGACTTTACCCCGTTGCAATAACATCTGCCCAAAACGGGCGTAGTCGCGTAGCGTCGCGTTCAAACCGCCGCAGGCGAGCGCGTAGCCCGCAGGATCGACAGTGAAGCAGGCGCTTTCCTCGCAGCCGAGTGGTTGCCAGATTTCGTGGCTGACCAGGTCGGCCAGGCGGGTTTGCGTTACTCGTTCCAGGCAGTGCGCAAGCACATCGGTCTCGATCGATCGATACTGGAATTTTTCTCCATGCTTACGAACGCGCTTGGTCAGGGTCAGAATCTGGTCCCAGATACAGGCCGGTGCGTCTGTCCCGGGAACTGGTCGCTTCCAGCCGCTGGCAATATCGGTAGCGGCGATATCGGAATCGAGCGCCTCGTAGTCTTCGATGTACCTGACCCCGGTGGTCATGTCCATGACCTGCTGCAGGCTCGCGCCGCGCCAGGCGGTCGCCTTAAGCTCGGGCAGGTAGCGGGTGACCTGGTCAGTGGGATCGATCAGGCCCCGGCCGATCAGAATTCCGGCGACCGCCGCCACGACAGACTTCGACATCGACTGCGACAGGTGCAGGGTCCGTTCGGTCATGTTGTTATGATATTGCTCGAACACGATCTCACCGCCGTGCAATACCAGCAGGCCGTCGCTGTAGCTGGAATCGATCCAGCCTTGCAGGGTCATGATGCTGTCGTCGGCGTCATCAAATTCTATTTGCGCCAGGTCGGTGGGTCTGCGTCTAAATTCCCATACCGCGCCGTCACCCCGCCACACTTCGGTGGTCGGTACAAACTGCCTGACGTTCTGAAATGTCCAGCGATTCCAGGGCGCCCGGTCCCATTGATCGTGGGGTATAGGTTGATCTCGCGTAAACGGGAAGCCTTGCATGATGTCTGACATGGTTTGAACCTACGTATGCTTGAAACGAAAAAAGGGTTGCCATGGACCCGCCATGACAACCCCCGATTGACGCTTGCTGTGTCGAAATTACTTCTGTAATTCGGTCCAGATCGCGGTGTACATCTTGGTTGCCTCGGGTGAACAGGCAGGCAGGAACTTGCCGGCCCCCGCCAGTTTCGGATCGATGATGATTTCCGGTGCATTTTTCATATCATCGGGCATGTATTTATCGGACCCGGAGATACCATTTGCATAACGTGCAAAAGCCGAAATCAGCGCCGCGTTTTCCGGCTGCATGACGAAGTTCTGGAACAGCTTGGCGTTTTCGGCGTTCTTGGCATCCTTCAGCACGACGACGCTATCCATCCACAGCGCGAAGCCTTCCTGCGGGTAGCCGTAGCGCACGTCAGAGTTCTTTTCGCGCGCCCTGAAAGCGGCACCGTTCCAGTAGAGCGAAGCGGCCATGTCACGTCCGGCAAACTTCTCGATAACGCCATAGTCCATCGACAACCAGTGCTTCTTGGCGGCAACCAGCTTGTCGCGCACCTTGCGCAGAATGGCCTTGTCGGTGGTGCAGGGCTCGCCACCGACGTACATGATGGCGGAGCTGATGACGTCGTTCATTTCCGGCGCGACGTTGATCTTGCCCTTGAGTTCATCCGGCGGGTCGAGGTAGATCGCGGCGGTGTTGATGTTGCCCTTGTAGACCGAGGTATCGACGATCATGCCGACGCTGCCCCATTGCCAGGGCACCGAGTAACGGCGGCCCGGATCCCAGCTCGGGTTGTTAAACTCGGGCGAGACGTGCTTGAAGTTCGACATCTTGTCCGGGCGGGTTTCCATCAGCAGGCCTTCATCAATCCAGATCTTCATGTAGTTGGCAGACGGCACCACCATGTCGAAACCGTGACCGCCGGCCTTGACCTTGGCCAGCGCCCCGGAATTGGAGTCGTAATCGGTGACCGTTACCTTGACGTCGTATTCCTTTTCGAACTTCGAAATCAGTTCCGGGTTGGTATAGTTGCCCCAGTTAAAAAAGTTCAGCTCTCCGGCGGCGGATGCGCTGCCCGAGATCGCTACCAGCGCCAGTGCGACGATGGATTTTTTAATTACTCGCTTCATCTGTTTAGTCCTCAAACTATGTTTTTTTATACTGCGCTCTTTCAAGTTTTCTTGCGATTAATCAAGAAAATCAGTGAAACCATTAAAACCGATACCGCCAGCAATGCGCTTGCGATAGCGTTCATTTCCGGGGTAATTACGCGCCGCAATTGCCCCAGCATAAAAGTCGGCAGAGTGTCCTGTCCGGCCGATTTTACAAATTCGGTGATCACCACGTCGTCGAGTGAAATCACGAAGGCGAGCATGGCCCCGGCCAATATGCCGGGCCACAATAGTGGCAGAGTTACGCGTCGAAAACAACGCCAGGGCGTCGCGTATAAATCAGCCGCCGCGGTTTCCAGCGAACGATCCATGTCTTCCAGGCGCGCGCGAATCGGCAGGTAGGCAAAAGGAATACAGAAAGCCGTATGCGCGATCACGAGGTAACTCAATCCCTGGTAGCCGGTAGCCTGCTTGATCGACGCAAACACGATCAACAGTGCCACCGCGGTGACGATTTCGGGCACCATCAGCGGCTGGTTGATCATCGTGTATATCGCTGTCTGCCCGCGAAACGGGCGCGTGCGCGTGGTGCCGAGCGCGGCCATAGTCGCGAGTACTGTCGAATATAAGCGCTGCCTGCAGCGCGATAACGATCGACAACAGAGTTGCATCCTGCACCGTTTCGTTCTCCCAGGCGCTGATAATACCATTGCCACGAAAAGCCTTCCCACAGGGCCAGCGAAGAGCCCGCATTGAACGAGTAGCACAACCAGGATCATGATCGGCGCATACAGCATCAGGAAGCAGGCCACCGCGATGAAGGTAAACCCGGGCAGCTTGTAGATCGAAAACAGCTTGCCACGTCGCACCGCGCTAGTCATTCTGACCATCACTTCGCTGCGCGTTACGCACGTACAACAGCAATGTCACCATGACGATCAACAGCAGCGTAATCGACAGCGCCGCGCCAAGCGGCCAGTTTTGACCCTGGTCGAATTGCAGCTGGATCAGGTTACCCAGCATCAGGTTTTTGCCGCCGCCGAGCACACGTGGCGTGACGAAGGCGCCGAGAGAGGGGATAAACACCAGGATCGAACCGGCGACGATGCCGGGCTTGATCAGCGGGATGATAACCCGGCGCAGCACGCGAATCCGTGTCGCGTATAAATCATAGGCAGCTTCGACGAGCTGAAAGTCGAGTTTTTCCATCGACGCGTACAATGGCAGTATCATCAGCGGCAGGTAGACGTAGGTCATGCCGATCATGATCGCGACGTCGGTGTACATGATCTGGATCGGTTCTTCGATCAGGTGCAGATCGATCAGCAGGTTGTTGATGATGCCGTTGTTGCGGATCAGTTCCAGGATCGCGAAGGTTCGGATCAGCAGGTTGGTCCAGAACGGGATGGTGATCAGAAACAGCCAGAAGTTGCGGCTGTGGCGCGGGCGCGTGGCGATGAAGTAGGCGGTCGGAAATCCGATCACGAGGCAGGTTACCGTCGTCATCGCCGACAACTTGATGGAGCGCCAGAACACCGAAAGATGGGCGTCGGCAAACCTCAGCACGTCGTCGAAAATATCGTGCACCAGGATGACGTTGAACCAGCCCTCGAGCGAAAACTCGTAGATCACGCCGCCATAGTCGCCGCGTTCGAGAAACGAATAAAACAGCATCACCAGCAATGGCCCCGAGGCCGCGAGAAACAGCACAATCAGCGCAGGCGTGCACAGCAGCAGGTTGCGCCGGGTCTCCTGCTTGCGCGCGGCCTGCTCGTATGCGGAAAGCTGTGGCGTTTCTTCGGGCATGCTAGTCCTGCACGATTTGCACCGCGTCGGCGTGAAACTTGATGCCGACGCTTTGCCCGCTTGTCCAGTCGCGCCGGGCCGGCCCGCTGTTCTGCACCTTGGCGACGAAGGCTTCGTCGGCACCAAGGTCGATATGGAAATGCGAATCCGTCCCCGAGTACATGATGTTGGTTACCCTGCCCTGCATATCGGCTTCATCGAGGTCCTCGATCAACATCGCCTGTTCCGGTCGCACCGTAATATTGACCATGTCATTGACGGCGGCATCGGTCGGGCCGGCCGCGACGGTCTTGCCCGAGGGCAGTTTTACGACCGAGCCCTGCGCGTTCGACTCGACCAGCTCGGCGCTGAGAAAATTGGTGTCGCCGATGAAGTCCGCGACGAAACGATGTGCCGGGCGATCGTAGATATCGTTGGGGCTGCCGACCTGCAGGATCCGCCCCTTGTTCATGACCGCGATGCGGTCGGACATGGTCAGCGCTTCCTCCTGGTCGTGGGTGACGAAGATGAAGGTGATTCCGGTTTCGAGCTGCAGGCGCTTGAGCTCGATCTGCATGCCCTTGCGCAGCTTGTAGTCCAGCGCCGACAGCGGTTCGTCGAGCAACAGCACGCGCGGATGCGGGGCCAGCGCCCGCGCCAGCGCGACGCGTTGCTGCTGGCCGCCGGAAATCTGGTCGGTGCGGCGATCGCGCATCGATTCCATTTGCACCAGCTGCAGCATTTCCGACACCGTGGCCTCGACCTCGTCAGCCGGCTTGTCCTGCATGGTGAGACCGAAGCCGATGTTTTCGGCCACGGTCAAATGCGGAAACAGCGCATAGTTCTGAAACACGGTATTGACCGGCCGGCGGAATGGCGGCAGGTGTGAAATCTCTTCGCCGTGCAGCTTGATATGGCCGCCGCTTGGGTGTTCGAAACCAGCGATCAGGCGCAACAGAGTGGTTTTGCCGCAGCCCGAGGGACCGAGCAGCGTAAAAAACTCGTTCTCGCGAATATCGACCGAAACGTCGTCGAGCGCGTAAAACGCGGTCTTGCCGTGGCCGAAGCGTTTGCTTACCTGGTTAACCGAGATTGCGATTTGATCAGCCATTCTTTTAGGCCTTGCCATAGGGTGTTTTGCAAAGACTATACGTGTACTGCAGATGCGCGGCAAGATTAAAGACATAGGTCTGTCAGCCTCGATCAGCTGTCAAGAAAAAGCCCCGGGAACTGAGGTCGCCATTCCCGGGTCAGCCGAATCAGGAGTTCCATTCGCATCTGTGATAAAATCCGCCGACAATGTAGAATCTCGCTGGTAACAAAGCCGATGATTGGCGAAACACAACAATCTTAGGCGCTCCAGTAACAATAAAGACTGCGCGCAGCAGCAAAAATAAATCGGGTGCTTAACATCCGCAGGAGGATAGGGCAATGCTCAAGAAAATACTGTTACCAAGTATGCTGCTTATTCTGGCCTACGGATTCTGGGTCAGCCCTGATTTCAAGGAAATCGCGGCCGGTGTCGCCATATTCCTGTTTGGCATGCTGTTCCTCGAAGAGGGTTTCAAAGCCTTCACCGGCGGCATGCTGGAAAAGCTGTTACAGAAAACAACCAATAAAACCTGGAAAAGCCTGCTTTTCGGGGTCGTCTCGACCACGGTGATGCAATCGAGTTCGCTGGTGTCGGTTATCACGATTTCGTTTATCAGCGCCGGGCTGGTTACGCTGGTTGCCGGAATCGGAATTATTTTCGGCGCCAATATCGGCACTACCACCGGCGCCTGGCTGGTGGCTGCCTTTGGACTCAAGGTCAAGATTTCCGCTTACGCGATGCCGATGCTGGTGTTCGGTATCGTATTGGCGTTTCAGAAATCGAAGTATCTCAAGGGTATCGGCTCGGTGCTGGCGGGCCTGGGTTTCCTGTTCCTCGGCATTCACTACATGAAGGAAGGTTTCGAGGCCTTTAAAGACAGTTTCGATCTGGCCTCGCTCGCGGTCGGGGGCTATCCCGGGCTGTTTCTGTTTGCCGCCATTGGCGCCGCGGCGACCGTGGTCATGCAATCCAGTCACGCAACCCTGGTGCTGATATTGACCGCACTCGCGGCCGGGCAGATCACCTACGAAAACGGGCTGGCACTGGCCATCGGCGCAAACGTCGGCACCACCATCACGGCAATCATCGGCTCGCTGAGCGCGAACGTCCAGGGCAAGCGGCTGGCCGGCGCCCACCTGGTTTTCAATGTAGTCACCGGCGTTATTGCTATCGTATTTGTCAGCCAGTTTGTCTGGGCGGTGGATTACGTCAGCAGCAAGGTAGGAATTGCCGCGGACAATTACACGATGAAACTGGCGGTATTTCATACCCTGTTCAATGTCACCGGCGTTATTGTCATGGTCCCCCTGATCCATCGGCTTGCCGACTACCTGTTCAAGGTTTTGCCGGAGCAAGCTCTCGACGTGGCCGAACCCAGGTACCTGAGCGATGCCGCCTTCGAATTTCCGGAAACCGTGCTGATATCGGTCAAGCGCGAGGTCTGGCACCTGTTCGATTCGGCCTTCGAGTTAATCGCGCATGGGATGAATTTGCATCGCACCCAGATACTCGAATCGGAAGACCTGAAAAAAACGATCGACGACGACCGCGAGGTCCACGATTTTGATATCGACGAACTCTACGAGACCAAGGTGAAAGTGCTCTACAGCGCGATCGTCGAATTTATCTCGCGCTCGCAAACCGAGGTCCCGAGTATCTTTGCCGAGGAATTGTTTCGACTGCGCAACGCCGCGGTGGAAATTGTCGAAAGCGTCAAGCACGTAAAACACCTGCGTAAGAATGCGACCAAGTACCTGCTGTCAGACAATCAGCATATTCGCGACGAGTACAATCGCCTGCGTTACCAGATCGCGCTGTTGTTGAGGGAAATTTACCGGGTAAGGGAAGAGGAAGGCTCAGATCATGAGCAGGCGATACGCGATCTGAAAAAGATGAAAAAAGCAGTGAAGACCTCGCATGACGAATTAAACGAGCGCATATCGGGTGTGTTGCGGGATCAACGGATTACGCCGGCGATGGCGACCTCGCTGTTAAACGATTTCAATTACGTCGACGGCACGCTGAAAGAACTGTATGACTGCGCCAAGGCGTTACTGTCTTCGCATGCCGATCTCGTCGCCGACGCTGCCGCGGCGATAAATCTGGATGAGGATGATCTCGACCGGGCCACAGCTGGCTGAAGCTTGCAGTACGATTTTGCGTAAATGCAGTGACTCTGGATTTACGCGGGGTTTTGTTGGCGCCGTGTTCCTGGCGCCAATGCGGCTTGGTTGCGGCAGCGATAAAATTGCCTGAAACCTCCCCAAAGTCAGCTTGATTGCCACACTGCGACCTGGAATATCGCGGCTTAGGCCGGCCCGTGATCGATAATATTCTCACTATTGAAATAGCCCGGTGAGACAATACATAGCAAGGCTCGGGAGCCGGGAAATCTTAATCTAATGAAAACTACTGACGATCCACCCTCGCAGGCAACGAGTTCTGCAGCGCTGCCATGGGTTGAGCGACCGCGAAATCAGCACATCATCATGGCGTTAATCGTGATCAATGCGATTATTCTCGGGCTCGAGACCGTGCCGGCGGTTATGGCGCTTTACGGTGAAATTCTGATTGCTATCGATCATGCGATTCTGGCGGTTTTCGTGGTCGAGATCCTGTTGCGGATGTATGCGCATCGACTCGCTTTTTTCCGCGATCCCTGGAGTGTTTTCGATTTTGCCGTGGTCGGCATTGCGCTGGTGCCGGCGAGCGGGCCGTTTGCCGTACTGCGCGCGCTGCGGGTGTTGCGCGTGCTGCGCCTTTTGACGATCGTGCCGTCGATGCGCCGCGTGGTGGGCGCGTTACTGGAGTCGATTCCGGGCCTGAGCTCCATCGCGCTGGTGCTGTTGCTGCTGTACTACGTGTTCGCCGTGATTGCGACCAAGCTGTTCGGCGCAAACTTCCCGCAATGGTTTGGCAGCATCGGCGAATCGCTGTTCTCGTTGTTCCAGATCATGACGCTCGAAAGCTGGTCGATGGGCATCGTGCGCCCGGTGATGGAACTGCATCCGAACGCCTGGATCTTCTTCGTTGTTTTTATTCTGATCGCGACCTTTACGATGCTGAACCTGTTCATCGCGATTATCGTCAACGCGATGCACAGCTTTACCGAGCAAGATAGTCAGGTGAGGCAGGACGCGCTCAACGAAACCCGCGACCACATCGAGGCCGATTTGCACCACGAGATGGCCTCGCTGCGCGCCGAGATAGCCGAACTAAAGCAGCTCCTGCAAACCGAATCGAAGCGATAACTCCAGGGGGCTTATCCGGGAATCCACCATTCGCGCCCGCGTTCGGTGGTGATGTACTCGGGCCAGCGGAAACCGATCGGGGGCTCGTAGTCGCACAGCGGCGCCTGCCAGCTGCTGCCGTTGACGCCACCGCCGGTACGCTCTTCAAACTCCCGGCGGGCGCCGGCCAGCAGTTCGCGGTCGGTCAGCAGATCGATCACGCTGCAGCCAATGGTCTTTGACGCGCAGGCGATCATTGGTTCGATGGTTTCGCTGATGCCGCCGAGCGCATTCATGACCCAGGCCGGGTATTTGTATCCGGGCTGTGGCGGCGCCAGCGTTGGCCGGGCGATATACAAACGCACCGTTGGCGCGTGCCAGCAGTACTCGGTGTAATCATCGGAAGTAAAATGTTCCTGCCACTCAGGCAGTTCACGCCGCAACTCGGTCTCCGCCGCCTGCGGCGTGATCAGCTGTTCGGTCGCGGCGAGGAAGGGCTTGTCCATCGGTTCGAGCCCGAGGTTGCGCTGGATTTCGCGGGCCGTGTCGCGCGCTGCCCCCTGGTTGAACACCGGGGCTCCGATCGCCTGCAGGTTGTCGTAAGTCGCCTGCGCGAGCACGTGATTCGCGAGCCCGTGGCGCGATTTACTGACCCAGTCGCGCCGCCAGCTGCAGTGGCTGATCGACGCGGCCGCGGCGGCATTGTTATCCAGCACAGCGGTTATGCGTTGCGCCATCTCGATTGTCGGCACGCGCATGAGGTACTGGATTTGTGCGAGTTGCGCAGGCAGGTTGTCGGCCGTCGCCTGCCCGGCGGTCAAAATGCATTCGTTCATCGACCAGCCGCAGCCGGCTGACACCATGTGCTCCTTCAATGCCTTGGAAGTCTGGTACATTTGCAGCAGCGCGTCGTTGGCGCCGGGCGCGCGCGCCGATGCGTGCGCGGCGGCGATCGGACTGTCGCTCGCGCCGGCCTGGCTCAGCCAGGTCTCCGGCCGGTCGCACTCGAAGCTGTAAATCATCGCGTAGCCCACTCCGCAGTGGGTATCCCAGCGCGTGGTGTTGCACAGCGGCAGCATGTAAAACGGATGAAAGCTGATCGCGGCATCGAGATCGTCGTAATAACCGCGGGCCGCGTGTATCGGCTTGGAGCCGCGTACCTTTTCCGCGGGTTCGCCGAAAAATTTGAGGCGGCCCTTGATGTCATGCCGCTGCATCGTTGCCCGGGCCGCGAGAAAACCACCGAGCGAGCTGATACCGAGCGCCGAATGCGGATCGGTATGCCCGCCCGCATGCACGCTCAGGCCGGTACGTGGGCGTTGTTCGCTCGCGGCGGCCTGGCAGTTGCCGGGTACCGCGTCGTACTCGGCATAACCCGCGATGGTTGGTCCGTCGCCATTTTGCCATTCGGCGCAAAACGCGGTCGGCATGCCGCCGCTGCCGGCCTCGACGCTGAAGCCCTCGGCGCGCAGTCGCTCGACGTACCAGGCGCTGGACCTGTACTCGCGCCAGGCGGTTTCGCCATGCTCGAATATCAGCTGGTGCCAGTCCGACAGGTCGTCGATTTTTGCATCCAGCCACTGGATCAACTCGGTTTTTGTCGGGTTAAGCGTCATTCTTATATCCTCGGCTGTCAGGCGTGCCACGCGCGCTCGGCAACGCGCCTGAAATTTTCGCCGAGAAAGCCTCGAATATCGGCTGCGTCGAAACCCGAACCGCCGAGCTTGTCGATCAGCGCCGGTAACTGCGCCGGCCCGGCGTGCTTGATCTCCCTGGTATCGTATTGCTGGCCGGCGGGCCAGTAATCGGGGCGGCTGCGCAAAATCACGCCGATATCGACGTCGATCTCGGGGGAATAGTCGAAGCCGAAGCCGATGTGTTGTGTGCCCACCAGGTCGCTGACATAAGCAACGTGTCGCGCCATGGTATCGATGGCGATGTCGTTGTCGCCGAGAAAAATGCCCATGCCGTTGAGTCCGATAACACCCCCGGTAGCGGCGCAGGCCCTGATCTGTTCGTCGCTGATATTGCGCTGGTGATTCCAGACCGCGCCCGGATTGGAATGCGAAAACACCACCGGCTTATGCGATTCCTGCATGATGTCCATGGTGGTGGTGTAAGCCGCGTGCGAGCAATCGACGATCATGCCGACGCGGTTCATCTCCTGCACCACCTGGCGTCCGAATTCGGTCAGACCGGTGTCGGCGTCATGACATCCACCGGCGGCGCTATTGTTCAGGTTGTAGGCAAACAGCATTTGCCGTACCCCGAGAGCGTGATACAGGCTGACCATGTTGATGTCGTTGTTGAGCGCGTTCATGCCTTCGATATCGAAGCTCAGCGCGAACTTGCCGGTGGCGCGGGCGCGATCGATATCGCCGGTGGCGCCTGCCAGCACGAAGCGATCGGGATGAGCCAGCACCCAGCGGCGGTAGGCGGCGAGCGTGGCCAGCGTTTCCTGCCAGTCCATGACATCGAAGCCGACGTTGAGGCTGACATAGCTGGCGCCCTGCTGGCGCCATTCATCGAGTAAATTCAAATCGACTTCGGGACTCGGGAATACGCCCGCGTGCGCATCCCACACCAATGCGTCCTGATACAGTTGCTCGAGATCTTCTGGCATCAGCCTTACCTATAAATAAACCTGTCCGTCGAAAACTTTGGTCGCCACGCCGCCGACCTGCAGTCGGGCGATTCCGCCGTTGGCCAGGGTGAGGAGCGATTGTATCGAACTCGGACGCCCGAGTTCGAGTCCCTGTTCGGCGGTTATGCTGATGTTGTTTGCGTTTGTCGGCAGCAGGCCATGGCGTACCAGGTAACTGGTTAGCGCTGCGTTGGTCGTACCGGCGGCGGCGGATTCGCTGACCCCGACCGCCGGGCAAAAATCTCGCACGTGAATGCTGTTATCGGGATTTTCGGCCTCGCGGCAAAATACGGCAATCGTTTCGATACCGTTGGACCTGCAAAAATCGATCATGCCGTTGAAGTCGGGCCTGATTGCGCGCATCGCGGCGAGTCCCGCCAACGGCACCACGAGATGGATAAAATCGCCGCGCGCGGTTTCGAGCGGTAACTCGGCGTCGAGTGCGGCAGCATCGAGTCCGAGCAGGGTTAACAGGGCTCCGAGATGCGGCGGCGGTGGCTCGAACTCAGGCGGCCTGATGTCGAGCAATACCCGAAATCGACCGTCATCGCGGCGGCTCAGACTGACCGTCGCGGTCGTCTTCGGCAAGCGCAGCTGTATGTTGCTGGTGCCGTTGTCGTCCAGTGTCAGCAGCCCGCATTCGAGCAGGCGGGTGAACAGGCAGATCGTGCCGTGGCCGCACATCGGCAACTCCATGACCGTGGACATGAACTGCGCGCGGATCCAGCCAGCACCCATGTCATCGACAAAAGCGGTCGCAGGCATGCCGATTTCGCCTGCGATTTTCTGGCGTTGCGCGTTATCGATTGCCGCGGCGTTGGTCATGATCGCCGCCTGGCTGCCGCCGAAGGGGCGCGCGCTGAACGCGTCGTAGAGCGCGAAGGGGAAAGCTTTCAACGTCTGCGTTCCTGCCGGGTGGCCTGCAGGTCGACCCTGCCGTTGGGTTTCAGTACGACGCCATAGTCGCGTTTGAGCGAATCTTTACCGATGAGTCCGGCGGCAAAATCCCGTGCCACCAGCTGTGGCTTGCGCTGGCGCGGATCGCCGTAACCGCCACCGCCAGGGGTTTGAAACACCAGGATTTCGCCGGCCGGGATCTGCTGCTTGCCCTTGCCCTTGAGCAGTTTGCCCGACGCCAGCGCGAGGTGGCCGCAGGCACCGTCGTGCCCGCCGAAGCAGCCGCGCGCTGGATACTTGACCCGGTCGACGGTGCCGAACAGGTCGAAGGGCATGCCTTCGCGGCTTTCGATTTCGATGATCTGCCCGAGTCCGCCGCGAAACTTGCCGGCGCCGCCCGAGTCGGGTCGCAGTTCGCGTCGGCGCACCAGCAGCGGTGCAGTGCTCTCGGTGACTTCGACCTGCGAGCCGTAAACCCCACTCGGGAACGCGGTAACCGACAGGCCGTCCTTGCCGGGACGCGCGCCGGTGCCGCCGTTATGCGTGAGTTCGACCGCGAAACGGGTGGCGCCCCTGGGCGAGGTTGCATCGAAGCCGCCGCGCAGCGGCAGGTCATACATGCAGGACGAACCCTCGGCCGGAATCTGTTGCGGCATCGCCTGGCGCAGGCAGCCGAGCACGACGTCGGGCAATAGCTGGCCAATGATATGACGCTGCGCCACCGGCACCGGGCGCGGCGCGTTGACAATACTGCCGAGCGGCGCCGAGACTTTGAACGGCGCCAGCGAGCCGGCGTTGTTCGGCACCTCGGGTGCGAAAATGCAGCGCAGCCCGAAGACGCTGTAGGCGGTCGCGTAGTTTAACGGCACGTTGATTCCAAACCTGGAACAGGACGAAGAGCCGGAGAAATCGACCCTGATTTCGCCGTCGGCGATCGTCAGGCTGGCCGCCAGTTCGATTTCGAAATCGTAGCCGTCGATGGTCATGCGATTCTGATAATTGCCCTGCGGCGCGGCATTGATCGCGGCGACACTGGCCTTGCGCGACACTGCGTGGATGTAGGTCCCGACTTCGTCCAGCTGCGAGATGCCGAATTCGGCCATCATTTCGCCGAGGCGTTTATGCGCGACATCGCAGCAGGCGATCAGCGCGTAAATATCGCCCTCGTTCTGAAACGGCGTGCGCGAGTTATATTTGATCAGCGACATCAGGGTCGCGTTGATCTCACCGCGTTCGACCAGGCGGATCGGCGGGATGATTAAACCTTCATCGTAAACGTCGGAGCCATCGGGGCCCATGCCGAGCCCACCGAGATCGATCAGGTGCGAGGTGCAGGACACCAGCCCCACCAGCTTGCGTTTATGAAAGCAGGGTTGCAGCAGCACGAAATCGTTCAAATGCCCCGAGCCGAGCCAGGGATCGTTGGTCATGAAGGTATCGCCCGGGCGCATCGTGTTTTTCGGGATGACGTCGAGGAAATGTTTGACCGACTCGGCCATGGTGTTGATATGTCCGGGCGTGCCGGTGACAGCCTGCGCCAGCATGTTGCCGTGAACATCGAACACGCCTGCGGAGATATCGCCGCTTTCGCGCACGATCGGACTGAAGGCGGTGTGCATCAACGCTTGCGCCTGTTCATCGACCACCGCCATCAGGCGGTTCCACATCACCTGCAGTTCGACTGCCGAAGTTTTATCTGACATGGGTTTTACCTCCACGCGATTTCGCCGCGTCCAGGATGATGTTCCCGGCCCGATCTATGATCGCGTTGAATTCAGGGCTCACCAGTGTCGTAGTCTGCGCCTCGATAATCAAGGCCGGCCCGTTAATCGCGTCTCCCGCCTGCAGCTGCTCGCGCCTGAAACAGGGCAGCTCGAGTTTCTTGCGCTTTTGACCCCAGTAAATCATGCGCCTGGCCGCGGCGCGCGGGGATTTCAATTTGCGCGGCGCAGGTACTTTACGCGCTTCCGCTCCGGGGGTCGCGGCAATGAACGCCCAGTTGATAATTTCGACATCGACGTTGGGCACGGTTCTGCCGTATTGCTGCTGGTAGAGTCGATCGAAACGCCGCCGAATTTCCTTAGCCAGGTTAGTGCCGAGCTTGCCGGCGGGCAGTGGAATTTCGATTTCGTGCCCCTGGCCCTGGTAGCGCATGAAAGCGAGCCGTTTCTCGTCGAGCTTTGCGCCCGCTGCGCCGGCCTGTACCACGGCCCGGCCTTCGCTCTCCATCTCGGCGAACAGTCGGGCGACCGCGGCGACATCGAGGTTTTCGCCACGCATGTAAAGGCTGCGGATAATTTCATAGGCAATCGGCGCGCTGAGGAAACCGACGGCGGAACCGACCCCGGGATCGCGTGGGATGATGACCCGCGAAATGCCGAGTTTTTGCGCGACGCGGGTCGCGTGCAGCGGCCCGTTACCGCCAAACGCGATCATGGTTCGCGCCGACACTTCCTTGCCATGTTCGACCGCGTGCACACGCGCGGCGTTGGACATGTTTTCGTCAACCATTTGCGATATGCCGTAGGCGCCCTGCTGGATGCTGAGCTTCAATGGTGCGGCGATATGCGCGCGGATCGCGGCACTGGCCGCTCTCGGCTGCAACTTGACGCGGCCCTCGGCAAATGCGCTCGGATCAATCAAACCGAGGGTTACGTCCGCGTCTGTTACCGTTGGGTTCTGCCCGCCCGCGCCGTAGCTCGCAGGCCCCGGGTCGGAGCCGGCGCTGTCGGGACCGACCGCCAGCCGCTGCAGATTGTCGACGCGTGCAATCGAGCCGCCGCCGGCGCCGATTTCGATCATCTCCACGACAGGAATTCGCACCGGCAAGCCGCTGCCCTTGACGAAGCGCGCGGCGCGGCCGATTTCAAACTGGCGCGAGCGTTGCGGCGCGCCCTGGTCGATCAGGCACAGCTTGGCGGTAGTGCCGCCCATGTCGAACGACAGCGCGCTGTCGATGTTGCATTCGCGCGCGATTCTGGCGGCGAGCACGGCGCCGCCGCTTGGGCCAGATTCGACCAGCCTGATCGGAAACCGCGTCGCGGTGTCGAGCGTGGTCATGCCGCCGCCCGAAGTGACTATGAACAGGGGGCCATCGATGCCCTCGTCGGCCAATGCCAGCGATAGATCACCCAGGTAGCGGGCCATCAATGGTTTGATGTAGGCGTTGGCGAGCGCGGTACAGGCGCGGTCGAACTCGCGGATTTCGGGGCAGACCTCCGATGACAGGGTAATCGACAGCCGCGGTCGTCGCAGCCTGATCAACTCGGCCAGCGCCCGTTCGTGGACAGGGTTCAGATAACTGTGCAGCAGGCAGATGGCGACGCTTTCGACGCCGCGTTGATCGATCGCGTCCAGGATCGCGTCGAGCTTGCCGCTGTCGAGCGCCTGCAGAACCCTGCCGTCGGCGTCGATCCGTTCCGGCACCGTCCAGCAATCTTCACGCGTAACCAGCAGGTCGGGTTTGTCGATGAAGATATCGTATTGATCGTAGCGCCTTTCGTAAGCGATCTCGATGATATCGCGGAAACCGGCGGTCGTGATCAGGCCTACGCGAGCGCCCTTGCGCTCAATCAGCGCGTTGGTTGCGAGCGTGGTGCCGTGGATCACCGAGTCGATCGCGCCGGGTTTGCAGTCGGCCTCGTCGCAGGCAATGCGGATGACGTCGATGACGCCACGTACCGGGTCGTCCTGGGTAGTCAGGGTTTTCGCGGTATAAAGCGAGCCGCCGCTGTCGAGTGCGATGTCAGTGAAGGTGCCGCCGATGTCGACGGCGATACGTTTTTGGCTTTTGTTACTCATGCAAATCTCGTTGGTTCGGTACCCGCCGGCAGGTTAATGCCGAAGCTAAGTCGAGTTGCCGGGAATCAGAGAAAAGCAAGGGGGTTAACGCTACGACACGAGACCCGGCCTGGAATCTGCCCGTTGGGCAGAGCTTGGCTGAGCCGAGTCAAACGACGAGATTTGATTTTTCGTGTCGTCTACCGCGAAGTAAAATCGAGTGCATGGCTGTTCGGGTCGTGGCTGCGATATGCGCGCAACGTTAGCACCACGCCCTGGGGCAGTCAATCTGCTGATTTTTGCCACGCCAGGGCCGCCTTTATTATTCTGGATGCAGATGAAATCGCGTGATTCGACTGCTTCGGTGAAGCGGGGTTCTGTCATCTAAACTTAATACGGACGGACAGGGCCGGATAGTAGAATGAGAAATAGTCGACGCCACGGCCTGTTTTCAGGAAAATCAGAGGTTTACCTGTAGAAAATGTAAGGCATAATAAAAAACCATGATGAACGCCAAGATACTCAGGTTGAACAAGGCGGGAACGCCGATCGACTGGATAACACGCGAGGAAGCCGCCACCCTGGTGGTCAAGGACCAGGTGGTGTGGGCGCTCGGTGAGGATGCGTTCGAGATAAGGGGCGGCATCAACCGGCTTGGCCAGCAGTCAGTGCTGTCCTTGCCCAGTATTCTCGCCAGCGATGGCAGCGTCAAACTCAGTGATTTCGTGCCGCCGCTGGTAAACGGTTACCTTTTTCGACGCGACCAGTTTTTGTGTATGTATTGCGGTGGTGATTTCGGCGCGGACAACCTGTCACGCGATCATATCCTGCCGGTGTCGCGCAACGGTACCGATAGCTGGACCAATGTCGTCACCGCCTGCAAACGCTGTAATCATCGTAAAGCCAATCGCACTCCGGAAGAGGCCGGCATGGAGTTGATTGCGGTTCCGTTCGTGCCCAATCGTCACGAGTTTTTCTATCTCGCCAATAAGAACATCCTGGCGGATCAGATGGAGTTTCTCAAATCCCAGTTTTCCAAAAACGGCCGCTGGAACTAGTCGACCGACCAGCTGCGGGCTAGGCGTAAATCGGGAACTTCCGACAAAGCTCTAAGACCTGCATTCGGTCGGCCTCGACCCCGCAATCGCCCGCTTGCCCGCAACGCTCGATCGCGCCCGCGATAATCTCTCCGAGCTGGCCGAACTCCGCAATTCCCAATCCACGTGTCGTTGCCGCGGCCACGCCCAGTCGCAACCCGGCCCACGCGGACGGTTTGGCTGAATCGAAAGGGATGGGATTCTTGTTCGACGTCAGGTTGACCCGGGCGAGGCTGTCCTGCACCTGTTGGCCGCTCAATCCCCGCGCCGAAAAATCGAGTAGCACGATATGGGTATCGGTGCCGCCGCTGATCAGCCTGATTCCGTGGTCGGACAAAACCTGTGCCAGCGCGCGGGCATTGGCGACCACCTGCTGGCCGTATTTTTTGAAATCATCCTGCAGCGCTTCGCCCAGGCAGACCGCCTTGGCAGCTATGACCTGACTATGCAGGCTGCCCTGAACGCCCGGGAAAATAGCCGATTGCAGCTGTTTCGCCCAGCTCGCATCGCGCGCCAGGATGAGGCCGCCGCGCGGCCCGCGCATGGTCTTGGTGGTGGTGCAGGTGACCAGGTCGGCATGCGGCAACGGGGAAGGGTGTGCGCCGGCGGCGACCAGGCCGGCGAAGTGCGCCATGTCGACCAGCAGCAGCGCGCCGACCGCGTCGGCGATTTCTCGCATGCGCGCAAAGTCGATGATGCGTGGGTATGCCGAACCGCCGGTAATCAACAGCGCGGGGCGGACTTCATCGGCAATGCGCGCGACCTCGTCGTAGTTGATCAAACCGCTGTCGCGCTCGACGCCGTAGTGATGCGCATCGAACCAGCGGCCCGACTGGTTGGGAGCGGCGCCGTGACTGAGATGGCCGCCCGCGGCGAGATCGAGGCTCAGAATGCGGTCCCCGGGTTTGACGGTGGCAAAGAACACCGCCTGGTTGGCCTGGGTGCCGGAATGCGGCTGCGCGTTGACGTAGTCACAACCGAACAGTTCGCGGGCGCGATCGATCGCGGCCTGTTCGACTACGTCGACGAATTCGCCACCGCCGTGGAAGCGATTACCGGGATAACCCTCCAGCGTCTTGTTGGTCATCGGGTGGCCAAGCGCATCGAGCACCGCGCGGCTGACGATATTTTCGGACGCGATCAGTTCAATCTGCGTTTGCTGGCGATTAAGCTCGTTAACCAGCGCATCGCCGATCAAGGGATCGGTCGTGCCGACGTGGCTTTCGAAGAAATCAGACATCGATTGCACTATGCTCTGCCGGCGATGCCAGCTCGAAGATTTCGATATCGTCGGAGTATTCCATGAAATCGTGCACCCGCTGCGGCGGGTGGTAGACAAAATCCCCGGCTTCGAGCACAAACTCGCCTTCGCCCTCGTAGTACATCTTCACCCAGCCACGGGTCACGTACATGATTTGAAAGTGGTAATTATGGTAGTGACGCCCGGTGCTACCGCCGAGATCGTTGGCGCGCGTGATCCAGGCATCGAACTGGCCATTGGTGGCGTCGCTCAATCCGAGATCGCGAATCTTGAGCCAGTCGCGATAGCCATGCATCGGTTCGAAATGGGCGCCCTCGGCGCGGGACAGGCAGAATTTCGGCTCTGGGTTGGACATTGTAATCTCCGGCGATGAAACGGGTTGCTGATCCTTCAAATTTAGCAACAGCGGTTGTCAGTAGCAAACCAGTTTTGTTTTTTTGGCAAAGGAAAGCTATATCTGCGCACTAGTTAACTCGAGCAAAGCCTCCAGCTATGCCATGGCCCTGAAATCGATGGCGCGGCTCGGCGGATAAAAGGTTGCGTTGACCTGAGCGAAATATACTGTTAAATCAGGGTGTTGTTCTATACTCTTCAGAATGTTTCAATTACAGTCACGGGTGTTTTTTACAGCCTCTAATTGCCAGGATTCGATTTGAATGGAAAATATTTTCCACGACATTTCCAAGTACTACGCGGCCAATATAATGGGCAACGTGTTGACCATCGGTAAAATCGTTTACCAGGATGGAATCTACAGCTTTGCCCGCGACGATGTGCAGGGGCCGTTTAACCTGGTGGATCCCGACGCCGACGTAACCCGTATGGTGCACGTGATCGGTGAGATCCATCCGCGCTCGGCGATCGAGAAAATTTTTGCAGTCGAAGTCAATTCCTGTCTTTACCTCAATGAAAACGATGTTACCGGTGAAATCGAGGTGCGCTCGATTCACAAGGGCATGGGCACGGCAATTTACTCGAAGCAGGAGTGCCCGCTGATAATGTGGAATCCCAAGTATGAAGAGCACCGGTATTTCGACGTTATCGACATTAAGGGTGTGTTCGGCGACGAGCGACTGAAAAACAGTTTCACCGCGATTCTTGCCGAGAGCCTGCGCGAGTACGAACTTTTCCCGCCGCTGATTCATATGAGCAAGTGACTTGTCATCCGGCGCCTGCGCGGCCTTAGACCCCGCGACTCCCGCTTGCGCCAGGATCCTGTAATAACGGTAGGCTGAGAGATTCTCGCTTTCGCGGTGGTTCGACGCTGCGGAATGATCCCCAATGATGTCATCCCGTGGTTTAGGCCGCGCAGGCCACGGGGTCCAGTTATTTGAAGCCCTTAACCGGATGGTAGCCTGGGCGAGGCCTGGAATGACAATACAAACGAGTTTCAGACGTCTATGCGGGCACCATGATTTTGAATTTATCGCGAATCTTCGCGTCGACTGCCGGCTCGATATAGTTCGGATGATGCTGCGCCAGGATTTCGCGCACCTCTGAATTTGCGCGTTGCCATGCGTCCTGCGCGCCGGCCTCGGCCCAGGTGGTGGGCTCCAGGCGATCTCCCAGTTTCGGATAAAAATAATCCCGCTCCATCGCTTCCATGGTCTGGGTCTCGCCGATGAAATGACCTTCCCCGGTGATAACGTTTTTCATCGCCTCGAAGGCCAGCGTCTCTTCGGTTACTTCCACCCCGCGGATCATACGGTACACGTGCGACAGCATTTCGTTGTCGAGCACAAAGGCCTCGAAAGATACGCCGAGCAGGCTCGCCATCATGCCCGAGGATTCGTAAACCATGTTGGCGCCGGACAGGCCGCAGGCGAGTGACGAGAGCGCTTTTTCCATGCCCATTTGCGCATCGACGGCCTTGGCGTCGGACATGCTCGACGCTACCCCGGAGGGTACCCCGATATGATTGGCGAGCTGTGCCGCGCCGGCATTCAGAATCGAAATTTCGCCACCGCCGCCGCAAAATGCGCCGCTGCGCAAGTCGATGACAAACGGCCAGTTGGAAAAAATCATCGGGAAGCCGGGCTCGAAGATGTTGACCATGACCAGCGCCGCCAGGGTTTCGGCGAAGGACGCGGCCAGCATGCCGTCGATCGTGGCCGGCGAGGTCGCGCCCGACATCGCCGCAACGATACTGTTAATCGGCATGCCGCGGCGGATACAGGCCAGGGCGACATCGAAGGCGTCCTCGCCGTAGCGCATCGGTGAAATAATCGGGCTGATGTGCGCCTTGCAGAAAGGTTTCTCGGCAAACTTGCCGGCGCCACCGGCGACCCAGTCGAACATGTCGACGATCGGATCGACGTGTTCGCCGATGGTGAAGTTGGTGCCCACCGGTTTTTGCGTGCCGCGCATCAGGCAATAGGCGGTATTGACATCGAGCTCGAAGATATCGGGCAGGTCGGTCGCCACGCAGCAGCGGGTAAACCAGGCAATATTCGTCAGCCTGTCGGCAAGGCGGGTGAAATCGGCCAGGTCGGCCAGCGTCGAGGGGCGATAGAGGTGCGTATCGAGATCCAGCGTTTGTACCGCGGCGCCGCCGGTGCCGAAGTAGACCCGGTCACCGCCGACCTCGAAACTGTACTTTTCATCGCGCCCATGGAAAACGAAGGACTTGCAGGCGCCATCGATAATATCCTCGACCATCTCCCGTGAGTAACACAGCCGTCCCAGCTGGTTGATCGTGGCGCCGCATTTAAGCGCCTGCTCGACCAGGGCCGGAGGTGCATCGCCCATGCCGAGCTCCGCCAGCATGCGTATGGAGGTATCGTAAATCTGCTGTACCTGGGTTTCGGTAAGCGGTCGGTACTGCCCGCCGACCGGGCCCGCCGGCGCCGGGTTGATCGCCGGCGGTTTGCTGCGTTTCGCCAGCATTGCCTCGCGGCTGCCACCTCGGCGACGTCTCGGTCGATCACTCATGCGCGGACCAACTGGTTTTCAGGGTCGTAAAGAATTGGCTCCACCACCACGGCATCGTATCGTTGGCCGAGAATCCCGAGGCTGAGGCGGGTGCCAATTTCAGCGGCTGACGGCTCGACATAGGCGTAAGCGATATTCTTTTGCACGCGGTGGCCGTAGCCGGCCGACGTGACCGAACCAACCTGTCGCTCGCCGGAAAACACCGGATCGCCGCCGTGCGCGCTGGCAATTTCGCAATCGACCGTCATCGAAACCAGTAGTTTGCGCGGGCCGCGCTCGATCTGTTCGAGCAGGGCTGCCTTGCCGATAAAATCTTTTTTATCGAGTTTGACGAAGCGGTCGAGCCTCGCTTCGAGCGGATTGTGTTCGTAAATCAGATCGGCCTTCCAGTGCAGGTAGCCTTTCTCCAGGCGCATCGACTCGGTCGCGTATAGCCCGAAATAGCCGAGGTCAAATGCGCGGCCGGCTTCGCTGATGGTTTTCCAGACCAGGTAAAGCTGCTCATTGGGCACGTGTAATTCATAAGCGAGTTCGCCCGAGAAGCTCACGCTCATCGCCGTGACTTCGGCGTGGCCGATAAACATCTGCTGCGCGCGCAACCAGGGAAAGGCCTGCGCCGACCAGTCGCAACGCGGCGCTAGCGACTGCAACAGTGCGCGCGATTTCGGGCCCGCAACCACCAGGATGGTATGCGAAGCCGCCATCTCGGTAAGCTTTACCGTGTCCGGCCTGAAGCGGTTTAGCCAGTCGCGATCGTGCCATTCTGCCGCCGCCGCCGAGCCCCACCAGTAGCGATCTTCTCCCAGTTTGACCAGCGTTGCCTCGCTCAATACGTTGCCCTTTTCGGTGAGCAGGTAACACAGTCCGAGTTTGCCGATTTCGGTCGGAATGCGACCGCAGGTCATGCGGTCGAGAAACTCGGTGACCCCCTCGCCGCTGATTTCATAGCGATTAAAACCGGATACTTCCATCAGGCTGACATGTTGCCGCAGGTGCTCGACTTCCCGTGCGACCACGTCCCTGGTCGGGGTGAAACGATAGCTGTGCTGATCGACGAAGCCGGCCTCGGGTTTGAAGAACAGCACGCGCTCCCAGCCGTTAACGACGCCCCACGCGCAATTCATCTGCTCGAACACCGCGTACAGCGGCGTGGTCCGGGCCAGCCGTGCAGCGGGGCGCTGCTCGTGTGGCATGTGGTAGTGAAACTCGTTCTGGTAATCCTCGACTGCCTTCAGGCAGGTGTGCTCGGTGTTGGCGTACTGGGTAAAGCGCCGGGGGTCGAGAAACCAGGCATCCCATTCGCTTTCGCCGTAAACCATGATTTCAGCCAGCACTTTGCCGTGGCCACCGGATTCGCCGATGCCGGCGCGCAGGCCAATGGCGCAGTAGGCGTTTTCGATGCCCGGGATCGGGCCGATCAACGGCGCACCGTCGATGGTATAGGTGATCGGGCCATTGATGACGGTGTGGATGCCGGCCTCGGCGAGCGACGGCAAGCGCTCGAAAATGCGCTCCATATTATCGAGGCAGCGGTCGAGATCCGATGGGCACAGCGCCTGGGTGAAGTCGGGATCGATGCCGTCCATACCGAAAGTCTGGCAGCCCTGTTCATAGACGCCGATCAGCAGTCCCTGTTTTTCCTGGCGGCTGTAAAAATCGTCGCCGGGGTCGCGAATGATCGGCACGCGGAAGTCGAGCGCCTCGAGTTCGGGCATTGTGTCGGTGAGGAAGTACATATGCTCCATCGACGTCACCGGATGGGTGACACCGAGCATGTTGCCGACCTCGTTGACGCGGTAACCGGTTGCGTTGACCACCTTCTCGCAGGTGATGTCGCCCTTTTGGGTGTGCACGATGAATTCACCGTTGGACTTGCGCGTAATGCTTTCGACCGGGTTGAAGCGATACACCTCGGCGCCTGCCTCACGCGCCTTGCGTGCCATCGCGAAGGTAATCCCGGCAGGGTCGATGTCGCCGTCGAGCGGGTCCCACCAGGCGCCGAGCAATCCGTCGGTGTTCATCAGCGGGTGGCGTCGGCCGGCTTCGGCGGCGTCGATAAATTCCATCTCGACACCCATGCCGGCCGCCATGCCGATGAAATGTTTATAGGTATCGACCTGTTCCGGCGTATGCGCGAGGCGCATGCCGCCGGTGATGTGGTAGGAAATCGGGTTATCGGGGTCGGCCGCAAGTTCGCGGTAGAGATCGATGCTGTGGCGCTTGAGCGCGACCATGGTCTGGTTGGCGCCGAACTGGGTGACCTGCGCCGCCGCGTGCCAGGTCGAGCCTGAGGTCAATTCGTCACGTTCCACCAGCACCACGTCGGTCCAGCCTTCGCGGGTCAGGTGGAAAAGCGTCGAGCAGCCGGCGATACCGCCGCCGATGACGACGACGCGCGCGTGGGATTTCATCTTAAGGGCCTCACTCTCTGGAGTTGATGTCGATTCCCATCATGCCCGACTGGAGGCGAGTGGCAATCGAAAATTAATTTATATAGATCAATTAAATTGAACTATATGTCTTATCAGAAAGGGCTTTGAGTAAAATAACAGAAAATATAGATTGAAACAGCTAATCCATATGCCGTTTCCTGCAGGACTTTCAATGTGCTGAATCGAGCCGCTGGCGAACCCGGGCACGTCCCTGTGCCCGCACTATCCGATTGACCGTTACGCGAACGACCAGCGCTCGGCCCAGCGCTCACCATCGACATCCCAGTTAGAGCCGAAGGCGCCGCCATGGTCGATCTTGTTCGAGGTAGCGAACACGTAGGACGCAAACATCGGCACGATGACTCCGCCGTCCTGGTTAACGATTTGCTGCATCTCGTAGTACATCGAGCGGCGCTTGCTGTCGTCGAGTTCGGCGCGTGCCTTGATCAACAATTCGTCGAAGCGCTTGTTCGACCAGAAGCTGTCGTTCCATGAAACACCGGTCTTGTAGGCGGTGGAAAACATCGCGTCTTCAACCGGACGCCCGCTCCAGTACACGGCCGAAAACGGCTTTTTCATCCACACGTCGGACCAGTAACCGTCGTTCGGCTCGCGTAGCACATTGAGCTTGATGCCGGCCTTCTTGGCGCTGTTCTGAAACAGCACCGCGGCGTCGACGGCACCGGCGAAAGCGGCGTCGGCCGCCGACAGGCTGACCTCTAGCGAATCGAGTCCGGATTTCTTCATATAAAACCTGGCCTTGTCGGGATCATACGGGGTTTGCGGCAGGTCCTTGTTGAAGAAGCGCTGGCCGCGTCCGATCGGGTGGTCGTTACCGACCACGCCGTATCCCAGCAGGATCTTGTCGACCAGTTCCTGGCGGTTGACCGCATGCTTTAGCGCCAGGCGCACGTTGACATTATCGTATGGCTTCTGGTTGCAGGACATGGCAAAGGTATAATGTTGCGTGCCGGCCACCGAGTGGACTGTGTGCCCTGCTTTTCGTTTCAGCATGGCGACGGTCTTCAGGTCGACACGGTCGATGGCGTCGACATCGTCGGTCAGCAATGCGGTGGTGCGCGCATTGGGGTCGGTCAGCGCCAGCATTTCGATCGTATCGAAGAAACCGCGGTCGTTGGCCCAGTGGTTGGGATTGCGCGACAGTTTCGAGCCGATACCCGGTTTGAACTCGTCGAGACGGTAGACGCCGCAACCGATACCCGAGGCCCAGTCGATGCTGTCGCCCTTGGCCGGCATGACAGGGATGTGGTAGTCCGAAAGCGTGAACGGGAAGTCGGCGTTGCCGCCCTCGAGCGAGATGATGACCGCGCCGGCGCCGTCGGCCTTGATACTCTTGACCTCGGCGACCAGCGGGCCGGCCGCGGAAGTCGAGCCCTCGCCGCGATGGAAATTGATCGACGCGATGACATCGGCGGGGGTCACTGGTTTACCGTTATGGAAGGTGGCGTCCTTGCGCAGCTTGAAGGCCCAGGTAGCCGCGTCGGCCGAGGAATCCCAGCTCTGCGCGAGGCCGGGTTGAACCGAACCGTCCTTACCGATTTCTGTCAGGTAACCGTTGTATGCAAAACTCATTGCAATGGTAAACCCGTTTTCCCAGGTGCCGGGATTCAGGTTGTCGGTGGTCTGGCCATGACCCTTGCCGATGCGGAAGTGGCCGCCTTTCTTTTGCGCCGCCAGCGCCGGGCTCGACCATAGTGCGCCGGTTGCGGTGGTGGCGACACCAAGCGCGACCATGCGGGAAATGAATTCGCGGCGAGTAATTTCGCCGCGCACCAGTTTGTTGTGCAGGTTATCGATCTCTGACATTGTGTTGTTGCTCCTCAGGTTGTGTTTGTTGCTAGTTTATTATCAAAACGTTTAGCCTGGTGCGTCAACTGATGCGGGTTGATCCGTTCGGGGATAAACGCCGCCTTATGCGGATGATCGTTTACGCGGATAATTGTCACCTGATCCTGCTCACTTCAGCTTCAAGGCTGGCATGAACATGACAGCACGCAGGCTATGGCCGTAAGCGGATATTATGCGCTTTTGCGGCTTTTTAACAATCCCAATCTGCCTACTTATGGTTTAATAATATTTAACTACGGTTCATCGCTGTCGGATTTTACCTGTGGCATCAACAATTTTTCGCGAGAACTTAATCCATGAAACATAAACTGCCGTCGCTGGACGCATTGAAAGTCTTCGAGTCGGCGGCGCGGCACCTGAGCTTCAGCCTCGCGGCGCAGGAGCTTTGTCTGACCAAGGGCGCGGTCAGTTACCAGATTCGAAAGCTCGAGGAAAGTCTCGATTGCGCGCTTTTCAGGCGTTCGGTTCGACAGGTTTACCTG
Organism: uncultured Gammaproteobacteria bacterium; assembly: GCA_963768295.1. GTDB lineage: Bacteria > Pseudomonadota > Gammaproteobacteria. The sequence continues at coordinate 16,367 of CAVYHN010000007.1, read as the reverse complement.
ACTAAAACGGGCCAGCGCCTGCTGCAGACCACGCAGCACCTGTTCTCCGAATTGACGCATACGCTGGAGCAGATCAGGCCCGAGGATTCGAGTCACGACGTCGTCATCGGGGCAACCACTTACGTGGCATTGCGCTGGTTGTCGCCGCGCATATCAGGCTTCAACGAGCGTCATCCCGGCGTCACGATAATGCTGCAACACTCGGTAAATTCCGATGATTTCAGGATTCAGGACGTCGATTTCGCGATCCGTTGGGATCCTGTGACTGCTGCCAACAAGCGCGGTCGGTTGCTGCAATTGCCGATGCCGCTGTTCCCGGTCTGCAGCCCTCAATTGCTGGCGCGGCATGACTGTGCCGCGGCAAAAGGGGCTCTCGATGCGATTGATCTAACCTCACCGGCATTGGCTTCGACGCCGCTACTGTGCGAGGATCGCGCGCTCGATATGTGGCAGGTCTGGTACGGGAAACAGCTGCGCCCACTGGCGAATCCGCGCCGTATCATTGCCGACGCCAATGTTCGCACCCAGGCTGCGATCGATGGTCAGGGCTGGACCCTGGCCGATGCTTTGATGCAGCGTGAACTGGATAGCGGTGCGCTGGTGGCGCCGTTCGGCCACCGTCTCGATGGATACGGTTACGCAATCCAGACTTACCCCGGCCGGTTTGTTAATAAACACGCACAGGCTTTGCGTCAATGGTTAATCGATCACGTATGAGAAATGCTTCCACGGCAAGCAGGCTGTCAACTGCTAGTATTTGATACCTGGGTAATCTGTAAAGACACGGAGATCGGACATGAGGATATATTTTGTAGCGTTGTTTTGGTTGATTTTCTGCGGCTCCGCGACGGCCGATGTGAAGCTCGTGGTCAAGGATTTCAGCGGAAAATCGAGTACGATTTACAGTAACGGCCAGCGCTCGCGCATCGAAAGCGCGCAAATGCCCGGTTACGCCATTGTCGATCACGCCAGCGGCAAATTCCTGGTGGTCGACTCGGAGCGCAAGGAAATAATCAGCCTGGAGTTAGCGGACCAGGCGGCAACTGGCGGCGCACAGCTCGGCGTCAGTCTTAAAGACAAGGGCGGCGGTCAGAAAATAGCCGGTTACCTGACCCGCAAGTATCAGGTTGTCGTCAATGGCGAGAACTGCGGTACGGTCTATGCCTCGAAGCAACTGCTCGAAAATAACGAACTCCGCGGCATGTTCGAAACCATGCGCGGGTTTCAGGAACTTGCCCGCGGCATGACGGCCGGGATGTCCGCAATGCTGCCGGTCTGCCAGCGCGCCAACCTGGAGCTTGCCGATGCGATGGCCTCCAGCGGCGCGCCGATGCGGGTGCTCGATGCGGGCGGCAAGTTGATGTCCGAAGTGGTTTCGGTCGATTCCGAGCATTCGGTTGCAGCCGGGAGTTACGCGGTACCGACAGGCATGAAAGTCGTCAGCATGGATGAGAAAATGAACCAGGCGACGCAACAGATGCAGAACCTGCCCGACATGAACCAATTGATGCAGCAGTTGCAACAAAGCGGCGGGGAAATTTCGCCCGAGATGCAGCAGCAGATGGAGCAGATGAAAAACATGCTGCAGCAGTTACAGCAGTAAAAACATTACAAACGAAAGTTATAAAGCCATCTCAAATGGCGCGGTTCTTCGCGACGGCAGGGCTGGCAGCTATATAGGCTACGTCGGGAGGAATTACTGTCCCAGAGCATTTGTGTTGCCTGCATAGCCAGGTTTCCCATAGCGGGCATTGATGTTTTCGTCGCAATTGTTGGCTAACGGCCATAAGCCGTCATTCCGACGTATCGGCTCCTAGCCCGGCATGACGAACTCCAGGTCCGTTCAGAGCACAAGCCAGGCCTTTGCGTCTTGCCGGGGAACGTCCGCCATTATCGGTTTTTTTGTAAAAGCACGGTCGCGCTGGCTTCCTCGTCGATAATACTACCGATCATCTCCATGTCCTCGACCGAAAAGGTCAGCGGAATGCGCAGATCGAAAGTCGTCGCCAGGATAGCGAGCGTTTGCGGCAGCGGCCGGGTTTCCCCGAGGTAACGCCAGCTGTCGTAGCGGCTGGTAAAACCCTGCGGTTCGGCGCCGCCAAACCACTTTAACTCGACCCCGCGCGCTGCGCAGCGGGTCATGAATGCAGCTACCTGCTGCGGGCCGAGCCCCTCGACGCGAAACTGCAGCGAGCTGCCAACGTATGATTCCGCTGGCGGGCGCAGGGCGAGCTGGATATGCGAGTTTTGTTGCAGGCGCTTCTCCAGCGCCTGGTAGCGCGCGTTCCAGCGCGCACAGTTTTTATCGAGCAGGGGCAATTGCGCGCGCAGGATGGTCGCGCGCAAATTGTCCATGCGGCCGCTGTAATTGGGGGTGTCGAGCCTGATCTCGGCAAACACCTCGGCAGCGGGTAGTGTGCCATGGCGTTCATACAACATGTACGAACCTGAATAGATGATTGCGCGCGCCATTGCAACATCGTCGTCGGTAGTCAGCAAGCCGCCTTCACCCGAATTGAGGTGCTTGTAGGTTTGCGTGCTGAAGCAGGCGATCTTGCCGAAGCTGCCGGATTTTCTGCCATCCCAGCTCGCGCCCATGGTGTGAGCGCAATCCTCGATCAGCGTCACGTCGTACTGCCGGCACAGCGCGCTGACGGCATTCATGTCGGCGATGTGTCCGCGCATATGTGAAAGCATGAAAAAGCGCGCCCTGGATTGCTGCATCATGCTTTCGAGGTGATTCAGGTCGACGCAGAAATTACTGTCGATTTCGACCAGCACCGGTTTGCCGCCGGCATTGTCGATAGCGCCTGGCACCGGCGCCAGCGTGAAGGCATTGCACAGCACCGCATCGCCGGGCTCGATGCCGGCCGCCTTTAGCGCGATGTGCAGCGCATATCCGCCCGAGGTGCAGGCCAGGCAGTATGACTGGCCCATGTAAGCCGCGTATTCCTGTTCCAGTTGAGCCGCCGCGGAGGTTTCGCCGGCCAGCGTGTTATAGCGGTGCAGGCGGCCCGTGCGCATGACTGCCACCGCCTGTTCGATACCGCTCTCTGGAATGGCTTCCTGCTGGGTGAATGGTTTGCTAAAAACTAACTTTTCCATTGGATGTCATCCCGCTGCGTCGGACCGCCGCTCACGCGCGGATCTTGTAATGACGGCCGGTTGTAAGGTCCCCACCGGGCCTCGCAGGCTTGCGCTGGGATGGCGCCGTATCTTACCCGATCATATACCCCGAAATCCCAATCTTTTTGTGGGAAGTGCTGGCACAGCCGCCGGTGCCGGGCGCAAACCTGGCGACTCGAAGCGCCGGCTACCGATGCAAAATTTTCGGCTGCAGTAGGGATGGCCTTTTACTTGTATCCGGGCAGGTCGAAAATTTCCGGGTAGGCAAACAGAGAAACGCTGCCGCCGGTATGCAGGAAGACGACGTTCTCGTCTTTTTTGAAATGCCCTCTGCGCACCAGGTCGATCAAACCGGCGAAACCCTTGCCCGAATAAACCGGGTCCAGCAGGATGCCTTCGTAACAGGCCAGCATTTTCACCGCCTCGACCATCGCATCGGTCGGCAGGCCGTAGCCCGGGCCAACGTAATCGCTGTTGGCGACGACTTTTTCGCGCGCCACCAGGTCGGGGCTGTAACCCATGAATTCGGCGGTGCGCTGCAGCAGCCCGTAGACGTTCTCTTCCTGCTTCTGCTTTTCGGCGCGGACGCTGACGCCGTAGACCGGAATACCGCTGTTCATCGCTTCCATGCCCAGCACCAGACCGGCCTGGGTGCCGGCGCTGCCGGTGGCGTGCAGCAGGTGATCGATGCGTAGCGAGCGCTCGTTCGCCTGGTGAGTCAGTTCGAAGGCCGCGTTGACGTAACCGAGCGCGCCAATTTCGTTGGAACCGCCACCGGGAATGATATAGGGCTTGCTGCCATCGTCGCGTAGCAGCAGCGCCAGCTGCTCCATTTCTGCGTTCATATCGCTATCGGCCGGGCGGGTCGAAATGCTGGCGCCGTGCAGCTGGTCGAGCAGAACATTGCCGTTATGCACGTAGGCTTCGTCGTCATAACCGGTACGGTCTTCCAGCAGAATATGACACTCGAGCCCGAGTTTGGCGGCAATGGCACAGGTCTGGCGTGCATGGTTCGACTGGGTCGCGCCCTGGGTGATAATCGTATCCGCGCCCTGTTCGAGCGCATCCGCCATCAGGAACTCGAGCTTGCGCGTCTTGTTACCGCCCGAAGACAGGCCGGTGCAGTCGTCGCGCTTGATCCACAGGTTGGGACCGCCGAGTGCCGCAGAAATGCGCTCTAAGGGTTCCAGCGCGGTCGGTAGATGGGCGAAATGTAGCCGGGGGTAGCGGGAAAGATGCATGATAGTCTCCAAGATTAATAACACGCATGATTACATAGCTTTATATGGCATAATAATGCTTTATTTTAAGCTTAAAATTAAAAGTCTTAATGTTAGGGTGCTAAACACGCAGCATGGAACTGAAGTGGCTCGAAGATTTACTGGTGCTGTTCGAAGAAAAATCGATTTCGCGCGCGGCGCTGCGACGGCACGTAACCCAGCCCGCGTATTCGCGCAGAATTCGCCAGCTGGAGCAATGGCTCGGGGTTGAACTGGTCGACCGCAGTACCAAGCCGATCAAGATTCGCGGCAATGCGCTCGCACTCGAAGATGAAGTCCGGGACCTGGTTAACCGGTTTTATGGACTGCGCAACAGGGTGCATGAATCCAGCGAGCGGGTGACCTTCGTGGCGCAGCACACGCTGGCGATTTCGCGCTTCCCGATTTTGATTCGCCGGGTAAAACAGCAGTTGCCCGAATCCAGCTACCGCGTGGTGCCAGCTAACTACGAGGAATGCGAAGCGCTGTTTTACAGCGAGGCCGACCTGTTGCTGTGTTATCAGACGTCGCAGCGGCAATTCGATTTCTCGCATAAGAACGTGCACAGGCTCGAGCTCGGCCAGGATCGTCTGATCCCGGTGGCGTCGACCCGCCTGGCCGCCCAACTGGGCGAACTCGTTCCGGGGATGACAGTTCCACTCTTAATGTATCAGCAGGGTGGATTCATGGCCGAAGCGCTGAGCGGCAGTCGACTGCCCGAGCTGATTCGCGATTATCGCGTTGAATCGATTTGTGAATCGGCGTTCTCGGCGTCGCTCAAGGAAATGGCATTGGCCGACATGGGCATCGCCTGGCTCCCCGGGGATATCATCCACCAGGAAATAGCCGATAACAAGCTGGTTTCCTATGGCGCCTTGCTGGGCGAAGTCGAACTGGATATCGTGCTCTACTATCGCGCCGAGGCGCTGGCTGTCAAGGTAGGCGAAGCCATCGGCAGGCAGGCAAACCCGCGATGACGCCGGCGTTTTTGTTAACCCGGCAATGGGCGGATGCAGGCGATGGACTGCGGCTCGATTTCTGGTTGACCACTGCACAGGGGCCGTTATCGGTATCGATTCATCAGCAGCAGGCCCTGTTTTTCATTCGCCAGTCGGACGCGGAACTGGCGGCGAAGTTGCTCAGCGGCAGCCGCGGCCTGTCGATCAAGCCGCTGGAACTAAGGACTTTCAAACAGGAGCCCGTGAGCGCGGTATATTTTAACTCGCAGCAACAGTTGTACCGGGCGCGCGACCAATTGACGCATGGCGGCGTGGCCTGCTTCGAAGCGGACATTCGACCGCCCGAACGTTTCCTCTGCGAACGCTTTATCACGGCCTCGATCGATGTCGACGCGGACTACGGACGCGATACCCTGCATAACGTTCGCCTGCAAGCGGGAGATTACATCCCGCAGCTGGAAGTCATGTCACTCGACATCGAGTCCGACTACGAGACTGACGCGCTGTTCTCGATTGCCTTTGTCAGCCCGCGAGTTAACCGCGTTATTATGATCGGCCAGGCTGAAGACACCGATCTGATCGAGTACGTGGCCGACGAAAAGGCCTTGCTGCAACGCTGGATCGAATGGGTAAAAAATATCGACCCTGATATTTTTATCGGCTGGAATGTGATTAATTTCGATCTCAGGTTGTTGCAACAGAAATCGCGCTTGCTGGGGCTGCCGCTTGCCATCGGGCGCGCGGGTGCATTGCCGGTCTGGCGGCAGTCGCAGATGGATAGTAACCAGCATTTCGTGTTGATACCCGGGCGAGTGGTGCTGGACGGGATCGATACCTTGCGCGCGGCGACCTACAACTTTGCCAGCTTTGCCCTCGAATCGGTCGCGCAGGAACTGCTGGGGCGGGGCAAACTGATTCATGATGTTAATCACTCTGACCCTTTATATAAGCCCAGGGAAATCAAACGCCAGTTTCGCGAAGAGAAGGCAACCCTGGCGGCATACAACCTCGAGGATTGCCAGCTGGTGTGGGACATTTTCGAACACAGCAACCTGATCGGCTTCTCGATCGAACGCGCCCGGCTCACCGGGCTGGAAATGGATCGCGCCGGCGGTTCGGTTGCTGCGTTCGATAATCTTTACCTGCCGCGGCTGCATCGCAAGGCTTACATCGCGCCCAACATCGGTGACTACAGCGGCGAGTTGAACGCGCCGGGCGGTTATGTCATGGATTCGACGCCAGGCTTGCAGGGCTCGGTGCTGGTGCTCGATTACAAAAGCCTCTACCCGAGCATCATCCGTACCTTCCGCGTCGATCCCTACGCGCGCATCGCGGCAAAAACGGCAAGCGAGACTGATCGGATTCCGGGTTACGACGGCGCCAGTTTCCATAAAACCGAACATATCCTGCCGCAGATCATCGAGAACCTGTGGGCGGCGCGTGACCAGGCCAAGCGCGACGCCAACGCCGCGCTGTCGCAGGCGATCAAGATCATCATGAATTCGTTTTACGGGGTGCTCGGCACCTCCGGCTGTCGGCTGCATGATTCGCGTCTGACCAGTTCGATTACCAAACGCGGGCACGATATTATCATCCAGAGCGTCAAGCTCATCGAAGCGCAGGGTTACGAAGTGATTTACGGCGATACCGATTCGGTGTTCGTATCGCTGCACGGGCGGCAGAGTAACGCCGAGGCGGCCAGCGTCGGTAATCGGCTGGTTGCACTGATCAACGCCTACTGGCGCGACCGCCTGCAGTCAGATTACGCTATCGAATCCTGCCTCGAGATGGAGTTCGAAACCCATTTCAAACAGTTTTTCATGCCCACCATGCGCGGCTCGGAGCAGGGCAGCAAGAAGCGCTACGCCGGCCTGATCGATGATGAAAAGGGAAATCGAAAGATCGTCTACAAGGGCCTGGAGACCGTGCGCACCGACTGGACCGAGCTCGCCAGGCAATTTCAGCAAAAGCTGTACCAGTTAATTTTCGACGGCGACGAGCATGTCGAATATATCCGTCAGGTGGTGGCCGACCTGCACGCGGGCAAGCTCGACCAGCAACTGGTCTACCGCAAGCGTCTGCGCAAGAAACTATCCGAGTACCAGAAAAACATCCCGCCGCACGCACAGGCGGCGATCAAGGCCGAGGCGGAATTCAGGCAACAGCGGCGGCCCTCGCGTTACCGCAACAAGAGCTGGATCGAATACGTGATCACCGTGGCCGGCGCGCAAACCCTGGAGTGCCAGCACGACAGGCTCGACTACGAGCACTACGTCGACAAGCAGCTGACACCGATCGCAGATACGATTTTAAACGCAATCGGATCTTCCATGGACGCGGTTACCGGTCAGCAGCAGGACTTGTTCTAGCGCAGTTGCAAGCTCACGGTATTGCGCGGGATTGACTCGCTGGCATCACCCTCGGGACTCGCCCTTACGCGGCGGCAGTTCATCGTAATGCGGCAGCGCGGTCACTTCCTCGCGCCAGGCTGCGCGTGATGCCCAGTAAATATTTTGCGTCGGTCTGGTGCCAGGGTCCTGATCGAGCGTGCCCGCGGGAATGATCATTGCGCCGCCGCTCTGTGAGCGCCAGGGTAATGATGAACCGCATTGTTTGCAAAAGCAGGTGGCGAAGTGTTTGGCCTCCGCGGGTTCGAAACGACCGACCATATCTTCTCCGCTAAGCCATTCGAAGTTTTCTGGATCGATAATGAGGTTGGCCGCATGGGCGCTGCCGGTGAATTTGCGGCAGCGTGAACAGTGACAATACTGAAACACGTACTCGGGTCCATGAAACCGGTAAGTGACCGCCTGGCACAGGCAACTGCCCTTGATGAATTCGCTCATGGGTTAACTCCCGGTAAAGCGACAGTTTAGCCCAGGCCTCGTCAGGGCAGCAAATCGGGCGCCAGTTGCTCGATAATTTCCCGCAGCGTGTCATTGGCCAGGTTTTGCGTCAGTAACGCTGTATCGGTGGTTTCGAAGCTGCCGGAACGAATCGCGAGGTAGGTCTTATCGGTTTCGATGTCGACGAACTCGATCAGTTTTATCCTGGCGATGCACTGGCGCAGAAAACCGAGGTTTTTCGCGACCGTCAACTCCGCCGCCGCGGCCGCCACCTGCGCCGGGCCGGTAGCAAGCACATTGATGCGCTGGTAGCGTTCGATATCGATAAGCGGGCCGGGTCGATAAATCCGCATCGAACCCTGGGTGCCACGCGCGATCAGCTCGGGATAGTTTCCCTTGGGTACGCTGTTGTCGAGGAACTCGAAAAAGTAGCGCGGCTTGTCGTTAGCCAGCCATTTGAACAACAGTTTCGGCATGCCCGCATAGGCTTCGATGCAGTGACCCAGAAAGTCTTCGACCGCCTTGTAGCGGCCGCGCACCAGGCCGCGCTCCCAGCCGCGTTCGACGGTCGCCGCGGGCGGCGTGACGACGAAGTACATGTACATGGTGTCGATGTAGCGCACGTAGGTCTTGTGCAGCACGCGGGTTATTTTTTCACTGGCGAAGCTGTCGAAGCGGAAGCGATCCACCATCAGATGCGGGATGGAATGGCGCTGCTCGGCCTTGGCGCGGATATAGTGGTCGAGCTTGGTGTCGATAATATTGACCTCGTGGCTGGTAAAGCGGCCGGCATACTTGTAACTCTCGCCGAGCGCGTCGTAATCGAGCAGCAGGCGACGCCAGATGTCAGGGCTGATGGTGCCGTAACCCTGATCCTCGAAACCCAGTTGCGTCATCATTTCACGCAGCATTGGACGCAGCGAACTCTTACCGGCGGCGGAAGCGCCCTTGAGGCTGATCAGCACCGGTTTTTCGGCGTCGGGTATCAAGTCGTAGCCCTCGTTCGTTGTGGCCGCCAGAACCAGCTCGCCGACCTTGCGCCCGATTTCGCGACTGCCGAGGTGGTTGCAGGCATGGCGCACGCAAATTTGGGCCAGGTATTGTGGGTCGTTGCCGATGAAGCCGCGGGTGGTTGCGATCGAGCCAAGCACCCGGTACAGGCTGCGATAGACCGCCGCGGCGAGTGCATCGTCGGCCGCCAGGCCGCTGGTTTTGTAGCTGTTGATCAATTCGAATTCACGTTCCTGGCGGCTCCGCGGCGCGGCCGCCGGTTTTGGTTTTGCGCCGGCCAGGCGCGACCAGAATGACGGCTTCGACGGTTGGACGGGGCTTGACTGCAGCAGCGCCGCTTCCAGCTCGCGCAGCGTCATGTCTTCGATTTTTGTGCGCATGGTGTCGAAGCTATGTTCGATCTGCATCAGCCGGGGGATGACGTACTTGCTGAATATCTTGCGTGCGATAGTGCGAAAATTGATACCGAGGTCTTCTTCGTCCTCGCCTTCGAGGACGACGATATCAGCGGTGATGCGCACAATCAGTTCATGCAGCACCAGCCGATGTGGGCGAAAACAGATCAATTCTTCGGGGCTTAGTCCGGTTTCGGCAGCGAGTTCATTGACTTCATCGAGCGAGGTGAAGACATTGGCCGGGTCGTAAATGGTTTCGAGTTCGCGGAAAGGTAAGGGTATTTCCGATTCGATACCCGGATTCCACGCCGAGTTGGCCGTGTGCTGCATTGCGTTAGTCAACTGTAGCGACCATCAAAGCGCCCGGGCAAGGCTGCCCAGTGCATAACTGCCTGGTAGAGATTTGATCGCCGCTTGCATTTTCATACGTAGCGCCGGTCCAGCGAGTACAGGCATTAGCAATGCTTGCGCTTGGGCATATCGCCGCCCGCCAGGCGCAGGTATATGTCCGACCTGCGACAGTTTATCTGGGGGCGCTGAATTGACTGAATGACTCATCGATATATTTTGAGTTATGTCTCGGGTTATTATCGGCTAACGTCCACACCGAAACTCGACCAACAATAGAAAGAAATGAAGCCTGGAGTCAAGCTCGAACTGCTTAACTGGATCGAGGCCGAACAGTATTTTGCTGATGACCCGGTAGTCGTGATTCCGCTCGGCGCGGCCGCCAAGGAGCATGGTCCGCACCTGCCGCTGAACAACGATGCAATCATCGCGGGTTGGCTCGCAGATGAAATCATGCAGCAACTACCGGTAGTCGTTGCGCCCTTGATCAATGCCTCCTTTTATCCCGCGTTCACCGAGTATCCGGGCTCGATCAGCCTGCGCCTGGAAACCGCGCGTGATCTGATTGCCGACAGCTGCAACAGTCTGGCGCGATTCGGCCTGTCGCGTTTTTACGTGCTCAATACGGGACTGTCGACGCTGCGTCCGCTGGCCGAGGTCAGGCAATCGCTGGAGGCGGCCATTCAGTTCGGCTATCTGAATCTCGATGCCGCGCTGCAAGCCCTGCCCGCGGATTTGTTGCAACAGGAATACGGGTCGCATGCCGACGAGCATGAGACGTCGTTGATGCTGCATATCGCGCCGCAGGTGGTCGACATGAGCCGCGCGGTCGACGATGGCGCCGAGGGCGAGGGCCGATTGACGCGCAGCCAGGGGCAGGGCACCTGGTCGGCGACGGGGGTTTACGGGCAGGCGACGCTGGCGAGCGCGGAAAAAGGCCGCGTGATCGCCGAGGTTCTGCTGTCCCACTGTCTCGACGAAATCGGAATGCTTGCCAAGTGAAGGCCGATAGGCCAGCTTCGCTCGGCGATCTGCGCCTGGATTGCGCGCTAGAGCAGCCGCAATAATTCATCAGGGGAGTTGCTCTTTAGCGTCATAATCGTTTTCGATTTTACGTTTCTGTTGGTCTGAACAAGTCGTTGGGCAATCGCTGGCGGTTGGTTGTATCTGCCGGTGCCAGCCTCGCCGAAGTCCAGGTTGCAGCATTTTAGCTGCTGTTTGGCGAACGCTTTAATGCGGATCGAGTGACTGTTCGCAAGCTGCCAGGAACTTGTTGAAGCGTTGGTGGGCGTAGGGGATGAAGCGGATTTTCTGGATCGGGTGGACGGCGAGCGGCAGCGCGGCCATCGCGTACTTGTAGTCGGACATCATCAGCATGCGTTTGCTGTCGGACAGTAGCCGGTTAAATTCTTCGACTCTTTGCTGCGGGTCCTCGAACGCAGCATTGTCGAGGTAGTAGTCGATCAGCATGCCGAGTTCACGCTCGCCGTATTTCGGTTCGGCGATGCGAAAGTAGGGATAGTCTGGTTGCTGATGGCGCATCACGGTTTCGGCGAACAGGTTGGCGAAATCATAAGCCCGGTGGTTGAGGCAGGAAAACTCGAAATCGAGCAGTTTGATGCGGCCATCGTCGAGTTGCATGATATTGCCGTGATAAGTATCGTTGTGACAAAAGTTTAACTCTCCGCGTGGCAGGCACTGTTGCACCCTGGCGCGGGTTTCATCGCTGTAGATCGAGCGCAGGTCAGCGCACATCTCACGCTCGTTGGGCGGGAAGGCGGAAGATTCCTGTTCTATTACCTGTTTGGCGATACGACCCCATTTTTCATGCAACAGGTCGAAAAATCCCCTTTGCGGCAGGCCGACGGGTTTGATCTGGTGCAGACGATAAAGCTGGTCGGCAATCTGCCGCAGGTTTTTCGGCTCGAACAAATCATCGGCTAATAGACTGCGCCCCTGGTAAAACGCCTCGATGCGGCAGTTTTCGTCGTAGTGGTAACAGTGCGCGGCGATGTCATTGGCACCGAGCGTCAGGAAGATTTCCTTTTCAGTGGCGAAATCGAGAATCGCGTTGTCCTTGCCTTCGAGCCGGCGATAAAGCACCGCGTTTGGTTGCACCGGTTTAGTCGAACGGATGCCCATCGTAAATGATGAAAAACCCTTGGGATCGTCGAACTCAAAATCCGCAATGGATAGTTCGGCCCATTCGGGGAACAGTTTTTGACATTGCCTGAAAATCTGGTCTTTCACTGGAAGTCGAGTAACTCCTGTCCGTCGCAATTGCTGGCAAGTATAACGTGGCTGGCGTCAGGACGATCCCTGTTGATCCGAGCCGATGCCGCGCAGGGTTTTTATTTTTCCGGAATCTCGCGGCTGCGCCGGGCGATAAATTCCAGCAATGCCTCGTCGAGACCCGCGTCGATCGGCGGCGCTTCGTATTTTTGCAGCCATTTCTTCGCCTTTTGTACGCCCACCGCCTCGCTGTCGAGTCGGCCGTCGACATCCCATTGCTCGTAGGAATTGTTGTGCTGCGAATCGAAGATGAACAGGTTGCTGTTCAGGGTATGGGTTTCACCGAGGAAGTGCCCGCCCGGACCGACGCGTTTGGTCGCTTCGAAAGTTTCTTCGATATCACTGAAGTCGGGGCCCTGGAGGAAATGGTAAAACGCATCGAGTTGCTCGAAATCGATCATGGTTTTGCCGTAGCCAACGGTGAGCGCGCCTTCCAGCATGCCGCCGGCCATAGTCATCCAGTTAGCGTCGGAGAGCATGCTCGGAAACAGGCCCCACATCGAGTCGTAGGCGGCTTGCATATCACCGGTCTTCGAGGTCGCGACATTCAGTATCGAGCGGTGCGGCAGCTTGTAGTAACGCGCCATCGAACTCGACAGAAATTGCACCATCGCCGAATCAGGCGAGCCGTGTACCGGTGCCCCACTGTTGAGCGCCACGGTCATTGCGGGCACACCGAACAGCATCGGCGCACCGGGGCGTATCACCTGCGTCATCGCCATCGCCATGAGGGCCTCCGCCAGCACCACGCCGACGGTAGCGACATTGCTCGCCGGGGTACTGGCCGCCGCCATCGAAAACGGTGAGCACATCACCGCCTGGTTATTCATCGCGTAGACCTTGAGCGCATCGAGCATGGTCTCATCCCAGACCAGGGGCGAGTTGGCATTGATTAACGACGTGGTTACCGTGTTGTTGGTGGCAAACTCGGCACCGAACACCAGCTTCATCATCTCGATCGTGTCTTCGGCGCGCTCGCGCGCGGTGACGTTGCCGATGATGGGTTTGTCGGAATACTTGAGGCCGCTATAAGCCATGTGCATGTGCCGATGCGGTACCGGGACGTCGACCGGCTCGACGATGGTGCCGCCGGCGATATGCACGGTCGACGCCATGTGGTTGAGCTTTTGCAAATTATTGAGGTCTTCGAGCGTGGCATAACGCCGTTCGCCTTCCATGTCGCGCACGAAGGGCGCACCGTAGGAAGGAGAGACCACCGCATGCCCGTCGCCGACGCGCACCGTACGCTCCGGGTTGCGCGCATGATGCACATAAGACGATGGAATCCTGCCGATCAGCTCGAGCAGTTCGTCGCGCCCGATGCGCACGCGTTCGCCGTCGATTTCGGCGCCGGTCTGGCGCCAGTAGGCGAGTGACTCTTCATCCTGGAAATCGCAGCCGATCTGCTCGGCGACGCGCATCGCGAAGTCATGAATTAATTCCACGCCCTCCTGGTTGGTGACTTCCATGATCGGGATGCCGCGTTTGATTTCCGGATGGTGCACGACCGCGGCGTTTGCCACCGCCGCGCGGCGGGCGGCGCTGCCGCCCTGGCGTCTGCGTCTGTTACTCATATCAGGTTTAGCCCAGGGGTTCGAGACAGGCCGCGAGCGCGCGCGCCTCGTCGGCCGAAAGATCCCGCAGCGGTGCGCGCACGCTGCCACCGTCGAAGCCACGCTGGCGGCTGGCGGCCTTGACCCTGGGAATGTAGTTGCCGCGCCAGATGTACAGCAGCGACGGGATCATGCGCGACCATAGCGCCATCGCGCCGGCGATATCGCCACTCTTGACCAGGTCGAACAATTGCACGCTTTCGCGCGGCATGTAGTTGGCGCCACCCCAGATGCAGCCCTGCGCCCCGGCGATTAAGGCGAACACGGTATTGGGATCGCAGCCGTTCAGCACCTTGTGCCCGGTGGCGAGGTATTCCTGGTGGGTGGTCAGGTCGCCGGCGCTATCCTTGATGTAGTTGAAATTTTCGAGCTGGTTCAGGCGCTTGAACAGATCGACAGAAATGCCGATGCCGGTGGTTTGCGGAATGTTGTAGCCGATGATGTCGGTGTCTACCGCGGCATCGATCGACTGGTAGAAGGCAAACAGCCCGTCATCGTCTTCCGGACCCTCGAGGTAGGGCGGCAGAATCATCAGCGCATCGGCGCCGAGTCCCTGCGCGTGCAGCGAGCGCTCGATCACCTCGTCCTGCACCAGCGCCGAGGTCTGGCATATCAGTTTGCAGCGCCCGTCGATACGCTTTGCGCCGAGTTCGTATAGCTGATCGCATTCCTGGCGGGTCAGGTAGGGGTGTTGTCCGGTGCCGGAGCCGAGCACCAGCCCGTGCACGCCGGTCTCGATATAGAGATCGATCAATTCTTCCCAGCGCGCGTAGTCGATGCTGCCGTCGGTATGCATCGGGGTTTGCAGCGCGAGATTGATGCCGTCGAGTTCGCTCATGGCAGGCTCCGTTTAGAGTGCCAGGCCGATCTTGCGGCCATCGTGAAATGCATAAGGCGCCTGGCGCGGCGTGGCGGCATCGCCGATGACGTGGAAACGGATATCGGTGTCTGCCAGCGCCAGCTCGACCTGGTTGTCGATCCGGTTGGTGGTGGCAGTGACAATTGCCGAGGCCGCGACACTCGAGGTCGACCCGTCCAGCAGCGAGCGAATCTCGGCGCGGTCGCCGTGCCAGTGCTCGATTACCGATTCGAGCATGAAGGTCGCCCCGAGTTTGGCCAGGTTCGAACGGATCTGGAAATCCGAGGTGGTGCGCGTCAACTCCTTGCCGATCATCGGATCCGGGGTGACGATCGTAACCTCGTGGCCCTTGTCGGCCAGGAACCAGGCGGTGCCGGTGCCGCGCCAGTTGCCACCCTCGTCGAGTACGATTACCGACTTGCCGAGCTCGGCCTGGTCACGCAACACTTCCTCGCAGGCGAAGACCTTGCCGTTACTGAGGCCCGGTAGTTCAACGGCCTGGGGCAGCCAGCGCTGGCGCGCGCCAGCGTCCGGCAACGAGCCGGTGGCGAGTACGACTTCGTCTGCGCCAAACTCGATGATGTCCTGCTCGTCCATCGGCGTGAAGTATCGTACTTCGACCTCAAGCTGTTCGAACTGGCGCAGGTACCAGCCAATCAGTTCGGTAATCTGGCCGCGGCGCGGTGCCAGCCCGGCGAGGCGGAACTGACCGCCAAGATCTCCCAGCGCTTCGACCAGTGTTACCTGGTGGCCGCGTTCGGCGGCGACGCGCGCGGCTTCCATGCCTGCCGGTCCGCCACCGACCACGAGAACTTTCTTGATATTTTCGGCCTGGCTGAAGCGGTCGCCGCCCCATTCGAACTCGCGCCCGGCGGAGGGATTGATCAGGCATGAAATCCAGTAGTCGCGCGAGCGCCGACCCCAGCACATCTGGTTGCAGGAAATGCAGCCACGGATATCCTGGTGGCGGTTGGCGCGGGTTTTGTTGACCCAGTGAGGGTCCGCGATTTGCCCGCGCACGATCGAAACCAGGTCCGAATCACCGCTCGCAATCGTGTAGTCGGCATTTTCGGGGGTTCGGATATGGCACTCGGCGGTAATGCGTGCATGACTGACCACTGACTTCAACGCGGCGGCGAGCGGCACGCCCTGTTTTTCACCGTAAACGAAGGTGGCCATGAGGCGATCATAGTCGATGTAATTGCCGGCGCCACAGGACACGTAGTCGAGATTGCCGCTATTGTCGTGGGCAACGATGACTTCCTGCAGTTGCTCCAGCGTCATTACGTAAGGTGTCTCTTCGGAGTGACTGATCGACATGCCGATGATGAAATCCTCGCCGCAGGCCGCGCGAATCGAGTTGATGATCGACAGCGACAGGCGACAACGATTCTCCAGTGATCCGCCCCAGCGGTCGTCTCGCTGGTTCGACCACGGCGTCCAGAACTGGTCGAGCAGGGCATTGTAGGCGGCGAACAGGTCGACGCCGTCGAAGCCCGCCGCCTGGCAGCGCTGTGCGGCCCGCGTGAAGCAGTCGATGACTTCGAGAATTTCGGATTCGCGCATCGCATGGCTGCCGTCGGAGTCGTGGTAGGAGGGAAGCCCGGACGGTGACCAGTGCGGCATGAACGACAGGTCGGAATCACCGTGGAGCCATCG
>CAVYHN010000006.1:0-6767 GCA_963768295.1 uncultured Gammaproteobacteria bacterium | reverse complement strand
GCCACGTATTGCTCCTGGGTCTCGAGCATGCGCGCCAGGTTCTGGCCGCTGCGGCCGTAGCCGCAGATGATCACGTGCTCTTCGGTGTTGATCGACTTCTTGGCGATCGTGGTCAGCGCCACCGACTGCAGCAGCCAGTCGCTCGACGACAGGCGCGTCACGATGCGGTTGCTGTACATGATGATGAACGGCGTGGCCAGCATCGACAGCACCATGCTGGCCAGGATCGGGCTGAGCCACTGCGGCGCGACCAGGCCGCCGTCGGCGCCCAGCGTCAGCAGCACGAAGCCGAACTCGCCGGCCTGCGCCAGGTACAGGCCGGTGCGCAGCGCGACGCCCGGCGCGGCGCCGAACAGGCGCGCGCCAGCGCGGCGACCAGCACGAACTTGGCCAGCACCGGCTGGCGCACCTGGCCGCCCAAATGGAAAATTCCTACCGTGATCGCGTGCAAATCGATCTCGGCGAGCAGCTGCAAAGCATGCAGCAGGAATACCGCCGCTTTAACGCCAGCCTCGAAAAAATAACCGACAGCTGATCACCAGCACCACTGGAAACCTGAACGGTCTGCGTTTAGTCTAAGCGGCTATGGTTTACGTAATTGCCATCGTGTTAATCGTCATTCTGATTTACGGTCCCCAGCTGTGGGTGCAGTGGGTGCTGAATCGACACAACCAGCGTGCCGAGGAAAATTTCCCCGGCACCGGCGGTGAGCTCGCGCGTCATCTGCTCGACCGTTACGATTTGCAGGAAATCAAGGTCGAAATAACCGATAGCGGCGATCACTATGATCCGCGGGCGCGCGCGGTGCGGCTGACGCGGGACAAGCATGACGGAAAAACCCTGACGGCGATTACGGTAGCGGCGCATGAATGCGGCCATGCCTATCAGCATGCCGCCGCCGAACCGATGTTCATGCTGCGCACCCGGCTGGCGGGAATTTCGATAACCGCCCAGCGCATCGGCTCTTTTCTACTGTTTGCGGCGCCATTTAGCGTAATGCTGACGCGCCTGCCGTCGGCGGCGGTATTTAGTATCACGGGCGCCGTCCTGATCATGGGTTTTGCAATCCT
Source organism: uncultured Gammaproteobacteria bacterium (assembly GCA_963768295.1). Classification (GTDB taxonomy): domain Bacteria; phylum Pseudomonadota; class Gammaproteobacteria. The sequence goes on along the minus strand of CAVYHN010000006.1, from coordinate 5,697 downwards.
GATGCACCTGTTGACCTTGCCGGTTGAAATCGACGCCAGTTTCAAAAAAGCGCTGCCGCTGCTCGAAAGCGGCTACCTGTCAAAACGACAAATGCCGGCGGCCCGCAGCATCCTGCGCGCCGCTGCCCTGACTTATGTCGCGGCCTCGCTCGCAACGCTGCTCAACTTCTGGCGCTGGCTCGCCGTCCTGCGTCGCTAACAGGGCATGATCCTGTAAAAATGGAGGCAGTGTAGTCTCCTGCTTTGCCCGCTCGGCACAAGCAGTTACAGCAGTGCCCGTTAGCCCGGTCCCGTGAAATGTTGTGCTCCTGACTGCGGCAACCAATTCCACCATCGACTCACAGCTTTGATCGCAGTGTTCGATTTCCCCGTCATCCAGCGGCCCCGAGCGCGGCGTTCGATTCCTCCGTCACCCGGCGGCCCCAATCGTGGCGTTCGATTCCTCCGTCACCCGGCGGTCCCGATTCCGGCGTTCAATTCCTCCGTCATCCAGTGGTCCCGATTCCGGCGTTCGATTCCTCCGTCATCCAGCGGTCCCGAGTCGTGGCGACTTATTTCTCTGTCATACCGTGGCTTGACCACGGTATCCAGTAACAGGTCTGCTATCCGGTAAACTGGATCCCGTGGTCAAGCCACGGGATGACAACGGGAGCGGGATGACAACTGGGAGCGGGATGACAACGGGGAGCGGGATGACAACGGGGAGCGGGATGACAACGGGGAGCGGGATGACAACGGGGAGCGGGATGACAACGGGGAGCGAGATGACAACGGGGAGCGGGATGACAACGGGGAGCGGGATGACAACGGGGAGCGGGATGACAACGGGGAGCGGGATGACAACGGGGAGCGGGATGGCAACGGGGTGCGGAATGACAACATTTTAATTATTGAAAAAACTATTGCATCGACATTGAGATTGTATACAATTTGTATACTTTAGAAATGCAAGCTGACAAATGGACAAGAAATCCATATACGACGATCTGAAAAAACAGGATCCTGACGCTGGTGCTGGAGCCAGGCGCTCGCGCTTGACGAAGCCAGTTTGAGCGAGCATTACCAGATTTCGCGCACACCCATGCGCGAAATTCTGCGCGGCCTGGCCGGCGAGGGTTGCGTGGAGATAGTCAATAATCGAGGTACCTACGTGTCCTCGATGGGCCACAAGGTGTTGCGTGATTTTTTCGTCACCGCACCGATGATTTACTCGGCGATCGGCAGGCTCGCGGCGCAAAATGCGAAGACGCTACAAATCGAGCAGATCCGCGATATCCAGGAAAAATTCCGCGCGGCGATCGCCAGCGGTTCGAGTGCCGACATGGTTTACTGGAACCAGTGTTTTCATGCGCTGATGGGAGAGATGGCGGATAATCCTTATCTCAAGCCCAGTTATGACCGGCTGCTAATCGATCATGCGCGCATCAGCCAGACTTTTTACCGACCGCGCGACCAGGACATGGCCGCACGAATGTATAGCGCACTGCAGCACCACGACGACATGATTACGGCGACTCGAGGCCGGTGACAGCCAGGCGGTGGTCGATTTGATCGTCGAACACTGGGAGCTGTCGCGCGATCTAATCGAATACTTTGTCAAACCCGATCCGCTCGCCTACGACATGGCGGCGGTGAATTCATAAAACGCAGGATTCAAGTGATGAAATTTGAAGGTATTTATACGCCGGTGGTCACGCCGTACCGGGACGATTACAGCATCGACTACGAGCGCCTGGCCGAAATCGTCGATTTTCTGATCGATGCCGGGGTGCACGGCATTATCTCGGCCGGCACCACCGGCGAATACTATGCGCAGTCGATGGAGGAGCGTTTCGAGCTGATGAAGTTCATCAAGCAGCGCATCAAGGGACGTACCAGCTACATCGTCGGCACCGGCGCGCTGCGCACCGAAGAGTCGATCGAATACGCCAGGGGCGCGGTCGAGGTCGGCGCCGACGCAATCCTGGTGGCGACGCCGCCATATTCGCTGCCGACCGAACGCGAAAACGCGCTGCACGCGCTCGCCATCGATCGCGTCGCCAATCTACCGATTCTGCTCTACAACTACCCGGACCGCATGGGTGCGCACATGGGCGAAGAGTATCTCGACCGCGTCGGCCGCTCGCCCAATTTCTGCGCGATCAAGGAGAGTTCGGGCAACCCGAATCGGGTGCACCTGCTGGCGCGCGACTACCCCCATATCCAACTGTCCTGCGGCATGGATGACCAGGCGCTGGAATTTTTCGCCTGGGGCGCGCGTTCCTGGGTTTGCGCCGGCTCCAATTTCGCGCCCGAAATCCATATCGCAATGTACCAGGCCTGCGCCGTCGAGGGCGATTTCGACAAGGGTCGCAGGCTCATGTCGGCGATGATGCCGCTGATGCGGGTGCTGGAGCAGGGCGGCAAGTTCATTCAGTGCGTCAAGCACGGCATGAGCGCGCGTAATCTCCCGTCGGGTCCGCCGCGCAGACCGTTGCAACCGCTTAATAAAGACGACAAGCGTTCACTCGAACAGGTGATCCGCGTCATGAACACAACTTTTGCAGAAATCAAAGAGGCCAAAGGCTGATGACCGAACTACTCACCCACGCCGAATACCAGGCGATCGCACAGGACCTGAACCTGCCTGTTAATGCCTATATCGACGGCAAGTACCAGGCGGCAAAATCGAAAAAGACCTTTGCCTCGATCAACCCGGCCACCGGGAAAACCATCGCCATGATCGCGGCCTGCGACGCGAAGGATGTCGATTTCGCCGTGAAAAAGGCGCGCGAGGCTTTCGACGATGGCCGCTGGAGCAGAATTCATCCAGCCGAGCGCAAGGCGGTCTTGATCAGGCTCGCCAGGCTAATGCAACGTAACCGGCACGAGCTCGCGGTCATGGAGAGCATCGATTCGGGCAAGCCGGTGCGGGATTGCGCGACCATCGATCTGGTCGAGACCATGCATTGCCTGATCTGGCATGCCGAGGCGGTCGACAAGATTTACGACCAGTCGGCGCCGGTGGGCGATGACGCCATGGCGCTGGTGGTGCGCGAACCGATTGGCGTGGTCGGCTGCGTGCTGCCGTGGAATTTCCCGATGTTGATGATGGCCTGGAAGATTGCGCCGGCGCTGGCGGCAGGCAACTCGGTGGTGCTGAAGCCGGCCGAGCAAACCAGCCTGACCGCGCTGCGCATCGCCGAACTCGCGCACGAAGCAGGGCTACCGCGCGGCGTGCTCAACGTCGTCCCCGGCATGGGCCCCGATGTTGGCGAGCCGATGGGACGGCACCCGGGCATCGACATGGTGTCCTTTACCGGTTCGACCGACACCGGACGCCGTTTCCTGCAGTACTCGGCCGAATCCAATCTGAAGAAAATCGTGCTCGAATGTGGCGGCAAGAATCCCGCGATCGTGCTCGCGGATGCCGAGGACCTGGACCTGGTCGCCGAGCATGTGGTCAACGGCGCGTTCTGGAACATGGGTGAAAACTGCTCCGCGAGTTCCCGCCTGATCGTGCACGAAGCGGTCAAGGAGGCATTGATGAAACGCATAGTGGCGCGCACGCGCAGCTGGAAAACGGGCGATCCGCTGGACCCGCGGCATCACCTGGGAGCACTGGTGGACAAGGAACACTTCAGGAAGGTCTCGGGTTACCTGAAAAAAGGCAAAGTCCTGCTCGGCGGCAAGACCGAACAGGGCCGCTACGTCTTGCCGACGATTATCGACGCGGTTAAACCCGGCGATAAGCTCGCGCGCGAAGAAGTCTTCGGACCGGTGCTGGCCGTCATTACGGTGCGTTCCACCGAGGAGGCGATCGCAATCGCCAACGACAGCGACTACGGACTCGCCGCGAGCCTGTTCAGCGCCAACGGCAAGCAGGCCTTGCGCGCCGCGCGCGAAATCAGGGCCGGCACGGTGACGATAAACTGCTACGGCGAAGGCGATATTACAACCCCGTTCGGCGGCTACAAGCAATCGGGATTTGGCGGCCGGGACAATTCGCTGCACGCGCACGACCAATACACCGAGCTCAAAACCATCTGGATCGACCTGAGCGATCGCAACGCGCAAGACCCGGTCGACTAGTCGGCAATGCCCCGGGTTGCTTTGAAACCGGCCGACCTCGGCATCAGCGGCTGGAGTGCGGTCCTGCCCCCGCGCCAGGCACAGGCCGCGCTGGAGCAGGATCTCGAATGCGATTACCTGGTCGTCGGCGCCGGTTTCGCCGGGCTGTCTGCCGCCCGTCGATTGCGCCAGCTCGAACCCCGTGCGAGCGTCGTTTTACTCGAGGCGCGCGAGGTGGCGGCTGGACCGGCAGGGCGCAATTCCGGTTTCATGATCGACCTGCCGCACGCGCTCGCCAGCGGCAGCTACGCAGGCGACAGTTCGCAGGATCTGCGCAACATCAGGATGAATCGCGCGGCGATCGCTTTTGCGGCGGATGCGGTGGCTGAATTCGGTTTCGCCGACGAAGCCTTCGAAGCCAGCGGCAAGATCAATGCCGCGGCCGGCGGGCTGGGTAACAACCATAATCAAAGTTATGCCCGTCACCTGGAGACGCTGGGCGAACCCTTTGAATTGCTCGATGCGTCCGCGATGCGTGATATTTGCGGCAGTGATTACTATCTGGGCGGGCTGCGCACGCCAGGCACCGCGGTAATCCAGCCGGCGCTGTACGTGCGCGCCCTCGCCGACGCCCTGAGCACACAGGCGGGATGCCGGCTGTTTGAAAATTCGCCGGTGCGGGAATTTTCGCGCCAGGGTGAAACCTGGGTGGTGCGCACTGAGACCGGTTCCGTGCGGGCACAGCGCGTGCTGCTCGCGGTGAATGGCTTGATCGAAAGCTTTGGCTACTACCGACGCCGCCTGATGCACATCAATCTGTATGCCTCGATGACGCGTGAACTCACCGCTGTCGAGGTCGCAGCTTTAGGTGGCGTCGAGCGTTGGGGTTTTACCCCATCGGACCCGATCGGTTCGACCGTGCGCCGCATCGATGGCAGTGGTGGGCCGCGCTTGATAATCCGCAATCGCTGTACCTATGAAGCCTCGCTCAGTCTGCCTGAAGATCGCCTGCAACAAATCGCCAGTGATCACCGGCGCACCTTCGATGCGCGCTTCCCGATGCTTAAGTCAGTGGCAATGGAATACTGCTGGTCTGGACGCCTGTGCCTGAGCCGCAACGACGCCTGGGCGCTCGGCGAACTCGAACCGGGCCTGTTCAGCGCCTGTTGCCAGAACGGCTTAGGCACCACGCGCGGCACGATTGCCGGCATTATCGCCGCCGAAATGGCCACTGGTCGCGACGAATCCAGCCTGATACCCGATTTTCCGCCGCAGCCGCAGCCGCAGCGCCTGTTCCCGGAACCCTTCATGACGCTTGGCGCGCGCGGCGTGATCAGGCTCAAGGAATGGCGCGCGGGCCGGGAGTTGTAGCGCGCGATATCAAGTGGCCTGACCTCGAGGACTTAACCTCACTTCGTAATTCTGTTCTGGCCGATAGTGTAAGTTTTCCGCTATCTCATGGTTCGACCCGATGGGTCGGACTGGAACCCTGTCATACCGCGGCTCGACCCGATGCGTCGGACTGGAACCCTGTCATACCGCGGCTCGACCCGATGCGTCGGGCTGGAACCCTGTCATACCGCGGCTCGACCGCGGTATCCAGTCTCGAAGTGAGTTCAGTAAAAACTGGATCCCGCGGACGAGCCC
>CAVYHN010000005.1:0-17565 GCA_963768295.1 uncultured Gammaproteobacteria bacterium | reverse complement strand
AATACGATTGCCGCAATTGCGAATATAACCAGCGCCAGGCGATGGCCGAAGTGAGTCAACCGGTTCTGCAGTGGCGTCATGACGGTTTTTGATTCCCGCAACAGGCTAGCGATGTGGCCGAGTTCGGTGTGCGCGCCGGTCGCGATGGTCAATCCCATGGCATGGCCGCGGGTCACGTTGGTCCCCTTGTACGCCATGTTGTATCGTTCAGCCGGCAAGGCGGCCGCATCGGCGATCGTATCCGTGCTCTTGGTTACGGCTAAGGACTCTCCGGTTAATGCCGCCTCGTCGATCTCGAGCTGCGTGGTTTCGAACAGGCGCAGATCGCCGGGCACGATATTTCCGGCCTCGAGGTAAACGATATCTCCCGGCACCAGGTCTTCGGTGTTTAGCTGATGCAGGTGGTCGCCGCGGCGAACATTGATTGCCGGTGAGGTCAGCTTGCGCAGCGCGTCGAGTGCGCGCTCGGCGCGATATTCCTGAATCGATCCGATCAGGGCGTTGAGCATGACGATGACCAGTATCACCGCGCTGTCGGAGAATTCTCCCATCACGCCGGCAAGCGCCGCGGCGAGCAACAGAATCACGATCAGGATGTTGCGAAACTGGGCCAGGAATTTTTTCAGGAACGACGTTTTCGCAGCGCCTTCGATCAGATTTAAGCCGTAGGTAGCGGATCTTGTAACGGCTGCGTCGACCCCGAGGCCATGGCGCATATCGACGCCCAGTTCGGCCGCGAGTTGCTCACAACTGCGGGTATGCGGTGCCTGTGGGAGTTGCGTGGATGTCATGCGAGGATATTACCAAGCTTTGTCCTGAAATCTATCGAGGGACTAGCGGTCTGAACCGGAGAGGTTTTCCAGCGAATTTGTGATCCTCGAGGCGGTTCCATCTTCCAGGCCAATGTAGATAGAACAAAAAGGCCTAAAGCCTGTGTAATAAACTCAACTGTTGTCATTCCGCGGCTCGACCCGATGCGTCGGTCCGGCGGGATCCGGTTTGTGTCGATCTGGAGCGATTTGCCCTGGGAGAGTATTTCATACCGGCTAACCACGACCGAAACCCAGCGTGACCCACGGGGCCAAAAGCAACGCTGGCGCACTAGACAAATTTACATCCCGCAATTATATGCGCCTCCGATGCGCTCCGTTATGTCTCTCATTTCGACCTGAGGACTTGTTGCAGGCGGTGGACCTGCTGTAGAATCCACGGCTTCGGTCGGAGTGTGGCGCAGTCTGGTAGCGCACCTGTCTCGGGGTCAGGGGGTCGCAGGTTCGAATCCTGCCTCTCCGACCATCTAATCGATATTAAAGGGCTCCGTCGGGGCCCTTTATTTGCCCCATCGGATTGTCGTCGGAACCCTGTGTGATCAAATCCACCAGTCTAACTAGTCTGGTTGCAAACCGATGTTTGCCCGTGAGTGGCCTTCCTGCTGGTCTTGCGGGAGCGTCGCAAATGATATCCGCTTGCGCTGAGTCAGTGCCGCCGATACCTGCCGTACTCAATAACGGACGCTGAGTTCCTGAAGATCAGCTTCCGAGTTCGACCTACACAACCGACACAACCGATACCCAACAAGTATCCTGCAATTCCTTCTGAACAAAGCGCGCTTAACCCATTTGGGTGAAATTTACCCCATTTGGGTGATGAATTTGTGGCAAGTTTATTAGAAAATAACCATGAAAATATTAAGGAATAAAACTCAAACAAGAGGGCTACTACGATGAAACCTTTCTCGAAACTTCTCGCAACCGGCGCATTGTTTTTTGGATTTAGCGTACAGGTATTCGCAGCGGGCGTCTTTCTGGTCGGCGACAATAATATATTTACGACGCTAGGGGACAACGAAATTCTTTATCAGAATGTATTCAACAGTCAGAACGTCCTCAATGACTCCACGCTTATTGACCCTCTAGGTGGACTCGGAACCACGGCGGTGGTGACCGATGGCTCGATCTCGGCAGCAAACTTGTCAGGTCAAGACTATTTAATGACTGGTTTTAATCGCGGATCGTACTCCGCAACAGAACGCACAGATATTGTCGATTTTGTAAATGGTGGCGGTTCGTTGTTTTTGATAGGCGAGTACAACACGAATTTTTCGGCGTTAAACACGTCGATCAACCAGATTCTTTTGGACATCGGTAGCACCATGAGCCTTAGCCTGACGCAAAATCATATCGGTGCCGGCCCTGTAGATCTTGTTTCAGTAAGCAACAGCACGTCGTTTGGTGCCGGGGTAAATGCCTGGAATACCGACGGCGCGCAATCGCTGATTCTTCTTGGTCTCAACGGACAAGCCGTGGTTAGCGGGCAGGACCCAAGGCCCTGTAATACTGGTGGTGTTCCAGTATGCGACGGTGTTGGTGATATTGGGACCGTGGTTGCTTTCGAGAACCTGAATCCCATCCCAATCCCGGCCGCAGTCTGGCTTTTCGGCTCAGCACTAATAGGTTTTTTGGGGATGTCTCGAAGAAGAAACGTGAGCTAGCTTTCAGATCAATGTTTAAATTGAAGCCCCGCCACTGCGCGGGGTTTATTTTTGCTTGATGAGCGCCCGAAACTGGCCGAAGATTGCCTCCTGGCCTAGGCAATTGAGCGTCTCCTTACGAGAAAGCTGCCCCTGAAATCAGTTACATCAGTGACGATAATCGACCCTTAACGGGCTCCGAGTCCGTCATACCGGCATACGAGCCGATACGTCGGACCGCGGCATCCATTTCAAAGACCTGAATATATCCCCGGGCGAGGCCCGGCTAATCTCTGTCGTGTGTGAACGATGGATTCCGGCTTTCGCCGGAATGACAGCTGTTGGCCGAAGATTGCCTCCTACCAGGGCACGCTGGGGTCTGCTTATGAGAAGACCCTGGAATGTTCTACACCAGTGGCAGGGTTCGACCCTTAACGGGGAATGTACGTTTGAAATTCGAAAACCAACGACTGCTAATTATTCTCAGGGATTATCCTGAGATTCTTGATCTGTACGCTGTTTGGCGTGAATCTTACAGTATGCTAATTGTTTCCCCAGTCTTTTGATTTCACTACGTATGCAGTCAGTGCGTTTCGAAGGTCCGGTAGTAGATTCGATTCGGTTAAATTCAACGCGCAACTTAGTTATCGACTCTAATATCTGATCTTCCTCAAGGTTGGTGTTGAGACCGCCTGAATGTTCACTACCTGTATCCGATTCTTCAAGGTTCATACTTATCTTTTGCTACTGGCACCGCTGCGATTAGACATATCGAAGTTTAGGTTAATTATTAATTTTTTCTGTTTTTCCGCACAAATTCTTGTGTATGAAATGTCCGTTCCCGGAGAAGATTGCTTTCTGGTCCAGCCAGTTGAGGGTCTCCTTGCGAGAAAGCCGCTACTGAAATCATACACACCGGCAGCCGAGTTTGGCCCTTAAGAGACTCAGGCCAGCCGAAGGCGCACCACGCAGGGCGTACAGCACAATCTCTCCAGGCGCGCTATCTTAAAACCCCGAAGGTCAGCCACTTATGAGGTTTTTTTGCGTGTGCTCAAACGGGGGAGGAGGGAGGGCATTTCGGCACTTTTCTTTATACACCGCGCTTAATAGTTGTAACTGTGGTATAATGCACGCTCTTGTCGTTCTTTCTGCGTTTGTTAACTCGACGTAGCATCAATCACATCATTTTTATCGGCGCCACCTAAATCCTGGCTTCGCGCTTCTCGCACCGTAACATTGTTCATCTGCTTACTGTAACTGTTACACCTTTACGCTGCGCTATTGTTGCCTGCGTATTCTTGCGCTATGCCGGCAAAATTCTTTATCTACTTGATATCACCCAAGATTATTAAGTGTCACTTTCTGGATCACTATGACTACAGGCAACACCGAAGTTCGAGAGCTACCACCAAGCATTCTTTCCTTTGTAAAAGATCTCCCCAACCTATGTTCACTTGCGGGATTGGCCTGCACTATTTTATCCATCTACTTCAGCATTCTTGGGGTTTATTACGCGGCAATGATTGGCATGATCTGGGCCGTTGCCTTTGACTGGGCGGATGGGCTTATTGCGCGAAGAATGAAAGGGCGGACAGGGAACGACCGAGCTTTTGGTGGCCAGCTTGACGTATTAATAGACATTGTAAGCTATGGAGTCGCTCCGGCCGTTCTGCTGCTGAGCTATGGAAATTTCGACCCAGTATTTCTGGCAGGAGCTTTTTTAATGCTTGCCGCGAGTGCGATACGACTGAGCTATTTCAGCACTTTTGGTCTTTCTGAAGGAGCGAAATACACAGGCCTGGCTCTCGATAACAACAATATAATTCTGGTGTTCATATTTTTATTTGAAAGTATTTTTAGCCCGGGAATTTTTTCAGTCGTTCTCTATGCCAGTGGTGTAGGACTTGCGATCCTGAATGTGTCCCAGATCAAGACACCAAAGCTTTCTGGAAATCCGGTCAATGTTTATTTACTTGCGATTTATACGCTTGCAATGACAGGTGTTTATGGCTGGAAACTTTTATAGAAAAATACGCGATCGGACGGGCACGGTAGCGAAGTTCATTTTAATCGAGGAGATAAAGAGCAGGATGATTGTATACACGGTTGGCACATTTGATTTATTACATGTAGGACACCTCGCATTACTAGAGTACTGCGGAACATTAGGTGATGTCGTGGCAGTGGGTGTTGCCTCCGATCGAGTGGTGAACTCTTACAAACCCAATGTACCTGTTATTCCCCTCGATCAACGAGCTGAAATGCTGAAGGCTCTGCGCTGCGTTGATATCGTGCGTCCCTACCATGAACTTGAATATATTTCTGGTTGTAAGGAACTGAACGTGGACATCTTCGTTGTAGGAGAAGATTGGGGCAAAAAGTCCCACAATATCGATGTGGAATCCTATTTAAAAAGCGAAGGGAAAAAGATCATCCAGGTGCTCTATAACCCCCGAACTTCATCCAGCAGAATTAAACAAAATACCATCGCTCAATCTCACAGAAAAAATTATGTTGAGCAGGCTGTTGCATAAAATTAACAGTAGAACCTGGATTAATAGCAAGCATACCAATCTGAGACTAATGTTATTTAAAACACCGTAATTACCCCATGCCGGGTCTTTAGCTATGCTAAGGTGGCCCGGCAGGACTCCTCCGCCAACGTCAGCTTACCTCTTGCCGAATAGCGGCCTTCCCATAGTTGCATCAAAGGACGGGCTACTCTCCATCGATTTCAGTAGTCGCAAACAGTTTCATCGAGATATCGTCGATTTTTGAACGGCTGTTGGAACTGATACCCCACTGTTTACCAGGAGTTAATATCATGAGTAAAGAACACAAAAACAAACGCGATACCAAAAAGAAACCGGTAATGTCGCCTAAAGAGAAAAAAGCCGCGAAACTAGTCAAAAAAGACACCAGAAATATCCTGGTGCATTGAGCCGGTATTGTTCCAGCTTACCAAACAAGCTTCATTTTCACTGTCTAATGCTGCCTTGCGAGATTGATCGAGAGCGCAAGATATTGGTTTTTGTTATTTTATCAGTAGAGCTACCAGCCAGGCGGCTAAAAGCTCGAGTCTCTCAAGCTAGCCATCTATCTGGAAAGCCCGTATTTGCGATCTTGATTTTTTTGCTGGGTGTTCGAATCTGGCCGAAGAAGATCGCCTCTAAACTCTGAAATTTCAGTGTCTGCACTGGAGAAATCAGACGCTGTGATTTGCCGTCGGTGCGGCTAAATTAAGGGTTTCGACCAGCCTGGTGAAACTAGGAATTGCCGTAGTAAATGCGGTCGAAGGTGCTGGCGTTAAATCCGTTCATGCGCTGGTCCCCGATCAGAATGATCGGCACGCCGCGACCGCGCAGTTTTTTGTACTCGTTCGCCGCTTTGGCCGATTTCTCGATATCGTACTCGGTGAAAGGTATCTTTTTCTGCCTGAAATGACGCGCCGCTTTTTTGCAGTACCCGCACCAGCTGGTCGAGTACATGACTACAGATTTGGAGGTCTTGCGCCTGGTGATGATGTTCGGATCAAAGACAAACGGTTCGACGCTGACCGAGCTGAAGCTGCTGACCTTGCCGGTGATTTTTTTGAGCTCGACGTTTTCGGGCGGACTATCGCCGTAATGGATCTTGCCATCTTTGTCGACCCATTTATACAGATCGCCCTGCGTGACCGGGCTGAACATCATCAAAACCAGCAGCAGGCTCGTGATGATCAATGACGGATTCTTCATGGCTTGGACTCTTTAATTGCCTTACCAGAGTATAGCAGTTGTCTATATTTTGGCTTTGCGCGCGGAACGGCTGACGATAAGAACGCCGACCACGCAAACCAGCATGCCGCCGATCGACAGCGGCCCCAGGGTTTCGCCAAACAGGAAATGCGCCTCGACCACGACCAGCGGCGGCACCAGGTAAAACATGCTGGAAATGCGACCCGCCTCGCCGTTCCTGATGATGTACATCAACAGCAGGACCGCGCCGAGCGATAAACCCAGCACTTGCCAGACCAGCGCGATGGCGAAGGTCGGCGTCCAGTCGATGGCCCAGGTTTCGCCATACAGCAGCGCGAATCCGGCGGTTGCCAGCGAGCCGGCGACATACTGCATCAGGGTGCCCGGCAGCAGTTGCGACTGGTCGCAGAACTTCTTTTGATAAAACACGCCAACCGCCATCGATAACAGGCTGACCAGGCACATCAGTAAGTCGAGCAGGTCGAGGCCGCCGCTCAAACCGAGGCTAACGCCGTACTTGCCGACGATAACGATGCCGATGCCGATAAAGCCGATTGCTAAGCCCGCGACTTTACGCAAATCGAGGTGTTCGCCAATGTACAGCGTCGCCAGCGTCATGGTGAGGATCGGTTGCACGCCGATGATGATCGCGACGATCCCCGAGGGAACGCCATTCTTGATCGGCCAGAACAGGTAACCGAGGTAGCCGCAATGCATCAACACCCCGGTGACCATGTCGTGCCGGAACGACCAGATACGCCGCGGCAGCGCGGCACCGACGAGCAGCAATATCGGCACCAGCGCCAGCGCGGTAATCGAAAATCGCAGGCACAGGAACACGAACGGATCCGCGTTGTGCATGCTGTACTTGGCCGCGATGAAGCCGGTGCTCCAGAGCGAGACAAATATCAGCGGCGCCACGCGCAAGAATAATGCCTGGTTAGGCATGCTCGATCATCCTGCTCCCGGGACTCGCCCGCGCGCGATCAAGAATTGATTTCGATCAGCTCGACTTCAAATATCAGGGTTTCGAAGGGCCCGATCTGACCGCCCGCGCCGCGTTCGCCATAGGCGAGCTCGTAAGGTATGACGAAGCGATACTTGCTGCCGATGCTCATTAACTGCAGACCCTCGGTCCAGCCGGGAATAACCTGGTTGAGAGTGAAACTGGTCGGCGCGCCACGCGAATAGGAACTGTCGAATTCGGTGCCGTCGATCAGGGTGCCGCGATAATGCACGCTGACTTCGTCGGTCGGTTTGGGCCTGGCGCCATCGGCCGCGGTGATGATCGAATACTGTAGACCCGACTCGGTTACCTGGACGCCTTCTTTTGTGGCATTTTCCTTCAGGTAGTCTTGCCCCCGTTGCTTGTTGGCGGCGGACTCCGTTTCAAATTTCTTTTCCATTTGCGCGTTGATCGATTCGCCGGCTTCTTCCAGGGTCAACAGGGTGGTCTGCTCCTGGTGCTGGGCTTTCATGCCCGCCAGCACGAGGTCGTAGTTAACTTCACCGTATTGCTTGAGCACGCGTTCACCGACCAGCATGCCTAGCCCGTAGCTGAAGCGATCTTCTTCGCTGGCGAGATTTATTTCCATTGGCGCCGATTCTTTTTTATCGCAGGCAGCCAGCGTCAGTAGCAGTGCGGATAGCACAATAACTTTAGATTTCATTAAGGTTTCCTTGGAGGTTGAGATTATTCCTGGACGATGCGGGCGATAACGTTCATGAAGTCGCCGATCTTGATCAGGGATGGAAAATGACGGCCCAGTATAATACCGTCGCTTGCGGCGTGGTATTCGACAGGTGCATCGCCGGTTCGTTCGGTGCTGTAGATGCGGGCAATCAAATCGCCGGTCTGCACCGGATCACCGAGGTTTACGCAGGGTTCGAGCAGGCCACTGTGTTGCGAAAAAACGTAGGCGTTATCCTGCTGCATGTCGAGTTTGATTGCGGGCGTGTCGGGCAGTCGCGGACTGTCCTCGAGTATCCCGGCATGCACCAGAAAATTATGCACGCCGCGTTTGCCGATCTCGGCGGTTTCGCGGGTAGCGGTACCGCCACCGCCAAGTTCGGTCGAAACGAACACCTTGCCCATGGCCTCGGCCTGGGTGTCGTACATGCCGCCGGCATCGATCTCGATCAGGCTCAGGAAATAGGGCGCGGCAAAAGCATGGGTCGCGGCCTCGCAGGCGGCTTGCTGGGTCTTGTCTTCCAGCTCGTGGTAAGCGGCGAAGGGCAGGAACTCGAGTGTCTTGCCGCCGGAGTGGATATCGAGCACATAGTCGCACATCGGCAACAGCATGCGGGTTATGTAGTCGGCAATCAGACGGCTGATGGTGCCGGACGCGTCGCCCGGAAAGATCCGGTTCATGTTGAGCTGGTCGATCGGCGAGACGCGGGTCGCGGCCTGGAACGCGGGGTAGTTCATCATCGGGATGATAATCACGCGGCCGCGGACTTTGTCGATATCGATATTATTAGCCAGGTCCTGCAGCGCGATCGGGCCTTCGTATTCATCGCCGTGGTTGGCGCCGGTCAGAATGGCGCCCGGGCCGTCGCCGTTTCTGGCATAGCTGATCGGCAGCATGATCGAGCCCCAGGCCGAGTCATTGCGTGAATGCGGAATCTGCAAAAAACCATGCTGCAGGCCTTCGACGTTCGAAGTCGATGGTCGCTGAAATCGGGTTTGCCATGTTTATTTCACCAGTAAACGTTGTTCGACATTGGCCAGGCTCTGGTAACCCGTGTCGGTGATGACCACCGATTCGGTAATTTCGAGGCCGCCGTCGTCGAGCCATAGCGCGGGCATGAAATGAAAAGTCATGTTTGGCTTGAGCTCGGTTTTATCGCCACGGCGCAGGCTCATGGTGCGCTCGCCCCAGTCGGGAGGATAGGACAGGCCGATCGAGTAACCGGTGCGGTTTTCCTTTTTGAAACCGTGTTTTTCAAGCGTATCGAAAAAGGCGATGGCGACATCCTCGCAGTGCTTTCCTGGCCTGGCGTTTTCGAGCCCGGCATGCATCGCGTCGAGCACGGCTTTTTCGGCGTCGAGATATTTCTGCGGCGGCGGTCCGAGCGAAATCGTGCGCGATAGCGGGCAGTGATAGCGCCGGTGACAGCCGGCGATTTCGAAGAAGGTGATATCGCCGGGCTTCAGTTTCGAATCGTCCCAGGTCAGGTGCGCCGCGGTCGCGTCCATGCCGGTGGGCAGCAGCGGCATGATTGCCGGGTAATCGCCCCAGTGCTCGTCGATGCCGGCGATGCCGCTGTGAAAGATTTCGGCGGCCAGCTGGTTCTTGGCGAGTCCGGGCTCGATGATTTCGTAGATGCGGGCGTGCATGTTTTCGACGATGCGCGCCGCGCTGCGCATGTAACTCAGTTCCTGCTCAGACTTGATAATGCGCTGCCAGTTGACCAGCGCGGTCGCGTCGATCAGCGTCGCGTCGGGCAAATGCGTCTGCAGCGAGCGAAACGCGGCGGCCGAGAAATAAAAGTTTTCCATTTCGACGCCGACCGAACCGCGATCGAGTTTCATTTCCTGCAATAGCCCGGACAGGTGGTCCATCGGATGACAGACATCGGACTGCACGAAGTGATCGGGATACTTCTGAATATTGTCCGCGTCGAGGTAAGTGGTGCGCACCGCGCCGGGCGCGTCGATGCCGCGACCCCACCAGATGGGCTCGGCGTCATGTTGCACGATGAGGCACTGGTGGGTGTAAAAAGACCAGCCGTCGTAGCCGCTGAGCCAGGCCATGTTGGAAGGGTCGACCACGAGCAGGCAATCGATGTTTTTCCGTGCCATCGCGGCGCGTGTTTTTGCGAGTCGTTGCTCGTATTCCACCAACGAGAAATTGAGTTTTGCGTCTTTGGGCATGTGATACCTTCGCTAGGTGACGATGTTGGTGCCAGCCTGCCGGGCCTGGCAACGTTGATAGGCTAAAGTGGCGATCGCGGTATCCTGGATGCCGGTTCCGGTCAGGTCGCAGAGGGTAATTTCCGCGCTGTCTTTGCGCCCGGGCACCTGCTGCGAAATAACCTGGCCGAGCTCGGGGAACTCCGCCGTGGCTGCCACCAGTTGTTTTTCGATGGCGTGATGCAGTTCTCCGAGAGCTCTGACCTGTGACAGTCGATCGCAAAAATACGAGATCCCGCTGGCGAAGATCTGCGGATCGAGTTCCCGCTTGTGCTCGGAGTCGGAGCCCATCGCGGTTATATGCTGTCCGGCCTTGATGTGCTGCGCCAGCAATATCGGTTTGGTCGACGGTGTCGTCGTGACGATGATATCGGCGGCGGCGGTAGCCGCGGCGACATCCTGACAGGCGACTACTTCGATGCCGAGACGCTGGCTCAACTTCGCCGCGCTGGCCTCGGCTTTGGCAAAATCACGCGCCCAGATCGTGGCCGAATCGATATCACGCACCAGGGTCAGGGCTTCCAGCTGTAGCCCGGCCTGACTGCCGGCGCCGAGGATGGCGGCGCTGCGGCTGTCGGCGCGCGCCAGGTACTTCGCCGCTACCGCGCCCGCGGCCGCGGTGCGTACGTCGGTCAGGTAGCCGTTATCCAGCAGCAAGCCCTCGACCATGCCGGTGCGGGTGCTGAACAGCACCATCAAACCGTTGACGCTGGGCAGGCCGAGGCTCGGGTTGTCGAAAAACCCGGGACTGATTTTAATCGCCAGACTGTCGACGCCCGGGATATAGGCGGTCTTGACGTCGATCTCGCCATTGTTGTCGATGATGTCGAGGCGCATGATTGGCGGCATCACCACGGCCTTGGTGGCGAGCGCGTGGAAGGCGTCTTCGATACACTCGATCGCGGCCAGATCGAGCTGAATCTGGCTGCGTAGCTCGGCTTCGGTGAGGATGCGGATGTCGGGCATTAGCGCTTGGTACTCCTCGTGATTGATGATCTTGCGGTGTAGCTCCATGTCGATGTTTTTACCGCTGAGCAGGACCAGGGTTTTGTTTGCGGGCGTTACCTTGCCCGCGAGCAGCGCGCCGATGCCGACCGCGCCGCCGCCTTCGAGAATGACCTGCTCCTTGAAATAGGCATGACGGATACCGTCGGCGATTTCTTCTTCGCTGAGCAAAACCAGCTCATCGACGTAGTCGTGCACGATGCCGAAGGTCAGCCGATTATCCAGCCCGATGCCGCCACCGAGTGAATCGGCAAGGGTGGGCAACTCCTCGACTTCGACCGGTTTGCCGGCCTGCTGCGAGGCGTACATTGCGCAGCCGCGTTCCATCGAAATGCCGATGATGCGCACCGCGGGCTTTTGCGATTTGATCGCCAGCGCGATGCCGGATATCAGGCCGCCGCCGGAAAGTCTGCACCAGCACCGTATCGAGATCGGGCACCTGTTCCAGCATTTCCAGGCCGAGCGTGCCCTGGCCGGCGATCACGTGCGGATGTTCGAACGGCGGGATCATGGTGTAGCCTTCCTCGCTGACCAGGCGCCTGGCTTCAACTTCGGCCTCGTCCTGGGATTTGCCGACGATGCGGGTTTCGGCGCCGAGCGCGCGAATCGCTTCGAGCTTGTTTTGCGGCACCAGTTCCGACATGCAAATGATGCAGGGGACGCCGGCCTGCCTGGCTGACCAGGCGAGGGCGCGGCCGTGGTTGCCGGTCGAGACCGCGGTGACGCCGGTGGTGCCCGCTTCGAGTTGCAGCACCGAGTTCATCGCGCCCCGCAACTTGAAAGCGCCGGTGGTTTGCAGGTATTCGTGCGCGAGTAATATCTCGCTGTCGAACTGCTGCGATAGTGCTGCCGAAGGCGTTATGTGTAGCGGGACGATGTAAGGTGCAATACGACTGCGTGCCGCCTCGATGTCATCGAGATCGATTTCGGTCTGGTTCATGATGCCTCGCAGTGATCGTGCAGGATGCGGGCGCACATCAGGTCGAGATGGCCGCCACCGCCGTTTTTGAAAACCGTGATTTCCTCATCGGACTGGCGTCCCGCGTGGCGTTGCTGGCACAGGTCGGATAAATCCGCCAGCACGTCGCTTTCGCCGATCACGCCGGCGGCCAGCGGTATCATCAGTTCGCCGATATGCCTGAGCGTGGTTTCGCGGGCGTCGACAAACAGGCTGCCGCGGGTCAGAACTTCGTCGTCCGCCTCGCGCATGTCGGCGGTAAAGGCGCCGATCAGGTCGACATGAGTCCCGGGGTTGAGCCAGGCGCCCTCGATAATTGGCTGCTGGCAGCCGATCGCCGAGCAAATCAGGTCGGCCTGTCTGGCGCCGGTTTCGATATCGCCCACAGTGTTGAAGTTGATCGCGGGGAATTTATCCGCCAGGCTGTCGCACAGCTGCTGCGCCTTATCGGTGGTGCGATTCCAAACCTGCACCCGCTGCAACGACGGGCGAGTCTCGCAGTGTGCGCTGACCAGATGCGGCGCCATCTGTCCGGCGCCGATCATCAGCATCGATTCGATGTCTTCGCGCGACAGCAGTTTGCTCCCCAGCGCGGAGTCGCTCGCGGTCTTGAGCCAGGTCAGCGCGGTGCCGTCGAGGCAGGCAATCGGGGTGCCGTTCTTGCCTTCGAAGAGTATGTAAACCGCCTGGATCGACGGCCATTCGCGTTGTTGATTGTTGCGCGGAAATACGGTGATGACCTTGGCGCCAACCGCTTTTTCGGGTTGCCAGCCGGTGCGGATGAAAAAATGACTGACATTGTCGGCGTCATCTTTCGATTCCATCAGCATTTCGTCGACCAGCCCGATCGGCTCGCGATGCATCGCAGCCAGTTCATCGACCAGGGTCGTGAACGGCAGGCAATTGAGTAGCTGGTCGGCATCGAGCATTAACATCAGATTGTTCTCCACGACGCGAGGCCGTAGACTCTGTAAAAGGTGTCAGGGGGTTGGAGTTTACTCAAATCGCGCTGGCTTTAACAATTCAATTTTCCCTGGAGTTAAGGTGTCTGAATTCCGCAACGACCTCGGTCAACCGATCGGGTTTCCAGTCGACGACTGGCAAGCCCGCGAACATCCCCGCGGCGGACAAATGCAGGGCCGCCTGTGTCGCCTGGAACCGATCGATATCGATGCGCATGCGGCCAATCTTTTTGCCGCCTTCGGCCAGGACAGGGACCAGCGCAACTGGACCTATTTACCCTACGGTCCATTTGCCAGCGAAGCCGAGTTGCGCGACTGGATAGCGTCCGCCTGCCTCGGCGACGACCCCTGCTTTTTCAGCGTCATCGATGAGCAGACCGGCAAAGCGGTGGGTGTTGCCAGCTACCTGCGCATCGACCCCGCGATGGGCGTGATCGAAGTCGGGCATATTCACTTCTCGCCACTGATGCAGGGCAAGCCGATTTCGACCGAGGCGATGTACCTGATGATGCGCCAGGTGTTCGACGTCTGGGGTTACCGGCGTTACGAATGGAAATGCGATTCTCTGAATCAACCGTCCTGCAACGCGGCGCAGCGCCTTGGATTTATGTTCGAGGGTATTTTTCGCCAGGCCGTCATCTATAAGCAGCGCAATCGCGACACGGCCTGGTACTCGATTATCGATCATGAATGGCCCAGCGCGAAAGCCGTATTCGAAAGCTGGCTGGATGTCGCTAACTTTGACGCCGATGGTCGCCAGAAAACCAGCCTGTCCGCCGCCATGCGGCAGGCGCTGGCGCCGCTGCGCTAAAGTTCCGCCCTAGCGCGCAGCTTCGGCCAGCGTCTTGCAGTCAAGCAGTTTGCGCAGGCTGCGGCGCACTTCGATCCAGCGAAATCGAATCGAATTCTTGACGATGGATTCGTCGCGCTGTTTCAACTCATCGGCGATGGGTGACCAGTAAAACAGCGCCTCCGGACTTTGACTGAAGATGCTGTCGTCGTCATGTTCCACTCTCCAGTCGCAGGTGGTAATGCGTTGCATGATTTTTTCGCGCGCGGCAACAAAATCCTGACCGGCTTCCTCGGGTTCACCGATCTCATCGAGCACCTGTGTTACCGCCTTCGGCAGCAGTTCTTCGATGACCTGCAGGTCGAACTTGCCGGATTGAACCATGCAATAACCGGTGAAGATGCTGAGGTCCGAGACACAGGCCAGCCAGATTTGCCATTTGGCAATATTGATCGACACGACAATATCGGGATTTTCGAACATGGCGGGGAAACGGGTGCCGGCGCGGGTACGCAGGTAGCCGTATAAAGAAGTCTGCGCCACGTGACTCGCGCGGCTGCCGATGAACTCGGCGAGCGAATCCTGATCCGAGATGATCTGTACTTTTTTCTTGCTACCGATGCCGACATAGTCGCCCAGCATTTGCCAGTAACTGCGGGTTAGGAGGGGCTTGATATAGGTTTGTACCAGTTCGCGAGCTTTCACAGTAATAGTTTGTTTTTTTGTTACCAATTGTAACAGCCGATTTTTCAAATCCGGCAAATATGCGCCAAATCACGTTGGCAGGGGCTAATACTAGGGTTTTTGTCTAGTAAATACCACGAGTTCTGTGCATATTGGACCTGCGATAAAATTATAAATATTACGCACAACCAAAACGTTAACGTTGTATTAACCCATAACTAGGGGGACTTTAATGATGGATACTTCCAAACGGGAGGAACATTGGCGGCGCACCAAGTCGCTGATGATCGTCACTCTCACGATCTGGTTTATCTTCTCTTTCGTGGTGCACTGGTTCGCTGCAGGGCTCAACTCGGTTAATTTTGCCGGGTGGCCGCTGGGCTTCTATATGGCCGCGCAAGGTTCGGAGATCGTCTTCGTGATCACGCTGTTCTGGTTTGTCAAAGCCCAGGACAGGATTGACCGCGATTGCGGCTTAGCCGAGGAGGATTAGACCTATGGCTGGTAAAATGGCTGGTGGTTCTTTTATAGAGAATCTCCCAAAAATATACGGCATGTATACCGGGGGCTTCCTGGTATTCGTTCTTTTAATGGCAATCCTCGAGCAGATGGGTGTCGGCGCAGATACCATCGGTATCCTGTTCGTGGCCTTCACTATCGTGATCTATGCTGCAATCGGCTTCCTATCGAGGACGATGGCGGTTGATGCCTACTATGTCGCGGGCCGACAGGTTCCGGCGGTATTCAACGGCATGGCGACCGCGGCCGACTGGATGTCGGGTGCATCGTTCGTGGCGATGGCCGGCGGTATCTACTTCGGTGGCCACGGTTATCTCGCGTTCGTGGTCGGCTGGACCGGGGGTTATATCCTCGTCGCCTCGCTGATGGCGCCTTACCTGCGTAAGTTCGGCTGCTACACGGTGCCTGACTTCATCGGTACTCGCTACGGCGGTAACCTGCCGCGCTTTCTCGGTGTTGTGGTACTTGCGGTCGCGTCGTTTACTTATGTAACCGCGCAGATTAACGCAACCGGTACGATCGCCGCACGCGCACTGCAGATTCCGTTCGAAGTCGGCGTCTGGTTCGGACTGCTCGGTATCCTGCTGTGCTCAATGCTCGGTGGTATGCGCGCGGTTACCTGGACCCAGGTGGCGCAGTACATCGTACTGATCATCGCTTACCTGGTGCCGGTGTTCTGGATGTCCAACAAGCAGGGCTTCGGCCTGATTCCGCAGTTCGTCTATGGTGACGCGGTTGCACGTATCACCGAACTGGAAGCGCTGCACGGCCTCGGTACGCTCGATCCGGTAGCCGGCGCCAAGGGCGGCCTAAGAGCGCTTTCGGTGCCGTTCGCAACCGCGGGTGACTCGGCGATGGCGAGCTGGAAGTTCGTCACCCTGGTGGCCTGTATGATGATGGGAACGGCGTCTCTGCCGCACATCCTGATGCGCTACTTCACCACCCCGTCGGTGCGTGCTGCGCGTCAGTCGGTTGCGTGGTCGTTGATGTTCATCTTCCTGCTGTACTTCACCGCACCTGCGCTGGCGACCTTCACCAAGCTGCAGATTCTCGATCCTAACCTCGCGACCGGGATTATCGGCAAGCCGATAGAGGCGGTGTTGGCGCTTGAGTGGATCCAGAAATGGTCAGCGGTGGATTTTCTGCAAATCATCGATGCAAATAGCGACGGCATACTGCAACTCAACGAGTTCTTTATGCGCGGCGATATCGTGGTGCTGGCGACGCCGGAAATTGCGGGTCTCCCATACGTCATCTCCGGCCTGGTGGCCGCGGGTGGTATGGCGGCTGCGATGTCCACGGCTGACGGACTGCTGCTTGCGATTGCTAACGCGCTGTCACACGATCTGTACTACAAGATCATCGACCCTGAAGCGGAAACCAAGAAACGTCTGCTGGTTGCGCGGATACTGTTACTCGGTATCGGTGCCGCGGGGGCATTCGTGGCGTCACTGAAGCTAACCAGTATTCTGGGGGCGGTAGCCTGGGCATTCGACTTCGCCTGTTCCGGCCTGTTCTTCCCGATCGTACTGGGTATCTGGTGGAAACGCGCGAATCGCCAGGGTGCGATCGCCGGTATGGCCGGAGGTTTCCTGGCCGGTACCTGGTACCTGTACATGGTTCGCTGGGGCGGTATGGATCCGTGGATCGGAATCGACCACCTGCGCTTCGGCATCATCGGCATGCCGGTCAGCCTCGTGCTGATGATCGTGGTCTCGCTGATGACACCGGAACCGGATGCGGAAACCCAGGCAATGGTAGACGAAATTCGAGTACCGTCAGGAAAGACTGTAATCGATTCTTCACACTAATAATAAAGCAGTACTGATTGAAAGCCGGGACCTAGTGTTCCGGCTTTTTTTATTTGGGGCGGCAGCGATAGCGGCGTTGGAATCTTGCGCAAGACGCCCGCGTACGTTTTGTACTGCTCGCGCCATTGCGCAAATTTCCGACTTGCTCTCACCACACTCACGACGCCACAAATGGTTCGGTGATATTTAGGTGACAGGATTACGGTGCTTACAGTAAATTCGAGTCATCCCGATACGTCGGACCGCCGCGTAAGTGGGGGTCTTTAAACAATCGGGCTTTTTTTTGCTCGCAGTACGGGTATTATCTCCGCTGCACGATTACATACTGGTGGACAACAGGTGACAACAAGTGGCTGAAGCTTTTCCTATCTGGGTAATTATTACCGACTACCTGCTCGGCATGGTGATGTGGACGCTGGTCGGCCGTTTCGCCATGGGCCTGTTTCTGCCGGAAGACAGCACCTTCTTTTTCATGAAGGCTTTCGTCAAGTTGACGAATCCGGTCATCAAGCTATTCAAATGGATCACCCCGTCTTTCCTGATCCAGCCGCTGGTGCCGCTCTACGTCGCCTGGTTCTTCTTCATGTTTCGCTTTTACCTGGTGCCGTGGCTGCTCGGCTACTCGGTCATGGGCATGCTGTCGTTTCCGCTCGAAAGCGAATTTGCCCGCGGCGTCGCCAACCTGATCGGATACTTCGCCGACTAACGCCAGT
>CAVYHN010000004.1:0-23144 GCA_963768295.1 uncultured Gammaproteobacteria bacterium | reverse complement strand
AATTTTCAACATTGAAGTCAAAATCAACCCGGAATACCCGCAGTTGACGTTTCCGCCGGACGAGTTTGTGCGCACTGTAGTTGACGTTATCCGCAGCTATGAAATGGAGCACCGGGTTGTGCTGCAGTCATTCGACTGGCGCGCGCTGCAGGTGGTGCAGGATATTGCCCCGAAGATAGCGACATCCTATCTAACCGTTGACCAGGACTGGCTGAGTAACCTGCAGACAGGGATGCCGGGCAAGTCTCCCTGGTTAAGCAATTACGATGTAGACGATTTCGACGGCAGTGCGGCCCGGGCAATCAAGACCGCCGGTGGCCGCATCTGGTCTTCCTACCACGGGGAAGTAAGCGCCCAGGCGATAAAACTGGCGCAGGACCTGGGCCTTTCGGTCAACGTCTGGACCGTAAACGAAAGCGCCCGCATGCGCGAACTGATCGAGATGGGGGTCGACGGCATAATCACCGATTATCCTGATCGCCTGCGCCGGGTGCTCGAAGAGATGGATATGGCAGTGCCTGCGCCGACGCCGGTAGAATATTAAGCCCTCTGTCATCAGCGTGAAGGTGAATCAGCCCGGCGGCGGGACAGGCTAGTAGTCGACTTAATACGAAATATTTTACCTGTCGGCGAACACCGAATTGAACTGTTCGCTGGTTTTGACGAAGGTCGTGCACTTGCTGAGCCACTTCAGCTTCTTGGCGCCGGCATAGGTGCAGGTGCTGCGCACGCCGCCGAGTAGATCCTGAATCGTGTTTTCGATTTTTCCGCGATAGGGCACGTGGATTTCGCGACCCTCGGAGGAGCGATATTCCTTTAGCCCGCCGAAGTGTTTTTCGTTGGCCGCCTTCGAACTCATACCGTAAAAGCTGACAAACTTGCGCTCTTCGACCAGGTCTTCCCAGCCAGCGTCGGTTTGCCTGACTTCCCCGGTTTTGTAGTAACGCGTAATGATTTCGCCACCGCCCTCGTCGTGACCGGCCAGCATGCCGCCGAGCATGACGAAATCAGCGCCCGCGGCAAAGGCCTTGGCCAGGTCGCCGGGGCAGGTGCAGCCACCATCGGCGATGATATGGCCACCAAGCCCGTGCGCCGCGTCGGCGCATTCGATAACCGCCGACAATTGCGGAAAGCCGACGCCGGTCTGGATGCGGGTGGTGCAGACGCTGCCGGGACCGATGCCGACCTTGACGATATCGGCGCCGCTTAACATCAATTCCTCGGTCATTTCGCCGGTGACGACGTTGCCGGCAATAATGACGATTTGCGGGTAGGCTTCGCGCAGCTGTTTGATGAATTCGGAGAAACGCTCGGAATAGCCGTTGGCGACGTCGACACAGACATATTTGAGATTACGGCCGGTTTTGTTGTAAACGCCTTTAAACTTTTCGAAATCCTGCTCGGTGATACCGGTCGAATAGGCGACGTTGGCGCGGCGCAAAGGTTGGTCTGAGCCGAAAAACTCAATCAGTTCTGCGACCTCGTAATTTTTCACCAGGCAGGTAAACAGGCCGAGTGCGGCCAGTGCGTCAGCCATCTCGAAAGTGCCGACACCGTCCATGTTGGACGCCATGATTGGTATTCCGCGATAGTGTTCGTCGTAATCCGACTGGTAGTTGCGAAAGGTAAAGTCACGTTCCAGTTCCACATCCTTGCGGCTGCCCAGGGTACTGCGTTTGGGCCGTATCAGAACATCCTTGTAGTCGAGCTTGCTGTCGTCTTCGATTCTCATGGAATAATGGCTGGTCAATGGCGCACAGCAGCCGACCTTAGCACGAATCCCTGGCCTGGAACAGGCTGTTGATTCGGCGTCTGCATGGGGATATTCTGAGCCACAACTCGTTGAAAATGGATTGGGTAACATGCTTGCTAACGGGGGTTCCCGGCACGTTTTGTTAATTGACCTGGATGGAGTTCTCTATCAGGGCGGCGAGTTGATCGACGGCGCGATTGCAGCGCTCGACTGGATCAAGCAGCAACAGATTCCCCACCTGTATGTCACCAACACCACCTCGCGTCCGCGCGCGGCCCTGCTGGAGAAATTTCGGTCCTTCGGTTTCAGCGCAAAACTCGATGAAGTCATGACGCCGGCGGTTGCCGCGACGCAGTGGCTCGACGGGCATCAAATGCGCGCGGTGGCGCTGTTCGTGCCGCCGGCGACGCAGCAGGATTTTCGAAATGTCGAGGCGGTGGCGCTGGACCGGGACAGCCCGGTCGATGCAGTTGTCGTCGGTGATCTCGGTTCGGCCTGGGACTTCCAGTTGCTGAACCGTGCGTTTCAGTTCCTGATGCAGGACCCGCAGCCGCAGTTGATCGCGCTTGGCATGACGCGTTACTGGCGGGGAAAAAACGGGCTGCAGCTCGACGTCGCACCTTTCATCAAGGCCCTGGAGCACGCGGCTTCCTGCGAGGCGATTGTTGTCGGCAAACCGGCCGGTGCCTTTTTCGAGGCTTCGCTTGCGCTGCTGCAAGCCAGCGCCGATCGGGCCTTAATGATTGGTGATGATATTGTCGGCGATGTCGATGCCGCGCAGCGTTGCGGGATTCGGGGTATCCAGGTCAGGACCGGGAAGTTTCGAGAAACTGATCTGGACGGTAGTATTAAACCCTATGCAGTGCTCGATTCTATCGCCGATTTGCCGGGCTGGTGGGAAACAAACCTGAGCCGGCAGCACTGAAACTGCTGCAGCGCGCCAGCGCGCGCTGCAGCTTGCAACCAGGATCAGCGAGTGCGCGGGCAGACGCCGTCGGCACCGAAGAAGAAGTCGATTTCAGCCCTGGCGGTATCGGCCCCGTCCGAGCCGTGTACGGCATTTTCATCGACGGTTTTGGCGAAATCGGCGCGAATGGTTCCCGCGGCCGCGTCGGCGGGGTTGGTCGCGCCCATGACTGCACGGTTTTTGGCGATCGCGTCCTCGCCCTCGAGTACCTGGATCATAACCGGTCCCGAAGTCATGAATGCGACCAGTTCACCATAAAAGGGGCGCTCCTTGTGCACGGCATAAAACTCGCCCGCCTTTTCTGCGGATAAGTGTTCCATGCGTGCGGCAACGATGCGTAAACCGGCTTTTTCAAAGCGGTTGTAAATTTCGCCAATTACGTTTTTGGCAACAGCGTCGGGTTTGATGATCGAAAGCGTGCGTTCGACGGCCATTTGTGAATCTCCGGGGGTGAAAAATGCTGCGAATGATACTCCTTAGGGTACACTTATGCGACCTATTTTCAGGCCCGGAAAATGAAAACCGATCAGCATAAGCGTAAGCACCTAAAAGACTATCGACCGCCCGATTTTGGCATCAGCAAAACCGAGTTAATATTTGAACTCGACGGCTCCCGAACCCGGGTTAAAAGCCGTTTGCAGCTGCAGCGTAAAACGGCCGGCCGCGATGCGGCGCTGGTGCTCGACGGCATCGAATTGAAACTGATCGAGTTACGCCTGGATGGTGAATTGCTGCAGGCGGGAGACTATCAGCTGACGGCGGAAACCCTGACTCTCGA
Source organism: uncultured Gammaproteobacteria bacterium (assembly GCA_963768295.1). GTDB lineage: Bacteria > Pseudomonadota > Gammaproteobacteria. Next base: position 19,646 of record CAVYHN010000004.1, on the reverse strand, counting down.
GTCGCTGCCCGATCAGTTCGAAATCTATAGCGAGGTTGAAGTCGATGCCGCGGCCAACACCCGGCTCGAAGGCCTGTATCTGTCCAACGGCAACTTTTGTACCCAGTGCGAGGCCGAAGGCTTTCGCTATATCACCTACTACCTCGATCGCCCGGACGTCATGTCGGTGTTTACCACCGAAATTCATGCCGACCGGGCAAAGTACCCGCTGCTGTTATCCAATGGCAATCCCGTGAAGCGCGGCGAAAGTGGTTCGTCCCACTGGATCAGCTGGCAGGATCCCTATCCCAAACCAGCCTATTTGTTCGCGCTGGTGGCAGGTGACCTGGCCTGTATCGAAGACCACTTTGTCACGCGCTCGGGTCGTGATGTGAAACTGCAGATATTCACCGAACACCACAATCGCGATAAATGCGATCACGCGCTGCGTTCGCTGCAGAAAGCGATGCGCTGGGATGAAGAGGTTTACGGCCTCGAGTATGACCTCGATCTGTACATGGTCGTGGCCGTCGACGACTTCAATATGGGCGCCATGGAAAACAAGGGGCTGAACGTATTTAATACTAAGTATGTGCTGGCCAACCCGCAGACCGCCACCGACGATGACTACCTGGCTATCGAAGGCGTCATTGCGCACGAGTATTTCCATAACTGGACCGGCAATCGCGTCACCTGTCGCGACTGGTTCCAGTTGAGCCTGAAAGAAGGACTGACGGTTTTTCGCGACCAGGAATTCAGCGCCGACATGTTTTCGCGCGCGATTCAGCGCATCGGCGACGTGCGGGTATTGCGCAACCACCAGTTCAGCGAAGATGCCGGGCCGATGGCGCACCCGGTGCGGCCGGCGTCGTACCAGGAAATCAACAACTTTTATACCGCAACGGTTTATAACAAGGGCGCCGAGGTGGTGCGCATGATGCATTGTCTGCTGGGTGCGGATAATTTTCGCAAGGGTATGGATTTGTACTTCGAGCGCCATGACGGACAGGCGGTGACGACCGATGACTTCAGGCTGGCGATGCAGGATGCCTCGGGCATCAACCTCGATCGCTTTCAGCGCTGGTACGAGCAGTCGGGAACCCCGCGCATCGATATCAGGCGCGAATACGACCCCGCAAGCGGGTCGCTGTCGCTCGAGATCAGGCAACAGGCTGGCACCACTCGCGGCGAACTCAATCGTCCCTTCCATATGCCGATGCGGCTGGCCCTGTTCGCTCAGGACGGGCAGGCGCTGGCAATGGATAGCGCTGGCAGCCTGGAGCAGGTGGTCGATATCGAGGCGCATGAAACCCGGCTGCAGTTCCCGGGGATGCCGCCAGGGGTGATGATTTCGGCTTTCCGCGGATTTTCGGCGCCGGTGATCCTGAGCACCGACCTGGGCAACGATGAACTGGCGCGACTGATGGTCTGCGACAGCGATGCGTTTAACCGCTGGGAGGCCGGCCAGCAACTGGCCAGTCGCGTCATGCTGGCGATGCTGGATCAGGCCAGTGACGCCTGGGATGCATTGCAGCAGCCATTGATCAGCGCGTTTGGGGATTTGCTGTCGAATTCGCAGCCGGATCACGCCCTGGTTGCCGAAATGATGATTTTACCGGGCGAGAAATACCTCGCGGAAATGCTGGAACAGGCCGATGTGCACGCCGTGCGCAAGGTGCGCGAAAGCCTTAAGTTCGCGCTGGCAAGCCAGGCGGAACAGGAGTTGGCGCAGCATTATCAGGCAAACCTCGATCAGGGTGAATACCAGCCGCATGCGGATGCGATTGGGCGCCGTCGCCTGAAAAATATTTGCCTGTCTTACCTGTTGCATCTGGAAAAAAACGAATATTTCGATTGCTGCCGCGAGCAGTTCGACCGGGCCGACAACATGACCGATCAAATCGCCTGCCTGCAGGCAATCGTGCACTATCGCAATGATCTGCGCGAGCAGATCGTGACGCGGTTTTACCAGCAGTGGCAGGATACCGCGCTGGTGGTGGACAAATGGTTCAGTGCCCTGGGTTCGAGCACGGTCGAAGGCGCGCTGGAGGATATCAGCGCCCTGTTCGAGCATCCCGCTTACAGCCTGCACAATCCGAATCGGGCACGCTCTTTACTGGGCGCCCTGATGGCCAATTCGCGCGCATTTCATCAACCTGACGGAGCGGGCTATGCCTTTGCGGCAAACAAGATTCTGCAGCTGGATGCGATCAATCCGCAAGTAGCCGCACGCCTCGCCAATCCCTTCGTACACTGGCGCAAGCTGGTGCCGGAACTGGGTCAGCAAATGAAAGCGCAGGTGGAAAGCATGTTGGCCAGTGGCGACATGTCGAACGATCTGAACGAGCTGCTTAGCACCAGTCTCAAGGACTAGGCGCGAGGGATGCCCGGGAAAATCCAGCTGGTCCTGCCCGGGTTGTTCGATTTGCCCTTAGCCGAGCTAGCGCCCGCACTGATAGCCGACCAGCTGCCCGCTTTGAACCGGATACTGCGGCTGGCGAGTCCCCGGCCCAACCCGGCCTTCAGCATCGATGCCATACTGCGCCAGGTGCTCGCGCTGGGGGCGTCGACGCAGGAATCGGCCCTCGGCTTGCCGCTGGCTCAAGCCTGCGCGCCACAGTCGCAACGGCAATCCAGTCGACTGTTGTTGTTTCAGGCGGTGCATCTGCGACCTGACCTGCATAGCGCGGTCATCGTCCCGATTCAGCATAGCGATGAAGACTTGAATAATATTAAGATTATAATCAATGACTTAAATGAACTATTTAAAGTAGATTGTGATATAACGGCGCTCGACAAAGGCCTGTTCCTGATGGATTTGAAAGCATTCGATGCGCCGCTGCACTATCCGCATATTCTGTCGGTCCTGGGCAAGGTCGCCAATCCCTATATCGAGCAATCGCGTCAGCACCTGGGCTGGTACAAACTGCTCAATGAAATGCAGATGTTTCTGCACCAGCACGAAGTTAACCAGCAGCGGGTGCAGCGGGGGCTGCTGCCGATAAACAGCCTGTGGTTCTGGGGTGGGGGCAACCTGCCCGCGAAAATCGATGCCAATCTCGCCTGGTACTGCGACGATTCGCTGCTAAACCAGTTCGCCTTAAGTCTGGGTTTGCCCACCGCGCCGCTTGACGACCTGGCGAGCCTGGAGCGCTCTTCTGCTGCCGCGGTAGTCGATCTGCGCCTGCTCGAACTGTTAAAAACCGGGGCGACAACCGAGCTCGACCGGGTCTTGCTCGATATCGATAACCGGCTGTTACAACCGCTACTGAGAACGGTCGAACGCGACCGTAAAAGCCTGTGCCTGCGCGCCGGCTATGAACTCGATCTGGAACTGGCGCCGAGCGCGGCGCTCAGATTCTGGCGCCGGCCACGAACCCTCGCGACCTGGCCCGGACAGGAGCAGGGGGGCTGAGGCGAGATATTCTTTGTCGCCATACTATGCGAAAATATCGAAAACTATCCGGGTCGATCTCATGTCAGCCAAAAATCAGTTACGCAGCTTTGCAACGGTCGAAGACGTCGTCGAGGAATTGACTCCGGGTTTCCCGGTTTACTGCCTGCGTCCGGCAGAGCTGAAACGCCAGGCGAACTATTTCCTCGATAATTTTCCGGGGCGGGTGATGTACGCGGTCAAATGCAATCCTCACCTGGCTGTTCTAAAGGCGTTGTACGAGGCCGGCATTCGCCATTTCGATACCGCCTCGCTAGCCGAAATCGCGCTGGTACGCGAGCATTTACCGCAGGCCGATTGTTACTTCATGCACCCGGTCAAGCCGCGCGCGGCGATCATGACCGCACACCAGGTATACGGGGTCGATCATTACGTGATCGATCACGAAAAAGAACTCGCCAAGATTATCGATGTCACCGGTGGCGGTGACGGCAAGGTCGTGCTGGTGCGAATCGTAACCCCCGTGCACGATTCCCAGTACCAGTTATCGGATAAATTCGGCATTAGCGCGGAAGACGCGCCCGCGTTACTGAAAAAAGTTCACGATGCGCATTTTCAGACCGGGGTCGCTTTTCATGTCGGCTCGCAGTGTCGCACGCCGCAGGCCTTTGTCGATGGGATCAACACGGCGCTCGACGTCATCGCTGCGGCCGCAGTGCCGGTGCATTACCTCGACGTCGGTGGTGGCTTTCCCGCCTTGTACGAAGACGATCGCCCGCCCGAGCTCGGCGCTTACTTCGGCGCGATACACGCGGCTTTCGACCGCTCGCGTCTGCGCGGCGATTGCGTCCTGATGTGCGAACCGGGACGTGCGCTGGTGGCCAGCGGCTGCACGCTGCTGACTCAGATTCAACTGCGCAAGGACAATAAGCTGTATATCAATGATGGTGTCTACCAAAGCCTTTCCGAGACCCTGGTGGGAAAAATGAAACTGCCGGCGCGCCTGATCAATCCGACCCGCAGCATTACCGATGAATGCCAGGATTTCACCATCCTGGGACCGACCTGCGACAACCTGGACATACTGCCGTCCCCGTTTTACCTGCCGGTTGACGCGGATGAAGGCGACTGGATCGAAATTGGCCAAACCGGCGCCTATAGTAATTCCGCGGCCTCCCGTTTTAACGGCTTTTTCCCGGAAACATTCGTTTCGGTTGATGCACCACCGCTGTTACCGCAGTAGGTAATTCCGCGGCTAATTTCAATTCATTGCAGGACGAATCGATCGACCGATGACGCAGCTAACCACTTCCCGGGTGTTCAGGTATCCCACCGCCGTTGTTGCGATTTTCGGTGGCCTCGCGCTCATGTCGATTGCGATCGTGGCTCAAAGCGTCAGCTTTGGTTTTGCCCAGGTGTCCCTGTTCAGCCTGATTCCCCCTTTCCTGGTTGGCGTGGTAACTACTTTTTTTGTTGCCCGCCTGCTACAGCGGCGCCTGGATGCACTGCGCCGGGATTTGCAGGATGAGATTGACCGCCGCACCAGCGAGTTAAGGAATACTAAAGACCGCTTCAAGGAATATGCCGACTCTTCCTCGGACTGGTTCTGGGAAACCGACGCGGATAACCGCTTCGTATTCTTTTCTTCGCACCTGTACGAGTCGATGGGCATTAGCAGTGACGACGTGCTCGGCAAGCGCAGGGAAGATCTTCGCATGCTCTCCGCCGATGCAGAAGATGAGGCGCAATGGGAGAACCACCTGCGCTGCATCGAACAACGTTTGCCGTTTAAGGATTTCCAGTACCGGGCGAGGTTGCCTGATGGTAAGGAGGTACTGCTCAAATCCAGCGGCAAACCTTTTTTCGACGACAATGGAAGCTTCCTCGGCTACCGAGGCTCTGCATCGGATGCCCTGGGAACGATTGCGGAGGAGCTGAGGCAGCAGTATCGACAGGAGCTGATCTACAATGCGACCGCGGTGTTACACGACGGTTTCTTTCTATTCGACGCCGATGAGCGCCTGGTGTTCTGCAATCCGCGCTTCAAGGAAATCTGCAACCGTATTGGCGATTTGCTGGAACCTGGTACGCACTACGAAGAGTTTTTTGCGGGTGCGCTCGAACGGCAAATGGAATTTGACAGCGAGTCGAAAAAGCAGGCCTGGATTGACGAGCACCAAAGTCGCAGGCAAGACGAGGTCGGAAGCGAGATCGATATGAACTTCAGGGACGGGGTCCGCATCCGTTTGGTCGAGCGGGTTCTTCCGGGCGGCGAACTGGTCGGTTTGTGTGTCGACGTAACCGAGTCGAGACGCATCCAGGATGAACTCGATGAAGCGCAGCGCATCGCCGGCATCGGCAGTTTTCGCTGGGATGTCGAGCATGACAGATTGATATCCGCCTCGAAGGGATATGCCAGCGTATTTGGTTTTGCATTGGAAGACATGGATATTTCGAACGTGGAGTGGTATTCGAAATTCATCCATCCGGATGATCTAGAGCGGGTCAAGGCGGCCTACCGCTTGAGCGATGAATCGGGCGAAATGACCGAGGTCGAATACCGCTTCCAGTCACCCGATGGCACAGTCGGGCAGGTGATCGAACGCCTGGCGCCCGCGTTGTGGCGCGATGGCAAGGTTGTCGAACAGATCGGCACCGTGCAGGATGTAACCGAATCGAAACGCATCGCTGCGGAATTCGAAGCGGCACAACAAATCGCCAGGATCGGCAGTTTTCGCTGGGATCCGGTCCAAAATCGAATGGTTTCCTGTAGCGATGAAGTTTTACATATCTGGGGCAGGCCGAAAGCGGAAATGCTTGCGATGACCGAGTCAGAGGTACTCAATGATATTCATCCCGATGATCGGAACAGAGTTGAGCAGGAATTTGCACAGGCAAATAGTAGTGACGGCCTGATTGAAATCAGATTTCGGATGATGCGCCCGGATGGCGAAATTCGATATCTTGTCGAACGCGGCGACACATCGGCCATGCGCGACGATAAAGTCATCGAGCAATTGTGGACCGTGCAGGATCTCACCGAGTCCAGGCAGATCGAAGCTGAGCTCGAAGCGGCCCAGGCCATCGCCCAGATTGGCAGTTATAGTTGGGATTTAGAGCAAGACAGGCTGATCACCTGTAGCGCGGAATTCGCGCGCATATACGGCATTACCGTGGAACAAATGCGGTCAGTGGAAGATAGTAAAATGCTGGATGCGATTCACCCCGATGATTACGACAAGGTGTTAAAGGCTTATGAGCATGCGGATGCAACCGTCGGACCCTACGAATGTGAATTTCGCATACTGCGCCCGGACGGCGAAGTCCGGCACGTCATTGAACGCGGCGAAACCTCGGCCAGGCTTGATGGTAAAGTCGTCGAACAGTTGGGAACACTGCAGGATGTGACCGACTCCAGGCGCATCGAGGCCGAACTCGAGGAGGCGCAACGTATTTCGAATGTCGGTAGCTACCGCACGGACGTCGCCAACGGTCACTTGATCTCTTTTTCACCGCAGTTACCTAAAATCTACGGACTTACCGCCAATAAAATCGACCCGATGAATCCATATATGCTTGAAGCCGTGCATCCTGAGGATCGCGAGCGAGTCGATGCGACCTATCAGAAAGTGCTGTCCGGCAAGGGTTCCAGGGCCGGCGATGTTATGTACGAAATCGATTACCGAATTTTGCATCCCAACGGCAGGGTCCGGCATATCGTCGAACGCCTCGATATTTCAAAGATGAGCGACGGCATGATTACCGAAACAATCGGCACAATACAGGACGTGACCGACCGCAAGCTTGTTGAAATCGAAAAGCTGAAAAGCGAGGAAATGCTCGAAGCGGCGATCGAAAATGTGCCGGGCGGATTTCTGGTCGTCAACCGTGAAGGAATTATTGAACGCTTCAACCGCAAGTTTTTCGATCTCTACCCGCAACAGCAATTCTTCATTAACGAGGGGGTGCCGTTTACACGGTTCATGCAATACGGGGCCGATATGGGGGTATACCTGGAGGCGCGGGTCAACCCGGAAGCGTGGCTGGCGCGGCGCCTGGAACGTGGTTCTGTCGAGAGTATCGAATTCGTCGAACGCATGACGGACGGGCGCTCGATACAGATCGCGCAGCGCCGGTTGCCGAATGGGTCGCAGGTCGGCATACACATAGACGTTACCGAACTGCAGCAGGCGCGCGAAGCCGCGGAACAGGCGAACGAGGCCAAGTCCGAGTTCCTGGCTTCGATGAGCCACGAGTTGCGTACCCCGATGCACGGTATCCTGAGTTTTACCGAACTCGGGATCAAACGCCTGGAAACCCTGAGCCAGGAAAAACTGCGCCAGTACCTCGAGAATATCCAGCTAAGCGGTACGCGCCTGCTGTATCTGTTGAACGATCTGCTCGATCTCTCCAAGCTTGAAGCCGGCAAGATGCGCCTGGATATGACCTCGGTAAAAATCGGCGACCTGGTTAGCGCCTGTATTGCGGAGCAGGATCTGCGTTTGCGCGAAAAAAATCTGCGCTGTGATCTGGACCTGGTCTCAACTGAAAGCAGCTGTGCTTGCGATCGCAACCGGATTCTTCAGGTCATTACCAATATTGTCGCCAACGCGATCAAGTTCAGCCCCGAAGGCGGTGAGATCCAGATCCACCTGGAGTGTCTTGATGGTGCTTGCCGGATGCAGGTGTCCGACGAGGGGGACGGTATTCCGGCCGGGGAGCTCGACGATGTCTTCGACAAGTTTTACCAGAGTTCGGGTAATCGTTATCAGGCCGGCGGCACGGGTCTCGGCCTCGCTATTTGCCGCGAGATCATCGATCTGCACCACGGGCGCATCTGGGCTGAAAACAATGCCGGGCAGGGCGCAAGTATCCTGTTCGAGATTCCGCTGCAGCAGCCGCAGTCCGACTAGCCCGCTATATGGGTGTCACTTTTCGCCGAGCGCCTGTTCCAGCGCTTCGAGCTTGCCCTGGTCGAGTTCCGGTACCGTGATCTGATCCGTCTTCTTATCGCTTAGCTCGGCAATGGTAGCTGCGGCCGTGACACAGGTTTCATGCAGGGCTCGGATCTGCGCAACCAGTTCGGCGGTGTTTTCGAGCGTGGACTTGTGCGTTTCCAGCTCGGCTTCGAGTTTCGACTTTTCCTTGCGCATCGATTGCAGCCGGGTTTCGGCCTGGGTGCGCAGCTTGGCTTCATCCATTTTTTGCTTCTTCAGCGTCTTCAACTTGCGTACGACATTTTCCGGGGTGTCGGCCAACGCCTTGGATATCGCCTTGAGTTTGTTTTGCTTGTCGGTGACTTCGGCCCTGGCTTTCTTCAATGCCTCGGCGTTGTCGGCCTTGCCCTTGGCGACTTGATGTTCCGCCTGTTCGCGTGTCTTAACGGCCGCTGCAACTTCGGTTTCGGCCTCGGCGCGTGCTTTCTCTGCAGTTTCAGCCCTGGATTTGAATTCGGCGACCTGCTGCTCCGCCTGACTGCGGGTTGCCTGGATGTTGATATCAGCATCTTTGGCACGCTGTATGGCCTGGTCCAGAGCCGTCTTGAGCTCAGCGGTGGTGCATTCGGCATCCAGTCCGAGCGCATCGGTTGCGGCACCCATCAGGATTTGTTTGCTGATTGCGAGATCCTTCCAGACCTGCAATTGAACTTCAACATCTTGCGACACTTGTTACCTCTGTGGTCAAAAAATTCGGCGGCACATTTTAGCCCAACGGCGTTCGGAAAAACAGGGCTTAGCGGGTGATATTATCGAATTAGATCGGGTAGAATGCGCGTTTTTCAAAATACGAGAGATCATCGTGGAGACAAACCACATTTCCCAGCAAATCGAAGACCTTGAAGCGCGCGTCGAGTTGCTACGGGGGTATCTTTGACTACGACCAGAAACGCGAAAAACTCGAAGAGGTTTTACTCGAGCTGGAAAATCCCGATGTCTGGAGCGATCCTGAGCGCGCGCAATCCCTGGGCAGGGAAAAAGCGAGCCTGGAAGCCGTAGTCGGCGGGCTCGATCGGGGCTCGCAGGGCTTGCTAGACGCTGCTGAGTTGCTAGAACTGGCGGCGCTCGAAGATGACGCGGCCACCGTGGCCGAGGTCGAAAGCGATCTCGCGCAAATCGAAAAATCCGTCGGCGAGCTTGAATTTCGACGCATGTTTTCCGGTGAAATGGATGCCAACAATGCCTTCCTCGACATCCAGTCGGGCGCCGGTGGCACCGAAGCGCAGGACTGGGCGGAAATGCTTCTGCGTATGTACCTGCGCTGGGGTGAGGCCAAGGGATTCAAAACCGAGTTGATCGAAGTATCCGACGGCGACGTCGCGGGTATTAAAAGCGCCACGATTCGCTTCGAAGGTCCTTATGCTTTTGGCTGGTTGCGAACCGAAACCGGAGTCCATCGGCTGGTGCGAAAATCGCCGTTCGATTCCGGCAACCGCCGTCACACATCGTTTGCCTCGGCTTTTGCCTCGCCCGAAATCGAGGATGACATCGATATCGATATCGACCCTTCCGACCTGCGCATCGATGTTTATCGGGCCAGTGGCGCGGGCGGACAGCATGTCAATCGCACCGAATCGGCGGTGCGAATCACGCATTTGCCGACCAACGTCGTGGTACAGTGCCAGAACGATCGCTCGCAGCACAAAAACAAGGCCACCGCGATGAAGCAGCTCAAGGCCAAGTTATACGAACTCGAGGTGCAGCTGCGTAATGCCAAGGCACAAAGTATCGAAGATTTGAAGTCCGATATCGGCTGGGGCAGCCAGATCCGCTCCTATGTGCTCGACCAGTCGCGCATCAAGGATTTGCGCACCGGAGTCGAAACCGGTAATACCCAGGCGGTGCTGGATGGCGACCTCGACCAGTTTATCGAAGCCAGTCTGAAGAGTGGCGCTTAAGGAGTTTCTGCAAAATACAGAGATTCCAGGGGCACATGGATGTGCCGCCATTTTTCGATCACGCAAGTGATGGAAAAATGAAGAAAAACGCAAAATCACATTTTTGCGTTTTTCGTGCTCGGCTAAGTCAGGATGACTTATGCAGAGCTTCTATAAATATATATCGCACGGGAATGAACATGAATCAGCACAGCGACGCTGAGCACGACAACGCAGATCCGCAGCAGGACGAAAACCGCTATATCGCGCAACGACGCGAGAAGCTGGCGCAGTTGCGTGCCGCCGGAAAGGCTTATCCAAACCAGTTTGCGCGTGAGCATTTCGCCGCGGACCTGGCGGATAAATACGCCCAGCTGTCGCGCGAGGAACTCGAAACGCAGGCGATCGAAGTCAGCCTCGCCGGACGCATGATGTTCCAACGTGTCATGGGTAAGGCCAGCTTCGCGCAATTGCGCGACATGAGCGGCACGCTGCAGATTTTCGTCCAGCGCGACGCCATCGGCGAGCAAGACTACGAAGCCTTCAAGCATAGCGACATCGGTGATATTTACGGGGTCAGCGGGCTGCTGTTTCTGACCAAAACCGGGGAATTGACGATTAAGGTCAAAGCCATCGAGTTGCTGACCAAGGCCTTGCGTCCGTTGCCGGAAAAATTTCACGGGCTGGCCGACCAGGAGCTCAAATACCGCCAGCGCTACGTGGATTTGATCATGAATGACGATTCACGCCGTGTGTTTGCGATTCGAAGCCAGGCGGTTAACTTCATCAGGCAATACATGATCGACGCCGGCTTTATCGAAGTTGAAACGCCGATGATGCAGGTCATTCCCGGCGGTGCGGTGGCGCGCCCGTTTATCACACATCACAATGCGCTCGATATCGAATTGTATCTGCGCGTCGCGCCGGAGTTGTATTTGAAGCGCCTGGTCGTGGGCGGTATCGAGCAGGTGTTTGAAATCAATCGTAATTTCCGCAACGAAGGCCTGTCGACCCGGCATAATCCCGAGTTCACGATGCTCGAGTTTTACCAGGCTTATGCTGATTACGAAGACTTCATGAATCTAACCGAAGACATGATGCGCCGGCTGGTACACACAGTTCTGGGTAGCGGCAAGATCAATTACCAGGGAGAGGAATTCGATCTCGAACAACCGTTCGCGCGCCTCAGCGTGGCCGCTGCGATTATGAAATACAACCCGTCGCTCGATGCCGATCAACTCGAGGACCTCGAGTATTGTCGCCAGGCGGCGCAGGATCTCGGTATCAATTTCGAGCCAGGCTGGGGTGCGGGCAGGCTGCAGATCGAAATCTTCGATAAAACCGTCGAAGATCAGCTCCAGCAGCCAACCTTTATCACCGCGTATCCGACCGAGGTTTCACCGTTGTCACGCGCCAACGACGATAATCCTTTCGTTACCGATCGCTTCGAGTTTTTTATCGGTGGACGCGAGCTCGCCAATGGCTTTTCCGAACTCAACGACCCCGAGGACCAGGCCGCCAGGTTCCGGCGCCAGGTCGAGGAAAAGGAAGCTGGTGACGAAGAGGCAATGCACTATGATGCCGACTATATCCGTGCGCTGGAATACGGCATGCCGCCAGCCGCGGGCGAGGGCATCGGCATCGATCGCCTGATCATGCTGCTGACCGATTCGCCCAGCATCCGCGACGTCATCCTGTTCCCGCACATGCGCCCGGAATAGCCGTCACGACCAGTCCCTTCGGCGGCGCGGCCATTGGGAACTTTTTCGGGAACGCCGTAAATACGTCCATGCAGGCTCGCGCACCGGGTGCGGGTCACGACATCCCTGTCGCACAGCGTTCTGAAATTACGTCCTGGCATCCACGCCGCATAGTGTCTCTGTATTTACCGGATCGCCCTCGGCGTCTCGGAGAATAATGTTCAGCGCTGACAAGCCGCCGTCCGAGGTGCTTCACGGCAACCATCGCCGGTCTTCCTGACGCATCCAAAGCCCGGACGATGGTCGCAGTGGGCGCGGCATATTTTTCCTCGCAAAAATATGCCGCGGCCGCCCCGGGAAGCATTATCCCGCCTCAAACCGGTTGCCGCCGTAAATCCTCCAACTGCCGGGAACAAGCTTTCCTTCGAACGTCCTGGCATCCACGCCGCATTATGTAACTGCATCTACCAGATCGCCCTCGGCGTCTCGGAGAATAATGTTCAGCGCTGACAAGTCGCCGTCCGTGGTGCTTCGCGGCAACCATCGCCGGTCTTCCTGACGCATCCAAAGCCCGGACGATGGTCGCAGTGGGCGCGGCATATTTTTCCCGCAAAAATATGCCGCGGCCGCCCCGGGAAGCATTATCCCGCCTCAAACCGGTTGCCGCCGGAAATCCTCCAACTGCCCGGAAGTAATGGTAGATCCGGGTCAGGGTAAAGGTTCCCGAACCCCATAGATATTTCTCTAACGCTAAATTAGACAGGGCTGGGAAAATCGGTTGAAACTCTCGAGAGTGCTACACTAGGGCCTCATGGAGACAGTTGTAACCAATCCCGGGTTTCATGCCTATGTGGTGATGGCGCTGGTAGTGCTGGCATTGATTCTGTTTGCCAGCGAGCGCGTGCCGCTGGCCAGCTCGAGCCTGCTAATCCTGGTACTGCTGACACTGCTGTTCGAAATATTCCCGTTCAATAGCAGTTACGGGCAAGTACGCGCGAGCGACCTGTTTCTAGGCTTTGGCCACCAGGCGCTGGTGGCGGTGTGCGCGCTGATGATCGCCGGCCAGGCGCTGGTGCGTACCGGCGCGCTGGAACCGATCGGACGCCAGCTGGCGCGCTGGTGGTCTCATCGACCGCTGCTGACCTTTCTCATCACGCTGGTGATTGCCGCCATGTTGAGCGCGTTTATCAACAATACACCGGTGGTGATACTGCTGTTACCGATACTGATCAGCGTTTCGCTGAAAACCGGAACGCCTGCGTCCGACCTGTTGATGCCAATGGGACTGGCCACGTCGATCGGCGGTATGGGGACCAGTATCGGCACCTCGACCAACCTGCTGGTGGTTGCGGTTGCCGCCGACCTTGGCCTGCGTGAACTCGGTATGTTCGATTTCGTGTTTCCGGCAATCATCGCCGGTAGTGTCGGCGTGTTATACCTGTGGCTGGTGGCGCCGAAGCTGCTGCCGCAGCGGGAAGCGCGCCTGCCGACGACCTCGCCGCGTATGTTTACCGCGCAACTGCGAATTCACGATGACAGCATAATCAACCAGAAAAAGATGTCCGAGGCGATAGCCCTGAGTGGCGGCAATCTCGAAGTAGTGCACATTCTGCGCGGCAAGAAAAACAATCGCCTGGTTGCAATTCCCGACATGGTGCTGCGCAGCGGCGACAGGATCACCGTCAAGAGCACCCCTGACCGCCTCAAGGAACTGGAAACCGTGCTCGGCGCGAGCCTGTTTTCCGGCGATGAACGCGTCGATGAGGAGCATCCCTTGCGCGACACCACGCAACAAATTGCCGAAGTCGTGGTGGTGCCGGGCTCGACCCTCGATGGTCGTACGCTGGCCAACATTCGTTTTCGCGAACGCTACCAGCTGATGGTGCTGGCGCTGTTTCGTTCGAATAAATGGGCCAGCAAGCAGGGTAGCGAACACACCGAGGAAACGCGCCTGCATTCGGGTGACGTGCTGCTGGTGCAGGGTTCGGTCAGCAATATCAAACGCCTCAAGTCGAGCCGCAACCTGCTAGTGCTCGACGCCAAGGCGGCCCTGCCGATCTCGTCGCGCGCGCCGCTGGCGATGACTATCATGCTATGCATCATCCTGATGGCCGCGTTCGGTTTGCTGCCGATCGCGGTTAGCGCCCTGTGCGGCGTCATGCTGATGCTGTTGACCGGCTGCATCAAATGGTTCGACGCCACCCGCGCGCTCAGCGCATCGGTAATTCTGCTGATTGTGACCAGCCTGGCGATGGGCACCGCGATGGTCGAAACCGGCGGTGCGGACATGATTGCGAGCGCCTATGTCGCGTTCACCGCGGGCGCCTCTCCCGCGCTGATTCTGAGCGGGCTGCTGGCGATGATGGCGATACTGACCAACGTCGTTTCCAACAACGCCGCCGCGGTCATTGGCACGCCGATCGCGATCGGCATCGCGCACCAGCTGGGGCAACCCGCGGAACCCTTCGTGCTGGCGGTGATTTTCGGCGCCAACATGAGTTTCGCCACGCCGATGGCCTACCAGACCAACCTGCTGGTGATGAACGCCGGCAACTACCGATTCGCCGATTTTGTGCGTGTGGGCCTGCCACTGGTTGTGATCATGTGGGCGCTACTGAGCTTCATACTGCCCTGGTTATACGGGATCTAGTCAGTCTTCGACGCGTCTATGGCGGCCGTCAGCCGGCTCCGGTAAACTCAGATTTTTTCCGCAGTAAATCACGATGAAAGCGCAACTACTGATAATGCTCGACATGCAGGACGCGATGAATGCCCGCGTCAATCCCGACTGGCGCCAGGCCGGTAACGCCTGGTATCGCGCGATCTGGACCGAATGCGCGGAAATGCTGGATCACTACGGCTGGAAGTGGTGGAAACATCAGCAGCCCGACCTCGAGCAGGTGCAGTTGGAGCTGGTCGACATCATGCATTTCGCCATGAGCGACTACCTGCTGCAGGACGAGGACAGCGAGGCCGTTGCCGCGCGTATCGTCGCCGAACTGTCGGATCCGCGGCAGGAGAGTGATATCCGCGCCGCGATCGAAGCCATGGCGCAATCCACGATTGCGAATAAATCGATGCACTTTTCCGATTTCGCCAACGTGATGGCGCTGATCGAGATGGATTTCGATCGGCTGTACCGTACCTATGTCGGCAAGAACGTGCTCAATTTCTTTCGCCAGGATCACGGCTACAAGGACGGCAGCTATATCAAGATCTGGGAGGGCAGGGAAGATAATGAGCATCTGGTCGAGGTGCTCGCCTGTCTGGACAGTAGCAGTATTAATTTGCGTGACGATATCTACGAAGGGCTTCGCAAACGCTATCCCGGTTGATTGACGCCAGGCCGAAATCCTGAAATATCCCGCTTTAAGCCGGACGCGGGCCGTCATCCATTAGCACACTCTATTGGGACGGGCCAAAAGATTCATAAACTAGATTAAAACCTCGATGGCAGGCTCGCTGCCGCCTACAAAAATGCTGCAATTAAGAATCGATTAGTTGATCGAGGTTAAGAATAACCGACATGAAGCGTATAAGTTGATGCGGATATATAAAAATTTATGCATCAAAAAAACAACGAAGACAATTCAGATGGGGCGATATATGGAGCTTCAGAGAATCCATGAAATAGAGGCGGCTAGCTGGGTAAACCGCGACTAAGTTCGACGATTACATCGTTGCGGATCTTTTCTCTTCTTCGTCTGGGAGAGCGTTGATGATCGACATCATGGGCTCCACCGGATACCTGAACGGATAAAGCCTGTCCCCAATCTGGGCCATCAGGCCTACCCATCTAGTATCACTGGAGTAGACAATGTAGTGGTTTTCAATTTCGCCGACGTTTTCCCACAGCGTATCATCGACGCTCAGAGGTGTATGACCCACGATAACCGGGGTTTTCTTTGCCAGATCGAGACACTTGCGAAATCTTTTTACATCAGACTTGGCATAACCCGCTGGCCGGTTCGCTTGCCTCAAGCGGTTGTCTGCGAGCTCCTTATACAGTTTCCGATTCTTTCTGATATTGATGATCTTGTTCAGGCTTGTAGAAGATACCGGGGGGGCGGCGTGGCAGGCAACGAAATGCTTGGAATATGCGACAAACGGCAGCAGCTCATAGAACCGACTCATCTCCTTTTTGTAGGCCTTGCCGCGCTGTTTTTGTAGCGTCTTCTCCCAGAGCAGCCCCTGCGGAATGCCGTTTTTCGCTATTTCCTCCGAAAAACTATCGTGATTTCCCCTGACATAGAACACCTGTTTCGGGAAGTGGACCTTGAGTTTGAAGATAAGATCCATGATTAACATGGAGCTTTTGGGAGTTTTAAAGGGCCGCTCAGTATTCCGGGTGCTTATAGCGCAAAATCAAAATACCAAGACAGACAATCATAAAGGCCAGCAGCGTACCAATGGACACCAGCTCCCCCAGATATGCCTATGGGCAGCAATCCGCAGGCAATCATGGCTATGGCGCCTGTGATTACCGTGGCAACATAAGGTGTTTGGAACTTCGCAGTGAATTTTTGAAAAAGGAGCAAAGAACAACCCATCGTTGGCCATTGAGTAAAAAACACGCGTTTGGCCCATAAGCATAACCAGGATTACAGAACTCAAGCCAGCGATCGCACCAAGCTTAATAAAGGGCTAAGCCAGGCCAGGCCTTCTCCTGCGATATCGATGGCTACTGCTATTGGGGCCGCCGTATTCAGATCTGCAAAAGGTGCCATACCTGTCATTACCAAGGCTACCAAGGATATAAACCACCGTGCAGATGGCAAGGGAACCTAAAATTCCCCATGGCATATCCTTTTGTGGATTCTTTGCCTCCTGGGCCGCAGTTGACACTGCGTCAAATCCAATGTAAGCGAAGAAGATTACAGATGAAGCACTGAAATACTCCAGTCCATCCAAACTGACCAAAGTTACCTGTGTTCTCAGGAATGAAGGGAATCCAATTGTCATAATTGATATATGCCCAACCGAACAAGATGAACAACGCAATAACTGTTAGTTTAAGCAACACCACAAAATTGTTGAAGTTGGCTGATTCCTTTATACCACGATAAAGAAGAACAGTAATAATGAAGTACAATCAACATGGCAGGCAGGTTAATGATTGAGCCTGTAAAGCTCATGTTGTTGTTGGCATCAAACACAATTGGCGCACTCGAGAAAGCAGAAGGTATGGTTATGCCCAGTGTGGATTCCATGAAATTCACCACGTAGCCAGACCATCCTACAGCCACCGTAGCGCCAGAAAAAAGATATTCAAGGATCAGTGCCCAGCCGATAATCCAGGCTACAATTCGACCCATGGTAGCATAGGCGTAGGTATAAGCACTTCCGGCAATGGGGATCATGGCGGCAAACTCAGCATAACATAACCCGGCAAAGGCGCATGCCATGGCAGAAACAACAAAGGAAATGGCAACTCCTGGACCGGCATACTGAGCGGCAGCCTGGCCGGTCAACACAAATATACCAGCTCCAATTACGGCCCCTATTCCGAGCGCTATCAGGTTGGTTCTGGAAAGTGTTCTCTTCAAGGAACTGTCACTGCCCGACTCGGCCTTCAACACTTCCATTGGTTTCTTATGAAATAAGGAGTTTGCCATAGGGATTAATTCATTTGGCTCAAATGTAGAAAATTAGCGAGAATCCAAAAGTGAATTCTTATTTGTTGGGAAGGACAAAGTCAAAAGTTACACTTTGCCTTGCAGATGAAGGTTGCCAGGGTGGTCCTGCTTTAATCAATCGGATCAATTCTTCATCACATCCAGATCCGATGCCTTTTTCGATCACAAATTCAGATAAGGTTCCGTCCGGGTTTACTAAAAAGCTCACCGTAACCTCTCCGTCCACTTTGCTATCCAAGGCTGCTTTTGGGTAAACTACATTCGACTTAAGATATTGCTGATAGGAAGAAACAGATTCAAGGTCTTCTTCAGCAGCCATATCCTGTTTGGCTGTTTTCTTTCTTGTCGCACCCGCACCGGAGAGAGCGGAAGGAGAGGGACTGGCTTTTAGTTCTTGAGATCTGGCCTTAGCAACATCCGTATTTTGTTTTTTAAGATTCTCTGCGCTCACCGACTCCTGTGGCTTGATCAGAGGCAGATCTTTTGATTCTTCTTCAGCAACTTCTAATTGGGTTCGGAATGATGATTCGGTCTCAGCCACTTCAGTTTTAGGCTCTTCGATAACTTGTTTCTCTACTTCCCTTGGTTGACTTATTTCTGATTTCTTTAATGAATTGGGCTTAGGTGTTATTTTTTCCTCCTTTTCCAAATTTGAAATAAGTGATTCTTCCTTTTCAAGTGAATCTGAGATGATGACCGCAGGGCTTTCACCAGCTATTTCATCTTTTTTTAGTGCAAGTTGCTCTGTACTTGTCTTAGAGGAGATCTTTACAATCAAGAAAGTAACGGAAGCAACAAAGACGATAGATGCAGCTATTCTTAGTGGCCAGATATAATTCACTTTCTTGTCGACTAGAATCTTTTTGTTTATTGTTTCAACATCTTCGACAAATGTATTTGATGCGATTGATTCTGCTCCCTCCAAAGCATCTGCTAGAAACGGATCATTTAGTGCCTTCATTTCCAGTTCATGTCGCTGTGAAGGAGTCAATTCGCCCTTTAAGTATTTTTCAATATGACTTTGTAAATCATCCATGTTGATCCATACAGATTTTTAAGTTTCTTTTTCCGTTTTGAATATGACTTTTTACTTTCTTTAAATCTATTCCCGTTGCACTGACAATTTCCTTGTAACAAATTTCTTTCAAATAAAACAACTGCACACATCGTTTTTGATCATTCTTGAGCTGCTCGATGCATTTCGTCAATTTTTCCAGGTTCTGTTCCAAGTCGTTATCATCTGAAGGATGCAGAATAAACTCATTTTCCACAATGTTTTCATCAATATCTTCTTTGGCCATTTTCTTTTGTGCCCTGAGGTTCATCAAACATTGATTCTTGGAGGTAACATATAGCCAACTTTTGAAATGTTCAATTTCATGTTGTTTTAGCCCTGATTGAAGTTTTTCAAAAATCTGCATTACTGCATCTTTTGCCTCATCCCGATCTTTTAGGTATTTAAGGCAGACTCCGTAAACCATCGCACTGTACCTGGTAAAAAGTTCGCCCAAAGCATTTTGGTTGCCCGCAGTTCGAAAATGTACGACTAGCTCTAAATCAGTGCTCTTTGTCGGTCTTTTACCAAGAAACATTGATCAATTTAACGTATTTCTGAATTTTTTTATGGAATTACTCAAAATGGACATCTCATAAGCAAATCAAAAAAATAATACTTATGAAAAAGCTAAAGAGTTTAATTATGGTTTTCACGCTTATTCTCATGAGCATGAGTATAGGCCTGGCAAAAACAATATCAGGAATTGTGTATTCGCCTAACGGAGTTCCCATAAAGGATGTAAAGGTTGAGTTGAAAGGTACCCCAACCTCCACCAAAACGGACCGGCAGGGAAAATACTTTATTGAAGGTCCTGCAGGTGGGATTCTGATTTTCTCATTGGCTCCTTATCAGCCAGTGGAAGTTAGAATTGGTTCGACAGATATAATAAACGTTACGCTAAATATCTCTCATCCTCCCTTGCCAGCGGCTGAAGTTAAAGATGAAGAGGAAATCAGGTCTTTTCCATCCAAAAGGTATGACATGTCTAAATCTCATTCTACAATGG
>CAVYHN010000003.1:0-15150 GCA_963768295.1 uncultured Gammaproteobacteria bacterium | reverse complement strand
CTCCGCCATACAATTGGTCGCTGCCCGGCCCGCCTTCGAGCAAATCGGGGCCACCTTCGCCGCGGATAACATCGTCACCACCACCGCCTTGCAGCGTGTCGGGCCCGCCTCCACCATAAATAACGTCGTCGCCTTCGCCACCCTGAACCAGGTCAGGACCGCCTTCGGCATTGATGAAATCGTCGCCAGGGCCGCCATCGACATTATCGGGCGCGCCACCGGCGTAAATGATGTCGTCTCCCGTTCCACCCTGTATTTCGTCTGGACCGCCGTGGCCGACAATCTCATCGTCGCCAGCTCCGCCATAGAGTTTATCGGGGCCACCCAGCCCGACAATTAAATCATCCCCCTCGCCACCGTAAACGGTGTCGGGGCCACCGCCTGCAATCAGGCTATCGTTACCGGCGAGTCCATCAATGGTATCCGCTCCGCCACGAGTCGTGATCACGTCGTCACCCGCGGTTCCGATAATGGCTTCACCCTCACCCTCGCTGCCATGGCCGTGACCGCTATCGATAATGCTGGCGATAGCAGTGTCGTCGACAATCATGGCGTTGACCGGGTTGCTTAATGTCACGAAGAAGTATTCATCCCCCTCGACAACCTTATCACTCATGATGGTCACTTCGATCGTGCCATATGACTGCCCCCTGGGTATCACCAGCGAGCCGCTGGAGTGCCCGTAGTCGGCGGGGTCGACACCCTGCCCGCCCGCGATCGCTGTACCGTTGACGGTCTGAAAATCTACCCTGACGTCACGCGCCGCCGGCGAAGAAAGCGAGACCGTGAAAACCGCTATCGACGACAGGCTGCCGCCAGCGTAGCCGTAACCGCCCCCCTGCCCAGCGCTGTGGCCGCTATCCGATCCAGAATCATGACCCGAATCATGGGAGGTATCGTCGTGACTCGAGTCATGCGTGGTATCGTCGTGGCCGGAGTCATGCGTGGTATCGTCGTGGCCGGAGTCATGCGTGGTATCGTCATGACCTGAATCATGGCTCGTATCGTCGTGATCGCTGTCATGACCTTCATCCTTGTTACCGGGTGCGGGCTCGAGAATCCTCATATTACTAATCGAAATCCTGGGCAGCATCATTTCCGGAAGGGTATGGATTTCCTGATCACCACCAACCGCTTGCTTGCTGCCTAGATCGGTCGAATCGACCGGAGAAGATGGCAGGTCGCCAATGGCATCGATCCCTGCACCCGTTTGCGAACTGTAGCTCTGTTGCGCGGCCTGCATCGCCGCCTGCACATCGCTGCCGCCCAGGATCGATTGTTGCATGGCATCGAGGGCGGCATTGTGACTATGCATTTCACGTACCTCAGCCGGATCGAAGACTTCGACATCCAGAACGACCTCGATATTGGCAGGAAGATCGATCGTCGACCCATCTGCCAGACCGATAATGACCTCACCGTCATCGCCGGTTTCTACGCGCTCATCGCTATGCACCAGGTCACCTTCCGATAATTGCCTGGATAAACTCTCAATACCTTTTTTTATCGCTACATAACCTGCGACAGCCAGCGCAACACCAATCGGGAAATTTTTGTATGACGAAGCATTTTCAGCCATATCTTCACCCTCTTATCACCATATTGAGCCAGATAATATAAGCAGATTAAGAAGCTTTTGAATTGTACATAGGTACTATCAAAACCATTTCGGCCTCATCTTGTGACTGGCCTCTAGCCACAAGACCTCAGGCCACGGCATTGTTATGCACCAATAGCGCCAGGTGCAGCCGGTCCTTGACCCCGATTTTGCTGTAAATCGATGTCAGGTGCGCCTTTACGGTGCGCTCGGTAATGTTCAATTTACGCGCTATTTGCTTGTTGTTGTCACCCCGTGACAGGTGCAGGGCGACATGCTTTTCGCTCGGGGTCAGCGTGTCGAGCGCGAGATAAGAACCAACATCGCTATCCACCCGGTCGATTTCGCTGCAATGGTTAACCATCCAGTGCAGCAGTCGCTTACTGATCCAGACTTCACCGAGTTCGACTACCCTCAATGCCTCGCGCAGTACTTCAGGTTTCAGCAAGGTATTGGCATATCCGTGAGCACCGCCGCGGATCAGGTTGATGCCCTCGTGCTCGTCCGGGATATCCGCCAGCACCAGCAATCCGGTTTCCGGAAAATCTTGCACCAGCCTATTGATATCTGCCAGGCCGCGCATACCCGGCAAGGAAGTGTGCAAGACAACCGTCGCAGGATTCGCGCCCCTGAGCCGATGTTTCAAGGCCGAAAAATGATTTACGTTTACGAGGTTGTCGTAACTGTCGAGAGCGCTTTTCCAGCGCGTCAAAATCTTGCGATTTGCACAGGCCAGTATCAGCACCTGTCTATCCTCTTTCAATGCGCTTGGTTCCGTATCCACGGGTATCATCGCTCCCTGAAGGCTTTTTCCTTGGCCCGCAATACCGGTTTGAGCAGGTAATGCAGTATGGTTTTCTTGCCGGTCAGAATATCGACCCGCGCCGACATGCCGGGAATAATCGGCAACGGCTCTTCGTCCGTCCCCAGCTTGTTTTTTTCGGTTCTTACCCGGATCCGGTAAAAGCTCTGGTTCTCGTCATCGACGATGGTATCGGCACCGATGTTCTCGATCTCTCCCTCGAGGCCGCCATAGATCGAAAAATCGTAGGCCGTTATCTTTACCAT
Source organism: uncultured Gammaproteobacteria bacterium (assembly GCA_963768295.1). GTDB lineage: Bacteria > Pseudomonadota > Gammaproteobacteria. The sequence goes on along the minus strand of CAVYHN010000003.1, from coordinate 12,485 downwards.
GACTTTCTGGCCCGGATGAACAAAACCGATATTTGACGGGGCGATGCGTGCCTCGACCAGCAGCGAGTCGTTGAGCGGCACGATTTCCAGCACGTCCATGCCGGGCTGAATCACGCCGCCAACGGTGTTTACATTGACCTGCTTGATAATTCCCTTTAACGGCGCGGTGATTTCCGTACGTTTCAACTTGTCGCGCAGTACCTGGTTCGATTGCTGCAAGCGCGATACTTCGACCAGCAGGTCATTCAGCTCGGTTCTGGCGCCGGTGCAATAGTCGTCCCGCAACTCATCCAGTTTGCGTTGTAGCCTTAAAACCTCGATTTCAGAGACGGCGCCCCCCGCTACCAGCGGTCGCATCATTTCAAGTTCTTTTACCAGGGATTCTTCCTGGCGCGTGAACTGCCCTTTTCGAGCCTTGTAGAGTTCGTACTCGCGTTTGACAAACTCGGGGTACTTATCAAGCACCAATTTAGGGGCGACAAATTCTTCTTGCTCCGCCTCCGCCTGCAGGCGCGCCGCCTTGGCGCGATGCTCCATGCAGTGGGTTTCGCCTTCGCGCAGGGCCGATGCAAACTGGGTATTGTCGAGCCTGATCAGGACCTGGCCCTTTTCGACTACATCACCTTCAGCAACCAGGATTTCAGCGACTATGCCGCCTTCGAGATTTTGCAGAACCTGAACCTGGCGCGAAGGAATGACCTTGCCATCACCGCTCGTTACTTCGTCGATCTCCGCCACGCTGGTCCACAAAAGAGCGCAGGCGATGAACAACAGGATGCTCCACACGATCAGGCGCCCGCCGCGTGGCGAAATATGCCTTATTACATCGTCCGCTTCGCGCAGACGGTATCGGTCGATTTCACTGATGTTCTTCCTGCTCATCGTCACACGGCCTTTTGCATCGATTGCAACGCACTGATTACTTCCGGTTTGCTTCCATTTGCAATTACTCTGCCCTTCTCGACCACGATTAAACGATCGACCAGGTCGAGCATTGACGATTTATGGGTAATCAACACAAAGGTTTTGCCCTTTAAATACGGTTCCAGGTTTCTCTTGAGATTGTTCTCCGAATGGTTATCCATGGAATTGGAAGGTTCATCCATGATCACGATCGAGGGTTCGCCAAGAATCGCCCGCGCAATCGCGACCGATTGCCGCTGACCGCCGGACAGGCTCAACCCTCTCTCTCCGACTGGCATGTCGAAACCCGAAGGATGCTGCCGGACGATCGAAATGACGTCCGACAACTCGGCCGCCTTGATCAACTCGTCATCGCTATATCCGCTGCTGCCAAACAGGATATTTTCACGCATGCTTGCGCCGAACAGGGTGATATCCTGCGGAACGTAACCAATGCCGGCGCGCAATTCGGTTTGATCAAGCTGCCTGACGTCGATGCCGTCGATGCGAACAAAGCCGCTGTTTTCGCGGTAAAGTCCCGAAATCAATTTACCTATGGTCGATTTGCCGGAGCCGGTGCGACCGATGATACCCACATGCTCGCCCGCCGCGATCTTCAGGGACACGTTCTCCAGTGCCGGCACCGCCTGCCCGGGATAGCTAAAACCGACCTTGTCGAACTCGATTTCACCTTTGATACCGGATAAGACCAGGTATTCTTTCTCCGAACTGCGCTCCACCGGCAAATTCAGGATCGACGTCATGGTTTTCATCGCGCTGCTGGCGCGATGGTAACGGGTCGCCAGGCTTGCAACCTGTGCCATCGGCGCCAGCACGCGGCTGGTTAGAATAACCGCTGCGATCAAGCCACCCAACGACAGACTGCCTTCCGCGATCAGGTACACACCGTAGGCTACCACCCCTATAGTAGTCATCTGCTGCAGGAACAAAGCCGCGCTAACGACCGAGGCCGATAGCAACCTGGACCGGACCGACCATAGCGAAATATTTTCGACCGCCTGTTCCAGCTTATGCTGCTGGCTACTCTCGGCACCCAGTAACTTTACGTTTTCGATTCCCACCAGGCTTTCCACCAGCGTTGAATTCTTCCTGGCCGCGGCCTGGGAAACCTGTTGTGCGCTGCGCTTGATCGCGGGTTGCACGACCAGGGCATAGATCAGAATCAACGGTATCGCGATGATGGGTATGATTACCAGGTTTCCACCGACATACCAGATCACAAAGAGGAACAGGAACACAAACGGCAGATCGACCAGCGTAGTGACCGTTGCAGAAGTAATGAAGTTGCGAATATTTTCGAACTCGTCAAGATTATTGGCAAAGGCCCCCACCGAAGCAGGCCGATTTGCCATGCGGATTCCGAGTACGTGCTGATACAGCAGGGCCGACAGTTCGATATCGACCTGGCGTCCTGAAATATCAACGAAATACCCGCGCAATACCCGCAGTACCAGGTCAAAGGCAAATATGATCAACACCCCCGCCAGCAACACCCACAGGGTTTCGACCGCGTTGTTGGGTACGACCCGGTCATAGACGTTCATGATGAACAACGGGCTGGTCAATGCGAAGACATTAATCAGGAAGGAAGCCAGCAACACGTCGCGGTATATGCGCCAGGACTTGAAGAAAACTTTCCAGAACCATCGGTGGTTATCTCCGGGTCGCTCGACCGCGGGTATTTCAGGCAGATCATGTCGCTGCGCTATGGTGACGGCATACCCGAGGTAGCGAGACCGTAATTTTCGAAGCGGAATGGTCAGTTCGCTCACATTACCGTCGACGCTCAGGGCACGAATCTTTTTGCCCCTTTTCGAAACATCGGTGCAAAATACGATTTCGTTATCCGACAGGAAAATGATCGCGGGCAATGTTTGCCTGAGCAGTTTCTGCAGCGGTAACTTCTTGATTTCCGACCCGATTCCCGCGCGTCCGAGCGCCCGCAGGAAAACCTTGAGGGACAGGGATTGCCCGTCGACCGGTAATCCGGATAAAACTTCCCTGACCGTTTTATCCTTACTGTAAAGCCCGAGGATTAATTCAAGACAGTAGTAAAGCCCCGCACCGGCTTTTACTGGATCAATCACTTTGACGTTCCCTTATCGACTGATTATAAGGGTCATGGACAATGTCTAATTCAACTAAACAGTAACTTAAAAGGATATTTTGAGCCCCAGGTTAAAACCATCCCAGTCAATCTCGCCGCTGTTATCAATGTCATTACTACCAGGTTCTGAGTCGTTGAACTGGCTCTCGGCAAGCGCGACATCCGATATCTGGACTAGTTGGTAGCCCGCGTTTACGCTGAGCTGGCTGGAGAAATTATAATTCAGGCCCAGCCGGATATCGGTCACCATTGAGGTGCCGCTATCGCTGCCCCTATTGACGCGCGTTACATTGTCTACGACACGCTGGCGCTGCTTGCTGTCGTTGTCGTACCAACCGACCTTGCCTACCAGGTAACCGCCCCACTTCTCCGAAAACATGGCATTCCAGGCGACGCCGAGATGCGGTCCGAACATGTCGTTTTCGGTACGAATCCTGTAGGTGCCTCCGTCAGGTCGGATAAGGCTTCCGGGATCGACGGAGGTGATCTTGAATTTCTCGTCCAGGTCCATTTGACCGACACCGACCATGAAGTCAACGCTATCGCTGAAGCGATAGACCGCGTTCAAATCCACACCGGACAGTTCGGAAAGGTAAGACGCCTTGACGCTATCGGCGGCATCGAAACTTTCAGTCCAGTCTATAGAACCAATATAACGAAAAACATCCAACCCACTGCTAGGATCGGAAAAACTGTCCGAACTATCCATTTCGCTATCCATGATCGCAGCATTGATCGACCATTTTTCGGTTAGCTCGAAGCTACCCGAGATCAGGTAGCCGGTATCGGCATCGTCGTCAAAGCTGCCGGTCGATCCTGTCGGACTATCATTTTTGTAGACGTAGGTAACGGAGTCATCGCTGTCGCGTTCGAGACTGTTTAATTCAATTGATAAATTATTGTCACTAAGCGCTCCCGCAAACGCTGCTACCGGTACAATCAGAAAAAGGACTAATGACAAAATTCTGGGTAGACAGTTTTTCAAAGTAATTGCTCCTTGCTCGTAAATTGTTGAGTGAAAATACGAAACTAACCCGTATTTATTGGAAACATTACTGTTACTTCGAGCAAGACAAATTGATCCAGATCATTTTGAAAAAAAATACTATCCATCATTCGACTGCGCATTAGGAATAGGCATAAACCCTTTCGGGATAGACTCATTGCTGTCCCAGATAAATCTGGCCATCATATCAAGCCCAACTGAGGTGATGTGATATCGGGGTCAGGCGGTGGTTTGAAAAGCTGAACCAGGTCCCGTCGGGCAAACAAATTCAGATGAATCAACCGACTTATCTGCTGCAAACTCTGTGCGATCCGTGACTGGAACTTGAGATAAGCGAGGATCAAATAAAAACATAGCGCGACCATTACCTGCGTCATAACGGCGTTATCGGTATTACCCATGAAGGCTTTGATCTTCAGGTTTTGCTTGATCCACTTGAAGAACAACTCCACCTGCCAGCGCTGTTTGTAAATATCGGCAATGGTCTTCGCCGACCAGTCGAAACGATTCGTGGTAAAGACATAATGCTTGCCGGTTTCAGCATCCCGGTAGCCGATCCGGCGCACTGGCCTGCAAGTGTTTTCTTGCTGGATCGAACCGACGTAAATTCGATGGTCTGATCGCTGGTAATACCCTGTGATCGATTGATCGGCCTGTCGCTCCAAAACCCGGTATTTGGCATTACCCCGGATTCACGTCACCCAAAAGATTCCCATGATTCGTCAACTGGTTATGCCAACCATAGTCATTGTAGCCCTTGTCAAACACGACCATGCTGCCTTTAGGAAAACGCATCAGTTTGGCCTGTGTCTGGTCACGGGTTTTGCCGGATGTTAGCGCTGTAAAGGCCGGGATCAAACCATCATGGTCGAGCCCTACGTGGAGTTTATAAGCCGCCTTGCGATTATTGTAGTTGGCCTGCGGGAAACACCTTCATTGACACGTCGAGAAGTGAGCTGTCCAGGGAAAAGAGTTTTCCTTGAAGCGAAACCGGTGTTGACCAGACTGCTTCTGACATAGGGTGTAGAGTTTTGAAAACAGCGCTTCATAAAAGCGGAAATCGAGATCCTGGTTAGCCCGACCCAAGGTAGTCCGTTTAATGGGGCCGCTTCCCAGGTGATAGCTGAGGTGTTTTTGGCTGTGGATGGCTGGCTCGATATCGCGCAGACTGGAGCGACCGCTGAGTTGCGCGATTGCCATGGCGACGAATTGTGTCCAGCGGCTCATAGCATCGCTACGACGCTTGCCATCATGCTGAATCGACAACTGTTTAAATTCATGTCTTGGCGTCAGACGAAGTATCTGCGACAGGATCGTGTTATGATGGGCCACGGCTTAAATCTCCTGTAGATTCAATGTTTTCTAGACAATCTCATTGTATTAACACAGGTAGATTTAAGCCTTTTTATTGTCTGCTAACTGGGACAGCAGTGACACTGACCCCTTTGATTCTTGCTCAGGTGGTAAGATGAGACACGTCGATCAGGTACATTTGTCGTACCTGTGCATGCACTGAGTCGATGCAGACCTGGCGCGAATCGGGACTCCAGCGTGGATGAAGATCACATCGATTCGGTTTACCAAGATTCGGATCGGTATAAAAACTGCCGATATCGTATCTTCGATTGTTTTCCACATCGTATAAAATTAATAACCGTTCGTTACTGACGCTATCGGGGTAGGTATCGGAAAGTATCCATTTTTGGTCGACAGAATAAGTCATATGACCGTTTTCAGCCAGGCAGTCCGCACCAATGACCGTAAGGTCACCTGTCAACTCATCGTAGAGATGATAATGAATACTACCCATATGTGGCCCCCAGACGATAAAGGGTGAGGGCACCGAGCCGCAGATTTGTAACATATACGACGCTGGCGACAACGAGCAGGCCCGTAACGTAACCCAGCATAGCCGCATGCGGATCACCACGCTCGATCCACGCTACGCGTCGACTCCTGCCAGTATCACTGATACCTGCCTCGATGCGATCGATGAAGAAATCGATACCGCTCTATGGTCTTGCGATGATACATCAACCGAGATGGATAGCGATCTGCGTAACCCTTCGCGGTATTTCATGGTGTACGAGACCGGCGACAACACCACGGTAACGGAAGGCGAAGCGGAACCGCTCGACCTGTTCTATAGCCGTGCCGAGAACTTCGGTGACGACTACGTGGTGTGGACCGAGACAGACACCGATGCTGCCGATGCAACCGTATGCTAACCGTCCGATGCCCACGGTGACGAGGACATCACTGACGTCGTCGCGGGATCAGGCTTCTGTAACGAGTTCGATCGCATGAACGCCGGTGGCGATACCCATGCCAGCGAGGCCAACCTCGAGGCCAACCCGGACGGCTCCAAGCTGTACGGAGTGTGGGCGCAGTGGGTGTTCGACGAGAGCGGTGAAGAAGTCGCCGAGTCCGACGCCATGGCGCGACGCCTGTGGTGGATCAACGACTACAGGTCGACAAATCCGGACCTGATCTGGACACTGCCTGGCACTAGCCAGCAGGGTACAGGCAGCGGCCAGTAGTCGTTAACTGTAGCGCACGAAAAACCGTGCAAATCGACGGCGGGACACCCAAAAGAGTCCCGCCGTTTTTTCTTACCGATATCCAGGCCCGGGAAAATCCGGGCAGTCAACTGACGATTTGGTATCCGAATCCCAGGCGTCCGCAGTTGGCCGCTTCGAGAAGCCCAGCAAGCCCATCTTAGCGTCGGCATTGGAAAAACAGACCCTAAACTCGATATATCAGCGGCGATAACCGACCCAAATTCGACTCCCGTAATCGTCATGCCGGCCTTGAGCCGGCATCCATTACAACTCGCGAATGCATTACCCGGGCTTCGCCCGGCTGATTCCGGTCGAGGCCTGATAATGGATTTCGCGGTTCGACGTATCGGCTTTCGCCGGAATGACAGGAAGTGGCCGAAGATTGCCTACCAACACTATTCATCGAGCGTCTCCTTTTGAGAACGCAGATGCCCTCTGTTGACTTTACAGAGCTAACCCGGGGATCTTTTACCCATTACCATCCCTGGCAAATCGGAAGCTGGAAGGCCTGTTAAGAATCGATTATGCGTTGCCGAGAGGTTCGTTGAGTTCTATGACGTAGCCGTTGGGATCCTTGAAGAAGGCGATGATGCGCGTGCCGGCGTTCATCGGGCCGGGTTCGCGAACGAACTCGACGCCCTCTGACTTGAGATATTCGGAGGTCGCGTAAACGTCGGACACCTTGAGCGCGAAATGACCCCAGGCGTTGCCCATGTCGTAGGGTTCCTCCTGATCCCAGTTGTAAGTCATTTCGATGGTGGTGCCATCGTCCTCGCCCTGGTAGCCGACGAAGGTGTTGGTGAAGCGCCCGTCCGGGTATTCGTTCTGGCGCAGAATTTTCATGCCGAGGATGCGGGTGTAAAAATCCAGGGTCTTGTCCTGGTCGAAAACGCGGATCATGGTGTGGTCGAGTCGGAAATCGGGTTTGCTCATGGTTTTCCTCTATTCGGTTAACGCGGGCCGGACGGCATCGGCGACCAGCTCCTGAAATCGTCGTACGCTGTTTTCCCAGTGCGGCGATAGCAGACCACCATCGGAGGCCAGCGGCGAATGACGCCCCTGTTGCATACGTTCACACATTTCGTGATCTTCGAGATGCACGCTATGCCAGAGCTGCTTTAGCTGCTGAATTTGCGTGTCACTATAATCCGCGTCCTTGTGGGTGTAAATGACCCGGCGCTGTCGGGTGTGACCGGCATCGACCGGCTGGTGCAGGTAAACGCCGATCTGGTCGGGCTGGTAAGTGCCGAGGATGAAACTGGGGAACAGGGTCAGGTAATGCGAAGTCACGCCGAGCGCGGTTAAATCGGCCTTTTCCTGTTGCTCGGCGCTGAGCTCCACCGCGCTGCCGAGACAATGGCCCTCGATCAGGGTGTAGTGATCTTCCAGCGGCTGTCGGGTAGTGGTCTTGTGCACGAATTGCACATGATAGGGCTCGATGAAGTTTTCTATCAGCAACTTCCAGTTACAGGGCACTTCACCGAACTCGATGGTCGTTCTCGGGAGATAATCCTCGACCCGGTTGTCACCGAGCATTGCCCTGATCGGTGCGGTAAATTCCTCGAACGGCACCGGTTCGGACGCCAGGTTGACGAAAATCCAGTCATGCCAGACCTCGCAGCGTACCGGCATCAGGCCATTTTTGTCATAGCTGAAGTCAGCCGGCAGTTCGCGCATGGCGCCGCCGAAATAGGGCGCATTTTTCAGCGCGCCACAAAGATCGTAACTCCAGCTATGGTAAGGGCAACGAATGAGCTTGCCGCAATTGGCAGGGGCATCGACCAGCTTCAGGTTGCGATGACGGCAAACATTGTGGAAGGCGGCGATTTTGTCGTCAGCATCGTGTAACAGGAATAGCGGAAGGCCGGCGATCTCGACCGGCCGAACGTCTCCGGCTTTCGCCAGATCGTGAACAAAACCTGCAAATATCCAGTGACTGGAAAACAGGGTTTTGAATTCCAGCTGCAGGAATTCATTACTGGTATAAGCCTCACCCGGCAAACCATGCAGAACCGCGGCCTGTTTATCGAAATCGTTTAGCAGAGATGGACTGAGCATCGAAATTCTCCCGCCAGGGTGCGCCAAATTATCACAACTTTTCTATATTTCGAAACGATTTGTAAACAATTATTACGTTTTCATCATATTTTTTGCTTTATTTTCCTTTTTCCTCAATAATGTCGCGCTCATAATCACGATAATCGCAATATGGCAACACCACCCGTAGCGTCGATGGAGCCCAGTCGCATCCGAGGGATCGCTTCCACCGAAGACGATTTAAACCGCGCCATCATCAAAATGCTGCAGGATGACGGACGCCTGCCCTACAAGGATATTGCCAGGGCGCTCGAAGTATCGGAAGGCACGATACGCAACCGCGTGCAATCGATGAAAAAAAGCGGCGCGCTCAAAATCGTTGCGCTGGCCGACCCGATGGCGATTCGCTACCAGGCCGACGCGATGATCGGCATCAAGGTCGCACACCCGGCCACCCCGCGAGACGTGGCGCATCGCCTGAGCGAGCGGGGTGAAGTGGTTTACGTCCTCTGGGTTTCGGGGCGTTACGACCTGCTGATCGAGGTGGTTTGCGAAACCAGCGGCGCGTTCCAGGAATTTCTGGAACAACACTGTTTCGGACATGATGACATTGGCCAGATCGAAGTCATGAGTGGCATCGAAATGTTCAAAAATCAATTCCTGTTGAAACGACAGGCGCAGTAAACGTAATCGAGGACCCTGAACATGAGCAGCACCTACTACGAAAATTTCATTGACGCGTTACCCGATCCGGACCGCCTGGCCATCGAGCAGAAGAAACTCGAGGACGCCGGCGTCAAGTACATCCTGTCCTGCTGGATCGATATGTTCGGCCAGCCCAAGACCAAGCCGGTGCCGATCAGCGACTTTGTGCCGCTTTGTATGGGCAAGGGCCCGCAGTTTGCCGTGCACTCGATTTCCTTCGTCCCCGAACTCGGCCCCGCCGACTCGGACCAGGTGCCGTTACCCGATGTCGACACCATTCAGATCTGCCCCTGGGATTCGACTATTGCCTGGGTTTTTGCCGATCTGTGGTGGCAAGACAAGCCCTATAACCTGTGCCCGCGCCAGGCCCTGAAACGCATCATGCACGAGTCGGCAGAGCAAGGTTACGCCATGATGGCCGGCATCGAGCCGGAATTCATCGCCATGCAGTGGGATGACAATGGCCATCCGGTCAAGGCTTTCGACGATGACCCGATGCCCGGCGAAGGCATCCGCCCGCGTCGCCAGGCTTTTGGTTACGATGTCGAATACTCACTCGACTCGATGGGTTTCCTTGGCGAAATGATCGATATTCTCGAGGATCTCGGCTGGAATTTGCACGATGTCGTCGCCGAGGGCGCCTACTCGCAATTCGAACTCGACTTTCATTACACCAATGTACTGGAGATGGCAGATCGCCTCGTTTTCCTGCGCATCCTGCTCAAGGAAATCGCCAAGAAACACGGCATGTTTATTACCTTCATGCCGAAGCCCACCACCGGCGACTGGCGTTCGGGGGCGCACATGAACGTGTCGATGCAAAAAACCGATAATCCGGGGGTGAACATTTATGACGGCGGTGATGGCAACTGGAGCGCCGAGGTCAAGCACGCGCTCGGTGGCATCCTGAAACACGGCGCCGCAATCACCGCGGTCGCCTGCAGCACGGTTAACTCCTACAACGGCCTGGTGCCGAAGGTGGGTGGTTTCGAAGGCGGCACCTATACCTGGGCGCCGACGCACATGGCCTATGGCAGCAACAACCGCTCGGCGATGCTACGCCTGCCGCAGAGCCGTTTCGCGATCGAAAACCGCGCCGCCGATATGTGCATGAATCCTTATATCTCGCTCGGCATGATGCTGGCTGCGCAGGTTGAAGGCCTGGTCAACCAACTCGATCCAGGCCCGTCACTGGACGAAGACCTCTACGTCATGGATGAAGCGGAAAAGAAGCGGCGCAACCTGACACCGCTGCCGCGCAACCTGATGGAGGCGACCGAAAAACTGGCGCAGAGCGAACTCGCGAGAAATGTCATGGGTGAAGCCATGATGCGCTCCTTCCTCGCCTACAAAATCGACGAATGGGAACGTTATCACCAGGAAACAACCGACTGGGAAGTACGGGAATACCTGCGCCTTTACTAGTCGATGAGCGCGGACTTTTCAGTATTTGATCTCGGCGATTTCGAGTTGCAGTCGGGCACGGTGCTGCCCGGCCTGCAACTTGCCTACAAGACCTGCGGCGAGCTGAATGTCACCGCCGACAACGTCGTCGTATTGCCGACCTTTTATACCGGCAGTCACATGCGCAACGAAGGCTATTTCGGGCCGGGCCGGTCAATCGACCCGGCCCGTCATTTCGTGGTCTCGGTTAATATGTTCGGCAACGGCATCTCGTCGTCGCCGAGCAATACTCCAGCCCCGTTCGATGCTGCCAATTTCCCGCATATCACCCTCTACGACAATATTCGCGCGCAATACCAGCTGCTCACCGAAGCCCTCGGGGTTAAACGGCTTGCGCTTGTTACCGGCTGGTCGATGGCCGGCTGCCAGTCATTTCAATGGGGCGCGCAATACCCCGACTTCGTCGACGCGATACTGCCGTTTTGCGGTTCGGCCAGAACCTCCGAGCACAACATCGTGTTTCTCGAGGGCGTCAAGGCAGCACTGCAGGCCGACTCTGTTTACAATAACGGCAACTACAGTGCGCCTCCGGAAAAAGGCCTCAAGGCTTTCGGCCGCGTCTATGCCGGCTGGGCCTTTTCGCAGACCTTTTATCGAGAGCAGATGTATCGATTACAAGGATTCGACAGCGCAGAAGCGCTGCTGCGGGACTGGGAGCGCGATCATCTCGAGTGGGATGCCAACGACCTGTTGTGCATGCTGTGGACCTGGCAGCAGGGCGACATCAGCGCCAACGAACTTTATCATCACGATTTTAAAGCAGCCCTGAATGCGATTAGAGCGAAGACCATAGTCATCGTCTGTGACAATGATCTATATTTCCGCACCCGAAGACAATCAACTCGAAATCGAACACATCAACGGCGGTGAACTGCGCATCTACGCATCCCCCTGGGGGCATTGTGTCGCCTCGCCGGGCAACGACCCCGAATTTTCAACCTATCTCGACCAGGCAATTTCCGAATTACTGAATTAAGAAAGTATAACCACCAATAACTGGAGAACAGTATGACAGCACCAAGCGTATTTAGAATCGCCGATATACAGGACCGTATCGACAACCTGCCCGAGAACGGTACCTACATCAAACCTTTCGTCACCACCGCGATCAGCGAATCGATGGCAGGTGGAATTAATTGCCTGAACAAGATCTCGGTGCCCTGGGATCTGACCTGCGATGAAATGATTTACTGCCTGCAGGGGACCTTTCGCCTGGTGGTTGACGACATCGGTTACGAACTCAATCCGGGCGACCTGATGTTCGTTCCGAAAGACAACCACGTCAAGTACGAATGCGACGACAAGTGCGTGATCTTCTACACGGCATACCCGGTCGACTGGAAGCAACGCGCCGGTATCACCCACGTGCCCGGCATCGACGCTGATGAAATGCCCGCACCCTACGAGCAGTGAACGTAAGACAGATCATCGATACCTACCTGAAAGGCTGGGAGCTCGGCGACGGCGCTCTCAGCCTCAGCGTCACCGCAGACAGTTTCCGTTACGATGACCCGAACACCGGGCGTATTCCCAGAGATGAATTCGTAGAATTTGTCGAAGATTTCAAGCGCGCCGCGGTTGACATGGGTGGCGCGGAAAACGCCAGACCCTTTCTGCAGTACAGTGACGTCGTCATCAAGGATGACGAGCTTCCAGCGACGGTCTGGTGCTGGTGGCAGGC
>CAVYHN010000002.1:0-18570 GCA_963768295.1 uncultured Gammaproteobacteria bacterium | reverse complement strand
ACCATTGCATTCGAGGTATCGAACGATGGCGGCACCAGCTGGACCCTGCTGGAGAATGTCGACATCGTCGGCAACGATTCCGGCAGCAAGAGCTATACGCTGGAGGGCTTCACCACGCTGACGGCCGACATGCAGGTCAGGATCAGCATCGTGCAGGGCTTCGACGGGGCTGCCGAGCATATCAACATCGACAACGTCGACATTGCCTATGCCGGACCGGGCATCGGCGGTTCAGCCGCGGTCAGCACGGCCACGGCCAGCAGCAGCATCAGCGTCAGCTCGGTGAACAACGCACCGACGATGACGATGTGGTACAACGAAGACTGGTCGACGCGCAAACTGCTGAGTATCGATGCCGCACAGGTCGCCGGTGACGTTACCGATTTCCCGGTCCTGATCACGTTCAACACCGATGCCGAGCTGGCGGCTCAGGCGCTGGCCAACGGCGACGACATCATCTTCACCGCCGGTGACGGCGGTACGCTGCTGGCGCACGAGATCGAGTACTTCGACGAGACCACCGGTGAGTTGCGCGCCTGGGTCAAGACCGACCTGTCCGCGTCGGTCAATACCGAGATTTACATGTACTTCGGCAACGCCACCGCGACCAACCAGGAAGATGCAGCCGGCGTCTGGAGTTCGAACTACGTCGGTGTCTATCACCTGGACGAATCGCCAACCGGCGCCCCGGGCGAGATCGTCGATTCCAGCGGCAGCGGCAACCATGCCGTTACCGAAGGCGGCATGGATGCGGCGGATTCGGTCGACACCGCGATCGGCGAGGGCCTGGCCTTCGACGGCGCCAACGACATGATCCGCATCCCCGACAGCGGCAGCCTGGACGGCCTCAACGACGCCGCCACCTTCTCGCTATGGATCAACTGGGTCGATGCCGCCGACGGTGATCACCAGATCATCATGGCCAGCGACAACCGCTACAGCGGCGGCGACGGTTACGAGTGGGCATCGCAGGGTGACGGCGACCATTTCTTCTACCCGGATGCGACCTCACCGGACGGCAACTATAACCTCGGCGCCAACCCGTTCACCAACAATACCTGGCACCACCTGGCCGCGACCATGGATTTCACGACCAAGGAGGTCAAGATTTACGTCGACGGCAACGAGATGAGCTTCAGCTACGAGGGCGTGCCGTCGCGCTGGACCGACCTGTCGGCCAGCGGTGACCTGTTGTTCGGCGGTAACCCCGACCGTGCGACACGTTTCTTCGAAGGTATGATGGACGAAATTCGCCTGGCCGACGTGGTGCGTTCGCAGGAATGGATCCTGACCGAAGCCAATAACCAGGCCAATCCCGGCACTTTCCTCTCCGTCTCCAGCTCGGAAACCGTGCTCACGCGCGACACCCTGACCGATATCAACGAGGACGATTTCAATTCGCCCGGCGACAGCGTGCAGTCGATCATCTCCAGCTCGGGCAGCGACCGCATCATGGATGACGATACCGGTGCAGTGGAAGGCATCGCCGTGATCGCCGTCGACGATACCAACGGCCAGTGGCAGTACGATGCCAATGCCGATGGCAGCTGGGTAGCCTTCGGTAGCGTGTCCGACACCAGCGCGGTCCTGCTGGAAACCGATGCGCTGATTCGCTTCGTACCGAATGCCGACTATAACGGACCGGCCGGTGACCTGACTTTTCGCGCCTGGGACCAGACTAGCGGAGTCAACGGCAATACCGGCATCGATGTCTCCGCTAATGGCGGCAGCTCCGCATACAGCAGCGAGACCTTCGGCGCCACGCTGAACGTGTTGCCGGTTAGCGATGTCCCGGTCATCACCGGCGACAGCAGCGGCAGCGTGCAGGAAGACGTCGCGGTTGCCGCCAACAACATTGCAACCAGTGGCACTCTCAACATCGTCGATCCCGATACCGGCGAATCGACGTTTCAGGCGGCCACCGTGAACGGCACCTATGGTGACCTGACGATCGATACGGCGGGAAACTGGACCTATACCGCGGATAACACGCAGGCGGCGATCCAGCAGTTGGATGTGTCCGAGAGTATTACCGATACGCTGACCGTGACCAGCTTCGACGGCACCACACATGACGTCGTGATCACGATCAACGGTTCCGAGGATGCCTCGGTGATCGGCGGCACCACCACCGGTAGCGTGACCGAGGACGGCACGCTGACGTCGAGCGGACTGTTGACGATCAGCGATACCGATAGCAGCGATCCGACCGACTTTGCGGACCTGGCCCCGCAGGCAGGCGATAACGGTCACGGCACCTTCGAAATCACCTCGAACACCTGGACTTACACGCTCGATAACAACGATACCGCGGTACAGGGCCTCGATGCCGGCGAAACGCTAACCGATACCTATACCTTTACCGCCCCCGACGGTTTGACCCAACTAGTGACGGTGACCATCAATGGCGCGGAAGATGTACCGGTGTTCGACTCGACCGCGGTAACCGCGGCGACCGAGGACGTGGCTTACAGCTACACGATTACCACCAGCGATGTCGATGTCGAGTCGGTGAGCATCACCGCGCCGACGCTACCGGCCTGGCTGACCTTCGTCGATAACGGTGATGGCACCGCGACCCTGAGCGGTACTCCAGACAATGCCGAGGTCGGCAGCCACAACGTGGTACTGAACGTCAGTGACGGCACGTTGAGCAGTAACCAGAACTTTACCATCGTCGTTAGCAACACCAACGATCCCGCGGTGATCGGCGGTGTGGATACCGGTTTGGTGACCGAAGACAGCGGCGTGGTGGCAGGTTTTATCGAAGCCAGCGGCAGCTTGACCATCGCCGACCCCGATGTCGGCGAATCGAGTTTCATCGCCGCCACGATCAACGGCAGCTATGGCGACCTCACGATCGACGGCGCCGGTAACTGGAGTTACAGCGCCGATAACAGCCAGTTATCGATTCAGGCGCTGGACAGCGGTGAAACCCTCGTCGAAACGCTGACGGTTACCAGCTTCGACGGCACCACGCATAACGTGGTGATCACGATCAACGGTAGCGAAGATGCCGTGGTGATCAGCGGCACCACGACCGGCACGGTTGCCGAGGACGGCAGTTTGAGCGTTAGCGATACGCTGACCATTACCGATACCGACGCCTCGGACAACCCGATCAGCTTTACCGATACGGCACCCACCCTGGGCGACAACGGTTATGGTAATTTCGAAATCACCGGTAATACCTGGACCTATACCTTGAATAACGGACATGCGTCGGTGCAGGGGCTCGACGTCGGCGAGACGCTGACCGATACCTTCACCTTCAGCGCCAGCGACGGTTCGCCCAGTCTCGTGATTGTCACCATCGACGGCGCCGAGGATCTGCCGGTACTCGGTGGCGTGACGATCGGTACCGTGAGCGAGGACGGCACACTGGTCACTGGCAACACGCTGACGATCACCGATGCCGACAGCTCGGATAACCCCGTTAGCTTCACCGACGTGGCGCCGACGGCCGGCACTAACGGCTACGGCTCGTTCGAGATCAGCGGCAACGTCTGGAGTTACACGCTGAACAACGGTCATGCCGCGGTGCAAGCGCTGGACACCGGCGAAACGTTAAGCGATAGCTTCACCTTTACCGCGTCGGATGGCAGCACGCAACTGGTCAACGTTACCATCAACGGCGCCGAGGATGCGCCAACCGTCGATAACGCGATCGCTGATCAGAGCGCGACCGAGGACCTCGCCTTTAACTTTAACTTTGCGGCTAACAGCTTCGGTGATCTCGATAGCTCGGATACTCTGACCTACAGCGCGACGCTCAGCGACGACAGTCCGCTGCCGGCCTGGTTGAGCTTCGATGGCGTAACCCGGACGTTCAGCGGCACGCCGGCCAACGCCGATGTCGGTGCGATCGATATCAAGGTCACCGCCGACGACGGTAGCAGCACGATTTCCGATACCTTTACGCTGACCGTGATTAATGCCAGCGATCCGCCGGTGATCGGCGGTGTCGATACCGGTGTGGTCACCGAGGATGTCGGCGTGCTCGGCGGCGTCATCAGCACTACCGGCAGCCTCACCATTGCCGACCCTGATGCCGGCGAATCCAGTTTCCAATCGGCGACGATCAATGGCACCTACGGCGATCTCACCATCGATAGCGCGGGTAACTGGATGTACAGCGCGGACAACAGCCAGGCCGCGCTGCAGTCGCTCGACGCGGGCGAATCCATCACCGATACGCTGACGGTAACGACCTTCGATGGCAGCACCCATGATATTACGATCACGCTCAACGGCGCCGAAGACGCCGCCATCATCGGCGGTACCGCCAGCGGAAACGTTGCCGAGGACGGCGCGCTGACGGTTAGCGATACGCTGACGATCACCGATGCGGATACCTCGGATAACCCGGTCAGCTTCAACTATGTCGCCCCGACGCCCGGTGCCAACGGTTACGGTGATTTCGAAATCACCGGCAACACCTGGACCTTTACGCTCAATAACGCGCACGCCTCGGTGCAGGGCCTCGATGTCGGCGAAAGCCTGAGCGATAGCTATACCTTTACCGCCTCGGACGGTTCGACAGCTGCGGTGACGGTGACCATAAACGGCGCCGAGGATGCGCCAGTGCTCGGCGGCGTCGCCACCGGTACGGTGACCGAAGACGGTGCCCTGACCGCATCCGATAGCTTGACGATTACTGATGCGGACGTTTCCGACAATCCAGTCAGTTACAACGACCTGGCGCCGACGACCGGCGTGAATGGATACGGTACCTTTGAAATCACCGGCAACACCTGGACCTTTACGCTCAATAACGCGCACGCCTCGGTGCAGGGCCTCGACGCCGGCGAATCGCTGAGCGACAGCTTTACCTTTACCGCCAGCGACGGCAGCACACGTCTCGTCAACGTGACCATCAACGGTGCCGAGGACGCGCCGACGCTGGATAACGCGATCGCGGATCAAACTGCGACCGAGGGCGCAGCCTTTAACTTCAGCTTCGCGGCTAACACCTTCGGCGATCTCGATGCCTCGGATACGCTGACTTACACCGCCACGCTCAGTGACAGCAGCCCGTTACCGGCCTGGCTGAGCTTCGATGGTGCTACCCGCAGCTTCTCGGGCACGCCGGGCGCGGGCGATGTCGGTACCATCGACATCAGGATTATCGCCGATGACGCTAGCGGCACGGTCACCGATACCTTCACCCTGACGGTCGATGCTGTCAATAATTTGCCGGTTATCAGCGGAGCAGATCGGGGCGCGCTAACCGAGGATCTGAATGTCGTTGACGGCCAGATCGCTGCATCGGGCGCGCTGACGATTGCCGACCCCGATGTCGGTGAATCGAGTTTTGTCGCCGACACGGTAAAAGGCGCGCTCGGTAGCCTGACCATCGATGCCGCGGGTAACTGGCGTTACAGCGCCGACAACAGCAATCCCGAAATTCAGGCCTTGCAGAGCGGGCAGACGATTAGCGAAGCCCTGACCGTGACCACCGCCGACGGCAGTACCCACGAAATTATCGTCACAATTAACGGTACCCAGGAAGCGGCGCCGCCGCCGGTGGTCGAACCACCGGTCGTTGAACCGCCGCCCGAAGAGGAAATTCCTCCGCCAGAAGAAGTGAAGGTCGAAGCCGGCAGCGGCGAAGACAAGGTTCTCGAGGAAATTACCCGGCTTCCGCAGGGCTCCACGCCACCGGTTCCGGAGCGCACCGAATCTGACGTGGTAAAAGCGGATGAGCCGGCGGGCGAAGTGGTTAATTTCGGTCCGGTAGCTGACAAACAGCTCCCACGGGTCGCGCCACAGCCGCAGGTTTTACAGGCGCAGAACCTGAATGTTGACTCGCTGAGCTTGCAGGTTAGCGATGACGAGGCGCTTAACGAGCAGTATGAGCTCGAACTACTGAACCGAATCGACAGCATGCACCTGGGTATGGATAGCGATGGCGCACGGCAGAGCGCCGACGATGTCAACGTGCAGATTGTTGTGGGTTCCACCGCCAGTCTTACCGTGGGTATCGTCAGCTGGGTGTTGCGCGGCGGCGCTCTGCTGGCCAGTTTCATGTCGACAGTGCCATTACTCAATAAATTCGATCCGCTGCCGATATTAAAGGCGAGAGAAGACGAAGAAGATGTCGAACCCGATGAGGATACGGACATCGAGACCAACGAACATGCGCGGAAAGTGGACAACATGTTCTCCGGAAAAGACGGTCAGCAGTCATAAGTTCGGCTGGCAATTAAGGGGTTTTCGATCGAGCTGGATCAGGATTTATCCATGAATAAATTACGCAAGTCCCTGGGGATCATTTTTCCGGCAATGCGCATTAGTTTTGCGCTGGTGTTGCTGACTTCCTGTGTCCTGCTCGCCGCCGAAATGCTCGGCTTTACGCCCGACGAAGATAGACTTCAACTGGAAGCGCGCAAGCAGATCAGTGAATCGCTGGCGATCCAGTTCGCGGTCCTGGATCCAAAACGGGACCTCAAAAGGCTGCAGCGCCTGGTAAGCCTGGTGGCCAAGCGCAATCCCAACATTCTCTCGACGGGTATTCGCCCGATATCGGGACAACTCGTGTACAACTCACCGAATCACGAACAGCTCTGGCAGGGTTTCGATGGCGAAGAAGTCGACTTCGTCCCACGTGCTGGTGCCGTTGCTGCAAAACGGAAAACTCTGGGGCAATGTCGAATTGCGCTTCAAAGCCCTCAAAAGCGATTCGATTCTGGAGTTTTGCCGAAAAGGGGATATTCAAGTTAATTGTTTTCTGCCTGCTGATCGGATTCTTCGTTTACCTGGTGTTCATGCTGCGGACGCTGCGCCAGCTCGATCCCTCGGCGGTTATTCCGGAACGCGTCAACGCTGCCTTCGATACGCTTTCCGAAGGTGTCATGATTGTCGACGAAGATGAGCAGATCCTGCTGACCAACAAGGCCTTCAGCGATAAAATCGGGCGCGATGCGATGTCGATGATGGGCAGCAAGGCATCCGGGTTGAACTGGGAACGCATTTCGAAGCAAAAATCCGGGACCGAGCTACCCTGGCTCGATGTGCTCAAAACCGGTAACGCGACCATCGGCGCGCAGTTCAATCTGACCTCCGAAGACGGCAAGACCTTCAAGTTCGCGATAAATGCCTCGCCCATCCTGAGTCCCGAAGGTAAACCCCAGGGCGTACTGATTACGCTCGACGATATCACCGAAATCGAGGAGCGTAACGTCGAACTGCAATCCATGGTGTCGCGCCTGGAAAAAACCCAGGCCCAGGTCAAGGAACAGAACAAGGAGCTGTCTTATCTTGCAACCCGGGACGCGCTGACGGGATGCCTCAATCGGCGCGCCTTTACCGAGCAATTCCAGTTACTGTTCGATGCCTCGCAGCAGGATGAAACGGAGCTTAGCTGCATCATGGTCGACCTCGATCACTTCAAGTCGGTCAACGATAATTTCGGTCATGCCACCGGTGACGAGGTGATCAAGATGCTCGCCGAAATTCTGAAAAACAATACCCGCAAGGACGATCTGGTTGCGCGCTACGGCGGTGAAGAGTTTTGCCTGGTGCTTCCCGGCATGGCGGTCGAAGTGGCGATGCAGGTTGCCGAACGCATTCGCCTGCGCATGAAAGACGAATCAACCAAGCGCTACGAGAATGGACCACGGGTTACCGCGAGCCTCGGGGTGGCCAGTATGCTGGACAATCCGACGGATCCGGGCAACCTGAATCATCTCGCCGACGAGGCGCTATATGCGGCCAAGCAAACCGGGCGTAACCGCGTGGTCAACTGGGCCTCGATGGCTTCCATCGAAGACGAAACCGGGATTGCGATTGGGGACATCGCCCAGGAGCCGGCAGAAGGATCGGATGTCGCAAACCTGCAAAATCGTATCGCCGAACTCGAGGATATCGCCTCGCAGTTTTCCTCCGAACTCGAATACAGTAAAAGCTATGACGGTTTGACCGGCCTGCCGAACCAGATATTGTTCTACGACCGCATCCACCAGGCGATCGAACGCGGCTGCCGCCATGACCAGCTGGCGGCGGTGCTGATCATCGATATCGAGATGTTCAGCCAGATCAACGCCAGCCTGGGCAGGGAAGGCGGCGACGAGTTGCTCAAGCAGGTCGCTTACCGCCTGAACTCGATCGTGCGCAAAACCGACGGGGTGTCGCGCTTGAGCGTGTCGCGCTTCGCCGGTGATGAATTCGCGGTACTGTTTACCGATTTGCCGGAAAAGGAGCAGGTCACCTGGGCGGTCAAGCGCATCCTCGATGTCATCAATCAGCCGGTCGAAATCGATGGCAACACCGTGTATCTCACCAGCCACGTCGGTGTCAGCCTGTATCCGACCGATGCGGACACGGTCGAGGGCTTGCTCAACAATGCGATGAGCGCAAAACAGTACAGCAAGAAGCATAAGTCGGAATTCGGTTACCAGTTCTTCGATAACCACGTGCAGGAACTGTCGGTGCGGCACCTGCAGCTCGAGGTCGACCTGCATCGCGCCGTCGAAAACGAGGAATGGACGCTGCTGTACCAGCCCAAGTACGATATCAGCGCGCAAAAGATCGTTGGCGCCGAAGCCTTGATTCGCTGGGATCATCCCGAGCGCGGTATCGTGTCACCCTATGAATTTATCGAGTTTGCCGAGCAGCGCGGGCTGATCGTGCAAATCGGTGACTGGGTTATTCGTGAAGCCTGTCGTCAGTTACGCGCCTGGCTGGATGGCGGCATCCGCGACTGCAAGATTGCGATCAACCTGTCCAGCGTACAGCTGATCCAGTCCGATATCGTGCAGCGGATTTTCAACAGCCTGGAAGAATTCAACGTACCGCCACGGATGTTCGAGATTGAAATTACCGAAACTATCCTGATGGAAAACGTACGCCAGGCGATCGAATCGCTGGAGCGGCTGCACTCACGCGGCATTGGCATCGCGATCGACGATTTCGGTACCGGCTACTCGTCCTTGAGCTACCTCAAAACCCTGCCGATCGACAGTCTCAAAATCGATCGCGGCTTCATCAAGGATATCTGCAGCGACGACAACGACCAGAAGATCGTGCAGACGCTAATTACGATGGCGCATTCGATGGGGATGCGCGTGGTCGCCGAGGGCGTCGAGGACCGCGAGCAATTCGAACAGCTGCGCGGGTATGCGGTTGACGAAGTGCAGGGCTATTTGTTGAGCAAACCGGTGGCACCCGCGGCCATTGAATCGATGATTCTCAATCCCCAGAAGCAGCTGGATTTTTCGACCAACGTGGTGCAGCTGCGTCCCTGATCCATGGGGACCCTGGTAATGGTTAACCTGTCATACCGCGGCTCGACCGCGGTATCCAGGGAGAAACGGATATCCCATCAAACTGGATCCCGCGGTCGAGCCGCGGGATGACAAGGGAGCGGTCGAGCCGCGGGATGACAAGGGAGCGGTCGAGCCGCGGGATGACAGGCGGCGCCGCGGGATGACAGGCTGGCAGCCGCGGGATGACAAGGGAGCGGTCGAGCCGCGGGATGACAAGGGAGCGGTCGAGCCGCGGGATGACAAGGGAGCGGTCGAGCCGCGGGATGACAAGGGAGCGGTCGAGCCGCGGGATGACAGGCTGGCACCGCGGTATGACAGGTCGGCGCCGCGGTATGACAGGTCGGCGCCGCGGTATGACAACCTTGGCTGACTATGCCTGGAGTCGATCTGGAGTAACGGCGCCTCAAGCGTCGTGCACGCGAAATCCCAGTTCTTGCAGGGCGGACGGTGGCAGCGCGGTGTTAGCGGCGTCGATGCTAAAGCGCTCATATTCGAGTCGGTCGGTGTAAACCCGACGCAGGCCGTCGAAGTGGGCGGAAAAAGCCGCATCGTCATACTGCAGTCCGGCGAGGAAGGCAGTGTGATCGCGCCTAATATTGCAGTGTTGCCGAAACAACTCGCGCCAGGACTGGAGCTCGGAGTCTGTCGCTTTAATACCGATTTGCCTTGTTGCCGGCAGCAGCGCCGACATGTGCCAGCCAGATGTCAGACCAAAATGTGCGCTGGCGGCGTCGAGAATCATTTGCGTGCCGCGCAATCTTCCCTCGACGCTGTAGCCGGCGATATGCGGAGTGGCAAGGTCGACGCGCTGCAGCAACTCACGCAAAACCAGCGGTTCACCTTCCCAGGTATCGAGAAACACGGTCAGATCGGTTCGTAGCTGTAGCAAATCGAGCAGGGCGCCGTTATCGATCACTTCGCCACGCGCGGCGTTAACCAGCAGGCAGCCCTGGGCCAGACGCTGCAGGCTCTCGCTATCGAACATATGCCAGGTCGGATGACTGCCGTCGCGAGTTAGCGGCACGTGCAGGCTGATGAAATTGCATTCCCGCAGGATGGTATCGAAATCGACGAAATCCCGGCTGGCGCCGCCGCTCTCCCGTAACGGTGGATCGCAGACCATACACTCGATGCCGAGGGTCTCGAGCTTGTTAACCAGCCGCGAGCCGACATTGCCGTAGCCGACGATGCCCGCTTTCAAATCAAAAGGGTTGAAATTCCTGTTTTGCGATAATTCAAACAAACCGCTGACGACATACTCGGAAGCCGCCTCGGCATTGCATCCCGCCGCATTACTGCAACCGATACCGGCCGCCTGGAGGTAATCCAGGTCGATGTGATCGGTGCCGATGGTCGCGCTGCCGACGAACTCGACCGGGGTGTTTTCAAGCAGTTTTTTATCGACGCGCGTGACGGTCCTGATCACCAGGCACTGGCAGTCCTGCAGGTGTTCGCGCCGGATATCGCGCCCCGGCATCAGCCGGACTTCGCCGAGATCGG
The DNA here is from genome assembly GCA_963768295.1 of uncultured Gammaproteobacteria bacterium. Lineage (GTDB taxonomy): Bacteria > Pseudomonadota > Gammaproteobacteria. The sequence goes on along the minus strand of CAVYHN010000002.1, from coordinate 7,804 downwards.
CGAAGGCCTCCGCTACGCAGGGGATGTTTTGATCGGCCAGTATTCTCACGACATGCAAAAACGTTCGATCAGGTCGTCGAGCATTTTTATTGTCGGGTCGATATGTTCCAGTGGTAAAAATTCATCGGGCTGGTGGGCCTGGTTGATCGAACCCGGGCCGATAACGATGGTTTCGGTCTGCATCGAGTTGTAATAGGGCGCCTCGGTGCCGAAGGCGACGCTGCCGGTCTTTTTGCCGGTGATTCGAGTCAGGTATTGTGCAATTTCGCTGGCCTCGGCAGTGTCCATCGCCGGCATGCCGTCGCCGAAGGTTTGCGTGGTTACGCCAAGCCCCCTGGCCGCGGCTACTTCGGCGGCGATTTGCTCGATGTCCGCTTGCAGCGTCGCGAACGACATCGCGGGTAAAAAGCGGATATCGATCAGCAACAGGCAGGAACCGCAAATCCGGTTGGAATTGTCGCCGCCGTGGATGTGCCCCAGGTTCATCGTCGGCGTCGGGATGGTGAACGCCGGATCGTTGTACTGCTGCTGGATACGGTCACGGTAGTCGTAGAGCGCGGTCATGAACTGGTGCATGCCGTCGAGTGCGTTGTTGCCGAGACCGGGATCGCTGGCGTGTCCCGACTGGCCCTGGTATTCGACCGACATGGTCAGGTTGCCCTTGTGTTGACGAATCGGCTTGAGGCCGGTCGGTTCGCCAATGACGCAGTAGCGCCCGAGCTTGTTACCGTTATCGGCGATCAACCTGGCGCCGCGCATCGTGGTCTCTTCATCCGCCGTTGCCACGATCGTCAACGGGCGTTTGAGTTTGTCGAAATCGATTTTGCTGCTGGCCTGAAGCGCGAGCGCGAGAAAGCTCTTCATGTCGCAGCTGCCGAGCCCGTAGATGCGGTCGTCGGCTTCGCGCGCCGCGAACGGATCGCTGCTCCACAGGTTTGGGTCGCAGGGCACGGTATCGGTATGGCCCGACAAAACCAGGCCGTCGCTGCCGCTGCCGGCGCGTGCGATCAGGTTGGATTTGCGCTCGTCGACGGCCTGGATTTCAATGTCGAAGCCGAGGCTCTCTGCCCAGTCGGACACCAGGTCGATGACGTCGCGGTTGCTCATGTCCATGTCGGCGTGCACGCAGCTCACCGACGGGGTTGCGATCAGTTGCGCGATCATCTCTCGCGGGGCTGGCAAGGCCTTGGACATCAGTAGTTACCTCAGTCTTGCGGCAGATCGGTGACCGCGCCCTCGGACGCCGAACTGACCAGGCGCGCGTACTTGGCGAGTACGCCGCGCTTGTAGCGCGGTCTGGGTGGCTTCCAGGCCTGGGCGCGCTTTTTCAATTCGGCGGCGCTGAGCTTGACGTTGACTTCGCGTTTCTCGGCGTCGATGGTGATGACGTCGCCATTCTTGAGCAGGGCGATCGGCCCGCCGACCGCGGCTTCGGGCGTGACATGCCCGACCACGAAACCGTGCGAACCGCCGGAGAAACGGCCATCGGTCAGGAAGGCGACATCCTTGCCCAGGCCCTTGCCCATGATGGCCGAGGTGGGTGACAGCATTTCGCGCATGCCGGGGCCCCCTTTCGGACCCTCGTAGCGCACCACGATGACATCGCCTTTTTTGACGGTGCCGTCGAGTATCTTTCTTAAGCGCCTGTTCCTCGGAGGAAAAAACTCGTGCCTTGCCGGTAAAATGCAGCCCTTCCTTGCCCGAAATTTTCGCCACCGAACCTTCCGGAGCGAGATTGCCGCGCAGGATGACGAGATGGCTGTCTTTCTTGATCGGATCGTTGAGCGCGTGCACGATATCCTGGCTACTCGGGTAAGGCTGAACCTTTGCCAGATTCTGCTGCAGGGTTTTACCGGTCACCGTCAGGCAGTCGCCGTGCAGCAGGCCGGCTTCGAGCAGCATTTTCATCAGCGGCTGGATGCCGCCGATTTCGATCAGTTCCGACATCATCGCCTTGCCGCTGGGGCGCAGGTCCGCCAGCACCGGCACGCGTTTGCCGATGCGGGTAAAGTCGTCGAGCTTGAGTCTGACCCCGATAGCCGAGGCCATCGCCAGCAGGTGCAGCACCGCGTTGGTCGAGCCGCCGAGCGCGATGACCACGGTAATCGCATTCTCGAATGCCTTTTTGGTCATGATATCGCTGGGGCGAATATTATTGCGCAGCAGGTACATCGCGGCACGGCCGGCCTCGATGCAGTCCTGCGCTTTATCATTCGAGATTGCCGCCTGCGCCGAACTGTTCGGCAGGCTCATGCCCATCGCCTCGATGGCCGAGGCCATGGTATTGGCGGTATACATGCCGCCGCAGGAACCCGGCCCCGGAATCGCGGTGCATTCGATCTGCTTGAGCTCTCGCTTGCTGATCTTGTGCTGCGCCTCGGCTCCGACCGCCTCGAACACCGAGACCACGTCGGTCGGCGTGTTCTTGTGGCAGCCCGGCATGATGGTGCCGCCATAGACAAACACCGACGGACGATTGAGACGCGCCATGCCCATCAGGCAGCCGGGCATGTTTTTGTCGCAACCGCCGATGGTTACCAGTGCATCGAAGCCCTGGCAGCCGGCCACCGCCTCGATCGAGTCGGCGATGACCTCGCGCGATACCAGCGAGTACTTCATGCCCTCGGTACCCATGGAGATGCCGTCCGAGATGGTGATGGTGTTGAATACCACCGCCTTGCCGTTGGCCATGTTGGCGCCTTCGGCCGCTTTCAGACGCCAGCTGGTCGATGTGCATATTGCAGGGTGTGACCATGCTCCAGGTCGAGGCGATGCCGACCTGGGGCTTCTTGAAATCGGCGTCATCGAAGCCGACCGCGCGCAGCATCGAGCGGCTCGGGGCGCGGTCGGTGCCGTCGACTACCAGCGCTGAATGTTGTCGGATACTGGGCTTGCCGGAAGAGGTTTTTTTACTAGCCATAGAGTGATGAAATTCCAGAATGGGTGAGTCGGCGTAGGTTAGGCAAAGCCGCTAGTCGTTGCAAGTGAATAAATCGTGGCGTTCCACCCAATTCTGCGAAATCTTGCCTATACTTTTGCTAATACGGACGTAACCCGATTCACCTATGGTCGAAGCAATTTTGCTAGCTACTTTATCCGCGCTGCTCGGCGTGGTGATATCCTGGTACTGGCTCAGGGGATTCGCGGCGAAACAGGCGCGCAAACAACAGAATAACCGCAAGGACAGGCTGCACAGCCTGATCGAATCCACCGTCGGCACCACCGGCGAAACCTATTTTTACGCCCTGGTCAGGGAACTGTCCCAGTTTCTGTCGCTGGACGCAGTATTTCTGGCCGCCTGTGGCGACGACGAAAAGCAGGCTTGCCAGACCCTGGCTTACTGGTGTGACGGTGGTTACATCATGAATCATTCGATATCGATGCAGCACAGCCCATGCGGCGAAAGCGGCAGCTTCTGGTACATGGAAAACTCCGCCAGCAACCTGTTCCCCAAAGCCGGCCTGCTGCGGGAGCGCTTCGAGACTTCCGGTTTTTTTGCAATCAAGCTGGAGGATTCTTCGGGCCAGCAAATCGGTTTACTGGCCGGGATGAATCGTGCCGCGCTGCATCCCGAAAAAAGCGATGTGCATATTATCAAGCTGTTTGCCGCGCGTGCGGCGGCCGAGCTCGAACGTAAACTTGCGCTCGGCGAAACCCTGATGGAAAAGGAGCGCGCGCAGGTGACCCTGCATTCCATCGGAGACGGAGTTATCACGACGGATAACCTGGGCTGTATCGATTACATGAATCCGATGGCCGAGGCCCTGACCGGCTGGCGTTTCCATCAGGCCATGGGCCTGTCGATGGAGGCGGTGCTGCATCTCGAGGACGAACAAAGCGGGATTGTGATTCCGGACCCGGCCATGCGCTGCCTGTCGGAACAGCGCGTGATCGCACCGAAAACCGACAATGTGCTGATTTCTCGCAGTGGCGAGCGTTTTTCGATCCAGGGCACGGCGGCGCCGATGATCGACGCCCAGGGCAACAGTATCGGCGTGGTGCTGGTATTCAAGGATGTCACCGACTCGAGGCGCATGCAGAAGATGATGGTGCACCAGGCGACTCACGACCCGCTCACCGGCCTGGTCAACCGCAGCGAGTTCGAGGAACGTCTTGAAAAGTCGCTGCAGTCGGCCAAGGATTTCGAAAACACGCACGCGATGCTGTACCTCGACCTCGACCAGTTCAAAATTGTCAACGATACCGCCGGGCACGTGGCCGGGGATGAATTATTGAAACAGATTTCGTTGCTGCTCGCGGGCCAACTGCGGGGCCGTGATACGCTCGGTCGACTCGGCGGCGACGAGTTTGCGGTGTTGCTGGAAAACTGTCCGGTGAGCAAGGCGCACACGGTCGCAGATATGCTGATCAATGTCATCCGAGAGTACCGCTTTGTCTGGGATCAAAAGACTTACCAGGTGGGTGTCAGTATCGGCATCGTGCCGATCACCGCTGAGACGACCACGCGCAAACAGTTGATGCATGACGCCGACCAGGCTTGTTACGTCGCCAAGGATCTCGGGCGCGGTCGTGCGCATACTCATACCGAGGCGGATTCCGAACTGGCGACGCGACTGAGTGAGAAGCTGCAGCGCAGTGACATTAGCGATGCGCTCGCCAACGAAAGCTTCTTATTGCTATATCAGCCGATCATCTCGCTCGATCCGGAGCAGACCCGGTTGCACACTCGCGCCGAGGTGTTGTTGAGGATGCTCGACGAAAACCGCAAGGTGATGACCCCGGGCGCGTTCTTGCCCGCCGCATCACGCTTCGGACTGATGCCGCAAATCGATCGCTGGGTGATCGGCCGCGTATTCGGCGCCTATCCGCATATCTTCATGCAAAACCCGGATCTGGTGCTGAGCCTGAATCTGTCGGCGGCTTCGATCGCCGACGAGTCGCTGGCCGAGTTTATTTTGCAGATGTTCGAAAAGACCGTCGTCAAGCCGCATCAAATCTGTTTCGAAATAGCCGAGACCGCGTTCAGTCACAATCTCGCCAGCGCCAGCCGGCTGATCAAGCGACTGCAGACCATCGGCTGCAGTTTTGCGCTCGACGATTTTGGCAGTGGCCTGGCCAGTTTCGCGGCGCTGAAGGATTTGCGCATGGACTTCGTCAAAATCGACGGCAACCTGATTCGCAATCTGTGCAGCGACGAAATCGATCGCACGATGGTAGAGTCGATTAATTCGATGGCGCATTTGCTCGATATCAGAACTATTGCCGAAAGTGTCGATGGAGAAGCAGCGATCGAAAAACTGAAATCGATAGGAATTGACTATGCCCAGGGCTACTACCTTGGCGATCTGGTGCAGCTGGACGAGGTCGGTAGCACCGCGCAGGACCATCGACTCCCCGATATCCAGGTCAACTAACGCCGCAGCGCGGCGTTATCCCGATGCGTCGGACCGCCGGGCGCAGTAACTAAATCCCGACTTTTTCCGAACGTCGTTCCAGGATCAGCGTGTCGCGCCAGCGGCCGTCGCGTTGCGCGATGCGCTCGCGAATGCCGACTTTGCGGAAGCCGTGCCGCAGGTGGAGTCGCAGGGTTGCCGGGTTCTCGGGAAATATCGACGAGTACAGGCTCCAGATTCCCTGGTTTTCCGATTGCTCGACGAGGGCGACCATTAGCTGGCTGCCGATCCCCCGGCCGAGCCAGGCTGTCGCGACGTAGATACTGACCTCGGCAACCCCGCGGTAACAGTCGCGAGCCGACACCGGCGCCAGCGCGGCCCAGGCCCGGACCTCGTCGTCCTGTTCCCAGACCAGGCGGCAGGAGGGATGGTATTTGGTCTGCCAGCTTGCCCAGTCGGGCGGCTCGGTTTCGAACGATGCCTCGCCGCTATCGAGTCCCTGGCGATAGATTTCGAGCACCGCAGTCGCGTCTTTGTCTTGCAAACTTCGGATCATGGGGCAAGTTTATAATCCTGTCCGGACTCCGCTGGCAATAGAAATTACTTATCGAACCTGCTCAAGGCAAATATCAATGCCTTGGCTGGAGCCTTTTGTTATGTTACTTTTCGCGCACGGAGGATAACTAATACAACTCCTTAACTTGTTGGCACGGTTAGAATAAAGGACGCCAAGTCCATAAAAACCGGGTTAACGCTTCATTAAAGCAATAACAATTGGAGAGAGTGACCAATGAAACTTTTTAAAACGCTGGCAGTATCGGCAGCCGTTGCACTTGCATCAACTTCAGGTGTGGCGACCGCAGGTACGCTTCAAGACGTAAAAGCTCGCGGCGAGCTGAACTGCGTGGTATCCACCGGTGTACCCGGTTTTGCCGCGCCTAACGACGCAGGTCGCTGGGAAGGCTTCGACGTCGATTTTTGCCGCGCAACCGCTGCAGCCGTACTGGGTGATGCGAACAAGGTGAAATTCGTACCGACCACTGGTAAAACCCGTTTTACCGTGCTGAACTCGGGCGAAGGCGACCTGCTGTATCGTAACACTACAATCACCATGAGCCGTGACGCCGACCTGAAACTGACTTTTCTGGGCGTTAACTACTACGATGGCCAGGGTTTCATGGTACCCAAGGCACTCGGCGTAACTTCAGCCAAGCAGCTCGACGGTGCTTCGATTTGCATCCAGACCGGTACCACTACCGAGTTGAACCTCGCTGACTATTTCCGCGCTAACAACATGAACTATGAGCCGGTAACCATCGAGACCAACGAAGAAGGGCAGGTGAACTACCTTGCCGGCCGTTGTGACGTTTACACGACTGACGCATCGGGCCTGGCGGCTACTCGTAGTACCTTCGATAATCCCAACGCACACGTAATCCTGCCGGAAATTATTTCCAAGGAGCCATTGGGGCCAGCCGTTCGCCAGGGCGACGACCAGTGGGCCGACGTGACTCGCTGGGTGCTTAACATGCTGATCGAGGCCGAGGAATTCGGACTTACCCAGGGAAACGTCAAGCAGCATGCTGCAAAAGCCGGCAAAAATCCTTCGATTAATCGTATGGTCGGAACCGAGGGTGATTTCGGCTCCATGATCGGACTCGACAAGCAGTGGGCGGTACGCGCTATTTCCGCGGTAGGCAACTACGGCGAAATTTTTGAGCGCAACATCGGTGTCAATACACCGCTGGGGCTGTCGCGCGGATTGAACGCGCAATGGACCAAGGGCGGCATTCTGTATTCACCACCGCTGCGTTAAGTTGCAGCAACGAAGCGGCGGTCTCGTGACCGCCGCTTCACTTTAGATCATGGCGCTATGACATGACTGATTTTTCGGGGGCTAGAAAAAAATGACGGCATCAGACACGTCCGGCGGCAGTAATCCTTCGCTTTTTTATCGGTTGTTTTTCGACAAGGAACTGCGTTCGGTTACGATACAGGTCATTACGATGGCCTTGATAATGGCGTTCTTCTTTTTCATTGTGAACAACGCGATCACCAACCTTGAAACCATCGGTAAGGGCTATAGCTTTAACTTCCTGTGGGATGCGTCAAACTACGATATTAATCAAACCCTGATCGAATACGATTCCCGCAGCCCGCACTGGCGCGCTGCCATCGTCGGCATCATCAACACCCTGCTGGTGGCGGTGGCCGGCATTATTCTCTCGACCATTGTCGGATTCCTGCTCGGCGTGTTACGCCTGTCGAGCAACTGGCTGATCAACCGGGTCGTTTATGTCTACATCGAATACGTCCGCAACGTTCCGGTGTTACTCCATATTTTGTTGGTTCACGGCATCGTCGTTAACACCTTGCCGATTCCAAAGAACGCAATGATGGCCTTCGACGGCACATTGTTTTTGACTAACCGCGGCTTTTATTTACCGAAA
>CAVYHN010000001.1:0-42979 GCA_963768295.1 uncultured Gammaproteobacteria bacterium | reverse complement strand
CTACGGCTTGAATCCGACGGAAAAAACGGCCCGTCGGCAAGCTGGTTCAGGTATTCGCAGATGACCGGTGAATCGTACAGGCTGTCGCCATCGTCCAGTTCCAGCGCGGGTATCATACCCAGTGGATTGACCGCGTTCAGGGTTGCGTTACTGCAGACCGGGTTGATCGGGCCGGGGTCCACCAGCGAGACGGAATCCTGCAGGCCAAGCTCCAGGATCAGGACCCGGACCTTGCGTACGAATGGAGAAGCGGCGGCGGTGATGAGTTTCATACGGTGCTCCGTCGGTTGGCGTCGCTCGTTATTGAACGTTAGATTCAAGGCAATGGCAAGGACCGCTGCGCCATGCAGCGGGATTACCCGGGTCGAGCTGCATTCTGCCAGGTGGCGGCAACGATGCAACCAGCGGCGCTGCCACCGATTACCAGGTAGTCACATGTACTGGCGTCAGTCACCAGGCGCCGCCGCCGTTTTCGAGCCGATACGCGGAACCTTCCAGTGACTCAGGAACAGTGCAAATACGATCAGCGCCATGCCGAAGATGCGCTCCAGTGACAGTTGCTCGCCGATTACGATCCAGGCCAGCAGGAGAATGACGACCGGTTCGAAATTCAGCAGTAACGCGAAAATGGCGCCGCCGATGCGGCTGATCGCCTGCAGTGACAGCACGAATGAAGTGACCGAGGCCGCCGCAATCAGGGCCAGGTACAGCCAGCCGATGGGTTTGCGCGGCGGCACCAGGTCGAAGCCGAACTGCAGCAACAGCAGGGCAAATATCAGCGCGCTCAGCATGATCCAGGTAGCGCCGACATAGCTGTCGGTTTGCGGCGGGAACCGCTCGTAACTGAGAATGAAAATCGTGGCGCCGATGGCGCCGGTCAAAGCGAGCGCAATCCCGCGTGGGTCGAAGTCGTGAAAATCGGGTCCGAGCGCTATGCCGATGCCGATAAAGGCTAAAATAAAGGCCAGCAGTTCGTTGCGCCTGACTGCTTGACGTTGCGCAATGCGTTTATAGGCGACCACCAGCAGCGGAAAGCAGTAAAAGATGATTGCCGCCAGGCTCACGGGGATGTAGTTAACCGCGCCGAGATGACCGATCGAAGTGGCGAACATGCCGACGACACAGATTGCGAACAATCCCGGCGCTACCTCGAGCTTCCAGGATTTTCGCAGTATCAGCAGCAGTAGTATCATCACCACCGCCGACATCAGGAAGCGATAGATTGTCAGCGACACCGGCGTGGTGCCGGTATCGTAGGCCAGCCTCGACAGGGTCGTGTTGAAGCCGTAGAAAATCGCTGCGCCGAGCGCGATAACGCGACCGACCACCTGGTTATTATTCATGCTAGAGTATGCGTTTGAGCAAACCTGTCGAGGGTGAATTATGAGCCAGCCAGCCAGCAAAGCAATCGAAGATACGATCCTGATCGAGAACCTGCCCTACGATCTCGATGGTGGCATCGCCAGTCGGGCATCCATCGGCCTGATCGTACTGGCAACCGACTACACCATCGAACACGAATGGCGCCAGGTTCTGGCCGAGGTCGACGGCGTCGCGCTCTACCAGAGCCGGATCCATAATGAAAACCTGATTACCCCGGAAACCCTGCGCGCGATGGCGCCGCGCATCGTCGAGTGCACGCGCGTGATCACGCCGGATACCCCGGTCGATGTTATCGCTTACGGCTGCACTTCGGCCTCGATGGCGATCGGCGAAGAGGGTGTGTTCGCCAATATCAAGCAGGCCAAACCCGACTCGAAATGCACCACGCCGATTACCGCCGCGTTTGCCGCCTTCGATGCTTTCAAGGCAAAACGTATTGGCGTGCTGACGCCTTACCCGGCCGCCGTCAACAGGATCGTCGCCGACTACATCACGGCGCGCGGCTACCAGGTGCCGGTGTTCGGCTCTTTCAACGCAGACCGCGATACCGTGGTCGCCCGGATCACGCCGCAATCGATCGAAGACGGCGTGCGCGAACTGGTCAAACATGCCGAGTTCGACGCGATCTTTGTCTCCTGTACCTCGGTGCGGCTGATGGCGGCCTGCGCCGAACTCGAAAAGAATCTCGGCATACCGCTGACCTCGTCAAACCACGCCATGGCCTGGCACGCGCTCAGGCTGGCCGGCATCGACGACAAACTCGGCCAGTTCGGCTCACTCTACGATTTACCGCTGGGCCAGTGATCGACATGATTTCGCGCCTGCTGGTTCTGTCGATAACCGGTTTGCTGGCCGTGGCCGCGCAGGCGACCGAGCTTAAATTAACCTATGTCAAGGCCAGCACGGCCGCGCTCGACAATCCGCACGATCTCAAATTGTCGCCTGACGGCAACTACCTGTTTGTGGCTGACGTCGATAATGATCGCGTCGCGATCCTCGATCCCGAATCACTGGCGCTGGTGGCTGAGTTCGGCTCGGATCACCAGGGCGGCACGCACGACGTTGATTTTGACGCGCGCGGCCGCGCTTATGTTGCCGACACGCATAACAATCGGGTTACCATTTATGACGTCGACGGCCCCCGCGCGCGCCTCGTGGGCGAACTCGGCGAACGCATTCGCGGGCCGGAGGGCGTGCTGGCGCATCCCAACGGCATGATCTATGTTGCCGGCGCCTGGTCGGGCAATGTCGTCGCCTATCGGGATGGCGAAATAGTCGCTGAGCTGGGCGGCCTGTCGTCACCGCACGATCTCGAACTGGCGCAGGACGGCGACATCTGGCTCGCCGAAGCCGGTGCCAGTCGAATCCTCCTGCTGTCGCCCGAACTCGAAATCAGGCGCGAACTCGGTCGCGATAAATATGGCTTCAATGGCGTGCGCTACCTGGACCTGACCGCGGACGGAATTCTGATCGCGGCCGACAAGTACAGTCACACGATCAAGTTCATCGGCACCGATGGCAGCTTGCTGCACGTGCTGGGCGACGGCAAGGCGGGCCGGGGCATTAATCGTTTCACGACGCCCGAGGGTGTTGAACTGCGCGCTAACGAACTCTGGCTTTCCGATTCGGGAAATGATCGGGTGGTCAAATATACCCTGGAAATCGAGTAACCTGTCCAGCATCGATTGTCCGCTCAGGCCGGGCGCCAGTTGCGCGAAGGGCAGGTCACCCCGTCACCGTGCCCTGTTAATGTATGTACAATGTAGTGATTTGTATGGAAATCGCCTGTCCGCTATGTTAAAAAAAGGCCGTCTCGTTTTCCCCGAATTTCCATTGTCACGTATTCAACAATTTAGCGGATCGCTATGGCCAAAGAAAAAATAATCAACATTCGCGTCGAAGCAGAGCTGAAGAAAAAGGCCAGGCAGCTTGCCGAAGAGGATGGCAGGAGCCTCTCCAACTGGATCCTGCGCCTGATACAGGATGAGATAAAGAAATCACGGGCAGCGGCTGCGAGAAAATAAATCTACAGGCAGTGCCGGAAATAACTCGTCGCGTTGTCGTTTATTCCAAAAGTGAACTAAGCCCCGGCCGCTGATGATCCGCAGCTGAGTCCTGACGACCCGACTGCAAAGTCCCTGAATTACAGGCATGAGTCGGCCGATACCGCCAGGCGCTGCGCCGGTTGCCAGTTTTACACCGATACCGCTGGGGACGCCTGGGGTGCCTGCGTCATCTCCCCGGGAAAGCGGGTCAACGCCAACGGCGTCTGCAATTCCTGGTACGCAAGAGCGGGCTAGTTTCGAGCGATGGGCCTTCCTCGAGTGTCAAAATTACCCGCTAAACGTGATAAAAACCGCTAGACGGCGACTTTTTGCCGCTCCCGGCCTTCTTGGCCCAAACTTGGCAATGCTTCACAGATAACCTATAACTTATTGAAATAAATGAGTTTTCATACTATTAGAAGCAGGCAGGATAAATTGAGTACCGGTTGCTATGAGCTGGCGCGAATTTTGCTCCAGTATTTCACAAGCAATAAAAAATCCGTAACCGTGGAGGCATCACCCGAAATTAACGAGGTGACGCATGAACAGGAAGAGTACGATACTTTGGCGCATGGCCGTGTTGGGCCTGTTCGCGAGCCTGGTACCGCTCGCAATCTACGCGCTGGAACGCCACAACCAGGTCGATACCGAAAGCATGCTCGATGTCTCGGTATCAATCCGCACCATGTCGCACGTGACCGTGGACAAGTTTGGCGACTCGGTCTGGGAAATCAATAACGGCTCGGGATTTCTGGTCTCGTCGCGCAACTGTGAAGTCTGGACCAACCATCATGTTATCGAGGGTGCGGCGCTGGTCGAAGTTTTTCCGAGGGGCTGGAACGGAACCGCCGGTATACCCGCCAGGGTCGTAAACTCTACGCCCCGATACGACATTGCAATTCTAAGGCTCGAGCACTGTGACCAGGTCCCGCAGGCCGTGCTCGGAAACTCCGACCGGGTGCAGGCCGGGGATGAAACCTTCGCGGTAGGCAATCCCCTTGGACGTAATCCTGATTCGATCAGCCGCGGCATCATTTCGCATACCGAGCGCTATCGCGATGGCGTTACCCCTTATCTGCAGACCGATGCCGCCATCAATCCCGGTAATTCGGGCGGTGCGCTGTTCGATCGCAACGGTCGTGTGATCGGCATGAACACGGCCATCGATGCAACCCGATACGGCACTAATCTCGGCATTGGTTTCTCGGTGCCAATCAGCCTGGTAATGCAGGCGGTCGCCGATTTGCGCCAGGGGCCCCCCAGTTGGGGCGATGCCGGTTTCTCCGGAATTGTCAGCACGCTGACGCCAGATGAAGCCGAGGTGCTCCAGGTACCGGGCAGTGGCGGTGCGCTGGTGGTAACGAAAACGCCCGCTGCAGGTCCGAGTCAGGGTCAGCTGATAGTGCATGACGTCATCTACCGTATCAACGACACCGAGATTTACAGCACCGAGCAGGCCGTGCGCCTGGTTGGCCAGTACGATGCCGGCGACAGCCTTGCCCTGGATCTGATGCGCGCCGGCGAGCAGCAGCGCGTAGAAATCGTGCTGGATGAGGGCTGGAAGGGTGACGCGGTGCCGGCAGCGGATAATTACGACGGTTATCTCGGCATGACGGTCGAGATGTGGGATGCGGCGGAAGGCGACCGCGGACAGTTCAAGCGACCGGTTATCACCAAGGTGCATAGCCTCGGGCCTGCGCATCGGGCCCATATTTCGAGCTCGCAGAAATCGGTCGTGATTAACGGTCCCTATGTCATCCCTTACCTGCTTGACGTCAAGACCGTGACCGGTGTGGCCTACCAGGGCAAGTTCCATTCGGTTGCCACGGTGGACGAACTCGACGAATTCGCCGCCAGGGCCTACCGCGACGGTAGTCCGTTACTGCTCGAGGTCGAGTACTGGGCGCGCAGTGATCCGCGCGATCACAAGGCTGACCTGGAGCTGGAAAGTACCGCATTTTTCAAGCTGATGCCAGAACGGGCGATTGCCGATTTTATCGATCCCGGGGCTGGAGAAATGCTCGGACGCGGCGTTTCCGGGTCGCCGTTCGAAAGTAGCAGAGGACAGGTCGGTTCGAGGAATATCTAGTATTATCGAGCGACTGGTTTATTCGACCGGCGCACCGCCCTCGGCGCTACGGCGTTCGATAAACGCCTGCAATTCCTCGAGCCTGGCGGGGTCCATCTCCGGCGCCTCGAAATCCTGCAGAATTTTCTTCCAGATTCCATTGGCGCGCTGAGTCGCGGTTTTGCTGCCGTTCTCGGTCCACTGCCCGAAATTGCTCCAGTCCGAAACCAGCGGCTCGTAAAACGCCGTCTGGTAGCGCGCCATGGTGTGCTCACAACCGAAAAAATGGCTGCCGGGCTCGACGCTGGCAATCGCCTCGTAGGCAAGTTCTGCCTCGCTACTATCGAGCGGATTGAAAATCTCGGCGAAGGTTTGCAGCATTTCGACATCGAGAATGAATTTTTCCATCGACCCGGTAAGGCCGCCCTCGAGCCAGCCGGCGGCATGTACCATCATATTGACGCCACCGAGAATGCTGCCCCAGGCCGACATCAGGAATTCATACACGGCTTGTTCATCGGGTGCATTCGAGGCCGTCGCGGCGGAACCGCGCCAGGGTAATTCGATGTGACGCGCCAGCTGGCCGGCGCCAAACGCAGCCTGCACGAATTCCGGAGTGCCGAATGCGGGCGATCCCGATTTCATATCGACGTTCGAAGTGAACGAGCCGTAAACCACCGGCGCGCCCGGGCGCACGATCTGCGACAGCAGGATACCGGCCAGTGCCTCGGCGTGTTGTAACACCAGCGCCCCGGGCATGGTCACTGGCGCCATCGCACCCGCCAGGGTAAACGGCGTGATCACCGACACCTGTCCGGCGCGGGCGAAATCGATGATGCCCTGGCACATGGGTATATCGAGCTGGCGCGGCGAGTTGGTGTTGATCACGGTATAACACCAAGGCTGCGCCTCGAATTCCGCCTGGCTTAAACCCCGCGCGATGCGCGTCATCGCAAATGCATCTTCGACCTGGGCGCTGCCGCGAGAAAAGATGAAAAACGGTTTACGGCTGAGCCTGAGCTGGGCCTCGGTCACCCGGTAGTGTCGCAGGTGCACCGGGACGTCCTGCGATTCGACGTTAGGCGATTGCAGGTGCAACACGTCGAAGTGCTCGCTGAGCTTGATAATATTACAGGTGTCTTCCAGCGTGCCGGGGCGTTTGCCGCGGTCGAGGTCGGAGATATGCGGCGCGCCGCCGACGCAGGTAAAAGCGATATTGTCACCACCGAGAGTCACGTCGGCTTGCGCGACCGAGCCGTGTAAGACAAATTCACTCGGCGCCGATTCGAGTGCTGATGCAACCAGGGACGGATCGATCCTGACCAACTGCGTGCTTTCATCGACGCTTGCGCCGCCCTGTTTGAAGTAATCGCGTGCCTCTGCATTGAGCACCTTGATGCCCAGTTCGCCGATGACGCGCAGGGCTGTCTGGTGAATCGCCTCGAGACGGTCCTCGCTGAAAGCGGGCTGGCGCAGCAAGGGATTCTTTAGTTTGCTGTAATTGACCTGGCGCTGGTGCGACGTGTCGGCAACGCCGTGATGTCGGCCGCGGCGGGATCTTCTGCTCACGATAACTTGTCTCCGTAGGTGTCGAGAATATGCTGTTTAAACGATGCAGCCTGCTGGGGCTCGAGTTTTTGCCCGGTAAAACACTCGAAGTAGGATTCGGTGTAACCCAGTCGTGTGTTCAGTGATTCTTCGATTTCGAGGGCGTAAAAACCGATCTGGGAATAATAGAGTACCCGCGCGCGAATCAACGCGTCCGGCATCGAGTAGTCGAACGACGCGAAATATTTCTGCAGCGATTCGATGCGAGCGGCATCTTCCTGGTCGATCAGCTTGCGAATAGACGGCGAACGCCTCGACCATTCGCGGATTGCCAGGTCGAGCCGGGGATCGAAAGAGGCCGTATCGATGCAGGTTTCGAAAAAGCGGAAAATGCCGTCGGCCAGGCTGCCCACATTGTTGACTGACTGGGTTATCGCAGCGGTATTCTTGTCTTTCCAATAGCGAACCAGCGCGTCGATCAGGTCCTCGCGGTTTTCGAAATGCCAGTAGAAACTGCCGCGCGTGACTCCCAGGTCATCGGCCAGGCGGGTGATGCGCACCGCGTCGATGCCTGCGGATACAAAAACCTCCAGCGCCTGCTGCAGCCAGTCAAAGCGCTGTAACTGCTTGCGAACCTGGATCGGGGCGCCGCGCTCGGCCACCGCCTTGAGTAAACTGTTGTCGGGCATTGGTTGCACCGTACATGTATGTATGTTTGAATATACAGCTCTGTACTTTTAATGCAATCGAAAATTCAAATGACTAACACTAAGACAACTACCAGGCTGGTGCGCTTCGACGAACTCGAGTTTGCACCGCGTTTCGAGTACGGGGAAATGGCACAGGTGGCTGGCGTCTGCGGCGCCGAGGACGGCACCGAACTCGGCACTGGCTGGGGTCGGATGACCAATGCGCGCATACCCTGGACGATCAAGTACGATGAAGTGCTCACCGTGTTTGAAGGCGTGCTAAAACTGCATACCGACGGCGAAGTGCACGAGTTGCACCCCAGGGACTGCATCTGGTTACCCAGCGGCACCGAATTGATATACGAGGCAGAATCAGCGCTGATACATTTTGCGATTCATCCATCGAACTGGCACGAGGATTGAGACTTGAGCACCCGTTCCGTCACGCATCTACCCATCGAAGACAACACCAATGGCTGGAGCCATATCCTGGCGCCGCGCACGCCCAGGCCGGCGCTGCAGGATGATCAAAAAGCCAACTGGGTTGTCGTCGGCGCGGGTTATGCCGGACTCGCGGCGGCGCGCCGGCTGGCCGAAAATCGCCCCGACGATCAGGTTATCCTGCTCGACGCGGGTGAAGTCGGAGAGAACGCCTCCGGGCGCAATTCGGGTTTCGCCATCGATCTGCCGCATAACGTCGGCTCCTCGATGGAAGAGCTGGAGGGATCGCATCGATTCATGGCGCTGGCGCGGGCGGCCATCGATTACCACGAAACCCAGATCGAGCGCTACGGCATCGAATGTGACTGGACCCGGCCCGGAAAATATCACTGTGCCGTGTCGGCGCAGGGCGTGGGTGAAGTGCTCGAGCCTTTTGCCAGGGAACTCGAAGCACTCAACGAGCCCTACACCTGGATCGAAAAAGCCGACCTTGCCAAGCGTCTCGGCACCACGCATTTTGCCGCCGGGGTGCACACCCCGGGTTGCCGCCTGATGAATCCGGCGGCGCTGGTCAGAGGCCTGGCGGATAACCTGCCGGAAAACGTCAGCCTGTATGAAAACACGCCGGTTACGGCGCTGGACCTGGAACGGGGGATCGAGCTTTCGACCCCGAACGGCAAAGTATTTGCCGAGCAGATGATTCTGGGCGTCAATGGATTTGCCGATTACTTCGGTTACTTCGAGCAGCGACTGCTGCCGATGGCGGCTAACGCCAGCCTCAGTCGTCAGCTGACCCCGGCGGAACGAGATGCGCTCGGTTGCGAGGAAAACTGGGGCGTGACGCCGGTTAACGCGTTTGCATCGATCACGATGCGTTATACCAGCGACCATCGCATCCTGATTCGAAACAATATTTACCACAACCGCAAAATGCGCGAGCCCGAATCGCATCGAATCCATATCAAGCAGGTGCACAAGCGTCTGTTTGACGAGCGTTTCCCGATGCTGCCCGAGGTTGACATGGAATACACCTGGACCGGTTTTGTCTGCCTCGCGCAAAATGGTTCGCCGGGATTCGGCAAGCTGGCCGATAACGTTTATACCTCGGTGTGCCAGAACGCGGTCGGCGTCACCAAGGGGACCGCGGGCGGTATGCTTGCGGCCGACATGGCCTGCGGCATCGATAACGAACTGATCGGATACATGCAGAGCCTGGGCGAGCCGAACAAGCTGCCGCCGCGTCCCTTCCTCGATATCGGGGTTAAGGCCCGACTAGCCTGGGAGTTGTGGAAAGCGCGTAAAGAGGTTTAATCGCCTCGGTGCCAGAGCACCGGAAACCAGTCGCTGCGCATCCGGCCCCCGTGCTTCATGCCGTGCTCGACGTAAGGTGGTGACGTTTCTCCGGGGCGTTCGCAGTAAGTCACGTCGTCGCCGAGCCAGCGGCTCGAAAACGCACGCCGGATGGATTTGACGGTCGCATTGCCGGTGCCGTGCAGGGTCCTGAAATCGAACACGATGGTGTCGCCCGGCTGCAGTGGCCAGGCAGCGATATCGTATTGCTTGCGCCGGGCATCGATGTCGGGCACCGTCTCCATTGCCGCATTGGGTTTATCGTCATTAAAAGCGCTGCCATCTTCGAAAACCCGCGGATAGAATAATTTTTCCCAGCGATGCGAGCCACGCACGAACTGCAGCGCGACGTCGGCGTCGGCTTGATCCAGCGCGATATAGACGCTCGCGGTTTTAAATCCGTCGACGCAGTAATAGGGCAGGTCCTGGTGCCATGGGGTTGCCCGTTGCGTGCCGGGCGCTTTCATGAAGGCATGTTCGTGGAAAAACTGTGCGTAGGCCGTGTCCATGAATTGTCCCGCGATCGACGCCGCCGCGGAGTGGGAAATATAGTCCAGGTACTCGGGAATCAGCTGCCAGTTGCAGTAGCTGTCGAAAAACCGGCCGGGCTCGCCCGCGGGATTGCTTTCGCAGGGAAAGGCGAATTGCCGGGGGTTGTCGAGATTGCGCTGCAGGCCGGCGCGCAGGCAATCGACCCACTGGCTGCTAGCGCCGCGCAGCAAGACGACACCGTCGCGTCTGAAGGTTTCGATATCTTCGGCTCTGGCGTCAAAGGATGCCAGGCCGCTGGTATCGATCGAAAAGCCGGGCTGGTGCCAGTCCACGGTCAGCTGGTTGAAAGGGCTATCCTGTTGCATGCGACGAGTTTATGCCTATCCTTAAGCGCTGTAAAACTGACGGCATGCTGCGCTGAAACTATTGCTTTGCAATCCGATTGCCTTCGATTAACCTCGTGCAGCAGATTTATAACGGCACAGGCGTGTAATGTCCGAAGCACTGACAGCGGAAATCGAAAAACCCGGCCTCAGTTATTTTAACGGGGTCGTTCTGGTGCTGCTGGCAGGCGTGTTCTGGTCGTCGATGGGTCTCGGCGTTCGTCTGATCGAGGCAGCCAACGTCTGGCAGATACTATTGTACCGGTCCATGGCGCTGGCGGCCTTCCTGTTCGTGATCATCAGCGTTCGTTCCGGTTATCAACCGGTACAGACGATCCGTAAGTCAGGCCTGGCGGGCGCCATCGGTGGGATCTCCCTGGTGGTGGCATTTGCCGGCGGCATCTACGCGATTCAAAGCACCAGCGTTGCCAACGCGATGTTCCTGTTTGCGTCGGCGCCGTTCCTGGCCGCCCTGCTCGGCTGGATCGTCCTGCGCGAGAGCGTGCGCAAGGCAACCTGGGTCGCGATGATCATCGCCCTGGTCGGGATCGCCATCATGGTGATTAGCGGAATTTCGGCGGGGCGCCTGGCGGGTAATCTCAGCGCCATACTGTCGGCCCTTGGATTCGCCGTTTTTACCATCGCATTGCGCTGGGGCAAGCTCGAAGACATGCTGCCGGCGGTTTTCATGGCTGGAATATTCGCCATCGTTATCGCGGCATTGGTTTGCTGGATGGAGGGTTTCAGCTTTACGATCCCCGCTAACGATGTTGCGATCGCGCTGTCGTTAGGGGTATTCCAGGTCGGCCTCGGACTGACCGTTTATACCATCGGTTCGAAAGTCGTGCCAGCCGCGGAACTCGCCTTGCTGTCGATGACCGAGGTGTTGCTGGGACCATTCTGGGTCTGGTTGTTTCTCGGCGAAACCGCGAACCTGTTTACGCTGGCCGGCGGCGCCGTGTTGATGCTGGCGATCGCCGGTAACGCCCTGAGCGGGTTGCGGCACAAACCAGTACCGGTGATTTGATGAGCACTAATCATTTATTCGATGGCCTGCTGGGCGGACGCGAAGCGGATTCGCGCACGCTGCTGCGGGTGCCCGCTGGCGCGAGCTGGTCCTATGCCGAGATTGTCGAACTGAGCGGCAGGCTGGCGAACCTGTTGCGTGAGCAGGGCGTAAAACCCGGTGACCGCGTCGCGGTACAGGCAGCGAAGTCGGTGCAGGCGATCGCGCTATACCTGGCGACGGTGCGCGCCGGCGGGGTGTTCCTGCCGCTCAATACCGCCTACACCCGTGCCGAAGTCGATTATTTTCTCGACGACGCCGAACCGACCGTGTTTGTCTGCGATAGCTCACGCGCGCGGGAATTCGAAGGCATCGAGGCGCGGATTTTCACCCTCGACGCCGATGCCGGCGGCAGCCTGATGCCGGCTTCGAATTCCCTGCCGGTCGAATTTGTCAACCTCGAACGCGGCCCGCAGGACCTGGCCGCAATTCTGTACACCTCGGGTACCACCGGGCTGTCGAAGGGCGCGATGCTGAGCCACGACAACCTGTTGTCCAACGCGTTGACGCTGGTGGATTACTGGCGCTTTACCGCCGCGGACGTGCTGTTGCATGCGCTGCCGATATTTCATACTCACGGGCTGTTCGTGGCGACCAACATCATCATGATCTGCGGCGGCTCGATGATTTTCCTGCCGCGTTTCGACCTCGATGCTATGCTCGAGCAACTGCCGCATGCGACCTCGCTGATGGGGGTACCGACCTTTTATACGCGCCTGCTGGCCGACCCTCGTTTCGAGCGCGATCTGGTGGCACACATGCGCCTGTTTGTCTCGGGTAGCGCGCCGATGCTGGCGGAGACCCATGTGCAGTTCGAGGCGACCACCGGCCACCGCATTCTCGAGCGTTACGGCATGACCGAGACCAATATGAATACGTCGAATCCTTATGTCGGCGAACGTCGCGCCGGCAGCGTCGGTTTTCCGCTGCCTGGGGTGGAGATCAAGATTACCGATCCGGAAAACGGCGCCCAGCTGGTGGCGGGTGAAACCGGCATGATCGAAGTGCGCGGGCCCAATGTTTTCCTGGGCTACTGGCGCAAGCCGGAAAAGACCGCGCTGGATCTGCGCGATGACGGGTTCTTCATCACCGGCGACATGGGTAAGTTCGACGCCGAGGGCTATGTGCATATCCTCGGGCGTGAAAAGGACCTGGTCATCTCCGGCGGATATAACATCTATCCGAAGCAGATCGAAACCGAAATCGATGCGCTCGACGGCGTCACGGAATCAGCGGTGTTCGGCATTCCCGACCCGGACCTGGGCGAAGTGGTTGCGGCCGCGGTCGTACTCGAGGCCGGTGCCACTCTCGATCAGGAACACATACTCGGCGCGCTACAGCCCCGGTTGGCGCGTTTCAAGTTGCCGCGCAGGCTGGTGCTGCTCGAGGAATTGCCACGCAACGCGATGGGCAAGGTGCAGAAGAATATTTTACGAGACCGCTATGGATGAACTGATCGCAAAACACGCCACTGAAATCGTATCGCTGTTGCAGTCCGGCGATATCAGTATCGACGATACGCTGGACGCGCTCGAAGCCCGCATTGCCGAGGCCGACGGCGGGATCAACGCTTTGCCGACGCTGTGTTTCGAGCGCGCGCGCGCCGCCGCGCAACAGCGGAACTTTAGCGGCAGCATGCTTGCTGGTATTCCGGTTGCGATCAAGGATCTCGAGGATGTGGCCGGGGTGCGTACGACTTATGGTTCGAAGGTTTCTGAAAACCATGTGCCGGACGCGTCCGACCTGCTGGTCGAGACGATCGAATCCAACGGCGGTATCGTTTACGCCAAGTCGAATACGCCGGAGTTCGGCTCCGGCGCCAACACCTTCAACGACGTATTCGGCGCCACCCGCAATCCATACGATTTATCGCGCAGCGTTGGCGGCTCCTCCGGCGGCGCCGCCGCCGCGCTCGCCAGCGGCAGCGCCTGGCTCGCGCAGGGTTCCGATCTTGGCGGATCGCTACGCACGCCAGCCAGTTTTTGTGGCGTGACCAGTTTGCGGCCTTCGCCAGGACTGATTCCGTCGAGTCCGGGACTGCAGCCCTTCGAGGTGTACGCGCAGAAGGGTCCGATGGCGCGAAACCTCGCCGACCTGGCCCTGTTTGCCGACGCGATGGCGGGCTGCAGCCCGCTGGCCGGTCTTGGTAAACCGCACCAGGCAAGCGCATTCCGGGATGCCGCTGCGCGTCCGCGCCAGCCGCTCAGAATCGCCTTCAGCACCGACCTGGGGATTACCGACACGGCGGCAGAAGTGGTTGCGGTCTGCAGCGCGGCGATGGCGCAACTGGAACATGCAAATACAGTAATCGAAAGCGCACACCCGGAGCTCTCCATGACGCATGAGGCGTTCGACGTGTCGCGCGCGCTCGGTTACGCGCTGTCCTACGGTCCCGGATCTGGAGCGCATTCGTACGCTGATCAAACCGGAAAACCTGTGGAATATCGAACAGGGACTCGAGCTGACCCGGGATGACATCCTGGCGGCGATGGCGGCCCAGGGCCAGGTCTTCCAGAATGCGTCGCGCTTCATGCAGGACTACGATGTACTGATCTGCCCCGCGGCGATCGTAACGCCGTACCCGGTCGAGGAACGCTATCCGGGTTACTCCGATGGTCTCGCATATTCGGAGTACTATCGCTGGCTCGCGATCGTATATGCGATTACCACCACCACCTTGCCGGTGATCACGTTGCCCTGCGGCAAGACCGATGCCGGGCTGCCGGTCGGCCTGCAGCTGATCGGTAAGGCGCACGGCGAGTCCGACCTGTTTGCCTGCGCCAGTTATATCGAGCAGGTCTTCGACTGGGATCCGCTGCAGGCGATCGAGGCTCGATAGTATTTATCATCGCCGGCCGGGTCGGTCTCGTATCGCCTTCTAATGGTCTAGTATTCAGCACTATGGGTTACCGATTCCAGCGTCGATTCCGTTCCATTTTCCGCCTCTCGGGCGTCAGGCAGCTACTACGCTGGGCGGGGCGTCTGCTGCTACTGCTGGTGCTGGTGGACGCCGGCTACCTGATCGGCATCTGGCCGCAATGGGAGCTTTACGCCAGTGGTCCGGTGCAGCGCTCCAACTTCATCCGTGCTTACGAACTCGAGCGCAGCAGCAATGCGGACTGGCCCCGGCTGCGCTGGATTCCGGTCTCGATCGAGGCTATTGCGCAAGATATGGCATGGGCGGTCGTCGTCGCCGAGGACGCGCGTTTTTTCGAACACGAAGGTGTCGATATCGAAGCCTTCAGAGATGCCATGCAATACAATCTGTCGAAGAAAAAACTGGTCTATGGCGGCAGCACCATTTCCCAGCAAACCGTGAAGAATGTTTTTCTGAGCTCGTCGCGAGATCCGCTGCGCAAATGGCACGAACTGTTGCTCACGATCGGCATGGAAAAAAATCTATCCAAGAAGCGTATTCTCGAGTATTACCTGAACGTCGCCGAATTTGGTCGGGGCATTTACGGGGTCGAAGCCGCGGCGCGCTACTACTGGGGAATTCCTGCCTCCCGGCTCAGCCGGCGCCAGGCGATCGAACTCGCCGCGACCCTGCCATCGCCGGTGAAGAATAATCCGCGTACCGACACGCAAGCCTTCCGGCGCCGGGTGAAAAAAATCCAACGCTACTTTTAGTCGGGCAGGGTCAGGCGACCCCGGGCGTCCAATTTTGGACTACAATCTCAGTTGATGTGGAAGCGAGCTATTGGCAGCACGGGATCCATTGGTTGAACGCACAAAAAAGGGCAGACATGGACAACATATATGCAACCCCGAGTTCCGATGTGTCGCAGGGTGAAGGCGAGGTTCAATATTCAGGTTTCTGGATTCGGGTGCTGGCGTCGTTAATCGACACGATCTGGTTACTGGTGCTGACTTTTGCCCTGGGCTGGATGATTTATGGCGCGATATATTTCCAGTCCACCGAATTCAGCCAGGGCTACGCCGACATATTCATCAGCTATGTACTGCCATTTATTCTGACCCTCGTTTTCTGGTACTACAAATCAGCGACGCCGGGCAAGATGATACTGGGCATCAAGATCGTGGATGCCAGCACGCTCGGTAAGGCATCGACCGGCAAGCTGTGTCTGAGATACCTGGGTTACTATATTTCGTTGCTGGTGCTGGGCCTTGGTTTTTTCTGGGTCGGCTGGGACAGGCGCAAGCAGGGCTGGCACGACAAGATTGCCGGAACCCTGGTGATCAAGGAAAAGTAAATCCCGACGGTTAAACCGGGACTGTCGACGACCTGGCAGGCTGATCTCGGGGTGGGTCATTTTCGCGCATTCTACTTACCGTTGAATCGGCATCTGTCATAATGCTGGTTCCCTCCAGACAAAAGAATTGTTGATCCATGTCACCGCAAATCGATGTAATTATCATAGGCGCCGGGGCTGCCGGCCTTTCGGCGGCGCGCGAATTCACCAGGCTCGGTATTAGCCACCAGGTCGTCGAAGGCTCGCACCGTATCGGCGGCCGCGCCTACAGCGAGGAAATTGCGCCCGGGGTCTGGTTCGACCTGGGCTGCAGCTACCTGCATCAGGGCGACACCAATCCTTTCGTTGCCATTGCGGAAGAGCTGGGCGTTGTGATCGGCAAGGATAAGGGTGATATTTTCGATGCCAGCAAGCGCAAGCTCTACAGGAACGGGGTGACGTTGAATGCGAGTGAGCACCAGGCCTATTTCAATTACGTCGAGCAATGTGATGCGTCTATCAATGCGGCGGTGGAGCGGAATGAGGATATCGCTATCGCCGACCTGGTGGACCTTGAACATGAATATGCCCTGTCTTACTCGCACTGGATGGCGGAACTCAATGCGGTTGATATCGATGAAACTTCGACCGTGGATTTCAATGCGGCCGAGGGTGGGCCGGATTTCCCGCTGCTGAACGGTTATGGCAACCTGGTTGCCGCCTGGGGTGCAGACGTGCCGGTTGCACTCAATGCCCGGGTTGAGCGCATAGACTGGTCCGGCCGGGAAGTTGCAGTCGAAACCAGCCAGGGCAGTCTGCGTGCGCGGTCGGCGCTGACCACGGTTTCGACCGGGATTCTTGCCGCCGGTGACATCCATTTTGCCCCCGGCCTCCCGGACTGGAAGATGGACGCTATCCTGGGCGTGCCAACGGGGACCGAAAACAAGATTTGCCTGCACTTCGGGCGTGACGTATTCGGTCCGCAGGGAAGAGGTTTTCACAACACCTGGAACGACGCCGGCGAAGCCTGCGGTTTCGAAGCCAGCGTCATGGGTCAGAATACTGCGATCGCTTTTACCGGCGGCCGCTTTGCGGTCTGGCTTGAAAAACAGGGCCAGCAGGCCGGTCACGACTTTGCCGTGGAGCGGGTCGCCGAGGCTTTTGGCAACGATATCCGCAAGCACGTCACCCGCTCGATTGTCACCGCCTGGGCCAGCGAACCCTGGACCCGAGGTTCGTATTCCTGTGCTCTCCCGGGACAGGCGCACCAGCGCGAGCAGTTGGCGCGGTCGCTTGACGAGAAGCTGTTTTTTGCCGGTGAGGCGACTTCCGTGGGCGATCATGCCTGCTGCCACGGCGCTTTTCGCTCCGGTATTCGCGCGGCGCGGGAAATTGCGGAAGTGCTGGAATAATGTCAGGAATGCGGGGCAGGCCGCCGCCGCGGCAGGATCCGTCGAGCGCAGAGGGCGGCCTCTTTTTTCGCTGCGGGCCGGTCCGGGTCATACCCGCGTTCAACTGGAAAATCCTGTCGGTATGTGCGGCGCTGATGTTGAGCGGATGCACCTCGGGTCTTCCGAATTACGCTGCGCCAAAAATATCTGTTGTCGATCGGGAGCTGGACATGAGCGACGTCATTAGCTATCGCAAACTGGAGCGCACCGATTTCAGGGGCACGCAACCGCCGGCTGATTTCGATGAGCGGATGGCCGCCGTAACCTGCGTTTTTACCCAGCCCATCGTTGACAAAAAGGCGATCGACATCCAGCCTGCAACGACTGCCGACGGTGACCAGGTCTACGATGTAACCTACAAAAATCTCAGGTACCGCGCGCTGATGAATCGCAATTGTTCGTGGTGGAATTCGAGTACTCCGGGTAGCGACGAAGACTATGTTCTCGAGCACGAGCAAATTCATTTTGCGCTGTTCGAGATTGCGGCGCGCGAATGGAGTGAATTGCCACCGCTCAGGGTACGGGTAAAGGCGGCCAGCAACGATGTCATGAAACGGCAAATCAAGGCGCAATTCGAAGATATATTGCGGCAACGACTCAAGGTTTTAATGGAGCAAAATCGTAAGTTCGACGAAGAGACCTCGCTCGGCCGTAATCCCGAAAAGCAAGGCAAATGGCTGGATTTGATGCGTTCCAAACTTCCGCCAGGCAGTGAGCCCGAGTCAATATTACCGTAAGCCTGTTGTGGCCCAGCGTTGCCGCGTCGGCCCAGTCAGCCTCTGCCCCCCCCAATCTTTACTCAGGGTAACACCTTGCTTGTGGGTGAAAGTTTCAGGGCCAGGATTCTGGCTGACAAAGCCTGTCAAATGGCCAATGAACCCCGCCAGTTGGCAATAGGCCTGGACCGGTTTCCGCAGTTTACTCTGAAAAATCTTGCCAGGCAGTGCTTGGGGGAGCGTTGCTTTATATCGATGGGCCGAGTTCGAGCTTGCTGCCGTCGCTGAAACGCGCCAGGCGGAAGCGACCCAGGTCGTAGTCGACCGTTTTGTTCTGTATCAGGTCGGCCATGATCCTGCCGGCCGCGGGGCCGATGCCGAATCCATGCCCGCTGAATCCGGTCGAAATCCATAACCCATCCAGTGCGTCGGCTTTGTCGAGTACCGGCACGACGTCCGGCAGGGCATCGATCATGCCCGACCAGGTCTCGACCAGTTCGACCTCCCTGAACGCCGGCACCCGATCGATCAGGCGGGCCTTGATGCGCGCCACGGTTTTAGCCGTCGGCACGGGATTAAGGATGCGCTGACCAGTGTAGTTGCTGTCGACCTGCAGTTCCGGAATGCGCAGCTTGAGCTTGCCCAGCGATGACTTTACCAGCGGCAAGAAATCCCTGATAAATCGGAGATGACCGAAGCTCGGAAAAATTTCCAGGTAATCCGACGAGGCGACGGTATAGCCGCCATCGAGCCGCCGCCGAAATGACACCTGGCTACCCGACGCGTTACCGTTGAATATCGGCGGTGCCTGCGAAGTTCGCGCCACGCTCGCCTTGACGGTCAGCTGGGGCAGGCGAATGCCGCAGTCCCGTAACACAAAGGTTGACCAGGCCCCGGCCGCGACCAGCACCGCGCTCGTCTTTAACTCACCGTGCTCGGTGATTACCGCGTTCACCTTGCGATTTTGCGTCACGATTTTTTCCACCGCGCAGTTCTCGACGATGTGCACGCCGCGCGCGCGCAAGGCCTGCGCCATCGCGGGCACCGCCAGCGCGGGTTCCGCGCGTCCGTCGTCGGGCGTGTAGAGGGCGCTGCGCCAGCGCTGCGGACAGTCGGTGACGAGCGCTTCGAGTTGCTCCCGGTTGAGCCGGTGGGTCTCGAGTCCATAGTCCGGTGCAAACGACATGAAGCGATCGTGTCTGGCCATTTCAGTATCGTTTTCGCACAGGTAAAGGCTGCCCTCGCGCCGGAAGCCGATATCGGTATCGAGTTGGCTGGCAATTTCCTGCCAGCGGCGCAGGCTTTCCATCACGATCGGCAGTTCGGCCTTATCGCGGCCCTGTTGGCGGCACCAGCCCCAGTTGCGGCTCGACTGCTCGCCGGCGACGACGCCCTTCTCGCAAACGCTGACCCGCAGCCCGGACTGGTTCAAAAACCACGCGGCCGAGATGCCGGCGATGCCGGCGCCAATGATGACGACATCGGTTACTGCGGGCAGATCGGGTTGGTCGGAATTCATCGCTAGTCGCTAGGCTGCTCAGTGACAGAAAATCGGGTGAATGATACGATGATTCGATCGATTCCGCGTGCAGTTTTTCAACCATCGAGGTAATAAAACCTGGTGCAAGTGATACCCCAATCCAGCTCCATCGGCGCCGAGGTTCGCGGCCTCGATCTTGCCGCCGGGTTAAGCGACGCGCAATTCGAGCAGGTCAACCAGGCCTTTCTCGATTACCAGATTATTTTCTTTCGCGGGCAAAAACTCTCAGCGCAACAGTACTACGATTTCGCGCAGCGCTGCGGACGGCTCAAGGATTACATGTTCGCCGATGGTATCGACGGCTTTCCATTCATCACCGAGATCGTCAAAACCGAAACCGAGCGCGAAAGCTTCGGCAGTTTCTGGCACTCGGATTCGGCCTATACCGAGCTGCCGCCCAAGATCACGATGCTCTATGCCAGACAGATTCCACCGCGCGGCGGGGATACCCTGTTTGCCGACATGTATGCCGCTTATGACGATTTATCGCCGGGCTTGAAAAACACCCTCGAATCCCTGCGGGCGATCAACTCCGCCAGCGTGGTGCCGCGCGATGAATATATCTACCAGGAAGTGAAAAGTAAAAACAGCGCGCAGAGCGACCAGTTCGCGATCCACCCGGTAATTCGGCGGCATGATGAAACCGGCAAGAAAGCGCTCTACGTCAACGGCATACACACGCTCAATTTCGAGGGCATGACGCGCGCGGAAAGCCTGCCGCTGCTGGCCTATCTCTATCAGCGGGTGACGCGCCCCGAGTACAGCTTTCGGCTGCGCTGGCAGCAGGACACGCTGGCCATGTGGGACAACCGCTGCACCCAGCACTATGCGTTGAATGACTATCACGGCTATCGCCGGGTCATGCATCGCATCATCGTCGAGGGCGAGCGTCCACGTTAGGCGTCGCACTCGATCAAGCAGTTACCAACAACGGGGAAATCTGCTGCAGCGGGTGTTTGCGCCGTCGCGTTTTTGCTTTGCTGGTCATCGCGGTGCACGCCGCAGCGATAGTTGTCGCCGCGTTATGCCGAGGGCGAGCACGAAATAAACCAGAGCCAGGCCGATCGGCAGCCCGTGCGAGCCGAAACCGAGCATCACCCAGCCCCCTGAAACCGACCCGATCAGCGCGCCAAAACCCCAGACGATCGCAAATGACGCCGTGCCGTTAACCAGTTCGATACCGCTGAAGCGATTGCCCAGCGAAGCCAGCGAAACCGTGTATACGCCATAGCCGGTGGTCCCCATCAGAATCAGCAGCGGCCACTTCAGCGCCGAATCGATGAGCAACGGCAGCAACAACAGGCTTGCCGCTGTTGTCAGCGCGCATCCCGCCAGCACCCAGCGGTGCTCAAAGCGATCGGCCAACCAGCCCACCGGCAACTGCAGGACCATGTTTCCGAGAATTAACGCGGTCAGAATGTTGGCAGAAGTAGCGATGTCGAGACCGTTATGTACGCCGTATACCGGGAACAGCGACAGGGTTGCCGCGTCGAACACGGAAAAGGCCATCACCGCGAACAACAGCATCGGCGCCTTCGGTGCGAAATCGAACACCCCGGAGGGGTGGGCTTCTTCGGGATCGGCGTCGGCGTCTTCGCGAATGAAGAAAATCGGGATCATGCCGATTGCGAGCACGCCCGCACCCAGGGCAAACGGTGTCCAGCCCTCGATGCCGATGAAGCTGATCAACAGCGGGCCGGCGCCGAAGCTGGCCGACAACACGCAGGCGTAGATCGCGACCACCTTGCCGCGATTCTGCTCGCCGGCCGAGCCGACGATCCAGGCCTCGCTCAGAACGAACAGCGTGGACATGGACATGCCCTGAACCAGGCGGATCAGGAACCAGGCGGCGAGCGTATCGAAGGCTTTATAGGAAAGCATCACCAGCGCCGTGACGATGGCCGCGGCGATGGCAACGTTGCGCGCGCCAAAGCGTTTCGCCAGGCCCGGAATCACCGGTGCAAACAAGAGAATTCCCAATGGCGTCATGGCCGAGTTGATGCCGATCATGTCGCTCGAGACTCCGCGCGATTCGAGAATCAACGACATCAGCGGATAAGTCATGCCGAAGGCGAAACCGAAAACGGTAATCGCGGCGCAGGCGGCTACCAGGTTTCTGATGTTGGCGGTTTGGGCTGTGGTCATGCGGTGCATGGTACCGTAGCGACGGAACAAAGGCATGCTGGTTTTCGAGCTCAGAAAATCATTCCATTGACGCAGATTCCGGCCTAATATTGCCGCAGCTCAAGTACGGATTTTTTAGATGGCAAATGAAACGATAGTCGATCTGCGCAGCGACACGGTGACCCGGCCGAGCGCGGGTATGTACGAGGCCATGACGGCAGCCCCGGTGGGTGATGACGTCTACGGTGAAGACGAAAGCGTAAACCGGCTGGAAACAACCGCGGCGCGCATTCTGGGCAAGCAGGCGGGCCTGTTTCTGAGCAGCGCAACCCAGGCCAATCTGGCGGCGATGCTGGTGCATAACGCGCGTGGTGAAGAAATTCTGCTGGGCGACTGCTACCACATCTTCATCTCCGAGGCCGGCGGCACATCGGCGCTTGGCGGTATCATCATGCATCCACTGGCAACCGATGCCGCGGGTGGCCTGGCGCTGGAGCAGGTCCTGGCGGCGATCAAGGAGGACGACCCGCATCACCCGATCACGCGCACGCTGGCGCTGGAAAATACCGTTTCCGGGCGGGTGCAGGATCCGGCGCAACATCGCCAACTTGCCGAGGCGGTAGGTGAGCAGGGGCTCAGGGTGCATCTCGATGGCGCGCGCCTGATGAATGCCTCGGTCGCGCTGGCGATGTCGGCAGCCGAAATCGTCGAGCCCTTCGATAGCGTCATGATGTGCCTGTCCAAAGGACTGGGCGCGCCGGTTGGTGCTGTCTTATGCGGTAGCGAAGAATTTATCGGGCGCGCGCGGCGCCTGCGCAAGATGCTCGGTGGCGGCATGCGCCAGGCCGGGGTGCTGGCGGCCTGTGGTCTGTACGCCCTGGAACACAATATTGAACGCCTCGCCGAGGATCACGATCACGCGCGCGCGCTGGGCGCGGGCCTGGCCGAAATCGAGGGTCTGCCGGTCAGGCACGAGACCAACATGGTGTTCATCGAACCGCAAGCAAAAGACCTCGAGCCGTTGCGCCAGCATTTGCTGCAACACCGAGTTGAAATTGGTCATCAGGGTCCGCGGGTCCGGCTGGTCACGCATCTCGATATCGATAGTGCCGGCATCGACCGGGCGATCACGGCGTTTCAGTCCTATTACCGGTGAAATTGAGTATGAGCGCCAATCCCGTCGACAAGCTGGTGCTCGACGACAACTGGAGCGACCTGAGCCGCTTCCACGACGTGCCGCAGATTAACCTCGAGCGTATGTCCGCCTACCGCATGGCGCGCCTCAAGCAGCCAGCTGCAGCTGCATGACGCGGCCATGGTGGTGCTGGTAAATCCGATCAGCCTGCGCTACGCGGTCGATTACCGCAGCTACATGCTGTTCCAGTCGCATATTCCCCAGGTGTACCTGTTTCTGCCACAGGATGGTCCTACCGTGATGTACGGCAATTACTATGATGTGCCCCAGGTGCACGATTTTCGCCCGGGCCGGCCGCACGCCTTTTTCGATGGCGGCACTAATATCGATGCAGCCGCTCGCGGCCTGGCGGACGACGTGGTGGCCTACCTCGATGAAATCGGCAGCAGCAATCGGCGCGTCGCGCTCGAATACGTTAACCCTTCGATCGTCCAGGCGCTGGAGGCGCGTGGGGTCGAGGTAATTGACGGGGTGCGTATCGCCGAACTCGCGCGCCTGATCAAATCCGAGGACGAAATCGCCTGCATGCGCTGGGCGATCGCGGTCGGTCAGCACGGCGCCGGCATGGTCAAAAAGGCGTTGCGTCCCGGCGTTACCGAGCTACAGCTCTGGGGCCTGCTGAACTACACCAATATCGCCAACAACGGCGACTGGCACGAGGGACGCATGCTGTCCTCCGGAGCGCGTATCAATCCGTGGCTGCAGGAAGCCAGCGCGCGCAAGATCGAATCCGGCGACCTGGTCGGCTTCGACACCGACATGGTCGGACCCTTCGGTTACTTCGTCGATCTGTCGCGCACCTTGCATTGCGGCCCGGACAAACCGACACGCCGGCAAAAGCAGATTTACCGCATGGCGGTCGATGAAATCGAGCATAACCTGAAGCTGGTTTATCCCGGCATGACGCTGCTGGAGATGCAGCGTCAGGCTTACCCGGTACCCGAAGAGTGTCGCGAAAACGCCTATCCCTGCGTCATGCATGCGGTCGGCATGTGCGACGAATACCCGCAGGTCAAGCACCTGTTCCGCCAGGAAAATCCATACGACTGTACCCTCGAAGCCGGCATGGTGGTTTGCATCGAGAGTTACATGGGCCCCGTGGGCGAACGCGATGGGGTCAAGCTCGAGCAGCAGGTGCTGATCACCGCAGAGGGTTACGAATTGTTGACCACCTATCCCTGGGAAGAGTCGCTACTCGATTAAGACGGGCCTGGTCGACAGTTCATTAGTTGTTCCTGGATGAAATGTTTAAAATTAAGGGATGGAGGGCCTGGCTCTAACCCGTCCATCTCCTTTACTTCGGATTAGAAGATAAACTGTCCGCCCAAACTGAAAACCGACACCGATTCGTCATTTGCAAAATCTTCAACATCATACAGATGATAAGCTTCAGCTCTAAAACCAAAATATCGATTGAGCATAATCTCGACCCCGGCAGCAAGCAAAAACCCATTACTATTCTCGCTTACGCTATCAAATGGCCCGGATAAAGTAGTATCAGCGAAATAAATCCCGCCCTGGCCAAAAACATTTAGCGTTGATTTATTATTCCTTGAACTATTGACCGTGAGTACAAGGTTGATTGTGTCGACTTGAATTTCGATATCAGTCAAGCTCGTTACTTCCGAATCACCCGAATTGAAAATAGATAGCTCATAACCTAAATGACTGTCCTTCGGGCGGAATCCAAAATGAAAAATCGATGCATCCCCATCATCAATATCATTGTAATCGAACTTAGACTCTCCAATAGTAATACCAAGATAGAGACGCCCGGGTAAGCTGGAACGTCCCGAACCAGCTGATCTTCTATAGTTTGCAGAGGACGGTGGATACGCCGGGCGGTAATAGGGATCGGGATAGTAATAGGGATGGTGGTAATGGTGGTCATGACGATCGTTATTATCACGATCCTTATCTTTCTCTTGCGTGATCTTTTTATATTCCGGCGTGTTTTTTATGATATCTCCATATTCAGATTTTTCTCCCGCAGAGGACGAAAAACTCGATATCGATAATATAAAAAGCATTAAGTAGCGGATGTGACTAGGTTTCATGTCAATGACACTCCCCCCACAGGGTGCTTACTTTTATTAAATGAATAAAAATTCAATCTACTCGTTCAGAATACCTGTTTCAGAACTGGCCAGACTTGACGGCAATCAATTAAATAACCGCATTTAATAGCAAAAAATAATGAGAGGTACTTGTTTTCGTATTCCCGCGTTTAAATGCAGCATTGAGCTTGAAGTTTGACTGCGGCGGTTAATCGTTAATTGCCGAAGAGAGCCCACGCAAACCTGCAAAGCGAACTGACTATGCCGAAGGCAGAGTGAAATTTAAACCTCGTGGTCGCGCTATGCCAGCCAGGACCTGGTTGCTTAATTGACGCATCCTGGGCAGACGCTGAGACCTTACTGATCAGCGGAGATTTACCACCCAGCTGAGACCCTGACGCTATCAAATAAAACCGTCATTCCCGCGCAAGCGGGAATCTTACAACAGGCCACCATTACGGGACCTCCGCTTGTGCGGGGATGACTTCGATAGATGACTGTTTATGGCGGTTTCCTGGCTGCTGAATTAAAAACGTGAGTGTCTGATTTCAAAAAATTTCTTTAATCGATTTGGCCTGCTTGTTTTACTTTCGTGATATTGGACCTTGGGGCGCAAACCTTTGCGGCACAACTGGAATCTTATACACTCGGCACGTTCCCCTACCGGAGAAATGATAATGCCTGACTTTGATCTGGATGAATTCGTACAGGAATTGCGTGCAGCGGCGCGCGAGGACGAGCCGGTAAAAATGGTGCGTGCATTGATGACTGCCGCTTTCCGCGATCCGACGGCGATCGGGGCGGCCATGCCCGAGTATGAAAACGACGATGAAATTCTGTTCGAAGACGACAGCGTGTCGATCTGGTTCGTGCGTTTCGTGCCCGGGCTGCACGTGCCGCCGCACGACCATCAGACCACGGCGACGATCGGAGTATACGATGGCGCCGAAGACAATCACTTCTACCTGCGCGAAGCGGGCAAGCTGGTGCATAAAAGCACCCGGCGGGTGGGGCCCGGCGATGTCATTGCGCTCAAACCGGACGGCATTCACTCGGTGGAAGCCGCCGACGGTAAAATCTCCTGCGGCATCCATGTTTACCTCGCGGCGCTGTCCAGCATAGAGCGCTCGCTGTTCGACTGGGATTCGGGCGCAGCAAGACCGTTTACCGATGACAATTACGATGCGATGAAAAGGGTGGCTAGTTAGGTTGTTTATCTAGAGTGGGCATTTGCCCACAAAACTTTCCAGATATTATAATGGGCAAAGAACTTGTCTTTGTACTGCCCCCGGCGTAGGGTATTGCTTCAGCCTGGATTCGTGATTCATTGCATGCGTAGCGCGACCGAATCGTTATTGAGAGAAGTAGAGGTTTTTTGCCGGCAAGCCGGCGTGGCCGAGTCGACCTTCGGTCGCCAGGCGGTCAACGACGGCAAACTCTGTGCGCGGTTGCGCGCCGGTAAAAACGTGACCCTGGAAACCGCGCAGCGGATTCGGGATTACATCGAACGACAGGCGACTGCAAGCGATCCTGCCGCCGCGGCATCCGAGCCGAGTGGGGATAGACAGCAAACCCGGGGGAGCAACATGACACACGTTACCGACGATCGGCCGTTTCGATTCTACGATAACCGCCAGAAGTACCTTGCCTTTGTAAATACCTGTAACGAAAAATGGAAGGTTGCCGAGCGCGCCACGCAGGAGCTGACGCATATACGACCTTCGCCGCCGGCGCTACGGCTGTTCGACGCCGGGGTTGGCGACGGTACCGTTTTGGGCCACCTGATGCGCGCTTTGCATCGGCGCTTTCCGACGATCCCGTTCTTCATCGTCTGCAAGGAAGTCAGCCTCGAGGACGTGCGCCTGACGCTCGAGAAACTGCCCGACCGTTTTATCGAGCATCCCGCCAGCGTCATCATCGTCACCAACCTGTATTACGCCGAGGCGCCGTGGTTGATGCCCAACGATGTCGCCAAGGCGGCGGCGCTGAACTGGATCGAGATGCCGCTGCAGGGCGATTCCGCGCACGAATTCGGGGAACAGTTGCGCGGCATCGACAAGGAGCTGGTCGATGGCTGGCAGGTTAAGGCCAATGAAAAAACCGGCAACCCGATGTACGTGCGGCCGTCGGTGCTGGTCATGTTCCGCGAGGATCACCGCTTCCTGCTCGACGACGTGATTCCGAAGCGCGGCCAGGCCGCCGGCGGCGATTACGACCTGGTGCTGGCGTCGCAGCCGTGGCGCGCGCGTATGGATGCCAACTTCAAGGTCAAGCATGTGCTGGCGCCGCTGACCAAGAGCCTGCGCCCGGGGGGCAGGCTGATGACGGCGCAATCCTGCGGCGACGATCCCGGACTCGAGCTGGTGCGCAAGATCTGGCCCGATGAAGACCCGTTTCGGGTCGACCGTCACGAACTGATTAAGGTGCTCAAGGAGTATCTCGGCCGCGGTGCGCAGAATTACAATTTCAACGCCGGTTCCGACGCCAAGTCGATTTTCCAGTACCAGATGCATACTTTGCCCACGGAAATTGGCGAGTCGATCGGTACCTCGACGCTGTTTGCCGCCTGGAATGCGGCCATTTATGTTGGCCAGATCGAAGACGAGCGACTCGAGCCGGTGATTTCGTCGGGCAAGTATCTCGACGCCACCGCCGACGTTTTACACAAGCACAATGGCATCTGGTTTAACGATGAAACCTTTGTTGTTTCCAGGAAACGCGATACCTGACGGATTGCGCAAAACGATTGCGGGATTTGCATTCCTGGCGCTATTGCAGACAATAGCGGTCATCATGAATGCTAATGCCAGCGAAATAGAATCTGCCAGGCGTGTTCCCGCCGAATGGGAGCCACAGGAAGCCATCTGGCTGCAGTGGCCAGGCGATTTCGAACGTGTATTCCAGCCCGCCTTCGCGCAAATGGCCGCGATCATCAGCCGCTACGAAAAACTGAATATTGTTTTCGATTCGGAGTCGGATCGAAGCCAGGCGCGATCGGCGATCAAGGGCGCCGGTGCGAGCCCCGATCAGGAGAATATACACTGGCTGCAGATTCCCAACGACAGCGCCTGGATGCGTGACAATGGCCCTGTGTACGTGGTCGAGGACGGCGAGTTACGCATCCAGAACTGGGAATTTAACGCCTGGGGCGGAGCCTTCGGCAGCCACATTCCCTATGACCAGGATAATCGCGTGCCGTCACTGATCGGCGAGCAATTCGATATCCCGGTCGAAGTGATCGATATCGTGCACGAACGCGGCAATCTCGAATTCAACGGTGTCGATACCGTGCTGCTGAACTGGAGCACGATCGGCGATCCGGCGCGTAATCCCGGTTATACGCGTGCGCAGGCCGAACGGGATCTAAAGGCTCATTTTGGCGTAGCGCGCGTGGTCATGGTCGAAGGTTATGCCGCCGGCGAGTTGACCCGCGGACACATCGATGGTTTCGCACGCTTTATCAATACCGATACCGTCGTAGTGGCGCAATGCACTGCCGATTCACGTTGCCGCCCGGGCGACGGCGATGCCGGGTCGCTGTACGATAACGCCGCCGCGACCATCGCTGCGGCAGGCTTTAACGTAATCCGCGATCCGATTCTCGGGCAGGTTGAATACCGGGACAAGATTTTCAACACCAAGTACCTCAACTGGCTGGTTGGCAACGGTTTCGTGATTGCCGGTGGCTTTGGCAATGAAATCACAGACGCTGCCGCGAAAAAACGCATCGAGGGCTATTTCCCGGGACGCGACGTCTATGTCATCGAAATCCTCGAATCCTGGTACGACGGGGGTGGCGTGCATTGCCACAGCAATGACCAGCCGGCGCTATGAAGAGACTTTGTAACCTGGCGCTGCTGATGCTGGCGCTCGCCAGCGGCGCGTTGGCCGAGCACAAAATCGGTACGACCTGGTCCTGGCATGTATTGTCGGCCGGGCTCGACGAGAGCCGGGTGGCGATTTATGACAGGAAGACACTGATCGGCATATTCGATTTCAGTTGTGACCTGACCGCCGACGGCGACGCGGGCGAAACCGGCGCCAGCCTGGAACTGGTGCAACCCGGCTCGAACCCCGCGGGCCTGCTTGTCGTGACCTGCAACGTCGGCGCCCATTCGCAATACCTCGCCATCGTCGACCCGAGCCAAAAAACCCACGAGCCGGTGTTCGCTGAAACCGGCAGCTACTTTGCCAGGTGGGAACTGCAGGACGGGGAGTTATGGATCAGCTACGATTATCCCTGTGAAACGGGCATCAGCGTGGAATGCCCTGATGGATTCGAAACCGTTTTCGTACAGTATCCCGCGCCGCAATAAAGAGACCGACAATTGCTTGCAGCGCCGCATCGCGTGCCGCGGCAGCTCGGGCGCTAGCTACATTTGGAGTCACCGCAATGCAGGCAGGTGAGGCAATTATCGAGGCTGATGACCGCCCGGGTCTGGCATTTTTTACACAGCTGCGCCGAGACAGGATAATCGTCGTCGGCCTCCGGCGCCTGGCTCTGGGCTTCGAATTGCTGGCGTTTGGCATCGATATGCGCCTGCTGATGTTGATCGGGTTCGGCTTTTTTGAGCATGCCGATTGCCATCATATGCTGTTCGATAACATCGCCAATCTCGGCCACGATTGAGGGCGTATAGCGACCGCCTTTCTTGAAATAACCGCCCTGCGGATCGAATACGCTACGCAGCTCGTCGACCAGGAAAGTGACATCGCCACCCTTGCGAAATACCGCCGACAAAATTCGGGTGAGGGCGATAATCCACTGGAAATGCTCCAGGTTCTTGGAATTGATGAAGATTTCAAACGGGCGGCGTAATTCATGTTCGGTGCCCGGGTTCAAAATGATGTCGTTGATGGTGACGTACATCGCGTGTTCCGACAGCGGGGTTTTGATTTTATAGGTCATGCCATGCAAGGTCTCCGGCCGCGCCAGGTTCTCATGCATCTGAATCACCTCGGCGCCGGCTTCCGCGTGCACGGCGTCCACTTGCGATTTTTCGACGACCGTCGATTTAACAATTTTCTGATCGATTTTAATGGTCATAGGAATTTTCCATCGTCTAACTAGTGCCTGCCGTAATAGCCTTCCTTGAGTGCATCGTGCAAATTCGCGGCGCTATGCTGTTCGCCGTCATACTCGATGATTTCATTGCCCCTGGCCTCGATGCTGCTGCCGTCGGCCAGGGTAAAGCGGTACAGGGTGCGGGCCAGGTTTTCGTCCGTCACCAGCACGCCCTGGAACGCCTCCGGGTTGAAACGGAAGGTGGTGCAACCCTTGAGCTTTTGCCGATAGGCGTAGAGGTAAATATCCTTGAATTCCTCGTAAGGGAAATCGGTCGGTACGTTGGCGGTTTTCGATATCGAGGAATCGATCCATTTTTGCGCCGCCGCCTGCACGTCGACATGCTGCCGCGGGCTGACGTCGTCGGCGTTGATGAAATAATCGGGCAGTGCCGCTCCGGATTCGCCCCCGCCCGGCATGGCCTGTTGATCGACCAGGTGGCGGTAGGCCAGCAGTTCATAGGAAAATACGTCCACCTTTTGCTTGCTCTTCTTGCCCGCGCGAATCACGTTGCGCGCGTAATGATGGGCGAAGCTGGGTTCGATGCCATTGCTGGCATTGTTGGCCAGCGATAGCGCGATGGTGCCGGTGGGCGCAATCGAACTGTGGTGGGTAAAGCGGGCGCCCTGTTCGGCCAGCGCCGCCACCAGTTCGGGTTCGATTTCCGCCAGTTGCTGCATGTAACGGCTGTAACGCGCGTGCAGTTCGCGGCCCTCGATCGGCATTCCCGGCCGCCAGCCGTCGCGGCGCATTTCCGGGCGGCGGCGTAACATATCCTCGGTCACGTGGAAGGTCTGCTGCATGATCGGCGCCGGACCCTTTTCCCGGGCCAGCTCCAGGCCGGCCCGCCAGCCGGCGACGGCCAGTTCGCGGCTGACCTGTTCGGTGAAGCGAAGCGATTCGTCGCAACCGTAGGCCACGCGTAACATGGCAAGCGCCGATCCAAGGCCCAGAAATCCCATGCCATGGCGGCGCTTCTGCCGGATCTCGGATTGCTGTGGCGACAGCGGCAAGCCATTGATCTCGACCACGTTATCGAGCATGCGCGTAAACACGGTGACCACTTCTCGAAACAGCGCCCAGTCGAACTCCGCTTTTTCGCTGAACGCGGCGTTGACGAATGCAGTCAGGTTGATGGATCCGAGCAGGCAGGCGCCGTAGGGTGGCAACCCCTGTTCGCCACAGGGGTTGGTGGCGCGTATGTTTTCGCAAAACCAGTTGTTATTCATTTCGTTGTAGCGATCGATCAGGATAAATCCCGGCTCGGCAAAGTCGTAGGTCGAGCGCATGATGCTGTCCCATAACTGCTGCGCCTCGACCCGGCGATATATGCGGCAGGCGATCTGCCCGGCAGGGTTGCTGATATAGCCCTCACTGATGGGCCAGTCGCGCCAGACAATCTTGTCGGAGTCGCCGAGATCGAGGTTCTCCGCCTCCTGTTCCGCCTCGGTTAGCGGGAACGCCAGCGGCCAGTCGCGTTGTTCGATCACAGCCTGCATGAATTCGTCGGTGATCAACAGCGACTGGTTGAATTGCCGCAGGTAGCCGTCCTGGCGTTTAGCCTGAATGAAATCCTCGACATCGGGATGACCAATATCGAAGGTTGCCATCTGCGCGCCGCGCCGCCCGCCCGCCGACGAGATGGTGAAGCACATGCGATCGAATATCTCCATGAACGACAGCGGACCCGAGGTGTGTGCACCTGCGCCCGAGACATAAGCGCCGCGGGGGCGCAAGGTCGAAAACTCGTAGCCGATGCCGGCGCCTGATTTCAGGGTAATTCCGGCTTCGTGCAGCTTGCCGAGAATACTGTCCATCGAGTCGGCGATGGTGTCCGACACGGTACAGTTGATGGTCGACGTCGCCGGCTTGTGCGCCCGCGCGCCGGCGTTGGACATGATTCGTCCCGCCGGTATGGCGCCATGCTGCAGGGCCCACAGGAATCGCCGGTACCATTGCTCGCGCAGCTCGTCCGTGGACTCGATATCGGCCAGTGCACGCGCCACGCGCTGGTAACTTTGAGCGATATCCTGATCGACAGCCTGGCCCAGGCGATCCTTTAATTGGTATTTCTGTTGCCAGATATCCAGTGAAGCGGCCTGCATTGGAACAGCCTGCGGTTTGCTGCCAACCGCGTGTAGCTTGTCAGCTTTACTCATGTGCGGAAACCTTGTCCAGATTTGTTACATCGTATACCAGATATTGCTTTTGGGAACTGGTTTGGTAGCGAGACATGGGATCGATTATCGCGCTTCGGTTCTCAGGCCGACATGATATAGATCAAACGGGGTTTTGCGCCAGTCGGAATCAATCGCCGGATGACGAATATTTCTCGTTTGTTAGCGGTTTCCGGATTACTGGCAGGTCAGGGCGGAGCCCTGATAGCTACTTGTCAGGCAGAATCACGGTCGTTTTAGCCAGCTTCGCGCCCTTGTCGGCAACCAGCTTGAAGTCGGTAAACGCAATGCGGATATAGTCGAAATTCTGTAATTGCTGGCGCCTCACCGGCGCCTGGTTGACAAAGGTCCCGTTGGTGCTGCCGAGGTCCTCGATGAAGATATCGATCAATCCATCCATCATCTGGTTGGGAATTAAATCGATGCGCGCGTGCTCGGTACTGACAGAGTCTTCGTCAATAACGATGTCATTATCCGGCGAGCGCCCGATATTTATAGTGGCCTGGTTAAGCGGAAAGCTCTTCATGACCACGTCGTCCACTAGCAATTGCAATTCTGCCAAAACGGTATTCTCTTTTTAAAAAGTACCCAGAGAGTATAAACCGGGTCTGGCCGGTTTCAAGGTAACTAGTTCATCGATCGGACCTGCGGTCGTCTGCAGGCGACTACCGGGTTCCCTGCGCGCGTAATACTGGTACCGACCCGTGGACGGGACTCGCGTGTGTATCCATGTTCCGAATTGGGTGGCATCATAGCAACAGTTATTTTTATTGGCCGCGGTTTTCGTGGCTGGCGGATCACTATCGAAACGATGCCATGACGGCTAGTGGAGCGCGCTACGCGCGCGCTGTTAGAACTGGATCCCGCGGTCCAGCCGCGGGATGACATTGATAGCGTGAGAACTGGGTGAGAGACCGACCGATATTATTGCTGGCCGTGGCGCAGATGCTGATCTGGGCCTGTATCTACTACAGCTTCCCCGCGCTATTGCTGCACTGGGAGCAGGCGCTCGGCTGGAGCCGCGCGGATCTGACCGCGGCGATCACGCTCGCGGTATTCGTCTCGGCGTTTTGCTCGCCGCTGTACGGACGCCTGATCGATGCGGGCAAGGGCGCATTGATGATGACCACGGCCACGCTGCTCGGCGGCTGTTGCCTGCTGCTGCTGACCCAGGTCGAGTACCGCTGGCAGTTTTACCTGATCTGGGGACTGCTCGGTGTTTGCATGTCGGGCAGCCTGTACGAACCCTGTTTCGCGTTGATTACGCGGGCGCGCGGCGCCGAGGCCAAACGCTCGATCATATTCGTTACCCTGGTGGCCGGTTTCGCCGGCACCGTCAGCTTTCCAGTTGCACATAGCCTGGCCAGCGCCTTTGGCTGGCGTAGCGCGGTCATGTTTTTCGGCGCCACCGCGATCCTGGTGGTGGCGCCTATCATGTGGCTGGGCGCCAGTGCGGTGGAACGGGCAGGCGCGCATCGCCATAGCGAAAATCCCCATTTGTCGCTGGCTGAACGCTCATTTTTACAGTCGCCAGTGTTCTGGTGCCTGGCGCTCGGCTTCGGCCTGGGCGCCGTAATGCACGGTATTACCCTGCATCATTTGCTGCCGATTCTGGACGAGCGCGAGATACACCCCGAGGTTGCGGTCATCGCGATTTCTTTCATCGGGCCGATGCAGGTCGCGGGTCGACTGGCGATGATGGCGGCCGAACGCCATGTTTCCAATCACGGCATTGCAGTCACCTGTTTCGTGCTGATGGCGGCCTCGATTCTGCTGTTGATTGGCGCCGGCACAACGCCGCTGCTGCTGGTCGGGTTCGTTATCCTGTTCGGCGGGGCCTACGGCATGGTTAGCATCATCCGCCCGGTGATCGCACGCGAACTGCTCGGTGAGCGTCAGTTCGGAGCCAAGTCGGGCGCCCTCGCGCTGGTTTACCTGGCAGGCTCGGCAGCGGCGCCTTTTCTCGGTTCGCTGGGCTGGTCCTGGGGCGGCTACGGGCTGGTATTGCCCAGCTTGATACTGCTCGCAGCCCTGGGCCTGGGTCTGTATCTGTTAGCGCAACAAATGGTGCAGAAAAAACAACATTAAAAAGCCATATCGAAGTTGAAATTGGGATATATTTGACTTCCTGTCAAGTGGGGTGCCTGCTTATGTCTATCAAACTAATCCAGCACATGGAATCGCAGCTGGACGATATCCGCGAGCAGGGATTGTATAAGCAGGAACGCCCGCTCGTGTCCCCGCAGGGCGCCAGCGTGCATGCGCAGAGCTGGGACGACGACCTGATCAACCTCTGTGCCAACAATTATCTCGGCCTCGCCAATCACCCCGACATGGTCGCCGCCGCGCACCAGGGGCTCGACAGCCACGGCTTTGGCATGGCCTCGGTACGTTTCATCTGCGGCACCCAGGACATTCACAAAACGCTTGAACGCAAGGTCGCGGATTTCCTCGGGATGGATGACGCCATCCTGTTTTCATCCTGCTTCGACGCCAACGGGGGTATTTTTGAAGTTCTGCTCGGCGAAAACGACGCGGTTATTTCCGACAGCCTCAACCACGCCTCGATAATCGATGGCATACGGCTGTGCAAGGCGCAGCGATACCGTTATGCCAACAGCGACATGGCGCAGCTCGAGGCGAAACTAGTCGAGGCGCAGGGGGCTCGCTTTCGCCTGGTGGTAACCGACGGGGTGTTTTCGATGGATGGCACCTATGCCAACCTGCCGGCGATTTGCGATCTGGCCGAGGCGCATGACGCCCTGGTCATGGTCGACGATAGCCATGCTATCGGATTTATCGGTGAGCGCGGCGCCGGCACGCCCGAGATGCACGGTGTCGAGGGCCGGGTGCATATTACCAGCGGCACCTTCGGCAAGGCCCTCGGCGGTGCCAGCGGTGGTTACATAACCGCGCCGCAGCCGATCATCGATATGCTGCGCCAGCGCGCCAGGCCATACCTGTTTTCCAACAGTCTCGCGCCGAGCATAGTCAATGCAACGCTGGCGGCACTCGAGCTCCTGCAGC
This sequence comes from uncultured Gammaproteobacteria bacterium, assembly GCA_963768295.1. Classification (GTDB taxonomy): domain Bacteria; phylum Pseudomonadota; class Gammaproteobacteria. The sequence goes on along the minus strand of CAVYHN010000001.1, from coordinate 7,969 downwards.
AAAGCGCGGCGCTGCGCCGGCAGCTGGCGGATAACACCGATTACTTTCGCGAACGTATCGGCAAGGCCGGATTCGACGTTATTCCCGGTAGCCACCCGATCACGCCGATCATGACCGGCGATGCGATCAAGGCGCAACAGCTGGCGAACGAGCTGATGCAGCACGGTATCTATGTCACCGCGTTTTCGTTTCCGGTGGTGCCGCAGGGGATGGCGCGCGTGCGTACCCAGATGAGCGCCGCGCACAGCCGCGCGCAACTCGACCGGGCCATCGATGCGTTTATTGCCGTCGGCAAACGGCTGGACCTCATATCCTAGGAGTCTGACATGAAAGCCCTGGTAAAAGCCCACGATAAGCCCGGACTATGGATGCAGGACGTACCCAAGCCCGAGCCCGGTCCCGAGGACGTATTGATCAAGGTCCACGAGGTCGCGATCTGCGGCACCGATCTGCATATCTATAACTGGGACCAGTGGGCGCAGGAGCATGTACCGGTGCCGATGACCGTGGGGCATGAATATATCGGCGTGATCGAAGAAGTTGGCGAGCTGGTGCACTCGGTCACGGTCGGGGATCGGGTCTCCGGGGAAGGGCATATCATGTGTGGCGAATGCCGCAACTGCCGCGCCGGGCGCGGGCACCTGTGCCGCGATACTCGCGGTGTCGGGGTCAATCGCCCGGGCGCATTTGCCGAGTATGTCTGCATCCCGGCGGATAACGCCTACAAGATCCCGCCGGAGATCAGCGACGATATCGCCTCTATCCTCGACCCGCTCGGCAATGCGGTACACACCGCGCTGTCTTTCGACCTGGTCGGCGAGGACGTGCTCATCACCGGCGCCGGTCCGATCGGATTAATGGCGACCGCGGTCGCGCGCCACGTCGGCGCGCGCCACGTGGTGATCACCGACGTCAATGAAAAACGCCTCGGCATGGCGGCCCAGTTCGGCGCGACGCGCACGGTCAGGGCCGGGCAGGAAGATTTGCACGACGTCATGGAAGAGCTTGGCATGCTCGAGGGTTTCGACGTCGGGCTGGAGATGTCGGGTAATGAAAATGCGCTGCACGACCTGATCGATATCATCAACCACGGCGGCAAGATTGCGCTACTCGGCATTTATCCGAATATTCCGCGGGTAAACCTGAACCAGGCGATTTTCAAGGGCCTCAGCCTGAAAGGCATCTACGGTCGCGAAATGTTCGAAACCTGGCACAAGATGGTGGCGATGCTCGGCAGTGGTCTCGACGTGACCGGGGTGATTACCCACCATATCGATTTCGACGACTTCGAGACCGGTTTCAAGAAGCTGAATGCCGGCGAAGCCTGCAAGGTCGTCATGCGCCTGTAAAACGGACTCAGAGTAAAATCGCCCGCAAATTGTTGAGCAATTTTCGGGCAGTTAAACACCACCACCGGTGAACTGATAGATCAATCCGGCGATCGTAGCGCCGGTCAGTCCTGGCGCCAGGTAAAGCAAAAACACCGGTTCTTTGACCAGCGCCCAGACCACAATCGCGGCCGGAATCGAAGACACCGCCCCGACGTAGCCGGCGATGCCGATTGCGAGGGCAAAAAAGGCAACATTTCCAAAAGCGCTTTGAGCGTGAATCCAGTGCTGATCGAAAGCCGGGGCAAGTCGACAACCGCGAGCAGGATTAACATCAGCGGCATTGTCATGAATACCCGATCCCCGGCGATCGAGCCACGCTATAGCGTATGAAAAATTACTCGGGCCGCTGGCTCGACGCTAACGCGGCAGGCGGCCAGCAGACGAATCAGGTTTTGTCGAGGTGCTGCATGAATCCGCTGAATACGAGTGGCGTTTCCCGGCTCGCAGACAGGCCGATGATGTCGTCGCAAACCCGGTTGGCCGTCGCCTGGTCGAGTTCGCCGTACTGCAGCAGCCCCATCGCCTTGTCGCGCATTTCGTTTCTGTCAAGCGCCAGTTCAGGGTCGCCCTTGCAGTCCTTGCGCGCAACCTTGAAGCTTTCGCCGGACTCGGCGATCGCGGTCACTTCGGCGCCCCAGGAAACCGGGTAACTGGATGCATAGGGGTCGACAATCGTGACGCTGGTGGCGCGGCGCAGATTCTCGCTGCGCTGGCGCGCTTCGGCGTCGAACGAATTCAAGCCGACCCTCCCGTCGGTCAACGCGATGGCGGCGGTGTGGTAGAGCGAAAATTTGGCCTGGTACTCGGTTTCCGGTTCCGGGCAATCGCAGACGTCGAGCGCCGCCTGGTAGGTTTTGATGCCAATTTCCCTGACCCGCTTACCGTCCAGTAGCTGGTGGATCTCGAGCGCGCAGTCGATGATCGGGTGCGTATGCCGGCACGAAGGCCAGGGTTTGATCGAGGTTTGCGAGAGTTGCCATTTGTCATCGGGCTGGCGCAGAATATTTTCCGGTATCGGGTCGGGACAGGTGCCGGCGAAGAAACCCTTGTCGCCTTCCAGGATTTCGGCCGGCCCGGTAAACCCGGCCGCCGCCAGTTCCGCAGCCAGCCAGCCCGATTCGCTGGCGCGGCCCGCGTGCAGATGTTTGCTCATTGCGCCGGTCTCCATGAATTGCCATAGACCGCTTGCCTGGGTGCCGGCGTTACCGAGCGCATTTAGTGTCTGTTCGTCACTTAGCCCGAGCAGGCTGGCCGCTGCCATCGCCGAGCCGAAAGGACCGCAGGTCGCGGTGTTGTGCCAGATACGATAATGCGCCGGCCCGACCGCGGCGCCGATGCGGCACATGGCCTCAAAGCCATGCAAAATTGCGCGCAGCATCTGTTCGCCGCTGGCGCCGGTCTTTTCCCCCAGCGCCAGCGCCGTCGGCAGCACCACGCAGCCGGGATGGGTTACCGAAGCGCGGTGCAGGTCATCGGTTTCGGTGATATGCGTCATTGCTCCCATCAGCAACGCTTTGCGTTTCAGGTCAAGCTCGGTGCTGCTGGCCCAGCTGCGTAAAATGGCGCCGACCGGCGTGGCGCTGCCGGCATAGGCCGTCGCCACCGCGTCCAGCGAGAACAAGGCGGCATCGTCGAGGTCGGCAGGCGCAATCGGCTTGTTGCGGATCAGGGCGATCAATTCTTGTGTCAGGCTCATCGAGGTTCCAATATAGTAGTTAGCCAGGGGATTCGGTTGCCCCGGAATATAACGCAACATTTATCGGGAGGACAGGTTATGTCGGCGAAGCAGGTTATCGGGGGGCCCCTGGAGATCGATGGGCGAGTGCTTTCGCTATCGAAGGCGATCCGCGCGGGGGATTTTGTTTTTATCACCGGGCAGGTGCCGATGCGCGACGGCAGGCCGATGACCGATGGCGGCATCGAGGACCAGACCCGCGCCTGCCTCGATGGATTGACAGAAATTCTCGGCGAGGCCGGCTGCGAACTCGGTGACGTCGTCAAGTCGATGGTCTGGCTCAAAAAGCGGGAAGACTTTGCCGGTTTTAATTCAGTTTACGCCGAGTATTTTCCGACCGAGCCGCCGACGCGATCGGCGCTGGTAAGCGATTTCCTGATCGATATCCTGGTGGAAATCGAATGCCTGGCTTACAAACCGCTTTAGCGCGGAGCAGGCTGGCATGCTTGATTTCTCGCGCAGTGTCCTGCGCTAACGAGTCGCTCAGGATGGCAGCGCCGAACCGCGTCCGCGTTGATCGAGCCACTGGAAAATAAATCCCCTGGGTCTGTCGATCCCCGTGATCAGGTAGTCGAGGGTATAGCTGTTGTTCATCGAGGCGGACAGCATTCTTTCGCCAGTTTCGGTGCCGCAGAACAACAATTCATCGCCCGCCTGCAGCTGTTCGCTATCGGGCGGCAGCATGATGCGTTGCCCATGGCGTGCGATCGACAGCGGCATGCAGGGCAGCGGGCCCTCGAGCTTATGCGGGTCGCGCCTTAGCTCGCCCAGCGACAGCGGCAATGCCTGTTGCAAGTGTTCGATGACTGCCGTCGCTTGCGCTTCGTGCAGGGCTACCTGCCAAAGATGCGGTGGATTATCGCCAATCAGCGACTTTAATCGGTCCACCGCCTGTTCGCAGATATCCTCACCCTGTTCGTGCAGGTAGTCGATGAATTCCTGCACCTGGGGCGAGATCAGGTGCTTGAGCACGCGCCGTGCCGTGGTCAGGCTGGATTGCAGCACCAGGTTTGCCTCGAGGGCGTCGAAGGCGATCTGGTTCTCGTGCTTGTTCTGGCGCACGATGGTAAAGGCGTCGGGTTTCAAGGCGCGCACGCCCATCAAAATGCTGAGGTTGACGTGATCGCTGTCGGTGCCGGCCACGACGCCCGCGGCGTGATCGAGACCGGCGGCCAGCAGCGATTCGCGGTTGGCGTGATCGTTGATGATGCGCGCCGCGCCTTCGACGTTGTCGGCCTTTGGATCGATGATGACCGGCTTGATGCCTTTTTGCACAAACTGCCGGTACATCCATCGACCCATGCGGCCGTAGCCGCAGATGATCCAGTCACCGGCCGGCACCTGGATCGGCTCGCCGAGTTTCACTCCCGGGTTGCGCACCAGGCAGGAATTCAGGTTGTGCAGACGCGGTGCGGTAATCGCCATGCTGAGCAACTGGGCGAATATTTCGAAAGGATTGATGATGGTGATATTGCCGAGCGAATTCAGATGTCCGATATGACGTTTCGAACTCGAGCGACACAGAATACGGATATCCGGGTTCAGCAGGCGCGTCATGGTCGCGATGCGCGCATTGATCTCTTCGTTGACCGTCAGAATCACCAGGCCTCTGCAGTTCGGCATGCGCACCCCGGCGTCGATCAGGTGTTTCGGTACCGCCGGGTCGCCGCAGAGCCCGGGCATGTCGAGGTGGTAATCGCGCAGGCGCAGCGCCTTGATACGCTCCGGGTCGGTGTCGATGATGACGCCGCGCAGCCAGTGGTCGTTCAAGCCGCGCGCCAGCAGGCTGCCGGTATCGCCGAACCCGCAGACGATGAAAAAGGGTTGCCGGATACCGCGCACCGAGTGCGCGAAGCGATGCTCGTTCAGCGCCAGCAGAAAGTGGGGATTTTGCACCAGGCGGAAAATCGAACCGATGGCGTAGAGCCAGGCAATCACGCCCATGTAAATGCAGACGATGGCCCACAGCCGCTGGGCGTCGGTGAACTCGTTCGGTATTTCACCGAAGCCGGTAGTGGTAGCGGTATAGGTGAAAAAGTAAAACGCGTGAAACAGGCTCATGTTCGCGGGATTACCGTCGGTGTCCTGCCCCGGCATCAGGGCCATGCCGGTGATGCCGATGGCGTAAACGACGATTAGCGCAAAGATCGGCCCGCGCATATAGCGCAGCACGACCATGGACACCCGGTCGAGTTCTGAAGTGCTTGCCATCGCGTTATCCTAGCGGCGTGAAATCAGGGTGTCGCCGACCAGGATGACGACGGTGACCAGGCTCGCGATCAACGCGCCACCGGCAAGCGAGACGATGTTGGCGATAGATTCCGGGCCCGGACCCGAGGCGGTCTCGTTTTCGGCGACGATCCAGACCACGCGCGCGGCGATCAGCAGCACGTCGACCACCAGGCTGCTTGCCAGCAACAGCGCGCCTACCTGGGAACGATCGCCGAGCTTGAGGCCGGTGGCGATCAGGTTGATCAGGATTGCGATCGTCAGCATCCACACGTTGTGGTGACTGGCGTTGTCGATGTCGCCCATGAAGAAGGCGAAGGTGAAGGTCAACGCCAGAATAATAACAAACCCAAAAAGCACGCGTTCCAGGTTCATATTCGTACCCCTCTTTGGTGTTTTTATGACGACAAGAATACGCCGAAGCGGCCGTCGCGTCATCCGCTCTGAAAAATGTCGATTTATTCGCTACGGCTTGTATTATTGGCCTGTCGTCCCAATCGAGATCCGACCTGAACATGAATGACGCTTTCCCGTCGATCGTCGACGCCGACACCCAGCGTGGCATCCAGGCCTACCGGGTAGAGCAGGTCAGGCAACGCCTGATCGAAGCCGATTGCGCGGCGATCGTGTTGTTCGATCCGGTGCATATACGCTACGCCACCGGCACGCGCAACATGCAGGTCTGGACCATGCACAATATTTGCCGCTACGCGGTGCTGTTCGCCAGCGGCGAGACGGTGCTGTTCGAGCTGCCGAGCTCGGCACATTTATCGCGCGGATTCGTCGACGATATCCGCCCCGCGCTGACCACCGATTTCATGGCGGTCGGTCATCGCGCCAGCGAAATGGGCCGGCGCTGGGCGACGTCGATGATTTCCTTGCTACGCGAAAAGGGGATTGCCGACAATCGGCTCGCCATCGACCGCGCCGATCTGACCCTGGTGCTGGAAAGCCAGCGGCAATCGCTGCAGCTGGTCGAAGGCCAGTCGATCATGGAGCTGGCGCGCGCGCGCAAGTCGCTGGATGAAGTCGAAGTGCTGCGCCGCTCGTTGCAAACCTGCGAAAATAGCGTCGCGGCGATGCGTGAGCGCCTGCAACCCGGCATGCGCGAAGCCGATGCGCTGGCCTTGTTAATCGATGGCAGTATCCAGCGCGGCGGCGAATATCCGGAAACCCGGCTGTTGAGCACCGGGCCGCGCACCAATCCCTGGTTCCAGGAAACCTCGGATCGCGTCATCGAAAATGGTGACATGATCGCCTTCGACACCGACCTGATCGGTCCGATGGGTTACTACAACGATATTTCGCGCAGCTGGGTGGTCGGTGACAAAAAGCCCAGCGACGAGCAACGCCGGCTTTACGAACTTGCCTTCCAGCAAATGCAGCATAATACCGAGCTGCTAAAGCCGGGCCTTGGTTTTCTTGAATACTCGGACAAGGCTTACCAGCTACCGCAGGAATGCATTCCCAACCGCTATGCCGACGTCGCGCACGGTTGCGGCCTCGGCGTCGAGTACCCGTTCATCTGGTATCGCGAAGACGAGGAGTGGGGCGCCTACGACGGCGTCTTCGAAGAAAACATGGTGGTCTGTATCGAGTGTTACGTCGGCGAACTCGGCGGACATGAGGGCGTAAAACTGGAACAGCCAGTCTGGCTCAGCGCCGACGGCCCGGTGGTGTTATCCGACTATCCGTTCGAGCTGGATTACCTGTAAGCTCTCTACTCCAGGCTGATGGACATCGCCGATTGCGAGTGTCTGTGAACCTGGAAGCGACCTATGGCCTCCACCAACCCGCTTAGCCGGGTTGGAATCGACAAAATCATGAGATGCGATGGCCGCAATTGTTAAGGAGTTAATTAATGAATCAAGACACCGTAAACAAGTCAATCCTGGTGTTGATGACGATTACTATTTCAGCACTTTTCTTTTCAATGATTTCGCAGTTCCTGATGGCGATTTTTCTGGCCGGGTTGTTCAGCGCACTGGCGCGCCCCTTTTATCGGCACCTGAAATACTGGTTCGGCGGACGCAGGCATTTAGCTTCGGCGACCACGATGTTGCTGGTGATAGTAGTGGTGTTGATCCCGGTGATGTTTTTGATCGCTATCATCGTGGCGCAGGCGATAGACGTCGGCCAGTCGGCTACCCCCTGGGTCAAACAATATATCGATCAGCCTGACAGTCTTAGCGCTTATCTGCAGCACCTGCCTTTTTACGAACAGCTGCTGCCTTACCGTGAAATCATCCTGGAAAAAGCGGGGCAACTGGTTGGATCAATCAGTAAATTGATCGTGAACGGACTATCTTCGGCGACTCTTGGTACGGCGAACTTCCTGTTCATGTCCTTCGTGTTTTTATACACCCTGTACTTTTTTCAGATGGACGGCGTAAAGCTGATCAGGAAAATTCTCTACTACCTGCCGCTGGGCAGTGAGGATGAAAACCTGATGCTGGAAAAATTTACCTCGGTAACGCGGGCAACACTAAAAGGTTCGTTGTTGATCGGTATATTACAAGGTGGTCTTGCCGGCATCGCTTTCGCGGTTGCAGGGATAGACAACGCCGTGTTCTGGGGCTCGGTCATGGCCGTGCTTTCGGTCATACCGAGCGTC